>JAPSGB010000001.1:0-184178 GCA_035063585.1 Polyangiaceae bacterium
GCCCGCTCTTCGACTGCACCTTCACCAGCGCCGCCGTCAGCGTCGTCTTGCCGTGGTCGATGTGTCCGATCGTCCCCACGTTCACGTGGGGCTTCGTGCGTACGAACTTCTCCTTGGCCATCGCTCGCTTACCTTCTCTCGTAGTTGTTCCGAAGAGCTCTTCGAATCGTGATTCCTCGAGCCCACCACCAGGATTGAACTGGTGACCTCGTCCTTACCAAGGACGCGCTCTACCAACTGAGCTAGGTGGGCAACGTTTCGTTTCTGGTGCGGTCGTGCTGGAGCGGGAGACGGGATTCGAACCCGCGACGTTCAGCTTGGAAGGCTGACGCTCTACCAACTGAGCTACTCCCGCATGCGTCTCCGTTCCTCTGCGTCCTGACTTCCGGTCTCGTGTCGTCTCTCGGCCCGACCCGCGACCTCAAGGGGGCGGCGTGCATAGCGCCACTTCCGCCTGAAGGCCACCCTCTTCTTTCGGCCAGTGGGCCGACTGGGAATTCGTGCGGTCTCGGCTCCGATGCCTTCCTTCGAGCGAGGCGGAAGCGAGCTCCCGTCCTGGCGCTCCTGAGTGGAGGGTGTTGGATTCGAACCAACGTAGGCATAAGCCGGCAGGTTTACAGCCTGCTCCCTTTGGCCGCTCGGGCAACCCTCCGTGATTTCGCGTTCGCTCCTTACGCTTCGTCCTCCGAATGTCTCGAGCTGGCGAGGGGACTCGAACCCCTAACCGCCTGTTTACAAAACAGGTGCTCTACCGGTTGAGCTACGCCAGCACACCCAGGACCGCAAAAACGCGGCGAAAACTGCGGGATTGCTCGTTCCATTCACGGGGCAGGCAGCGCGGTCGATCGCGAACGGGCACGGGGTGTGGCGGGCGAGGATCGTGTCCGGAGCCAGCGGCGCTCCCGCGGCTTCTGGCGAAGGCCGCGCCTCGGCGCCTCGAGGCGACGCCGGAGGGGACACCCCACCTGCTTGCCTTCCGCGCGGCTTCACGCTGCACGGCGGGCGGCGGGCGGGCACCCGGTGAACCGCGCTCACGTAGCGCCAGCGTCATTCGCTGTCAAGCACAATCCGTACCGGACGCCGGCCGCGCCGAGCCGAAATGGAATTCAACGTGAAATCAGCTAGTTATAGGGTAACCCCTCAACGCTTGGCTCGCTGGGCGAGGCGCGCGAGGGCAGCCTCGAGGTCGGCTCGGCTGTAAGGCAGACGCGCGAGGGCAGCGTCCTCGACCTTCATGGCGCGCTCGATGGACGCGCGGGCCTCCTTCGCGCGCTCGACCCACTCGGAGCGCTCCCCGGTGCGGCTCGCCATCTGGACGGTGTGGTTCATCATGGTGAGCGCCTTCGCGAGGAGCACCGAGTAGCGCAGGCGCATCGCCCCCTCGAAGAGCTGGCGGTCGGCGTCGGTGGTGGCCGCGGGCGGCGGCGGCACGCTCATGAGCTCCTGGTGGAGTCGCTCGTAGAGCTCGCCGACGCGGTACCCGGACATCGCGGACCAGTGCGCGTCGTAGGCGCGCATCGCATCGGAGTAGGCGCTCTGCGCGTCGAGCAGGAGCTGGCAGCGCGCCTCGAGGGTCGCAGCGAAGTCGGCCGGGACCGGCACGAAGCGGATCTGTTCGGCGCGCAGGCGGCGCAGCTCTCCGAGCGCGTAGTAGAGCTGCGCGAGATCGCGCGGGACGCGGCCGGCCTGGTCGAGGCGGTTGTCCTCGATCGCGCTGCGGCCTCTCTCGATGAAGGTCGCCGCCGCGTCCGTCTCGCCCGCCGCGAGGAGCGCGAGGGCCTTGCCGCTCATCGCGACGATCTCCTCGAGCGGACGAAGGTCCGGATGGCGCGCGACGAGCGCGTCGGCGGCGCGCCCGGCCTCCTCCCAACGCTCGAAATAGGCGAGGAGGCGGATCTCTCGCACCAGCGCCGCGCGCGCGAGCTCGCTCCTCGGAAAGCGCCGCCCGACCTCCTGGTAACGCGCCAGCGCGCCGGCCGGATCCCCCGCGAAATCGCGCGCCTCACCCGCGGCGAAGAGCGCCTCGGGCGCGAGCGGTCCGTGCGGGTCGAGCGCGACCACACGCTCGAGCTCGACCGCGGCGCCCGCGTACTCACCGGATTCGAGACGAGCGCGCGCGTGCGCGTAGAGCTCGTCGATGCTGGCCTCGCCGGTCGGGGTGACGACGGTGCGCGGCAGCTCGACGCGCCGAGCCGGCGCGGGAGCGGCGCTCCGAGCCTGCCGGTCCGGCACGGAACCGCTCGGGGCGGCGGGCGTCGCGGCGCTCTTCACCGGTGCGCACGCGCTCGCGAAGAGCACGACGGCGAGGCCGATGAAGCGAAGTGACGACACGATCCGGAGTCTAGCAGCCGCGCTTCCCGCACGCCGCCGCGAAGCGCGTGAGCGCGGCGCGCCACGGATCTCGTCGAGCGCGCGAGCCTCACACCGGCGAGGGCGGTTCAGCGGCGCGTGACGAGGGCAGGTTCGAGTAGAGTCCAGCTCGGAAGCTTGGTCATGCCCCCCACAGAGACACCGCGAACGTCGAGCGCTCCCCTCGCGTCCAGCCCTCCCGACTCGAGGGCGCGCCACGGTGCCGCCTGGCGGTCCGTCGCGATCCTGCTCGTCGCGCTGAGCGGGGCCGCGGTGCTCGGATACTACGGTCAGCGTCGATACCCAGTCGGGCAGTGGCTCTTCTGGCGCTACGCCGGGTATTGGCTCGCGTGCGGGGTCTGGGCGCTCGCGTCCTTGGCCGGAGGGCACGCGCTGCTCCGGCGGCTCTTGCCGCGAGTGCTGCCCTTCCGCGAACACCTCGCGCTCAGCTTCGCGACCGGAGTCTTCCTGAATTACCTCTTGATGTCGGTCGCGGGCCTCCTTCACCTCCTGCGCGCGCCGCTCTTCTTCGCGCTCCCAGCCGTGATGCTCGCCGCGGGAGGAGCGAGCCTCGCTCGCACCTCCCGCCGGTTCTTGCGCGGCGTGCTTGCGGAGCGACGACGGCGCGGCGGCGGCTCGCCCTGGTCGTACGTGCTCTTCACCTTCGGGTTGCTCGGGTTCCTGATGGTGTATTTCGTGATCCTGAGCCCCGAGAACATCCAGTTCGACTCGCGCTGGAAGCACTTCGCGCTCGCCGAAGAGTACGTGGTGACCGGAGGGGTGCGGCGCTTCGCGGAAGGCTGGACGGTCGAGACCAATCCGCACCTTGCCACCTACGTCTACAGCTGGGGGTTCTTGCTGCCTTTCGGCAAGTTCTTCGACCGGGTGGAGCTCGCGGCGCACCTCGAGTTCGCGATCTTCGTCGCGACCACCCTCATGCTCCCCACCCTCGTGCGACGGCTGGTGCCCGGCGCTTCCGGGCGCTACGCGTGGACCGCCCGCTTCCTGTTCCCCGGGATCTTCCTCTATGACTCGAGCCTGAGCGGTGGGGCCGACCACATCGCCGCGCTCTTCGCGGTGCCACTCTTTCTAGTGGTGCTGCGCGCGCGCCGCGCGCTCGAACCCAAGCTCTGCATGCTCACGGCGGTGATGCTCGCCGGTGGCGCCATGTCGAAGCTCACCGCGCTCCTGATGCTGACACCCGTGGTGGCTGGCGCGCTCGGGCTGCGCGCCGTCATCATCGCGCTGCGTGGCGGTCGTCCCGGAGCCCCACCGCGCCGACGCGCATGGCTCGGCCCGCTCGCGGCGGTTGGAGTCGGCTTCGCGATCACCTCGACCTTCTGGCTGAAAAACTGGATCTGGTACGGCGATCCCATTTACCCATCGCTCCACAAGTATCTGCACTTGCGCCCCTGGGTCGCCGGCTCCGCAGATCTCTTCGAGTGGGGTTACAAGGACTTCCAGTTCTGGCGTCCGACTCATGACCTCTCGGGTGTCTGGCAGACCATCAAGGCGCTGTTCACCTTCTCCTTCATTCCAAACGACTACCCAAGATATCACGGGATTTCTCCGGTATTTGGCTCGCTATTTACCATCCTGGTTTTCACCCTGCCATTCTTGAAGCGAACCCAGCGCATCTGGGGGCTGGTCGCGGCGACTCACGTCGCCATCCTGATCTGGTATTGGATTCACCATCAGGATCGCTACCTTCAGACGCTGATGCCTTGGATCGCCGGGGCGACGGCGGCCACCCTGGTGCTCGCCTGGCGCACGGGTTGGCCCGCCCGAGTCGGGCTCGGGGCGCTCGTCGCGACCCAGCTCATCGTCGCGGGCGACACCTACTTCATCCCAACCCATTCGATGGTTGGGTCACCACTCAAGGCCAGCATCGATCTCTTGTCAGCCGGGTTCCGGAAGCAAGGAGACAAGCGTTTCCGAATCTACTCGCAATGGACCGAGCTCGGCCGCCGGCTTCCTTCCGGCTCGCGGGTATTGCTTCACGACAATCACACCCACCTGGGGCTCGGTGCGGAGACGGTCAATGATTGGGGCGGGTGGCAGTTCGGAATCCGCTACGACACGCGCGGTTCGCCAGGCCAGGTCTACGAGCTGTTTCGAGGGATGGGCGTCACGCATATCGTGTACGAATCGAACCGGCAGAGTAAAGGGTGGGACTCGCTCGCTGGAGACATCGTATTTTACGATTTCGTGCTTCACCACACGGCGGGCTCGTGGTCTTCGGGCGGCTCGACGCTGGTCCCGATGCCCGCGCAGCGCCCTCGAGACCAGCGCATCGGACCCATTCTGTACCTCGGCTGCGGCAAGACCTACGAGAGCGGGCTCTACGACCTCAGCGATCTCGCCGTCCCGGTGTTTGGACCGCGAAGCCGCGTGTATCCGCGCGCGCGGACGGCTGAGTCCCGGGCGCACCCCGTCGACGACCTCGCGTCGACCGCGCGTGTGCTGGTGCTCGACCGGCGCTGCCGCAAGCCGGTCGAGGGCTTCGCGCTCGGCGTACGGCGAGAGGTCTTGCGACCTACCGACGGCGCGAGGGAGCTCACCATCTGGTTCCGACACGACGCGTCTCGCGGCTAGCGACTCCCGGGCTCGTCCGCCCGCGCTCGAGTCGAGCGCGCCGGCGCCGGAACGCCTGCAGGCCGGAGGACCGCCGGCGCGAGGCGCTCCGGGACGAGGGTGGGAGAGCGATGCTCGGAGTTGCGCGGTGACACAAGCGGCTCACGCATGGCACGAGCCTTGCTCGCGAGGGCTCGCTACCCGCTCCGCGCAGGCGCTCCGGTAAACCGGCGGAACGGGCCGAGCGAACCCACGCAGCTCACGTAGGGATGCGAAGCCGGAATGACGCGCCGAAGAGGGGGGTTGACCGAAGCAGCGTCGTGCCTGAGGATCCTAGCGTGACGGGTCGTGCCGTTGGCCTAGCAGCCACCGCGTCCGCGCGGACGCCGACGGCGGCCGAGGCGCCGCGAACACCCGACGATCATCCGCGCTCGACGCGGCGCGCGCAGGTCGCGCGCTCCGGCGCCGGTGCGGCGGTAACGCAGCGAAGGAGAGACACATCATGAGCGAAGCGACGGCCGAGGATCGTCTGAGTGAAGCAGAGTCGCGACACGAGGCGCTGGCCAAACAGGTCCGGTTGCTCGAGCGCAGGGCCTACCTCACCCCGGAAGAGCAGCGAACCGTCGCCGAGTTGAAGAAGCAGAAGCTCGCCGCGAAAGACGAAGTTCACGCGCTGCGGCGCGCGTAGCCGATCAGAGCGGGACGCACTCGCCGGACTGGCAGCTCTGACCGTCGGGGCAGTCTTCGCTGCCCTGACACGCGCTGCCGTCCGGCGACGGGGCGTCTTCCCCGGACTTGCGCGTGGTCTCGGTCGCCGACGAGCGGCTCGCCTTGAGCGCGTCCGCGCCGCCGTATACGTCGGTGTTGAGATCGTCGAGCGCCTGATCGAGCAGCTCGCTCCACTTCGCGGTGAGCCCGCCCGGGTGCGCCTCGTTGATGGCCTTGGCGATCGCGAGCCAGTGGCGTGCGTCCGGGCGAAACTCGAGGCGGTAGTCGGTCATGCCGCGGAGATACGCGTAGCGGGCCTGGTCCATGGGCTCGAGCGAGTCCATGTCCGGCTCGAGCCCGCGCCAGAGCGCCAGCGCGTGCTCGTACTGGTTCTCGTCGTAGAGACGCTGGCCGCGGTTCAAGTCCTCGCGATAGGTAGCGCACGCGCCGACCGAGAGCGCGAGGAGCAGCGGAGCGACGAAGCGCATCACGGAGCCGAGCCTAGCCTCACCCTCGCGCGAGGATCAAGGACGGCGCGCACCCGCGCGGCGGTAGCGGAGCCGAACCACCGGCAGGCCGTCGGCGAGGGCCCGCCGTTCGCGCGGGCTCCGCGCCTGGTACGGGTTGTCGTCGACGCGAGGACCGGCCGCGTCCCAGGGCTCCAGCGTGGGCTCGCCGGCCAGGAGCGCCTCGTAAGCCTCGGCGCGCTCGGAGACGTCCGTCTGGACGAACAGCTCACCCCCCGGCCGCAGGGCGCGGCCGAGCTCCCGGGCGAGCGCGGGGGTCAGGACCAGCCGCTTCGCGTGGCGCTTCTTCCACCACGGATCGGGGAAATGCAGGTAGACGGCCGCGAGCGAGCCGGTGAGGAGCCGAGGGAAGACCTCCCGCGCGTCCTCGGCGAAGACCCGCGCGCGCGCGCCCAGCCCGCGCTCGGCGAGCCGTCGATCGACGATGGTCGCCCACTTGCGGCGGATCTCGAGCCCGACCACGCCGACCCCCGGCGCGAACTCGAGCCGCTCGAGGATGAACCAACCCCGCCCGGGGCCGATCTCGACCTCGACGCCGGCCGCGCCGGCAGAGACCAGAGACCGGAGATCGAGGCCCTCACCCTCTGGCAAGCGGGGCGCGTCGGAATAGAGTGCCGTCGGCATGGTCGAACCGCGGGTGCCCGCTAGCACGCCCGAGGGCGGGGCACGACCTCGGGCCTGGCTCCGCTACGCGCCGGTCACGCTGGCCACCGCGACGCTCGCGGCGGTGACCACGCGGGCCATCGCTGACCGCACGGGCGGCCTGCCCGGCGTGCCGCTCGACGACACCTACATCCATTTCCAGTATGCGCGGGCGCTCGCCGAGCTCCATCCCCTCGTCTACAGCCCGGGCGCGGCGCCCGCCGCCGGCGCGACCAGCCTGCTCTGGCCGCTGGTGCTCGCACCGTTTTACGCAGCGGGGCTGCGCGGTCAGTCGCTCATCTTCGCTTCGTGGGCGCTCGGCTGGATCTCACTCGGGCTCCTCGCGTGGGACACTTCCGCGCTCGCGCGAAAGCTCACGAGCCGCGCCGCGGCCATCGCGGCCGGCGCGATGGTGCTCGCCTTCGGCGGCTACGCCTGGTGCGCGGCGAGCGGGATGGAGGTCGTACCGTTCGCGTGGCTGCTCGTGCGGAGCGCTCGACGCGCGGCCGAGTGGCTCGAGGAGGGCGCGCCCGCCGAGCCGGCGCTCCGGCGCCGACGGCGCGCGGAGCTCCTCGCGCTGGGCGTGGCGACGCCGATGATGCGCCCGGAGGGCGTCATCGGCGCGCTGCTCGTCTCGGCGGCGCTCGCCACGCGCGCGCGCGGCCGAGCCCGTGCGTGGGCGCTCGCGCCGTGGGCGGGGGTGCTCGCCGCGCCCCTCGTGAACCTCGCGCTCACCGGGCAGTCGACCAGCACCACCGCGCTCGTGAAGTGGCTGCCGCTCAGCCCGTATCACCACGGGGCCGAGCTCTGGCGGGCCATCGGGAAAAATGTGGAGCTCCTGTTCGTCACGCTGCTCGACGGCGAGGCGTGGAGCGCGTCGGTGCTGCCGACCGGCGGCCGCGTGTTCGCGTGGCTCGCGCTGCCGGCGTTGCTCGCGGCCGGCGCGCGGCGTCACCGGCGAGCGCGCGCGGCGTGCGCGCTCGCGGTCGCCCTCGGCATGCTCGTCCCGGCCACCTACGACAGCTTCCTCTGGAATCGCCTCCGCTATCTCTGGCCGTTCGCCGCGGGGTGGTTCGTCGGGCTCGCGGCGCTCGCCGATCTCGCGGGCGAGCTGCTCCGCTCGCTCCGACTGCCCGACGCGCGCGCGGTCATCGCCGGAGGCTTCGTGGGCGCGCTCGGCGGCCACCTGCACTACGCGATCGACGACGTCGCGGTGAGCTCGGACGCGATCCGGCGGCAGCAGGTCGCGCTCGGCGAGTGGGCGCGCGACGCGCTCCCGGCGGGCGCGCGCATCGGCGTGAACGACACCGGCGCCATCGCGTACTACTCGGGTCGACCGGTGTTCGACATCTGCGGGCTCACCACCGCGCACGAGGCGCGCTACTGGGCCGCCGGCGCGGGGTCGCGCTTCGAGCACTACGAGCGGCTCGAGCGCGACCGCTTGCCCACGCATTTCATCGTCTACCCCGCGTGGATGGCGCTCCCGCCGCTGCTCGGCGAGCGGCTCACCGAGCGCACGGTCACCGGCGCGACCATCCTCGGCGGCGTCACCATGGTCGCGGCGGTCGCCGACTACTCCGCGCTCCGCTCCGGCGCGAGGCCGCTCCGCGCCGGGTTCGAGGGCGCGCCGCTCGATGAGCTCGACGTCGCGGATCTCGAGAGCGAGGCCGCGCACGACTACGAGCTCTTCTGGGCCTCCCAGGCGGAGAACTTCCTCGCCGGCGACGGCCTCGGTCACTACGATGGCGCGCGCAGCCGCCGCACCCTCGACCGCTTCGCGCTCACGCTCGCCCCGAGCGGACGCCTCCTCGCGCGGCTGGGCGCGAGCGACGGCACGTCGCTCTCCGTGCGGGTCGATGGTCGAGAGGTCGGGACGCTCGAGGCCCGGAGCGCCGAGTGGCAAGAGCTCGCGCTCACGCTCCCGCCCGATCTCCCCGCGGGCCGCCACCGGCTCGAGGTCGAGCCGCGCGCGGGCGCGACGGTCGCCACCCTTCATTACTGGTCCTTTCCGGCGGGCCATTAGCCGGTCCGGCGCGGCCGGCGGCGAGGCGCGGGCGGGCTCGCGCCGCGCCGGACCGGCGAACCGCGCCGCCGGCCGCGCCGGACCGGAAAAAAACCCTTGCCGTGATATTGACAGCATGAACTGTTACGGTTATTAGTGGTTCAATGACAACTGCCGCACATCATAGTGACACCGAGTGGCCCGCTTCGGCTCCGGCTAGCCGGCGGTCGAGCGAGCCGTCGTCGTGGGTCGAGGGGCTCCTGGTCGGGGGCGGGCTCGCGCTGCTCTTCATGCTCGAGGTCTGGCGGCTGGCCGTCCACTGAGCGAGCCGGCCGCGACGCCGGGGCGGTGGCGTGGCACGCCTCGTTCGAGAGGTGGCACCCGCGCCCGGTCCGGCTAGCATGCCCGGCATGCACCTCGCCGACGGCGTCCTCACCGAGCCCGCGGTGGTGCTCGCGCTCGACGCGGTCGGGCTGGGAGCGGTAGCGCTCGCGCTCCGGCGCGGGTTCGACCGGAGCGCGCGCGGGCTCGCCTGGACCGGGACGCTCGCCGCGTTCGTGCTCGCGGTGCAGGCGCTCAACGTGCCGCTCGTGCCCGGCGCGAGCGCGCACGCGATCGGCACCGCGCTGCTGGTCTTGTGCCTCGGCCCCGCGCGCGCGGTGGTGGCGCTCACCGCCGTGCTGCTCGTCCAGGCGCTGCTGCTCGGCGACGGCGGCCTCACCGTGCTCGGGCTCAACGTGCTCGACATGGCGGTCCTTCCCGCGCTCGTGACCTGGGGGCTCGCGCGCGCGCTCGGCGCGTCGCGCGACCGGCTCGCATGGGCCGGATTTCTCGGCGCGTGGCTCGGCACCACGCTCGGCGCGGCGGGCCTCGCGACAGCGCTCGTGCTCGGCGCGGGCGCGCCCGCGCGGCTCA
Source organism: Polyangiaceae bacterium (assembly GCA_035063585.1). GTDB lineage: Bacteria > Myxococcota_A > Polyangia > Polyangiales > Polyangiaceae > JAPSGB01. The sequence continues at coordinate 9,718 of JAPSGB010000001.1, forward strand.
CCTTCGCGTGGCTGGTCGGCGCGCAGTCGCTCGCCGGGCTCGCCGAGGGCGTGCTCACCGCGCTCGCCGTCCGCGAGCTGGTGCGGCGCGCGCCGCGGCTCGTGGGGCTCGGCGCGGCGCGGCGCGACGCGCCCGAGGCGCTCGACGCGCAGTCGGCCGCGCCCGGCGCGGTCACCCACCGCGGTCTCGGCTGGCTCGCGGCGGTGCTGGTCGTCACGGTGCTGCTCGTGCCGCTGGCGAGCACCTCGCCCGACGCGCTCGAGATCGTGCTGCACCACCTGCGCGCCCGGTGATCGTGAGCGCGCGTCGAGCAGGACCGGCCGGGAAGCTGCTCGCGGGCGCGGTGCTCGTGGTGGGCCTCGCGACCGCACCGGCAAGCCCGCGCGCGCTCACGGCGAACGCGCTCGTCTCGATGGCGGTGGTCATCGCGACGCGGCCCAAGCTCGGCGTGCTCGCGCGGCGCGGGCTGCCGGCGCTCGGCGTCATCCTCGCGCTGCTCTTGCCGTCGCTGCTGGCCGGCGAGCGAGCGCGGGCGCTCCTCGTCGGCGGGCGCGCGCTGACGGCCACGCTCGCCGCGCTCGCGGTCGCCTCGACCCTCGCCGCGCACGAGGTGCCGGGTGCGCTCGGCGCGCTCGGCGTGCCAGGCGCGCTCGCCAGCGTGACCGCGACCATGCTGCGCCAGCTCGGCGCGGTGCGCGACGAGGGCCGACGCCTCGCGCTCGCGCGCGAGCTGCGCGGCGCGCGCGGCGCGGGGTTCGGCGCGGGGACGGTCGCCGCGCTCTTGGTTCGCACCGCCGAGCGAGCGGAGCGCGTCGAGCTCGCCGCGCGGCTGCGCGGCTCGACGCCGCGTGGCGAGGCCGGGCGCGCGCGGCTCCGCGCGGCGGACGCGCTCTTGGTGCTCGCCGGCGCGGCGGGCGGGGCGCTCGCACACCTCGCGTGATCGATGGCGCTCGCGGTTCACATCGAGGCGCTCGAGGTCTGGCGCGAGAGCGCCGCCTCCGAGCCGCGCCGCGTGCTCGAGGGGTTCTCGCTCGAGATCGCGCCGCGCGAGCGGGTCGCGCTGGTCGGCCCGAACGGCGCGGGCAAGACCTCGCTGCTGCTCGCGCTGGTCGGGGCGGCCCCGTTCAAGGGTCGAATCACCCTCGGCGAGCGCAGGCTCGAGCGCGCGACCCTGGCCGAGCTGCGGCGTGAGGTGGGGTTCGTGTTCGCGGAGCCGGGCGATCAGCTCTTCCTGCCGACCGTCGGCGAGGAGGTCGCCTTCGGGCCGCGCGTGCGCGGTGTGCCGGAGGCAGAGCTCGACGAGCGGGTGCGCGCGGCGCTCACGCGGGTCGGGCTCGAGGGCTTCGAGGCGCGCGCGCCCGGCGAGCTCAGCCTCGGCGAGCAGCGCAGGCTCGCCTTCGCGACGGTGCTCTCCTACGCGCCAGGCCTGGTGCTCGCCGACGAGCCGACCGCGAGCCTCGACCCTTTGGCGCGGCGCGAGCTGCTCCGCACCCTGGCGCGCATCGACGCCACCCTCGTGTTCGCGACCCACGATCTCGAGGGCGCGCGGGCGGTGGGCGCGCGGATCGTGCTCATGCGCGGCGGGCGGCTCATCGCCACCGGCCCCGCCGACGAGCTCATGGCCGATCGCGCGCTCCTCGTCCGGGCCGGGCTCGAGGCGCCGTGAGCCGCCGGATTTTGCTATAGGGTCGCCATGCGCCGCCGCCCTCTCGGCAAGACCGGGCTCCGCGTCACCGAGCTCGCCCTCGGGACGTGGGGGCTGTCCGGCGACGGCTACGGACCGGTGACGGAGATGGAGCAAGAGCTCGTCATCGAGCGCGCGCGAGCGGTGGGCATCCGGCTCTTCGACACCGCGGACAGCTACGCGCACGGCGCCATGGAGCGGCGGCTCGGCGCACGGCTCGGCAAGGACGAGACCGCGCTCATCGTGACGCGCATCGGCACCGATCGCGACCATCCCATCCCCCGCAAGCGCTTCGACGTCGAGTTTCTCCGCGCCGCCTTCGACGGGTGCCGCGAGCGGCTCGGCCGCGACGTCCTCGACGTGGTGCTCTTGCACAACCCGTCCACCGCGACGCTCGAGGCCGGACACGCCACCGGCCTCATGAGCGAGCTCGTCTCCACCGGCAAGCTGACGGCCTGGGGCGCGAGCGTGGGCTCGGTGGACGCGGGCCGCGCGGCGCTCGGGCGCGGCGCGCAGGTGCTCTCACTCCCCTATAACGTCTTCCACCAGACGGACTTCATCGATCTGGGCGACGAGCTCGAGCGGCACGAGGCCGGGGTCCTCGCGCACTCGGCGCTCGCTTATGGGCTCCTCTGCGGGCACTGGTCGGCGGACAAGATCTTTCCGGATTTCGACCACCGCTCGGAGCGCTGGACGGGCGACGAGCTCCGCCGGCGAGTCCGGCAGCTCGACGCGGTGCGCCCGCTGGTCGGCGGTCCGGTGGCGAGCCTGCGCGCCGCGGCGCTCCGCTTCGTGCTCTCGAACGAGCGCATCGCCTCGTGCGCGATCGGCCCGCGGAGCACGCTCCAGCTCGATCAGTTGGTGCGAGAGGCGGGCCGCGAGCCGCCGTATTTCGCCGACGGCAAGCTGACCGCCCTCAGGAATCGCCTCCGCGACGTGGGAGTGCCCGCGTGAGCGAACCGACCCTCGCGCGGCTCATCGAGATTGCGGCGGAGGCCGCGGCCATCGTGAAGGACGTGTACTCGGCGCCCTTCGAGGTCGACTACAAGGCGCCGAAGGATCCGGTCACGGTCGCCGATCGGCGCGCCAACGCGCTCATCTGCGCTCGGCTCGCCGAGGCATACCCGGGGATCCCGGTCGTGGCCGAGGAGAGCGACCCGGCCTCGTTCGCCGGCTACCGCGACGCCGAGCGGGTCTTCTTCGTCGATCCGCTCGACGGCACGCGGGAATTCGTCGACCGCAACGGCGAGTTCGCGGTGATGATCGGCCTGCTCGACGGCGAGCACGCGACGCTCGGCGTGATCCACGCGCCCGCCACCGACACGGTGTACGCGGGCGCGGTCGGAGACGGGGCGTTCCGCATCGACCCGAGCGGGGCGCGCGCGCCGGTGCGGGTGAGCGAGGTCGCCCGGCTCGGCGAGGCGCGCATCGTGGCCTCCCGTTCGCATCGCTCGGAGAAGATGCAGCGCGCGCTCGAGTTGCTCGGCGTGGGCGAGGTCATCGCGCTCGGCAGCGCGGGGCTCAAGGGCGTGGCGGTGGCGAGCGCGGCGGCCGAGGCGTACGTGACGCCCGGCTACGCCGGCAAGCGCTGGGACGCCTGCGCCGCCGACGCGCTGGTCCGCGCCGCGGGCGGACGCTTCACCGACGCCCACGGCCTCCCGATCGCCTATCGCGGTGAGAAGCTCGCCAACAACCGGGGCGTGCTCGCGTGCAACGCCCGGCTCCAGGGCGCGCTGCTCGAGCGCCTCGCGAAGCTCCGCGCCGAGCTCGGCTGACCGGGCCGCACGCTGCCGCGCCGCCCCGACATCCCCCGGCGGCCGACCCCGAGTCGGTGTATCGTCCGCGGCGATGCGCGAGAGTGCGGAGATCGTGATCATCGGCGCGGGGATCATGGGGCTCAGCATCGCCTACAACCTCGCGCGACATCACGGCAAGCAGCGCATCGTCGTCGTGGACGCCTCCTATCTCTGCGGCGGCGCGAGCGGGCGAAACGGCGGCGGTGTGCGCGCGCAGTGGTCGAGCGAGACCAACGTGCGGCTCATGCAGGAGAGCCTCGAGCTCTGCCACCATTTCGCCAAGGAACACCGCATCAACACCTGGTTTCGTGAGGGCGGCTATCTGTTCCTCGCACGCAGTGAGGAGCACCGGCGCGAGCTCGAGAAGAGCGTGGCGCTCCAGAACGAGTGCGGGCTCGTGACCCGGCTGCTCGAGCCTCGCGAGATCTCCAAGGTAGTGCCCGAGCTCTCCCTCGATGGTGTAATCGTCGCGAGCCATAACCCGTACGACGCGGTGGTGTTTCCGTGGCCGTTCGTGTGGGGCTACGCGGAGGGCGCGCGCGCGCTCGGCGTCGAGATCATGACGTTCACCCGCGTGACCGCCATCGAGACGCGCGGCCGCGCGATCACGGCGGTGGTCACCGAGCGCGGGCGCATCGAGACCAGCGTGGTCGTGAACGCGGCCGGCGCGTGGAGCCCCGAGATCGCGAGGTTGGTCGGCGTCGAGCTGCCCACCCACCCGCACCGCCACGAGATCTGCTCGAGCGAGCCATTGAAGCCGTGGCTCGGCCCGCTGGTCGCCGACCTCTCGGACGGGCTCTACTTCTCGCAGTCCACCCGCGGGGAACTCGTCGGGGGGATCGGCAACGAGCGGGTCCCTGCGGGCCCGAACCAGGACTCCTCGGTCCGCTTCCTCGCGCTCTACTCCCGCGCGCTCCTCCGCGCCTGCCCCGTCCTCGGCGCGGTCCGCGTGCTCCGGCAGTGGGCCGGGCTCTACGACATCAGCCCCGATCAGAACCCGATCGTGGGCTCGGTCGACGCGCTCGACGGCTTCTTCCTCGCGAGCGGCTTCATGGGCCACGGCTTCATGATGGCCCCGGTGATGGGCAAGCTCATCGCCCAGCACATCGCGGAGGCGGTCACCCTGCCCCTCTTCAAGCGCTGGAATCTCCGGCGTTTCGCCGCCGGGGAGTTGCTGAGCGAGGGCATGATCATCGGGTAGGGTGGTCGGTCCGGCGCGGAATCAGCCGGAAACGCCGCGGTGGGAGCCCGCGGAACCCGCTGTCGCCGGGCCTCGACGCGGAAGCCGCGTTGACAGCGCCGCGCGGGCCGTCCTACGGTCGCCAGGCGTCGGGAAACCAGAGGATTCGCGCACATTTCGCGATCCCGAGGGCCCCGAAGCCGTCGGTCCTGGCTCTCCGCCGTTTCGGGAGGAAATCTGAAAATGTTCCGCTCCTCGCGCACGATCGCCTCGCTCATCCGCACCTTGACGCTCGGGACCGCCGCCACGGTGGCCACCGCGACGCTGGCGACCACCGTCATGGGCTGTAAGGACGAGAGCCAGCCCGACTACTGGATCGAGAAGCTCGACGACGCCTCGTGGCGCCCGCGCGCCATCAAGCGCCTCGAGCAGTTCTTCGAGGACGCCTCCACGAAGGCGGGCGGAGACAACTCGAAGGACGAGGTCCAGAAGCTCCTCACCAAGATCATCGAGCCGCTGACCAAGTGCTACGTCGACCGCTACTCCGAGCTCGACACGAAGACCCGCGTCTCGCTCATCAAGTTGCTCGCGGCGTTCAAGGACAAGCGCACGGAGCCCGCGCTCAAGAAGGCCTTCGACGAGTACGCCAAGCGCCCGCCGAGCAGCAAGGATGACCAGGACATCAAGTGGGCCGCGTCCGCGCAAGCGAGCCTCAAGCTGCCGACGTTGGGCGACTCGCTGCTGCAGGCCTTCCTCAAGTTCCAGACCCACACCATGCTCGGTGGCGTCTCGTACCGCGACATGAACGAGGCGATGGTCGCGGCTCCGCAGAAGAACTGGGCCGGCCCGCTGGCGACCCTCCTCGCGGCGCCGATGGAGATCCCGAAGACCAACAAGGAAACGGACAAGATCGACGCGTACCGCGACCAGCAGTTCTGGCAGACGACCGCGGCGCTGGTGCTCGGTGACCTCCGCGCTTCCGAGGCGGTCGAGCCGCTGCTCAAGGTCATGCTGGATCCGGCCAAGGCCGACGTGCAGACGACCGCGGTGCTCGCGCTGACCAAGATCGGCAAGCCGGCGGAGCTCGCCGCGATCAAGCTCTTGAAGGGCGAAGACGACGGTCTCAAGGCGTACGCGCTCCGACGCATCAAGGAGGTCTCGGGCGCCAAGGAGGATTCGAAAGACGAGCCGTACGTGGCGACTGCGGCGCTGGTGCTCGGCACCATTGGCCTCGGCGAGGCCGTGCAGCCGATGATCGACGCGCTCAAGGGGACCAAGATCGCCGCCAACAAGGCCATCATCGCGCGCGAGCTCACCAAGCTTCCGCCGACCCCGGAGAGCAAGCAGGCCTTCAAGGAGGCTTACGAGTCGACCTCGCTCGACACCAACATCCCCCCTGGAGTGAACGCGCTCCAGATGCTCACGGAAGCCGTGGTCGCGTTCTACGACCCGACCATGGTCGACTGGCTGCTCGAGCGCGCCGCCCAGACCAAGGGCAGCGGCGAGGACCTCAAGGCGCTGCAGGACGCCATCGTGATCTCGGCGCTCAAGCTGGCGAAGCCCGATCAGCTCGAGGCCGTCAAGAAGGCGGTCGACGCCTACGGCACGCAAATCGAGAAGGACGCCTACGCGCTCACCGACAAGATGCTGAAGGCGTGCGGCGACAGGGTGAGCTGCTACCTCGATGCTGTCGAGAAGAGCGAGAACCAGGAACAGAAGACGCAGTTCTCCGGGATCAAGGCCGGCTACATGATCGGCATCCTGGGCAACGAGCAGTCGGTGGACGGCATCATCGAGCGCCTCGACGACATCGACAACGCGGCCATCCGCTACGTCGTGTCGCAAGTCATCGACCACCTGCTCCCGAAGGGCTCGACCGCCGTCGCGGACAAGCTCGACGCCATCATCCAGAAGAACGCCAAGTCGGCGGACGTCGGCAAGAGCGCGGGGGACGCGCCGGTAAAGCAGGTGATGTACCGGATCCGCATGCGCGCGGAGTGAGTCGGAGCGCGCCCACGGCGCGGCCGGCTGGCACCGATCTCGATGGTTCGAGTCCGAATCGAAGTCCTGAACGGCGCGGCCCGAGGCCGCGTCGTCGAGGCTGACGGAGACACCACGCTCCTCGGGCGCTCCCCGAGCGCAGGATTGATGCTCCCCGAGGTCTTCGTCTCGGGCGAGCACGCGCGCATCTTGGCGGCGGGAGAAGAGGCGGTGCTCGAGGATCTCTCGAGCACCAACGGCTCATCGATCGTGCGAGGCGAGGCGCGGCTCCGTCTGGGCTCCGCGGCGCCTCGCGCGTTCCTCGAGAGCGGAGACATCGTCGAGCTGGGAGGCGATGGTGACGAGGGCGCGCGGCTCGCGATCACCATCGACGACCAGCCGCCCGCCGAGCGCGTGGTGGCGCTGCGTCCCGTCGCGGAGCTCACGGGGCACGCGACGGCCGTCGAGCAGCACACCGACACGCTGAAGCTGCTCTATCAGTTGGAAAAGAGGATCGGCGCCGCGACCGAGCTCGACGCGGTGCTCGGCGCAATCGCGGATGCGGCGCTCGCGCTCCTACCGCGCGCGACTCACGTCACGCTGGTGCTGGGCGACGAGCGCGAGGCTGCCGAGCCGGCGTTCGCCCCGGTGGTCACTCGCGTGCGCGGGCCGGACGGCTCTGCGCGCGCGCCCGACGGCCCCATCCCGTTCGCGCGGAGCGTGTTCCGAACCGTGATCCACGAGCGCGCTGCCGTGCTCGCCGCAGACGCCCCGAGCGAGGCGTTCTCGTCCGAGTCCCTCCTCGGCGCGAGCATTCGAAGCACGGTCGGCGTGCCGCTCCTCAAGGGTGACCAGATCCTCGGCGTGATCCAGGTCGACAACCGCGACGCGCCTCGAATGTTCGACACCGGGGACGTCGATCGGCTCGGCGTGCTCGCCGCCAACGCCTCGCTGGCGGTGGACAAGGCGCGGCTCATCCGCCGGCTCTTCGCCGCCGAAGAGCAGCTCTCCCAGGAGAATCGCTACCTCAAGGGTCGCGAGCGCGCGCGCGCCGGCGGGGTCGAGATCATCGGGCGGAGCCGAGTCATGCGCGAGCTCCTCGAGCAACTCGAGAAGGTCGCCGACGCGCGCATCACGGTGTTCATCGAAGGCGAGACGGGCACCGGCAAGGAGCTGGTCGCCTCGGCCGTTCACTTCCGCTCGCACCGCCGCGACCAGCTCTTCGTCGCCCAAAATTGCGCGGCCTTGCCCGAGAACCTGCTCGAGAGCGAGCTCTTCGGACACGTCCGCGGCGCGTTCACCGGCGCCACCGAACAGAGGAAGGGCCTCTTCGAGCTCGCGGATCGTGGAACGCTCTTCCTCGACGAGGTCACCGAGATGCCGCTCGCCCTCCAGGCGAAGCTCCTGCGCGCGCTGCAGGAGGGTGAGATCCGCCCGGTCGGCGCCGCGCACGAGAAACGTGTCGACGTGCGGATCGTCGCGGCCTCGAACCGGAACCTGGAAGCTGAGGTCAAGGCCGGGCGCTTTCGCGAGGATCTCTACTATCGCCTGAAGGTGTTCCCGCTCCGGGTACCGCCGCTTCGCGAGCGCCGCGACGACGTCGCGCTCCTCGCCGAGCATTTCCTGGCACGCTACGCGAAGGAGTTCGGAAAGCCGGTCGCCGGCTTCACCCAGGCGGCGACCGAGGCCCTCGCCACCTACGACTGGCCGGGCAACGTGCGCGAGCTCGAGAACGAGGTACAGCGCGCGGTGATCGGGGTGGAGCCCGGCGGGTTCATCGAGGCCGAGACGCTGAGCCCACGCCTGCGTACGACGGAGGGGCTGGTCGGCCGAGCAGGCGTGGTGAGGGGGACGCTCAAGGAGATGGTCGAGCAGGTCGAGCGACACCTGCTCATCGAGGCGCTCCGCGAACATGGGAACAACAAGACCCTCACCGCGAAGACCCTGGGGATCACCCGTGAGGGGCTCCACAAGAAGCTCCGTCAGCTGAAGCTCGGCTGAGCTCGAGGCGAGTGGCGGCGGCGCGCGCGCGCGCGCCGGGCCATCGCTCCCCCTGGTTACTGGATGCCGTACTCGCGGAGGCGCCGGTAGAACGTCCGCCGCGGGATGCCGCTCAGCTCCGCGGCCTTCACCCGGTTCCAGTTGCACGACTCGAGCGCAGCCATGATCCGCGCGCGCTCGCTCTCGCGATGCTCCGACAGCGACGCGCGGCTCTCGCGCGAGGCGGGGCCCGGGCGCCGCTCCGAGTCGGGGCGCCGGCTCGAGGGTGAGCGCCCGTCCGGGAGCTCGAGGTCCTCGCCCTCGAGTTCGTCGCCCTCCGACAAGACCCAAGCGTTCAGGAGCACGTGCTCGAGCTGACGGACGTTCCCCGGCCAGTCGTAGTTCGAGAGCCGGCGTAGCGCGTCACGGGAGAGCGACTTCTTGTCGCGCTTGTAGCGCGCCGCGAATAGCTTGAGGAAGTGATCCACGAGCTGCGGGATGTCCGCTGCTCGCTCCCGAAGGGGCGGGATGCGAACCTCGACGACGTGGATACGATAGTAGAGGTCCTCGCGGAACGCCCCGTCGGCGACCAAGCGCTCGAGATCGCGGTGGGTGGCGAAGATGAGCCGAACGTCCACCGGCTCCTCGTTGGCTCCCCCGATCGGCCGCACCTTCCTCTCCTGCAGGACTCGAAGCAGCCCGGCCTGCATCTTCTGCGGCATCTCGCCGATCTCGTCGAGGAGCACACTGCCGCCCTCTGCCTCCCGCAGGAGCCCGCGCCGCTCGCGATCGGCGCCCGTGAACGCGCCGCGGACGTGTCCGAAGAGCTCGCTCTCGAGCAGGTTCTCCGGGATGGCGCCGCAGTTCACGCCCAGGAACTTCCCCTTGGCGCGCGAAGAGGCCGCGTGGATCGCGCGCGCCACCACCTCCTTGCCGGTCCCGCTCTCACCGGTGATGAGCACCGGGATGTCGGTGTCCTTCACGCGCTCGATGAGCGCGTAGACACGACGCATCGCTTCGCTGGTACCCACCAGACCCTGGTAGCCGAAGTGACCGAGCAACGTCTCGCGCGCGTCCCGTAGCCGCCGGCGCGCGCGCTTGAGTTGCTCCGTGCGATCGCCGAGCAGCTCACGCAGCCGCGCTTGCGCCTCGGCGAGCTCGCGGTTGGAGGACTCGAGCTCGACCGCGCGCTGCCGATTCTCCGTGAGGAGGCGCGCCGTCTCGAGCGCGATCGCCACCTGATCGGCGAAGGCACGGAGCGTGGGTAGCTCGCGCTCGAAGTGCGCGCCCGGACGGTGCCGGGTCTCGAGGTACAGCGCGCCGATGGCCGGCCCGGACGGCGCCAGGATGGGCACGCAGGCGACCGATTGCAGCATCAGCTCGTGGACCGACGCATAGCCGGTCATGCGGGCGTCATCGCGCGCGCTCAAGGTGACGATCGGCTCTCGAGTCGCGATCACCGTCTCGGCGATGGAGCGGGAGAACTCCGCGTGGGGCGCGTCGCCGGCGCGCGAACGTGAGGTGTGGACGTTGAGCGAGCCATCGGGCTGCACCATGAGCACGAGCCCCTGCTCGGCGCGCAAGAGCTCGACCGCGTGGTCGATGACCCGCGCGCCCAGCCGATCGAGCTCGACCTCGCCGGCGAGCTCGGCGTTGATCTCCAGGATCCGAGCCAGACGCTGCTCGAGCGGGGTGGAGGTGAAGGAAGAGATGGTGGTCTGGCCGGGGCGCATCGCCAAGACCCGCGAGCCGGGCACCGCACCGAGCGGGACGTGGTCGGTCGGCGCCATCGCGAACGGCAGCGGCACGATGTCGCGGAGCTGGCGGCGGCGGGCGTCGTTCCAGTATACCTCGCGGAGATCGCGAGGCAGTCGCGCGCCGATGTCCTCGAGCACGGCGAGCGCCTCCTCACGATCACGGCGAGCCAAGAGCGGCTGCCCCCCCGTGTCCTCGAGCGTCGCGCGCGCCTCGAGCGCGCGCCAGATCCACTCCTTCTGCCCCGCAGCGCGCGCGGCCTCGAGCGCCTCCGCGAGCTCGCCACGCGCCGCCGCCTCGTCCCCGCCGCAGGCGGTGACGCGCGCGCTCGCGAGCAGGAAGAGCGGGCGATGCGCGGTGACGTCGCCGAGCGCCTCGCGTGCGCGCTCGAGCGCAGCGCGAAGCTCGGTCACGTTCGCCTGCTCCGAGCGCGAGGCGAGCAGGAGCCCCTCGAGGCGCGCCTCGGCGGAGTCGATGCCGCGCCCAAGTCGCTCCCAAGCCTCGGCACAGTCATCATAGAGCCTCGCCGCCAGCGTAACGTCACCTGCGCGCGACGCGTACTCCGCCTCGAGCCCGACGAGCTGAGCGCGCGCCACCGGGGCGAGCTGGGCGCGCTGCAGGACCAGCGCCTCGATGCTCTCCCGCGCGCGCGCCAGGCGGCCGAGATAGAGATCGGTGTTGGCGAGGTTCAGGAGCGCGCTCAGCACCGTCGAGCGGCGCCCGGAGCGGCGGCCCATGTCGACCGCTGCCTCGAAGTGCTCGATCGCGCCGGCGATCTCCCCACGCACCTTGAGCAGGCCGGCCAGGTTGAGCCGAAGCGTCGCCAGCATCCCGGCATCGGACGCGCGCTCGGCCGCGGCGATCCCGCTCGCGTAAGCGTCGCGCGCGTCCTCGAAGCGGTCTTCGCGCTGCGCGACCAGCCCCGCGCACGCGAACGCGACGGCCTCCACGCGGGGCGAGCCCGCCGCGCGCGCGCGCTCGACTGCGGTCGCGAGGGTGACGCGCGCCTGCGCTTGTTCACCGAGGAAGGTCTCTGCGAGCCCCCGGAAGGCGAGCGCCTCGGCCCCGACGATTCCGGGCTCGGACTCGAGCGAAGCGAGCAGCGTCTTGGCGCGCGCGTACTCGCCGGCGCCGACGTGAGCGCGCGAGAGGTAGAGCGCCCAGCGCTTGCACTCCGGCGCGTCGCCGCGCGCCTCGACCTCGGTCGTCACGGCCGACAGCACCTCGAGAGCCTTCTGCGCCTCGCCGAGCCCGAGCTCGAGCCGCGCCTCCGCTACCGCGCGCTCGACCGGATCGACGCCGTCGGCGAGCGACAGCGCCGCACGCGCATCAGTGAAGCGACCTCGATCGAGGAACTCGAGCGCGCGCTCGAACGGCGCGCCCGCCGGACCGACGGGCTCGCTGCCGACGAGCCGCTCGATGTCCGCCTCGGAGGCGACCGCCTCGCTCGCGAGCGCGCGCACCAGTCGGCGGAGCTCGCCCGGTCGAGCGCCGGACACGTCTACGATGCGGTCGAGGAGCCGCGCGGTGAGCGACGGAATGGCGCGGCGCACCAGGTCGGTCGCGGCGCGACGCTCGAGCGGCGGCACGGTGAAGACGCGTGCGCCCTCGGTGGTCGCGCCGACCAACACCAGGCGCGCGCCAGAAGTGCGCGCGCGCAGGATACGCTCGCGACTCGAGCGCGCGAGGGAGCCGGCGTCGTCGACCAGCACCGCGACGCCGCTCAGGGAACCGAGCGAGGCGAGCTCGGCCTCGATCGCTGCCGGCGAACCGCACACGCTGTCGTCGATCCACACCATGGGGGCACCCTCGACCCCGAGCGACCACGCCAGGCGCCGCATGAGCGCGCTGCGCCCGGAGCCGGGCGGGCCCTCGAGCGAGAGGGTTTCCCCGGGAGGTAGCGCCCTCACCGACTCGAGCAGCGCCCCGGCCGTCCCGTCGATGCCGACGATCGGCCAGAGCACCGCGTCACCGGGCGCGTCGTCGCCCCGCTCGAGCCGCGCCGCGCGGCGGAGCGCGGTCGAGAACTCGTCGGCGGAGGGGAAGCGAGCGGAGGGCTCCTCGGAGGTGGCCCGCGCGGCCACGCGCGCGAGCTCGGCGGCCACCGCGCGCTCGATCGCGCTGCCCGAGCGCGTGACGATGTCGTCCAGCGCGACGCCGAGCGCGTACACCTCGGCGCGAACGGTGAGCGATTTTCCCTGAAAGAGCTCCGGAGCCGCATACTTCGGCGTCAAGCCCTCGGGCGGCGAGCCCGACTCTCGCCACGGCGCGGCGAGCCCGAGGTCGACCAGGGTCGCGCGACCGCTCGGCTGCACGATGATGTTCGCCGGCTTCACGTCGCCGTGGAGCAAGCCCGCGCGATGGAGCACGGTCAGCTGATCGGCGGCGCGCGCGAGCGCGGCGAGCGCCCGGCCCGCGACCGACTCGCGCGCGATGAGCTCCTCGAGGCTCTCACCCTCCACCAGCTCGCGCAGCATGAACGCGCGGCCGCTCTCGGCGAGGCGACCGAAGCGCACCACGCGCGGCACACCGAGCCCCTCGAGGCCGCTCAGCGCGACCGCCTCGCGCACCAGCGCGGCGCGCTCGCGTTCACTCGCTCCTTCGGCGAGCACCTTGAGCGCGAGCCGCGCGCCAGTGTAGCGGTCTCGTACCGACCAGACCTCGCCGCCCCCGCCCTTGCCCAGGGTGGACTCGGGCTCGTAGCGTTCAGGCAGGCGGATCGAGGTCACAAACCGTAGTCGAGGCCGAGCCCGGCGATGAACCCGCTGGTGCCGAAGCCGAGGTCGAGCCGCGCCGCAAAGTTGCGATGCGGCTTATAGCGAAGGCCGGTCTCGAGCATGAGGAGCGGAAACACGATGGGCTTCGAGCCGCCATCCGCCCAGCTCGCTTCCTTGTATCCGTTATAGTGATCGTTGTCGTCGCCGCAGTAGCTCGCGTCGGGGCTCCCCTTGCCCACGCACGGCTTGTAGTCGTAGGGATCGGACGCGCCCCCTGGATAGGACTGCGTGCGAAAGAGATCGCCCCACACGATACCGAGACCGGCGCCCATGCCGTAGTTCAGCGAGAACTCCGGGGAGAACTCCTGGCTCCACAGGAAATCCGCGGTGAGCTGGATCATCTTGATCTCGCTCTCGATGATCTCCCACGCGGTGTCGGGATCGGAGCTCGCCTTGAACGGCGTCGGCTTCATCCCGTAGTCCGCGTAGGTGAGCGCGAACAGGTACTCGAAGCCGTCCTTACGGATGGCGAACTCGGGGCCGAAGTCGTGCACATAGACGGTGCGACCACCATCGGCGCCGAACATGTTCTGCATGAACTTCGGCACGATGTATCCGCGGTAGCGCAGGCCGAGAAAGTGATAGGTCTTGCCGGGGAGCTCCACCGGGGAGCCGCCCGCCTCGGCGTCGGCGATCTTCTTACGCTCCTCCGCGGAGCCGGCGGGCGCGACCGGCGCGGCCGGCTCGTCTTCGTCTCCGGCGGACGTGGTCACGGTCGCTGTGTCGCCGCCACCGGGCGCCGCGCTCGAAGCTCCCCCCGCGCTCGCCGCGCCGGTCGCCGGCGGAGCCGGCTCGGGGGGCGCCCCCTGCGCGGCCACCGGGAGCGCGACCAAGAGAACGCCGCCAGCAACGGCCGCGGTGACCAAAGCAAGGAGTCCGCTATGCATGAAGCCTCCGTTCGAGTTATCGAGAAGTGAGGGGTGCGCCGAGACGAGCCGCCCGCCGTCAGCGCGCGCGGCACACGCTGGAGTGTGCCATGGCACACGGGCGCGCCGCAAAGGCCTTGCATCATCCTGAAATCATGAGTATATTTCTGGTCACGGCGCGATCTCGTGCCGCCGAACCGCGATGATCCTCCACAGCCAGGTGGTAGAGCAGGCCGTCGACGTCGGTGAGCACGGACGCTTCGTGAAAGAGCTCGTATTGGCGCGCGGGCCGGTGCCGATCTCGCTCGTGCGAAAGCGACTAGCGAAGCCCGACGCGGCGGTCGGTGCCACGACCGATCCCGACGCGGCCGCGGAGCCGACCCGCGCGACCGTCCTCCTCATCCATGGCTACGGGCAGAACCGCTACGCCTTCCACTTGCCAGCGCGGAGCATGGTCGACGCGCTCGCGCGCGCCGGCTTCGACGTCTACAACGTCGACCTGCGAGGCCGCGGGCGGAGCGCGCACTTCGGCGCGCCGCGACCGGGCAGCATCCTCGAGTTCGTCCACGAGGACGTGCCCGCGGCGCTCGACGAGGTCGAGCGCCTGTCAGGCAAGCGACCCGTGTTCCTGGTCGGTCACTCGCTCGGCGGCGTCGTGTCGTACTGCGTGGCGGTCGATCATCGACCGCGCGTCGCCGGCGTGGTGAGTCTCGGCTCACCGTATCACTTCACGCTCGGCTCGCGCTGGCTGGCGGGCGCCGGGGTGGCGTTCCGCACGCTCGATCGCCACCTGCACATGCCGAACGTGATGCTGCCGGTGAGCGCGTTCGGCAAGGCGGTGCGCGCCGCACGCACCTTGGTGGACAGCCCACTCTACCCGTTCCCGCTGCGAGGCTTCCATCGCGGCTCGATGGAGCCAGAGGTGCTCCGGCAGCACATGGCGCTCGCGATGGATCGCGGCAGCGTCGCGACCATCCGCGCCATGTTCAACTGGGCGAGCCAGGTCCGCAAGCTCGGCGCGAGCGGCGAAGACGGCGTGTTCGGCTACGCGGGTCGCTTCGAGGCGCTCGACCTCCCGCTCCTCGTGATCTCCGGCACCTACGACGACCTCGCGCCGCCCGCTTCAGTGGAGCCGGCCTATCGCCTCTCGCGCTCGACGGACAAGACCTATCGCGAGCTGCCGTTCGGCCACATCGATCTGCTCGTCGGACGCGACGCGCCGCTGCTCACCTGGCCGCTCGTCGAGTCGTGGCTCTCGCAGCGCGGCGGGGCCGCCGCCAAGGCGAGCGACACGGCCGCCGCCTGAGCAGAGCGTGACGCCGCGACGGGCGCGCCGCGCGGTTCCGCGCCGGACCGACACCCCTCCCCCATCGAGCTCGACTACTTATCGAGCTTCTTTTGGAGCCGCGCGAGATCCGACTCGAGGTTCTTCACCTGCCGGCGGAGGTCCTTCACGTCCTGCGCGGTGGCGAGGTGCATGAGTTGGGCGAAGCGCTCCGTCTGCTCGGCGGTGAACGTGTTCACCTTTCCGGGCACCTGCACCACCGTCATCATCGCCTTCATGAATTGTTCGTTTTGCATCAGCTTGGCGACCCGCGGATCGCCGATCAGCTTCATGCTCTGCTTCTTGACCTCGTCCTTGATTCCCATGGTGTCTCCCGAGCGCCGCCCGCGGCGCGCGGCACATTTAGGCGGCGCATCGGCCCGGATGCAAGCCGGAGTCGCGAACGAGCACGAGCGCAGGGGGCCGCGAGATGCTCGGGGCGGGGCCCTGGCTGGTTCGCTGGTTGCGAGCGCGCTACCATGAAGCCCATGTCGAGGAGGACGCGCCACCCGCTCTGGACGGCTGGGGCTGCGCTCGTGCTCGGCGCCGCGCTCGGCGGATGCACGACCTACGTGAAGCGCGGGAGCACCCTCTACGCCGACGGCCGGTACGTGGAGGCCGCCGAGGTGTTCGAGCAGACCGAGTATCGGCTCCGCGAGTCGACCCCGCGGCAGCAGGCCGAATATGGGCTCTACCGCGGGCTCACGCTGCTCGCGCTCGGAGACGTCGGCGCCGCGGGGCGATGGCTCGAGTACGCCTCCGCGAGCGAGCGGAGCCACCCGGGTGCCTTGCGGGGGGAGCGGCGCGCGCTGCTCGAGCGCGCTCGAGCCGAGCAGCAGGAGCGGGCGCGCGCGCTCCACTTCGGCGGCCCCCCACCGACGGCGCTCGCCGACAGTCAACCCGCGCCCCCGAGCCCTCCCCCGGCGCCCGCGCCCGGCGACGGAGGACCGGGCGCCATGCGGCGCGGTTTGCGATAGCATCCGCCCATGCGTGGGCTCGCCGTCGGCCTGACGATCGCCTCGCTCGTCATGAGTGTCGCCCCTGGCGCGCGCGCGGCGTCGAGCTGCTACGACGGCGCGCAGAACGGGCCCGAGTCGGACGTGGACTGCGGCGGTGACTGTCCGCTCTGCGCGGTCGGTAGCGCGTGCCGCGTCGCGCGCGACTGCGCGAGCGGGCTCTGCAACGCCAGCGTGTGCGAGGAGCGGAGCTGGTCGCCGGGCACGCCGATCCCCAGCGGGTACCACGTCGAGCAGAGCCGCCACGACCGCGCGGCTACCGCGCGGGTGGGCGGCGCGTGGTTCCTCGGAGTCGGCTACGCCTCGGCGTACGTGAGCGCGCTCGCGCTCCCGAACCAACTCTCCGCGATGTACGTGCCTTTGGCGGGTCCGTGGCTCTCGCTCCGCCGTGCCGAGCCGGGCTGGCCGAAGACGCTGCTCATCGCCAACGGCGTGGTCCAGGACGTCGGCGCGGTGCTGCTCATCGGCGGGCTCATCGGCGCAGGACAGCAGCTCTTGCGCGAGCGCGAGGCGCCGAACGCGCGGCTCGACGTGGTGCCGGCCCTCGGCGCCCGCGGTGGGAGCGTGACCGTGATCGGCGTCTTCTGACTCAGTTATAGGTCGCGCTCAAGAGGAGCGCGTAGCTGGTCGTGGTGTGCGACCATGCCACGCCGTTCGCGTCGGTTGCGTCGGTGCCCGAGCGCACGAGCCGCACGAGCGCCCCCACGCCCCACTCGTCCGACAGCCACCACTCATAGCCGGCGCCGAGCACGAAGCCGGTGCCGGTCGCGCTGTGGGCGTGGAGCGCCGAGCCGTAGCTGAGCGGCCGACCGGTGCCGGCGACGTAGGTGCCGAGCCCGACTCCGGCCTGCACGTGCAGGCCGCGCGAAGGCATCGGATAGAAATCGAGCATCGGGCAAAAGAGCGCGAGCTGCGAGATCTCGAAGCGGTAGTCGCCGCCCCCGACGCCCGTGCCGGTCGCGCGCGGGCGGTTCAGCGTGGCGGTGTACACGCCCGCGCCGAGCGCGAGCCCGTGGGTCACGGTGTAACCGAACGCGACCTCGGTCGCGCCTCCGAAGGTGTCGGCGGTCCCCGAGTAGCTCTTGCCGTCGCCGTACCCCGGTCGCGCGAAGTAGTCGCTGGTCGCCTCTGCGAAATCGAGACCCAGCCCGACGCCACCGGCGAAGCGAAAGTAGATACCGTCATGGCGGTGCGTGCTCGGGTTCGAGAGCCGCTCGTAGTCGGGCCGCTCTTCTTCGCGACCACCGGGCGCCCACGGTCGACGATGATACGGCCCGAGCACACGCTCTCCGGGCGGCGGCACGGGGTCGGCGCGCGCGGCCGCGCTCACACCGAGCAGCAACGCGCTCGCGGCCAAGAGCAAGGCGGGCCTCATCGAACCCGCGAGAGCCTAGCGCAGCTCGGGAGCACAACGGAAATGAGGCTGGCGGGCCGCTGTTTCTTAGGGTTTGCCGGGGCGGCGCGGAACCCTGCGGCCCGCCGGGCCGTTGCTCGAGCAGCACACCCGCTCTCGACGCGTCGCAGCGACGCCACAGGATCGGCCGCGGCACCGTGCCGCCGATGCCACACCGCGCGCAGAACCGGCGGGAACCTCGTCACTTGGGCGCACGGCACGGATGCTGCTAGACGTCCTTGCCATGAACCCGAAGTCACTCTCGAGCCTGACGCTGCTCCTCTCCGCTTCGGCGCTCGGCGCTTGCACGACGCTCGGCCCGATGCCGGCCACTACCGGGCTGATCGCGCCCGAAGCGGGGCGACCGAACGTGGAGGCGCAAGTCGGCGCCGTGCCCGGGTTCGTGCTGAGCCAGACGACCCAAGACAAGGCGAAGGGCACTCCCATCGCGCAGGCCAGTGGGATGCTCGAGCCGGGCCGCTGGATCGGCGTACCGGGGCTCGGCGCAGGCGCAAGGATGGCGTCGGTCGGTGACGACCAGAACGTCGAGCCGATGCTGCGCTACCGCGGCTCGCTCCTCGAAGGCGACAGCTTGACCGGTGTCGCCGTAGCGTACGGGACGTACGCCACTGGCGCGGAGCAGAGCGCCGACTACCAACTGGCGCGGGGTGGCCTCGAGCTCGGCATCGACGCGCGCTTCACGCCGCGGAGCGTGTGGGCAGAGGCCCATGTGTTCCTCTCGACCTCGCTCACCGGTCTGAGCGGCGACGGACACTACTGCCTCGACGCGAACCGTCGCTACGGCGCCGACTGCAACAGCTACTCGCCCGACGAACCGGATCGGGTGCCCGTCGCAGCGTCCATTCGCGGGTTTTATCCGGCGCTGACCTCTGGGGTCGCGCTCGATTTCGGCCGTCACCTCGAGTCGATCTTCCATGGCGGGCGGCTCGCGGTCATGATGAGCGGAGGCAGCCAGCCGACGCTCGTCGGCGGAGCTCAACAGGACGCGCGCCCCTTCATCGCGGGGGGGTTCACCCTGACCCTGGCCGCCGGCGCCCTCTAGTGGGCGGCGAGGGCGACGCGGGGTTCCGCGCCGCCCCGGCAGACCTCACGTCGACCCCTTGGTGTCGCCGCGCGCGAAGATCGAGGCCACGAAGTTGAGCACGTCGGTGGCGCTCACCTCGTTGTAGCCGAAGTAGCGCATGAGCCGCGCCTTGATGATGTCGATCTTCTCCTGCGTCTCTTTGTCGACCACCGCGCTCACCAGCGTCTTCAGCTTGATGCTGTCTTTCTGGTCGTCGAAGAGCTTGAGCTCGAGCGCGCGGCGAAGCCGATCATTCGACTGCCAGTCGAACTTCTTGCCCTCGACCGCGCGGGCGCCGATGAAATTCATGATTTCACGCCGGAAGTCGTCCTTGCGGTTCTCGTTGATGTCGATCTTGTCCTCGATCGAACGCATCAGGCGCTCATCCGGCTCTTCATCCTGGCCGGTGTAGCGATTCTTTACCTTTTCCTTTAGTGTGTACGCCTTGATGTTGTCGATGTAGTTGGCGGCGAGCTTGGCGATCGCCTCTTCGTCCGCGCTGATCGCGCGCTGAACCTCGTTCTTGACGATCTCCTCGTACTCCTGCTTCACGACCCCGATGAGATCGGTGTAGCGCTTCCGCTGATCCTCGCTGGTGATGAGCGAGTGGTGGGTGACGCCCTTCTGGAGCTCGTTCATCACCATGAAGGGGTTGATGGTCCCCTCGCCCACGTCGCTCACCAGCGCGTTCGAGATCTTGTCCTGCACGTAGCGCGGGCTGATGCCGTCCATGCCCTCGCGCTTGCTCTCCTTGCGGAGCTCCTTGACGGTGTCCTGCGTGTAGCCTGGCAGCACCTTGCCGTCGTAGAGCTTCATCTTCTGGAGCAGGGTGAGGTTGTGCTTCTTCGGCTCCTCGAGCCGGGTGAGCACCGCCCACATGGCGGCGACCTCGAGGGTGTGGGGCGCGATGTGCTTGCCGCGCACGCGCTCGGCGTTGAAGTCCTTCTCGTAGATCCGGATCTCGTCCGAGAGCCGGGTGATGTACGGGATGTCGATCTTGATGGTGCGGTCGCGGAGCGCCTCCATGAACTCGTTGTCGAGCAGGCGCTTGTATTCGGCCTCGTTGGTGTGGCCGATGATGACCTCGTCGATGTCCGTCTGGGCGAACTTCTTCGGCTTGATGCGGTGCTCCTGCGAGGCGCCAAGGAGATCGTAGAGGAACGCGACGTCGAGCTTCAGCACCTCGACGAACTCCACGATGCCGCGGTTCGCGACGTTGAACTCGCCATCGAAGTTGAACGCTCGCGGATCCGAGTCGGACCCATACTCGGCGATCTTTCGATAGTTGATGTCGCCGGTGAGCTCGGTCGAGTCCTGGTTCTTCTCGTCCTTCGGCTGGAACGTGCCAATGCCGACCCGATCCTTCTCGCTGAGGAGCAGGCGGCGGACGTGCACGTGGTTGCCGACGACCTTCCCCCAGTCGCCGTCGTAACGCTTCATGAGGCCGTTGAAGATGAAGCGGCTCGCCGGATCGAGCTCGCCCTCGACGCGGACCTTGAATTTCTCGTTCGAGAGCCCGAGTTGCTCGATGACGCGCTCGCGCCACTCGACCGGAACGAGCCGGAGCGGCTCCTCGTGCATCGGTGAGTCGAAGGTGTCGGCGTTGCCGCTGGCGAGCCCGGTGTCCGCCAGGTTCACCCAGGTGAAGGTGTAGAGCGCGCCCTCGGGCGAGGCCGAATACTGCTCGATCCCCTTCTTGAGGAGCCGCGCGATGGTGGATTTGCTCGACCCGACCGGCCCGTGGAGCAGGATCACGCGCCGCTCCGGGCCATAGCCCTCGGACGCCGCCTTCAGCACGTTCACGAGCCGCATGAGCGGGATATCGAGGCCGAACACCGCATCTTTGCCGACGTCGTGCTCGTCGCGGAAGAAGTTGTAGCGGACCAGCTTCTTCTTGTTGTCGATATACTCCTCGGTCCCATAGGAGATGATCATGTCGTACACGCGCTGGAACGCGTTCCGGGTGACTTGGGGGCGCTCGCGGACGATCTTGAGGTAGTCCTCGAAGCTCCCCTCCCACTTGAGGTCGCGGTAGCGCGCGTAATCTTGCAGGCTCGCGATCTGCGCGACCATGCTGCCGCCCTCGCGAGAGGCTCGGTGTTCGTCACCTGCGGTCTTGTATTCGCTCATGGGGTCCTCGAGGCTGAAGATAGCATGGGGGGCTTCACGGGCTCATGAAGGAAGCCAGGCCGCCGATCACGCTCGCGAGCGCGGGCCGAGCGCTACCGTCCGCGCGGCGGAGCCCGAGCGAGCACGCGAACGCCTCGGCGGCCTCGTCCCCCGGCGCCGCGCCGAGCGCGAGCGCACGTTCGGCGCAGAGCGCCGGCGGAGCGTCGTCGAGCGCGTCCACGACCACCACGGGGTAGTCGGCACGGCGTAGCGCGAGGGTCTTGAAGAGATCATCGAGGAAGGCGCGCTGCCGCTCCTCGGAGCCCGCCGCGGCGCCCGCGCTCGGATATCCGACGCGTGCGAGCACGATCGGAAACGGCGCCGCGTCCGCGCCGCGGAGCGCGGCCGAGAGCGCGGACAAATCGCTCGAGGCCGTGCCGGGCGCCCGCGCGGAGAAATCCTGCCCCATCGGGAAGTAGCTCGCCATCGCGACGTCGCCCCGACGCGCGAGCGCGACCAGCCCGGGCGGAGAGTCCGCGACCAGGCCGTCGAGCGTCGCACCGACCCCGACGGCCACGCCCGGGGGGAGCGCAGGCGCAGCGCGCGCATACTCGACGAGGTGCGCGAAGAGCGCGATGAGCTCCGCGCGCTCGCCCGGCGACGCGAGCCGAAGCGAACGATCGAGCTCCGAGCCGAGCTCGAGATACGCGAGCTCGGCTCCGAAGCTGGTGAGCGCTCGATCGATCAGCCGCTCGGCGGCCGCGCGCGTCTCGACCGAGCCCCAGCTCCCGAGCCCATCCGGTCGAGCGTCGAGGGCGCCGTCCACGAGCGCGAGCGAGAACACGAGCTTCCGCTGGGACTCGGCGAGCAGCCTCCCGGTGGCCGTCAGACGCCTCCACTCGTCTTCGCGCGGCGCGAGCGACGCGTCGAACAGCTCACGCCACCGGCGCTCCACGGTGACCGCGCGTGAGCCGAGCGCGATGACGTCGAGGACGCCAGCGAGCTCGTTCGCGGGCGTCACACCAGCGTCGTCCGCGACGCGCGCGCCCGGTAGCACACCGACGCGTACCGGTGAGGAGGCTGCGTCCGGCGGCGGCGCGTCGCTCTCCAGTTCGCTCGAGGCGTCGCGAGGAGCAGCGTCGCTCGCGCCCGCCTCGCGCCCGCCCGCGCCCGTCTCGGCCGCCGCGTCGCGCGCGCGCTCGACCAGCGGCGGCTCGGTCGACGCGCAGCCGGCGAGCACGGCGGCCCACGCGCCGAGCGGGAAGAGCCAGGCGCCGAGGTCGAACCGAGACCGCACGGATCTCAGGTTAGCAGAGCTTCGGGGGGCGCCGGCCCGGCGCGGAACCATCAGGACAAGACCCGGTAATGACGTAGCTTTTTCGGTGGTTCACGCACCTGAGCTATGGTCGCCGCGTGCCGGAATCGACGCGCTCTCCGCTGGTCGACGCGCCGCTCTCTTCACGTACCGGCGGCGCCGCTCCAAAACCGAACGGTGGCGAACTCTACCTGAACCGCGAGCTCTCCTGGCTCGAGTTCAACGCGCGCGTGCTCGCCGAGGCCGCGTCCGAGCGGGTCCCGCTCTACGAGCGGCTGAAGTTCCTCGCCATCTTCTCGACGAACCTCGACGAGTTCTTCATGGTACGCGTCGCTGGCCTGCAGGCGCAGCGCGACGGCGAGGTCGAGGAGGCGCCGCCCGACGGCATGACGCCCGAGCAGCAGCTCACGGCCATCAGCAAGCGCGCGCGAGAGCTGGTGGCGGAGCAGTATCGAGTGTGGAACGAGCAGATCCTCCCGGCGCTCCGCGCGGCCGAGGTCGCGCTGGTGCGGCCGGAGGAACTGAGCCCCGAGGATCAGAGGGCGCTCGACGAGCATTTTCGTCAGGACATCTTCCCGGTGCTCACGCCGATCGCCATCGATCCGGTGCACCCGTTTCCGCACGTGCGAAATAGGGGGATCAACGTCGGCGTGATCTTCGCCAAGCACGCGCACACCAACGAGCCGTCCTTCGGGGTCGTCCAGGTGCCCACCTCGCTGCCCCGCATCATCCGTGTCCCGCTGGCGGGTATGCGGCGCGCCTACGTGCGGCTCGAGGATCTGATCCTCCGCAACGAGGAGCTCATCTTCCCGCAGGTGACCATCCTCGGGCAGTACGCGTTCCGCGTGACCCGCAACTTCGACATCGAGATCGACGAAGACGAGGCGGAAGATCTGCTGATCTCGCTTCAGGCGGAGCTCCGGCGGCGAGAGCGCGGGCACGCGGTGCGGCTCGAGGTGACCGCCGACGCGCCCGACGACTCGATCCACTGGCTCTGTCACGAGCTCGATCTCGAGCCCGGCCATGACGTGTACCGGGTGCCGGGCGCGCTCTCACTCGCGGACATGACCGAGATGTCGTCGCCCGACGACCGCCGCGAGCTCCGCGACGAGACGTACGTGCCGCAGTATGTGCCGCCGCTCCGCGACTCGGACGACTTCTTCGAGACCATCCGCGAGCGGGACGTGCTCCTCCACCACCCGTACGAGTCCTTCGAGGCGGTGGTCGATTTCTTGTCGCAGGCCGCCGAGGATCCTCAGGTCCTCGCCATCAAGCAGACGCTCTATCGCACCGGCGGCGAGTCACCGATGGTGCGCGCGCTGCAGCGCGCCGCGGAGCTCGGCAAGCAGGTGACCACGCTGGTCGAGCTCAAGGCGCGCTTCGACGAGGAGAGCAACATCCGCTGGGCGCGCACCCTCGAGCGGTCGGGCGTCAACGTGATGTACGGGCTCATGGGCCTGAAGACTCACGCCAAGGTGCTCATGGTGGTGCGAAAGGAGCGCACCGGCCTCAAGCGCTACGTGCACCTCGCCACCGGGAACTATAACCAGCAGACGGCGCGGATCTACGAGGACCTCTCGCTCTTTACGGCTCGCGAGGACATCGCGGAGGACGCGACGGCGCTCTTCAACCTGCTCACCGGCTACAGCGCGCCGCCCCGGTGGAACCGCCTCATCGTCGCGCCGCTCGGGCTCCACGAGGCCATCCTCGGGCTCATCCTGCGCGAGACGGAGCACGCACGCCAAGGGCGGAAGGCGCGGATCATCGCCAAGATGAACGCGCTCGTCGACGCCGACGTCATTGCGGCGCTCTACGCGGCGTCGCAGGCCGGCGTCGAGATCGACCTCATCGTGCGCGGGATTTGCTGCCTGCGCCCGGGGGTCGAGGGCAAGAGCACCAACATCCGCGTCCACGCGCTCATCGATCGCTTCCTCGAGCACGCGCGCATCTACTATTTCGCCAACGGCGGCAGCGAGGAGGTGTTCTGCTCGAGCGCCGACTGGATGCCGCGGAACTTCAGCCGGCGCGTGGAGGTCATGTTCCCGATCTTGAACGACGCGCTCGCGCGCCGCGTCATCGACGAGGTGCTCGCCACCATGCTGGCCGACAACGTCAAGAACTGGACGCTCCGCGCGGACGGCACCTACGCGCGTGAGACGCCCGCGCCCGGCACGGCGCCCCTCCGCAGCCAGTCGCGCTTCATGGAGCTCGCGCGCGAGCGGGCGCGCGACGTCGATCCGCGGCTCTCGCTCGCCGGCGGCCAGCTCGCGCCCGCGCCGAGCCCGCGCGCGAAGCTCGAAGCGCCGCGGAAGAAGGGCGGGAAGAAGGGGCGCCGCAAGCGCCATCTCGACGACTGACGCGCCGCGATCAATCCGCCGACGGCGCGAGATCGATGGGGTTCGACGGAGCGCCGCGATGCAGCCCGCCGTCGCCCACCCAGTAGATGTACCGAGGCGCTGGCGCGTCGTCGAGAAAGACGTCGATGCGCGCGGTCGCGCCCGGCTCGGTGACGAAGGTAAGCCCATCGCTGCCGTAAGCGGTGGTCGCGACGAGGCGGACCGCGCCGTCGTCCGTCCAGTCGACCCAGTCGCCGTCGCTCGACTCGAGGCCCTCCGGCGCAAAATCCTGCACGCCGTCGCTCGCGTCCACGATGATGTCAAACTGGCAAGAGTACCTGCTCGTCTTCGTGTCGCACGAGGTGAACACGCGCCACGTTCCGCCCGACGCGTACTCGACGAACACCCCCGCGCCGGTCCCGAACGAGACCTCGGCGATGGTCGCGTCGGTGTCGATGGTGCTCAGCGGGACGCTCGTAGGCGCGGCGCCAGCGCTGCCTCCTCCACCCCCGATCGGGTGCGGCTCGACGCCGTAGGTGCACGCGCTGGCGAGGAGGGCGAGCGGGAAGGCGAGCGCGAAGAGCTGACGATGCATGGGTGAGACCTCGGGTTCAGCGACGATGACCGCCGCGGCTCGAGCCCCGTCCAGCTCCGGAATGCCCGCCGGATGGGTGCGAGTACGTCGGGGCCGAATACGTAGGGCGCGAGTACGTCGGGGCCGAGTACGAAGGGCGCGAATACGTCGGGGCCGAGTACGAAGGGCGCGAGTACGTCGGGGCCGAGTACGAAGGGCGCGAGTACGTCGGGGCCGAGTACGAAGGGCGCGAGTACGCCGGCGCGGGACGCGAGTACGCCGGCGCGGGACGCGAGTACGCCGGCGCGGGACGCGAGTACGTCGGGCGCGAGTACGTCGGGGCGCTCGGCGTCGCGGCCGGCGCGCCGAGCGTGCGGCTCCGCGCGCCAGCGCCCTCGCCGCTGAGCGTCGTCGGTCGAGCGAGACGCGTCGCGGGCTGCGCCGAACCGAGCGAGCGCGCCGCCGGCCGCGCCGGAGCGGCAGCAGCCGAGCCGGGCGCGCTCCCTCGCGAGAAGCTCGCCGCGCGCGGGCGCGAAGCGGCCACCGCGCGGGCGTTCGCCGGCGTGCGCTGGCGCGGGACGGCGGACGCGGGGATACGCGCGCGCGCCGGCGTCGGGCTCGAGCGGCCGTAGCGGCGCGCGTCGTAGCGGCTGGTGTGCCCGGCGATCCGCTGCACCTCGCGGTGATCGTGCACGATGTAGTGGTGGACGTGCGGCGAGAAGGCGTACGCGCTCGGGCAGAACACGTACGCCGCCGGCACGCCGAACCAGAACGAGACGGCCGCACCGTCATACCAGCCCCAGGTCGGCGGCATGGGCGCCCAGCCGACGTAAGCGTAGCCGTCGGTCGGCACGCGCCACACCACCCAGGCGTCCGAGTACTGCCGCCCCGGGATCCACGACCACCCGACCGAGTCGATCCACACCCAGCGCCCGTAATGGAACACGACCCAGCCGAACGGGTAGTCGCTCACCCACATCCACCCGCCGCTCGGGCCGAGTGCCCAGTGTCCGCTCGTCACGTATGGTGCGAAATCCGCACCGACGACTGCGGGATCCGGCACCCACACGACGCCGTACGCGGGGTCATTCACCCAGCGCCCGTAGGGCGCGAGCGGCTGGTTGAAGTCGGTGAGCGCCGACGGATCGTCGTCCGCGACCTCGGCCCCCTCCGCGGGCGCCGCGCCGGCGGATTCGCCGGCGGCAGAGCCCGAATCGTCGTCCGTCCACCCTGAGTCATCCGCGCTCTGGGCCCGCGCGACCGCGGGCGCGCCTGCCACGGCGGCGAGCGCGACGAGCGCCGCCGCCCACCTCGACCATCGCACCGACATGTTCATGATCATGCGCTCCACGCTGAGGCTAAGCAACCCGCGTACCGACCCGCGGGCTCTCCCCCCCTCGGCGCGCGCGCCGCCCCAGTTTCGCGAATTCGCCCAACGATTCCGCTGACCTGGTCGGCCTAGTCGGGCGCGGCAGGTCTGGTCGGCCCGGCGCGGAACCCCGCGGGACGCGTGAACCGCCGGGTGTGGCGCGAGGGCGACAACGGCATAGCCGCGCGGGCTCGCGGCGCGAGCGGGCGCGAAGTCGGGCTAGGCTCGCCCCATGCTCGACCCTGACGAAGCTCTCGACCGCGTGCTCGCGGGCGTGGAGCGGCTCGGTACGGAGCGCGTCGCGCTCGACGCCGCCGACGAGCGCTTCCTCGCCGAGACGCTGATCGCGAGCGCGCCGCTCCCGCCGACCGACTACAGCGCGATGGACGGCTACGCGGTCGCGCGCGCGGATTTTTCCGGCGACGGCCCATGGACGCTGCCGGTGCACGGCGAGAGCCAGACCGGGCACGAGCCCCCGCGGCTCGAGCCCGGGCGGACGTGCCGGATCTTCACCGGCGCGACGCTACCGCCCGGCGCCGACGCGGTCGTGATGCAGGAAGAGGTCGAGCGCGACGGCGAGCGCGCGCGCTTCACGGCGCGTCCCGAGCCGGGCGCGCACGTCCGGCGCGCGGGCGAAGATCTCGCGGCCGGCGCGGTCGCGCTCGGGGCCGGGGTGCGGCTCGGCCCGGCGCAGCTCGCGCTCGCCGCCGCGCTCGATCGCGCCGAGGTCGAGGTGGCGCGACGCCCGCGCGCGGTCGTGGTGTGCACCGGCGACGAGCTCCGCGCGCCGGGCAGCGCACCGCGCCCCGGCAGCATCCCCGAGTCGAACGGGTTCGCGATCGCCGCGCTCGCGCGGCGCGCGGGCGCCGAGGCGCGTGTCGCGCCGCTGGTCGGCGACGACGCGGCGGCGACGCGGGCGGCCCTCGAGCGCGCGCTCGAGGACGCCGACCTGCTCGTCACCATCGGCGGCGTGAGCGTCGGCGAGCACGATCTCGTGCGCCCCGCGCTCGAGGCGGCGGGCGCCTCGCTCGACTTCTGGAAGGTCGCCATTCGCCCGGGAAAGCCGCTCGCGTTCGGGCGCTCGAGCCGCGCGCTGGTGCTCGGCCTGCCGGGCAACCCAGTGAGCGCGCAGGTGACCTTCACGCTGTTCGGCGTGCCGCTGCTCCACGCGCTGCAGGGCGCGACCCGCGCGCGCACCGAGACTCGCCTGGCGCGGCTCACCGCCCCGCTCCGACAGCGGCCCGGGCGACGCGGGTACTATCGCGCGCGGCTCGAGGGTGAGCACGCGACGCCGCTCTCCAACCAGGCGTCGGGCGCGGTCACCGGCATGGCCTGGGCGAACGCGCTCGTCGTGGTGCCGGCGGACTCGGACGGTTACGCCGAGGATGAGCTCGTGCCGGTCATCCCGCTCGGAGAGCGGTGATCGTCGGGATCTTCGTGGGCGGCCGCTCGAGCCGCATGGGAGGCGCGCCGAAGGGGCTCTTGCCGGCTCCGGACGGCGCCGGCAGCTTGGTGGAGCGGCTCGCGCGGGTCGCGCACCAGGCGGTGCCGTTCGCGCGCGTGCTGCTCGTCGGCGAGGCCGCGCCGTACGCGCACCTCGGGCTGCCGACGCTCGCCGACGCGGTCACCGGCGCGGGACCGATCGGCGGGCTGCTCGCGCTCCTCGAGGCGGGCGAGCAGCGCATCATCGCCCTCTCGTGCGATTTGCCCTACCTCGAGCCCGCGCTCGTCGAGCGGCTCCTGCATCACGCGCCCGAGCGCGCCGCCGTCGCGCCGCGCATCGACGGGCGGTGGGAGCCGCTCTGCGCGCGCTACGACGCCGCCGAGTCGAGCGCGGCGGTGCGCGCGACGCTCGCCGCCTCGGAGCGCTCGCTGCAGCGCGTCTTTGCGCGGCTCGGCGAGCGCGCGGAGGAGCTCCCGCTCGCGCCCGGCGAGCGCGAAGAGCTCCGCGACTGGGACCGCCCCGAGGACGTGACATGAGCGCCGCGACGCGAGCGCGAGGAGCCGAGCCATCATGAACCGACGTTGGGCGCTCATCTCGGGCGCGAAGGGCACGCGAAAATCCGAGACGGCGACGCGCCTCGCGGAGCTCCTCGGGGCGCGCGGCCTCACGGTGGGCGGGGTCATCCAACAGTCGACGCACGAGAGCGACGACCGCGTGCTCTACCGCGCGCGGCGGCTCGGCGAGCCGCCGCTCGTCATCCCGCTCGCTCGGCGCGGCTCGCCGCCCGAGGGCGCGCGCCCGGAGGCAGCGTGCACCTTCTGCTCGTTCGTATTCGACCGCGACGCGTTCACCGAGGCGGGAGGCTGGATCCGCGAGGCCGCCGCGCACGCTGACGTGGTCGTCATCGACGAGGTGAGCAAGCTCGAGGTGTCGCGCGGTGGGCACCACGACGCGATCGCGGCGGCGCTCGGGGAGCGCGCCCTGGTCGTGTTGGTCGTCCGCGCCGATCAGCTGTTCGCCGTGGTCGAGCGGTTCGAGCTCGAGGATGCGGTCGCCACCCTCGAGCTCGGCGACGACGCGGACGTCGAAGGGTTCGCCGACGTCGTCGCGGCGGCGGCCCGCGACGAGGCGCGCCCCTCGTGAACACGCGCACGAGCGCGGGCGGCGTCGACTGGCGCGCGCGGTGGCGAGAGATGTTTTCGGCCGCGGCCGGCGAGGCGGCGCCGCGCGCAGACGACCCGTGGCGCCACCGCGCCGCGCGTTTCGATCGCCTGGGCCGCGAGCGAGCGAACGCCGCGCTCGAGCACCTCGGGGCGGAGCTCCGCCCGACCGACGTGCTCGCGGATCTCGGCGCGGGCACCTGCCGCCACGCGGTCCCGCTCGCCCGCCGCGCGGCGCGGGTCATCGCGGTCGAGCCGTCGGCAGCGATGCGCGCGCTCCTCGAGGCGCGGCTGCGCGAAGAGCGCGCAAACGTGAGCGTGGTGGCGGCGAGCTTCCCGTGCCCGCTCGAGCCGGTCGACGTCGTCTACTCGTGCCACGTGCTCTACGCGATCGCCGAGGCTGCCGAGTTCCTCGACGCGATGACCCGCGCGGCGCGGCGAACCTGTCGGCTGGTGCTCGGCCTGCGCGCGCCGAGCGAGCGCATCGCGCCGCTCTGGCAGGCCGTCCACGGCACTCCTCGACCGCCGCGGCCGGCGGCGCTCGAGGCCTTCGCGCTCCTCCACCAGCTCGGCCACGAGGCGAGCCTTCGCGTCATCCCGGGCGCGATGGAGCCGATGACCTTCAGTCGCTCGCGCGACGATCTCGACGAGCTCTGCCACCGCCTGCACCTCGCGCCGGGCCCCGACGAGCGCGCGCGCGTCGAGGCCGCGCTCGACGCCACGTTTCCGTCCGCTTCCCGGGAGGGCTGGCGCGCCGGCGAGAGCGCGTCGAGCGCGCTCATCGAGTGGCCCGGGCGCGGGTGAGCGCCTCCGAGGAATTTTCACGGAGGACGCGCGGTACTAGTAGCGCTCGGGACCACGAGTCTCGGCAGACTCCTCCGCGTCGCCCTGGATTCGACCCGAGCGCGCGCACCTCGAGCACGCCCCATGATCGGCCGAACGGAGTGCGAAACGCTCGCGCTGCCCTTCGGCCAGAAGAGCCTATACTCCGATCGTCATGAGCTTCATATCCGCCCTTCGCGTCGTCCTCATCTCGTGCTCGACGGCCGTCCTCGCTGGGGCGTGCGGCGGTTCAGGGGAGCGTGAGGGCTCAGACTTCATCAACGCCTACGCGAGGGCGTGGTGCGAGCGAACGACTCCGTGCTGCGACGCGCAAGGCGTGACGAACGACGTCGCACGGTGCGCGCGGACGATGTCCGAGCTCTTGAGCTTCGCCACGGGCGCCTACCACGCCGACAAGGCGACCGAGTGCCTGGAAGGCATGAAGACCTGGGACTGCAGGACGGCCGCGCCGTCAGTGTGCGGTTCCGTCTTCAAGGCCGCTGACCCTCGACCGCTTGGGGGGCCCTGCAAGATGTCGACGGACTGTGTCGACTCCGACGAAGGGCGGGTTACCTGTGCGTTCGGAGCGGATGACTCGACCGGGACGTGTAAGGTGAAGGCGCGCCCCGCGGCCGGCCAGCCCTGCGGCGCCGGTGCCACGACCGAGACGCACATGTACGACTGCACCGCGGACCCGGGGCTCTACTGCGACTATGCGACGGACGCGTGCAAGCCATACGCGACGCTCGGAGAGCCCTGCGATACGACGGAGTGCAACCAAGACTCCTTCTGCGACGACACGACGCTCCGCTGCGAGGCGCTCACACCCGTCGGCGGCGACTGCGTGGACAGCTCTCGGTGCATCGATGGGGGCCGGTGCGACGACGCGACCGGGAAGTGCGTGGCCCGGCGCGCAGTCGGAGACCCCTGCGAGGAGCCCGACGACTGCGCGAGCGACGCTTGCGACACCATCAACCACGTGTGCGTATCGCTCACCGGCCCGGGCGCCGGCTCGTGCCTGAGCGCGCCGTAGGTCGTCGCGCCCGACGCCGAGGGGCTTTCAGGGGGCCGCGCGCGGGCTCCGCCGATACCGCGCCGGGCCGGTAAAACCACGAGGCTCACCCCTCCGGGCGCTTGGCGTTCGATCAAGTTCGGTGCGCGGCTTCCGGTGACGGTCGGGCGTCCCTATGCTCCGGGTCGACACGGTGACCCGGAGAGGGAGCTCGATGACCCGTCCTCAGCCCAACGCCTCGGCGCCGCGCGCGCTCGCGCCCGTGCGGCGTCTCTCGCTCAGCGCGACGAGCGCAGAAGATTTTCGTCGTCGTCTCGGCGAGTACTTCGTGAGCACGTTCGACACTTACGAGTCGCTCTTTCGCGCGCTCGCCTGCGAGGCCGCCTGGTACGAGCGCCCGATCACGCTCCGCCAGCCGCTCATCTTCTACTACGGGCACACCGCGACCTTCTTCGTCAACAAGCTGCTCCTCGCGCGGCTCATGACGGAGAGGATCGATCCGCACCTCGAGTCGATCTTCGCGGTAGGCGTCGACGAGATGAGCTGGGACGACCTCGACGACGCCAACTACGACTGGCCGACCGTCGAGCGGGTGCAGGCGTATCGCGATCGAGTGCGCGAGGTGGTGACCGGGATCATCGATCGCGCGCCGCTCACGCTGCCGGTCGCCTGGGAGCACCCGTGGTGGGCGATCGTGATGGGCGTAGAGCATGAGCGCATTCACATAGAGACCTCTTCCGTCCTCATCCGACAGCAGAAGCTCGAATACGTTCGCCATCAGCCGGAATGGCCGGACTGGGCGGGCGCCGGGCCCGCGCCGGCGAACGCGCTCGTCGCGGTGCCGGCAGGCGAGGTGCGGCTCGGTAAGGAGCGGGGCTCGGAGCGCTACGGGTGGGACAACGAATACGGCGCGCACGAGGCGAGCGTGCCTGCGTTCGAGGCGAGTCGGCTGCTCGTGAGCAACGGCGAGTTTCTCGAGTTCGTGAAGGCCGGCGGCTACGAGAAGGACGGCTACTGGGACGACGAGGGGCGGCGCTGGCGCGAGTTCGCTCGGGCCCGGCACCCGACGTTCTGGGTGGCCGACGGCGAGGCGTATCGGCTGCGGCTCATGACCCGCGAGGTGCCGATGCCGTGGAACTTCCCTGTGGAAACCAACTGCCTCGAGGCGCGAGCGTTCTGTCGCTGGAAGGCCGAGACACTCGGTCAGCCGGTGCGGCTACCGACGGAGGACGAGTGGCATCGGGTACTCGCCGCGAGCGGGTGGAAGCTCGACGACGCGGTCCCGGCGAACGCCAACCTCTACCTCGAGCACGCGGCCTCGCCGTGCCCGGTGGACCGCTTCGAGCACGGGCCCTTCTGCGACGCGGTCGGCAACGTGTGGCAGTGGACAGAGACGCCGATTTATCCCTTCGACGGGTTCCAAACGCACCCTTACTACGACGATTTCACCACGCCGACCTTCGACGACCGGCACAACCTCATGAAGGGCGGCTCCTTCGTGGCGACCGGCAACGAAGCGGAGCCCGAGTCGCGCTACGCGTTCCGGCGACACTTCTTCCAGCACGCCGGCTTCCGCTACGTGGTCGCCGAACCGCCCGTCGCGCCGCCGACCTCGCGCTACGAGACCGACGAGCTCATCTCGCAGTATGACGAGTTTCACTACGGCGCGCGCTACTTCGACGTCGACAACTTTCCTCGCGCGCTCGCCGCGCTCGCGATCGAGGCGGCGGGCGACGGCCCGCGCGGGCGCGCGATGGACCTCGGCTGCGCGGTCGGGAGGGCCACCTTCGAGCTCGCGCGGCACTTCGAGAAGGTCATCGGTGTCGATTTCTCGGCGCGTTTCATCGACGAAGGGGTGGCGCTCGCACGCGGCGAGAGCCTCCGCTACACGCTCACCGAAGAGGGTGAGCTCGTCGAGTATCGCACCGTCCGTCTCGCCGAGCTCGGGCTCGAGGAGACGGCCGCGCGAGTCGAATTCTGGCAGGGTGACGCCTGCAACCTGAAGCCCCAGTTCGCAGGCTACGATCTCATCCTCGCCGCCAACTTGATCGATCGCCTGTACGATCCGGCGCTCTTTCTCTCCACCATCCACGAGCGGCTGCACCTCGGCGGGCACCTCGTCATCGCTTCGCCTTACACCTGGCTCACCGAGCACACGCCGCGGGACCGGTGGCTCGGCGGGTTCAAGCGCGACGGCGAGTCTCACCGCACTCTCGACGCGCTCCACGAGAAGCTCGCGCCTCACTTCGATGCGGTGGGCTCGCCGCGCGAGGTGCCCTTCGTGATCCGGGAGACGCGGCGAAAATTCCAGCACACGCTGTCCGAGGTAACGGTCTGGCGGCGCGTGCGTTGATTGGGAGGTCTGCGATGAACCAGACGTCATTCGAAGATCGGGCCGCGGGCGCGCTCATGGGCGCGCTCATCGGCGACGCGCTCGCGGTGGGCCCGCACTGGTACTATGATCTCGACGCGCTCCGCGCGGCCTACGGCCCGTGGATCACGGACTACACCGCCCCGAAACCCGGGCGGTACCACGAGGGGCTCGCGCCGGGTCAGTCGTCGCAGGCCGGGTACCTGCTCGAGCTCACCATGCGCTCGCTCGCGGAGCGGGGCGGGTACGACGAAGCGGATTTCTGCACGCGACTCGATCGTGAGTTCTTCCCGCTCATCGACGGCACCCCGCTGAGCGGGCCGGGCGGGTACACGAGTCAGTCGATGCGCGAGGCGTACCGGCTCCGCGTGAAAGAAGGGCTTCCGTGGGGGAAGGTCGGCGGGTACGCCGACGACACCGAGGCCGCCGAGCGGGTGCTCGCCATCGCAGTGCGCTACGCGCGGGCTCCGGGCGACCTCGCGAAATTCGTGAGCGCCAACACCGCGCTCACGCAAATCGACGTCACCGTCGGCGCGATGACGACCGCATACTCGGCCGCGCTCGGCCTGATCGTCACAGGAGAGCCGTTCGACGCAGCGCTCAGCGGCAAGCTGATGACGCTCGTACGCGACGGCGTGCTCCCTTTCCACTCGGTCACCGCGGAGGGCGAGGATCGCGTGCCGCCCGGCCCCGAGCATCCGCGCCACGCCGGGCAATATCCCTCGCCGGACGCGCTCCTCGGGATGGGATATATTGCCGGGGCGGCGCGGGACCAGGGGGTGCGCATCGAGCCCGCGTGGAAGGTCTCCCAGGTGTACGGGATGCCATGCGCCGTCTATCACCAGTTCCCGGCGGCGTACTATCTCGCCTCGCACTTCGCAGACGATTTCGAGTCCGCCGTGCTCCACGCGGTGAACGGCGGCGGTCAGAACCAGGCGCGCGCCATCCTCACCGGCGCGCTGGTCGGCGGGCAGGTGGGTGTGACAGGGATCCCCGAGCGGTTCCTCACCGGGCTCGAGCGCTCAGACGAGCGGCTCGCGCTGGCGCAGCGCATTTCCTCGCAGGCGGCGGGCTGACGTTCGGCGGAGGCGGCCCCATAGTCGGAGCGGTTCATGATCCTGCGCGACGCGCCGAGCGAGCGGGTCGGGCGACGCGAGACGAGACGAGACGAGAAAGGGGCTCGAGATGGCCACGAGTTACGACGTCAAACTCCTCGATAAGCGTGAAATTGCCGAAGGAACGCTGGAGTTTACCCTGGAGAAGCCCAAGGGCTTCGAGTATCGGGCCGGGCAATATGGGGATCTCGTGATCCCCGCGCTCGGCGGAGACGGCGATGATTTCGAGAAGCACGGCTTCTCGTTCGCGAGCGCGCCATACGAGCCCACGCTGCGGATGGCGACGCGGATGCGCGACACGCCGTTCAAGCGCGCGGCGCGCGAGGTGCCCGTTGGCAAGACGGTGGAGTTGCTCGCGCTCTGGGGCGACTTCACCCTCCACAAGAACCCGGCCGTGCCGGCCGTCTTCGTGATCGGCGGTATCGGCATCACGCCGGTGCGGAGCATCATCGCCGAGGCGACTCATCAGAAGCTCGCGCACCAGCTCACCCTCATTTACGCGAACCGCACCCGCGCGCTCGCCGCCTACACCGAGGATCTCGAGGGCTACGCGAAGGCGAACCCAAACTTCACCTTCGTGCCCATCTACACCTCGACCGCCGGACGCGTCACCGCCAGCACGATCCGCGAGCATGTCCGAGACACCGCCACGCCGAAGTACTATCTCTCCGGCCCAGAAGGCATGGTCAAGGCGATGCGCTCGCTGCTCATCGAGGTGGGGGCGGACGAGGACAACGTCAGGACGGAGGAGTTTGACGGGTATTGAGCGAGGGAGGCCGGCGGTGGGCGCGTCCGAAGCGTAGCTCGTCAGCCGGGGCGGCTTTCGAGAGCTCGTCGATGAGCGCGAGCACGAGCGCGAGTCCCTCGAAGGTCGCCACGCCCGGGGGTCATGACCATCGTTCGTGCCCCGCACCGGTTCGAGCGTCGCGTCGACCGGGAGCGAGAACGCACGCGGCCGTGCACGAGGTGCGCGGAGCGGAAGCGAGGCGCCCGAGTCGCTCCACCCGGCGCAGAAAGAGATCATCCGCCCCGCTCATTCGATAGAGCCTAGCTCGGTGAATGGGGCGCCGCCGCGTTCCTTGAACGATTCGCGATTCTCCCTGGGCTTCCACGCCGCAAGTGGTGCGCTCCCGGCCGGCGACTGATATGCTGTCGGATGAGCATCCGCGATGACCGCAGAGCTACTTCATTGCCCGAACTGCGGCGCGCCGCACCGGTCCGCGCAAGCTGGGGAGGCGCTCACGTGCGAGTTCTGTCACGCGCGCTTCGTGGTCTCGACGCCGCCTCGCGGCGCCCAAGTCAACGGCGGGGACGCGACGCAAGGTCGCCCCGCGGCGGGCACCGGAGGGGCGGCCATCGGACTCCTCGTGATCCTGGTGGTTGCCATCGTCGCGGCGCTGATCGCGCGGGCCGCTAGTAGTCGGAAGAGCGCGGAGCAGGCGCGAGTCGGCGCGGATGAAGCGCCAGCGCCTCCTCTGGAGGCAGAAATCGTGCGGTACACCGAAGGCACGACCTCGATCGGCGCCCGCTTCTTCCTCGTCGAGGTAAAGAACACCGGCAGCGTGGAGCTCGCGCCGACGGTGGTCGTCAGCGGCTTCGACGCGAACGGTACGCGCGTCGTCGAGACGAAGGGCTACTCGCGTCGTGGCGCGCTCCAACCGGGCGCAATCGAGACCGTGCTCGCGCGCATCAACGAGAAGCCTACCTCGGCGCTCGCTCGCGTCGAGGTGGTCGTCGCTCCGACCGCTCCCTTCATCAAGACGCGATCGGTGACGGTCGCTGAGATCACCGAGCAGCCGAGCTACGGCTCCATGCACGAGCTCGTCGGCACCGTCGTGAACCAGACCCGTGAGAACGTCCAGAACGTCCAAGTCATAGCGGTCGGGCGTGACGCCTCGGGCAAACCGGTCGCCTTCGGAGAGGCTTACGCATCGACTACGAGCCTCGCTCCCGGCGCGCGCTCCGGTTTCCGCATAAGCGGCACCTGGGAGGTCAGCCGCCCGATGAGGTGGGAGGCGAGCGCGTTCGGGAATTGAGGCGAGCGCCGGCGCGATGCGCCGCCGGCGGTCGCGCGCGAGCGACGCGCGCCGGCGCACCCCAGTTCACGATGGCGGGCTCGCGAGCTCGAAGAGCAGCAGTTCGCTCGCGTCGGTCGCCTCGATGACGACCTCGGACTCGTTCGTGACGGCCGCGCCGTCGCCCTCGGCGAGCGCGTGGTCGCCGGCCGTGACGCGGCCGCGGACGACCTGAAGCCACGCCGCGCGCCCCTCGCGGAGCGGGAAGCTCACGCGCTCGCCGGGCTCGAGCAGCGTGGAGTACATGCTCGCGTCTTGGTGCACGGTGAGCGAGCCGTCGCGCGCGTCGCGCGAGGCGACCAGCCGCCACTCTCCACGGCGCTCGCTCGCGGGGAACGCGCGTTGCTCGTAACCGGGCTCGAGGCCGCGGCGCTCGGGCACGATCCAGATTTGGAGGAACCTTACCCGCTCGGTCTTCGAGGGGTTCAGCTCGCGGTGGAGCACGCCCGTCCCGGCGCTCATGCGCTGGACGTCGCCCGGGCGGATCACCGAGCCGTTACCCATGCTGTCGCCGTGCTCGAGAGCGCCCTCGACCACGTACGAGATGATTTCCATGTCGCGATGCGGGTGGGTGCCGAAGCCGCGAGCGGGCTCCACGCGATCGTCGTTGAGGACGCGGAGCACCCCGAAGCCCATGTGCGCGGGAGCGTGGTAGTCGGCAAAAGAGAAGGTGTGGCGGCTGTCGAGCCAGTCGTGCTCGCTCCGGCCGCGCTCGTCAGCGGGGCGTACTCGAAACATGTGAGACCTCCGTTCGAGCCCACAACCTAGGCAGCGCCAGGGTCAGCAACAATTCCATCAAGACAGAACTGTTTGTTGCTACTACGGGAACAATCGGGCTGACTTGGCGAGCTGTGGCGGGGTTCACCGGGCCATTCGGCTCACCCTCAGTGCTCGTGCCCGCTCCCGCCGTCGTGCCCGGTGCAGCGCGCGTCCTCCCAACCGACCCAGTAGGGGCCACCCGGGCCGTGCTCGCGTTTCCACACGGGGACGCGCTCCTTCAGGCGATCGATGAGCGCGCGGCAGGCGCGGAAGGCCTCGCCGCGATGCGGCGCGCTCGCCGCGCAGACGACCGCGACCTCCCCTACCCCGAGCGCGCCCACGCGGTGGAGCGCCGCGATGCGGGTGCCGGGGAGCTCGGCCTCGAGCTCGCTGGCGATCGTGAGCATCTCCTTCTCGGCCATGCTCTTATAGGCCTCGTACTCGAGGAGCGTGACCGCACGGCCGTCGTTGTGATCGCGCACGAGGCCGAGGAACGTCACGATACCGCCGGCTGCGGGGTGGCGCACGGCGGCGACCACTTCGTCGACGGAGATGGGCACCTCGCGCACTTCGAAGAGATGAGTCATCGCGT
Organism: Polyangiaceae bacterium; assembly: GCA_035063585.1. Taxonomy (GTDB): domain Bacteria; phylum Myxococcota_A; class Polyangia; order Polyangiales; family Polyangiaceae; genus JAPSGB01. The sequence goes on from JAPSGB010000001.1 coordinate 47,606, forward strand.
GTAGTCTCCCGAGCGACCGCCGCTCTTCTCGAGGAGCGTGGTCGGGCCGATCTCCATCGCGCGGTCGAAGGCCTTCAGCATGTCGTACACGGTGAGCGCCGCCATCGACGCGGCGACCATCGCCTCCATCTCGACGCCGGTGCGGTCGAGGGCCTCGGTGACGGCGCGGATCTCGACGCTGTTCGCGTCAGGCTCGAGGACGAGCTCGATGGCGACGCGGGTGAGCGCCACCGGATGACAGAGCGGGATGAGCTCGGAGGTGCGCTTGGCGGCTAGGATTCCGGCGATCCGCGCGGTGCCGAGCACGTCGCCCTTCGGCGCGTCGGCGCGAGAGAGCCGGCCGAACGCCTCCACGTTCATGCGCACGCGGGTCACCGCCACCGCGCGACGCAGCGTGGGCGCCTTCAGGTGCACGTCGACCATGCGGACCCCGCCGCCCGGCGCGACGTGCGTCGAGGTCGCGGTGTGCCCGACGATCTCGCGGTAGGCGTCCGCGATGCGCTCGGCGCGCCCGCGCGCGGCGACCTTGGCGAGCGCGTAGCGATCGAGCGGCGCGAGCGCCGCCCAGAGCGCCGGCGGCAGCGCGCGCTCGACGCCGAGCGCGGCCTCGACGACCGCCGGCGGCGCCGTCGACACCGGCTCGTCGAGCGGCTCGATCCGCTCGGCTGCAGGCGCAGCCGCGCGCGTGAGCTCCTCGACCCGCGCGGCGTCGACCAGATCGCCGGAGCCCGCGCGCGTCAGCTCGCGCCGCGCCTCGAGCGACAGGCTCTGCCACCCATCGAGCGAGAGCTTGAGCCCCGCGCCGTCGAGGGCGCGCCGCGCCGCGAGCGGCACGAGCTCGAGCGACTCATCGACGCCGTCGAAGCGATAGAGCTTCACGGGGGCAGAGCCTAGTTCACACCGGGCGGGGCCGCCACGACCGGGGCGGGGCGGTTCTTGCCGGGTCGCGGGGGCCTCGCCCCCCCGCAGCGTGCATCGCGCCGGCTCCCACCGCCGCGGGCGCGAGCTCGCATCGCGCGCCGCCTGCGCGCGATGCTACCGTGAGCGCACCGTGCCGTGCGCGTGGCTCGCTCGACTCACGGTCGCCCTCGCGGCGGCCTCGGCGTTTGGCTGCGGGAGCGGCACGCCGCCCACCGCGGCCCCGGGAGAGCTCTGCGGCGCGCGGCTCCGGCCAGCACGGCTCAGCTTCGACGCCGCGCCGGAGATCGAGACGCCCGAGTCACGCCTCGCGGTGGACATTCGGGTGAGCACCACGCGACTCGCGCGCGAGCTCGGCGCGCGCGTGCCGCGAGTGCTCGCGCACGCCGAGCGCGTGCCCGTCGGCACGCCCGGCGAGGCAAGCTACCGGGTCGCGCGCGGAGACTTCGCGGTGACGCTGTCAGGCGAACGGCTGGTCGTCGCGACGCCCGTGAGCGTGAGCATCGCGGTGTGCAAGCCGCTCGGACCCATCTGCCCAAGCTACGGCCGGTGCAGCGCCGAGCTCGCCGCTCGCGCGAGCGTGCCCTTGGTCCTCGACGCGCGTTACGAGCTCGGCGCGAGCCGCGTCGAGCTCGCGACCACGCGCGGCTGCGTGCTCTCACCCATCGGGCTCGACGTGACTCCGGAGCTCGAGCGCACCGCGCGCCAGCAGGTGGCCGAGTCGAAGCGACGAATCGACGACTCGCTGCCCTCCTTGGGGCCCGCGATCCGCGCCGGCTGGCAGCTCGTGCAGACGCCGGTCGGGCTCGGTAACACACCATGCGCGCGCATCTCGCCCGAGCGGCTCGCCCAGCAGCGACCGTCACTCGAGAGCGGCACGCTCGTCACGCGGCTCGCGGTGTTCGGCCACGTCGGCGTGGAAGATCCCTGCCCGCCGCCCGACGCGCACCCGCGCGAGCGCGCGCTCCCAGCGCCGGAGCTGCGCGACGACGTGCCGGCCGGACTCGCGCTCGAGGTCCCGGTGCGGCTCGACTGGGGCGACGTCTCGGCCGCGCTCACCCGCTCGCTCGCGGCGGCGACCCGCGCTGGAGACGCCACCCGGATCGTGCGCGCGGAGGCGCGCGGCGCGCGGCTCGCCGGAACGTCCGTGGTCGCGCTCGCGCTCACGGTCGAAGGAGACGTGTGCGGCGAGGCGTGGGTCACCGCGGAGCCGTGGTACGACGCGGCGCGCGCCCGAGTGCGGCTCCGCCGCGTGGCCCTCGCGCCGAGCCAGCCAGAAGCCAGCGCCCTCGAGCTGCCCGCGCGCGTCGAGGAGAGCGCCGAGATCGCGCTGCCGGTAGAGCTCGGCGCGGCGCCGGCCGCGCTCGAGGGCCTGGTGAAGATGCTGATCAGCGGGGCCCCGGAGAGCGTCGCGGTCGACTTCCAGGTCGAGCCGCCGCGGGTCGGGCGGGTGCTGGTCGCTCCGCAAGCGCTCGTGCCGCTCGCGAGCCTGCGCGGACGCGCGGTGGTCGCCGTGAAATGAGTGCCGGCGGGGCGCAGGGGACAGCGCCCCGCGCCGCCCTGCGATAGGCTCGAGCGATGATCATCGTGATGAAGCCGGACCTCATCGAAGGCTCGGCCGAGCTCGCGCGCGTGGTCGCTCTCGCCGAGAGCTTCCCTGGGCTCCGCGCGCGTGTGCACGTCATCCGCGGCGAGGCGCACGCGATCACCGAGGTGCACCTGCACGGCTCGACCGCGTCGGTGCCCGAGGCACCCTTCGAGGAGCTCGATGGCGTCGAGAAGGTGGTGCGCGTCACCGAGAAATTTCGCGCCATCGGTCGCCACGGCGGAAAGCTCGACGCGGTCGGCTTCGAGTATAACGGCGTTCGTCTCTCGCAAGACACCCTGCACGTCTTCCCCGGGCTCTGCGCCGTCGACACCCGCGAGCACGTCGAGCGCATGTTCGCCGCGCTCCGCGAACACGGCGTCGTGACCACGCGCGCCGGCGCCTACAAGCCGCGCACGAGCCCCTATGATTTCCAAGGGCTCGGCGCCGCGTGCCTCCCCTGGGTGTTCGAGCTGGCCGGAAAATACGGGATCCGGCTGGTCGCGATGGAGGTCACCCACGAGTCGCACATCGACGAGATCCAGACCGCCCTCCGCGAGTCGGGCGACGCGACCGGCGTGATGCTCCAGATCGGCACCCGCAACGCGCAGAACTTCGAGCTCCTGAAGGCGGTCGGCTCGCAGCGTGAGCTGCCGGTGCTCTTCAAGCGCGGCATGGGCATCACCCTCGAGGAGTCGTTGAACGCGTGCGAGTACGTGGCCTCGCGCGGCAATCACCGCATCGTATTTGGGCTCCGCGGCATGAAGACGAACCTCGGCGATCCGCACCGCAACCTGGTCGACTTCGCCCACGTGCCAGTCGTAAAGCGGCTCACCCGCCTCCCGGTCGGCGTCGATCCGTCACACTCGGTGGGCCGCCGCGCGGTCGCGCCGGACGGCCTGCTCGACAGCTTCCACGTCACCGCTCAAGCGGTCGTCGCCGGCGCGAACCTGGTGCTGGTCGATTTCCACCCGAACCCCAAAGAGGCGCTCTGCGACGGACCGCAAGCGCTCTTGCTCGACGAGCTCCCCCATTTCCTCGCGGACGTCGCCATCGCCCGCCGGGCCTACGAAGAGCGCCGCCGGCTCCGCGACGCGCAGGCGTGACGCGACCTCGAGGGGGGCCCGCCTTTCGGGGGGGTGCCGTTCCGGCGCGGAACCCCGCGGGGCCGGGTCGCGCGAGGTCGGGTTTCGGTGGCTCGCGCGCGCGGCCGCGCTATCTTCCGGACGACGTGACCGACGGACCGCTCGATCGGCGCGGACGCACGCTCCGCGATCTGCGCATCAGCGTGACGGATCGCTGCAATTTCCGCTGCCGCTACTGCATGCCGCGGGAGCACTTCGGGCCGGGCTTCGAGTTCCTGTCACGCCGCGCCATCCTCCGCTTCGAGGAGATCGCGCGGGTGGCGCGCGTCGCCGCCGGCGAGGGCGTGAAGAAGCTCCGGCTCACCGGCGGTGAGCCGCTGCTCCGGGCCGAGCTGCCGCGGCTCGTCGAGCTGCTCGCCGCGATCGAAGGCGTCGAGGTCGCGGTCACCACCAACGGCTCGCTCCTCGCGCGCCACGCGGAGGCGCTTCGGGCGGCGGGGCTCGCCCGCGTCACGGTGAGCCTCGACAGCCTGGACGACACCACCTTCCGCAAGCTGAGCGACTCGAGCTTCGGCGTGAGCGACGTGCTCGACGGCATCGCGGCGGCCGAGCGCGCGGGCTTCGCTCCCATCAAGATCAACGCGGTGGTGCGCCGTGGGCTGAACGACGCGGGGGTCGTCGAGCTCGCGCGGCGCTTCAAGGGCACCGGGCACATCGTGCGCTTCATCGAGTTCATGGACACCGGGATGACCAACGGCTGGGAGCTCGGCGAGGTGGTGCCGAGCCGCGAGCTCATCGAGCGCATCGACCGGGTGTTCCCCATCGAGCCGGTGAGCGAGGCCTATCGCGGCGAGGTTGCGAAGCGCTGGCGCTACCGCGACGGGAGCGGCGAGCTCGGCATCATCGCCAGCGTGACGCAGCCCTTCTGCGGTGACTGCACGCGCGCGCGCCTGAGCGCGGATGGCAAGCTCTACACCTGCCTGTTCGCGAAGACCGGCACCGATCTCCGCGACGTGCTCCGCGGGGGCGTGAGCGACGACTCGCTCCGCGGTCTCCTCCGCGAGGTGTGGCTCGCTCGCGACGACCACTACTCGGAGCTCCGCTCGAGCCAGACGCGCGGGCTCGCTCGCATCGAGATGAGCTACATCGGCGGCTGAGCGCCGCGCGGAAGGCCTCAGCGCGAGCGAAGCCAGCGGTCGGTGCCAGCGACCTCGTCGATGCGGTGACCGAACGCCTCCAGCACCGGGGGCGCGCAGGTCTCGCCGGGTTCGAAGCGATGCGTGCGCAGCTTGCCCGCCACCCGCAAGGTGAGGGTCGCGAGCGGCAGATCCACGTACTTGGGCTTCCCGCAGTCTTCATCCCAGGTGAGCTCGAGGAGCTTCGCGCGCGTGAGCTCGTCGAGCAACGCCGCGGCCGCCGCCGGTGCGATGCGCGCGCGGGTCGCGCCGAGCGGTGAGTAGGCCCGACCGTCGAAGAGCACCGAGCCATCGCGATGGATCGTCACCGCGTAGACGGGGCAGGAGCCCAGGCATGCGCCGCGCTCGAGGCGCACCTGATCGCCGGACTCCGAGGGCACCGGCGCGGGTTCGCCCTCCTGCGACGGAGGCGACACGCCCACCCGCGCCGCGGACGGCGCGGGCGCGATGCTCACCGCGGGCGGCGCGCCGCGCGAGGGCGCCGCGGGCCCGCGACTGCACGCGCCCGCGAGCGCGAGGACGACCACCGAGCTTCCGCGCCGGACCGACATCCCCCGAAGCTTGACCCGGAGGCGGCGAGCGCGCTCGCGCGCCGGGCTAAGGATGCGACTCCGGGCGCGGGCGCTCGTACAGCCAGACGACCGGGACACCGTCATACGCGCCCACGGCGAGCGGCCGCACGGTGCCGTAGTCGACCCAGATTTGATAGTCGACGCGGCCCATGTGGGGCTCATGGTGATAGAGCGCAAAATCGGAGGCTGCGATGTCCAGCGTCCCTCGCAGATCACGGCGGAGCTGCCCGTCGCGCTGCATCACGAAGAAGCTCTGGAGCGCGGTGTCGTGGACGTACACGACGGCGCCCGGCGGCGCGTCGCGATTGAGCGTGCTCGCCAGGCTGCCGGTCGTGTAGCCCCAGAAGGTGCGGTTCAGACCGAGTGACGCGGCGCCCGGAGCGCCGCCGACGAGCGGCGTGTACGCGGAGAGCCCCCACGGGTGCGAATGGAGCGTGATGACCACGGGCGAGGCGAGCACGCTGGCGGCGAGCGCCGGGGTCACCAGCGCTCGGCGGCGGCCGGCGAGCTCGCCGAGTCTCTCGCGCGCGAGCTCGAAGCCGCGCGCGGCAAAGAGGCAGAGAAACGGGTAGGCCGTGAGCCAGTGCTTGGTGCCGCCGAAGATGGGCGTCCCGGTGCTCAGCCACGGGGCGTAGGCGCCGAGCAGCCCGACCAGCCAGAGCGCGTCGGTCGGCAAGCGCGCGGCGTCGTCGCGCGCCGGCTCGAGACGCTCGCGGAGCGCGCGGCGCGCATGAAATAGGCTCGCGACCAAGCCCACCGCGAAGAGCAGGAGCGTGATGCCCGGCACCGTGCCGAGCGTCATGAGCCACGCGTAGCCTCGCGGCATGGGCGGCTTCCAGTACGTCCGCCCGAGAAACTCCATGTTGTAATATTCGTGGCCGAGGTGAAACGCGACGTACTCGGCGAGGCGCTTGCCGGTGTCGTGCCAGATCCAGGGCCAGCCCGCGTAGAAGACGAGCGGGCCGATGGTAGCCATCGCGACGAGCGCCTTCGGGACCGCGACGCGCCCCGCGCGGAGCTCACGCAGGAAGAGCCGCCCGCGCGTGGCGACCAGGTGCAGGACGAGCGCGATGGGGAGCAGCCACGAGTTGTGCTTGGTGTCGAGGAGGAGCCCGTACGCGACGCCGGTCGCGATGGCCCAGCGCCAACCACCGCTCGCGAGCGAGCGCCAATAGAGGTACGTGGTGACCAGCCACAGCGCCGCGACCGGCATGTCGAAGCACTCGAGGTGCGCGTTATAGAAGGTGCGCGGCATGAAGGCGAGCAAGAGCGCCGCAACCAGCCCGGCGACGCGCCCGACGGCGCGGCGACCCCAGAGATAGGTGAAGCTGAGCGCGAGCGAGCTCACCGCCATGCCTGCGAACCGCATGCTCGTCCCCTCCGCTCGAAACCAGTGGAGCTTCTCGTAGAGGAAGCGGTGCGAGAGCGCGAAGAGCGACTTCATCAGCGCCGGGTGCTCGTGGTTCACAGACCAGTAGCGATCGATGGTCGCGCGCCGAAGCGCCTCGGAGGGGTTCTCCGCGAGCACGCGGAACCACGCCTCGTAGCTCCGCGCGGCGTCGAAATAGAACCCCTCGTCGCGCGCGTAGCCGAGGTGCCGGGAGGTCGCGAGCAGGAGCGCGACGTAGCCCGCCCAGAGGGCGAGCGCGAGCAGCGGATCGGCGTACCTCTCCCAGCGGGTCGGCTTCATCGGCTATCCGCGTAAAAGCAGAGCTGACGCTCGCCGCTCCCGGTCGCGCGGAGCTCGAACTCGACGTCTTCACGCTCTCCCGCGTGCGCGCCGGCGGAGAACTCGAAGCGCTTCCAGCCGTCGGCGGGCTGGTGGACGGCGCGGCCGAGCGCGTCGCCGCCGACGCGCACGACCAGCTCGACGGGCGCCGAGCGCCCATCACGGTAGAGAAACCAGGAATTTCCCGTGTAGCCGTAGATTTTTTCGCCGAGCGGCACGTCGCGATAGCGGAGCCGGAGCGGCTCACCAGCCGAGGGCGTGGCCCACATGCAGCGACGCGGCCGGTACTCCTCGTCGTCAATCACGGTGACGCCGGCGTAGACGCCCGGGAACCCGGGGCACTCGTGACGGACCGAGGGGACCGTGGCCGGGCCGAAGAGGCCGCCGGTCCGCGGGCGCCCGCTTTCGGTGTACGCGCACTCGCGCTCCCCGAGCGCGACCGTGAGCTGGTCCGGAGCGACGTGGTCCAAGAACCGGTAGCGCACCCGCGCCGGGGCCGGATTCTCGAGCACGCGCAGCGCAAAGCGACCCGCCCGCGTCTCGGAGACCGTCCGCCAGCCATCGAGCGCGGGCGCGTGGCTCCCGAGGATGCCGACCTCGACGGCGCGCGCGAACGCGCTCTCGTCGGGGCGCGCGACCGCGGCGAGCGGCATCATCGCGTCGCCGAAGGAGCGTCGCGCGAGCGGGTCGGCCCAGTCGGGGGCAGCGACGATGAGGTCGCCGGGCTTCGCGACCGCGGCGAGCGCGCCGCGCAGCTTCGACCAATCGTCCCCGGTCGGGGCGCGCATCGAAAAGAAGAAGTGGGACGTGAGCTCGAGCAGGCCGGCGAGCGGGACGAGGGCGAAGAGCAGGCGGGCCGAGGCCATGGCCGGCGGAGCCTGCCACAACCCCGCGTGAGGTATAAGGCGCGATAGATGAGAGGCCGCGCGCGCGCCGTAATCGTCCGGGCGCTCCGCCGAGCGCGGGCGAAGCCGCTCGAGGTGCTGGTCGGCGTCCTGAGCGTGAGCATCTGCGGGTACGTCATCGCGTACCCGCTCACGCTCGTCACCTACCCGCCGCTCATCGATCTGCCGTTCCACGCAGCCCAGACCTCGATCCTTCGCCACTACCTCGATCCGAGCTGGCATTTCCGCGAGCAGTTCTCGCTGCACCCGCTCGAGGTGCCGTACATCACGACCTACGGTGTGGGCGCGCTCCTCGCGCTCGTCATGCCCTTCACCTGGGCGATGAAGTGCGCGGTCGCAGGGACCGTGCTCGCGCTCCCCGCCGGGCTCGCGGTGCTCTTCCACGGGCTCAAGAAGAGCGCGCTCTGGGGCGCGCTCCTCGGCCTGGGGCTCGCGTGGAACCAGCTCGTGTGGTGGGGATTTCTGAACTACCTCGGCGCGCTCGGGCTCTACGCGGCGAGCGTGGGCCTGGCGCTCCGCCTGGTGGATGCGCCCTCGCGTCGTCGCGCGCGGTGGCTCGGCGCGATGCTGGTCGCGGTATTTTTCACGCACGTCTATCGCTTGCCGTTCGCCATCCTCGCCGTGCTCGCCGCGGGCGCGGTGATGTACCCGGCGACCCGGCGGATGAGGCCGCTCTTCTTGCCGATGGTGCCGTCGCTGGCGCTCTTCGGCGCCTGGCTCTTGGTTCGACCGAGCACGCTCTCGGGTAAGCTCGAGCTCGGGCTCCACCCCGAGCGCCTGCGCGACGCGGGGCGGATGCTGTTCGGGGTCTTCCTCCCCCAGACCGCGACCGGCCGGGAAGAGCTCCGCATCACGCTCTTCATGGGCCTCGCGCTCGCGGCGTGGTGGCTGGTGGGCGCGCTCATCGCGGCGCGCGCGGCGCCGCGCGGAGCCGCCGACGACGAGCGCGCCTGGCGGCGCGGCGCGCTCGCGCTGCCGCTGCTACTCGCCACCGGACACCTGGTCGCGTTCCTCGTGCTCCCGATGAGCATCGGCACCTGGTGGTACGTGTTCCCGCGCGAGCTCGTGGCCGCGCTCTACCTATTGCTCGCGGCGGCGCCGGACTGGCCGAGGGGGGTTTGGGGTCGGCTCGGCGCGGTATCCCTGGTGGCGGTCGCCACCGGGAGGATGGCGCTCTTCACGGCAGAGCAGTTTCTCCGCTTCGAGGATCTCACTCGCGATTTTCGCGAGGTGGTCGCGCTGGTGCCGCGCGCGCCGAGGCTCTTCTACTTGGTGTTCGAGCACCGCGGCACGGACCGCGCGCGCTCACCCTTCACCCACCTGCCCGCCTGGGTGCAGGCCGAGCGCGGCGGCTGGCTCGATTTCCACTTCGGGAGTTGGGACCTCTACCCGGTCCAGTATCGGAAGGACGGGGTGGTGCCGCCGCCCTTGCCGATGTCGTGGGAGTTCACGCCGCAGTACTTCGACGTCCGAAAGCAGGGCGCGTGGTTCGACACGTTCCTGGTGCGGCACAGCATCGATCCGGCCCCGCTGTTCCGCGCCGATCCGACCATCCACCTCGTCGCTCGGCGAGGCACCTGGTGGCTCTACCGGCGCGACCCGCCCGCGTCGCGATGACCGGCGGTGAAGCGCGCCAGAGCCGGCAATCCCGGAAGCGTGAATTTCGGATTTGAAATGAGCGGTCGAGACGGTGCGGGGTAAGCCCGCGAGATCCGCCCACGAAGCGCTGGCACGGCCGATGCATTTACAGCGAGCGGTGGTAGCGCGCGGCGGTCCAAGGATCGCCCCACTACTGCCGGTAACTTCGCACAGCGGCTGACGACGCCTCCCCCCTCCGTCTCAGCCGCTGTGTTTTTTTTGTGAGCGGGAGGCCCGGGCGCGGTCTGGAGACGGGTGGTGCTACGGTCGCGCGGCGCCATGAGCTACGCCGAGAAGTACGTCGCCGACGCGGTCCGCATCCTCCACGCCCTCGACCTCGCGCCCATCGAGCGGATGGTCGGTCTGCTCGGCGAGCTGCGCGCTCGCGGCGGGCGGCTGTTCGTGCTCGGCGTGGGAGGCAGCGCGGGCAACGCCTCGCACGCGGTGAATGATTTCCGAAAGATCTGCGACATCGAGGCCTACGCGCCGACCGACAACGTGAGCGAGCTCACCGCGCGCGTGAACGACGACGGCTGGGACACCTCGTTCAGCGCCTGGCTCACGACCAGCCGGCTCTCCGAGCGAGACGCGGTGCTCGTGTTCTCGGTGGGCGGCGGGAGCCTCGAGAAGAACGTCAGCCCAAACCTGGTGCGCGCGCTCGAGCGGGCCAAGCAGGTGGGCGCGACGGTGCTCGGGGTGGTCGGGCGCGACGGCGGCTACACGGCGCGAGTCGCCGACGCCTGCGTGGTGGTCCCGACCGTGGACCCCGCGGGTGTCACGCCGCACACCGAGGCGTTCCAGGCCGTGATCTGGCACCTCGTCGTGTCCCACCCCGCGCTGCAGGCGCACGCGATGAAGTGGGAGAGCGTGAAGTGACGCGGTGGTTCGTCGCGGGCGGCGCGGGCTTCGTCGGCAGCCACCTGGTGGAGCGGCTCGTCGAGCGCGGAACGGTCACCGTCTACGACAATCTCTCCATCGGGAAGCCAGCGTTCATCGCCGCGCCGCTCGCGAGCGGAAAATGCGAGCTCGTCGAGGGCGAGCTGCTCGACCTCGACGCGCTCGCGAAGGCGATGGCCGGCCACGACGTCGTGGTGCACCTCGCCGCCAACCCGGAGGCGCGCTGGGGCCTCGAGAACCCACGCCTCGATCTGGAGCAGGGCACCATCGCCACCTGGAACGTGCTCGAGGCGATGCGGCGGACGGGGACCGAGCAGCTCGTGTTCTCGTCGTCGGGCACCATGTACGGCGACACCGGCGCACCGTGCGCCGAGCTCGATCTCGGGCATTTGCCCATCTCGCTCTACGGGGCGAGCAAGTTCGCCTGCGAGGCGCTCATCAGCGCCTGGGTCGAGTGCTTCGGGCTCCAGGCGTGGATCTACCGCTTCGGCAACGTGGTCGGGCCGCGCGGGACGCACGGAGCGGCGCTCGATTTCTTCAAGAAGCTCCGTGACTCGGGCGGCGTCGAGCTCGAGGTGCTCGGCGACGGTCGACAAGCCAAGCCGTACGTGTACGTCACCGACTGCGTGGACGGTATCCTGTTCGGCTTCGATCACGCCCGCGAACGGCTCAACGTGCACAACATCGCGCCGCCCGACGCCACCAGCGTGCGGCAAATCGCCGAGCGATGCGTCGCCGAGTCGCCGTGGCCGGGCGCGAAGATCCGCTACACGGGCGGCGAGCGCGGGTGGCCGGGCGACGTGCCGCAGTCGCGGCTCGCTCCGGACAAGCTCGCGGCGCTCGGCTGGCGCACCTCACGTTCCAGCGACGAAGCCGTAGCGGACGCGGTGCGCGCGCTCGCGCGAGAGGTCTTCGGCTGAGCTTTGCGGGCGGCGCGCGCGTCGCTCAGAAATCCGGGGTGGGGTTGCCCTGGCAGCCGGTTCCGACGTCGACGCCGCAGGGGCCGTACGGAGTGACGCAGCAGGGCTCGCCCGCGCCGTGGCTCGGGCAGAACGCCTCGAGGCAGCTCGCGCCGGTCGCGCCGGCCGAGCCGCCGGTGCCGGTCGAGCCGCTGTCGACGCCGCCGGCGCCCGCGAGTTCGAAACCGAAGGTCGACTCGTCGTCCGCGGCGCACGCGGACGCGACGAGCGCGCCAGCGCCAACCACGACGAGGAGCGCGAGCCCTCGCGGCCAACGGGTCTTCAAGGCAGCCTCCTCGCCACAGTGTACGGCACCTCTCTAACGCGCTCGGCTGGCTCTCGTCGAAGGAAAAGGCGCGCTCTCGGCGATTCTTGGTTCGAGCGGCGCGTCGCGCGGGCCGGCGCGGCTGGCGCGTGCTCCCTGCACGGGAGCACGCGCGCGGCGCTCACGGCTCAGTTACAGAACCACTGGCTGTTGGTGCAGAGGCAGGAGCGACCCTGCCCGTAGGGGCAGCTCGTGCCGTTCGGCAAGGAGCAGGAGGTGCCAGCCGCCGGTCGCTGCTGCGGACAGGTCGCCGCGCTCCCGCCCGAGCAGTTCCAGCGGCTACCGAAGCCGCCGCCCATGGACCCTTCGCAGGTGCAGTCGTCCGCACCATACGAGCAGGTCTGCCCCGTGAGCGAGCACTGGCCGTTCTGGTTGGGCTTGGTGTCCGGGCAGGTGCCGCAGCGCCACGAAGGCGAGCCGAACCCGCCCTGACCGCACGCGCACTCGGTCTTGCCGCCGTTGTAAGAGCAGCTCATGCCAGGGACGGAGCATTGGGTGTTTCCACCGCCCGGCGCGGTCGCCGGGCAGCTCCCGCACTGCCAGCCGAGAGTCTGGAAGCCGGTGCAGACGCACTCGTCATTGCCGAAGCTGCAGCGCTGATCCCGCGTGGTGCACGCCGCGTCATCGACCGGGTGCGAGGACGGACAGGCGGCGCAGTGCCAGGTGGGCTGAAAGCCACCACCGCCGGCGTCGATGGTGCAGCTGCAGCTGTCCGTGCCGTAGGTGCAGGCGGCACCGAACGCCGAGCACTGGTCGCCGTCGGTCGGCGCCGTGCCGGGACACTGCGGCGGGTTCGTGTTGCCGCCGCCGCCGGTGCCGGAGGCGCCGCCCGTGTTGGGCGCGCCGGCATTGCCGCCGGCGCCGCCCGAAGGCGCGCCGGCAGAGCCGCCGGCGGAGCCACCTGCGCCGCCCGTGTTGGGCGCGCCGGCGGAGCCACCTGCGCCGCCCGTGTTGGGCGCGCCGGCGTTGCCGCCGGTGCTCGTGCCGCCGCCGGTGCTCGTGCCGCCGCCGGTGCTCGACCCGGCCGCGCCCGCGCCGCCGTCCGCCTTGGGCTCACCATCTTCGCTGCTACCGCCGCAGGCGACCGCCAAGATGAGCGCGGTCGCTCCGAGCGCGGCGCCTCTCAGAAAACTACTCTTCATGGCTCGTTCCTCCAAAATCGCTCACTCGTCGAATATCTGCGGGTTGCCGCGCGCGGAGCGCGTTCGCGCCGCGCGTGCCACGACTAGAAGTCCGGCTGGACGTTGACGCTCTGGCAGCCCATGCCCACATCCATGCCGCACGGCCCGTCGGGCGTCATGCAGCATGGGCTCCCCGAGCCCGATGCCGGACAGAACGACGGATCGCAGGTGCCGGCGCTGCCTCCACCGGTGCCGCTCGAGCCACCGGTACCGCTCGAGCCGCCGGTGCCACTCGAGCCGCCGGTACCGCTCGAGCCGCCGGTGCCGCTCCAGCCGCCGGTGCCGCTCGAGCCGCCGGTGATCGACTGATCGGAGCCGGCGTCGAGCCCTGCGGCGCCACCGCTCGCGCTGAGCGGGTCCTCGGTGCTCCCGCCGCAAGACGGGCCGAGGATCACCAGCCCGAACGCGACGGCGCACAGCGACACCCCGCGGACCACGCTCGCTTTCATCTTGACCTCCGCTCGAAACAAGCAACCCCGCGACGACCGCCGCGATCACCGAGAGGCTATTCCTCTTCCGGTCGGTCCGCCAGTTTGATCGGTGCGCCGCCGCGCGATCCGTGGCGAGTCGCTCCGCTCGACCGAGCCAGCGCTACAGCATCGCTGTATCGCTCCAGCATGGACGTCATCAGCGCGCCCCACGCAGGCGTGTGTGCGCCGCACCGACATCGCCGCTGCGTTACGTGGGGCGGGCGCGCGAGCGAGCCTTGTCGCGCGCGCTGCCGGCGGGGCGCGTCACTTTGCCCTTCGCGCGAGTAGCTCGCGGACGCGCGTTGCGTTCATGGAGGAGCGCGAGGCCGTCGAGCGTGAGGTCCTCGTCGACCGCCTCGACGGTCGAGGCGTGGCGAGCGATGAGCGGCGCGAGTCCGCCGGTAGCGATCACTCGGCACGGGAAACCAAGCTCGGCGACGAGCTTCTTCACCAGGCCGTCGACCAGCGCGGCGTACCCGTGCACCACACCGGACTGCAGCGAGTGTGTGGTGGTGCGCCCGACCACGCTCGGCGGCTCGGCGATCTCGATGCGCGAGAGCTTGGCCGCGCGACCAAGCAGCGCGTCGAGGCTCACCTGGATTCCGGGCACGATGACGCCGCCCAGATACTCGCCTCGCGGCGAGATGCAGTCGAAGGTGGTGGCAGTGCCGAAATCCACGACGATCACGCCCGCGCGATAACGCTCGAAGGCGGCGACCGCATTGACGATGCGATCAGCGCCGACGTCGCGGGGACTCTCGTAGAGGACGGGCATCCCCGTCACGAGGTCCATGTCGACCAGCATCGGCTCGCACGAGAACGCGTGGCGGATGGCGTCCGCCATCACGTCGGTGAGCGGCGGCACTACGCTGGCGATGATGGCGGCCGCGATGCGGTATCGTTCCAGGCCGCGCAGCTCGAACATCTGGTGGAGGAGGACGCCGTACTCGTCGGCGGTGTGCGTCCGCACCGTGGAGGCGCGGAAGGTGTGCCTCAGCTTGCGCCGCTCGTAGAGCCCGAAGGTGACGTTGGTGTTGCCGATGTCGACCGCGAGGAGCACGGCGCGGAACCTATCACCGCACCGTCACCTTGGCGATCACGTCGCCCGAGGCGAGCGCGTCCCAGTCGCCGCTCGCGTGGCCGATGAGCGGGTAGTCACCGTCGAGCTGCGGGTACGGCCCGAGCGTCACGAAGAGCTGGCTCGAGCCGGTGTCGGTGCCGGGCGCGCTCAGCGCGACGCCGACCGCGCGCTCGGTGAACGCGAGCGGAGAGAGCTCACTCGGGAGCGGCGCCTCGCCCGCGCCGCCGTAGCCGTCACCGCCGGGATCGCCGAACTGCGCCACGAAGCCCGGCACCACGCGGTGCGCGACGACGCCATCGAAGAATCCAGCGCGCGCGAGCTCTCGGAGCCGCGTCGCGGCGAGCGGCGCGAGCCGTCCGTCGAGCGAGAGCACGAGGCTTCCGGCGTCGGTCTCGAGCACGAGCTCGACCGCGCCGGGCGGCGGCGCGCTCGGCACGGGCGGCGCGCTCGGCGCCGGCCGCGGCCTCGGGCAGGCGCGTTCGCGCTCGCCGAGCAGCCGGAGCGCCTTCTCGGCGTGCAGCCGGAGGTAGTCATTCGGGCTGGTGCAGAGCGCGAGGATGCGCGGTTTGAAGCTCAGCAGCCCAAGCGAGGCGGCGGCGTCCGCGAGCGCCGCACGCACCTCGACCGCGTCCGGCGGACGCTCCGCGTCGAACGCGCGCGTGAGCGCCTGGACCACCTCGGGCGCGACCTCGAGAGCGCGCGGAGCTTCGGCGCCAGCGTCGGAGGGCTCTCGGGGCGGGGCGGCGCGGCCGGCGTCGGGCGCGGCCGCGCGGGACGGATAGGCCGCGATGAGCTGCGCCGCGGTCGCCACGACGCCGCCCGCGCTCGCGCCGAGCGCCTCGGCGAGCACCGCGGCGGGCGCCTCGATCTCCGGGTGCGACGGCATGAGCCCGAGCGCCGCCTCGCGCACCACGCTGTCCGCGCTCGCCGCGTAGCCGAGCCAGCGGCGGTGGCGCGCGCGCGTGATGGGCGCGCGGCCGAGCACGCGCACGGTCGCCAGCGCGCCCGCGCGCCCGTTCGGCTCGGGATCGCAGGCGACGAGCTCCCTCGAGAGGGTGGCGCTGCCCGCGAGCAGCGCGGCCGCGCCGCAGCGGAGCGCGACGAGCCGGCGGCGGAGCGGCGCGCTCGCGCCCTCCGGCAGCGGGCGGCTCGCGAGCGCGGCGAGCGCCGCCCGCGCCGCGCCGGGCGCGGGCGACTCGAACCCGTCGAGCACGGCGCGGAGTGGCGCCCAGGCGCCGGTCGTGAGCGCCGCGTCGTCACCGGGCGGCGGCGCGAGCGCTACGAGCGCGCGCGCGAGCGCGTCTTGACCGGGCGCGCCGAGCTTCGGGAGCTCGCGCGCCGCGCTCGCCCGGAGCGACGCCGCGCGCGCGCGGTCGGCGACGAGCGCGCCGAGGCGCTCGGCCGCCGCGCGCGCGAGAGAGAGCGTCTCCGGGTCGCGCTCGCCCGTCGCGAGCCGCGCCGCCGCGGACGCGCCGGCAGCGCCGAGCGCGCGCGCCGCGAAGTCGACCGCGATGCCCGAGCGCTCGAGCGAGCGCGCGGCGGTCTCCGCGAGGCGCCGCTCGATGGGCGGCGTGAACTTGGGCAGACGCGAGAAGGGGAAGAGCGCGTGCGCGGGGCCATCCTCCCGCGCCGCAGCGTCGAGCAGCGCGACCAAGGACGGATCGTCGAGGTGGCCGGCGCGCGCCGCGAGCAGCCCGAGCCCGAGCGCGCCCGACTCGGCGAGCGTGCCCGGCTCGGCGAGCCACGCGGCGAGCGTGCGCTCGGCCTCACCGCCGCCGCAGCGCGCGAGCGCGCCGGCGATGGCGAGCACGGGGTCGAGCGCGCCCGGCAGCTGGGTGAGCTGGCCGGTATCCGCGAGCGACACGGCGCGCATGACGAGCGCGCGCGGCGCGCTCGGTTCACGCGAGCAGAGACGCCCGAGCCCGAACGCGGCCCACGCGACCACGTCGGGGTCCTCGTCGCCGAGCGCCCCGCGCAGGAGCGCCGCGGAACGCGGGTCAGCCGTGCGCGCGAGCGCGCGCGCGGCGAGCCGCCGCACCCGAACCGCGCGCGCCGCGAGATCGGCGGCGGTCACGCTCGCCGCGTCGCGGCGCGCCTCGGCGGCGGCGAGCGCCGTCTCACGGCTGTCCGGCGAAGACGGCGCGGACGCGCTCGGCGCGGCGCTCGAGGAGGGCGCGGGCGACGGCGCGCCGTTCGAGCGGCACCCGCCGAGGCCCGCGACGAGCGCGAGCGTGAGCGCGCCGCGCCTCATCGCCGCGCTCCGAGCCAAGCGCTCACGCGCTCGCGCGCGCCGCGCGAGAGCGCGCGCGCGAGCGGGGCGGGCGGAGAGAGCGCCGGGAGCCCGAGCGCGTCGACGCCGACCGCGCGGAAGCTCGCGAGCGCGCGCGGCAAATGAAAGTCGCAGGTCACCAGCGCGACGCGCTCGGCGCGGCGCTCGAGGAGCAGCCGCGCCGAGTAGCGCGCGTTCTCCGAGGTGGTCACCGAGCAGCGCTCGGCCACGATGAGCTCGGGCGGGACGTCGAGGCGCTCGAGCTCGCGCGCGAGCGCGTCCGCCTCGGGCACGCCCCACCAGCGCCGGCCGCCGCTCACCAGCACCCAGGGCGCGACACCCTCGCGATACGCGCGCGCGGCGCGGGCCGCGCGCCGCCGAGCGGCCGGACCCGGCTCGCCGCCGGGCTCGATCCGACACCCGAGCAGCACGATCGCGTCGGCGGTCACCGCCGCCCTATACCGCGGCCGCGGGGCCGCTTCATCCCGAGGGAGGGCGGGGGCGCGGGGGCGCGCGCGAGAACTCGGCCCGCTTGCCGCGAGCGGCGCTATCCTTTGCGGCCCCGATGCCTGAGGTCCGCGCTCCCGCCCGCCGCACGAAGCTCGCGCTCGTGACGGCCGCGCTCGCGCTCGCCGGCGGCGCGAGCTACTCGCTCGTGCGCTCGGAGGCGGCGCCGGTCGCGGCGCCGGCACCCGCGCGGCCCCAGGCGCGCCCGGCCGGTTCCGCGCCGGACCAACCTCGAGGAGCCCCCGAAGCCAAGGACGACGACGACGACGCGGAGCGCCCGCTCAAGATGCCGGACGGTCATCCGGCGCGGGTCGGCTGCCGGGACGCGCGGCGCGTCATCACGCAGGTTCACGCGCGCATCGCGCAGCCGCTCGGGAGCCCGCGCGCAGCCGCGGTGAGCGACGCGCTCGTCGGCTGGCTCGATCCGCACGGCCTCTGGTCGGCGGCGCCCGACGCACCGACCGCGCGGGCGGCGCGCCGGCTCGCGCCCGCGCTGATCGAGGAGGTCGAGCGCTCGCCGCGCGACGCCTCCGACTGCGCGGCCGCGCGCGA
The DNA here is from genome assembly GCA_035063585.1 of Polyangiaceae bacterium. GTDB lineage: Bacteria > Myxococcota_A > Polyangia > Polyangiales > Polyangiaceae > JAPSGB01. The sequence goes on from JAPSGB010000001.1 coordinate 65,475, forward strand.
GGTCGGCCGCTTGGCGCAGGCGTGGGTGTCCGAGCTGCGGGTGATCTTCGATCACGCCGCGACGCGCGCGCCGAGGCTCTCGCGCGCCCAGGCGCTCGCGCTCGCGAGCGAGTCGGTGTTCGAGGACGATCCGGTGACGCGGCCCGGGCGCGAGCTCGCGCGGCTGCTCGGAGAGCGCGCGGGCGCCTTCGAGAAGGCGTTCGGCGAGCCGGGGACGGCCGCATTTCACGCGGCGAGCGAGCGGCTCTTGCCGACCATGAGCCTCGACGACTGGACCGCGGTGGTGCTCGCCGCGGCGGTGCGCGCCTACGTGCCCGCGCTCGACGCGCACAGCCAGTGGGCGCCGCTCGATGAGGAGTGGTCGCTCTACGCGGCGGACGCCGCCACCGATCCGGGCCCGCGGCTCTGGGGCGAGATCATGCGGACGCCTGTCGGCGTGCGGATCGTGAGCGAGCCCGCGCCGCCGCTCCGCGCGGGCGACGTGGTGCTCGGCGTGGGCGGCATCGCGACCGCCGGGCTCAGCGTGGAGCAGGTCGAGCAGCTCGCGCAGCTCGAGGCGGTCGGCGCCGAGACCGCTCGCCCGGTCACCGTGGTGCGCGCCGGGGACGCGCGCGTCGAGCGGCTCTCGGTTACACTACCGCCCGAGAGCGACGAGCCGCCACCCCTCGCGCTCGCCTCGAGCCGAGTGCCCTACGCGGGCGGGAGCGTGCTGGTCGTGAGCTTGCCGGACGTCCCCGACGGGCTCGGCGAGGAGCTGTCCGAGCTGGTCGCAGCGAGCCGCGACGCGCCTCCGCTCGCCATCTTGCTCGATCTGCGCGGTAACGGCGGCGGCTCCACCGACGGCGCGGCCGGCGCCATCGGCGTGTTCCTGCCGGGCGCGCCGAGCTTCCCGTATCGCCATCGCGGCGGCGCGATCGAGATCCAGCGCGCGCTCTCGCCCGCGCCGTCCGGCATCTGGCGCGGCCCGGTCGCCGCGCTGGTCGACGGCTACACGGCGAGCGCCGCCGAGATGATCGCGGGCGCGCTCGAGGCTTATGACCGCGGCACCGTGGTCGGCGCGCGCACCTTCGGCAAGGGCTGCATCCAGGAGTACTTCGATGATCGTCCTGGGGTGGGCGTGCTCCGGCTCACCACCATGCTCTACGCGCTCCCCGACGGCTCACCCGTGCAGCATGTCGGCGTGACGCCCGAGCTCCCGCTGCCCATGCCGAGCACCCGCGATCGCGAAGCGACGCTGCCCGGCACGCTCGCCTCCTGGCGCGGCCCCGACATCCGCGACCGCGCCGGGATCGGCGGCCCCGCCTGGCCCGCGCACCACGGCAAGGTCGGGCCCTGCGAGGAGCCGATGCTCTGCGCCGCGCTCCGCCGCCTCGGCGCACAGGCGGTCGCCTCGCTCGGCCACCCGCGCCCAGCCGCACGCGCGCCGAGGAGCGGCTCGGCCGCTCCGTGACCGCGCGCCCCGCCGCGGTCCCGCCCGCCGCTCGGGTGTCGGTCCGGCGCGGCCGGCGGCGCGCCCCGCCGGAGCGCGCGCGCAGCCTTGTCATTTTGGCAAGTGGTTTGTCATATTTGCACGAGCCCCTGGCGCGCCGCCAGTTCCGGCCGGGTCGCGAAGGCGCGACTGGTTTCCGCGCGGCTTGCCTGCTAAACGCCTGCGAGCGGTCGAGCCGCGCCCGTTTCCGCGCCGGACCGACCCCCATCCTCCCGAAGTCTCTCGACCTTGACTGAAGATCCGGCCGACCCCGCCCCGCGCGCGGGCGCCTCCAGCCCTCGTCCGCGGCGCACGCGCGGCACCGATGCCCGGCGGCGCGCGAGCGCGCGCGAGCCCCTCTACTCGGAGGACGACCTCCCGCGCGTGGTCATCGAGAAGGTCCACGAGGTCGAGCCGCTCGTGTATCCGGTCGAGCTCGACGACGCGCGCGTCGACGACGACGCCGCGAAGGTGGTGAAGCGGCTCGTCCGGCACGGCTACGAGGCCTACCTGGTGGGCGGCTGCGTGCGCGATCTCCTGGTCGGTCGCTCCCCGAAGGACTTCGACGTGGCGACCAGCGCGCGCCCCGACGACGTGCGGCGGCTGTTTCGGAACTCGCGGATCATCGGGCGGCGCTTCCGCCTGGTGCACGTGCTCTTCGGCGGCGGAAAGGTGATCGAGACGGCGACCTTCCGCCGCGCGCCCGAACAGGGCGACGCGAAGAACGGCGAGGAGCTGCTCATCCGCAACGACAACGTGTTCGGCGAGGCGCACGAGGACGCGCTCCGCCGCGATCTGCGGATCAACGGGCTCTTCTATGATCTCGAGGCGCGCCGCGTGCTCGACTGGGTCGACGGGATGCCGGACATCCAGCAGCGCACCGTGCGCACCATCGGCGACCCGACCGTCCGCTTCCTCGAAGATCCGGTGCGGATCCTCCGCGCGATCAAGTTCAGCGCGCGGCTCGACTTCGGGATCTCCCCGGAGGTCTACGACGCCATCGTGCAGTGTCGCGGGTCACTCGCCATGGCGGCGCGCCCGCGGCTCTTCGAGGAGCTGCTCCGGCTCCTGCGCGGCGGCGCGGCGCACCGTTCGATCTGGCTGGCGTGGGAGACCGGCGTGCTCGACGTGCTCCTGCCCGAGCTCTCGGCGTTCCTCTCCGACGCGCAGGACGACGACGGCGCCGCGTGGCGCATCCTCAGCGCGATCGATCGCCTCACCCTCGAGCGCGGCGCGCCCTTCGACGACGTCGTGCTCTGCACCGCGCTCTTGCTCGAGCCGATGCGCGAGGCCTGCGCCGGCGAGCGCGACCGCATGGAAGCCGCCTTCGAGTTCCTGGAGCCGGTGGGTGATCGGCTGAACATCCCGCGGCGCATCGCCGACTCCATGCGGCGCATCGTCGCGCTCTTGCCGCGGCTCGAGGGCGGCCGCACCGGCCGCTTCACCAAGACGCCGATTTATCCGCTCGCGATGGACGTCCTCGAGCTCAGCCAGCTCGCCCGCGAGCTCGGAGCCCGCGCCGACGGCGCGGGCGAAGAGCGCGCCGGCCGCGACGCAGACGACGAGCGCGCGACCGCGCGCGCGCCGAGCAAGCGGCGCCGCCGCCGGCCGCGCCGAACCGACCCCCCCGAGAGCTGAGCGCGCGGCGGCCCGCGCCGGGTTCGAGCCGGCGCGGCTGGCTCGCGGCGGCTCAGTTCAGGTTGTACTCGACGCGTAGGAGCTGGCGGCCGATGAACACGAAATCACCGTTCGCGAGCTCGCGCTCGGCCTTGACCCGGACGTAGGTGCCGTTGCGGCTGTCGTGGTCGGTGAGCGTGAACCTGCCGTCGCGCTCCTCGATGGTGCAGTGCTTGCTCGACATGTAGACGTCCGACGGAAAATTGAGGTCGCCGTCCTCGCGGCCGATGTTGAGCGCGCTCCCGCGCGCGCACACCGACATGCCGACCGCGCCGCCCTCGAGGAGCTGGTTCACGCGGAACGCGCTCGGGTACTTCGGCGACGAATAGAAGAAGGTGCCGTCCTGATCGGCGCCGTCGGAGGACTTCGGGGTCGGATCGACGCGGAACACCTCTTCGCCGAGCAGGAAGGTGTCGCCCGGCGCGAGCTCGACGCTGCCGCGCACGCGGATGTACACGCCGTTCAGCGAGCCCTCGTCACGGATCACGAGCTTGCCGTCGCGATAGAAGAAGTTCGCGTGCTTCGGGGAGACGTAGGGATCGTTCGGGAACTCGAGCTGCCCCTGGCGCCCGACGAGGTGCTCGTCGGCGGCCAGGTGGAAGATGGCGCCGTCGAGGCCCTCGCCGCGGATCACGACCACGCGGGCCTTCTCGGGGTTCTGCAGCTCGTTGAAGTAGTTCACCTGCAGCGTGAGGATCTCGTCCGGCACCGGCTGCCCGCAGCGGCCGCAGAACTTGTGACCGCTCGGCACGGGGGTCATGCACGAGTTACAGACGTAGTGCTTGGCTTGATCCATCAGCTCCTCCTCCGAAAGCCCACCGACCGACGGGCCCGGACCTCGGCGTGCCGAGCCTTGATCGAATTTCCCCGAATGGGAACCCGGTTCGTCACGCGGGGGCGGCTGCGAGGGCAGGCCGCCCTCCAGCACGAGCGCCGTCCCGCAGCCGGGGCAGGACCGCGTCATCATCGGGCTAAAGGCGTCGCAGCGCCCGCAGACGATGCCAATCTCGAGCGCGCTCGTCGCCATCCGGGGTGATCCAGGGTACGGGGCTCGATCGAGGCTGGCAAGCCGAGCGCTAGCGGAGAAACTCGAAGCGCCGGCCGTCGTCGAAGAAGCCGTTCCGGCCTACTAGCCGGAAGAGCACCGTCTCCGCGCAGCTGGCGCGCTCCACCGTGCCGAAATCACGAGAATCATACGGGAATAGTCGATTGTCGCTGACCAGGTACACCTTCCCCGGGGCGACCTTCGTCTGGCGCTGCTGCGGGGCCAGCTTGCTGTCCCCGCGTCCGCCGCGCATCGAGGTGTGACCGGCGAGCTCCTCCACCGAACAGGGCTGGGTGACCTCGCGCCCGGTCCGCGGCTCTTTCGCGACGAACGTCTGCTCGGTGCAGGAGCGCTCCGTCCCGGAGGCCTTGCCGTTCACGATGACCCGATCGCCGTCCACCGTGATGTCGTCACCCTCCTCGCCGTAGAGCCGCCCGATCACCATGCGGCCGGGCGCGTTCGGCTCCGGGCACATCACGAGATCGCCGAACGAGGGCTTGGTCGCCCGCCAGAGGATGATGACGTCCCCGCCCTCGAGGGTAGGGGCGACCGAGGCCTCGAGGTACGGGTCATTTTCAGGGACCGTCCACCAGCGCAGCAAGAACCCCCGCGCCAGCCCGATGAGCGCGCCGACGATCACGGCCGTCCAGGCGAGAAAGCGGGCGAGTTTTCTCATGGCGCGCCCGAAATCGTAGCGCACCCGGCAGACGCGGGCACTTTCTCGCCTACTCGCAGCCGGCGATGGGCGGGAGCTCCGCCAGGCTCGCGCCCTCCGACACCAGCTTCGCCGCGGCGAACACCGGGCGCCAGCGATCGAGCCGGGTGAAGACGGAGGGCCCGGTCGTCTGCTCGGTCGTGTCCATCACGCTCCTCGAGATGACGCCGACGACCGCGCCCGTCTCGAGGTCGAGCGCGGGCCCACCCGAGTCCCCCGGGCAGATCGAGGCCTCGACGCGAAAACGGGTGGCGTCGACCTGCCCTATGGGCCCTCCTAGGCGCTGGCGCCGGCGGATCCCGTCGGCCGACCGCGCGCAGCGGCCGAACCCGACCGGGCGGATCTCCTCGCCCGCGCGCGGCTCGTGCTCGAGCGCCGGCGCGCGGGTGGCGACGCCGGTGAGCCGGCGCTCGAGCACCAGGATGGCGATGTCCCCGCGGTTCGCGGCGTAGCCGCAGGCCGGCGCGACCACCGCGCGCACCCGGACCTCACCCCAGGGCAGGTAGTCCCCTCCGAGCTCCACGCGCAGCCGCTCCGGCTCGACGTCGCGCGGCAGCATGTCGCCGCGGGCGTCACGCGCGCTGACGCAGTGATGCGCGGTGAGCACCTGATCCTCCTCGATGAGCGTGCCGGTGCAGGTCACGCCGTCCGCCACCACGCGCACCACCGCGTCGTCCTCGCTGGCAAGCGAGAGCGGGGGCGCGCGCTCGAGCTCGCGGCTCGCGCCATCGGGAGACGCGGCGGGCAGCGCGGGCGGCAGCTGGCTCGGCCTCGCGCCGAGACGCGCGCACCCGACGCCAGCGGAAGCTCCGGCGAGCACCAGCGCGGTCGCAGCGCGGCGGAAAACGGGCATCAGCCGCTCATATCCTAGCTCACCCGTCATCTGCCTGCGCTCACCATCGACAGCACGATCCATGATCGACACCGCTCCCCGGAAGGAAGTTCCGACACCGCACGGCGCGCCCGGCTTGGATGTTTGTGTCGGTCCGGCGCGAAGCCGAGTGGGTCGATGTCGGCGCAGGTGCGCTCCCGGCGTCAGGGCGCGAGCACGAGATCGTCTTTGTGCACGACGACGAGCTCCGCGGCGCGCGCGCCGAACCGCGCCTCGAGCTCCGCGCCCTTGAGGCCGGCGGCGCGCGCGACGTCGAGCGCGCCGAGTCGAGTGAGCCCGCGCCCCACCTCGACGTCGCGCCGGTCGACCAGGCGCACCGAGTCGCCGGGGTTGAACTGGCCGCGCACCCCGACCACGCCGACCGGTAAGAGGCTGCTCCGACCGCTTGCGAGCGCGCGGACCGCGCCGTCGTCGAGCAGCACCGTGCCGCTCGGCCGGAGCGTGTACGCGATCCAGTGTTTTCGCGCGCGGAGCGCGGTATCGCTGGGGCAAAAGAGCGTGCCGACGTCCGCGCCGCCGGCCGCGTCGCGCAAGACCCCCGGGCGAGCAGCCCTCGCGATGACCACCCAGGCCCCGGCTCGAGCGGCCTTGCGCGCAGCGTCGATCTTGCTCGCGATCCCGCCGCTGCCGACGCTCCGCGCGGCCGGAAGCGCGCCGATCTCGACGCCGTCCTTCATCACCGGGATGCGTGCGCCGGAGGCGTCGAGGACGCCCTCGACGTCGGTGAGCAGCACGAGCAGCTCGGCGCCGACCAGCGGCACCACCATCGCCGCGAGCTGGTCATTGTCGCCGAAGTGGATCTCCTCGGTGGCGACGGTGTCGTTCTCGTTGATGATCGGCACCGCGCCTGCCTCGAGGAGCGCCGCCAGCGCCTCGCGCGCGTTGTTCAGGCGCTCGCGATGCGCGAGGTCGGCGTGGGTGAGCAGGACCTGCGCGACGGTGAGGCCGTGCCCCGAGAAGGCCTCGTCCCAGCAGCGCATGAGCTCACTCTGTCCGGCGGCGGCTGCGGCTTGCAGCCGCGCCATCTCGCGCGGGCGCGCGCGATAACCGAGCCGGCGCCAACCCATCGCGATGGCGCCGCTCGACACCACCACGATCGAGCGCCCCTGCCGCGTGAGCTCGGCGACCTCCGCGGCGAACGCGTCGAGGAACGCCGGGGCTTCGGCGAGCGTGCGCGAGCCGAGCTTGACGACCACGTGGCGCGCTTCGGCGAGTCGGTCCCGGGCCATGGTGCGGCCCGCACCTTTGACAGCGCCCGCCGCGGCGTCAAGCAGGAGCGAGCGGCGCGAGCTCGACGATCGGCGCCCCGAGCTCGAGCGCCACCTCGACGAGCGCGCTCGGATCGCCGGCGGCACCGACCTCGACGACGAGCCGCGCGCCGTCGGGCGAGGCCCGCGTGGGCGCGAAGCCGCGCTCGGCGAGCGCGGCGGCGAAGGCCGCGGCGTGGCGCGTCACCCGCACGAGGTAGCGCGGGGCCCGCCCGAGCGCGGTCTCTGCCGAGCCCTCCGCGACCACGCGCCCGGCCTGGAGCACGATGACCTCGCCGAGCGCGTCGAGGAGGTTCTTGGCGGCGCCGGTCGCCGGAGCGGTCTCGACGCTCACGATGAGCCGGTGCCGCGCGCGCGCGCGCTCGAGCACCGCGAGCATCGCCTGCTCGGCGGGCTCGTCGAGCCCGGCGAGCGGAGCCTCGACCGCGAGCACCGGCGGCGCGCCGAGCGCGGCCTCGGCGAGCGAGCAGGCGCGCCGCTCGAAGGGCGTGAGCGACGAGCAAGGGCGAGCGGCGAGCGCGGTGAGCCCGAGCTCCTCGAGCGCGCGGCTCACCTCGGCGCGCGCGCCGCGCGCCGGGACCCCGGCGAGGCGCGCGGCGTAGGCGAGCCATCTTCGAACCTCCCACGCGGGGGGCCGCGCCGCGCTGCGCGGCGCGAGTCCCACCCGACCGCTCGACGCGGCGAGCCGCGCGGGCGCGCCGCCGATCTCCGCCCGTCCCGAGGCGAGCGTGGCCTGCCCGCCGAGCAGCGCGAAGAGCGGCGACCACGCGCCCACCAAGCCGAGCTCGGGCGCGGAGCTCCCGCACGACACCCCGTCGAGGAGCACCGCGCCGCCGGCGTCGATGCGCGCCGCGTCGAGGAGGAGGAGCGGCGCGTCGCTCATGGCTCGATGGTCGTAAGCTCCATGAGCGCCATCGGCTTGTCACCCGGGTAGATGACGAATGGCCCGAGCGCGCGCACCATGTCGAGGAGCTGGGAGGGCACCGCCGCGGTCACTTCCTCATGGACACCCTCGAGCCCGAGCAGACGCCCGAGGAGCGTGGTGTCGGGCGGCGGCAGCTCCTCGATGGGCGCGTAGTCCGGCAGCTCGCCGAGCGCTCGCGCCGCGGCGAGCGCCTGGCGCAGCCCTCCGAGCTCGTCGACGAGCCCGTTTGCCTGAGCTTGCCGCCCCGTCCACACCCGGCCCTGGCCGAGCTCATCGACCGCCTTCCGGGTCATGTGGCGCCCTTCGGCCACCCGCGAGAGAAATACCTCGTAGAACTGCCCGACCTTGCGCTCGAGCTCTTGCCGCTCTTCAGGGGTGAACGGACGATAGATGCTCTCGGCGTCGGCGCGCGGCGCGGTCTTGTACGTCTCCACGCTGACCCCGAGCTTGCGAAGCAAGCCGACCACGTCCGCCTTCCCGTAAAAGATCCCGATGCTGCCGGTGAGGGTGAGCGGGTTGGCGAAGATGCGCGTGGCGGGCGCCGACACGTAGTAGCCGCCGCTCGCTGCATACGTGCCCATGCTCACCACTACCGGCTTCACCTTCGCGGTGAGCGCGACCTCGCGCCACATGACGTCCGCCGCCATCGACGAGCCGCCGGGAGACTCCACCCGCAGCACGACGGCCCCGACGCCGGAGTCCTCGCGCACCTTCTCGAGCGTCTCCGCGATGGTGTACGAGCCGGCGAGCCGCGTGCCGACGAGCGGGATGGTTCGGCTGCGCCCGTCGATCATGTCGCCATCGACGTAGACGAGCGCGAGCCGCCGCCCGCGCCCGAACCGCTCGGGCGCGCGGCCGCTCGGAGCGTCGTCGAGGAGCGTCGTCGGACGACCGACCAGCTCGTCGACTGCCGCCTCGAGCTCGTCGTCGAAAGCGAAGCCGTCCACGAGACCCGCGGCGCGCGCTTCCTGGGCGATGAACGGACCTTGCGCGATGCGCTCGCGGAGCGCCGGGATGCCGAGCCGTCGCCCGGCTGCCACGCCGCGCATGAACTCGAGCTCGTACTGCTGGAGGAGATTGATGGTGTCCGCGCGCGCGACGTCGCTCGCGCCGTCGCGGGTGAACTGCTCGGGCGCGCTCTTGTGCGCGCCGATACGCACGAAATCCGCACGAATCCCGAGCTTCTCGAGGAGCCCGGCGAAGTAGAGGTGCTGCATGCGGAGCCCGGCGAAGCGCAGGCCGCCGGCGGGGTTCATGAGGGTGCGGCTAGCCGCCGCGCAGAGGTAGAGCTCCGAGCCGCCCGCGTCCTCGAGGTGACAGAGCACGCGCTTGCCACGCGCGCGCAGGTGCTGGATGGCGTCACGGAGCTCCTCGACGTGCGCGAGCGAGCTCCCGGGCGCGCTGCGGAGCTCGAGCACGACCGCGTCGACGGTCGGCTCGTCGTCGGCGAGCTCCCAGAGCCGCTCGAGCAGCGCGACGTGCCCGCGATTGCTCGGGGTGTCCTCGATGCGCACGCGCACCGCGCTCCGCGGAGCCTCCTGCCCCGCCGGTTCGCGAAAGCCGCGGAACGCCGCGCCCGTCTCGAGCCCGTAGGAGCCACGAGCCCCGAGGCCGGTGCCGGTGACGCCGCCGCCCGACACCTCCATCGAGCCGCCCGGACCGCTCAGGTAGATGGCGAGCGCTGCCGACGCGGTCCACGCGCGGCGCGCGGCGCTCGCCGGATCGCTCATCGCAAAATCGCCGCGCAGGCGGCCGAAGGGCGGAAGATCGACGCCGAGCGTCGCGCGCGGCACCCACACCCCGTTGCCCTCGTCGAGGTACTTCCCCTCGAGCCCGAGCTCGAGCGCGCGGGTGCCGAGCGGACGCACCGCCGCCGCCAGCTCGAAGGCCGGCGCGAGCCGGTAGCCGGACTGGCTCCGCGGCGCGTTGAGGTCGTGCGCGACCAGTGAGAGCCCGAGCCCGTTCCACGGCCGCAAGGACCAGGCGGCAGACCACGACGCGAGCCCGTGCGCCGAGGGGGCGTCCGAGTACGAGCGCTGGAGCGAGACGCCGAGCGCAGCGGCGTCCGAGCCGAAGGCGAGCCCCCAGGTGAGCCACTGGTAGGCGGCCGAGAACCCGCCGGCGCGCGCCGCGTCGGGCGGCGACATCACGTCCACGCGGAGCCCGGTCGAGAGCGACAACAGCCGGATCGGGAAGCCGAACGCGAAGGCGTGCCCCTGCCACGGCACCGTGTCGCGCTCGGGGAGGAAGAGGCCCGACCAGCGGAGCTCCGCGCCCGGGAGAAAGGCGAGGTTGGCGGGGTTCGCAGCGAGCGCCGTGGTGTCGTCGGTGCCGGCCACGCCGCGGCCGAGCGCCGGTAGCCGCTCGGGCCGCGCGAGTGGCGCCTGGGCGCGGGCGACGCCGCAGACGCCGAGCGTCGCGAAGAGCGCCGCGCCGAGCGCGAGCGCGAGGCTGCTCGAGCGTGCGCTCACGGCACCATCCCGCGGGCGCGCGCGAGGACCTCGAGCGCCTCGCGGCGCGCGGAGAGCTCGGCGGTGTCTTTCACTGGGAGAAAGCGCGACTGCGCGCCCACGCGCGGCACCATGAGGAAGCGTGTCTCGAGGGAGCTGGTCACCTCGCCGATCAGACGTTCGAACTGGATCACGGTCGACTCCTCCACCTGCTTCTCCACGGAAAACCACGTGAACTCGAGCTCCGCTTCGAGCAGCGCCCGCGCATCGAAATGAAAGGTGTTGGTGTTGAACACGCGCACCGCGTCGGGCTCGAAGCCGCGTGGCAAGCGGAACTCCTCGAGCACCACCAGGCGCCCGTCGAGGCGCACCGGGATGCCGCCGCGATCGGCGCCGACCTTCTCGACCACCTCGCAGGTCGCGGGCGCGCCGTGCTCGAGGTGCCAGCCGAGGATCGCCGGGTCGAGCCCGGCCCCGAGGTTGTCGAGGTTCGCGACCAGCACCGTCCGCCCGCCGCGCGCGACGAAGCGCTCGAGCAAGCCGCTCGCGCGGAGCGCGCCGGGCAAGTCGCCGTGGCCGCAGGCATAGAGGCTCGGCGCACCCCGGGCGTCGAGATGGAGCGCTCCCGACCGCGTGAGCCGGAGCGAGGAGTCTTGCGTGAACACCGCGACCCGATCCCCTTCCGAGCGCGCGCCGAGCGCAGCGCGGAGCGGCGCGTCGGAGGCGTGGCTGCTCATGAGCCAGAGCGGCGCCGCACGCCCGACCCGAGCCGCGAGCGCCTCGCGCTCGCGCAGGCGAAGCTCGAGGAAGGTCCGACCCGGCAGCGCCTCGACCAGCGCCTTCACGACGCCGCCCATGCGCGTCGCCATCCCGCCGGCCAGCACACAGAGCGCCGCCTCGCCGCGCGCGAGCGCCGCGAGCCCGCGCTCCTCGAGCCGCGCGCGCTCGGCCGAGCCGAGCTCCGGCAGCGAGCCGAGGTCGCCCGGCGACGGCGGCGCGACGACGCCTCCGACCCGGTTCGTTTCCGCGCCGGACCGACCCAACAGAAAGTTGCTCGCGAGGCTGAGCAAGCGCGCCTCGTCGAAGCGATGGCGCGAGAGCTCGGCGCGAAGCTCGGGCGGCAGCGCGGCGAGCTGTCGTGAGAGCGCCTCGCTCATGCTCATCCACGGTAGCACTCCTCGAGGGATACCGGGGCGCGCGCTCGCGCTCCGCTCGCCCGCCCGATCGGTGCTAGCCTGGGCCGGTGCGTTCGGCGCGATTTCTGCCCGTGATGATGGCGCTCGCGGCGCTCACCACGCCGGCCCGCGCAGACGCGCCGGTGGAGCACGAATTCATCCCGCCGGATGCCGACGAGGATCTCGCCCTCCAAGCCACGACCCCGCGCGGCAACCTGCCGGCGGCGCTCGAGACACCGAGCGGGGTCGTGCGCGCGCCCGACACGGCTGCGAGCCCGCCGCCCTCGGAGGCGACCTACGGCGGCGACTCCACACCGATGAGCGCGGACGCCGTCTATCGTATCGATCGCAACACGACCCGCCCGGACCTGGTGGGCTATAGCGATCCGTTTCGCCCGACGGTGACACCCTTCAAGCGGCTCTACGCCTTCGACACGGTGGACGGCAGTCTCGAGCTCGTGGTGGGTGACCGGTCACTCTCGCCGATCGCGGTCGGCGGCGAGGTGCTGCCCGGCGACGACCAGTTCTACGCCGACATGACCGTGGATCTCGCGCGCGACGTGCCGGTGCGGATCCCGTCGGTCGGGCCGGGCGCGCGCGCGCTGGCGGCCGAGAGCAGCCCCGAGCTCCCGTTTCAGCTCTTCCGCGACGGCGCCGACAACTGGTTCATTCGTGCCAGCGCGCGCGAGCGGATAAGGCTCACGATGCAGCTTGCCATCCCGCGCGCGGTGTTCGGCAGCCCGTTCGCGGACGTCTCCTGGCCGATGCTCACCCGATTCACCAAGCCCGTGCCCGAGCCGCTCCGCGCGCCGACCGCGAAGGTGTTGGGGGCCATCGGCGTCGATCGCGAGATGAGTCCGCGCCAGGCGCTCACCACGCTGGTCGGCTACTTTCGAGGCTTCAAGCCGTCGGACGAGCTGCCGAGCTCGAGCGGCGCCGCGCTCTACGAAGAGCTCGCGCTCTTGCAGAAGGGGGTCTGCCGGCACCGCGCCTACGCCTTCACCATCACCGCGCAGGCGCTCGGTCTGCCGGCGCGGCTCATCCGCAACGAGGCGCATGCGTGGGTCGAGGTCTACGACAGCCGCCTGTGGCATCGCATCGACCTCGGTGGCGCCGCCGGACGTCTCGACACCGAGCAGCCGCCCGACACGCCGCTCCACGCGCCGCCCGCCGATCCCTTCGCCTGGCCGAAGGGAAGCGAGAGCGGCTCGGAGATGGTCGGGCGCTCCGGGCTCGGCGAACCGGGAGCGCCGCCGGGCGCGAGCGCCGCGATGACGACCCCGCCGCCCCCTCCCGCCGAGACGAGCGACCCGAGGCCCGCGGCGGAGCTCACGGTCGACTCGCGCGCGCGCGACGTGATGCGCGGCGAGCCGCTCGAGCTCCGGGGGCGCGTCGCGGCCGGCGGCGAGCCCTGCGCGCGCGCGCGAGTCGACGTCACGCTCCGCGCCGCGAGCGGCGGGGACATCCCGATCGGCTCGCTCGCCGCCGACGCCGACGGGCGCTTCTCGGGCAGCGTCGTGGTTCCGCTGGCGCAGCTCGCGGTAGGCGACTACGAGCTGACGGTCTCGACGCCCGGCGACGCTCGCTGCGGCCCGGGGAGCGCAAAATGAGCGAGATCGTCGTCCCCTTCATCTACGAGCTCCGGAAAAAGCGCCTCAAGGTCGGCGCGCAAGAGGCGGTGCAGCTCTCACGCGCCCTCGAGCTCGGGCTCCACGAGAGCACGCTCGACGGCTTCTACTACCTGGCGCGCGCGCTCTTCGTGCATTCCGAGGCCGACCTCGACAAGTTCGACGAGGCCTTCCTCGCGCACTTCAAGGGCATCGTCACCGAGACCGCCCAGCTCCTCGACGAGCTCGAGGAGTGGCTGAAAGATCCGAAGACGCTCGAGAACCTCTCGCCCGAGGCGCTCGCGGCGATAAAGGAGCTCTCCCCGGAGGAGCTCCGCAAGCTCTTCGAAGAGCGGCTCCGCGAGCAGAAGGAGCGCCATGACGGCGGCAGCAAGTGGATCGGCACCGGCGGCACCAGCCCGTTCGGCACCGGCGGGCAGAACCCGCACGGGATGAGCGTGCGCGCCGGCCCGAGCCAGGGGCCCGGCGGCCGCGGCGTGATGGGCATGGCCGACGCGCGGAAGTACCGACCGTACCGCTCCGATCTGGTGCTCGACGTCCGTCAGGTCGAGGTCGCGCTGCGAAAGCTCCGCAGCTTCTCCCGCGATGGCACCCAGGAGGAGCTCGACATCGAGGCCACCGTCGACGCGACCGCGAAGAACGCCGGCGAGCTCGAGATCGTCACGCGCCCGCCGCGGCGCTCGAGCGCGCGCGTGCTCTTGCTCATGGACGTGGGCGGCTCGATGGATCCGTTCGCGCAGACCTGCTCGCAGCTCTTCTCGGCCGCGAGGCGCGCCTCGAACTTCCGCGAGGTCCGCACTCACTATTTCCACAATACGGTCTACGGGCGGCTCTACTCCACCGATTCCCTGATGGAACCCGTCGACGTCCCGCTCCTCTGCGATCAGCTGAACGAGCGCTGGAAGCTCATCATGGTGGGCGACGCGGCGATGGCCCCGGGCGAGCTCCTCGGCACCGGGCCGTGGGGCGCGCCGCCCGGGCTCGCGCCGCTCTCCGGGCTCGACTGGCTCGGGTTCCTCGCCTCCCGCTTCGAGCGCAGCGTGTGGCTGAACCCCGACCCGCCGCAGTACTGGGGCGGCGGCACCGCCAAGGCGATCGGCGAAATCTTCCCCATGTATCACCTGACCGTCGACGGCCTCACCGAGGCGATGGCGCACCTCTCGAAGGGCCGCGCGGCGCGGCGCGCGTGACCGCGCGGGTAGGCTGACCGGGGTCTGGTCGGTCCGGCGCGGAACCGCGCGCGGCGGGCAACGCGCGGCGAGACGCCGGAACGATGTATGCTCCGGAGCGATGACTCGGCGCGCCTCCGGCAGGCACTGGTTCGGATGGAGCCTCGCCGCTCTCGCCGCCGTCGGGGGCGGCTGCGGAACCTCGAACGAGGCGCGCGCCGGCGCGGCAGGCGCGGCGGGCCGTGACGCGGCAGGTGCGGCAGGCGCGGCAGGCGCGGCGGCCGCGGCGGGCCGCGACGCCGCGGCGCCGGACGGCGACGCTGGGCGCGGGGGCGGCGACGCGTCGTTCGGCGGCGCGGCGGGCCGCGACGCGGCTGCGCCGGACGGCGACGCCGACGCCCGAGTTCCCGAGGGGACACCGGTCGGAGATTTCGGCGCCGTCGGCGACGGCGTCACCGACGACACCGCCGCGCTCGCGAGCGCCCTCGCGAGCGGCGACGATCTCGTCTTCGCGCCGGGCCATCGCTACCTGGTGCGCGGGCCGCTCCGCATCGACGCCGACGGCGAGCAGCGCCTCTCCGGCGAGGGCGCGACCATCGTGACCGACGGCGTCATCGATCGGCTCTTCGTGGTCGACAAACCGAGCGGCACGCTCCGCTGCCGCGACCTCGACGTCGACGGCGAGCGCCGAATCGGCGGCGCGTGGCTCCTGAAGAGCGCCTTCGACTTCGACGGGTGCGACGTTCGAGCCCTCTACAGCGAGAGCTCGAACGCCATCGCTTATCAGCTCGACGTCGCCCGGCCGATGGGCGACGCGACCATCTCGAACGCGGTGTGTGACTCGATCGAGAGCAAGGCGAACGGTGTGATCGGGGACGGCCCGGGCGCGGCGCGCTGCGTGTACGTCCGCTGGCAGACGACCGCGCCGGTCACGGTGAGGCTCACCGGCTCGACCATGGGGAACGTGTGGGGCGACGACGGCGACGTCATCCACATCGCTCAGGAAAATGACGTCTACGACGCCCCGACCCGCGTCATCGTGAAAGATAGCGAGCTATTTTACGGCAGCCGCCGCGTCGTGAAGAACTTCTCGAGCAACACCTACTGGGAGAACGTCACCTTCCGCTCGGTGGAGCCGGGCCACCCCAAGCTCGGCGGCGCGGTGAGCGCCGGCATGGTCGTCACCAGCGTGCACAGCGGAGACAACGTGAGCAATCGCCACGTCTATCGAGGGTGCACCTTCATCGGCTCGGCGCGCGAGCGCCGCGCGATCATCAGCGCGGTCGACGACGTCGTGTTCGACGCGTGCAAATTCGTCGGAGCCACCTTCGCGATCTATAGGAGCGGCGGCGGCGTCTGCTTCGAGAACAACCAGGTCGACTCGTCCTTCGAGATGTACGACTACACGACCGAGCCGCCGCTCTTCCTCGGCCCGATCGTGGAGGTGAACACCACGCCCGCCGGCGACTACGTGAACTTCTCGGCGACGCCGCCCGCGCCGAGCGGCAGCTTCGAGTGCCCGAGGGTCGTCGCGGAGCCGTGACGCGGAGCGCCGGGGCGCCGCGGGCCGCGCGACGACCGAGCCCATCGTTCGAGACGCGCTCGGCCGCGCGCCGGGCCAGCAAGCTCTGCTTCTGCCTCTTGGTGTTTGGCTTGTGCTGGCTCGGCGCGGGAGCGGCGCGAGCCGCCGACGCATGCGAGGAAGCGTTCGCGAGCTGGGCCGCGCGCTGCGAGAAGCAGACCGGGCTCGAGGTTCGCGCGCGCCATTGTCCGCCCGGCGGTGTAGTGCTGGCGGTCTCGCGGCGAGGCGAGGCGCTCCTCGACGTCGAGGTCGCGAGCGGCGACACGCGAGGGTTTCGGCGCGTGAGTGGGCTGTCGCTCTCGCCGGTCGGTGAGCTCGGTGATTGGAAGAGCGTCGCCGAGCCGACGCGCGCCGCCTTCGACGCGCTCGCGGGCTGCGTCGCGGCGGATCCGGCGCTGCCGGACGTGCGTCGTGCGCCGAGCGCCGCCGAGCCGAGCGCAGCGCCCACCGCGATCGCGAAGGCGACGCTGCCGTGGCGAGGGCTCGCGGGGCTCGCGATCACCTGCGCGCTCGGCGTCTCCGCGCTCCGACGGCGGGCGCGGGTCGGGCTCGCGCTCGCGCTGGTCGCCGCGGCGAGCTTCACGCTCCGTTGGCTGGCGCTGCCCCACGCCTTCTTCCATCAGAACGGCCAGGGCCCGGACTGGATCGCGGTCGCACGCGGCGGCGGGGCGCTCTCGAGGTACGGACCCGGCTACGCGGAGGTGTTCTCGCTCATGGCGCGCGCCGGGAACACGCCGGAGGGGGGCGTGTTCCTCGAGCAGGCGCTGCTGGCGTCGCTAGCGCCGATCGGCGCCTTCGCCATCCTGCGCGCGGCCGGCGCGAGAGCGGTCGTCGCGTGGCCCATCACGGTCGCGCTCGCGGCCGAGCCCCTCTTGGCGCGACTCGGCGTGAGCGAGTCGTACTTCGCGACGGGGTTCAGCCTGTCGATGCTCGCCGGCGCGACGCTGGCGATGGGCGCGGCGCGCGCCACGCTCCGCGCTCGCCGATTCTGGCTGTCCGCGCTCGGCGCCGGGCTGCTGGTGGCGCAGGTCGCCCGAGTGCACCCGCTCACCTGGCTCGCGGCGGCCTGCCTTCCACTGATCGTGGTCGTGGGCCCCGGCCGGCTCCGGACCCGCCTGACGCTGGCGCTCGGGAGCGCGCTCGCGCTCGGCGCGGTCACGGCCGCCCTCTCGGGCAGCGCGCTCGGCAGCGTGCTCACGGGCTCGCTCGGGACCGAGTGGCTCCCGGCCGCTGCCGGCCGGCTCCGACGGAGCTGGGCCCTGGCGCCGCTCGCGCTGGCGCTGCTCGCCTCGCTCAACTTCCTTCGCGGGCGCACGCGACGGTTCGTCGTCGTGGCGGCGACCGCCGCGCTGGTCGGAGCGGCGCTTCGCGCCGGCGACGTGCTCGGCTCGCCGAACCCGGCGGTCGCCGGCGCGTACGTGCGGCTGTTCCTCCCCGCGATGCTCGCGGCGGTCGCCGCGCTCTCTCGGTTCATTCGCGGGCGACACGTGCGCCACGGACTCGCGCTCGGCGTCGCGGTGGCCGCGGTGTTCTGGTCGGTCTCCCGCTGGCGCCCGCTCACGGAGCTTCCCACCGATGCGCTCGAGCAAGGCTTCGCGATGGGGTGGCGGGAAACCTTGCCCCGCAACGCCACGGTCGTCTATCTCTCCCGCGCGAACCGGCGCTCGCTGGTCTTGCCGCTCTACGCGCGCGGCATGCCGCTCTCGAGCTCGAACCGGCCGCCCGCGCTCTCTGCGCTCCCCGGCGCGGTCTTCTACTATCGCTCGAGCCTCTGCGACAGCGCTGAAGGCCGCTCGTTTTGCGCCGCGCTCGAAGCGAGCGTCCGTCTCGGGCCACGCGTCGAGCGCGCCCTCCCGGCGCGCGCGAGCATGCGCTGGGACAGCTACCTCGAGACTCCGGTGCGGGTGGCGCTCTTCCGCGTCATACGCGAGCCGTGACGCGCGGCGCTCGGATCGGGCGCGCGAGCCGAACCAGCGAGCCCGTCCCGGAAGACCTCGCTGGCGGGACCGGCGCGGCGCGTCCCTGATTGACGGCTCGAAGCCGCGCGTGTCATCCTCCAGATCTCCGCTGGCGGTGAGTCGAGCGTGAAATTGGCGGGAAAATGGCGCGCGTGCTGCTTCTGAATCCGCCCGCGCCCGGGCGCCCGGTGCTGCGCGATTTCGCCTGCGGCGAGACGACCAAGGCCGACTACTACTGGGCGCCCATCGATTTGCTGGTGCTGTCGGGCGTGCTCGCGAGAGATCACGACCTCGCCGTGCTCGACGCCGTGGCGTCCGAGCTCGACCCGGAGCGAACGCTCGAGCGCGCTCGGCGATTTCGCCCCGACGCAGTGTTCTCGCTCACCGCCGCGGTGTCGCTCGCCGCGGACGACGCGTTCCTCGCGCAGCTCAAGCAGGAGACGGGCGCGCGCGTGTACGGGCTCGGCGACGTCGCCTCGTTCGCCGCGAGGGACGCCCTCCGACGGACGTCGTCGTTCGACGCGCTCCTCTCCACGTTCACGGACCCGGCGCTCACCCGCCTCGCGGACGGTGACGACACAGGCCTCGGCGGCGCGTGCTTGCGTCGCGGCGTGAACGTCGAGACCCGAGCGCCCGCGCTCGGGGGGGAGATGCGCTATCCGCTTCCGCGCCACGAGCTCTTCCCGCTCGAGCGTTACCGTCTGCCCTTCACGCGCTGGGAGCGGTGCACGAGCCTCCTCACGCTGAACGGCTGCCCGTTCCAGTGCACCTTCTGCGCGTCGAGGAACCTGCCGTACCAGCTCCGCCCGCTCGAGGACGTGGCGAGGGAGCTCGAGTATGTCCGGCTGCTCGGCGTGCGTGAGCTCTACGTCCGCGATTTCACCTTCGGGCCGACGCGCAGCCGAGCGCGCGAGCTCAGTCGCGTGCTCCGCGAGGCCGGCAGCGGGCTGCGCTGGTCGGCCGAGTGCCGCATCGACGTCCTCGACGAGCAGACGCTCGATCTCATGCGCGAGGCAGGCTGCGAGGTCATCCTGGTCGGCATCGAGACGGGTGACGAAGCGGTCGCGCGCCGGCTCGGCAAGAGCGTGCGCGCGGAGCGAACCCACCGCGTCCTCCAGCACGCGCGCGAGCTCGGCATTCGGAGCTGCGGGCACTTCGTGCTCGGCAGCCCGGAGGAGACCCGCGATGAGCTCACGCGCACGATCCGCCACGCGCGGGCGCTGCCCCTCGATTACGCGGCCTTCAACCTGTACGCTCCCCGTCTCGGGACCACCATGCGCTCGGACCTCATCACGCTCGGCCGCGTCGTCGCTGAGGATTTCGGCGATCACGACGTATCGGGCCGCGCCAGCGCCTACGCGAACATGTCTCCCGCCGAGCTCCTGCGTTGGTTTCGCTGGGGCGTGCTCTCCTTCTACCTCCGGCCGTCGCAGATGCTCCGGCTCACCCGCACCACCCCATGGCCGACGCTCGCGCGTCAAGGAACGGGCGTGCTCCGGGGGCTCTTCGAGGCGCGCGCTTGACCCCGGTCGCGGAGCTCGCCGCGGACGAGGGCGTCAGCGTCATCATCCCGGCGCTCGACGAGGAGCGAGGGCTCGCCGCGACGCTGGCGGCGCTCACCGAGATCACCGGGCGGCTCGGCCGACCGTGCGAGCTCATCGTGGTCGACGACGGCTCGCGTGACGGTACCGGGGAGGTGGCCGCGGCGGCGGGCGCGCGCGTCGTGCGCCACCCGGCCAATGGCGGCTATGGACGCTCGCTGAAGAGCGGGCTCGCCGCGGCACGCCACGAGCTCATCGCGATCACCGACGCCGACGGCACCTATCCGCTCGAGGAGCTCCCCAGGCTCGTGGAGCTCGCAGAGCGCTTCGACATGGTGGTCGGGGCTCGCACGGGGCCGCGCTATCGACGGAGCGTGCTGTCGTCGCCGTTCCGGACCGCGTTCCTCGTGCTCGCGAGCTTCGTTACCGGGACGTTCATCCCGGATCCGAACTCCGGCTTCCGCGTGTTCCGGCGCTCCCTGGTGCTCCCCATCATCGATCGGCTGCCGAACGGGTTCTCGTTCACCACGACCACGACCGTGGTCATGATGCTCGACGGGCGCTTCGTCCACTTTCACCCGGTAGCGTACGGGCACCGAATCGGACGCTCGAAGGTGCGGTTGGTGCGCGACGCGCTCCGCGCCGGGCAAGGGCTCATCGAGGTCATCCTCCAGTACAACCCGCTCAAGCTCTTCATGGTGGTCGCGCTAGCGCCGCTCGGGGTCGGGCTCGCCTGCGCGCTCTCGCCGCTCGGGCTCTCGGGGCGGGTCCTCGGGGGAGCGCTCGGGGTCCTCCTCGCCATCCTGATCCTCGCGCTCGGGATGCTCGCGGTCGTGATCTCGCCCCCGCGCCGGCCGCGATGAAGACGCGCTGGCTGGTCGCCTGGCTCGCCGCGCTCGCGGTGTCGCTTGCCGCGCTCCTCGGGCACGCCGGGCAGCGCGTCATCCCCGCCGGACAAGAGCGCAACGTCCTCGCGCTCGTCGCCCCCATGACACTCGCGGGACCGATCGAAGGTGAGCTCATCCTCGCGAACGTCTCGATCACCCCCTCCCGCGTGGATTTCGAGATCACGCGGGGCAGCGTGAGCGGCCCGCGGGCGGCCGTCGCGCATATGATCCTCGACGACTCGAAGCCGAGCGGTTTCAGCTTCACCTCGACACCTCCGGTCGACGCGCTCGATGAAGCGCCGCGACGCGCCGTCGAGAAGCTCGAGGCCACGGTGCGCGCGAACGCCAGCCCGGAGCGCATGGCGCGGCTCCTGGCAAATTCGACCCAGCTCCCGCAAGGTAGGAAGGACCCCGACCGCAACGGGCCGCCCTGGTGGATGCTCGGAGTGGTCGTGCTCTCGGCGCTATCGTCATACTTCGCGGCGCGCCGCGAGCGCCGCGCGTCGCGAGCGTCGCTCGCCGCCGCGGCCGGCGTGGCCGGCGCGGCGCTGCTCTTGGGAGCCGCGTTCGCGTGGGTGGTGTCGTCACGCGGGGGAGCGCTGGCGGCCTGGTGGCCGCACCTCGGGCAGGCGACGCTGCGCGACCGCGCGCTCACGCGGCTCTGCGCCGCGCTCGCGGCGGGAACGCTCGTGGGAGTCGGTGTCGAGGCGCTCCATCGCCGCCGAGGCGGCACGCGGTGCGGCGCGCGCGCTTGGCGAGGGCTCCTCGATGTATCGCTCGTGCTCGCCTGGAGCGTCATCGTGCGCGCGCTCTTCACCCGAGCCAACATCCTCACCGACGGCGGCTCCGGGTATCGCCGCCTGATGGACTACCTCCCTGGTTTCGGGGGACTCTCGGTGCTCGTGGACCTCGTGACGCCGAGGCACTTGATGTGGGAGGCGCTCCGCGTCCCGGCCACGCTCGCCGCGCTCGGCCCACCGATGCTCACGCTCTTTGCCAGGCAGTTCGCGCTGCGGCCCTCCCTCCCCATCGTCGCGGGGCTGATGCTCGCCTCGCTGCCGCTCCACGCCGCGATGTTCACGAGCGATTTCCTGATGGGCCCGGCGCTCACGCTGGCGCTCGCGGGGCTCGCGCTCACCCGGTGGGGTGCCCAGCGCGACCACGACGCCGCGGTGCTCGCTGGGGCGAGCTTGCTCGCCTTCGTCACGTGGCTCAGACCGGAGGCGGGGCTCATCGGCGCGCCGCTGGTCGCGGTCGCATGGCCCGTACTTCGCGCCTGGCGGCGTCGCCCGGTGGCGCTCCTCGGGCTCGGATTTTTCGGAGCGAACGCGCTCGCGGCGCAGCTCGCGGTTCGCGCCGTGACCTCCGGCCAGTCCTTGGTGCCGTCGCTCCCCTCCGCGCACGGGCTCGCGTTCCTGCTGGTTCCGGAGGTGATCCCCTACTGGCTCTCGGTCGGCGTCGTGCTCGCGCTCGCGCTCCGCGCGGTGCGGGGTGAGAACGCCGTGCTCATCGCGGTCGGCGTCATCACCGGAGCGTGGCCGGTCGCCATCCGCCCCACGTTCGACCCGACCGGCAGCCACATGGAGCTGTTTCGCTACGGAGCCTGGATGCTCCCGTGGCTTACGCTCCTTGCCGCCAGCGGTGTGGTGGCGGCCGCCGAGCGGCTCGGGGCGCTCGTCGCCGGCCCCTCGCGCGAAGAGAGGGCTCGGCGAGTCTGTCTCGGCGCCCTCGCGGCGCTGCTCACGCTCGTCATGACGAGCCCGATTCGGGCGCGCTCCTATCTCGCGCGGGAGTACGGTCCGCGCAGCGAGGAGCGCGTCTTTCGCGAGGCGCTCGGCCAGCTCCCGAAGGGCTGCCTCCTGCTCGTCCCGGACGACGTCGGCGAGCTCGGTCGACGCGGCCGGGGGACGGTCGAGATCGAGGAGCGCTATCAGGTGATCGCGGATGAGGTTGATGTGCTCACGGGGGCCGCGCGGCCTGCGATGCAGGGCGTCACGAGGTTCCTCGACGAGCTCGCGCAGCGCGGCTGGCCGCGCAAGGACGACGGCACGCCCGCCTGCGTGTGGTTCTTCGAGGGCTCGTTCTGCGCCACCGGTGTCGAAGGGACGCCAGCCGCCAACTGTCGCCAGCTGCTCGAGACGGTTCACGGCCGACCGGCCTTCGAGCGGCGCATCGAGTACATCAGCCACCGTCTGGTCACGCTGCCGCACGCCACGGACCCTCCGCTCTACGACGCCGCTCAGCGCCTGACGCTGTTCGAGCTCTCCCCCCCTCCGGACGATCGTCGCTGACCATGTGCGGACTCGCTGGGATCCTCACGCTCGATGCCCGCGACCCGGCTCCGGACGCGGCGGCGCGGATGGGCGCGACGCTCGCGCGGCGGGGCCCGGATGGCTCCGCGACGCACGTCGAGCCCGGGTTCTCCGTCGCCCACGCGCGCCTCGCGATCGTAGACGTCACGGGGGGCGGTCAGCCCATGACGGACGAGCGTGGCTGCGTCCTCGTCGCCAACGCCGAGATCTATAACCACCGCGAGCTTCGCCGCGAGCTCGAGCAGCGCGGGCAGGTGTTTCGCACGCGCTGCGACGTCGAGGTCATCCTGCGCGGGTACCGAGTCTGGGGCGACGACGTCGTGCAGCGCCTCGGTGGAATGTTCGCTTTCGCGCTCTGGGATCCAGCCGGAGAGCGGCTGCTCCTTGCCCGCGACCGCCTCGGGCAAAAGCCGCTCTACTACCTCGAAGCGGGTGGGCGCTTCCTGTTCGCCTCGGAGCCCAAGGCCATCCTCACCGCCTTGCCGGCGCGACCCGGACTCGATCTGGACGCGCTCGCGCGATATCTGCTCCTCGACTTCGTCCCCACCCCGCGCGCCATCCACCGGGGGATGTGGAAGCTCCCAGCCGGTCACCTGCTGGTCGTGTCTCGACGCAGCGCAGCGCGCGCTCCGCGCGCCTACTGGACACTACCCCGCTCCACACCCTGTGCGCCTCCGCTCCGGATCGTCGAGCAGGAGCTCGTCGCGCGCTTCGACCGCGCCCTCGCGCGGCGGCTCATGAGCGACGTCCCGATCGGGCTGCTCCTGTCGGGCGGCTTCGACTCGGCGCTGGTCGGCGCCTCGCTCGCGCGCTCCGGGCTCGTTCCACCGAGCTTCAGCGTGAGCGTCGACGACCCTGACCACGACGAGGGAAAGCAGGCGCGGGCGACCGCGCGCGCGCTCGGCTTCGTGCATCGCGAGCGCAGCTTCGGGGTCGAGGGCTTTCGCGTTGCGGTACCCGCGGCCCTCTCCTATCTCGATGAGCCGCTCGCCGATCCGTCGCTCTTGGCCGTGCACGCACTCTCCGAGCTCGCCGCCGAGCACGTCAAGGTCGCCCTCGGCGGCGACGGCGCGGACGAGCTCTTCGGCGGCTACGACGTCGTGCTCGCCGCGCAGCTCAACCGCTACACGCGCGCGCTCGCGCCCGGAAGGGACCGCGCGGCGCGCGCGCTGGCGCGCTGGCTCCCTGCGCGGGAAGGGCATTTCAGCCTCGATTTTCGCCTGAACCAGTACGTGCGAGCGCTGAGGTTTCCGCCCGCGCTGCGCCCACTCGCCTATACGCTCGACCTCGGCCTCGATGAGCTCCCGGAGCTCGCACCGTTCACGCGCGACGTCGTCGAGCCACTCGCGGAGTTCGGCGACGCCGCGGCTCCGGAGTCGGACGAGCTCGCGGCGGGCCTCCGCGCCTACGTCCGCATGTTCCTCGAGTCTGACATCTTGGTGAAGCTCGACCGCGCCGGCATGGCCCACGGGCTCGAGATTCGGAGCCCGTTCTTCGATCACGAGCTCGTCGAGTACGTCGCCGCGCTCCCCGCCTCGATGAAGGTGCGCGGGCTGTCGCGGAAATGGCTCTTGAAGCGCGCCCTCGGCCACCGCGTGCCACGCGCGGTCACGCGGCGAAGGAAGCAAGGGTTTTCTCTGCCGATCGTGAAATGGCTGAACGGCGCGCTGGCTGGGTGGTTCGACGAGGTGCTGCTCGACCCGGCGTCGTGGTCGGACGGCCTCATTCGCCGCGACGAGGTGGCGCGGCTGCTCGCGCAGCACCGCGCGGGCCGCCGAAACCTCCGTAAGCCTCTCTATAACCTCGCCGTCTTCGCGCTTTGGAGGAGCGCGTGGGGGTGAACCAATGCCGCGCGCCACGTAGAGCGCCGCTTCGACGCGCCGTGGCCACGTGGCGAGCGAGAGCGCCGGCGATGGCGCTCGGCGGCATCGGCTCGAGTCGCGTCACGGTTGGGCGAGGGGCTCGGGCATCGCGCACCCTGCTCGGGCTCGGGGCGGCGCGGCACGCCGGCTCATGGAAGCGCCGGTCAGAGCCCTTGCGGGGGCGGCACTCGGTCCTCCGTCCGCCCGATACGGCTGGTCAGGTCGGTGAGCACCGCGTCCTCGAAGCCCGGACGAAACTCCTTCGCGTGGGCGCCCCAGAGCCCCCCGTAATAGAGCCCATATTTTCCCGTTTCGCGCGGTGGAACCGGCCCGCCCTTCTTCATCACCCACACGTTGAAGCCCGAGTCACCCTGGTGAAGCTCGACTTGGAGGCGATGCTCCGCGGGCTTGGCGGCGATGCGATAAACTCGAAAATCGCCGACCGCGTCACCTGGGCGAAGCCCGTCGAGGAGCGCGACCGCGTCGGCGGGCGCGTTCGAATCGAACTCCGAGAGCGGCGCGACGCCGCTCTCGGAGCTCGCGCCGACCAAGCTCTTGCCGATCGAGACGGCGAGGAGCACCAGCACCACCAGCGCTCCGCCAGCCGAGAGCACGCAGCCGAGCCGCTCGCCGGTGATGCGCGCGCGCTTCGGTGCCGTCACCCAGCAGCCTTGCGAAGCCGTTCGGCGTTGGTGATGAGCTCGCGCAAGGCTCCGTCTTGACGACGAGAGCCCTCCTCGATCCGTGAGGCGGCCTGGAGCGCGCCCTCCGAGCCGCGGTTGTGCTGGCGATGCGAGCCATTGAGCTGATTGACCATGTTGCTGATGCTCTCGATGGCTTGGGTGATCTGGCGTCCACCCCGCGCCTGCTCCTGGCTCGAGCGCTCCACCTGCTGGGCGATGGTCCGCATCTTCTCTCCGCTCTTCATGATGAGCTCGGAGCCGCGCGCCTGCTGCGCGGTAGCCGCGGCGATCTGCTGCACGGTCTCGGCGATACGTCCGATGGCGTCGGTGACCTGCTTGCTGCCCTTGGCCTGCTCGACCGTAGCCCGCGCGATCGCCCGCACCATGTTGGTGCTCTTCTGCGAGCTCTCGAGGATCTTCTTGAGCGCGCGCTCGGCCTCGTTCGAGACCTCCACGCCGCGGTCGACATTGAGCGCGCCGCGCTCCACCGCCGAGATGGCGTTCTTGCTCTCCGCCTGGATGGTCTTGATGAGATCCGCGATCTCCTTGGTGCTCGCGCCGGCGCGCTCTGCGAGATCCTTGATCTCGTCGGCGACGACCGCGAATCCCTTGCCGTGCTCGCCCGCCTGCGCGGCGATGATGGCGGCGTTCAACGCCAGCAGGTTGGTCTGCTCGGCGACCTCGTCGATGACGTTCAGGATCTGACCGATGGCGTCGATCCGCGAGCCCAGGTTGGCGATCACCGCCACCGCCTCCTGGCTGCTCTCCTTGATGCGGTAGATTTCGCCAATCGTCTTCAGAATCGACTCGGCACCACGCTCGGCGTCCTGCGCGACCTCGCCGGAGAGGCGCGCGGTCTCGTTCGCATTCGACTGAACCTGATCGATGGAGACGTCCATCTGGTTCATGCTCGAGCTCGTCTCTTCCGCGGTGAGCGAGAGCGCGTCGACGTTCTTGGCGACCTCCTTGATCGAGTAAGCCATCTCCTCGATGCTGGCGACCGTCTCGCGCACGCTCATCGCGAGCTCGACGATGTTCTCGGCGACCTCATCGTTGGTGGCGGTCATCTCGAGGATGGACGAGCTCGATTCCTCCGCGCTCGATGCCAGCATCTCGATGTTCTGGGCGATCTCGCGCAGCGACGCGGTCATCTCCTTGATGTAGCGGGCCGTCTCCTCGCTCGCGTCGATCTGCGACGCGACGCCGTCAGTCAACTGGCGGAGCGACTCGGTCATGACCCGCGACGCCTCGCGGACCGCCTCGCCGCGTCGCTCGTCGGCCTCACGATGACCCACGAGCGCTTCGCTCAGCTCCTCGAGGGCCGAGTAGGCGCGGGCTATCTCGGGCGGAGCGCCCGCCGGGGCGTCGACGCGCTTGCCGTCCATGGCTCGCCGCGCCGCGTCCTCGAGCGACGACCCGAAGCTCACCTCGGCCGCCCCGCTACCCGCGAGGACCACCGCGGCGATGCCGGCCGCCCCGACCAGTATCGCTTCGAGGAGCGCGTCCGCGCGGATGGCGGCGGCCACCAGGACGCCGGCCGCGATGACCAGGAAACCCATGAGCTGGCGGGGAGAGATTCGGTTCATCGTCGGACCTGCCGAGGCTCGATACGCGACTCCGCGATGGCGGCGCACACCCGAGACGCCTGGGCCTTCGCGAGCGTACTTGGCGGAACGCCG
The DNA here is from genome assembly GCA_035063585.1 of Polyangiaceae bacterium. GTDB lineage: Bacteria > Myxococcota_A > Polyangia > Polyangiales > Polyangiaceae > JAPSGB01. The sequence continues at coordinate 92,391 of JAPSGB010000001.1, forward strand.
AACGACCAAGCGTTTGTCATCGCGCCGCCGCGCGGCGAGGCGCTCGCAGGCTCAGCGGGGCGTCGCGCCCGGCATCCGGAGCCGCGCTCCCGGGCTGCGCGGCTCGGGGCGCCGGCGGCTCGCGTCCGCCCGGACCTTGTCGTCATCGACGCAGAATCGATCGGGTTTTCGGACGCAGCCCGCCCGGCTCGGCTCGGGGTCCGGGCTCGACGCGCCGCCGTCCACGCTCACGTGACCCGGCTGAAGGACCGGGGAGCTCGGCGTCGCCCCTCCCGGTCGCGCGCCCTTCGGCGGCGCCGCCGGCGCTCGGCCTCCGGCGGAGGCCCCGCCGGGAAGGCGCGGGCGGTCGAAGCTCGCTGGGCCCGGACGAGCAGGTCGCGAGGTTGCCGGAGGCGCGACGACCGCGCCCGCGCCGGGCGCACCGGCCACGTTCGCAGGCGCGCGCGGCGGCGCGGCAGGCGCGACGGCGCCGCTCGACCCGGCTCCAGACGGGGCGACCGCGCGCCCCCGCGGGTTGCCGGACGCGTATAGCGGAGGAGGCGGTGGCGCGACCATCGCCCACCCGCCGCGGTAGCCGGCGCCGCCGGTGGTCACCGCGCACCCGGCCGAGACGGACGATATGAGGCAACACACGGTAAGTACTGCTTTATTTATCATCGTCCGGTCTCCTTCGCGGGCTCACCGCTGCGACCCGTGAAGGCCGCTCGGCTCTAGGTCATTAGACGCGGTCGGTCCGGGTTTTCTCCCTCGGCCGGCTCGAGGGCGGGCCGAGCGGGGCGACGGTCGCGGTCACGGGCGGTCCGGCCACCGGGAGGACGACGGTGAGCACGGCGCCGCCACCCGGCCGGTCCGCATAGCTGATGTCACCACCGTGCTCGACCACGATGCGTTGAACGATGACGAGGCCGAGCCCGGTCCCCTCCGGCTTGGTGGTCGCGTAGGGCTGAAAGAGCCGATCGCGCATCTCGGGCGCGAGGCCGGGCCCATCGTCGCTCACCCGGATCACGAGCTCTTCCGGGGTCGGCGCGCTCACCTCCACCTCGACGAGGGGCTCCGCGCGACCCTTCACCGCGTCCTGCGCGTTCTGGATCAAGTTGGTGACCACCTGCACGAGCTGATCCCGGTCCGCGTTGAGCGGCGGGCAGGGGCCGGCTCGAAAGGTCACCGCCGCCCCGCTCGAGCCGTGCAGCGCGACGACCTTCCGCACCGCATCCACGGCGTCGAAGGGCGCCGGGCGCGGCGGCGGCATCCGCGCGAAGCGAGTGAACTCGGACACGATGGTGCTGATCCGCGCGACCTCGTCGAGCACCGTACGGGTCGCCTCGTCGAAGTACTCGTCGAAGGCCGGATCGTCACGCGCGCGTAGGCGCCGCAGCGTCTCGACCGCCGCGCGGATCGGCGCGAGCGGGTTCTTGATCTCGTGGGCTACGCGCCGGGCGATCTCGCGCTGCGCCGCGATCCGCTCGCTCGCGGCGAGCCGCTTGCGGAGGAGGACGAGGTCGGCGATGGCCTTGTTGAAGGACCCGGCGAGCTCCTCGAGCTCCTTGCCGCCGCCGCCGCGCACCGGCTTCGGCTCGCCCGCCGTGACCTCGCGCGCCTGCCGTGACAAGTCGACGATGGGGCGTGCGAGGCCTCGAGCCAGGAGCATCGCCAGGACGAGCGCAGCGCCGAGGGTGACGCCGCCGAGGGCGAGGATCGTCCCGTCGAGCTGTCTTAGCGCGCGCGAGAGCGGCACGCGACTCTTGGCGGCGAAGACCGTGAGCTCGCCGAGTTCGGGAAGCCGCGTCGACTCGACCAGCTCGTCGCTCACGCGCGGGGGCTGCGAGAGGGAGAGGCTCACGCCGTAACTCCGGCCGACCTCGTCGAAGAGCGCCGCGACGTGCCGCGCGGCGTAGAGCCCGACGAACGGCCGCTTCCCGTCGGCGGGGAGGGTGCAGTGCGCCTCGAGCGCGAGCGGCGCCTCGGCGGTCCTCACGCTGGCCGCGCGCGACGCGCGGCGGAGCCGCTCGGCGAGCGCGCCGTCCCGTTTGCCGACCAGCCCCTCTCGCCCGGCGCCGAGGATCTCGCCGTCGCTCGACACCAGCACGAGCTCGTCGAGGCGGAGCGCCTTCATCAGCTCCGGCACGCGGAGGCTGAGCGAGAGCCGCCGGTCGGCGAGATCACCGCGCTTTACGCCGATGAGCGCGCTGTCGAGGAGCGGATCGTGGGCGCACACCGGGTCGATGAGCGCGGGCAGATCACGGGCCTGCGCGGAGAGCTCGCGCTCGAGTCGCGCCAACGCCTGCGCGAACTGCTCGCGGAAGCGCGCCTCCTCGGTGCGTCGCCACGCCTCGCGGACCCCGAGGCCGAGCGCCGCCGTGGTCGCCACGGTGACGACGCCGATGGCGACGAGGAGCCGCTGCGCGAGCGTTACCCGAACCATGCGCCCACCCTGCCTCGCCCGGCGGTCACCGCCCCGCCCGATTCCGCGCCGGACCGGCACCCGCTCCCACCATGCACGCGCGCTTCGGCATCGATCTCGGGCGAGCCTTGCACAGCCCGCGCACGTTTGGCACGTTCCCGCACGACTCATGCGAACGCTCCCGCTCGCCGTCTTCTTCGTCTGGGCGTCCGGGTGCTCGGGCGCACCACCGAAAACAGCGGAGCCGCTGCGTCCTCCGGTCAAGGGTCGGTCCGGCGCGGGAACACGCGGGGCGCCGGGCGGCCTTCCCGCGACGCTCATCGGGATGGTGGGCGCGGGGACCTACGGCCCGTACCTCGGGCGGCGCGACGACGCGCTCCTCGCGGTTTGGGCGGCGAGGTCCGGCGAGAGCGGCAAGCGCGGGTGGTACACGATCGCGCTCGACCCGCGCGGCAGGCCACTCGCGGAGGCCGCTCGCATCGGTGACGCGCCGGCGGAGCCCGGCCTGGTCGCGGTGCGACCCTCGGGTGGGGAAGGCACCCCGAACCCGGTGCCGGGCGCGCTCGAGGCGCGTGGCTTCCTCTTGCTCGCGACCGAGCGCGGACAGGGCGGGACCCGACTCTACGCGACCTCGCTCGGCACCCGCGGCGAGCTGCGCGGCGGACCCTCCACCATCGCCACGAGCGGCGACGACCTCGTGTGGATCGACGCGGTGCCCACGCGGCGGAGCACGCTCGCGGTGTGGGCGGTCCGGCGCGAGAGCCACGCGGACGTCTACGCGGCGGAGATCGGCCTCGCCAGTGAGCGGATCGCCGCGGCGGAGTTGGTCGTGCAAGGGGCGCGCGCGTGGCAGGTGGCCCCGCTCGCCGACGGCGCGGCGGTCGCGGCCGTGACGAGCGCGTCGGGCGGCGCCACGGGCACGGTCGAGGTCGTGTACCTCGACCAGGCCGGCAAGCCGTCACGGCCCCTCGAGGTGAGCGGCGAGCCCACCGCCGCGCCCGACCTCGACATGGTGAGCACGGGGAGCGGGCTCACGCTCGCGTGGTCGGACGGCCGCGGGCTCGAGGAGGTGATCTACACCGCCCGCGTGGACGCGCGCGGCGGGCTCGCGCGCCCGCCGGCGCCGCTCACGCCGCCGTCCGGCGAGCAAGCGCTCCTACGCCTGGTCACGCCGCTCGACGAGGCGAGCCCGGCGTGGGTGGCGTGGGAAGAGCTCGCCGCGAGCACGAGCGCGCACCGGCGCGTCGAGCTCGCGACGCTCACCGCCGACGGCCAGCTCGGCAGCGCGCACGGCGCGCTCCGGCTCGCACCGAGCGACGGCGGCGTGCCCGAGCTTGCCTCGATGGGCGGCGGGCTCGGCGCGCTCGTGCTCGCGCCGGCGTGCCGGGAGGGCGAGCGCTGCGCGGACGCCGAGCTCTTGCCGACCTTCGTCGCCTTCGACGCCGAGGCGCGCCCGGTGGCGACCGAGCCGCTCCGGCTCGCGGCGCTCGGCGGCAAGGGCGCGGATCTCGCCTGGGGGCTCACCTGCGGGAAGCACGGCTGCGGCGCTCTCGCCGCGACCTCGACCTCCCCCGCGCCGCTCTACGCGGTGAATCTCGACGCGCGGACCGGCGCACACGCCTCACCCGGTGAGCAGGTGGTCCCGGGCCCGCCGCCGCGGGTGGTCTCGAACCAGGCGGTCGCGGCGCTCGACCCGCTGGCGGAGGTCACCGCCGCGCGGGTCGGCGACACGACGCTCGCGGCGTGGGTGAGCTACTTCGACCCCACGACGCCCTGGCGCCGGCTCACCAAACCCGCCCCGGACGGCCGCTTCGAGCCGCTGCGAGCGCGGGTCGAGGTTCGTGCATTTCCCGATGGAAAAGAGCCGCTGCCGACGCGCACGGTTTCGCTCCGCGGGCGCTCGCTCGGCGGCGTCGCGCTCGCGCCGGGCGACCCTGCCAAGCGCCAGTCGCTCCTCGCGTGGACGGCGCTCGACAACCAGCTCCCGCAGGTGTTCGTCACGCTGCTCGCCGAGGACGGTAAGACCGTGACGCAGCGCATGCTCACGCGCACCAAGGGCGAGGTGAGCGACGTCGCCGCCGCGTGGGTCGGCGATGGGTATGTGGTCGGCTGGATCGACGAGCGAGACGACGATCCCGAGGTGTACGTCGCCAAGCTCGGCCCCACGCTGCAGTCGCTCGGGCCCGAGCGGCGGGTGACCCGCGCCAAGGGCGCGGCGACCGGCCTCGCGCTCGCCGCCCAGGGCCGGCAGCTGCTCGCGGTGTGGGCGGACGCGCGCGACGGCGCGAAGGAGGGTTGGGCGGATCTCTTCGCGGCGCGGCTCTCGACCAAGGACGCGGCGCCCCTCGGCGTCGAGTCGCTGCTCATGAAGACGCCCGCGCACTCCCGCTCGCCCGCCCTCGCGCCCTTCGGCGATGGGACCGCGATCGCATGGATCGAGTCGCGCCCCGGCGCGGGGCTCGACGACGAGAGCCCCGGGCTCTACGTCGGACAGCTCGATCGTGACGGCCGCCTGAACTCGTCGGCGGAGCTGGTCGAGGTTCCTGCCGGCGCGCCGAGCTCGGTCGCGCTCGAGTGCGAGAGCGACCGGTGCCACGTGGTGGTCGGCGTCGACGCGCGCGGCGCCGCCGAGCTCCGCGGGTTCACGTGGCAGCCGGGCACGCACCCAGCTCCGAGCGCGCTCACCGCGGTGTCCGGCCCCGCCGGCGAGCCGCTGTCGCCCGCGATGGTGGGGCGCGAGCTCTTCTTCGCCGATCAGAGCGCGAGCGGGAAGGGCCGCGTGCGCCGCCTGCTCATCGACTGGAAGTGACGCGCGCGCCGCGACGCGTGCGCCGCCTGCTCATCGACTGGAAGTGACGCGCGCGCCGCGACGCCGGCCGCGCCGGCCATGCAAAAAAAAGGCCCCCTGGCGAACCAGGGGGCCCATCGACGTCGATCATCCGGGTGGTTACGTGCTCGTCGCCCGTGCGTTGCTCTTGCGTCTGTTTTTTTCAGACGCGTTGCTGCTGGGGTGGCTCGGGGAGGAGAAGCGCACGAGAGCAGCGCGCATCCAACTGAACATCTGACGTCGACCGAGTACTGAGGCGATTCAAACCTCCTTGCTCATGCGAACTCAACCGCCTGCCCCGAAGACCTATTCCGTCGCCGCGATCTTTCTTTGATAATGCAGATTGCAACGGTTGGACCCATCAGCCGGTCGAGGGCCCTGGGTGATTGCCGGTCCGGCGCGGTGGCGGTGGTCGAGCCCAGCTCGCGAGGCGACGCGAGCGCGCGCCGTGCTCACTCGTCGCGCTCGCGGGCCTCGGGGCGCTCGCGAGCCTGACGCCAGATCGCGCGCCACGATGGGCGCGCCCCGGTGAGGAGGAGCCCCACGCGGAAGAGCCGCGCGGCGAGCTTCACGGCGAGGACGATGCCGATGAGCAGCGCCGCGCACGAGCCGGCGATCTCGAGGGGCGAGACACCGCCCGGCTCGAGCGAGAGCCGCGTGACGAGGGTGATGGGCGCCGTAAACGGGATGAAGGTGAGCACGCGCGCGAGCGCGCCGTTCGGCTCCGCGATGAGCGCGGTCATGAGCGCCGCGGGCGCGATCACGGGGAGCGTCCAGATGACGCCGAGCTGCTGGCTCTCGCGCTGCGTCGTGCCGAGCGAGCCGGTAGCGAGCATCAAGCTGCCGACGAAGAGGTAGCCGAGCACGAAGAGCGGCACCGCCGCGAGCACGGCGCCCCACGGCACGACCACCCCGCTCGCGAGCGCTGGCAGCGCGGCACCCGACACCATCAACGACCACACGCCGACCTGAAGGAGCCCGGCCGCGCCGAGCCCGAGGAGCTTTCCCGCCAAGAGCTCGTCGGCGCTCACGGCGGCGAGGAGGACCTCGGAGAGCCGGTTCTCCTTCTCGATCGCGACCCCCTGCACGAGGTACGACGAGGTCGTCACGAGCGACAGCACCATCAAGAGCGCGAGCAGGAGCGGCACCGCGATGCGCCGGAGCGTGGCCTCGGCGTCGAGCGGCTCGGCGCCGCCGGCCGACGCGAGAGTGCGCTCGACGGACATCGGCTCGAGCACGCGCGCCCGCTCGAGCTCGGGGAGCTTGCCGGTCAGGAGCGCGCGCCGGAGCTCGGTGGCGAGCGCGCGCTCGGCGGCGGGCGCGGCGAGCCCCGAGGTCGCGCCCGCGTCCCTCACGACCAACCGCACCCGACCGCGCGCGAGGTAGTCCGGCGCGATCACGAAGTACCCGGCGAGCTGCTGCTCGGCGAGCGCGCGCCGCGCCGCCGGTTCGCTCGCAAAGCGCGCGAGGCGCGCGCCGCGCCCGTTCGTCACGGTAAGCTCCCGCGAGAGGAGCCCCGCTTCGTCCACCACGCCCCAGGCGAGCTCGCGCGCATCGAGCGCGCCGAGCGCGCGATGCTCGAGGAGCCCGACGCCGCCGAAGAGGAGCGCCATGAGGAGCGGCATCGCCAAGGTCACGAACAAGAACGGCAGCCGCCGAACCACGGAGAGGAACTCCCAGCGCGCGATGACGCGGAGCCTCGTCAGGCGCATCACGAGCCGGTCTCCTCGCTCACGGCGCGCACGAAGATCTCCTCGAGCGAGGCGAGCACGGGGGCGAAGCGCTCGAGCTCGACGCCGCTCCCCACCAGCGCGCGGAGGAGCTCGGCCGGGCGACGCGCCCTCGTGTCGATGACGATGAAGCTGCCGTCATCCCGGCGGTGCACCTCGACGCCCTCCAGCGCGGGCGCGCGGCCGTCCTCCGTCACGAGCTCGACCTCGCGCCGCGAGTGACGCCGCCGGATCTCCCCGGTCTCCCCGGCGAGGAGCACGCGGCCGCGATGCACGAGCGCGACGTCGTCGCAGAGGTCCTCCACCTCGCGCAGCTGATGGGTCGAGAGGATCGTGGTGAGCCCGCGGGCGCGCCGCTCGTGGATGAGCTCGCGCACCAGCCGCACGTTCACCGGGTCGAGACCCGAGAACGGCTCGTCGAGCACGCAGAGGCCGGGCTCCGGGAGCAAGGTTGCCGCGAGCTGGAGCTTCTGGCTCATCCCCTTGCTGAGCCGCTCGACGCGGTACTTGGCCGCGAAGCCGAGCCCCATGCGCTCGAGCCACACGCGCGCGCGCTCCCGCGCCTCACGGCGTGAGAGGCCCTTCAACATGGCGAGGTACTCGAGCACCTCGCTCGCGCGCTCTCGGCGGTAGAGACCGCGCTCCTCGGGCAGGTAGCCGAGCCGCTCGCGGCGCGCGGTCGAAGACGGCACGCCGTTCACGAGCACGCGCCCGCGGTCCGCGCGGAGGATATCCATCACGATACGGATGAGCGTGCTCTTGCCCGCGCCGTTCGGGCCGAGCAGCCCGAACACGCTCCCGCTTCGAACCGCGAGCGTCACGCGATCGAGCGCGAGCGTCCCGCCGAAGCGCTTCTCCACCTCTTCGACCTCGAGCGCGGCGCCCATTGCTCCCCCCGGGTCTAGCAGAGGCCGCGGGAAATTCGCGCGAGCTTCCGGCCGGCGCGGCCGGCGGCGCGCGCCGAGCGCGACCGGGATCGGCTATCGTCAGCCCATGTTCCGCGCCGGACCTTCGCCCGATCCCATCGAGTCCCTCTCGCTCGAGGACACGGACGCGGGGGCCCGCGCGCTCGTCGCGCCCGCGCGCGGCGGGCTCGTCACGCGATGGCGCGTGGAGGGGCGCGAGCTCCTGTTCCTCGACCAGGCGACGCTCGCCGACCCGACCCGGAACGTGCGCGGCGGGATCCCCGTGCTCTTCCCGACGCCAGGCAAGCTCGAGCGCGACGAGTGGGCGCGAAGCTGCCGCGCGGGCAAGCTGCCGCAGCATGGATTTGCGCGAACCCTGCCCTGGGAGCTCGTCGCGACGTCGAGCGACGGCGCGGCGTCGTGCCGGCTCCGGCTCGCCGCGAGCGAGGCCACGCGCAGCCACTTTCCGTGGTCCTTCGCGCTCGAGCACGAGCTCGCGCTTCACGGGAGGACGCTCCGCATCGAGCAACGCGTCACCAACCTCGATCACGCCGCGCTGCCCTTCGCGCTCGGTTTTCACCCGTATTTTCTGGTGCCCCAGGGGGAGAAGGCCGCCGCGCGCATCGCCACTCGCGCCACGCGCGCCTACGACAACGTCAGAAAGCGTGAGATCCCATTCGCGGGCTTCGAGCTCACGGCGCCCGAGGTCGATCTCCATCTCATCGATCACGGCTCGAGCGCGGCCTCGCTCGAGCTCGCGAGCGGCACCATCCGGATCGAGTGCAGTCCCGCCTACCAGCGCTGGGTGGTGTGGACGCTCGCCGGGCGCGACTTCGTGTGCCTCGAGCCGTGGACGGCGCCGGCCAATGCGATGAACACCGGCGAGGGGCTCCTCCGGCTCGCGCCGGGGGGGACGTGCGAGTCATACGTCGAGCTCACCTTCGCCCCGCGCTGAGCCTGCGCGCCGGCGCCGGCGCGCTTGCGGCGAGCCCGGGCTACCCTTATGTGCCCGGCCATGGCGAAGATCACCTTCCTCGGGACCGGACTCATGGGCGCGGCGCTGGCGGAGGCGGCGAAGCAGCGCGGCGACGACGTGACCGTATGGAACCGCACGCGAGCCAAGGCCGACGCGCTCGCCGCGCTCGGGATCCGGGTGGGCGCGACGCCCGCCGAGGCGATCGCGGGCGCCGAGCGCGTGCACAGCATCCTCGGCGCGGACGACTCGGTCGACGCCGTGTACGACGCCTGCGGTGACGCCCTGGGCGCGGCGCTGGTCATCGATCACACGACCACCTCGCCCGCGGGCACCGCGCGCCGAGCGGCGGAGCTCGAGCGGCGCGGCGTCGCGTTCCTGCACGCGCCGGTCTTCATGTCCCCCGCCGCCTGCCGCTCGGCGCAGGGGGTCATGCTGGTCGCGGGCCCGAAGTCGGTGTTCGCTCGCGCCGAGCCCGCGCTCGCGTCCATGACCGGCAAGGTTCGCTACCTCGGCGAGCGCCGCGAGCTCGCCGCCGCCAACAAGCTCTTCGGCAACGCGATGATCATCACCATCACCGCCGGCCTCGCCGACGTGTTTTCCATGGGGAAGTCCCTCGAGATCGCACCGGAAGACGTGCTCGCGCTCTTCTCCATCTTCAACCCCGCGTCCACCCTCTCGTACCGCGGCGCGGCGATGGCGAAGGGCGACTACCGCGCGATGTTCGAGCTCACCATGGCGCGCAAGGACGCCCGCCTCGCCATCGAGGCGGCCGGCGGCCTCCCGCTCACGACCTTGCCCGCCATCGCGGCGCGGATGGATGAGCTCATCGGCCGAGGCTTCGGCGCGGACGACATGGCCGTCCTCGGCGTGGACGCGGTCCCGAAGGCGTGAGGCGAGCGTAGCGGCGAGGATCGGTCGAGGGGGGTCGGCCCGGCGCGGCCGGCGGGTGGGGCCGATCGGCGCGGGCGGCCGCCGTCGAGGGAGCCCGTGCCGCCCCTCGGGGGCCGTGTCGAAGGTTTGCCCTGGAGCTACGCTTGATTTGGGCTAGTCTTCGCTGTGATGTTGCCGAGGTTCACTCGTCTCTTTGCTTCACTCTCTGTCCTCTTCGTGGTCGCCGGGTGCGGCTCGAACGCCGAGGTCGTCAGCCAAGCGCCCGGCCTCGACGGCTCACCGCCGCCGGTCGGCGGCGACGGTGGCTTCGACGCCGGACGCATCGACGCCTCGCCGAATGAAGACGCCGACACGCCCGACGCCGACGCCGAGACTCCGGCAGTGTGCGGCGACGGCGTGCTCGCGCCCACCGAAGCGTGCGACGACGGCAACCCGATCCCCGGTGACGGCTGCTCCGGCACTTGTACCATCGAGCCCGGCTACAGCTGCCCCGAGCCCGGCCAGCCCTGCATCTTCGCAGTGCAGATGACCTGCGGCAACGGCAAGATCGAGGGGACGGAGGGCTGCGACGACGACAACACCGACGACGGCGACGGTTGCTCGGCAGGCTGCGAGGTAGAGCAGGGCTACGCGTGCGCGACGCCCGGGCAGCCCTGCGAGCCGGTGGTCGCGCCGAGGTGCGGCGACGGCAAGGTGAACAGCGGCGAGCAGTGCGACGACGGCAACGACCTCGCGAGCGATGGCTGCGACGCGAGCTGCCGGCTCGAGGCGGGCTACACCTGCCCAGAGCCCGGCAAGGCGTGCGAACCGTTCCGCTACTGCGGCGACGGCATGATCGACGCGAGCGAGGAGTGCGACGACGCGAACTCGCTCCCGGGCGACGGCTGCTCGGCGCTCTGCAAGCTCGAAGCGGGCTACGAGTGCCCCACGCCGGGCGCGACGTGCGTGAACCTCTGGGTCTGCGGCAACGGACAAGTCGATCCGGGCGAGGCGTGCGACGACCACAACACGAGCGCGAGCGATGGCTGCAGCGCCGACTGCACCTTCGTCGAGCCGGGCTGGACGTGTCCGAATAGTGCGGGGGCCGGCGGGGCGTGCACGCTGGTTCCCGCCGAGACCTGCGGCAACGGGATCCGCTCGGCGGCCGAGCAGTGCGACGACGGCAACACGAACGACGGCGACGGCTGCTCGAAGGCGTGCGTGGTCGAAGCCGGCTGGGACTGCCCGACGCCCGGCGCGACGTGCAAGCTCATCGAGTACTGCGGCGACAAGCTCGTCACGCTCGCGATTGGCGAGGACTGTGATGACGGCAACACGACCTCCGGCGACGGTTGCAGCGCGAGCTGCACGCGCGAGCCGAACTGGGCCTGCCCCGATCCAGGTCAGCCGTGCGTGTCGACGGTGGTGTGCGGGGACAAGAAGATCACCGGGTCCGAGACGTGCGACGACGGCAACCAACTCTCGCGCGACGGTTGCTCGAGCACCTGCCAGCTCGAGGCCGGGTGGAAGTGCCCGTTGGCGGGGACCCGCTGCGTCGCGACCCGATGCGGCGACGGCATCCTGGCCGGCGAGGAGCAGTGCGACGACGGAAACACCGCGGGTGACGACGGTTGCTCGACCACCTGTCAGCTCCAGCCGCGGGTGACCACCACCAACCCGACCACCACCCAGCCGGGCGGTACGACGACCACGCATTTCAAGTGTCCGACGCCGGGCGTCACCTGCGTGCCAACGGTCTGCGGGGACGGCACCCGCGAGGGGTCCGAGCAGTGCGACTACGGTGACAACAAGGCTTACGACGGTTGCTCGCCGAGCTGCCTGCTCGAGCCTAGCTGCCCGAACGGAAAGTGCGTGGCCGTGTGCGGCGACGGCATCCTCTTCGACTTCGACGCCAACGGCGATGGAACGAACGACGAGGAGTGCGACGACGGCAACACCGTGAGCGGCGACGGCTGTTCGAGCGCGTGCAAGGTCGAGCTGGGGTATAGCTGCATCGCGCAGGCGGACGGCGCGCCGGCCTTCCTCGATCTCCCCGCGACCCTCCGCGATTTCAAGTACTACAACACGACGAACGGCCACCCGGACTTCGAGCAGTACTCGGGCAGCGGGCAGACGGGGCTCGTCAAGGACAACCTGAGCGCCGGCACCTGGGGGATCCCGGTCTTCAACAAGTCCGGGACGGGCCCGCAGATCACCAGCGCGGACTCCTTCAGCGACTGGTACTCGGACACGACGGGCAAGAATCGCAGTAGGCGCATCGACGGCCTCTCCGTGCGGCTGACTCGCCAAGCGAACGGCTCGTACGTCTTCAACAGCGCGACCGACCAGCCCTACAAGACGAAGGGGGCGCGCTACCCGGTCACGGCGAACAAGGGGCTCTTCCTCCCGATCGACGGGATGGGCTGGGGTAATCAGCCGGCTGGTAGCCCTCAGGACAACAATTCGAACTTCGGGTTCACGACGGAGATCCGCTACTGGTTCACTTACGATAGCGGCGTCCAACCGACACTCACCTTCCAGGGCGACGACGACGTCTGGGTCTTCGTCAACGGCCGGCTGATGGTCGATCTCGGCGGGCTCCACGCGCAGCTCACCGGCTCGGTGACGCTGACCCCGGCGGTCGCGGCGAGTCTCGGCCTCGTGAACCGACAACTCTACGAGGTCGCGCTCTTCCACGCCGAGCGGCGCTCCTACGGTTCGAACTTCTGGCTCACCCTCCGCGGCTTCGACAAGAAGCACTCGGTGTGCACGGAGGTGTGCGGAGACGGCGTACGCACCGCCGGCGAGCAGTGCGACGACGGCGCGGCCAACACGAACAGCGGCGCATACGGCTCCTGCACGACCTCGTGCCAGCTCGGCCCGTACTGCGGCGACGCCACCGTGCAAGCGGCGGGCGGCGAGCAGTGCGACGACGGCGTCAACGCCACCACCTATGGCGGCACGAGCAAGAAGTGCGGCCCCGGCTGCAGGTTCGCGCCGTACTGCGGGGATACCGTCATCTCGAACGGTGAGTCGTGCGACGAAGGCGCCGCGAACGGAAGCGGGTACGGCCACTGCAGCGGTTCATGCGGGCTCGGGCCGCGCTGCGGCGACGGCGTCGTGCAGGCCGCCGCGAGCGAGCAGTGCGACGATGGCGTCGCCAACGGGACGAGCGGCAGCGGCTGCAAGAGCGACTGCACCAACAAGTGCGGCGACGGCAACGTCGACCCGGGCGAGCAGTGCGACCTCGGCGCCGCGAGCAACACCGGCGGCTACGGCGGCTGCACGCCCGAGTGCCGGCGCGGTCCACGCTGCGGTGACGGCATCAAGAACGGCGGCGAGCAGTGCGACGACGGAAAGAACGATGGGAGCTACGGCACCTGCAAGGCGGACTGCTCGTTCGCCGGATACTGCGGCGACGGGACTCCCCAGAGCCCGCCCGAGACGTGCGATGAGGGCGCCTCGAACAGCTCGAGCGCCTATGGCGCCAGCCTCTGCACGACCGCTTGCAAGCCCGCACCGTACTGCGGCGACCATGCCGTCGACGGGGTCCACGGAGAGACGTGCGACGACGGGGTGAACAGCGGGCAGCCGGGCTCGTGCAGCGTCGATTGCAAGGGCTTCATCCCGCTCCCGAGCTGCGGCAACGGCGCGCTCGACTCGGGCGAACAGTGCGACGACGGCGCAAACAACGGGAAATCCGGGAGCACCTGCGACGCCCACTGCAAGCTGAAGTGCGGCAATGGGATGAAGGACTCGGGCGAAGCCTGCGACGACGGCAAGAACACCGGCGCCTACGGCACCTGTAACCCCGACTGCACGCTCCCCGGCTACTGCGGCGACGGGGTCAAGAATGGCCCGGAGCTCTGCGACAACGGGGCAAACAACGCCGCGCCCCAGAGCGCCTACGGCCCGAACGTGTGCACCACGGTCTGCCGCTTCGCGGCGTACTGCGGCGACGGGCGTGTCGACGCCGCCTTCGGCGAGGAGTGCGACGGCGGCTGGAACTGCAGCGTCGCCTGCAAGGCGACCGGACCGCGCTGAGCCGCACGCCGGAGGCTATCGCGGTCCGAGCCGGTCGAACCGCGCCGGCGCGGCGCGGCTCGCCGCCTCGCCGGCGGGCGCGGGCGGGCTACGACTCACGAGGGCTGGTCGCTTCGGCAGTCAGCCCGCTCGTCAACCTGGAGGACAGCTCCTTCGATACACTGCCGAAGCGAGATGGGCGGCGAGCTCCATCTGCCCAAAGCTCGTCCGATTGTAGGTCAGCGTCGGATTGCACTTCTTGGCTCGAATCGCCGTGAGCAGGGCGTCGCCGAGGTCGAAGACGCCGTCGTCGCGCTCGGCGAGCACGATCCAGCCGTGGTAGATCGCGCCGGTCCGGTCCGGCCCGCGTGATTCGAACGTGCACTGCGAGCCATCGATGAAATTGCGGATCCTCGGATCCTCGGGATCGCCGTTATAGAGCACCTTCGTCAAGAGGTTCGCGAGACCGGTGAGCTGCGCCGGTTGCACGACGAAGCCGGCTCGCGCGGCGTCGAGCGCGAAGCGCGGATGACGATTCGCGTGTGAGGTGTCCATCGAGCGGCAGTTGTACCAACCAACGCCGACATCCCAGGTGAGCGCGCCCGAGACCACGGGCGGCGGAGATGCCGGCCGAGCGCCACATACGACCGTACCGCCGCTGTCGCTGCACGGGCCGCTCCCGGTGGCCGGACAGGATTGCGCGTTCGCCGCATCGTAAGGGGCGATGCGGTTCGCGAAGCTGGTCGCAATCGTGGTGATCCAGGGAGAGTAGTCCGGCTCCGCGGGAAGCGCTCCAAGCGCTCCTGCGATGCGCTGGAGCTCGATGAGGATCCGCCCGAGGAGCACGCTCTTGTCGCTCAACGGGCTCGTGTAATCGTCCGCATCGCTCAAGAGATACGAAATGCTCTTGCGGTGGGCCCACTTGCCTACGATGTGCCGCACGACGAACCTACGTACCTCGATGGCAATCGCTCGATCGGCCGGCGGGCTCGACGGATCGAGCAGCACGAGCCGTGCGAGGCGCGCAAGCTCGGTAGCTCCCTGAAAATCGTCGAGCAGATACGAGGTCGTCGGCACCGGACATCCGCCGTCCGTCGCCGTACCCCCGTCGAAATCCACCGTGTCGCAGGAGGGACCTGCCCAGCTCGCGAAGCCTGCGTTGTCGATGTGCGTGGCCTTCGACATCATCGTCTGGGCCCACGCGAGGGCTCGCGCGAGATAGCCGTGGTCACCGGTCGCTTCGTACATCGACAGCGTCGCATCGAGGACGTACTGGAACGTGTAATAGTCCTCGCCATCACCGCTCGATGCCATCCGGTCGAGCTCCGAGACGTTGTCGGCATAGACGGCGTCATGAATTGCGCGATACGAGGCGATGCGCGCGGCAGGCTCGGTTGGAGGCTCGCATCGTCCGGAGCTTGCGCCGTCGCTCGCGCTCGCGTCGGCGGCGTCCTCGAGGTTCGCGGCGTCGTCGCCCACGACGCCGCCCGCGTCTCGGAGTGGGCCGTCGGCCGCGGCGTCCGCGGTCCTCGATGAGTCGAGCCCGGGAGTCGAGCTGGAGCACCCGATGAGCGCGGCCAGCCAATACGACCACCTAAGATGTCTCACGCGAGACATGGTCGCCAATTTTTCCGTGATAGGCCACTCGCTTCGCAAATGAACGCGAACGGGCGCCCGGCAGCTCGCTCGCTGCGGCGAAGCTGCCTCCTCGGATAATTGACGACGGCGAGGTAGCCTGTAAGCTCGGCAGCATGCACGGCGATGCTCTATTGAGCGTTCTGCTCGCAGGCGGGCTCTCCTTCGCCGCTGCCCTCGGATGTAGCAGTGAGGACGCTGGCACCACGGCGGGAGACAGCGGGCCGACGGCGACGGAGGCCGGAGACGACGCTCGCGACGACACCGCTCGCGAGGACGCCGCTGGCAACGACGCTGGCGACGATGCCGCTCGCGAGGACGCCGGGCTCGACGCGAGCGAGGACGCGGACGACGGTGGCACCGGAGGTGACGCGTCCGACGGTGAGGTCACTCCGCCGGGCTTTCCCTGGGGCGGCGCCATCGATCCGAACGGCGATCCCTCGTCGGCACGCGAGGTGGCGCGCCCACTCGGTTCGACGAGCGCACCGCAAGGCTTCTACGAGTACACCCCGGCCGGCTACCCCGGGAGCGCCAAGTGGCCGCTGCTCATCGCGCTGCACGGCGTCGGTGAGAACGGCAACGGCGCGAGCGAGCTCGACGAGCTCAGGGACACCGGCCTCGGCCACCTGATCGGGCGCGACAAATGGCCGAATGACCGGCCCTTCGTCGTGCTGAGGCCTCAGCATGCTGGCGGCGGTTGCCCCAGCTCTAGCGAAATCCACGCGTTCATCACCTGGGGGCTCGAGAACTACGCGATCGATCCTCACTATGTGTACCTGACCGGGCTGAGCTGCGGCGCGATCGGCTCGTGGTCGTACCTGGCCAATCACCTCGACGCCCAGATCGCCGCGTTCGTCTCGATCGCCGGAAACGGTAAGAGCGCCTGGAACAGCAAAGGCTGCGATCTCGGCAAGGTCGCCATCTGGGCGTTTCACGGTGACGCCGATCCGACGGTGGACGTATCAGGCACCAACGTGCCGCTCGATGGGCTCGCGGGGTGTCCCGCTCCGCCGGCGCTCGAGTCGAAGAAGACGATCTACCCCGGCGTCGGACACGACTCGTGGAGCCGGACCTACGACGGCTCGGCCGGGCACGACGTCTTCTCGTGGATGCTCGGGTTCAAGAGGCCCTGAGCCGCCGCGGCGCATGGGCCGCTCCAGCCGGAGACCCTCGCGACCGCAGCCTCGGGCGGCCGCGCCAGCGGCGTGCGCACGGCTAGAACCCTCGCGGTCACGCCTGCCGCTCCCGCCCGCGCGCCCCGCGCCTCGTGCCCCGAGCGCCTCGCGAGGCGCCGGGGACGTTCGGTGGGCCATGAAGGACTTGAACCTTCAGCCAACGGATTAAGAGTCCGCTGCTCTACCAATTGAGCTAATGGCCCGTCGGCCGCTCGCTCCGCGAGCGACGTTCGGAGCGCCGCAATTACCACGGTGAGTCACCACGTCAAGAGCGCTCTTCCGGCGCGACGCCCGGCGCGCGGGCCGCGCGGTTCCGCGCCGGGCCAACCCCCCCCCAGGTGGGGAGGGGCTGGCTGGGGTGTCGGAGCGGCGCGGTAGCTCGCGGGGCGAGCGCGTCACTTCGGCGGCGGCGGAGGCGGCGCGATCGCCTGGAGGTTCGAGCCGCCCGGGTACTGGTAGCTCGTGTACTTGCCGTAGCCCATCACCTGGATGCCGACCGGCTTGTCGGAGATGAGCAGGTGCGCGCCCTGAGCGCCGGGGCCGAGCTTCACGCGGGAGATGCCGAAGTTCGAGCTGATGGCGGTGGCGGCGGGCACCGCCATGCCGTCGACGAGCACGTTCGCGCCGGCCGGCATCACGACGTCGACGTAGCTCGTCGGGTAGTCGTCGGGGGCGAGGAACACATACTTCGAGCGATACTGCTCGACCGCGGTCGAGGAGCTCGCCGCGGGATCGCCGAGGCCTTGCAGCGGGCTCAGGATCGCGCCGCCGAGCATGAACGAGCCGACCGCGAACTCGTGATCGCCCACGATCTCGAAGGGGTTGTTGACGCGGCCCATGTCGACGACCTGCCCGGCGTTGATCATGTCGGGCGCCTTGGGCGGCTTGAAACCCGGGTAGGTGAGCTTGGTGCCGTTCACGTTGCCGTAGATGCGAACGATGTGACCCGGCGCGTTCCCTGCGGGGCCGGTCGGCGGCACCACGAAATAGTGCTGCCCGAGCGTCTCGGCGGGAAACACCGACTCCTCGATGTGATCGCACGCCTGCGTCCCGATGGGCTGCTGGGTGCAGGGCACGCCGTGGATGACCTGGATCGGCTTGTCGGCTTGCACGAGCGAACCGCTGAGATCGCCATCCGCGCTGCCGAGCACCTGGACGACGTCACCCTGGTTCATGGTGAACTTCGCGGTCCCGTTCTTCGGCGTGGCCGGGATGCCGCCGCCCGCGACGATCTGACCGGTCGCCGAGACGCTCACGGTGACGCTAGTCGCGTCCTCCGTCGCGGTGATGGCGAAGTAGGAGCCCATACTCACGGCGGGCCAGCCCTTCTGACCCGTGATGCGGTAGTTGCCGGTCAGCACCTGCGTCGGCAGGAGCAGCGAGGCGTCGTTCGAGTACGAGAAGCAACCGATGGGTGTATTGCCGTTGTCCGCGCAGCGCAGGTTGCCGGGGCATGAGCTCCAATCCTTCCCGGCCTCGCCGCCGGAGGGCTGGTACTCGAGCGCGTTGAACTGATACACGGTGACCGGTAGCGTGCTCGTGAGGTGATACGCGCCACCCGCCGCGTTCACGGTAGCCGAGAGTGGCGTCGCGACGCCGCACTCGTTGCTGTCAGGGCCCTTCAGCTCGGAGACCCACGGCAAGTAGAACTTCTTGAGACCGTTCGAGGGGACCGTGCCGGTGAACGTCTGCCCGGCGCGCTCGATGGTCACCTCGGCGTCGGCGTCACCCGCGTTCGCCACGATGACCGCGTAGTCGAAGATGCTCCAGACGTTGTTCGCGACCACCGTCGGCCAGAAGTCGCAACCGACGTAGGACTTCGCCTGCTCCGCCTCCGCGCAAGTCTTCGGGTTGATCTCGACGGCGGTGCCGCCACCCGTCCCACCGGTGTTGCCGCCAGCGTCGAAGTCGAAGCCGCCCCCGCCCGTGCCCGTGCTGCCACCCACGCCGGGCGTTCCGCTGGAGCCGGGCGTCCCAGCAAAACCCCCGGTGCCTGGGCCTCCGCCCGTAGCCGTGCCTCCGCCGGTCCCGATCGACGAACCGGTGCCCGTTCCCGAGCACGCGAGCGCCGCGCCCAGCGACACGCCACCGATGATGAAGAGAGTTGAACCACGCCGCGCGATGCTCATCGACGATCCTCCGGAGGTCGGATGAGGACGGTGTAGCATGGAGCCAGGCGGGACGCGCAGAAGCGCACGCCGCTCGGAGATGAGCGCGGCCCTCGCGGCGCGGATGTTCGGCGCGCCACGAGAGCCGCGAGAGTGCAAGGTTACGGCGAGAGAAGAAGCTGGGAGACCGGCGCGCGAGCGCCCCGTGCCGTGGAGCGCGGGAGCGACGGGGAGGGTCGCTCACCGCGGGCTTGCGCGCCTCGCAGGATTCGAACCTGCGACCACCGGATTCGAACGGGTCATCGCGAAGGCGGTCGAGCTGGACCTCGCGGTCGAGCTCGCGCCGCGTCGCAGCCAGGCCCCGCACGCCGACGCGCAGCGGGCGATCGCTGCCGGCGCGTACAGCGCCCGGGCCAGCGCCCTCGGGCCCACCCCGTACCACCGCCGCCGCAAGAGCCCGCGCGGCCCAACCACGCGCACCGCCCGGCAGCGGTAGCGCCGCAGCGCGATCACGACCTATGCCGGAGCCTGCCAAGGAGCGCCTGGCTCGCGAACCTGGCGCTCGACGACGCCGTGCCCGACCGCGACCACCGGGCACGACCCATACGACCTCCCCTTCCGGCTCGTCCTGCGCGCCAAACCGCGATGCCCCTCGCCCGTCGGGTCGAATAGTCGCCCGCGCGCGGTCAGCTACGTGACGCGGTAACGGCCTCTACCGGCAATATGCCCCGTTCCACTTGATGCCAGCGTCCCATTCGATTGGATAGCAAACGCCGTGGTAGCAAAGTTCCAGGGGTGCACAAGTGATCGTACCAGGAGAGCCGTTCACAGTAATACTACAAGAGTCACCAGCGGAGCTTCCAACGATGATGACGGGGGTTTCAGTTCCTGACTGGTCAGCGCAAAATAACTGCCCCGGCGTGCAGGCCGAGCACGGCGTCCCGTGCTGCGCGGAGTCACCGCCGCTGCTACACGAGAACACGCTCGCGATGGCGAGCGCTATCGCCATCACCTGCGCTCTAGTTCGATATGGCGGCATTCCAGCAGAGCCCTTCATCGCAGGCGGACCACGCAGCACTCTCAGCTTGCTGATAGTATCCGTCTGCCTTTGTGGTCAAGACGGCACCACCTGCCGTGCTCGACGCCGCAACGGTCCGAGATGTGCCCATCAAGGCCTTCCCAAGAAAGAACTCGACTATGGCCGAACCGGCCTTCACCGCCTTCACGTCAACCGGCTGGGAGAGTTCGACATCCGCGACATTGGCCACCACGGAGTCACTCCCTACACAATTGCCGCCTACGACGACACACTGGGAAACCGAGGCGCCATTCACTCTCAACACGCTTTGCGGCACGGTCGCGACATCAACGGATTCGCTGAAAAAGAGATGAAGCATGTTCTCCTTCGCCGACAAGGATGCGCGCAGGATCCGCGGCGCGCTACCGGTGAAGAACTGCGCGGACCATGTGCCATCGTTCGCACCATCCACGAAGGCCAGCGCCGTGGAGTCGACACTGATCTCATACCACTGGTCCGCCAGCAGCGGGGCCGATAGCCGGACCACCACGTCAAGAAGCGGGCTTCCCGGATCCTTCGGATCTAGAATCTCGACGCTCAACGGCACCGACATGCGCTGGGAGACACCAGTTAGATGAACTGCACGACCAAGATCATCCAGGTGAGCGCGAAGATTTGCCCCGTATAGCCTCGAAGTATGGAACACAAGTTTGCCATCAACGGCTACTGACGTGGCGCCGTCCTCGAAGTTCGCAGGGTCAAGCGCAGCAGCACTATCCGCCGCGCTCGAGGGGCTTTGGGGGCCACCTGACGCGGACGGGCCCGACCGGCTGAATTCGTCAGACCTCGAGCACCCGGCAAGCGCAACGAGGACAGCCGACGCAAGCCACACACTGATAATCTTTTGCATTGCTGGACTCCCTTGCCATGAAACGCCGTCTCAGTGGGTAAACACGTCGACCTTTGACAACAACGATGCATTCCCCTGCGACCATGTCGCGTCGGCCGTAGCGCCCGGCTGGGTGCTTGACGTCGCGAATCCCCGACTGATCAGCTTCGACCAAGAGGACGTATTGGTGCCACAAGAACCGCTTGGCGGCGTCATGTTGTAGTCCTTGCAATGATCGTAGGGTGTGCAGAGAATGTGCGTGCGGGGACCATTCATTATTGAATGACCACAGAACGTCGGGTCGGTGGTACCATTCCAGCTGTATTCGTCGGAAGTTGCAGAGCCGAATAGGGAGAACAAGGCATGTCCGAGTTCATGTGCATTTACGACAGGAGCCCAGAGATCTTTCCAATAGCTCGCGCATTCGAATGCCGGAAGCATCGACGCTCCGCCTAGCGATGAAGTCTGCGTTCCGCACGGATTCAGCCCGTCTGGGTTCCGGATGCATATCTTGCAACCGGTGCTGTAATAGTTGTAACAATTGTCGGTCATCGTCCCGTGTTCATCGTATAGCTGAGGGATCAGATAGACGTTGTATTGATTAATAAACTGGTTTCCGTTTGTGGCATTCAGCACAGCTACTGAAGTTGCTTTCATACGAGCGATGAAGTCATTCCACGACGGCTGCCCTACCCACGAAACCTGTGTACACACGTTGATGGAGCGCGTCTGTTTGACTTGATAAGCATGCAAGGAGAAATGCCCAGCTCCACTGTGGGACACAACCCCAATGTAGATCGTCCTCGCGGCGCCTGTCGGATACACGGTGATGGACTCGTCAGCGGCCCCGGAGATGCTCCAATCGCTCGCTGTGCCGGTCGAGTGCGGAAACGAGTTAGAAGTGGAAGTGTACAGATCGAAGTCCCCACCAGGTGTCGTCGCTAGATGGTCGACTGTAATGATGAGCTTCGTGTTCGCCGGCTGCGTTACGTTGAAGTATAGAACATTGCTTGTGCCGGTGAGTATGCCATCGTAGCGCCGTGATGTAGAGATCGGCTGGGAAGACGTGATGAAGAAGCCGGAGGAACACTGCAACTGCACGGAGTCGAGCGTCTGGCGGCGCGCATATCTACCGACATTTCCATCGGCGAACCAGCCGAGGTAAAACATCTTGGCGCCGTAGTTGGCCGTCGGTGCCGGCGTCCAACCTGATCCGGGGAGGTAGCCAGCATTGATAAAGCCCGTCAGTTGGTTGTACTCGAGGTTGTCCCCGAGGGCGAACATGTAGTCGTAGTTGGGCTCGGTCCAGAAGTACGGCTGTGCGACGCGAGCACGGAGCTTGGCCACGCTGGGCTGCATGTAGAGGCCCCAGCCGTAGTTCGTGTTGTTCCCGTAGTCAGTAGTTTGGTTGGTATCGACAGGGAAACGCTCGGTCGTTATCCGCACGGGAATGTCGGTGCCCCAAGCTCCATTCGGGCACGACTGAGCCGCCGCGGGCGCACTTGCAAGGACTCCCTCCAGAGTTGTCAGGACGAGCGACAGCCGTGACCAGGCGGATCCGGAACGCCAATGCATGACCTCCTCCTCAGCACGCGTATATCAGGTCTCTCGGTGAGTGTCGAGGTAGTTGTCGCACGTGATGTGTCTACGCCGCGCTCCGGGCGGCGTCCTCCTTCCTCCGCGGGGGGCGCGGCCGATTGAGCGTAACTGGGCCTACAGGGGCCCAGTCCCTGGTGGCGCGGATCCAGCGCTCGGGGTGGGCTCGACGGGCACGGTGACAGTACGAACTGTCGTAGAATTATCGCGGCGACGCTCTCGTGCGAGAGGTCGTCCTCGAAAACTCAACAAAATCAGCGCGCCCCGCAGGATTCGAACCTGCGACCACCGGATTCGAAGTCCGGTGCTCTATCCAGCTGAGCTAGGGGCGCTCGAGAGGTCCCTCACATATTAGCGGGTCGGGGCTCGGTCAAGCGCGGACTCCGCGCGGCAGCGCGCGTGCGGATGAGCGGGTGAATTTCCGCGGATTCCGCGGTCGCGATGCCTCGAGGGCGGCGCTGAGCTAGCGTGGCGGCGATGCCGAGCGCCTCCGTCCCGCCCTCCGCGCGCGCGGTGGACACGCTCGCGCGGCCGCGCATCGGGGACCCGGATTTCTGGCTCTCCATCGCGTGTTGGCTGGTGGTCGCGCTCTCGGCGCTCCAGATCCTCCTCTTCTCCTTCGGGCGAGATCAGAGCATCTACGCCGTGGTCGGCGACGGGATCTTGCACGGAAAGATGCCGTACCGGGACCTCTGGGACTTCAAGCCACCGGGCATCTTCCTCATCTACGCGGCCGCGGAGCAGCTCTTCGGGCGCACCATGCTCGCGCCGCGCCTCCTCGAGGTGGCGGGGCTCGTGGGCGCCGTGTTCGGGCTCCGGCGGCTCGCGCACGTCTTCTTCGGGATGCGGCGCATCGGCCTGGTGGGCGGCGCGGTCGCGGCGCTCACCCACGCGCAGCTCGAGTTCTGGCACACGGGGCAGCCCGAGGCGTTCGGCGGTTTTCTCACCATCTACGCGCTGGTGCTCACGGTGAGCGAGTACGCACCCGGGCGACGCGCGCTCGCGTGGGCTGGCGCCGGTGCGCTCTTCGGTGCGGCGTTCCTCTTGAAGCCGCCGCTCGGCGGCGGCGCGCTCGTGTGCGCGGTATACCTCGCGCGACGTGAGTGGGTGCGGACCGGGAGCGCGCGCGCCGCGGCCTGGCCCGTCGTCGTGGTCGGGCTCGCGAGCCTCGCGCCGCTCCTCGCCACCGCGATGTGGTTCCGCGCCGCCGGCGCGTGGGAGGCGCTCCGCTGGACGTTCGCCGACTTCACCCCCGGCTACACGAAGCTCGGGTGGGCGGGCTCGAGCGCGGGCGGGATGTTCTATCACGCGCTCACGCTCGCCTTCACTCACTACTCGGCGCTCGCGCTCTTCGGCGTGGTCGCAGCCATCGCCATGCGAGCCATCCACACCCGCGAGCGCGAGGGGCTCGGGCTCATCCTCGGGGTGGTGAGCATCCACCTGACCGGGATCGCGATGCAGGGGAAGTTCTTCCAGTATCACTTCTCGGCGACGCTCCCGCTCGTCGCCTTCATCGCCGGGCTCGGGCTCTACAAGCTCTGGCGGCGCTGCCTGCCGGGCGGCGCCGGCGGCGTGGTCGCGTTCGCTTCGTTCGTGGTCGTCGCGGTCTCGATGCGCCAAGCGGTGAACGATCTCCCGCACGGCTCCTTCTGGGAGCGGAGCCGAGTCCGCCTCGCGTCGCTCCTCGCCGAGCATGGGTCGGGCTCGCGCGTGCTCCTCGATCGCGACCTCTACTACGTCGCGGACTATGACCTCGACGCTGATCGGCGCGTGGCGCTGGAGCTCGAGGCGCACACCTCGCCGAGCGCCAAGATCTTCGTATGGGGCTTCGAGCCGGGCATCTATTGGCTCTCGAACCGCGAGCCCGCCTCGCGCTTCATCTACGACGTTCCGCAGCGGGTGAGCTGGCAGCGCGAGAGCGCGCGAGCGAGCCTCATGGAAGATCTGCGCCGAAATCCACCGGCGATGATCGTGGTGCAGCGAAATGACGTCTTCCCGTTCGTGACCGGCGACAACGTCGACTCTGCAGGCGCGCTCGCAGGGTTCCCGGCGCTCGACGCGCTGGTACGCGACCACTACCGGCGTATGAGCGAGCTCGAGGACTTCACTCTCTATCAGCGCCTCGACGAGTAAGAGACGCTTCGCTCGTCACTCGAGCGTGAGCAACACCCGCTCTGGCGGTCCCTCGACCGGCACGGGCAGCGGCTCGGATTTCCTGCTGTGCCAGTAGCCGTAGAAGCGCACGCGACCGCCGCGTCGGCGCAGCTCTGCGGAGAGCGTGTAGATGAAGCCGCGCCGCCACAGCTCGGGCGCGAGCGGGAACCCGCCAGCGACGCGTCGCTCTCTCGCGTCGGCCGGGAGCCCGCTCAGCACGGGCGCGCGCTCCATCACCTCGCGGAGGCGAAACTCGAGCTCACCGGGCATGGGTCCGGGAGCCTTGAAGTACAAGGTGAGCCGCGGTGCGGGCCCCGCGTCGAGCACCTGTCCGAGCAACGTGACGCCGTCGTCATAAGCGATCGCGGTGGAGCGGTCGAGCTCGGCGAGCAGCTCGCTCTCCAGCTGGTCCGCGATACCCGTCTCGCCGGACTCCACCGCGATGTTGAACGCGACGCGCCGCTGCTCGCGAGTGCGCGCGTGGCCGTCGGGCGGCGGGTTCGGCGTCTGCGCGAAGTGCGCGCGGAGCTCCCAGGTGAGCCAGGCGTCTCTTCGGATCTCGAGCGCCGGCTCGTCCGGCAGCCGAAAGTAGCCCTCGAGGAGGCCGGGCGCCCGCCGCTCGAAGACGTATCCCTCGAGGAGCGCGCGCGGGGCGCCGTGGTCGACGAGCCAGAACGGCCCGGCCACGTCCACCGCCGCCGAGCGCGCGAGCTCGGTGAGCCGTGCCGACTTCGCGGCGCGTGAGTCGAGCAAGGTGAAGCCGGCCGAGCTCCGGCCCTTCTTGCCGACGATGGGCTGCCCCACGTTCCACGCGTCCGAGAGCTCGCGCCCGAGGCCAGCGCCGAGCGCGACGGTGGTCGGGCCGGCGGTGCGACCACGAAGCCAAAGGAGCGCGGCTGTGCGCTCGGGCGCGCGATCGAGCAGGAGCCCGTCAGAGCCGGCGCGGAGCGCCAGATGCCGCGCCGCGCCCGCCGCCGCGCGGCGCTCGACGGCGATGAGGAGCGGCGCGGCGAGCAGCACGCCGAAGATGGCGGACGGGACCGTGAGCGACGATGGGCGACGGCCGAGCCGGCGCATGAGCCAGCGCGCCGCGTCGAGCGCGGTCGCGGCGAGCACACCGAGCCCCAGCGCGAAGGCGGGCGCGAAGTAGAAGGGCCAGAAGACGCGCACGCCGTCCGACGGCGACACCCAGCGATGATCCGCGACGGCCATGGCGAGCACCGCGAGCACGATGAGCTCGGGCTCGCGACGAGCCAACAAGACCCTCCCGAGGGTGAGCGGGAGCGCGAGCCAGCCGATCCAGATCGCGAGCGGCGTGAGCGAGACAGCCTGCCAGTAGTCGCGGCGCAGGAGCTCCGCCGCGCTCGGTATGGCGCTCGCGCGCATCCGCTCGAGCGCGCCCGTAAGGAAGCCGGGGAGCGCTCCCGCCTTGTGGAGCAGCGCGGCGTGAGCGAGGAAGGCGAGGATGGTGAGACCACCGGCGAGCGCCCACCACTCGGCGAAGCGCCGCGCATCGACGGGTGGGAAGTAGCGACGGAGCGGCGTGCTGCTCCGTACCAAGGACCAGCCGAGCATGACGGCCATGAACGCGTACGCGCACCAGTCGGAGGTCACCGCTACGGCGAGCCCGGCGAGCGTCACCGCGAGCCAGCGTCTCCGCCAGGTCTGCTGCATCCTGAGATAGCCCCACGCCGAGGTGAGCACGCCGGCCACGGCGAGGGTCGCGGCGGCGTCGCAAGTTGCGTAGGCCGCGATCACCGGCAAGGCCGCGAAGGTGAGCGCGGCGAGGGCGGCGGAGACGGGGCCAAAGAGCGCGCGAGACACCGCGTGGAGCAGCGGCGGGATCGCGAGGCAGCCGAGCGCGGCGGGGAGCCGGAGCGCGAGCGCGCTCGTGCCGCCGAGCTTCACGACCAGCGCAGAGAGGAAGAACGGGCCGAGCGGCCGCTGCCAGGCGTACTCCGACACGGCGGGCGAGCTCACCGTGTAGTGGGTGACCGGGGCGAGGAGGTGATGATGCCAGGCGTTGTCGGCAGCCACGCCGAGGCTGGCGGGCAGGCCGGCGAGCCCGACGCCGAGCGGCCCCGCGATCCCACGCAGCGCCACGCTCGCGACCCAAGCGGTGGCGAGCGCGGTGACGACGCGCGCGGCGCGCTCGACCCGGGGGTCGGCCGCGGGGAGACCGCGCGCGTCAGCCTGGTCGACCATGCCGCGCGGAGGCTATCAGAGTCGGCAGCGCGGCGTCGAACCCGGGGCGCGCGCCTCGCTGTTCACCGCGAGGGATCGGCGCTATAGGTGCCGCTCCGAGCATGAAGGAGCACACCGAGAGCGCCGGCTCGCGACTCGGCGAGGGGACGTTGATCGTCACGCCGACCTACAACGAGCGCGACAACCTCGAGAGGTTCCTCGCCTCGGTGCTCCGGGTCGCGCCGGGCGCGCACGTCCTCGTGGTAGACGACGCCTCACCGGACGGCACCGGCGAGCTCGCCGACCGCCTCGCCGAGGCGGACCCGCGCGTCCGCGTGATGCATCGCCCGGGCAAGCGCGGGCTCGGCACGGCTTACGTCGAAGGTTTCCGCAAGGGACTCGACGAGGGCTACCGCTTCTTCTTCGAGATGGACGCGGATCTCTCGCACGATCCCATCTACCTGCCGGCCTTCTTCGCGGCGTTCGACCGCGGCGCGGACGTGGTGGTCGGCTCGCGCAATATCCCGGGCGGCGGCGTGGAGGGCTGGGGCCTCGGCCGCACCGTCTTGAGCAAGGGAGGCTCGATCTACTCGCGAGTGATCCTGGGGGTGGGCGTCCGTGATCTGACCACCGGTTACAAGGGGTTTACTCGGCGCGCGCTCGAGCTCATCGAGCTCGAGCAGGTGCGCTCGAACGGCTACTCGTTCCAAATCGAGACGACCTACCGCGCGCTCCGTCGCGGGCTCCGCGTGCGCGAGGTGCCCATCGTCTTTTTCGACCGGCGCGCGGGCAAGAGCAAGATGAGCCGCCGCGTGTTCGCCGAGGCGGTCAGCATGGTGTGGAAGCTCCGGCTCGCCGCGCTGCGCGGCGCGCTATAGAGGGGGCCCGAGTGGAAGGCCTGCCCCCCGCGGATCGACGGGTCGAGCGCGTCGCGCGCGTGATCGCGGGGGCCGCGGTGGTGTGGTTCGCGGTGGCCGTCTCCTGGCAAATCGCGGGGCCGTTCGGAGCCGGCCACGTCGCGGCCACCGCGGCGCGCGGGATCATGGCCGAGAACATGCAGCAGTGGAGCCTCTGGGCTCCGGTGCGCTCGTACACGCTCACCGCGCCCGATCCGTCCCTCTATTACGCGCACCACCCCTGGGGGATCTTTTGGCTCACCAAGCTCATCTACGAGCTCTTCGGGCGCCACGATTTCGTCTGCCGGCTCGCGCCCGTGCTCGAGAGCGTCGGGACCGCGCTGCTCTCGTACGGGCTCGGCCGCGCGCTCTGGGGGCCAGTCGCGGGCGCGCTCGCCGCCTGCGCGTACGTGGTCCTGCCCATCACGCTCAGCTTCGCGAACTTCAACGGCTTCGAGGTGCCGCTGGTGTTCGGCATGATGCTCACCACCTGGGGTTACGTGCGCTTCGCGCAGACCTGGCGGCGTCGCTTCATGATGGTGAGCTTGGTCGGGCTCGCGTTCACGGTGAACACCGACTGGGAGTCGCTGGTGTTCGCCGGCTTCCTGCTCGGCGTCCTGATGGTGACCGGGCTCCTCGCGCCGGTGCGATGGTTCGGCGGGGTCGACGCGCGCCGCTTCGGCCAGTGG
Organism: Polyangiaceae bacterium; assembly: GCA_035063585.1. Classification (GTDB taxonomy): domain Bacteria; phylum Myxococcota_A; class Polyangia; order Polyangiales; family Polyangiaceae; genus JAPSGB01. The sequence goes on from JAPSGB010000001.1 coordinate 120,467, forward strand.
TGGATGCTCGGGACCAGCATCGCGGTCGGCACGGTGGTGGGATACCTCGCGCTCTTTCACCTCTACGGCGCGCTCCCCGACTTGTTCGCTCAGAGCGAGCACCGCTCGTCGGGCAACGCGTCGCCGCTCGCGGCGGTGCTCGAGTCGCGCTCGTACTGGATCGAGCTGATGTTCACGCCGCCCGCGATCCTGGTCGGCAAGCTCGGAGTGGTGCTGCTCGGCCTGCGCGTCCTGCTTCGTCGCCGCGTGCTCGAGCTCTTGCCCTTCGGCATGCTCGCCGCGGCGACCTTCGAGTACGTCTACTTCAAGCAGGGCGCGGACATCCACATCTACTGGCCCCTGCCCTTCGCGCCGATGTTCGCGCTCGGCCTCGCGGTCCTCGCGGTGAGCTTGGAGGAGACCGCGCGATGGCTCGTCGCGCGGCTGGGCAGGCGCGAGCCTGGCGTCTGGCTGCCCTTCACGCTCCTCGGCGCGCTCAGCCTCATCCCGTTCTCGATGGTGCGGGACGCGGTCACCATCTACGCGTATGGTCGTGACACCGGAAATCGCTTCGATGAGGGCGGCCGCGTCGTCTACCAGGATCTCGACAAGCACGCGTCGCTCGCCTGGATCCACGACCGGCTCGAGGGGCAGAGCCGCGTCGATCTCGATAGCAACATGCACTACGACTGGTCGCAGGAGTGGACGCTCGGTCGACCGCTCCGCATGGTCGCGCGCGTCCCTTCGGGGCCCGGGCCGGCGCCGAGCCGCTACTACGTCACCGACGCGCGGATGCTCGGCGCGAAGGACCAGCGGGCGATGGTCGAGCGGTTCCACGTCCAGGCGGTAGGGCCCATCTGGTTCGTGGCTTACGACGATGCGGCCGCGCCCCTCGACGCGCTCGCGCTCGAGACCGAGAAGCCTAGTCTGTGGCAGTGGTACCTGCGTCACGGCAACGATCCCATCTATCGCGTCACGCCGAGCGCGCTCCGCACCTGGGAGCTCCGCTATCACTTCGACCAGCCAGGCGAGCCGCCGGTCGGCCCGCCCGCGCGCACGCTCGAGGAGCTCCGGATCTTGCACAACGCCGCCCTGGCCCGCGAGGACACCGCGCGCGCCGAGGCGCTCGAGCGCGAGCTCGAGCAGCGGCTCGACGTGCGCCCCGCCGCGGACTTCACCGACGGCACGCGTCTGCTCGGCGTGTCTTTCGACCCGACCGCGCGCTGCCTCGCCATCTTGTTCAAGGCGTCGGAGACGCCGCCGGCGAGCGCGACCTTCGGCGTCCTCTCCTACGTCGAGAAGCCCATGCCCTGGTCACTGGTCCCTCCAGACCCGAAGGCGCGCGTGGTGGGCGCACGCTTCGAGCTCGGCCCCGCGCTCTGGAAGCCCGGCTTCATCTACGCCGCTGAGATGGAGGTGCGCCCGCGCCCCGGCACCGAGTCCTGGTACGGCGCCTGGCGCGGCGCCGGCGCCCCGCGTCCGTCGGGCGGGGCCTCGCGGATCCTGCTCCTGACGGTGCGCTGATCCTTGATAGGATGCGCGCCGGATCGCCCCGTGAAGCTCATCATCCAGATCCCGTGCCTCAACGAGCGCGAGCACCTCGGCGAGACCTTCGCCGACTTGCCACGCCGGATCCCGGGCGTCGACGAGATCGAGGTGCTCGTAGTCGATGACGGCAGCACCGACGGCACCAGCGACTACGCCGCGGAGCTCGGCGTGCACCATGTGGTCCGCTTCCCGGTCAATCGCGGGCTGAGCGCGGCGTTCACGGCCGGGATGGACGCCAGCCTGCGCCTCGGCGCGGATCTCATCGTCAACACCGACGCCGATCACCAGTACGCCGGCGATGACATCGCGCGGCTCCTCGAGCCCATCCTGTCGGGCGAGGCCGACGTGGTGGTCGGCGACCGCGATCCCGCCAACCTCGCGCATTTCTCCCCGCCCAAGCGCCTGCTCCAGGCCTGGGGTTCGCGACTGGTGCGCGCGGTGAGCGCGACGCGGGTGGCCGACTCCACCAGCGGCTTTCGCGCCTACAGCCGCAAGGCGGCGCTCAGCGTGTTCGTACACAATCGCTTCACCTATACGCTCGAGACCATCATTCAGGCCGGGCGCACGGGCATCGCGACCGCCAACGTGCGCGTCCGCACCAACGAGAAGACGCGCGAGTCACGGCTCTTCTCCTCGATCCCCCAATATCTCCGCCGCAACGGCCCGGTGATCTTTCGCTCCTACGGCATGTACCGGCCGTTTCAGAGCTTCGCGTACCTCGCGCTCGCGCTGCTCGTGGTGGGGCTCTTCGGTGTCGGGCGCTTTCTCTATTTCTACCTGGTCGATCCGAGCTACAGCGGCCACACGCAGTCGCTGGTGCTCGGGGTCGGCGCGGTCACGCTCGCGTTCATGGTGGGGGTGGTGGCGCTGGTCGGCGAGCTCATCGCGGCCAACCGCAGGTTGGTCGAGGAGGTGCTCGTGCACGTCAGGCGCCTCGACGCCGACCGAGGCGTCGAGGCGCGAGCCCGCGGCGCGCCGGTCGATGGGATCCGGAGCACGGGCGCGGCCACGTGGAGGCGCGCCGAGCCATGAGCGAGCACGTGATCGTCGGCAACGTCTACGACAAGTACGGGACGCGAAACCCGCTCGCGCGGCTCATGATGCGCGGCTTTCTCAAGAGCGCGGCCCGGCTCTACCGGAAGGTTGGCGCGCGAAGCGTGCTCGAGGTCGGCGCCGGCGAGGGCCGTCTGGCGAACCACTTGCTCGCGAGCGGGCCGCGACCCGAGCGCTTCGTCGCCACCGATCTCGAGCTCGGGAAAATCGCCGCCGAGCTCGATCCGCTCATCGAGCTTCAAGTGGCGAGCATCTACGAGCTCCCCTTCCCTGCGCGGAGCTTCGAGCTCGTGGTCTGCTGCGAGGTCCTCGAGCACCTCGAGGAGCCGCGCCGCGGGCTCGCCGAGCTCGCGCGGGTGGCGGACCGCGCCGTGCTCGTCAGCACCCCGCGCGAGCCGCTCTGGCGCGCGCTCAACGTCGCACGCGGGAAGTACCTCGCCGAGCTCGGCAACACACCTGGTCACGTGCAGCACTTCAGCGCGCGCGCGCTCTCGTCGCTCGCTCGTGAGCGGCTCATGGTCACCGAGGTGCGCCACCCGCTCCCCTGGACGATGCTGCTCGGCGCGCCGCGACGCTGAAGGGCTCGAGGGTTTCGGATGCCGGCCCGGCGCGGCCGGCGGCGCTCACGTCTCCGGTGGAGCGCTGGCCCGCTCCGGTCGGAGCGCGGAGGCCACCATCGCCACGGTGAGCACCCCGGCGATGACGCCCAAGCTCACGAGGTTCGGGATCTTGTACACCCCCGAGAGGAGCATCTTCGCGCCGATGAAGACCAGGATCGCCGCGAGCCCGAGATCCAGATAGTGAAACCGCTGCATCATGCCGGCGAGCATGAAGTAGAGCGCGCGCAGGCCGAGGATCGCGAAGATGTTCGAGGTGTAGACGATATAGACGTCGTCGGACACGGCGAGGGCGGCCGGCACCGAGTCCACCGCGAAGAGCACGTCGGTGAACTCGATGACGATGAGGACGAGGAAGAGCGGCGTCGCGTAACGGATCCCGTCCTTGACGATGAAGAACTTGTCTCCGTCGCGTTCGCTCGTGGTGCGCAGGTACTTTCGCGCCAGGCGCAGCGCGAGGCTCGACTCGGGGTCGACCGTGTCGTCGTCCTTCTTGAAGGCCAATTTCAGCCCGGTGAGGACCAAGAACCCGCCAAACACGTAGATGGTGAAGTGGAAGCGGTGGAGGAGTGCGCTCCCTGCGACGATGAAGAGCGCTCGCATGAAGACCGCACCCGCGATCCCCCAGAACAAGATGCGCTGCTGTTGCCGCTCACGGACGTCGAAATAGGTAAAGATGACCAGGAAGACGAAGAGGTTGTCGACCGAGAGTGACTTCTCGACGAGGTACGCGACGAGATAGGACACCGCCGGGTCGCGGCCCATGCTGGCGTACACGTAGCCGGCGAAGAGGAGCCCCGCGGCGATGGCGAGCGCGCTGCGGACGCTCGCCTCGCGAAAGGACACCTTTACGGCGGCCTTTCCGGCCAGGAGTCGCTCGACGAGCATGGTCCCGAGCACCGCACCCACGAACACGAGCCAGTCGATTACGGCTGCGCTTCCAAGCATCTCGAGGCCTGTCTAGCATGGCCGATGCGACCCGCGAGCCGGCGCGCCGCCCCTTGCCGGCGCCGCCGGCAATACCGAACGAATCTACGGGCTTGGGGGGCTCGCGGACGCCGCCCCCGAGGCCGCCACCGCGGCGCGGCGGCGCGCCGCTTCGCGGAACATGAAGGGCAAGCCGAGGATCGCGAACGACCAGATGGCCACGGCCGAGTAGGCCATGGTCGCGGCCAACACGCTCGCGTGGTCCACGCTCGCGCCGGCGTGGTTCACCAAGTAGAGAAAGGCCGCGTCGCGGGTCCCCATGCCGGCCATGGTCACCGGCACGAGCCCGGCGAAGGTCGCGGTCGGCCACAGGGTCAAGGTGAGCAGCAGCGGCACCCGCGCGCCGACCGCGAGCAGGAGCGCGTGCGTGATGACCACCGTGAGCACCCGGATGACGAGCGAGACCACCCCGACCCCCGCGAGCCGATACGGCGCATGGCGGAGCGCCTCGAAGGCGTCGAACAGGAGCTCGAGCGACGCGGCGCGGCTCCGCAAGATCGCGAGCGAGAGCAGCCAGCGGCGGGCACGCATGAGCAGCGCAAGGAGCGCAAGCTCCGCGACCGCGGCGGCGGCGAGCAGCGCGGCGAGGAGCCCTTGCCCCGCGAACGCTGCGCCCATCGCGGCAAGACCGAGCAGGACCAGGAGATCGACCGCCTTCTCTGCGAGGACGCTGCCCGCTCCGGCCGGCAGCGGGACCAGCTCTCGAACCGTGAACGCGCGGAGCAGCTCGTTGGCGCGCGAGGGCGTCACCAGCCCGAGCGGCCAGACCGCGAGCAGCACCGAGAGCGAGCGCCCGTACGGAAGCCGATAGCCAATCGCGCGCAGCACGAGTTGCCAGCGCAGCGCGCCGAGGAGCACGCACGCGGTCGCCGCGGCGAGCGAGACCAGCACCCAGCCCGGATCTGCCTCGCGCACCACTTCCCACAGCGCGCCGGCTCCCCCGAAGACGTGAACCAGCCCGCCGAGGACGACGGCCGTGGCGAGCGCGAGCACGCCGCCGCGGAGGAAGTTCTTGCGAGTTACTTTTTCCCGCGACTCTTCCACGCGTCGTTGAACTCCCGGATGGTGCTCTCGGTGCGCGGGTTGAAGAGCATCTTACGCAGGATGGGCGGCGGCACCGTCACCACGTGCGCGCCATCAATCACGGCGTCGTTCACGTCCATCGGGTGCCGCACCGAGCCGACGATGATCTTGGAGGAGAGCCGCTCGCGGTCGAGCACCGCGCGGAGCTCGCGGATGATGGGGCGTACATCGTAGCCCATGTCGCGGACACGTCCGCTGAAGACACTCACGTAGGTCGCGCCGGCGAGCGCGGCGAGATAGGCCTGGTTGAAGCTCATCATGCAGGTGACGTTGGTCGGTACGCCGCGCCCGACGAGCGCGTGGAGCACCGCGAGGCCCGTCTCGCTGATCGGGATCTTCACGCAGATGCGGCCGGGACCCCAGGCGTGATAGGCGAGCGCCTCGGCGAGCATCTGCTCGTACGTCTCGGTGGTGAGCTCGACCGAGACGTGGCCCGTGGAGACCGCGAGCACCTCGCGGATGCGCGCCTCGAGGTCCACGTCCCCGGCCTCACGCGCGATGATGAGCGGGTTGGTGGTCACGCCGGAGAGCACCCCCCAGGCGAAGATCTCGCTAATTTCCTGCGGGTTCGAGCTGTCGAGGAAGAGCACTCTCTTGGGTTCCTTGGGCGGGAGTCTAGCTGAAATCAGCCTGTAGGATCTGGCGGGCGAGCTCGTCGAGGCGCGGCGCCGCGAGCTCGGGGCGAACCGGCGGTCCTCCGCGGAGCGGGCAGAGCTCGCAGCGCCCGGGCGGGAACACCAGCGCCGAGCGGACGCCCGCGGCACGAGCCGCCTCGACGTCGGTCGGCGCGTCGCCGATCATCCACGTCCGCTCGGGCACGAGGCTCGCTCGCCGCATGGCGGAGAGCAGCATCCCGGGCTTCGGCTTGCGGCACTCGCACGGGCCGGTCAGCGCCGGATCGCCGCCGGGGCCACCTTCCGGGTGATGCAGGCACACCTCGAAGGCGGCGAGCTCGAGCCCCCGCTCGGCGAGCCTGCCCGCGAGGGCCTGGTTGGTGCGCGTCACGGCAGCCACGGAGAACTGACCCTTCGCGGGGCCCGGCTGGTTGGTGGCGACCGCGAGCGCGTAGCCGGCGTCCTGCAGGAGCGTGAGCCCCTCGACGACACCGGGCAAGAGCACGAGCTGAGACGGGTGGAACGCCACCGAGATCGCGCCCGTCTCCTCGTCGCGGACCATGTCGATGAGCGTCATGTCGCGATCTAGGATGACCCCGCGACCGCTCGTCATCGCCGGACGTTACCATGGAGCGCCGCGTACATCGCGTCGCAGAGCTCGGCCGTGGCGAGGCCGTCCGCGAGCGTGGCCGGCGGGACACCGGCGTCGGGCGGCGGACGCCCCGTCCATCGCGCGAGCACGGCCTCGAGCTCGCGCGTGAGGCTCGGGTCGTGCTCGCCGAAGTCCTTCACCTGCTCCGTCTCGCGCTGCGAGCGGCCCCGGCCGTCATTCCACGCCCAGCGCCTGCCGAGACGGAGTCGCAGCGGTCCGTAATTTCCGCCGCGCCCCTCCGCGAGCGCGTAGCCGTCCTCACCGACCAGCTCGACCCGGAAGCCGTTCACCCAGCGCACGAGCGAGACGCGCACCGTGGCGATGAGCGAGCCATGCCCGAGGATGACCGCCAAGTCCTCCTCGACCCCGGTGCCCCAAAACCCGCTGGTCGCCTCGGCATGGCGGACCTCGAGCGCCGGCTCGAGGCAGCGGAGCAGATCGAGCAAGTGGACTCCCGGATCGATGAGGGCGCCTCCGCCCGCGCGCACGGGGTCGAGCTTCCACCCCTCCGCCGATCGCGGATGCCCGCCATGGCCGATGAAGAGATCCGCGCTGCGGAGGCGGCCGAGCTCCCCGGACGCCGCGCGGCGAAGCGCCTCGCGAACGTTGGGCAGGAATCGATAGTTATATCCGACGAAGCTCTCGGCTCGCGCGGGGCCCGCGATCGCGCGAGCCTCGTCCGCCGTGCGGCCGAACGGCTTCTCGATGAGGAAGGGCCTATTCGCGGCAGCGACGGTGAGCGCGACCGCAGGCGCGAGATCGTGCGGGAGCGCGATGATCGCCGCGTCGTAGCTCGCCGGAGGGGCGTCCTCGAGGCGCAGGTAGTGCGGCGCGCCGCCGTAGAGCTCGGCGGGACGTGGCGCGGGATCCACGGTGCCCGCGAGCGTCACGTCATGGGTGCCCGCGAGCTCCACCACCGCGCGCGCGCGCTGCTTGCCGATGAGGCCGTGCCCGACGACCAAGATCCGCATCAGCGCCTCGGTGGCTCCACGCGCCGGAGCGTGTAGAGCTCTTTCGTGAAGGAGCGCGCGCCGTCGGCCGTCCACTCGTCGCGGACATGGAGGAAGCGGCCGTTCAGAGCCCGCGTATCTTCGGTGAGCAGGCGGCGCACGGCGCGGCAGGGCTCGGCGATGTCTACGGTGGTCTTCACCTCGCCGCCGGCCGCGCGCACCTGCGCGAGGAGCTCCGTCTCGTTGGCGCCGGGGGCAAGAATGGTGACGATGGGACCGCGCTCGCCGAGCTCGAGCGCGAGCGTCTCGGTGAAGCGCACGAGCGCCGCCTTGGCGGTGCCGTAGCTCGAGAAGCCGGGATACCCGTAGGCCGCGCCGCCACCGGCAAAGAGCACCACGCGGCCCGCGTGCTCGGCCAGCATCCGCGGGAGCAGCTCGCGCACCAGCCGCACCGCCGCAAAGAGGTTCGTGTGCATCGCGCGCCACCACGCCTCGAGCTCGACGCTCGCGAACTCACCGGTCGGGCCGAGCTCGGCGGCAGCGTGCACGAGCGCGATCGGCCCCGGGAGCGCCGCCAGCGCGCCGAGCGCGGCCGCTCCCTGGGAGTGCGCGCCGGGCTCGACCAAATCCCAAGCGAACCCCTCGGCCGAGCCCGGGCGGAGAGCGTTGCACGCGGCCGCCGTGTCGAGCGCGCGCTCGCTCTTACTGACGAGCACGAGCCGCATGCGGGTGTGCTCGGCGAGCTCGAGCGCGACCGCGCGGCCGATGCCGCGACCGGCTCCGGTGAGCAGCACGCTCCGCGGTTCGAGCGGCGTGGTGGTCATGGCTCGCGCGGTCTCCGCGCGACCGCGAGGAGCTGCTCGCCGAAGCGCGACGCGTTCAAGTAGAAGAGGGGCTTCAAGGCGCGCCCGAAGACGCCGTAGGCCGCGCCGAGCACGCTGGTCGATACGCCGCCGCGCCCGTCTTCGGGGGTCGACGATGCCGCGCGCACCCGAGGCATCGACCAGCGGGAGGCGACGCGCACGGCGCTCCGGTAGAAGCTGTGGAAGGGAAAGCCCCACGCGAGCACCCGCACGACCTCGAGCCCGCTCGCGTGGAGGAGCCGCGCGAGCGCGCGCGGCCGATAGTGGCGAAAATGACCGATCGCCTCGTCGAAGCGCGACATGCGTCCACCCGGCACGGTCACGATGAGCGTGCCGCCTGGAGCCAGGAACTGCGCGAGCCGCCCGACCGCGCCGGCGTCGTCGTCGATGTGCTCGACCACCTCCGAGCAGACCACGAGATCATACGCGCCGAGCCGAGCGGCGAGCGTCGTCTCGAGAGCCGCCGCCGAGAGATCGACGACGAAGAGCTCGGCGGCTGGGTTATCCACGCGAGTGTCGCGGAGCGATTGCTCGGAGAGGTCGGCGCCGTCGACCGTCGCGCCCGGGAGCGCGCGCTCGAGCTCGCGGAGCAGCTCGCCCTGACCGCAGCCGACATCGAGCGCGCGGCGCGCTCCCCTCGCGTAGCGACGCGCGAGCTTGGCGATCATACGGCGCCGGTGGAACGCCGCCGGGCTCACCCGATCGAGGTGAGCGTACCGACGCCACATGTCGTCGTAGAACGCGGGGGCGTCCGCCGGCGAGGGCGCGGTAGTCATTCGTCGGGGTCGCCGTGCATGGCGCGCCGCGCCGGGTGCGGGTCGGCGACGCGCGAGCGAACGAAATGCTGCAACCGCTTGTAGGTCATGAACCCGAGGACCTCGAAGCCGGTCTTCCAGATGGCGACGTTGTGGGTGTGACCGACCCGCTCCTCGTAAGGGATCACGAACTCGGCGAAGCGCCGCGGATGCGTGAAATACGCCTCGAGCTTGATCTCGTTCGAGAAGCACCACTCCTCGGTATCGAGATCGATCTGCTCGAGGAGCGAGCGCCGGAACACCCACATGCCCGAGGCGATGTCCCGAAATGGGTGCAGGTAGAGCAAGGTCGCCGCGAGGCTCATGCCCACGTTTCCGTACTTGTTCAGCACCTTCATGCTCTTGATGTCCGCCAGCGGGAAGCGCGAGCAACTCACGAACATGAGGTTCTTCCGGCGGAGGAACTCCGCAATGTGCGGGATCATCTCGACCGGGTAGGTGCCGTCGGCGTCGGCGGTGGCGATGAGGTCACCGCGGGCCGCAGCGAATCCCGCCTTGTACGCGCGCCCGTAGCCGCGGCGCGGCTCTACGATGACCTGGGCGCCGGCGGCCCGGGCGCGCGCGACGGTGTCGTCCTTGCTGCCCCCGTCGACGACGATCACCTCGAGGAGATCCTTGGGCGCGCGCTCGACCGTGGCGACCACGCCGCGCTCCTCGTTGAGCGCGGGGATCACCAGGGAAATGGTATCGGTTGCCATCGGGGAGCGGGACTATAGCGGCTCACCCGGCCTCGCGAAAGCGAGCCCTCCACATCGCAGAGCCCGCGCTCCGGGGCGGCTCCGCGCGCGGCCGGCGGGTCGGGGCGCGCGGCGCCGGTTCGTCACTGCTTGCGGCCGTAGACCTCGATTTCGCTCGCCCACAGGTACGCGTGCTTCTTCTTCACCTGGAGCCGCACGTAGCGCGCCGGGACGCCATCCACCTTCGCGACCCACGGCTCCTTCTCGGTGAAGGTGGTGGTGCGCTCGGCGACCTCCGCCCACTTGCGGCCGTCGCTCGAGAGCGCGAGCGCGACCGGCAGGATCTCGTCGAAATATCCGTCACCCCGGTTCGAGACCACGATCTTGTCGATCTTGAACATTCCGCCGAGATCGATGCGGATGAAGGGCTCGTCGGCGAGGCTCGTGTGCGCGCCGAAGCGTCCATCCTTCAGGCCGTCCACCACGTGCGACGGATCGGGTGACGGGTTGTAGCGGCCGCTCACGGTGACCGGCTTGTGGAGCGCGAGGTTCGGCGCCCCGCGCGCGCCAGCGATCACCGCGACCAAGAGCAGCGCGAGCGCCGCGGCGAGGCCGCCGATTCGCAGCCAGCGCTCGAGCGCGAGACGTCGGACGGACCGCGATTCGTACTTGCGACCGACCCAGTCCGCGAGCGCTTCGGCCGACCCGCGGAGCGCGCGCGCCTCCGCCGGCTCCAGACGATCGAAGGAGAGCGGATCGGCGCGAAGGAGGCGTGCGCCCACCTCGGCGAGCGCCGCCGGCGGCTCGGTGAGCTCGCCCGACTCGCACCAGTCGGCGAGCCGTGCCCACGCCTCCTCGGGTGTGAGCGTCGCGTCCTCGTCGTGCCCGCCGCGCGCGACCACGAGCGCAGTCACCGAGCAGGCGATGCCCTCGCGGATCAGCGCGAGCGCCGACGACAGGCTCGCGTCCTCGCGGAGCTCGAGCGCCGCCGAGAGCCGCCGGCGCGCCGCCCGCGCGAGCTCCTCGATCCGCGCGCGCTGAGCGGGCGAGTACGCCTCGGCGCGTGCGCGGGCGGCCGACAAGAGGAGGGCCTCCTGGGCTCGGGCGACGACTCCGCGCGGCTCCGGCATGGCCTCGGCTTCATACCCTGCCTCGCGGCGGCGAGCGAGCGCGGCTTGCGGGCCCGGCGGAGAGCAAGTAACTCGTCGCCGAAGCATGTCAGAGGGAGACGCCGGCGCTTCGGAACCGAGCCCTTCGCCTCGGCCGGCGAGCCGCGGGGCCCGGCTCCGAGCGTGGGCCAGGCGCGCGACGAGCGATCGCTGGCACCTGGGCGCGGTCGCGCTCGCGGTGATGACCATGCTCGGCGTGACGCTCGGCGTGCTGGCGCCGATGCTCGCGCGTTTCGACACCTACGGCTTCCATGACTGGGATTTCTCGAGCTCGGCCCGCTACATCACGGTGCTGAGCCTGAAGCGCTACCACGAGGCGCCCTTCTGGCAGCCCTGGCTCTGCGGCGGGTTCCCCTCCTGGGGCCACTACGAGAGCTCGACCAACCTCGTCTCGCCGTATCTCCCCGTCTATCTCTTGGCCGACCTCCGCACCGCGCTCCGCGTCGAGATCCTCGGCTCGGCGCTCACCGGGCTCGCCGGCAGCTACCTCTTCGCGCGAAGGTTCACGAAGAGCGTCGCGCTCGCCACCTTCGTCGCCATCGTCTACACGCTGAACGGACGCTGGGCGCTGCAGACCGCCACCGGGCACACGTGGCACCTACAATACGGCTGGACGCCTTGGGTGTTCTGGTTCTTCGACCGGGGCGAGTCGACCGGAAATCACCTAGAGTTTGCCTACGCAGGCGCGGTACTCGCGCTCATGGTCTACCTCGGCGCGCTCTATCCGCTCCCGCAGACGGCGCTCGCGCTCGGGGTGTACGCGCTCCTGCTCGCGGTCGCGCGGCGGCGACTCCGACCCCTCATCGGCGTCGCCGTCGCCGGCGTGACCGCGGTCGGGCTCGGGGCGGCCAAGCTGTTCGCGGTGCTCGACGGCCTCGGGCGCGTGCCTCGGCTCATCGAGTCGAAGGAGGTCATCGGACTCCGCGAGCTCGTGGTGATGATGACCGAGCCGAAGCAGAGCTACTACACGCCGCGCCCCATCGCGGTGCCCGCCTATGGCTGGCACGAGTGGGGGATTTACGTCGGCAGCTTCGCCTTCGCGTGCCTCATCGTCGGGCTCTTCAGCGCGCGCGGCGCGCGCGAGAACGCGCTGCGGTTCCTCGGGCTCTTGTTCCTCCTTCTCGGCTTCGGCGCCTTTCACGAGCACTCGCCCTGGGCCCTCCTGCACAAATTGCCCATTTTCGCCTCGCAGCACGTGCCCTCGCGCTTCCTCTTCCCGATGGTGCTCTTCCTCGGGATCGCGTTCGTGAGCTGGGCCTCGCGCTGGGTGGATCGCGCGATTTCGTCGCGCCGCTGGCTCGACGTCGCGCTCCTCGTGCCCGTCATCTGGGTCGGCGTGGACATCGCGACGGTGTCGAACAAGCCCATCTCGGAGGCCTTCTGGATGGAGCGGCCCGACCAGCTCCCGGAAGCGCCGCTCTTCGAGCAGCACCAGAAGGCCGCCGCACAATACAAGCGCCGCGACTGGGCGCCGCCCATCCTGCTCAGCATGTTCGCCAACAAGGGCGTCATCGAGTGCTACGGCATCGACCTCAACTTCAAGGCCATCGGCGCCATCGCCAAGGAGTCGCCCGACTTCAAGGGCAACGCCTACGTCGCGCAGGGCACCGGCACCGCCGAGGTCGTCGAGTGGTCGCCGAACCGCGCGACCGTGAAGCTCCACGACGCGAGCCCCGACGCGCTGGTCGTCTACAACATGAACTGGTTCCCGAGCTGGACTGCCAATGGCAAGCCCGCCCTCGACTACCAGCACGCGGTCGCCGCGCGGGTGCCTGCGGGCACCGACACGGTGGTCTTTCGCTACTTCCCGCGCACGCTGAAGTACTCGCTCCCGGTCACGCTGCTCACGCTCGGCGCGCTCGCCGCGATCATCGTGAGGCGCCGCCGCCGCGCGCGAGCGCGCTCGGGCACTGACGCCGGCATCACCGAGTGATGAATGAGGGAAATGCCGGTTCGATGCGGAACCGGCGCGTCGCGCTGACGCGTGCGTCAGCGCGGAAACGACGGCAACGGAGCGTGCGCTCGGCGCTCGCGGACGGGCCGGCGCGGCTGCGTGCGCTCATCGCGAGATGCCCGCGCGCTCCTCACCGACGTAGTCGAAACACCTCGAGCCCCGCGCCGGCCCGGACGCGCTCGAGCCGGAACGGCCCGAGCGCGCGGCGCTCACCGCGGGCGATGGCGTCGAGCGTCCCGCGGCTCCCGGCGGTCGAGGCGTGCTCGCCGCGAAATACCAGCCACTCGACGCGGTAGCGCTCGAGGGCGGCAATCATCGCCGCCTCGCCGTTGCCGGGGATGGAAATCGCCGGGCTCCCGGTGAGCGCGATCACGTACCAGGGCCGATCGCTCGCGACGGCCTGCCCGGCGAAGGTGACGTCGAGCGCGCGGAGCGCGTCGAGCTCGGCGTGGTTCACCGCGCGCGGACGTTCGCTCCGGATGGGAACGCGCGCTATCACGAGCGCCGCGGCGAGCGCGAGCCCTGCGCCGCCCGCCCAGGCTCCCGCGCGCCCGAGGCGCGCGAGCGCGGGGCGGAGCCGCTCGACGACCGCGTCCGCGCCGTAGCCGCCGCCGAGCACGACGAGCGGTAGGAGCGGGTGGAGCGAGCGCCAGGGCACGAAGACCCCCGGCTCGCTCCAGAGGACGAGATAGAGGCACGCCGGCACCATCACCCAGACCAGGAGGACCACCGGCGCGCGCCCGCGCCGCAGCGCGCCGAGCCCGAGCAGGGAAGCCGCGAGCCACGGCTCGGGCCAGGGCACGAGCTCCGCGAAGCGGAGCCCCTGGAGCACCATCTGGGCGCGGATGCGGAGATAGTGCGCGCTCGTCAAGACCCGCACCTTCTCCCAGGAAACCTCGGGCGAGGCGCCGTACGCGTAGAGCTCCCGCGGGTCGAAGACGAAGAGCGCTCGCGCGGTCGCGCCGCCCGGCGAGCCGAAGGCCACGAGCCGGTAGCCGACGTACAGGCTCACCGCGCCGCCGGCCACGCCGAGCAGCCACCCCCAGGCCCGACGGACACTTTCCGGGTGGCGGCGGCGAAGCGCGAGCGCGGCGGCCAGGGTGACGGCGACGAAGACGAAGACGCCGTCCGGGCGGGTCAGGAAGACCAGCGCGGAGAGGAGCACCGCGAGCGGGTAGCGCGCGCGCGCGAAGGCGAGGAGGGATCCGATGAGGAGCAGGTGATAGAGCGCGATGGTCTCGGTATCGAGGCGGTGGTTGAACACGCCCGGCGAGAACGCGAAGACCACCAGCGCGACCACGCGAACGACCGGACTCTTCAGCGGCGCGGCGCGCTCGACCAAATGGTGGAACGCCACGACGGAAGCGGCGCTCACCGCCGCCATGAAGAGGAACGCGACGCGCTCGGTCGCGCCGAAGACGGCGAGCACGGGCGCCAGCACGAGCGAGAGTAGCCCGCCCCAGTAGTCGAAGGGCGGGTGGACGATGGCGGGAGGCGGCGAGAGATAGTGCCAGACGATGGGCTCGGCGAAATGGCCCGTCTCGGCCATGAAGCGAGCGACGCCGAAGTAGTACGCCGAGTCGTTCTGGAGGTTGTCGCGCGCGCCCGCGGCGACGATGAAATAGAGCAGGACGGCGGCGAGCGTGATCGCGGCCGAGAGCGCTCGCCACGCGCGCTCGGGGCTCGCGGCGGCCCGCGCGCGCTCGGCGGCCGACCCCTGGCTCACGAGCGGTGGAGGTTCGCGACGATGCGCGCGCCGTCTTGATCGAAGCGGAAGCGGAGCGGCCGGAGGCCGCGAGCGACCAGCGCCTCGAACACGCGCCGCTTGTCCGCCGGCCGCACGTAGAACATGAAAAACCCGCCGCCGCCCGCTCCCATGAGCTTGCCGCCGATGGCGCCGGCGCGCCGCGCCGCCTCGTAGTGCTCGTCGATGGTAGCGTCCGTCATCTTGCTGGCGAGCTCGCGCTTGCTCATCCAGTGCTCGTGAAGGAGCGCGCCGAACTCGTCCGTCTTTCCCGAGACGAGCAAGCGATAGACCTCGTGGCCGATCTCCTTGATACGCTTCATGCGCTCGAGGGTGCCCGCGTCCGCCTGCTTCACGCGCGCACCTTGCTCGGAGAGCACCAGCTTGGCAGGCCGCTCGATGCCCGAGTACATGATGACGAGGTTGTTCGCGAGCTCGTCGAGCACCTCGCCGCGGACCGGCACCGGTTCGACCTGCACGCGCCCGTCCTTCTCGAAGGTGAACGCGCTCACGTTGCCGAAGGCGGCGATGTACTGGTCTTGTTTTCCGATCGGCTCGCCGAGCCGCACCATCTCTATCTCGCACGCCTCCTCGGCGAGCTGCCGCGAGGAGACGAACTCCCGCTTGAAGGTGTGGAGCGCGTTGAGGAGCGCGACCGTGAAGCTGCTCGAGGAGCCGAGCCCGCTGTTGGCCGGCAGATCCGCGATGCTTGCGAGCTCGATGGCGCCGGAGATCCCGGTCATGCGGAGCGCCTCGCGGAAGATGCGGTGTCGAATCGAGTCCACGTTCGGCACGATCTCCGTCTCGGAGTAGGCGAGGCGGATATCATCGTAAAACCGCTTGTTGGCGGTCACATAGACGTAGCTGTCGATGGCGGCGCTCACCACGAAGCCGCCGTGCTGCTGGTAGTAGCTCGGGAGATCCGTTCCGCCGCCGCCGAGGGTGAAGCGCACTGGCGCCCGAGAGATGATCACGCGTTCTGCCTCAGGTGACGCTCGAGCTCGCGGCGACCGCTGGGCGAGCCAATTTCGTAGAACCTCTCACGGGCCCGGACCGCGCGCAAGCGTCCCTCCCGCGCGAGGCGCGACTGCACCTCCTCCAGGCCACGGGGCTCACCCTCGGGGAGCTCGGCGATGACGCTCTTCCGGAGCGCGAGCGCGCCGTAGTCGACGAACTCGAGGCCGTTCCCGCGCTTGTCATAGCTGGTGACGCGGTCGCCCTCCACGGCCGTGTTGCTCACCTCCCAGCGGCCGTGGTTCCGGTAGACGCTCATGCTGCCGAGCGCGGCGTCGTGCGCGCGCAGATCGCGGAGCGGCGCGGCGTAGTCGAACGGCAGGTAGCTGTCGCCGTAGGTGACGAGGAAGGTGCCGTCGAGCTCGGCGAGCGCGCGGCGGAGCGCGCCGGCGGTACCGAGCAAGCGGGGCCCATCGAACGCGAAGCGCGCCGCGACGCCGAAGCGCGCTCCGTCGCCCACCGCGGCCTCGACCAGCTCGCCCAGGTGCCCGACGCAAAAGAGCACGCGCTCGAACCCCGCGCTCCGGAGCCGCTCGAGCTGCCACTCGACGAACGGCCGCCCTGCCACCTCGAGCAGGATCTTTGGGACGACGAGCGTCTCGGGATGCATGCGAGTCCCGAGCCCGCCTGCCAAGATGACCGCCTGCACCGCTTGCCTCGCTCGCTGCCCCGACTATAGCCTGACCCGACCGGGCGATCCCATGAAGCACCTCGACCACGAGCGCCGGGAGCGCGTCGCGCCCGCCACGCCGCGCCTACCGGCGCGCCCGCCCCCCGGATCGCCCGAGCCCGGGAGCTGATGTCGGTCCGGCGCGGAATCATCGCGACGCTCGCGGTCGTCGCGATCGTGCTCGCGGTCGTCGGGCTCCGCCATGAGCGCGCGCGCGGCGAGGCCCCGGCGCCCGCCGCGGGTCCGCCGCGGATCGTCACGCTCTCTCCGGATCTCACCGCGACGCTGTACGCGATCGGCGCGGGCTCGCTCGTGGTCGCGGTCAGCGACTATTGCGTCACGCCGCCTGGCGCGACGCCACTTCCCCGCGTCGGCACGGCGCTCACCCCATCGTACGAGGCCATCGCGCGGCTCGCGCCGACGCTCATCCTCACCGCGGGGGGCTCGCGCACGCGCGAGCTCCAGGAGCTCGCGCCGACACGGCTCTTGCCGTGGCTCACCCTCGACCAAGTGACCGCGAGCACGCGCGAGCTCGGGCGGCTCACGGGACACGAGCCCGAGGCGCGCGCGCTCGCCGAGCGGCTCGCCACCCGGCTCTCGGCTCAGCCGCCCGCGGGCGCGCCGCGCGTGCTGCTCGTGCTCGGCGGCTCGCCCGGGCAGCTCGACGACGTGTGGTTCGTGAAGGACGAGAGCCTGCACGGCGCGGCGCTCCGCGCGGCGGGCGGGAGGAACGCGGTCGCGCGCGCGAGCTCGGGGGCGCCACGGCTCTCGCTCACCCAGGTGCTCGAGCTCGATCCGGAGCAGATCATCGTCCTTACCACCAGCGCGAGCGCGGCGGACGCCGCGCTCTATCGTGAGAGCTGGCGAAAGCTCACGCCGCTCGCCGCCGTCGAGTCCGGTCGCATCGCGGTGGTGGGAGGGGCGGACGTCTTCGCGGACGGCCCGAGCATCCTCGAGCTGGTCACGCGGCTCGCGGGCGTCATCGCGAAGCTCAGGGGCGGCTCGTGAGCGAGCTCCGGCTCGAGGACGTGATCGTCGAGGCCCGCGGGCAGCGGCTCATCGACGGCGTGACGCTGAGCCTGGCGCGCGGCGCGCTGATCGCCCTGGTCGGCCCGAACGGCGCCGGCAAGACCACGCTGCTCCGCGCCGCGCTCGGGCTCGTGCGGCCCCGCGGGGGCCACGTCACGATCGACGGCGAGGAGCTCGCCCGGCTCTCCGCGCGCGAGCGCGCGGCGCGGCTCTCGTGGCTCCCGCAGCACGTGTTCGTCACCGAGGCGATCCCGGCGCTCGAGCTGGTGGCGGCGGCGCGCTACCGCTTCCGCGAGGGGCGGCGGCGCTCGCTCGAAGCAGCGCGCGCGGCGCTCGAGCGGGTGGGCGCGGCCGCGCTCGGTCCGCGCATCGTCCAGGAGCTGAGCGGCGGCGAGCGGCAGCGGGTCGCGCTCGCCGGCGCGCTGGCGCAGGAGACGCCCTTCGTCCTGCTCGACGAGCCCGCGAACCACCTCGACCCCGCGCAGCAGCTTGAGGTGTACGAGCTCATCGGCGCGCTCTGGCAAAGTGGGCTCGGCGTCCTCTTGGTGACGCACGACGTGAACCTCCTCGCGCAGCTCGGCGACGCCGCGCGCGTCACCGTGGTCGGGCTCGCCGCCGGCCGCACCCGATTCACGCTCAGCTACGACGATGCCAAGCTCTTTGACGAGCTCGGCGCGCTCTTCGGGCTCGAGCTCTCGGTGGTCACGCTGGGCGATCGACGCGTGGCTGTCGCCGCGCGGAGCGTGCGCTCATGACCCGACGCGGCGTGCTGCTCGTACTGGCGAGCGTCGCGGTGCTCTGCGGCGCGGCGCTCGTCGGCCCCTCGCTCGACGGCCCGCGCGGCGCGTTCATCTTCTGGAGCCTGCGGGTGCCGCGGGTCCTGGTCGGCGCGCTCGTGGGCGGCACCCTCGGCCTCACCGGCGCGGTCTTCCAGGCCATCTTCGTGAACCCGCTGGCGACCCCGAGCACGGTCGGCACCACGGCCGGCGCGACGCTCGGCGCGCTCGCGGCGCTGGTGCTCGGCGCGTCGGCGGTCGGCGGGCTCCCGGTGGTGGTGGCGGCCGCGTTCGCCGGCGCGCTCGCCGCGAGCGCGGTCGTGTCGGTGGTCGCCGCGCGCGGCAGCGCGCGCATCCACGACGTGCTCCTGGTCGGCATCGCGGTCACGCTCGCGGCGGGCGCGCTCTCGACCGGGCTCCAGTACACCGCCGACATGAGCGCGCTCTTCGCGAGCGCACAGTGGTCGCTCGGGCACCTCCCGCAGGTCGGCTACCGCGGGGTGCTCTTGATGGCGCCCTTCGTCGTGATCTCCACGGGCACGCTCCTCTCGCTCGCGCGCGAGCTGGCCGCGCTGGTCGCCGGCGAGGAGCTCGCGCAGGCGCAGGGGGTCGACGTGCGTCGCACGCGCACGCTCGCGCTCGGCCTCGGCTCGCTCGGGGTCGCCGCATGCGTGGCCTGGTGCGGGCCCATCGCGTTCGTGGGCCTGCTCGTGCCGCACCTGGTTCGGCTGCTGGTGGGCGCCACCGAGCGGGTGCTGCTCCCGCTCTCGCTGGTAGTCGGCGCGGCGTTCCTCGTCGGTTGCGACGCGCTCGCGCGCGTCGCGCTGCCGGGTCGCGATCTGCCGGTGGGGGTGGTGACGGCCGCCCTCGGCGCGCCCGCGCTGATCGTGCTCATCGCGCGGGCGCGGAGGACGTGAGCGCGGGCTACTTCTCGTAGACCTGCGCGCCGATGATGCCGGAGCCCGCCGCGGCGGTGATCTCGACCTTCACGGGCAGCGCCATCGGGAAGGGGTTCTTGTAGCAGTTCGGCGCGCGACCGAGCACTGCCTGCGAGCCCTGATCCTGATCGGCGGCGAGCGACGGGGTCATACCCGGGATGGGCGTGGTCGCGATGAACTGCACGTTCACCTCGGTGACCGTGGGCACGCCGACCGCGACGACCGTGTAGCACTTACCCGGCGAGAGCGAGAGGTCGCTCTGTAGCTTCTGGCCCTGCTGGAAGTTGCCCACCAACGCCGAGCCGAGCGGCTTCGACCCGGCGACGATCGCGCCCGAGGCGACCTGAGTCAGGATGGGCGTCACCACCGCACCGGCCGCCGGATCGAGCGGCTGCGCGGCGCCGCCCGCGCTCGGCTGCGGTGCCGGTGTGGTCGCGGTCGGCGCCGGCTGAGGGGTGTAGCCGGGCTGGCCGTAGCCCGGCTGCTGCTGGCCGTAGCCCGGCTGGCCGTAGCCCGGCTGCTGCTGACCGTAGCCCGGCTGCTGCTGGCCATAGCCCGGCTGGCCGTAGCCCGGTTGCTGCTGCTGGTAGCCGGCCTGGGGATCCTGCGTCTCCCCGCTCTTCTTGCAACCGGCGACGCTCGCCAACACGATGACACCCGCTGCTCCTGCGATCAAAGCTCTCGACAACATGCGATACGGCTCCTCGAAGACTGCTTGTTGAATGATCCGTCTGGAACGTGCCGCGGCGCGCGGGCGTCCGGAACGCCGGGCAGGCTATACCTTGGACGGCCTCGCACGCAAAGCAACGCACCGCCCAGTCAACCACCGAGCGCGACCGCCGGTTACACTGAACTTTAGTATAGTATCCGGGCCAGGCTGGTCGGGGCGGCGCGGCCGGCGGCGCGTGAGCGCGACGACGAGCGACGCCGACCCGCGCCGCCGGCCGCGACGGACCGACACCCCCGCTCGGGCCTGGCCGCGCCCGAGCGCTGGCGCTAGCGATGCGGCGTGCGATTCGCCCTCATCTCGGACGTGCACCTCGGGCCGCCGGCGCGCTTCGGCGGAAAGCTCCGCAAGCTCTCGGGCGACGCGCCAGCGCTGGTGCGCGCGTTCGTCGAGCGCATGAACACGACCGAGGCGCCCGACCTGGTCATAAACCTCGGGGATGTCATCGAGGACGAGTCGCAGGAGCTCGATCGCGCGCGGTACGGGGAGTTCGTCGGGCTGCTCGGCGGGCTCCGCGCGCCGGTACTTCACGTAGCGGGCAACCATGATCGCGTCAGGCTCACCGACGACGACCTGCGCGCGCTGTGGCGGCACGACGGCCCGCTCCACTACAGCCGCGAAGTCGGCGGCGTTCACTTCTGCGTGCTCGCGACCGTGGAGACGAAGGACGTCGCGGTGCGGCTCCCGGTCGAGCAGCTCGCCTGGCTCGAGCGCGATTTGAGCGCGGCGCGCGCGCCGGTCATCGTGCTCATGCACCACCCGGCGAGCGAGCAGCGCCTCGAGGGCAACCGCTGGTTCGAGCGCGCGCCGCACCTCTGCCGGGTCGCCGAGCGGCGCGAGCTCCGCCGCATCATCGAGGCGAGCGGCAAGGTGCTCGCGGTGTTCAACGGGCACGCGCACTGGAACCACCTCGACGTCATCGCGGGGATCCCGTACGTGACCGTGCAGAGCCTCGTCGAGAACCTCGATGACGACGCGCCCGGACGCGCGGCGAACGCGTTCGCGGTGTGCGACCTCGACGCGCGCCGGCTGGTCGTCCAGGTCTTCGGCGAGGAGCCGGCGCGCTATCAGCTCGAGCGCTAGGCCGGCTCGCCCGGCTCGCTCGACGGCGTGGGCTCGCCCGGCTCGCTCGACGGCGTGGGCTCGCCCGGCTCGCTCGACGGCGTGGGCTCGCCCGCGGTGGCGCGCGGCTTCCGGCGCTTCCGCTTCGCCTTCGGGCGGGGCGCGTCTTCTTCTGCGCGCTCGGGCTCGTCCGCGCGCTCGGGCTCGTCCGCGCGCTCGGGCTCCTCGGCGCGCTCGAGCTCCGCGTCTTCGAGGCCGAGGCTCATCGCCTCCGCGGGCTCTGCCTCGGCGCGGCGCGACGACCAGCTCCAGGCGAAGGCGACGCCGACCGCGCTCATGAGCCCGATCCACTGGGAGGTCGAGAGCTGAATCATGACCTCGGGCGCAAACTGCCCCGGCTTGAGCCAGAGATACGCGACGAGCGCGGGGACCAGCGAGAGCGCCTGGGCGCCGCGGCGCACCGTGGCGTTCGCGAGTGAGCGCGACGGCCCGAAGATGAACGCCGCCGCGAAGGCGAGGAGCGCGAGCGCGATGAAGGCCTGTTCGGCGAGGAACGGACCGAACTCGCCGCGCTCGAGGTCGTCGCGGATGATCTCGAGCAGGAATCGGAGCAGGCCGTACGCGAAGGTGAAGGCGTAGAACACCTCGCCGCGGAACTTCTGACGCTTCCGCACCGCGAACACGAGCCCGAGGAGCGCGACCCCGACCAGCGACTCGTAGAGCTGGGTCGGGTGCACCGGCAGGGACGCGACCGCGTCCTCGGCGAGACCGCGGTGGTTCACGTGCTGAATCCATGCGGGAGAGCCCGTGCTGCCCGGGATGGTCCCCTCCGCCCAGTGCGGGAAGGTGCCGAGCTGCTTGAGCCAACCGGGCGCACCGTCGGACAGCGGCCTGCCGAAATCGCAGCCGAACAGGTAGCAGCCGACGCGCGTGATCGCGAGGCCCGCCGCGAGGCTCGGCACCGCGACGTCCGCCCAGGGCAGGAGCCGGAGTCGGTGCGCGCGCAAGTAGAGGTACGACGCGGCAAAACCGCCGAGGAAGCCACCGTAGGCGACCATCCCGCCGCGGCGGATGTTGACCCAATCCGCGAGCGAGACGAACTCGTCGAGGTTGGTCGCGACGTAGAGGAGCCGTGCCGCGACGAGCGCGCCGACCGCGGTGATGAAGTAGCAATTGGCCATCGTCTCGCGGGGCAGCCCATCTTTCGCCGCGAGCCCGAGCGTCAAGTACCAGCCGACCACGAGCGACAGGCACAGCATCGCGCCGTAGCTATAGATGGGGAGCGCGCCGAGCGTGTAGGTCTGCCCACGCATCTTGAACGCTGCGACCGCGCAGCCGAGGGCGAGCGCGCCGCCGATGACGAGCAGATCCATCGCCTTCTTCCGCCAGCCGAAGAGCGCGATGATCGCGCCGAGCGCGGCCGCGGCGAGCAGCGCGCCGAAGAGCGGGACGTTCCACGCCGGCAGCGGGATCTTGAAGAGGATCGGGTGCATCGCTCGCCCTCCTTACCTGCGAAACCACGTCGCGACCAGCGGCGCGCGTGAGCGGGCTCCGCGAGCAGATGCGGCTGTGCTAGCCTCGCGTGGTGCCGCGCTTGACCGCCTCACTGGCCCTGGTCGCGTGCTCGGCGGTCGCGTGCGTGCCGAACCCCGATCCACCGCCCGGTGGCGGGGCCGCCGGCTCGGCGCGGCCGGCGGCGCGCTCCGGCTCATCCTCACGCGAGCGGACGCCCATGCTCCAGGGCGAGCGCGCCGGGCGCCCGACGGCCCCGCCGTCGGCCGTGGCGAGCGCAGCGGCCGACCCGCTGCTCACGACGCCGTTCACCGACTCCTTCGACCGCACGAGCCCCGGGGATGACTGGCGGCTCACCTCCGCGGTGTGGAGGATCGAGAACGGCAGGCTCTGCGGGCGGAGCGCGCGCAACCACGGCGCCTGGCTGCGGCGGCGGCTGCCGGTGAACGCGCGCATCGAATTCGACGCCTACTCGTCCTCGACGGACGGGGATCTCAAGGCGGAGAGCTGGGGAGACGGCGCGAGCACCGCGACCGGAACGTCGTACACCAACGCCACCAGCTACCTCACCATCTTCGGCGGCTGGAAGAATCGCTTCCACGTGCTCGCGCGGATCGACGAGCACGCCCCCGATCGACGGCAGATCGAGCTCACGGCGGACAGCCCCGAGCTTCGCGCGCGCCCGGTGAAGCCGGGGGTCGGCTACCACTTCAAGATCGAGCGCACCGACGGGAAGACGGTCCGATGGTCGGTCGATGACATCGAGCTCCTCGACTATCCGGACCCGGAGCCGCTGAAGGGCCCGGGTCACGAACACTTCGGGTTCAACGACTGGGAGGTCCCGGTCTGCTTCGACAACCTCCAGGTCACGCCGCACCCCGGAGCCTGAGCCTGACGTGAACGCGGAAGAGTTGGATGTCGCCCTCGAAGAGCTCGAGAGCCGGGTGGAGCGACTGCGCGCGCTCTACGAGCAGTACTTCCTCGGCATCGAGAAGATCGAGCCCACGGTCGCGCGAAAAGACGTCGATCGACGCATCTGGCTGCTCCGGCGAGAGCAAATCCGGAACACCGGCAAGCGCTTCAAGCTGCAGACCATCATCCAGCGCTACAACACGTTCCAGCAATATTGGGGGCGGATCTGCCGTGAGATCGAGAACGGGACCTACAAGCGCCATCTCCTGAAGGCCGAGCGCACGCAGGGCGAGGTCGAGCTGCTCACCATCGCGGCGCGCAAGCGGCTCGGGCGGCAACGGCGGGCCGCCGCGGAGGACGACGCAGTCCCGCCTGCCGAGCCAGCGCCGCCGCAGCCGGCCGCGGCGCCGAGCGCGAGCGCCGCGAGCCCGCTCGAGGCGGCCAAGCGCGCGGTCGACTCCGTGCTCGGCCGCTCGTTGGTCCCCACCCGGTCGACGACGGCCCCCGCTTCGCCCGCGGCCGGCGCGACGGCGAAGGCCCAGGCGGCCTCGACCGCGTCGCTCTCGGCCCGGACCGACGCGCCCTCGCCGGCGCCGAACCAACCGCCGGCGCGAGCGCTCGGCCGGCTGGACCTCGAGATGGACTTCCTCGACGGGCCTGCCCCGGCGCCGCGCACGACGGGGCCGAAGCCCGCGGTCCCGGGTTCGAGCCTGCCGAAGCCCGCAGTCCCGAGCGCAGGCGCGCCGAGGCCAGCAGTCCCGAGCGCAGGCGCGCCGAGGCCAGCAGTCCCGAGCGCAGGCGCGCCGAGGCCAGCAGTCCCGAGCGCAGGCGCGCCGAGGCCTGCCCCGCCAGCGTCGCCGGACGCCGGCCCGCGGGCCCCGCAGCCTGCGCCGCGGCCGACCGCGCCCAAGCCCCCGCCGCCGGCGAGGCCGAGTCCGCCCGCCGGGAGGGCTGGCGAGACTCGCGTGCAGCAACTCCACGCTCGGTTGCTGGAGGCCAAGCGGCAGACCAACGATCAACAGCAGGTGTCCGTCGACGGCCTGCGAAAGAGCCTGGCGGCCGCGGAGGAGCGACTCCGCAAGCAGCACGGGGATCGCAAGATCGACTTCGACGTCGTGATCAAGGACGGCAAGGCCGTCGTGAAGCCGATCCTTCGCTGAGCGCCGCGGCTATCGGGCCCCGACCCGCTCCGCGACGGTGGTCCCGCGCGCCCCTGGCGACTCGACCAGCACCTCGTCCTCGCAGAAGAGGATCGAACAGGACGACCGCCCGGCCTCCCGCATCCGCGCGCAGAGCTCAGCCAGATCCTCGTCGCTGTCCACGACGTCCCCCTCGATCGGCTGGAGGGTCGACTGGTCGAGGCGGCAGTTGTCGAGCGCTACCCAAAGCCCCTTGAACTCGCGCGACCGGCAGAGCTCGGGCCAGGTCATTCGGGTCTTCATTGCGGCGTCGTTACCTTTGGCGAAGGGGCTGTTCCCACGGTCAATCCCCCGTCGAAACGTCTAAGCGCACGAGCCAAGCCACGGCCTTCGGGCAGGATCTAGACGCACCTTTCGCAGAGCGTCAAGTCCGCGGTGTGGCAAAATGTATACAGTAGCTGCCAAGCCCGCGCAGCGGCTGGGTTTTCGATGAGTTCATCGGCGACCTCGCGAACGAACGCGCAGGCTCACTTACAAGAAGCCACCGCCGAATTGAGCGCGCCGCTGCCCGCGCCCATGCCGTTCGCGGCCGCGGCGATCGCCTTCGCCTGCGCGCAGTTGCCGTTCAGGGCCGCCGCTCGCGCCGCAGCCGGCGCCTGGCTGCGCGCGGCCGAGACGCAGGCGGCCTTCTGGCCGGCGTCGGAGCAGTTCCGGTAGCTCGCGGCGGCGCCGGCGATGTTGCCGCCCCGCGCGGCAGACACGCACTGGGCGCACGCGGCCGCGCCGCCTGCGGGCGGCTTGGACGTCGCGGTCGCGGTAGCCGGGGGCTTGGTGACGGTCGGCTGCGGCTTCACGACCACGGTGGTCGCACCGGCGTCGGTCGCCGGCGGGGTCGCGGTCGCGGTCGGCTCGGGCGGGGTCGTGGTGTCGACCTGCGGCGTGATGGTGGTCGTCCCCGCCGAGTTGCTGCCGAACGGGCTGGTGAGCGGAACGTCCTCGTCCGGCTTCGAGCCGCGTGTAAAGACGATGATCATCGCCACGAGCAGGACCGCGCCGACCCCTGCCAGCGCGAAGATGAGCCCCTTGCCGCCACCGCCGCCACGAGCCGCCTGGGGCGGCGGGGGAACATTGGCGACCGCCATCGGCGGACCGGCCATCATGGCGGGGCCGCCCATCATCGGTGCGGCCATGGGCGCCGCCATCGGCTGCGCGGCCGGACCGCCAAAGGACGGCGCGGCCGGACCGCCAAAGGACGGCGCGGCCGGCATCGCGGCGGTGGCGCTCGAGCCCATCGCGACGGCCGCCTGAGCGGAGAGCGGCTGCTCATCGACCACCGTGATGCCGCCCCCGCCCGAGAGCTCTTCGAAGAAGGCGCGCGCCGACCCCTGGCGCTGGTCGCGATCCTTCGAGAGGGCCCGCATGATGGCCGAGCGCATGTTCGCCGGCACCTGGCTGCTCGTGGCGGTGGCCTCGAAGGGGCGCGGCTGAGCGGTCATGTGCTGGGTCGCCCACTGCCACGGGGTGTCCGCCTCGAAGGGCAGCTGCGCCGTGAGCATCTCGTAGGCCATGACTCCGAGCGAGTAGATGTCGCTCCGCATGTCGAGCGCCTTGCCCGTGAACTGCTCGGGGCTCATGTAAGGGGGCGTCCCGAGCACCATGCCCTGCTGGGTGAGCTTCGCCTCCTTCTGCGCGTCTGCCGACTCGCTGCGCGCGGCGATGCCGAAATCGAGGACCTTCACGAAGTCCTTCTCGCCGGCGCGCTCGGTGAGCACGATGTTCTCCGGCTTGAGATCGCGGTGGATGATGCCCTGCTTGTGGGCCTCGTCGAGCGCGCCGCAGACCTGGCGCATGATCTTGAGCATGCGGTCCGGCGCCATGGGACCGCCCTTCTCGATGGCGTTCATGAGGGACTCGCCCTTCACGAACTCCATGGCGATGTAGAGGGTGCCGTCCGAGGTCGAGCCGAAATCGAAGAATTTGATCGTGTTCGGATGCTCGAGCTGCGCGACCGTGCCGCACTCTCGGTTGAACCGCTCCCGGACCGACGGATCCTTCGACAGGTGCGCATGCAAGGTCTTCACGGCGACCTTGCGGAGCGTCGAGCCCATCTGCTGCTCGGCGCCGTACACGATCCCCATGCCGCCCTCGCCGAGCACATCCGTGATGCGATACCGGCCGCCGATCACCTGCCCGACGAGCGGATCTTCTCCCTTCGACTCCACCGGGAGCAGCGCCCCGCACCCCGCGCAAAAGCGCGCCCCGTCGATATTTTCGGTCCCGCACGCCTCGCACTTCATGATGGCCGCCTAGCGTCGCACGAAGGAGCCCCGTGGCGCCACTCCGCGACGCGATCGGGCGCGATCGGCGGGCCTCAGGAGCCGGCGTCGACCGCGCCGAGCGGCGCGTCGGGGGGCCACGCCAGCGGCTCGACCGCGCCCGTCGCGCGATCCACCAAGACCGCGCGCGTCGCCCGCGGGCTCGCCGGGACCAGCACGGTGACCTCCGCCACCGCCCCCGCGGCGAGGCTCACGGGCTCGTCGAGCGGCCGGCGCTTCCCCACCGGCGGCGCATCCGCGCCGGTGGCTGGAAATTCGAGGCGCACCCGATCGACGAGCTCGCGTCCAATCCAGAGCTCGATGGCGTATCTCCCCATGCGGCGCGCCGTCACCACCGGCCGCGGGTAGCGGAGCGCTCGCACCTCGACCACCATCACCCGGCCCCGCTCGTAGCGCAGCCGATACTCCCACTGGCGTTCGAGCGCGAGCGGCTCCGGGTCGGGCGGCGAGGCCGCTGACCGCTCGCTCGTCGCGCCGCTCTCCGCGCCACCATCGACGGGCGAGGCGAGCTCGGGGGCGTCCTCTCCGGAACCCTCGGCGATGCGAGCGGGGAGCGTGAGCCCCGGCGCGGTCTCGCTCGGACCCGACAGGCGCGCCGACGAGCAAGCCGCCGCGAGCGCGAGACCGGCGAGCGCCGGAGCGAGCCTGGGCGAGCGCGTCATCGCGCGACCGTACCGCAAGCGCGACTGCGGGCAGGAGTAATCGATGCCGGTCCGTCGCGGCCGGCGGCGCGACTGCGAGGGCGCCGCGGTTTTTTCGCATGATTGTTGGTCAAGAGCGCGCGCTCGCGCTCGACGAACGCGCTCCGCATGGTTAGGGTGCGCGCGAATATCTTGGCGCCGGTCCGTCGATGCTTCGCGGAGCCGCGCTTGCCCGAAGATCAAGGAGCGACCATGAGTCGATACGTTGGACCACGCTTGAAGAAGATGCGCGCGCTCGGGGTCGACCTCCCCGGGCTCTCCCCGAAGACGATCGAGCGACGGCCGTACCCGCCCGGTCAGCACGGTCAGGGGCGGAGGAAGATCAGCGAGTACGGGCTTCGGCTCCGCGAGAAGCAGAAGGTCCGCTACGGCTACGGAGTGACCGAGCGGCAGCTCCGCCGCCTAGTGAAGGAGGCCAAGGTGAGCAAGGAGGCCACCGGCGACAAGCTCGTCGAGCTGCTCGAGAGGCGCCTCGACAACACCGTGTTCCGGGCCGGCTTCGCCCGCACCATCCCGGGCGCGCGGCAGCTCATCAACCACGGACACGTGCTCGTGAACGGAGCGCGGGTGGACATCGCCTCCTATCGGGTCTCGGTGGGCGAGGTGATCCGCGTGAAACGGGACGCTTCGAGCGGGGCGCCGGGCGCGAGCCCCGCCGCGGCGCGCCCCGAGACGCCCTGGCTCGCGGTCGAGCCGGAGTCGGCGAGCGCGACCGTCGCGGGGCTGCCCGAGCGCGGCGCCGCGCCGTTTCAGCTCCAGCCGCAGCTGGTCGTCGAGTACTACGCGCAGCGGCTCTGACGCGCGCCGCGCGGGCTCAGCCGCGCGCGAGCGGGGCGAGCGCGCGCACGAGCGCCGCGGGCTCGCCCGAGAGCGCGCTCCACAGCGCCGCGAGCTCGCGCGGCGCGGGCGCCTCGAATCGCAGCGCTCGTCCGTCGAGCTCGAGCGCGACCCACGCCGCGTGGAGCGCGACGCGAGCGATCGCGGCGACGCTGCCGCTCGCGCCGGTGATCCGCGCCAGCCCACCGTGCGCGCGATCGCCGAGCAGCGGCGCGCCCGCTCCGGCCGCGTGGAGCCGGATCTGGTGGGTGCGCCCCGAGGCGGGCTCGACCGCGAGGAGCGCGCTCGGCGGCGCGGCGGGCGCAACGCCCGCGCCGCGCGCGACGAGCGCGTAGCGCGTCCGGGCGGCGCGCCCACCGAGCGGCGCGTCCCACGCGCCGGCAGGCGGCGCGGGCGCCGCCTGAGCGATGGCCACGTAGTGACGAGCGAGCGCGCCCGCGTCGTGCGCCGCGCGCACCGCGCGCCGCGCCTGCGCGGTGCGCGCGAAGAGCACCACACCGCTCACGCCGACGTCGAGGCGCGAGCAGGCATGCAGCCGCTCTTCGGCGATCCCGAGCTTACTCGCGACCGCCTGCCGCACGCTCGCGCGCCCAGCGCGATCCGGCTCGGTCGGCAGCGCGGGCGGCTTGTACGCCGCGACCAGGCCGCCAGCTTCGCCGAGCAGCGTCACCGTGCCCTCCGGCGCGCTCCGCGCGGCCGCGGCCTCGACCACGGTGCCCGCGGTGAGCGCGAGCGCGGCTGCGGAGAGCGAGGCGCGACGGCCCGCCACGAACACTCGGCCCTCGGCGAGCGCCGCCGGGAGCTCCTCTCCCAGCTCGGCGAGGAGCGCGGCGAGCGATGCGCCGTCGGGCGCGACCCAGCGTCGCAGCCGCGAACGCGCGCTCATCGCGCGAGCCGCTCCACGACGCCGCGGTCGCCGTCGACGACCAGCGCCTCGCCGTCGACAATCACGCCGGCCGCGCCGCGAAGACCCAAGACCGCCGGCAGCCCATACTCACGCGCGACCACCGCGCCGTGGCAGAGCGGCCCGCCGAGCTCGCTCACCAGCGCGCCAGCCGCGAGGAAGAGCGGCGCGAAGGCGACGTCGGGCGCGCGGAGCACGAGCACGTCACCGGGCTCGAGGCGCGCGGCGCCCGCACCGGACGGCCCGACCAGCCGCGCGCGGCCGGTGCTCTTGCCGCCCGAGCCCGGCACGCCGTGGAGCACGCGGCTGCCGGGCGGCGGTAGCTCGAACGGGAGCGGCGCACCCTGGAACGTCTCGGGCGGCTCCGAGAGCGCGGCGTCTCGCCCGTGCTCGGCGCGGCGCATGCGGATGATCGGTCCGAGATCGGAGCGCGCAGCGCGCGACGCGCTCACGAGCTCGTCGAGCGTCGAGAAGAAGGCCGAGCCTGGCGTGAGCGACGGATCGAGACGGCGCATCCGGCGATCGAGATCGAGCGCGACGGTGCGGAGCATGCCGAGCGTGCGCGCCATCCACACGCGCACGCGCTCGCGCATCCGCGCGAGCCTACGCCAGCGGCTCACCAGCGCACGCACGAGCGCCTGCTCGACATATGGAAGCCGCGTTTCGACGCGAGCGAGCTCGCGGGCGGCGGCGCGGCGCGCCTCGACGAGCCTGAGCTCGGCGTCGCGCGGGTCGCTCATGAGCGCGGTGACCATGGCGAGGAGCGGCGCTGGCGCCTCGGCGAAGCGGGGCCGGGCGAGCTCGGACTCCTCGAGCGCGCGATCACCGTAGGCGTCGAGGAATTGCTCGAGCGCGCGGCGCGCGGGGCCCACTGGCAGCGCCGCTGGCGCCTCCGCGCCGGCGAGGAGCGCCGAGCGTGCGCCCGGATCGCGCGCGGCGATGGCGGCGACGTGGGCGAGCGCGACCCCGGGGAGCGCGGTCTCGAGATCTCCCACGCCCGCGGTGATCGCCTGGACGAGCCGTGGGGCCTCTATCGGCGCGCTCCGCTCGAGCACGCGCGTGAGCGCCGTGTGCGTCGCGACCAGAGCGAGCGTCGCGTCGATCATGGCGCGCGCGGTGCGCTCGAAGAAGCCGCGGCTCTCGCGGAGCGTCGTCTCGAGGCCGTCATCGGGCAAAATTGCGAGATCCATCTCGACGAGCCAGCGCCGCTGCTGCTCGGCGTCGTGCTCGAAGCGCCGCACCTCGTCGGCCAGGCGGCGCTCGCGTGCGAGCACCCGTGCCGCGGCGAGCGACACCTCCGCGAGCGAGACGTCGGGGGAGCGCGCCGCGGGTTCGAGCGAGCCGGCGAGCTCACGCAAGGTCCGTCGGCCAACGCCGGGCACCGCGGCGAGCGCGCGCTCGAGCTCGGTGAGCTCGAAATAGAAGCGACCGCGCACGCGGCCGACGAGCGGCGCTCCGCGCGAGCGCTTGGCGCCGAGCGAGCGGAGCGTGGGGTCGAGCTCACGCGTCGTGAACGCCTCGACGAGCGACCAGGTGAGCGGCGTCGGCGGGCCGAACAGCGACTCGCCGAGCCCTAAGCGCGACCACTCGGTCGACGAGTTGCCCCCGCTCGGGAAGTCTTGCCCGGCGACCCGCCGCGCCTCCGCGACGAAGACCTCGCTCGCCGGGGAGATGGCGAGCTCGAGCTCGAGCGCGCCGGGCTCGACGTGCTCGAGCGCGGCGGCGAGCTCCGCGAGCGCGCCGACCGCGCCGGTAACGGCAGCGGCGCGCTCCGCGAGGTCGGGCGGGTCGGCAGCTACTTGCTCGGTGACGACGCCGTCCGCCGTGAAGCGCACCACCGCGCCACGCGCTCGACGACCGAGCGGCGCGGCGGGCGCGGAGGGCGTAAGCGCGAGCACGCGCACCGGGACCGCGACCGCGACTGGACTGCTCGGGGTCGGTGTCTCCACCATGACACCGCGCGGCTGATCGGGGTCGCGCGCGAGGAGTACTCCGCTCGCTGCGAGCGCGGGCAGCCGCTGGATGACGACCCCCATGGCGAGGTCGCGCACGCGGCGCCCGCGCAGATACGCGAGCGCGGACGCGCCGAGCGCGCCGGCCCACGCGTCGTGGAGGGCCCGGTCGAGCTCGTCCGCGGTCCGGAGCCCTTGGCGGGTGAGCTCGAGCCCCGCGCCGCGCGCGAGGTCGTCGCTCACGGTCGGGCTCGCGCGCACCGCGAACCGCGAGCCGGGGCGCGCCTCGACCACCTCGGCGACCACCCGCTCGAGCTCCTCGCGGAGCGCCGGCACGCTCACGAGCAGGATCCGTTCGCGGGCGTGCGCCGCGCGCTCGAGCCCCGCGGGGCGGTGGATCACGCGCAGGAGCGACGCCGGGTCGTGCCCGGGAGGTAGGAGCTCATGGACCGCATCGCGAAACACGGCGACCGGCACGCACCAGCTCTCGAGCACGGAGAGGCCTCGGGCGCGCACCCCCGCCAGGGCGGCGCCGCGACCGCCGAACGCAGCCGCGTCGAGCGCGCCTTCGAGCGGTACGAGCCGGACCGGATCCCGCCGTGGGTGCTGCGCCATGCCCGCTTGGCGCCGCCGGGCTCAGGGCGTCCGGGTGGGGGTCGAGCCCGTCGCCCGGCGCACGAGCTCGACGAGCACCGGATCGGTGGCGAGCTGCTCGCGCAGGCTCTCTCTCACGAACTCGAGCTGTTCTGCCGGAAGCTCACCCTGCAAATGCTCGACGGCTCCGGTGACCCGCGCGTCGAGGTACTGATCGAGCCCGATTTCACCGCGCTCGAGCCGACCGAGCTCCTCGCTTCCTGTCGGCGGGCCCGCGGCGCTCGTCTGGTCGACGCGGAAGCTCTCACCCTGGATCGGGGTGCCGCCGCCGGGGGACGCTACCCCTCCGGTGCCGAGCGGGCCGCCGCCGGGCTTGCCGATGCCGTCGATTCCCATATGCCCTACCTTAGCCGTGCTCGTGCCGAGCACCAATGGTCCGCTCGCCTAGCGGATGTTCGAGATGGCATTCTTCACGGTGTCATGGCGTGCCTTGAGGACGTTCGACACCGTCGTATAAGCGCGATTTTCTGCCTGCATGCGCTCCTGGAGCTGGAGATAATAGAGGTTCTGATCCGCGCTCTCGGCGAGCGCAGCCTCCACGCTCGTGCCGGGCGCCGCCGCGGACGTCCCGGTGGAGCCCTCCGCGCTCACGTCGGGCGCGCCGGCGCCGGCGCCCACACCGGCGCCCACCGCCGGAGCGTGGCCCACGCCGGGGCGAAACGCGGCGGCGAGCACGGGTCCTCCGGGCAAGCGCGTCACCGCGGCCTCTGCGCCGCCGATGACGGCGCTCGCACCGGCGGACATGACCTGCCGGAACGGGCGCGCGGGCGGGGGCGTGACGCGGGCCGCGGTGGGGGTAGAGGCGACGGCGGTCGACGGACCGCCCGGGATGATTCGAGTCGTCATGTAGCAACCTCCAACGGATCTGGGGAGAGCGAACGCCTCCTCATCGGCTGGAGCACTGGAAGGTTGCGTGAGATCGAGCGGGGTCCGAGAGAATCGTCAGAAGCGCCCGACCGCGTCGAGGCCGTAGCCGGAGCCGACGGGCCCTGGGACGAGGTAGTAGCTCGGTTGGTCGCGCACCCACACGGACTTCGGCGCGAAGAGCGCCACCGCGAGCAAGCTGCCGCCGCTCGTCTGCACGAGGCCGTCGAGGATGAGCAGTACGCGCGTGAGGGAATCATCGCCATGACACCCCGCGCTGGTGTCCGACCTTTCCGCACAGGACCGGCGCGCGAGGAGGGTTACCCACGGCCCGAGAACGGGGACCGCCAGCCAACCGGTGCGGTTCGGGAAGCCGGTGCCCGACCCCACCGAGAACCCGATCGCGTAGGGCACACCGAGCGTGATCGAACCTGCGATGACGTAGCCGTTCCGCACGCGTTCCTCTACGTGGTAGCCGGGCAAGGGCGGATCGCCCTCGCGATACGGCTGCGTCTCGGGCATCAGCTCCGCTCGATAGCCCGGCGGCAACGCGTAACCCGGCGGCGGCGCGTAGCCCGGCGGCGGCGCGTGGCCCGGGGGCAACGCGTGGCCCGGCGGCAACGCGTAACCCGGCGGCGGCGCGTAGCCCGGCTGCGGCTGCGCGGGCTGCGGCTGCGCGGGCTGCGGCTGCGCGGGCTGCGGCTGCGCGGGCTGCGGCTGCGCGGGCTGCGGCTGCGCGGGCTCCGCCTGCGCGGAGGCGAGCGGCGCCACGAGAGCCGTCGCGAGCCCCACGGCTATTCGCGCGATCATCCGGATCATATCGGTAGTCTACCTCCGAGTGTCGGACCGGGGCAGCCGGCGGCGCGTTCCGGGGCACGCTCGCGCGCCACCTCGCGCTGTCGTCCGCTCAGATCCCGAACCACGCGCTCGGCGCGAGCGTGTCGGCGCCGTGACGGATCTCGAAGTAGAGCCGCGGCCCACCGCCGCCGTCACCGACCGTTCCGAGGCGCGCGCCGGCTGCGACGTCATCGCCGGCCGTGACCGCGATCTCGGCGAGGTTCGCGCTCACCGTGTAGTAGCTTCCGCCGTGATCGATGATGACCGTCTTGCCGTAGTCGGCGTAGGTATCCGCGAACGCGACGCGCCCCGGAAACACGGCCCGCACCGGCGCGCCGAAGGGCGCGCGCATCTCGAGGCCGGGGCCATCGCCGCCGTTGCGACTCGCCGCGGTGATCTCGGCGCGTCCGGCGAGCGGGAATGGGAGCTGCCCCTTCATGGCAGCGAAGCCACCACCGCTGAGATCCGGGTTGGATGGCCCGATCCCAGCGCCGTAGACCGCGGTGTGCCCTGCCGGCCCACTCGACTCGAAGGCGCGCTGGAAGGCGAGCGCGCGGTCCTGCTCGGCGAGCAGCGCGTTGCGCGCTTGCTGCATGGCGGCGTGCTCGAGCTCGAGCGGACCGCGCTCGCGCGCGATTTGCTCGAGCCGGACGCCGAGCGCGCGCCGGGCACGCGCGAGCTCCTCTTCCCGCGAGAGGTCCCGCGCGAGCGCGTGGCGCAGGCGCTCGAGCCGTGAAGCATGTTCGACCAACGCGTCGAAGCCTCCGCCCACCGGCAACAGCCCCGCGCGCGCTCCACGCACGTACGCGCGGCCGCGCGCCACCGTGCGCTCGTGGAGCGCCCGGCTCTCGTCGGCGAGCTCACCGAGCTGCTTCTTCGCGGCCTGCTCTTCGCTCGAGAGCCGCTCGAGCGCTCGATCGACGTCGGTCACCGTCTTCGGCAAGACGGGGGTCGCGAGGCTGGGTTGGCCCGGCGCGGAACCGCGCGGCTCGCCGGGGTCGGCGCCAGGGAGCGCGGCCGCAGCGCTCGCGGCGAACACCACCAGGGCGAAGGGCATCCGTGTCTTCACGTCACACGACCAGGAGCTTGCGGAGACTCGCGTAGGCGGCGAGCGCGCCGAGCACGCCGCCGAGCGCGACCATCGGCACCGCGACGTGCCACGGTAGGAAGCTCGGCGTCACCCCGAGCAGCGTCCCGAGGGTACCGTCGAACTGACTCCGCACGATGAGGTAGAGCACTCCGAGCAACGCGAGCGCGAGCGCCGCTCCGAGCGCGCCTTGCGCCGCGCCTTCCACCACGAAGGGGCGCCGGACGTAGCCGTCGCTCGCGCCGACCAGCTTGAGCACTTCGACCTCGAGCCGCCGGCGTTCGAGCGTGAGGCGGATGGTCGACGAGACCACGCTCACGACGGCGCCGAGCACCACCAGCGCGAGCACCAGCGCCGCCGACACGCCACCGGTGAGCACCTTGCCGAGCCGCGCGCTCCAGCTCTGATAGGTCTCGACCGAGTCGACCGCCGGCAGCTTCTCGAGCTGCGTCGCCACGTCCACGAGCCGACGAGCGGCGGCCTCGTCGGCGAGGCTCACCTCGAGCGACGCCGGGAACGCCTCGGAGGGCAGCTTGTCGAAGAGCTCGTCCGAGCTCTGTCCGGTCACCTCACGGCGCGCGTCGTCGCTCGAGACGAAGCGGACGTCGGTGACGCCTGGGGTCGCGCGGAGCGCCTTCTCGATGTCGGCGATGGAGCCGGGCTTGGCGCCGCTCTTCAGGAACACCGAGGCGCGCCCGGCGTTGGTCCAGCGGGCGCGCACGCCGTCGACGTTCACGACTACGAGTAGCGCCGAGGCGAGGCACACGAACGCCACCGCGACCGAGAACACCCCGAGCAGGTGCAGACGCCAGTCGTTACGCCCGCCGCGCCAGGCTCGCTCGACCGCTCCCATGACTACGCCACCCTCCGCGACTCGAGCTCGATCGGCTCGTCGAGCCCGCTCGGGACGTCGGTCGCCTTGCCCTCGTCGAGGATCACCACGCGGCGTGGCCGCACGTCGAGCAATGAGCGGTCGTGGGTCGCGAACAGCACCGTGACGCCGGTCTCGTGGATGTCCTCGAACAGGCCGAGGATGTCGACCGCGAGCTGGGGGTCGAGGTTGCCGGTCGGCTCATCGGCGAGCACGAGCGCAGGCTCGCCCACGATGGCGCGCGCCACCGCCACCCGCTGCTGCTCGCCGCCCGAGAGCGTACCGGCGCGCTCTTGTCCGCGCCCGGCGAGACCGACCCGTTCGAGCACCTCGCCGACCCGCTGCCGGATGAGCCGCGGAGAGACGCCCAGCACCTCGAGCGGCACCGCGACGTTCTCGTACACCGACCAGTTGTGGACGAGCTTGAAGTCCTGGAACACGATACCGATGTTGCGACGGAGGAACGGCACCGAGTCGTCCGTCAGCCGACCGATCTCTCGCCCCATGAAGAGGATCCGCCCGGAGTCGACCGTCTCGGCCGCGTACAGGAGCCGGAGCAGCGTGCTCTTGCCGGCGCCCGACGGGCCCGTCACGAACACGAACTCACCGCGCTGGATCTCGAGATCCAGCCCACGGAGGACCGGCGCGTCCGCGCGGTAGGCCTTGTGAACCCCCTCGAACACGAGGACTGGCCGCCGTGCCGCGGCCGGATCGAAGCGGCTCCCGGCGCGAAATGCCTGGCGAAATGCTCGGCGACCGGCGCCAGTGTCCATGCCCGTCGAGGTAGCAGGACCGCCCGAAACCGAACAAGTTTTCGACGGCGCGAGGGGGCGCGAAATCCGTGAGGATCGGCTTCTTCGGGCTGCCGCTCGCGGCGTACCTGCTGGTGGAGGACGGCCATACGCTCGCCTTCGCGGCCCTCTCGCCCATCCGCGCTCCAGGCGCGCGACGCCTCCGCCGGCTCATCGGCGCCGAGCGCGTCCTCGACGCGGCCGAGTTGGGCAACCGGCTCGGCGAGGAGGTGGAGGCGCGACTCGGTGAGGCGGAGCTCATCGTGAGCTGGTTCTGGACGCGCCGGCTCCCCGGAGCGTGGCTCG
Source organism: Polyangiaceae bacterium (assembly GCA_035063585.1). Lineage (GTDB taxonomy): Bacteria > Myxococcota_A > Polyangia > Polyangiales > Polyangiaceae > JAPSGB01. Next base: position 157,091 of record JAPSGB010000001.1, read on the forward strand.
CGCGCGCGCCGCTCGGCGCGATCGGTGTCCACCCGTCGCTGCTCCCGCGTCACCGCGGCCCGGACCCGTTCTTCGCGGCCATCGACGCCGGAGACGAGGAGACCGGGGTCACGGTGCACCGCCTCGACGCGAGCTACGACACCGGTCCCATCCTGCTCGCGGAACGGCTCCGCATCGGGGAGCGGAGCGCGTGGCAGCTCGCCCGCGCGCTCGACCGGCCGGCGCTTCGCCTCCTCCGCGAGGCGGCTCGGCGCATCGCGAGCGGCGCTCCCATGCCCGAGGCGCGGCAAGACGAGTCCCTGGCGACCTGGGCCGGCGAGCCCGAGGGCGCCGAGCTCCGGGCGGATTTCAGCTGGGACACGTCGCGAGTCCTTCGGCGTATCCGCGCTCTCGCGCCGGTGCCCGGGCTCGCCATCGCCGTGCACGACCAGAACCTGTTCGTGACCGAGGCGATCGCCGAGCCGCGACTCTTGCCGGCGCTCGAGCCCGGCGAGGCACTCATCGACGCGCAACGCGGGCTCGGTATTCGCACCGGGGACGGCGGCATCGTCGTCACCGCGGCGACCGTGGGCGAAGCCTCCGGGCTGCCGGCCGGGACCGAGCTCGACGCGGCCGGGGTGGCCGCGCTCCTCGCGGAAGCGGGAAACCGGCCGTGCGACGCGCGAGGAACTCGCTTGGGTGCCGGGTCGGGAGCGGTGATAGACTGGCCCCCTTCGGAGGAGCAGGATGACCGATCCGGTGACGACGGCGCGGACCGCCCGTGAACGAATCGCGCAAGGGCTGAGCACACTGCAGAGCCCGGGCGCACCGCCGACTCTGATGAACGCCGCCGAGCCCATCGCGCAGGCGATGAGCGCACTGCACCAGATCGAGGCGTCGCACGGCGCAGCGGCCGCGCAGTACGCCCCGACCGCGTTGGACGCGTTGCGACGCGCGCTCGCCCTACTGCAAGCTCAGCCCGCCGGTCAGCCGGCGGTCGACCAGACGGTCGAGGCGATCGCGGGCTCGCTCGGGCTCGTGCACTCGCTCAGCCAGGCCGCAGCGGCGGCGGCCGCGCCGACCGCATTCGATCCGAGCCCACCGACCCAGCCCTCCGCGGCGGCCACCCAGCCGGCACCAGCCCCAGCCCAGTGGCAGCAGCCCGCCCCGCAGGCGCCCGCGCAGCAACCCCAGTGGCAGCAGCCCGCCCCGCAGGCGCCCGCGCAGCAACCCCAGTGGCAGCAGCCCGCCCCGCAGGCGCCCGCGCAGCAACCCCAGTGGCAGCAGCGCGCCCCGCAGGTGCCCGCGCAGCAACCCCAGTGGCAGCAGCCCGCTCCGCAGGCGCAGTATCAGCAGGCCCCACCGCAGCCTGCGGCGCCGCCCGCCGCCGGATTCGGCGCGCCGCTGCGGGTGGACGCCGAGCTCGGCGCGCACAGCGCGACCAACTTCTACAAGGGCCTCAGCGGCAACGACGTCATCGACTCCGGCGGCATCTTCATCGCGACCTACCAGATCCCCGAGATCGGCCAGAACCTGATCATCAAGGTCTCGCTGCCGGGCGGCTACGAGTTCGAGGCGACGGGCGTGGTTCGTTGGACGCGCGATGCTCCCAATTCGGGTGCCGACTCCTCGCCGGGATACGGCGCGCAGTTCACGCAGATTACGCCGGAGGGTCGCCAGCTCGTCTACCGCTACGTGCGTAATCGCGAACCTCTGTTCCACGACGATCTGTGATTCTCGCGCGCCGGCGCGTCGTCGGAGCGCTCCTCGCCGCGCTAGCGGTCCTCTTTGCACCGAGTATCGCGCGCGGCGGTGACCCGTACCTGCGCTGGTACACGATCGAGACGCCGCACTTTCGCGTCAGCTATCACAGCGGCCTCGAGGCGCCCGCGCAGCGCCTCGCCAATCTGAGCGAGTCGATCTACGCACGCCTCACGCCGGCGCTCGGCTACGCACCGAGCGCGCGCACCGAGCTCCTGCTCACCGACGACACCGACTCGGCCAACGGCTCGGCGACCGCCATACCCTACAACGCGGTTCGGCTCTTCGCTACGGCGCCCGACGACATGTCGCCGCTTGGCGACTACGACGACTGGCTCGGCGAGCTCGTGACCCACGAGTTTACCCACATCCTTCACGCCGACAACATCTCCGGACTCCCGGCTGTCGTAAACGCGATCCTCGGCAAGACGTACGCGCCGAACCAAGCGCAGCCACGCTGGGTGCTCGAGGGGCTCGCGGTCGCCATGGAGACCGCGCACACCGGCGGCGGGCGGCTCCGCTCGTCACTGTGGGATATGTATCTGCGCGCCGACGTGCTCGAGGGAAACCTCGCCCGGCTCGACCAGTTCAGCAACAGCGCGCGCCGCTGGCCCGGCGGGAACCTCTGGTACCTCTACGGCTCGGAGTTCATCGCCTGGATCGAGGACGTCTACGGGCCCGACACCTACTCCGCGGTCGCCACCGATTACGGCGCGAACCTCATCGCGTGGGGTATCAACCGGTCGATCCGCCGAGTCACCGGGCGCACCTACGTCGAGCTCTACGAGGGCTTCCGTCAGGAGCTCGCGCGCCGCTATGAAGCTCAGGCGCGCGAGGTGCGCCGGCGTGGGCTCCGCGAGGGGACCCAGCTCACCCACCGCGGCCGCATCGCGTCGAGCCCGCGCTTCGCGCCCGCGTGCGCGCGGACCGGCGCGCGCGAGGAGCTCTTCTATCTCCGCGACGACGGCGACACCCCGGGCGGCATTTATCGACTGCCGCTCGATGCGCGCGATCGCGCCGACGAAGCGAGCGCGGAGCTCGTCTCACGCTCGGTCGGCTCCGTCATCACTTTCGACGGCTGCTCGCTCGTCTTCGACAGCGTCGCACCATCACGCCGGCTCTACTACTTTGGCGATTTGTTCCGACAGCCGAGCGGCACTATCGCGCCGCGCGGGCTCGACCGCTCACGCGAGCGGCTCACCACCGGCCGGCGCGCCGCCGCCCCCGACGTGAGCCGCGACGGACGCCGCATCGTCTACACGACCAACCGCGCCGGAACGACCACCCTCCGCATCGCCGAGCTCACCCCGGAGCACCGCATCGTAGGCGAGCGCGCGCTGGTACCGAGCGCGCGCCATGAGCAGGCCTACACGCCGCGATTCTCGCCCGACGGCCGCCAGGTCGCCTACAGCGCGTGGACGGCGGGCGGCTACCGAGACATCCGCATCGTCGAGGTCGCGACCGGCCGGTACTACGAGCTTGCCCACGACCGCGCCATCGATCAGCAACCGACCTTCAGCCCCGACGGGCGCACCGTCTACTTCTCTTCCGATCGCACGGGCATCGCCAACGTGTACGGCTTCGACCTCGAGTCCCGCGAGCTCCGTCAGATCACCAACGTCCTCAACGGCGCATACATGCCGGAGATCTCTCCGGATGGTCGCACCCTCACGTACGTCGGCTACACGCACCGCGGCTTCGATCTCTTCAGCCTGCCGCTCGAGCCCGCGCGCTTCCTCGCCGCGGAGCCTTACCTCGATCGGCGCCCTGCGCTCGACGCCACCCACTCCCACCGACGCTGGCCCGTGCGCGACTATAGCCCGCTCCAGACACTCCGCCCGCGCGCGTGGGACTACCTCTACGGGCCGGGCACCTTCGGCCCCGCGCTCACCGTCACCACCCGTGGCTCGGACCTCGCCGGGCTCCACGCCTTCAGCGCGTCAATCACGGTCGAGGCCGAGCAGGGCGAACCGTCGGCGAGCCTCGCGTACAGCTATCGCCGGTTGCCCTTCGATCTCGACCTCTCGGTGTTTCGTTCGACCGCGCCGGTGACCAGCTACTTCGTCAACGAGGAGCGCCCGCTCGTCACCGAGCACTACACGGGCCTGAGCTCGGGAATCTCGTATCCGATCCCAGGCGAGTTCGACTCGCAGGCGGTGTCGCTCGGCTACACCATCGCCAAGCACGACGCGACGCTACCGGTGGGGCCCGGGCTCGATCCGTTCGCGGCGCTTCCGCGTGAACCCGACCGCACCTGGGTGGGCGTCGTGCACCTCGGCTACGGCTACTCGAACGCGAGCGGCACCGCGAACGGCATCAGCGCCGAGCGCGGCTTCTCGGTCGCGGTGGGAACCGACATCGGCGCGCACGAGCTCGGCAGCGAGTCGACGCTCACGGCGCTGAGCGCGCGCGTGGTCGGCTACGTACCACTACCCTGGGCGAATCACCACGTGCTCTCGCTCGCCGCCTCCGGCGCGGTGAGCGACGGCACCTACGCGCGCCGCGGCCGCTACTACACCGGGGGCTTCGTCGACACCCCGCCCTTCGACGCCTACACGACCACCATCCGCCAGCGGAGCTTCGTGCTGCGCGGATACGCGCCGGTCGCGTTCACCGGCACGCAGTACAGTCTGCTGAACGCCGAGTACCGCTTCCCGCTCCTCTACGCGGACCGAGGCGTGAGCACCCTGCCGGTGTTTCTCCGCACGGTGAGCGCGGCCGCCTTCGCCGACTACGGCGGCGCGTTCGACACGCTCGATCTCGACGATCCGCTGGCGAGCTACCACCTCGGGGTCGGCGGGGAGCTCTGGTTCGATCTCATCCTCGGCTACTTCGCGGGCGCAAATCTTCGCCTCGGCTATGCCCACGGCGTCGACGATCCGAAGGCGATTCCCGGGGGGAAGTTCTATTTCATCGCCGCCTCGCCGTTTTGAGACCCGTCTCCTCGTCCGACGCGTCTCGGGGGCGTCGCTCTGAGCGCTCGGGCTCGGCGCCGCTCGCGGTGAGCGGGCCTCGCGGCCATCGCGCCGCGGCCGGCTCGACTCAGCGCCGCGCGAACGGCGCGCCGCCCGAGTACACGGCGGCGTCGTCGAGCTCGTCAGCGATGCGGAGCAGCTGGTTATACTTCGCGATGCGATCGCTACGACTGAGGCTGCCGGTCTTGATCTGGCCGGCGTTGGTGGCGACCGCCAGATCGGCGATGAACGGGTCCTCCGTCTCACCCGAGCGGTGACTCACGACCGACGTGTAGCCCTCCCGCGCGGCGAGCCGCATGGTGTCGAGCGTCTCGGTGAGGGTGCCGATCTGGTTCAGCTTGATGAGGATCGAGTTTGCCACGCGGCGCTCGATGCCGAGCTCGAGTCGCTGCCGGTTCGTGACGAAGAGATCATCGCCGACCAACTGGAGCTTCTGGCCGAGTTGGTCGGTGAGGCGCCGCCAGCCGTCCCAGTCGTCCTCGGCGAGGCCGTCCTCGATGCTCAGGATGGGGTAGCGGTCGGCGAGCGTCGCGTAGATATCGATGAGCTCGCCCGCGCTCCTCGGCTCACGATCCCACGTGTATTTCCCATCCCTATAGAACTCGCTCGCCGCCGAATCGAGCGCGATGCCGACATCCTTGCCGGGCTCATAGCCGGCCGCCTCGACGGCGCGAATGATCCGCTGGATCGCCTCCTCGTTCGAGCCGAGCCGCGGCGCGAACCCGCCCTCGTCGCCGACCGCGACGGTGAGGCCATCCTTCTTCAGATCGGCCTTGAGCGCGTGGAAGATTTCCGCGCCGGCGCGGAGCGCCTTGCCGAACGAGGCGAGCCCGAGCGGCACGATCATGAACTCCTGAGCCTCGAGCCCGTTGTCGGCGTGAGCGCCGCCGTTCAAGATGTTCATGAGCGGGGTCGGCAGCACCCGCGCCTGCACCCCGCCGAGGTAGCGCCAGAGCGGCAGCCCGACCTCACTCGCGCCGGCCCGCGCGGTGGCCATGCTGACCGCGAGGATGGCGTTCGCGCCGAGCTTCGACTTGTTCGGCGTGCCGTCGAGCTCGATGAGCCGCTCGTCGACCCCCGCCTGGTCGAGCGCGGACATGCCGAGGATGGCGGGCCCGAGCTTGTCGTTCACGTTGCCGACGGCGGTCTTCACGCCCTTGCCGCCGTAGCGCTTGCGGTCGTCGTCGCGCAGCTCGACGGCCTCGTGCTCACCGGTCGACGCGCCGCTCGGCACCGCCGCGCGGCCGAACCCACTCGTGGTGTGAACCTCCGCCTCGACCGTGGGGTTCCCCCGGGAGTCGAGCACCTCACGCGCCGTGACCTCGAGAATCTCCGTCATGCGCGCGGACGTATCACGAAATCCGCTCGGTCGCGAGACGCGCGAGCTCCGCCGCGCCGCCGGCCGCGACGGACCGGCAAACCGCGGCGAGCGGCGCGAAGCTCAGGGGGCGCGGACCACCGATTCCCACGCGCGGGCCTCGATGAAGACGCGCAGGAGCTCGGCGTCGACGTGCTCGTCTCTGGCTTCGAAGCCGAGGATGTCGAGCGCGCGCTCGACGGGCACCGCGCGCTTGTACGGGCGATCGCTCGCGGTGAGCGCATCGAAGATATCGCTGATGGTCATCATCTTCGACTGAAGGGGGATCTCCTCGGCGCGGAGCCGGTTCGGGTAACCGGTGCCGTTCAGGCGCTCGTGGTGCGCGCCGGCGATCACCGCCACTCGCGCGAAGGTCTTTCCCCAGGGGATCTTGGAGAGAAATCGGTAGGTGTGCGAGACGTGACTGCGGATCTCCGCGATCTCCTGCTCGGTGAGCGAGCCGCGCATGACGCTCAGAGATTTCACCTCATCGCTGGTGAGGAGCGTGGCAGGCTCGCCACTGCGGGTGGGATAGTCGACGCGCCCGAGCTCCTCGATGCGCTGGAAATCGCCGGCGGCGAGCACGGTCGGCTCGTTCGCGCTCTCGATCACGCGCCAGGCCTCGTCGAGCTCGGCGAGCCGCACCGCGAGCTCCTGGTCGAGCTCCGCGAGCGAGCCGGACCCAGCGCCGCGCTCGATGGCGTCGAGCTTGCGCTTCAAGATGCCGACCTCGACGCCCCGCGCGACGAAGTCGAAGCGATGGCGGATGGAGTCGAGATCGTGCGGGAAGAGCTTCTTCGCCTTGACGAGCACGTTCTCGCGCACGCCAATCTTGCCAAAATCGTGGAGGAGGGAGGCGTACTCGATTTCGCGGAGCTCCTCGCGCTTCCACTTCACGTCCTTGTAGGGGCCGGCGTCCTGGCGGTCGACCGCCCGAGCCAGTCCGACGGTGAGCTCGGCCACCCGGCGCGAATGTCCGCTGGTGGTCGGATCGCGCGCCTCGATGGCCTCCACGCTCGCCTTCACGAAGCCCTCGAAGATGGTGCGGATCTCCTCGTAGAGGATGGCGTTCTCGAGGGCGATGCCGGCCTGCGCCGCGAGCGTCTCGAGTAGCTCCGCGCTCCGCTCGTCGAAGGGGATGACCTGCCGCTCGAAGTCCTCCGCGACGAGCAGCTTGCGGGAGAAATCCTGCTTCTTGTTCAGGAGCTGCAGCACCCCGATGACCTCGCCCTGGCTCGACACCAGCGGCGTGCAGACCATGCTCCGAGTGCGGTAGCCGACCTTCTCGTCGAACGAGCGATCGAAGCCGAAGGGTGCGCCGGGCGGCATCTCATAGGCGTCGTCGATGCGGAGCGTCTGCTTCTCGATGGCGACGTAGCCCGCCATGCTGCGCGGGCTGATGGGCATGGTGAACTCGCGCGAGTCGAACGAGACGGAGTCGTTCTGGCTCAGCTTGAAGCGGAGCCGTCTGCGCGTGAGCTCGGGCTCCGCGCCCTCGACGACATAGACGCTCCCGGCGTCCGCCGAGGTGACCAGCCGGCTCTTCTCGAGGATGAGGCCGAGGAGCTTGTCGATCTCTCGTTCGGTGGTGAGCGCGCGCGCGATCTCGATGAGCTCGCCGAGCTCGTAGCGGTAGCGGTTCAGCCACTTCCCGCGGCTCTCGCTCCGCGTCTTCAACTCGATGATCTCGAAGGCCTGCTGCAAGCTGACGAAGAGCTCCTCCGGGGCGGGTTCGGCCGGGAGCAGCGCGCCGACGCCCCGCTCGATGGCCTGCGCGAGGTCCGGATCGCTCGGGCGACCGAGCAGGACGAGCCGCGCCTCGGCCGAGGCGAGCTGGTCGGCGTAGGGCCTGAGGAGCTCTCGCCCGCCGTCCCACACCGCCGCGCTCGCGATCAGCACGAACGCCTCGCCGCTCCGCACCATGACCAGGAGCGGATGCGGGCGCGCCACCACGAAGGCGCTGAAGCGCGCGTCCCTGGCGAGCGACTCGGCGACCCGATCGAGCGCCCTCATCGTGCTCTCCGCGCGCGGGCTCGGCACGCGCGGCTCGCTGTCGGCGTCGATGTCGTTCATGGTCCCCTCCCGCTCGGTCATGGATCTCGCGGCGCGTCACCGGCCGGATCGCCGAGCGCGCCGTCGGTCGCGAGGTCACCCTCATCGCCCGAGCTCGGCGGCTCGAGCGGCGGTTCCTCGCGGGCTCGGGTGACCGCGGCGCGCGCGGCCTGCTTCATGGCCCAACTCGCACGGTCGCGCTCGGCGCGCTCGCGCGCGCGCTCGGCGTCGCGGCGCTCGTAGGCCACGATGATCTTCTGCACCAGCGGGTGCCGCACGACGTCCGCCTCGTCGAAGCTCGCGAACCCGATGCCGTCGATGCCGTCGAGCAGGGTGCGCGCCTCGCGCAGCCCGCTCCTCGCGCCCGAGGGGAGATCGGTCTGGGTCACGTCCCCGGTCACGACCGCGCGCGAGCCGAAGCCGAGCCGGGTGAGGAACATCCGCATCTGCTCGCTGGTGGCGTTCTGCGCCTCGTCGAGGATCACGAAGGACTCGTTGAGCGTGCGCCCGCGCATGAAGGCGAGCGGAGCGACCTCGATTTGCCCGCGCTCGCGCATCGCCTCGACGCGCTCGAAATCGATCATGTCGTGCAGGGCGTCGTAGAGCGGGCGAAGGTATGGGTTCACCTTGTCCGCGAGGTCACCCGGCAAGAACCCGAGCTTCTCGCCAGCCTCGACGGCGGGCCGGGTCAAGATGATGCGCTTTACCTCCTTGCCGAGGAGCGCGCTCACCGCCACGGCCATCGCGAGGTACGTCTTCCCGGTGCCGGCGGGCCCGATCGCGAAGGTGAGATCGTGGGTGCGGATGGTCTCGATGTAGCGGCGCTGGGCGGGCCCTTTGGCCACCACCGGCTTGCGGTGCGCGGCCACCACGATGACCTGGTCGAGCAGGTCGGTGAGCGACGACGACGGATCGTTCTCGAGCGAGCGCATCGAGCGGGCGATGTCGTTCGCCGCCAGCGGATAGCCGCGGCCCACCAGCTCGGCGGCGTCGGACATGAAGCGGCGCGCGACCCGCACGGCGCGCTCGTCCCCCGAGAAGTGAAGGACGTTCCCGCGAAGGCTTACCTCGGCGCCGCTCGCCCGTGCCACCTCTCCGAGCAGGCTCGCGCGTGGGCCGGACAATGCGAGCAGGATCGACGTGTCCGCGATCTCGAGATGGGCGCTGAACGGCGCTTCGCTCATTCGGGGGAGGTCTTCTCGTGCCGCGGAGGCGGGCCACGCCGCCGCGCCTCGAAGATACCGCGCCGCGGGCCACGAGCCCAGCCGTACCGGAACGCCCCGCGCGACGGGCACGGAGCCGGCGCTCCTCCAGCGCCGATTCGGTTCGGCGCGCGGGGAGACACCCGGACCGCGCCGATTCCGCGCCGAACCGACCTCCCCCGTAAGCGGCTGATTGACGCGCCCGGCCGGTGCGGGAAACCCTCGGGCGCGATGCGTCTCCGCTCCCTCACGCGCTCGAGCCACTCCCTCTCGCTCTTCGCTCTGGCGGTCACGCTCGCCGGCAGCGCGCTCGGGGAGGAGCCGTCGCGCGAGAACGCCGCGCTCGCGCGCGACGGGCTCCCGCTCGCCGGGTACCGGGGCGGGAAATTCTTCCTCCGCGATCGCAGCGACAACTTCCGGCTCTATCCGAGCGGGCTCCTCTTGCTCGACGCTGACGCCTGGGCCGGCGCGGGCGTCTCGCGACTCTCGGGCTCGCGGCTCCAGCCGCAGCTCTTCGTGCGCTCCGCGCGGCTCGGTGTCGCCGGGCAGGTGCTCGACGACATCGGCTTCTCGCTCGTCCTCGCCGCCGACGGACAGCCGCTCGTCAATTCGAGCGGCGACCGCGAAGAGCAGCGCGCCGCCGAGCCCGGTCAGGCACCGACCGCCGAGAGCGCGCGCTACGCGAGCGCGCAGACCCCGGGCAATTCGGCCGGCATCCTCGACGCCTGGCTGAACTACCGCGCGGCGCGCGAGCTCAACCTGCTCGTCGGCCAGCAACAGGCGCCCCTCACCATGCAGAACACGACGCCGTCGGCCATGCTCCCGATGCACGAGCTGCCGCTCGCGGTCGCGCTCGGCATGCCCGGCTCGCGCGATCTCGGCGCGACGCTCTGGGGCGACGTCGCGTCCGCGAACCTCACCTATTACGTCGGCGTGTTCGAAGGCGACGGGCGGAACCGCCCCGGCGTCGACGCGCGGGGCGACGTGATGGCGCGCGTCACCTGGAAGCCGCTCGGCTCGAGCGAGGGCGAGCTCCGCGACCTTCGCCTGGGCGCGAGCGGGCGCTTCGGCTCGCGCGACGGCGCGCGCGTGAACTACGACGCCCCCAGGCTCACGACGCAGCAAGGCTTTGCGTTCTGGGAGCCCGTCTACCGGGACTCCCTCGACCGCTTCGTCCATGTGCTCCCCGCCGACGCGCAGCGCACCCTCGCATTCGAGCTGTGGGTGCCGTGGCGCTCGTTCGACCTGCAGGCGGAGCTCGTGCTCGTGAACAACCAGACGCGCGAGGCGGTCGAGGGGTTCCAGGCGACCAACACCGAGCGCATCGGGAGGCAGCGCGGCGCGGCCGGGTACCTCGAGCTCGGCTATACGATTATCGGCCGACCGCGCCTCACCGGCGAGCCCGGCCGGGGGACCCGCCCGAGCTCGGTCGAGCTCTCGAGGCCCGCGCCGCTCCTCCCCGAGCAGTCGGTGGAAGTGGTCGCCCGAGTCGAGGCGCTCCAGGTGCGCTACTCCGGCGCCGCGCGCGGCGGCGACGCCGAGCCGGAGGGCGGCCTCGACGGCAAGGTCGAGGTCTGGTCGTACGGGCTCGGCGCGAACTACTGGGCGACGCGCCACGCGCGCCTGAGCTTCAACTACGTCGCGTATGATTTCCCCGGCGTGGCGAGCGGCGAGAACCGGGCCATCACGCCCGGAAAGCTCGCCGCCCCGCCGGCCGAGGGCGCGCGCTGGCTCCACGAGCTCGGCGTCCGCTTCGGGGTGATGTTCTGAGGACGGCGGCGTCCGGATGCGCCGTTGACCCGGGGGGCGACGCGCGTATCATGGGTGGCTAGGCGTAGAAGAGGGGCCGCGGTCGCGGGGGACACAGCCGCCGCTCGGGTCACACCGGGCGGCGGTTCTTTATGAGGGTGCCGGTCCGGCGCGGCCGGCGGCGCGCGCTGGCCGGGAGTCGAGCGAAGCTCGAGGAGGCGCCGCTTTCTGCTTGACGGAGAAATCGCCGGGGAGGATGGATCGGCCGCATGAAGAGGGTGATCTTGGGGTTGGCGCTCGTGTGTCTGCTACTCCCGGCTTGCAACAAGAAGAAGAAGGCGAGGGCCGCCCTCGCGACGCTCTGCGTGGAGTCGGGAGAGCGGCTGAGCAAGGGTGACGGCGACACCGACCACTTCATGCTGGAGCTGCAGAACGCGCTCACCGCGTGCAGCGCGGCGTGTGATCTGGAAGACGAGGGCTCGTGCGCCGCGCTCGAGCAGCACGTCACCAAGATCTGCGGGGTCAGCACGACGACCTGCGACAGCCTGTGCTCGAGCGTGAAGTCGCCGAGCCTGAAGAAGTCGACCTGCGCGCACTCCTCGTCGCCGAAGTGAGCGCGCCCGCGCGCTGACGTCCGCGCCGCCGGCCGCGCCGGACCGGCACCGAGGAGCACCCCCGGCGGCTCGCGGCTTTCTTGGCCGAATCCCCGCGGGGCCGGTAACCCCCGGGGGCGATGCGACGGTGGAGCAGGTGGATGGGCGTGGGTGCCGCCGCGGGCATCATGATGGCGCTCGTGCCGGTGGTGCGCGGCAACATCAAGCTCGAGAACCCGCTCGCCCGGCTCGAGAAGGCGCGCGCGCCGGTGAGCGCCGCGCCCGATCTCGACGGCCTCGACCTGTTGCGGCTCGAGCTCCGACCGGAGCGGGTCACGACGCCGCTCCCGGACGGTCGCGAAGCGGTGCTCACCCTCGATCCGGACGTGCAGCGGGCGGCCCAGTCGACCATGCGGAAGTACCGCATCCCCGAGGCCGGCGTGGTCCTCATGGACGTGAAGACCGGCCGGCTCCTCGCCTACGCGAGCTACGTCAACGAGGGCGAAAAGTTCGACGTGAACGTGCGCGCCGAGCCACCGGCGGCGAGCGTCTTCAAGGTGGTGACGGCGGCCGCGCTGGTCGAGCGCGCGGGGCTCACCGCGAGTACCGAGCAGTGCTACCACGGCGGCCGGAGCCGGATCCTCGCCGACGAGCTCAAAGACGACCCGCAGCGCGACAAGTGGTGCGCGACGCTCGGCATGGCGGTCGGGCGAAGCCTCAACGTCGTCATCGCGCGCCTCGCGCAGAAGCACCTCACGCCCGAGGACGAGACGGCCATGGGCGGCGCGTTCGGCTTCGGCGCACCGGTGCCGTTCGTGGTCCCGAATGAGGCGCCGCGCATCGACATCCCGGACGATCCGCTGGAATTCGCGCGGAGCGCGGCCGGCTTCTGGCACACGAGCCTGTCGCCGCTCGCGGCGGTGGTCCTCGCGCAGACGGTCGCGAACCGCGGGATCGCGCTCGAGCCGCGCATCGTCGCCTCGGTGTTCAAGGGCAAGGACCAGCTCTGGCAGGACGACGCGGGGCCGCGCGTGCTCCGGCGCGTCATCAAGCCCGAGACGGCCGACGAGGTCTCGCGCATGATGGGAGAGACCGTCCAGAACGGCTCGGCCTTCAAGAGCTTCCACGATCGGAGCGGCCGCCCCTACCTCCCCGGCGTGAAGGTGGCTGGCAAGACGGGCACGCTGAACCGCGAGAAGGCGAACCGCATGTACACGTGGTTCGTGGGGTTTGCCCCGGCGGAGCAGCCCGAGGTCGCGGTCGCGGCGCTCGCAGTGAACACGCCGACCTGGCGCATCAAGGGCCCCGATCTCGCGCGCGAGGTGCTGCGCGCCTACTTCGTGAAGAAGGGGATCCGCGGGCCCGACGCGCCGTAACACGCGACAGCGATGTCAGGCTCGGCCACGCGGGCTCCGGTCGAGCATCACACAATCACGAGCGTCTCCGGCTGGCGCGCAGCTTGCAACGGCGCGTAGCGTCTACGGGAAGCCGCATGAGATCGATCTCTCGAGTGTTCTGGATGTGCGCGGGGTCGCTCGCGCTCGGCCTCGCGGGCTGCGCCCTCGATGACGCCAGCCTGGAGAGCGCGGGGGGAGGCGGCTTCGCCGGAAACGACCAGCGGCCGGACGCGGGCGCGAACGGCGGCGGCGCCGGCGCGGTGGTGCCGCCGCCCGAGCAAGAGGCGGAGAGTTCATTCCGCTCGCCGGTGGCGACCAGCCGCTTCATCTGGACCGCGAACCCGGAGAGCGGGCGGGTTGCGCTCATCGACGCGGTCTCGCTCGAGGTCCGCACCTTCCAGGCGGGGTTCGGCCCGACCTGGCTGGCGGCGCTGCCGAGCCGCGAGGACCCCGACTCCAACGCGGCCATCGTGCTCAACGTGCTCGGTCACGACGCGACCGTGCTGCGCGTGCTGCCGGACGGCGCGGTGACCACCGAGCGCGCGCCGGTGCACGCGGACGCGAACTCCTGGGCGATCGGGGCGAGCGGCCGGGTCGCGCTCGCGTGGACGGACGCGGCCAAGGTCGAGCACGCCGATCCGACCGAGGGCTTCCAGGACGTGACCGTGCTGGGGCTTGGCGCGAACGGCGTGAGCTCGACGCGCCTCTCGGTCGGGTATCGCCCGACGCGGGTGACCATCTCCGCGGACGAGCGGCGCGCGTTCTTGGTGACCGAGCCGGGCGTGAGCGTGCTCGATCTCTCGAAGAGCCCGCCCGCCGTGCTCGACGACGTGATCGTGACGGACGACCCGGTCGACGATCCCGCGTCGCGCGACGTGAGCATCACGCCGGACGGCGCGTATGCGCTCGTGCGTCTCGACGGGAGCCCGGAGGTCGGCGTGGTCGAGCTCGTGAGCGGCAGCCGCGTCGCGGTGACGCTCTCGGCGCCGGTCACCGATCTCGATCTGAGCGAGGACGGCTCCTTTGCGCTCGCCGTCGCGCGCGCGACCTCGGAGGTCGCCCTGCTGCCGGTCCCCGCGATCTTCTCGGACCCGGCGAGCTTCGAGAGTCTCACCTTGCCGAACCAGACCATCGGCAGCGCCGCGCTCGCCGCCAGCGGCGCGCTCGCGCTCCTCTACACGAACGCGGTCGCGAGCGATCACCTGACCTCGCTCGACCTCCGCCCGGGCGACACCTTCCTCCAGCATCGCACGGTCGGCCTCCGGGCTCAGGTGAGCGCGGTGTTTCCCACGCCGGACGCGGCGCACGCGCTCGCGCTCCTCACGCCGGGCGCGGGCAGCACGCGCGCCGGGGCGTTCAGCGTGGTGCCGCTCACGGCGAACCTGCCGCCGAAGCTCCAGGGCACCGACGCGCCGTTCTTCGCGGTCGCGCTCTCGCCCGCGCCGACCACCCGCGCAGTGGTCGCCACGCGCGACGACGCGCAGCGGATCTACGAGGCGTACCTCGCGCGGATGCCAGAGCTTCGCATCGATCGCGTACCGCTCGCGAGCGCACCGCTCGCGGTCGGGATGGTCCCCGCGGCGAACAAGGCGTTCATCGCGCAAGAGTACGCCGAGGGGCGGATCACGTTCATCGACCTCTCGACCGGCGCGCCGTACACGCTCACCGGCTTCGAGCTCGCTGCCAAGGTGGTAGACGGCGCACGATGACTCACCGCTGGCTCCTGTATGGCGCGGCGGGGCTCGCGCTCGGGCTGGGCGCGGCGAGCTGCGGCGCGAGCGCGGACGAGGTGGGGTCGGCCGCGCCCGGCGACTGGGATGACGCCGGCATGAACGGGTCGGGGGGCGCGTCGGACGGCGGGGCCACGCACGACGCCACGCCTCCGCCCGAGCAGGAACTCGAGAGCTCGTTCCGTACGCCGGTCGTGACCGGCACGCGCATCTGGTCGGCGAACCCGGAGAGCGGACGGGTCGCGGTAGTGGACGCGAACACACTCGAGATCGCGACCGTGCAGGCGGGATTCGGGCCGACGTGGCTCACGGCGGTGCCAGCCGTGGACGGCGACACGGCGATCGTGCTGAACGTGCTCGGTCACGACGCGACGCTGCTCCGCGCCGAGCCGGGGGGCGACTATACGACACGCTCCCTACCGACCCACGAGGGCGCGAACGCCTGGGCGATGGGCGAGCACGGGCGCTGGGCGGTAGCGTGGACGGACGCGCGGCTCGTCGAGCAGGCGGATCCGACCGATGGCTTCCAGGACATCACCGTCATCCGCCTCGAGCGTGGCCGTGAGAGCGCGACGCGCCTCTCGGTCGGCTACCGCCCGACCCAGGTCGTCATCGATCGCGCCGAGGCGCGCGCGTTCGTGGTGTCCGACCCGGGGGTGAGCGTGATCGCCCTCGACGGAGCCGCGCCGACGGTCACCGGGCTCGTGGAAGTGACCGCCGATCCGGTCGATGATCCCGCCGCGCGCGACGTGAGCATCACGCCAGACGGCGAGCTCGCGCTGGTACGCCTCGACGGCAGCTCGGACCTCGGGCTGGTGTCGCTCCGCACGGGCTCGCGACGCGCCGTCACCCTGCCCGCGCCGGTGACCGATCTCGACCTCGGCGCCGACGGGACGCGCGCGGTGGCCGCGCTCCGCTCGACGTCCCAGGTCGCGGTGCTCGACGTCCCGAGCTCGCTCGACGCTCCGCCGAACGTCGAGCTCGTGGAGCTTCCGGGCGAGACGTTCGGCAGCGTGTCACTCTCCGAGGACGCGAGCGTCGCGCTGCTCTACACGAACGCCGTGCCGTCTGATCACGTCTCGATCCTCGAGCTTCAGGCAGGCGGCGCGCCCACGTACCGCACCGTCTCGGTGAAGACGCCGGTCCAGGCGGTGTTCCCCTCCCCGGACGCGGCGCACGCGATCGCGCTCCAGGTGGCCGGCGCGGGGAGCGCCAAGGCCGGCGCGTTCAGCGTCATCCCGACCCGGGTGCTCCGCGCGCCGAAGCTGGTCGGGACGGACGCGCCGCTCACCGCGGTCGCCATCGCGCCGGCCCCGAGCACCACCGCAGTGGTCACCGAGCGCGACGACGCGAAACGGATATTCGGCGCGTATCTGGCGCGGATGCCCTCGCTGCAAGTGGATCGGATCCCGCTCGCGAGCCCACCCATGGCGGTCGGGATGGTCCCGCTCGCGAAGAAGGCCTTCGTGGCCCAGGAGCACCCGGACGGGCGCATCACCTTCATCGATCTCGAGACGGGCAGCGCACGCACGCTCACCGGCTTCGAGCTCGGTGCGAAGATCGTGGATTAGCGAGGAGTCGTTGGTAATGATGAGACGTCTCTTGGCCTTGGTCGTGACGCTCGGCGCGGTCGGTGCCTGCGGCGGGCGCGACGCGTTCTGGGACGAAGCCGCCGACACTCCGCTCACCAGCGTCGGGCTCACCGGCTCGGTCGCGCTCGCGGACCCATCACTCGACCGCGTGCTCATGCTGACCTCGCCGTCGGGGCGCGAGCTGCGCGCTGCCCCCATCCGCGTGGGGCACAACTTGGTGAATCTGCTCGCCTCACCGGACCGCAGCACGCTCTTCGTGCTCTCGGCCGGCGCAGAGCCACGAAAGAGCAAGGACGACGAGCTCCCGAGCCTCACCGTGATCGACGGCGGGACGCGCCCCGAGGTGCGCGCACGCTACGAGCTCACCGATCCGCTGCGCGGGCTCGGCATCGACCCGGAGGGCGAGTGGGCGGTCGTCTACGAGGCCGAGGGCAGCGTGGTGGTGAACCCGAACGAGCTCATCCTGATCGATCTAGCGCACCCCGACGCGGCGCCCATCACCAAGACCATTCGCAGCTTCGGCGGCCGTCCTGAGCGCATCAGCTTCACCTCCTCGCTCACGCTCCCGAAGGGGCCTCCCCGGCGCCTCTTGGTCGTGGAGACGGACCACGACGTCACCCTCATCGATCTCTCGCACCCGGAGCGCGACGAGGTCACCGTGATGCTCCCGCGCACGCCGTCGGGAGCCGCCGGCAGCCCCGCGGAGGTAGCCTGGAGCGACGGCGCGCCCGACAGCGCGACCGACGCGCGGATCGCGGTGCGCCTGAAGAACGACCCGAACGTGCTCGTGCTCGAGCTCGGGCCGGCGCCCGCGAGCGAGCCCGACAAGGACTACCGTCCAACCATCAACATCGCCGACGTGGGCGGCGTGCCCTCGGCGATCGACTTCGTGGAGACCGACGGCGGGCTCCGGCTCGCCGCACTGGTGCCGACCCAGGTGAGCGCGATGCTGGTCGATCCGGCGACCACGATGGTGCAGCGCGTCGGCCTCGGGCGGCCCTACTCGCGCCTCACGCGGGTGACCGGTGACATCAAGGACAAGCCCGTGAAGAGCGACGTCGCGCTCCTCTGGAGCGAGCAGACGCGCGGCATCGCGTTCTGGTCGCTCGGGGTGACCACCGGCACGCCCTATCGCAGCGTGGACGCGTATGACATCGGGATCTCGGTCGCCAGCGTGCTCGACGTGCCAGGCACGGCCTTCTCGAACCTCAAGCTCCTGAAGAGCGCTGGCCAGGCCGAGTTCTACGTGCTCGACCTCGACCGACGCATGAGCTTCCCGATGCTCACGACGGCGAGCGGCTTCGACCTCACGGTTGCGCCGGACGGCGGGCGCGCCTGGGCGACCCTCGCGGGCGGCCCGCTCTTCGCCGAGGTCGATCTGAAGACGCTCCATCCGACCTCGCTCACCCTCGAGCGTGACCTCGCTGCCGTCTACGACATCGCCCGCGCCGACGGGGGCCGCAGCGCGGTCGCGATGCATCAAGCATCCTCGGGGAGCCGGTGGTGGTACGGCGCGACCGTCCTCGACGCGCTCCGCCCGGACACCGCCGACACCGCCTTCTACAGCGCGCTCATCCTCGGAGGGCAGCCATGATCCGCCGCACGCTAGCCGCCGCGCTCGCGCTCGGCCTCGGGCTCTCGGTCGCCGGAGCGGCGCGCGCCGAGCCCCTCGGCTCGTATCAAGAGCACTGGGGAGCCCAGCTCGGCGTCCGCACCACGTTCGTGAAGAGCGCGGGCTTCGATCCCTACGCGGACGACGACGCGCTCGTGGAGTCGAGCATCGGCTTCGGCCGCACCGTGCTCAGCGACGGGCCACTCTCGCTCGCGGTGCTCGGCTTCTGGGAGTTCGGCGAGCGCCGCGCCGAGGCGCGCGGCGCGGCGACCTCGCTCGGCGTGAACCACCTCGCGCTCGGGGCCGAGGCGCGCTACCACCTCCTCCCGCCGCTCTACGGGTTCGTCCGCGCAGCGCCCTCGGTCACCCACGTGAGCGCCTCGCTCGAGGATCCGGTCGCGAACACCACGCTCTCCTCACGAAGCTGGCTCTTGGGCTGGGACGTCTCGGCCGGCGGCGCGTTCCAGGTCTTCGGCAAGAAGAGCCCGGCGTCTTCGCACGTGCGGTTCTGGATCCTGGCGGAGGGCGGCTACACCTGGACGGGCTCGACCGACGTCCAGCTCACGAGCGAGTCGGACGACCCCGCGACGCCCGCGCGCTCGGCGCCGGTCGCCCTGCCCGCGCTGGCGCTCCGCGGCGGCACCTTCCGCATCGCCGGCGTGCTCACCTTCTAGTGTGCGCGGGTGTAGGTGTGGAGCTCCGGCGCCCGAGGGGCTGGCGAAGCCCCCACCGCGAGAAGACCGTGACGACGAGGGAGAATCGAGTTGGACGAGGACGCCCGCGCTGCTAGAGTAAACTCCGTGCAAGTCGTGCTCCGAAAGCTTGGCCGGGGCTCGAGGGCCGTGGCGGGCCGTCTGGTCCGCGCGCCCCGGAAGGGCTCGGTGATCGTCATCGAGTTCTCGGACGGCATGCACGAGTACGTGACGACGCCCGTGAAGCGCGTGCTGCGCCTCGCCTCACGCGACGTCTTCTACATCGAGACCGTGAATAGCCGTTACCGACTCGAGGTCCGCGACCGCGAGCGCGCGCTCGAGGACGTCTCGAGCGGCTGACCGGGCGGGTCCCGGTCGAAGAGGTAGCGTTCCCGGCCGAGAAGGACTATTCGAGTCCGGCCGCGTGAGGACGCGCGGCGCATCACCACCAAGAGAAGCGATCGACACATGGGAAGGTTCGACAGCCGCCACTCGATGAAGACCCGCCGTCGCGAGGGCCAAGTGAAGAAGAAGGAGCGCCTCGCACGCAAGGCCGAGGCGACCAAGGCCGCGCGCAGCAAGAAGTCGAGCGGCTCGAAGACGAAGAAGGGCTGAGCGCGCCCGGGGTTCCCGACCCCGCGCTCGTCGCCGCGTCCGGAGCGGCGGTCAGCGGATGGTGATGGTCTCGAAGTGAGCGTCGCGACGCTCGGGCGCGAGCACCTCGACCTGCTCGCCGAAGAGCCCGAGGTCGCCGGCCATGCGCCGCTCGCGCTGGAGCTGCCACGAGCCGTCCTCGTCGGACCACACCTGCGCGAGGCGCGTCACGCGCAGCGAGCTCTCATTCACGCGCATCCACTGCACGTCCACGCTGACCACCGCGTGGTGCGAGTCGCGCATCGACAGCCCTGCGAGCTCGATCTCGAGCACGCGAAGATCGCGCCCCCACGAGGCCCGGCGCTGCAGGAATACGTCGCGCGAGGTCTTGGAGGCGCGTCCCATGGCGACGTCCATCCGCCCGAAGCGCGCGGCCATGTTGAGCTCACGCGCCGCGTCGGTGAGGCGCTCCGCGGGAGACGGCGGCGCCACGCAGGCGCTCGCGCCGAGCACCAACGCGAGCCCCAGGACGAATTTCCATCCCATGCGCTCGGACCCGTAGCAGCCAGGGGCCGCGACGGAAAAGAAAGCGGCGCCCGCCGCGCGACGGGTCGCGAGGAGGGAGGATCGTTCACGCCAGGGGCCGCGACGGAAGAGAAAGCGGCACCCGCCCTGTGCGAGCGTCCGTCGCCGGCTGGTCGTGCCCAGGTGAGGCCGCAACGGAAAAGAATGCGGCACCCGCGCTGTGACCGGCCGGCGCGGCCGTTGGCCAAGCAGTGGAGCTGAGGCCGCGACGGAAAAGAAGGCGGCACCCGCCCTATGGGCCGCGGCTTGACCGATCGGTCAAATCGCGCAGTGAGCGGGCCGCGCCGCCGGCCGCGCCGGACCGGCCACCCGAGGAGCGCTGGCTCCGGTCGAGACGCGCGGCGCAGCGCCCGAGCCCATTACGTTCTTGACGGCCAAATTTCACCAATAATACTATCGGCAAAATCGATTCGTCGGAGGCGCCATGCGAAACGACCACGTGCTCATCATCGGCTCCGGGTTCGCGGGGATCGGGCTCGCCATCCGCCTGAAGCAGGCGGGCATCGAGGACTTCACCATCCTCGAGCGCGCGGAGTCGCTCGGCGGCACCTGGCGCGACAACACCTACCCGGGCGTCGCCTGCGACGTGCCCTCGCATCTCTACTCGTTCTCGTTCGAGCCGAACCCGACCTGGTCACGGTTCTTCGCGCCGCAGAGCGAGATCCTCGCCTACCTCGAGCGGTGCGCCGACAAGTACGGCGTGCGACCGCACATCCGCTTCGGGGTCGCGGCCGAGGGCGCGAGCTTCGACGAGCAGACCGGGCTCTGGACGGTGAAGACCAGCGACGGGCAGTCGCTCGAGGCGCGCGTGGTCGTCTCGGGTTCGGGGCACGCGCTCAGCCGCCCGATTTACCCCGACCTACCGGGTCGCGACACCTTCGCGGGAAAGAGCATGCACTCGGCGCGCTGGGATCACGACTACGCGCTCGAGGGCAAGACGGTCGCGGTGGTCGGCACCGGCGCGAGCGCGATCCAGATCGCGCCTGCCATCGCCCCCAAGGTGAAGCAGCTCTTCGTCTTTCAGCGCACGCCGGGCTGGCTCTTGCCGAAGCCGGATCGCGCGATCTCCCCGCGCGAGCAGAGCGTCTATCGCCGGTACCCCGCGCTGCAGAAGGCGTTCCGGGCCGGCATCTACTCGGCGCTCGAGTCGATGGCGATAGGCTACGTGGTCGAGCCGAGGCTGAACCGCATCCGCGAGGAGCACGCGCTCCTCTATCTGCGCCGCAAGGTGAAGGACCCGGCGCTGCGGAAAAAGCTCACGCCGTCCTTCCGGCTCGGCTGCAAGCGCATCCTGCTCTCGAACGACTGGTACGACACGCTCCAGCGGCCGAACGTGGCGCTCGTCGCCGAGCCCATCACCGAGGTTCGCGCCGGCTCGCTCGTGACCCGGGACGGCGCGGAGCATCACGTGGACGCCATCGCGTGGGCGACCGGCTTCGAGGCGGCGGAGGCACGACCGCCCTTCGCAGTGCAAGGGCGCGGCGGACGCGACCTCGCGACGACGTGGAAGGACCACGCCGAGGCTTACCTCGGCACCACCATCTCGGGCTTCCCGAACCTCTTCCTCATCATTGGGCCGAACCTCGGGCTCGGGCACTCGTCGATGGTGCTCATGATGGAGTCTCAGTTTGCTTACGTGGTAGACGCCATCAAGACGCTGCGCGCGCGAAAGCTCGACTTCGTGGACGTGCGCCCGGAGGTCGCCGCGCGCTATAACGACGCGCTCCAGGCGAGACTCGCCGGGACCGTATGGAACTCCGGCGGCTGCTCGAGCTGGTATCTCACGCGGACGGGCAAGAACACCACCGCCTGGCCGGGCTTCACCTTCGAGTTCCGCTGGAAGACGCGCCGCTTCGACGTCGAGAACTACGAGCTCGGCGCCCAGGACGTCCCTACCGCGCGCGAGCGTGCGGTGCGCGCACCAAGCCGGCTCGCCGCCCTGCGCGGCGCGCGCGAGGCCTAGCCCGGCGCGCCGCGCGGCGCGCGACGACACGCTGGCCAAGCTAGGCCCGCGGCGTTATGGGGCGACGCATGTCGCGCCGCACCGCTTCGTGTTCGAGCGCGGAGGAGCGGGACCGCTACCATACGCTCATCCGCGCGCACGGCGCGCACGCCGTGTCATTCCTCGGCCTCGAGAGCGGGATGCGCTTCTTCTTCGACGACGGGGGTGTCGTCGCGTACGCGGACACCGGGCGCGCGTGGGTCGCAGCGGGCGCGCCGGTGGCGCCGCCCCGGGACGTGCCCGCGCTCGCGCGAGCCTTCGTGGAGGCCGCACGCGCGGCGCGGCGACGCGCGAGCTTCTTCTGGGTCGAGGGGGAGCTCCTCGGGGAGGAGTTCCGGCTCTTCACGATCGGTGAGCAGCCCCTCCTCGATCGCGCGAGCTGGCGCGCGGCCAAGGCGTCCCATCGACGGCTGCGCGAGCAGCTCCGCCGTGCGCGCGCGAAGGGCGTGACCGCGCGCGCGGTCGAGCCCGACGAGCTCGCGGAGGGCGCGCCGCTACGCCTGGAGGTAGAGCGGCTCGAGCGCGCGTGGCTCGCGGCGCGCCCGATGCCGGAGATGGGGTTCGTGGCGACCGTCGAGCCGTTCGTGCGACCCGGGGAGCATCGCTACCTCGTCGCGGAGCGCGCCGGGCAGGCCGTGCTGTTCATGTCGTGCGTCCCCATCTATGCGCGCTCGGGCTGGCTCGTGGAGGACGTGCTCCGCGACTCGAGCACGCCGAACGGGACCGCCGAGCTCGTCTTCGATCGACTCTTCGAGGACGCCGTCGAGGGAGAGGTGTTCACCCAGGGGCTCTCCCCGCTCTCGGGCGACGTCGCGCCGTGGCTCGTCGCCACGCGCTACCTGACGCGACCGCTCTACAACTTCCAAGGGCTACGCGCCTTCAAGGGGCGCCTCCACCCCGCGCGCTGGGAGCGGGTGTCGCTCGCGGTACCGCGAGGCGCGAGCCCCCTGCTCGCCATCTACGACTCGCTCTCGGCGTTCGCGCGCGGCTCGTTCACGCGATTTTCGCTCCGCCTGCTCGGCCACGACCCTGGAAAGATGGCGTGGCTGCTCGGGGTGCCGCTCGTCCTCTGGACGGTGATCCTCGCGCTCCTCGTCGTGGTCGATGACGGGCACTTGCTCGGCTGGGGGCGGCTCCCGCTCTTTGGCTGGATGATCTTCGATCTGTTGCTCGCGCTCTCCATGCTCCGCGTGGCGCGCGCGCCGCGCTGGCCCGCGCTGCTCCTGCTCACCGCGTTCGCGTCCTGCGACGCTGCCCTCTCCATCCTGCACCTCGCGCTCCGAGGGCTCGGCAGCGGCGCGCTCGAGCGCTCGCTCCGCGCGCTGTCGGCGGGAGCGCCCATGTTTGGCGCGCTGGCGCTCGCCTACGCGAGCGCCAGCGCCGCCCGACGAGCTACCGCGCTCAGGGCGTCGACGTGAAGCTCGTGCTCGCGGACGAGAAGCCCTGGATGGTGCCCTTCAACGACGAGCTCAAGGTGCCACTGTTCACGCGGGTGAGCGAGAGATCCGCCGTGCAGGACTTGTCGGCGTCGCTCGAGACGAAAGGCTCGATGGCCCCGGCGGCGACGCTGTAGCTCCCGGTGTCAGGGATGTCCGAGCCGTTGATCTCGGGGTAGTCCTTTATGCACTGACCCTTGATGAGGAGCTCGAGGTTGCCGCTGTCGTTGGCGTCCCAGGTGACGTCGAAGGCGGCGGCCCGCGAGATCTCGCCCTGGGCGGGCGCGGTGATGCTGACCGCAGCTCGCGGGCTCACCGAGCTCGAGTAAGGGTCCTCACCGTCGCGAGTGAACACGAACTCGTAGGCGTCCGTGTCGCTGAGCGTCGCCTGATAGTAGTCGTGGTCGATGTTCGACTGCTTGCTCATCGGCTGCCCGTTTACCGAGACGTTGTCGCCGCAGGCGCCGAGGGAGAGGAACGTGCCGCCCGGCTTGTCACCGACCCAGAAGGTCGCCGTCGCGCGCGCGGAACCGCCCGACTCGTGGACCTCGTACTCGACGAAGATACCCGGCGTGCGGATATTGCAGGAGTCCTCCTCCGGCTTCCCGCAGCCGACCAAACCGATCACGCCGATGAGAGCCATCGGAAGCAAAGCCACTCGCGTCTTCATCCTCGATTCCTCCGTAAATCCTTCGACGTACGCTCGAAGGGCAGTCTTCATTCGAAGTTAGCGTTTTTTTCGCGCGAGCGCGACCTCCGGCGCCGGCCGGACGCGCGGGCCCGTCGCTCGAGCACCCCTTCGGCCGGAGCCGCGGGGGCACCCGAGCGCCGCCAAACTTCCCGATATTTCTAGCGTTTCACTTGATCACGCCGCCCGGGGGCGGCGGGATGACCGGGGGCACGAGGAAGTAGACCTCACGCGTCTCGAGCTGGGTGACCCCGTTGCCCCACACCGTGACGAACGCCTTGAAGAGCTGCGGCTTGTCGGTCGCCGGGACGGTGGTGTTCTGACGCGGGAGGATGTCGAAGCACACGCGCGTCCCGGGCATCACCTTCGGGAAGGTGTCGTTGACGCCGTCCGAGAGCAGCCGGTCCTCGACCGGCAACCCCGGGGTGCAGGGCGCACCGCTCGTGGTGTTCGCCTCGAGCTTGTCCACGAACGCGAGGACGGCGTCGATGGCGTCGCTCACGTCGTCCTGGGCGAGCGCGCCGATGTCGAGGGTCGCGTAGTTGGTGAGCGCCTTGATGGCGCTCACGACGACGTCCGAGACGCTCCCGCTCGCGACCAGGCTGAGCGGGCAGAGGCCGTCCGCGTCCGGGCTCTCACCCGCGCCGTTGTTGCCGGTGCAGCACTGCCCCACCGCGCAGCTGGCCGGGCGCGCGCCGTCCCAGGCCGAGGGCGGCACGCGCGAGTCAGTAGACCTGGCCGCGTCGGTCAGGTCGTTCCGGGTGGCCGCGTTGGTGTTCGTCGAGATCCCGACGAACTTCCCTCCGATGCCGCCATAAGCGGCGAGCGCCTCGGGCTTCAGGTGACCGACGGTGTTCTTGGTCGGGGCGTCGGTGATGTGGACGACGATGGGTAGCGCGCCCGCGCGGAAGCCCACGCCACCGATGGTGCCGACGTCCTCGCCGGCCGGGATCGTCGCGGGCGGCGCGCTCGCCGGGTCGAACGGCGCGACGTTCGCGCCGGCTACCGTGGTGCCGGCGCCGGTCGCGATTTGATAGAGCGCCTCCCAGCCGGACTCGGGCAGGTCGCCGCCAGCGTAATTGACTGCCTGGTAGAGATTCACCGCGCTCTGAATCGAGGCGAGCCCGGCCGGCGAGCGCACCGTCATCACGCGATGCCGTAGGAGGAACGGCCAGTCTCCCGGATAGCCTCCCCCGCCCTGGAAATCGCGGAAGTCCACCACACCGAGGGCTACGTTCGCGATGCCATCGACCGGGCTCGCGAGCTTGGTGGCGATGCTCGCCACGTTCGATTTCATGTTCGCGATGGGGATGCCCATCGATCCGGTCGTGTCCATCGAGAAGACGACGTCGGCGACCGTGATCTTGGTCGAGAAATCGAGCGCGTCGCGGTCCGGCGTGGGCGGCTCCTGATACGGCACCAGGAAGAAGAAGTTGCCGTGCGCGGTCGGGTTGTCGCTGGGCTCGGTCGGATCGGTCCCGGCGGCGTGCTCCACCAAGTCCGACACGCCGTCGCCGTCGGTGTCGCCGTTCAACGGATCGCTCTCGCCGGTGTCGAGCGCGCCGCTGCAGTTCGCGTCCTCTTCGCCGTCGGTGAGACCGTCGTTGTCGCTGTCGCTGTCGAGATAGTCGGGGATGCTGTCGCCGTCGGTGTCGAGCGGCGGCGCGGTCGGATCGCGGGGCGGACCGCCCGCCTCCGCGCTGTCTGGGACGCAGTCCTCGTCCGAGTCGATATCGAGATAGTTCGGGGTGCCGTCCTGATCGCTGTCGATGTCACCCTCGAACTTGTCGAGGATGGTGTCACCGTCGCTGTCGGTGTCGCGGTAGTCGGGGGTGCCGTCACCGTCGGTGTCGAGCGGGTTCTTCGGATCACCGCCGATTTCGACGACGTCGTTTATCCGGTCACCGTCGTCATCGAGGTCGGCGAAATTCGGAATGCCGTCGCCGTCCGGATCCTCGAGCGCCTCCGGCTCTTCGCCGTCCGGGATGCCATTGCCGTCCGCATCCAAGGACCGGAAATCCGGCTCGCCATCGTTGTTGCTGTCGGCCGGGGCGTAGCACTTCGGACGATTGCCCCGCTCGGTCGCGTCGGGAATGCCGTCACCGTCGCTGTCGTCGTCGCGGTAGTCGGCGGTGCCGTCGCCGTCGGTGTCGACCTGTTCCGCCTTGCCCTCGTCTTCGTCGCTGATGCCGTCGCCGTCGGCGTCGTCGCAGTGGAGCTCGGGTTGCCCGCCGCCGTCACCGGAGCCACCACCGCTGCCGGTGCGACCGCCGTTCGCCACCGACGAGCCGTCTGCGGGGCTCGCCGAGCAGCCGCTGGCGCCGAGCGCGCCGAGCGCGCCGAGCAACACGAAGACCCCCGCGACCGAGCCGCTGCGCTTCATTGCCATGATGAAGCGATTCTAGCTCATGAACGCGAACGGGGACAGCGCCGCCACCGCGACGCGTGGCTCTCGATGATGATGGCTCGGCGCGGCCGGCGGCGCGCCGCGACCGCTCCCGGCGGGGTTCCGCGGCGGACCGACAACCCATGAACGCGGTGGACGCGCGCTCGACCGTCGCGCGAACGCATCGCTCGAGCGACGCCCCCCGGGACGCGCGTCGCTCAGGATAGCTAGATGCAGGTGCAGCAGCTGTTGAGACAGATGCCGACCTTCTTCTGAACCGTGCAGCCGAACAGGCAGATGGGATCGAGCGCCTCGCCCGTGATGCACGGGAACCCGGACGCGCAGCCCGGCGAGCCGCCGGTGCCGCCGCCGCCGCCCGTCCCGCCGATCGCCTGGCAGAAGCTCCCGCTCCGCTGGTACCCGGCGAGGCACTGGAAGTCGCAGAGATTGCCGGTACAAATCGCGGTCGAGTTCGCAGGGGGCGGCGCGCACGGGTCGCAGCCGCTGAGCGCGCAGCCGAGACCCGGGGTGGGAGCGACGCACACTCCGCCGCACAGCTTCTGTGAGCTCGAGCAACCTCCGCCGGCGCCGCCGCTCGACGTGCCGCCGGCGCCGCCGCTCGACGTGCCGCCGGTGCCGCCGCTCGACGTGCCGCCGGCGCCGCCGCTCGACGTGCCGCCGGCGCCGCCGCTCGACGTGCCGCCGG
>JAPSGB010000002.1:0-177457 GCA_035063585.1 Polyangiaceae bacterium
CGTCGGTCGACCAAGCCGTGACGTCGGGCTTGTCCCTGGAGGGCGCCTGCGACGAGGCCGGCGTGTCCACGCGCACCGTACAGCGCTGGCGCCTGAAGCCTGGCAGCGGCGACGGTCGTCAAGCGAGGTCGTGCGCGGCTAACGGAGGCGCTGGGGCCGCTTTGTCACCACCTCCCGTTCGGAAATCGACGCCGACTCCAGACGCTCCTCGAGCGATGGCTCGAGCCGGAGGCGGAGTACTACCACGCTACTTCGAGCCCTCCGACGAGCGGAATGGGATGGCCCAACGACCTGTCCCCACGAGCCTCGCCGCCATGGCTTTGCCTCCCCGGAGGCATCCCGCCGTGGCCACTGTCCCTCGTCCGTCGACTACACGGTCAAAGACTTCGACGCCCTTCGGGCGCGGCTCGTCGCGCTCATCAAGAGCGTGTTCCCTCCCTTTCCCGACTTCGACGTCGCCAGCTTCGGGAAGCGCTTCCATTACCTCAATCATCGTCAGCTCGCTGAACGCCATGGCTCCTCCTCCGACCGCGACCCGCACGGTCGGTCGGAGACGGAGCGTGTCTCATGTCCATGTCGCTCATCCCGGGGCTGGCCCCATGGTCCTGCAAGAATGTCCTGGAGCTCGCCCCATGACCCTGCAAATCCGGGTCAAGCTCCCCTGCGGGTGGCCCCATGACCCTGCAAGAGTCACGCGGCCGCTGGCCCCATGAAGCTACAAACTGGCACCGGGCGCCGGACCTTCGCCGGAGGGCCGCGCGGCCTGGCGCGAACCCACCTCCCGACTGATATCATGGGGTCGCCTTGTCGCGGCTCGCCGTCATCCTGCTCTTCGCGTCCTGGGTCACGCCGGGCTGTGTGCTCGGCGCCGAGGAGGCGCCCGGCTGCCACCTCGACGGCGACTGCGAGCGCGGGTGGGTGTGTCGCGCAGGCGCGTGCCTGCGCTACTCGACCGACGCGGGGCCGCCGAACCACCCGACCGACGCGCGCGCGGAGGCCGCGTCGGACGACGCCAGCGCCGACGCCTCACGAGACTGAACCATGAACATCCCCATCATCCCCGGGTTTCGTTTCTCCACGGTCGCCGCCGGAATCAGAAAGGACGGGCGCGTCGACCTGGCGCTCGCGGTCGCCGATGCGCCCGCGGTCACCGCCGGGGTCTTCACGCGGAACCTGGTCCGCGCCGCGCCGGTCATCCTCGCCTCGGAGCGCGTGCGCGCCGGCGGGGTGCGCGGCGTGCTCGTGAACAGCGGCTGCGCCAACGCGTGCACCGGCGACGCGGGGCTAGCGGCCGCGCTCACCTCCACCCGCGCGGTAGCAGAGGCGCTCGAGCTCCCCGAGGCGTCGCTCCTGCCCGCCTCGACCGGCGTCATCGGCGAGCTCTTGCCGGCCGCGCGCATCGCCGCGAAGGCCGCCGAGCTCGCGCGCGGGCTCGGCCCCGAGCGCGCCGGCGACTTCGCGCGCGCCATCCTCACGACCGACCGCTGGGAGAAGGTCTCTTCTTGTCGGTTCGGCGCGGCCGGCGGCGAGGTGAGCCTCCTCGGGATCGCCAAGGGCGCGGGCATGATCCACCCGGATCTCGGCCCGGATGCGCCGCCGCAGGCGACCATGCTCGCGTTCCTCTTCACTGACGCACGAGTCGAGCGCGCCACGCTCGAGCGCGCCCTCATGACCGCCGTCGACTCGACCTTCAACGCCTGCACGGTAGACGGCGACACCAGCACGAACGACACCGTGCTCGCCTTCGCGAGCGGCGCGAGCGGCCGCGCGGTGAGCGAGGCCGAGCTCGCGGCGGCGCTCGGGCGCGTGTGCGCCGAGCTGGCGCGCTCGATGGTGGCCGACGGCGAGGGCGCCGAGCACGTCGCCGAGATTCGCGTGAGCGGGCTCGCGAGCGCCTCGGACGCGCGGCAGGTCGCGCGCACCGTCGCGACCTCGCTGCTCGTGAAGACGGCCATCTTCGGCCGAGACGCCAACTGGGGGCGGCTCCTCGCGGCGGCCGGGCGCGCCGGCGTCCGCTTCGAGCCGAGCGCGGCCCGCATCGCCATCGGCGGCGTCGAGCTCGTGAGGGGCGGGCTCGCCACGGGCGGCGACGCCGACGCGCGCGCGACCGTCGAGCTTGCAAAGCAGGAGGTCGTCATCGAGCTCTCGCTCGGCGACGGCCCCGGCGCCTTCACCTACCTCGCGAGCGATCTCGGCCACGGCTACGTCGACGTGAACGCGAGCTATCGGTCGTGATCGCGCGCGTCGCGGCGCTCGTCTACGTCGCCACGCTCGCCGCGGGGTGCGCGGCCGAGCGCGGCACCATCGGCGCGATGCTCGCGCAGCGCCCGGACGGCACGCTCTTCGTTCATAGCGTCCCGCCGCGGCTCGCCGCCGAGCGCGCCGGCCTCCGGCCCGGCGATCAGCTCCTGCTCATCGACGGCATGGACGTCCGCAGGCTCGACGACAAGGCGCTGATCCGCACCCTGAACGGCGAGGTCGGCAGCCCGGTGCGCCTCACCGTGATCCGCGGCGAGGAGGTGCTGCACGTCACCGTGAAGCGCACGGCCGCGCCGCCGAAGCTCCGCCGACGCGCGGAGTGACGAGCCCGCGTCTTTGCGCGCCGGAGCGCGGGGCGCGCGCCGCTGCCCGGTCGCGCCGGCGTGAGCAGCGCGCTATCGTGCCGCGCATGTTCGCGCGCCGCCTGGCTCCGCTGCTCGCCGTCGTGACGCTCATGATCGGCCTCGCCGGGTGCCGGCGCACGAGCGCGAGCGCCGCGAAGCGCGCCACGCGCGTGGTCGAAGCGCCGCGCGTGGTGTTCTTCGAGAGCCAGCCGATGGTCGTCGACGTCACCGCCCGTCTCACGGCGGGCACAGCTCTCGAGCTCACCGTCCCGGCCGATCCCGGCGTGCGGGTCGGCGCGCCGAGCCGCGACGGCGACGCCGTCACGGTTCGGCTCCGTGGGCTCGCGCCGAAGACCGCCTACGTCGCGAGGGTCACCCTCAGCGGCGGAGGCGGCCCGGCCGAGGTGCTCGAGCTCCGCTTCGAGACGCGCCCTCCGCTCCCCGGCTTCATCGCCAAGTTCGAGCCGAAGGTGAGCGGCCCGCACTCGGGCGAGCTCCGCCTCTTCGATCTCTCGGTGAGCCCGCTCATGAAAAATGGCGCGATTTACGCCATCGATCCCAGCGGCACGACGAGGTTCTATCTCCCGCACTCCTCGCAAGCGACGCTCGACTCCGCGGTGCCCTCGGGCGTGAAGCTCCTCGATGACGGCTCGCTCGCGTTCGTGCAGAGCGATCGCGCCATCAATCTCGACGAACTCGGCCGCGTCCTCATGGATCTGCCCGCGAAGCAGCTGGGCGTCGCGCGGCTCCACCACGATATCATCCAGCTCCCGAGCGGAAGGTTCGTGAGCATCGGCACCGAGTTCAAGGACCTGAGCTTCGCCTTCGACGGCAAGACCCACCACGTCGGCGGGGACGTGCTCGTCGAGTTCACCCGCGCGGGAGAGGTCACGTGGCGCTGGAGCACGTTCGATCATCTCGATCCGCAGCGCACCCGCGCGGGCTTCTTTCCGCCGATGCCGCTCATCGATCCGGACACGCAGCAGAAGAGCGCCGACTGGACGCACGCCAACGCCGTCATCCCGGTTCCCGGTGAAGACGCCTTCCTCTTCAGCGTGCGCCACCAGGATTTCATCGTAAAGATCGACCGCAAGACGAGCCGCGTGCTCTGGCGCCTCGGCGAGGGAGGCGACTTCACGCTCGAGGGCGGGGCGTCGTGGTTTTATCACCAGCACTCCCCGAAGCTCGAGCCGGATGGCTCCCTGCTCGTCTACGACAACGGGGTCGGTAGCCCGCACCGGCCCGTCAAGGAGTCCTTCGCGCGGCCACTGCGGCTCGCGCTCGACGAAGCGAAGCAGACCGCGCGCATTACCTGGGAAGATTCCACCGAGAAATACTACGCCCCCATCGCCGGTGACGTCCGCCGCCTCGAGAACGGGAACATCCTGGTGCTCGACAGCATGATTACGATGGTCCCGAACGTCTTTCAGGCAACCTACGCGCGGCTCCGCGAGCTCGAGCCCGCGACGCGACGACCGGTGTGGCAGCTCGACCTCCCCAATCGGCGCTTCAGCTATCGTTGCCTCGCGACCCGGCGGCTGCCCGGCGAGCCGCGCGGAGCGCCCGCGCCGTGACGGCGATCCGCGCGGTTCCGCGCCGGGCCGGCCCCATCTCCCGCCCACTCGTGAACAGACCTGTTCCCATATGAGCAGGCCTCCGAGCGCTCGCGCTCAGAAATCCTCGGTGTTTTCCTGGAGGAATCGGAGGATGAGCTGGTTGTTGTCGAGGTAAGATTCGGGGACGTCGTCCCACTCCCACTGGTACGCGCCGTCGACCCAGTCGCTCACCTCGGTGACGTTCCGGGTGAACGGCGGGAAGCGCGCGTTTCGGGTGCCGGGCACGTCGACCCAATAGCCGCTGAAGACCAGGAACGCGCGGTAAGGATCGTGCCCCGAGTCGTCGCGTTCGATGCGGCTCACGAGGCGATCCAGCCCGAACGACGCGAGCCGGTAGCCGGGCACCTGGGTGCTCGCGAGGCTCGGCGGGATGAGGATCTGGGCCGGAGAGATGGCGGCGCTGGCCCCCGCGGCGCGCCCGCCGAAGAGCCCGGGATCGACGTAACCCGCGATCTCACGGAGCAGCGAGAGCTGGTACTCGCCGCTGGTCGGGTAGAGCGCATGCGAGCCCTCGCCGACCGCGATGACGGGGTGGGTGCCAAGCTTCAAGGTTCGAGGATCGTCGTAAGGCACGCGGAGCCTGCCCTGAGACCACCGCTTCAGCTTGTGGAGGAAGGCGATGGTCTGATGTTCGAGGTGCCCCGAGACGATGAGGCTCGAGGGTGTCTCGCGCTCGTCGAACACGAACAGCATGCTCTCGCGATCGAAGACGTGCGGCCCGATCCCGGTGAGGCGTGAGAGGCCCGTCTTGGTGTCGAAGGCGTAGAGGAGGTGGTAGCTGATGAAGAAGCGGCCGGTAGCCGGCTCTTCGAGGTAGGAGTAGTAGATGGTGGAGCCCGCTGGGCTGCCGCCGAGCTCGGCGAACACCGTGCGCTTCATGCTGAACAGGTTGAAGTCGAGCAGGTAGTCCGCGTGCCCGTTGTAGCGCATGAAGTCGCCGAGCTCGCGGAGCGGGACGGTCTCTTTGCCGAAGATCGTCTTCAGCGTGAGCGTCTCCGCGGAGGCCTTGACGAGCGGTGAGCGGAGCAGCGTGCGGAGCGAGACGGGGAAGTACTTCTCCTTGGCGCTGAACACGAACACCGGAGCATAGCGGAGCGCGAGCGCGCGGATCCGTTCCGGCGAGCGGGCGAGCTTACCCTGCACGAACACCGACTGGCGCCAGAGCTCGCGCTCGCCCGCTCGGAGCGTGATCTGCCACGCGCCGTCCGGGTGAACGCCGCGACGAAAGCGCATGGTGAAGCGCCCGCGCGCCGGGTCGACCGCGCCGCGCAGTTCGTGTCCGCCGTGGCGCGCGACCCACTCGAGCGCCAGCGGCCCGGAAGTGCCGAGCACCCGGCGCAGCTCATCCGGGTGGCTCACGAGCGCTGGCACGCGCACCCGAATGACGCGGTTCCCGTCCGCGTCGAGCGCGCTCCTCTGGATGTCGAACATCCGGCGGCGAGCAGCGAGCGACTCAGGGCGGTTCATGGCTCTCGGCGACACAAGCTAGACCATCGAGCGAGCGCGCTCCAAGCGCGTGTCGCCCGGCGGGCGCGTTTCGCGCGCTCCTCGGGCGACCGGCCGCGCTAAGCTCCGCGCCCATGCCCCTCTCCGAGGCCGCGCTCGAGGCGTACCACGCCCATTTCACCCGCAACCCCAACCGACGCGTCGCCCTCGGCGTCGAGCGAGAGCTCGGCGCGCTGCCGGATCCTTCGCAGACCGAGCAGCGCGCGCGGATCGCCGACGCGCGGGCCGTTCGCGCGCTCTTCGAGGCGGAGGCGCGGCGCCCCCTCGACTTCGACGACGCTCTCGACGCCGAGCTCGCGCTCCTCACGCTGGACGCGGAGCTCCATACGGACACCTATGAGTTCAACGGGCGCACGCGGAGCGCGCAGCTCCCCTCGGCTGGCGACGATATCGGCGGCGGGCTCTTCATGCTGCTCACGGGCGATCCGCGCCCCGCGGCGGAGCGGCTCGAAGACGTCACTCGCCGCCTCGAGGCGGTGTCGGATTACGTCCCGGCGCTGCTCGGCCGGCTCGACACGCCGCTCGCGCGCTGGGCAGTGATGGACGACGAGCGCGTGCGCGGGCTCGAGTCGCTCTTCGACACGCTCGAGGGTTGGGCAAAAAGCGAGCGTTATTCCGGCGCGGCCCGGCTCGCGCGCGCGCGCCGGGCGGCGAGCGTGGCGCTCGCCGACTACCTTCTGTGCCTCCGCGCGCTGCCGACCACTACCGCGCTCCACCTCGGCGAGCCGATCGCGCGGCGGGTGGTCGAGCTCCGCGGGATCGAGCGCTCGTTCTCCGAGCTCCATCGGATGGCGCGCGATTTCCTCGCGGAGAACGCCAGCGCCCTCGAGGCGCTTCGCGTCGAGCTCGCGCCCCGATACGGGCTCGACCGCGACGCGAGCCTCGAAGCGCTCGAGGCGGTGCTCCGCGAGCGCTACGCCGTGAAGCTCGAGGGCGGGCGGCTCGAGAGCGTGCTCGAGCGCTACGAGCGCGAGCGCGTGAAGCTCCTCGCCTTCATCCGCGAGCGGGAGCTCTTCCCCGTCCCCGACGATCAGGACATGCTCCTCATCCGCACTCCGCCCTTTCTCGCGCCGACCATCCCGGCCGGCGCGATGGTCTCGCCGGCGCCCTTCCGCGCCGGCACCAAGCGGAGCCTCATCTACCTCACGCTCAGTGAAGAGCTGCTCGACGAGCACACCGAGCTCTCCATCCCGAGCATGATGATCCACGAGGGGCTCCCGTGGCACCACCTCCAGCTCGCGAGCGCCGCGCAAAGCCCATCGCTCGTCCGCCGTCACCTCGACGCGATGGATCAGGCCGAGGGCTGGGCGACCATGCTCGAGAGCTACCTGCTGGACCTCGGCTACCTCGGTGAACTCACCGACGAGGCGCGCCTGGTCGGGCTCCGCGACCTCAACCGCATCGGCGCGCGAGTCGCCATCGATCTCTTCTTCATGACCGGCGACCGCGGCTACCTCGAGGTCGGCGTGCCCTTCGACCGCGGCGCTCGCGATCCCTTCGTCGCCGCGGGCTCTCTCCTCCGTGCCGTGACGGGCTTCGTCCCAGGTCGCGTGGAGGCCGAGCTCAACTGGTACTCGCAAGAGCGCGGCTATCCGCTCTCCTACCTCGCTGGTAACCGGATGGTGCTCGAGCTGAAGCGCGACGTCGCGCGCGCGCACGCCGGCGAGCCGGACGGCCTCGCGCTCGATCGGCGCTTCCACGAGGTGTTCCTCCGCGCCGGCAACATGCCGGTACGCTTCCTCCGCCGCGTCTTCGCGCACGAGGGGCTCCTCGATGCCTGAGGTTCATCGGGCCTGCCGATCCGGCGCGGCCGGCGGCGCGGGGACCGCGGGACGGCGCGATAGCGACCCGCTCGATGGCACTCCTCGCGC
Source organism: Polyangiaceae bacterium (assembly GCA_035063585.1). GTDB lineage: Bacteria > Myxococcota_A > Polyangia > Polyangiales > Polyangiaceae > JAPSGB01. Next base: position 7,597 of record JAPSGB010000002.1, read on the forward strand.
GCGCGGGGGCCCGCGTAGCGGGTAACGGCAGAGGGCGGGACCGGCGCTATCGGAGGCTCAGCCGCCTGGACGCCGGCGCGGCGAACAGGAACGCCCAGGTGACGAGCACGAACGGCGCGGTGAGCGCGGGCATGCCGATCGGGCGGAGCGCCGCGCTCACGCTGGAGAAGAGCACCGCGGTCACCACCACCGCGAGCAGTGAGTAGAGGGCGGAGCGGACGTCGAGGACGAGGAAGACGCTCGCGAGGGCGACGGCCGTCAGCGCCGGGTTGAAGCTGAAGAGCCCGAGCCGAATCGCCGGCTCCGGGGCGCCGAGGCCCCACCCCACGAGCACGCCGACGAGCGCGCCGAGCGCAGCGGCAACGCCGGCGACGCGCGAACCGACCAGGAGCCCGGCGAGGAAGATGGCCCCGGTCACGGTGTCGTCCTGCAAGAAGATCTCGGCGATGCCCTTGAGCACGCCTTCGCTCACCGTCGACGCGCTGACGATCCCGACCACTTCCGTCGCGCCCTTGGGTAGCTCGGCGGTCGGCAACATACCGGTCGCGTGTAGGGCACCGAAGCGGTCGACCGCGATCACGAACACCCAGGTGACGAGGATGAACGGTGCGGTCAAGCCCGGTCGGTTTCGCCCGAGCAGGTTGGCGAGGCCCGCCGTCGCCACGGTCGACGTCGCGGCCGCCGACACGACGTACAGCCACATGACCGGGTCCGGCCGCAAGAAGAAGGCGAGCGCGATGGCGACGAGGGTACCGTTGAAGCCGTAGAGCCCCGCACGCACGAGGGCGCGATCCAACCCGAGGAGGTATGCGGTCGCGGTGCTCGTGAGCGCACCCACCAGCGCCGCGAGACACGACGACGGCGAGCCGACGTAGATGCCGACAAGGAAGAGGAGGCCCGTAAAGGAGTTATTTTGGAGCGTTACCTGCCCGACGCCCCGCAGCGCCGCGTCGGCAAATTCGAGGGCGGGAACGCTCGACTCGGTGAGCCCGGTTCGGTCGAAGCGAATCGTCATGCAGCAGGCTCGCAACCTACACCGGCGCGCCGGCGACCGCCACGCCCCGAGCGAGCGCGCACGAGGCCCCGCCCGGAGCGCGGCGCTCAGCGCGGCCCCTCGCCGAAGCCGGCGCGCCCGCGCGCCGCAGGGCCCCGGCCCTGGCGACTCAGGAGGGCGTCAAGGAGAAGAGGACGCGGTGGTTCCCCGCGCTCGCGGCGAGCTGCGGGGCGCGACCCGGCGTCATCACGAGCGCCGGAAGCTGGCCGTCGACGATGGTCTCCTCCGGGCCATTCACGAGCACGGCGCCGCTCCACGTCTTGCCTCCGTCGCAGCTCTTGTCGACCACCAGCCGAGCGTGGAGCGCGCCGTCGTACGCGTGGTAACCGATCCAGAGGATGCCCGCCGCGTCGTAACCGATGCTCGGGTTCGTGGCGGGGGCTCGGCTCTGGTCCGGGAGCAGGTAGGTCGGGATGGCGGTTTGCGCGCCGAACGTCTCGCCGCCGTCCGAGCTCGTGGCGACGAGCAGTTGCCCATCGGTCAGGCCGGTCGACCAGAGCTCGGCCACGCTCTGGTTCGGACCGAACGCGCCGACGGGGCTCGTGAGCGGCGTGCCGGCGGGGCTCTGCGGATCGACGACGAGCGGCGCGCTGAACGTCTTCGCGAGAGCATCGCTGCACTGCAGGTACACGTGCGCCGCTACGCCGCCGTCCGTCAGGCCCTTGTAGGTGAGGCACAGCCTGCCCTTGCCGTCGGTGAGCAGGCGCGGGCTCTCGGTCGCACCGCCCGCGTCGTCCGAGCTGCCGTTCTGCGCGACGCCGATGTCATGATCACCCTGAAGATTGTCGAGCGCGTGAGTGACGCCGTGCGCGACGTAGTCGCCGTCCTGCGCTACGCCAGTGCGAAAGCCGGCGCCGCGGCTCCCGTCCGCCCAAATCGCGATGTCGGGGTTGCCGTCGCCGTTGTAGCCGCCGGGCGACTCGACCACGACCGCATTCGCCGCCGGCGACGCGACGTCGCCGCAGATCCCGACCTGGTCCCAGCCATCGACCCCGCCGGCGGCGCCGCCGACCTGCATCACCGACGTCGTGAAGGTGGCGCCGCCGTCCGTGCTCACGGCCAGGAACGACGTCGGGCCGCCGCTAGCCTGCGCCGCGGCGTCGCCGAGGTCGTTCCGGTCGCGCACGCTCCCGTACGCGTACACGACGTCGGGATCTCCGGCATCGATCGCGAGCGCGACGCAGTCGATGGGCTCGGTCGCCCCGTTCGCGAGGTTGACCTTCGTCGCGCCGACCGCCGGCTTCCAGGTGGCCCCCGCGTCGTCGCTGCGCGCGACCATGAGCGAGGGCGACGCGGACGCCGCGGTCGACCAGACGGCGTAGATCCGCGCGCCGCTCGTCGCGAGCGAGTGCGGAAAGACGCCGCCGACGAGTGCGGTCGAGCCGTCGATCGTGCGCGCGGGGCCGGGAAACGCCGTCGCGAGCGTGACGGCAGCGCTACCCTGCGCGCTCGGCTCGGCGGCGCTCGTCGCCGTGACCGTTACACCGTTCGGCGCAGGCGTGGCGAGCGGCGCCGTGTACGTGCCCGCCGCATCGAGCGAGCCGACGCCGGGCGGGGCGAGCGACCAGGTGACCGTGGCGTCGTCGCTTCCCGTGACGGTCGCGGTGAAGGACGTCTGCGAGCAGGTGAGCACGTCGGTCGAGACCGGGGATACCGTCACCGTCACGGTGCGCTTCGAAGCGGGAGCGCTGCACGCTCCCGCGAACGCGACGAGGAGCGAAGAGCCTGCGAGTGACTGCCACTTCATGTCTGTCCCCCTTTGTCTTTGTGGTGCTGGCAAGTATGACGGGCGTCACCGACCCACTACGCATGACCTTTTCGGACATTCACCCATGATTCGCTCGGAGCGGCGCGTCGATGCCCCCGCTCTGGCGGCGTTCCTGTCCAACGTGGCGCTCGTCCACACGCGGTTTCGGCTGCACGCCGTGCAAAATGCACGGGTCATCAACGAGGACCTGCTGCTCGGGCGCGCCTTCCGCCGCGCCGGCAAGCCGTCTCGACCCTCGATGACCGTGCTCCTCGAAGGTGCGGCACGCCTCACGGCGTACGGCAAGCACCACCGACTCGCGCCGGGGGACGTGCTGGTCGTCGTCGCACGCGACGCCATCCAGATGCGCCAGGAGGGCGACCCCTACGCGAGCTTCGCGCTCGAGTGGGAGCCCGGCTGGCTCGCGGAAGCGCCAACCCGGACGGCACGCGCACGCCTCGATGCCCGCGCGCTCCGGCGCGCCCGCGACGCGTGGAGCCAGCTTCGCGCGGGGGACGGCGACGCGGAGGCCATCGTCGAAGCGGTGCTCGCAGTGGGTCGCCAGGCGTTGGTGCGCGTCGCGAGACCCGCCGCCGAGCTGCGCGAAGAGGCGTCGACGCGCGAGCGCGGCCTGACCGAGGCGCTCGACCACCTGCTCTCGAACCTCGCCGATCAGCCCATGATGCTCGACCTCAGCCAGCGTCTCGAGGTCACGCCTCGACAGCTCAATCGGCTCATCCGCGAGTACAACCGCAAGTACGCCTTCAACGCCGGCGGATGGCTCGACACGCGCAATCGCCGTCGCCTGCTCGTCGGAGCCACCTTCATGACGGTACCTGGCGCGACGGCGGCCTACGTCGCGTCGCTCATCGGGTACCGCTCCGCGACCGCGTTCGCGCGAGCGCTCCGCCACGCAAGGCTGCCACCACCGAGCGAAATCGCGCTCGAGGTCCAGCGCCTCGGCGAGGCCACCGTTACGCTCGTTGGCGGTTCGTGAGCCGCACTCGCCCCTCGCGGCGCGCCGCGCCGCCGGCCATGCCGGACCGGCACCATCGAGGGCTCACGCGGGCGCTCGGTCGGCGACGGGGCCGCGCGGGCGACCGAGACCCGGAGGCGGCGCGAACCTCGGGTATACTGCGCGGATGAGCGCGCGCGCCGACGGCTTCATGGCCTACGGGCGCGCCGTCTGCGCCTACTGCGGTGCGCTCGGTCCGCTCGGGCAGACGCACTGCTCGGTGTGCGGCGCCGCCTTTCGGCTGCTCGAGCCGATGGCGGTCGAGTGCGGGTGGTGCGGGATCTCGAACCGACGCGACCAGACCGACGAGTGCTCGTCGTGCGGAGGCCCACTGACCGCGCTCCCCGGCGGGCACCCGGGGCCGCGACCGCCAGACGCGCCGCGCGCCTTGCCTCCGGGATACGAAAATCGCGTGAAGTACTTCAGGAACGTCTTCGCGATGCTCGGGATGATCTTCACGGTCTGTTTCTGCTGGACGCTCATCTTTCCGCTCATCGGCCTCCCGCTTTGGATCCGCGGGCAGCGCAAGGCGCAGCGCCAGCTCACCGCGCTCAGGTACGGGTTCGTGACGCGCGGACGAGTCTTGTCCGTCACGCTCGACGAATCCCAGTCGATCAACCGGCAACACCCGTGGACGATCGCGTACGAGTACGATCTCCCGAGCTTCACGCTCCGCGGCGAGGTGACGACCTGGGACCGGGCGAACACGCGCCGCTCGGCGGGAGACGTGCTCTGGGTCGTGGTCATACCGAGCGCCCCCGCCGAGAGCACGATCTGGCCGCCGATCCGCTAGCGGCGACTCGCGGGCTCCGCGCGCGCGGCGCGCCTCCTCGGCTCAGCCTGCCGGCGCGCTCGTGCGGATCAGGTGGTCGAACGCGCTGAGCGCGGCGACCGCGCCCCCGCCCGCCGCGGCCACGATCTGCTTGAAGGGGACGGTGGTGGCGTCCCCCGCGGCGAACACGCCCGCGAGCGACGTGCGCCCCCGCTCGTCGGCCACGATCTCGCCCGTCTTGGCGAGCTCGACGACGCCCTCGAGCCAGCGCGTGTTCGGCAAGAGGCCGATCTGCACGAACACGCCCTCGACCGGGAGCTCGCGGCCCGCGCCGCTCGCGCGCTCTTCGTATCTTACCGCGGTGACTGCCTGCCCGTCGCCCACGATCTCGGTGGTGCGCGCGCCGAGGATCACTCGGGCGTTGGCGAGGCTCCGGAGTTTGCGGACCAGCACCGCGTCGGCCTTGAGCGCGTCCATGAACTCGATGACCGTGACTTCGCCGACCACTCCAGCCAGATCGATGGCCGCCTCGACGCCGGAGTTGCCGCCGCCGATGACCGCGACGCGCTTGCCGGCAAACAGCGGACCATCACAGTGCGGGCAGTAGGTGACGCCGCGGGTCCGGTACTTCTCCTCGCCGGGGACTCCGATGTCGCGCCAGCGCGCGCCGGTGGCGAGGATCACGCTCCGCGCGCGCAGCGTCGCGCCGCTCTCGAGCTCGACTCCGATGAGCTCGCCCGGCAAGAGGCGCGCGGCGCGCTCGTGCTTCACCACCTCGACCGGATACGAGCGCACGTGCGCCTCGAGCGACGCGGCGAAGCGCGGGCCGTCCGTCTCGAGGAGGCCCGGGTAGTTCTCGATGGAGTTGGTGTCGAGCACCTGCCCGCCGAGCCGGTCGGCCACGAGCCCCGTGCGGATCCCCTTGCGCGCCGCGTAGACGGCAGCGGTCGCGCCGGCCGGCCCGCCCCCCACCACGAGCACGTCGAACGGTTCGAGCGCGCCGAGCGCCTCGGCGCGCTTCTGCTCGGAGGTGTCGTCGAGCTTGGCGATGAGCTCCTCGAGCTCGAGGCGCCCTTGCGAGAACGGCGCTCCGTTCAACAGCACGGTGGGCACGCTCATGATCCTTCGCTCGGCGACCTCGTCGCGGAACGCTGCGCCGTCGATCGCGGTGTGCGAAATGTCGGGGTTGAGCGCGGCGAGCAAGTTGAGCGCCTGCACGACCGTGGGGCAGCTCTGACACTCGATGGAAAAGAACGTCTCGAAGGCGAGCGGGCCGGCGAGCGCCCGCGCCTGGGCGAGCACCTCGTCGTTCTCGCGCGGCGCGTGGCCGCCGACGTGCAGGAGCGCGAGCACCAGCGAGGTGAGCTCGTGCCCGAGCGGTACCCCGGCGAAGCGGACCCGCGGCGACTCCCCGGGTCGATGAATCGAGAACGACGGCGCCCGGAGCGCCGGATCGCGGGCTTCCACCACCGAGATGTGCGGCGAGACCTCGGCGAGATCGGCGAGCAGCGCGCGGAGCTCGCGCGCGACGTCGCTGTCGTCGAGGTTCGCGGTGAGCTCGAGCGGATGCTGGATCCGCGTGAGCGTGTCCTCGAGCTGGGCCTTCAGCGCGTCGTCGAGCATCGGTCATCCTCCGGGGTGGGTGAGCAGCTGGGTGGTGGGGTGTCGGTCCGGCGCGGAATCGTGCGCCCCGGCGCCGGCGACGCGCGGGCCGCTGGTAGTGACGGCCCGCGCGGTCGACTCGAAGCTCAGATCTTTCCGACCAGGTCGAGGGAGGGCTTCAGCGTGCTCTTGCCCTCGTCCCACTTCGCCGGGCACACCTCTCCGGGGTGCGACGCGACGTAGCGGGCGGCCTTCGCCTTGCGGACCAGCTCGGCGGCGTTCCTGCCGATACCGTTGTCGTGGATCTCGCAGAGCTTGATGACGCCGTCCGGGTTGATGAGGAACGTCCCGCGGAGCGCGAGCCCCTGCTCTTCGATGAGGACGTCGAAGTTGCGAGCGAGCTGATGGGTCGGGTCCCCGACCAGCGGGTACTTCACCTTCTTGATCGAGTCCGAGGTGTCCGCCCAGGCCTTGTGCGAGAAGTGGGTGTCGGTGGAGACGCCGTAGATCTCGACCCCGAGCTCCTGGAAGGCCGCGTAGTTGTCCGCGAGATCCTCGAGCTCGGTCGGGCACACGAAGGTGAAGTCCGCCGGGTAGAACACGAACGCGGACCACTTGCCCTTGATGGTCTGGTCGGTGACCTCGACGAACTTGCCCTGGTGGTACGCGGTGGCCTTGAACGGCTTGATGGTGGTGTTGATGAGTGACATGTCTTTCTCCTTTGGGCCGGTGCGGCGCCCCTCTCGGCACCGCGGCATCGAGGGAGACCATAAGCCTCGGATCTCGCTTCGCAAATTCGAACGTTCTTGAGCATCGTTCACGAATTATGAACTACTGGGCGCCGAGCCCGAAAGCCCGTGGATCTCTCCCAGGTCACCCTCACCCAGCTCAGGTACGCGGTCGCGGTGGCCGACGCACGGAACTTCCGTCGCGCCGCCGAGCGCTGTCACGTGTCACTCTCGGGCCTCAGCATGCAGGTGCAGAAGCTGGAGGAGTTGCTCGGCGTGGTGCTCTTCGACCGGAGCAAGAAGCCGGTGCTGGTCACCCCGGAGGGCGGGCCGGTGCTCGGCCAGATGCGCGCGGTCTTGCGCGAGACGGAGCGGCTCGGCCAGATGGCCGCGGAGGGCGACGAGCCGGCGGGCCCCTATCGCCTCGGCGTCATCCCCACCCTCTCGCCGACCGTGCTCCCGCTCTTCCTCGAGGAGTTCGCGCTGCTCTACCCCAAGGTCGAGCTCACCATCGAGGAGCTGAAGACCGAGGACATCGTCGCGCGGCTCCGCAGCGACACCATCGACGCCGGGCTCGCGGCCACGCCGCTCGGCCTCACCGGGCTCCACGAGGAGGCGCTCGGGCTCGAGACGTTGCACGCGTACTTGCCGCTCAAAGATCCGCTCCTCCGTAGGCCCGCGGTGCGGCAGGCCGAGCTCGCGAAGCGCGAGCTCTGGGTGATGCCGGAGGGGCACTGTTTTCGCACCCAGGTGCTCTCGTATTGCGGCCCCGGCGCGGTGCGCGCGCCGCGCCGCATCCACTTCGAGAGCGGCAGCTTCGAGACGCTGATTCACCTGGTCGACCGCGGGCTCGGCGCGACCGTGCTGCCCGCGTTGGTGGTCGCCGGGCTCCCGCACCGCAAGCGGCGCGAGCAGGTGCGCCCGCTGATCGCCCCGGTGCCGGCGCGCGAGCTCGGCCTGGTCACCGCCCGGAAGGACCTGCGCCGCCGCGTGAGCGAGGCGCTCGCCGCGCTGATCCGCGCGAGGCTCGAGGAGTCGCTCGCAGAGGGCCCCGCGCGCGCCGTCGTGCTGGAGCCGCTCGCCCACCCGGAGTCGCGAGCGGAGAGTTCGGCTAAGCTCCCGCCATGATCGCTCTCGTGGTGGCCGGGGTCATCCTCGGGCTGCTGGCGCTCCTCGCCGTCCGTGATCGGTTGCAGCGGAAGCACTCGATCGTGTCAAACTTCCCCATCATCGGCCACTTCCGCTACCTCTTCGAGAAGTTCGGGCCGCCGCTCCGCCAGTACATCGTCACCGGCAACGACGAAGAGCGCCCGTTCTCGCGCGATCAGCGAAGCTGGGTCTATGCCTCGAGCAAGCGGGAGAACAACTACTTCGGCTTCGGCACCGACAACGATCTCGAGCTCACCCCGGGCTACCTCATCATTCGGCACGCGGCCTTCCCGATCGCGAGCGCGCCGCACGACGAGCTCTACTCCTGCCCGGGGGCGAAGGTGCTCGGCGGCCACCGCGGGCGGAGGCACGCCTTTCGGCCGAGCTCCATCGTGAACACCTCGGCGATGAGCTACGGCTCGCTCAGCGCGGCGGCGGTCGAGGCGATCAACCGCGGCGTCGCGCTCTCCGGCGCCCTGCAGAACACCGGCGAGGGCGGCATCTCCGAACATCATCGCCAGGGAGGGGAGCTCGTCTGGCAGCTCGGCACCGGATATTTTGGCTGCCGCGATGCGGAGGGAAACTTCTCGCTCGAGCGGCTGAAGGAAGGGATCGCGTCGGCGCCGGTGCGCGCGCTCGAGCTCAAGCTGAGCCAGGGCGCCAAGCCCGGCCTCGGCGGCGTGCTCCCTGCGGCCAAGATCACCCCTGAGATCGCGCGGATCCGCCACATCCCCCTGGGGCGAGACTGCATCAGCCCGGCCGCGCACTCCGCCTTCTCGGACGCCTCTTCGATGCTCGATTTCATCGAACGGCTCGCCGACGAGACGGGGCTGCCGGTCGGAATCAAGTCGGCGGTCGGTGAGCTCGAGTTCTGGGAGGAGCTCGCTCGCCTCATCGACACCACCGGGCGCGCGCCGGACTTCATCACCATCGACGGCGGCGAGGGCGGCACCGGAGCCGCGCCGCTCACCTTCTCCGATCACGTGGCGCTCCCCTTCAAGCTCGGCTTTGCCTCCGTCTATCGGATATTTGCCGAGCGGGGCGTCGCCGACGACGTCGTGTTCATCGGCTCGGGCAAGCTCGGCTTCCCCGAGCAGGGGCTGCTCGCGCTCGCGCTCGGCTGCGATCTCGTCAACGTAGGGCGCGAGGCGATGCTCGCCATCGGCTGCATCCAGGCGCAGATCTGTCACACCGGGCACTGCCCGACCGGCGTCACCTCGCAAAGCAAGTGGTTGATGGGCGGGCTCGACCCGACGCTCAAGGCTGCGCGGCTCGCCAACTACCTCGTCACGCTGAGGAAGGAGCTTCTCGCGCTCGCGCACGCTTGCGGAGCGCTCCACCCCGCGCTGGTCGCCCTCGACCGCTTCGACGTGCTCGACGGACTGTCGGCGCGCGGCGCGCGCGAGGTGTTCGGTTATGAGCCCGGTTGGGGCGCGCCGAGCGCGAACGAGCGCGCGGCCATCGAGGCCATCATGCGCGGGGAGCCCGGTCGACCGAGCGCGGCCTAGCCGCGGCCGACCGCTCGGCGCGCTCCGCGGCCTCGCGACTCCGGCCCGCGCGGAGACGGCTCTGACGACGGGAGCCGCGCGGCGGCCCACTCGGCGAGCGCCCGGCGCTCGATCTTGGAGTCATGCCGCGGATCGGTGGGGAGCTTCGGGTGAAAGAGCACGTGGCGGATGGAGGCCGTGGCAGGGTGCCTTGCGGCAAGCTCGAGGAGCTCGGCGCGGAGCTGCGTCTCGTCCGCCGCCCGCCCACCGCGCACCTCGACGCAGATGACGGGGACCTCGCCGCCGACTCCCGGCACTCCGACGAGCCCGCTGCGAAGTACCGCGGGGTGCGCGTCGAAGAGCGGCTCGCACTCGAGCGAGAAGAGCGGCGCGCCAGCGAGCTTCACCCGCTGCGAGACGCGCCCGAGGTACCAGAGCCTCCCCGACTCGTCGAGGTAACCCGCGTCGCCCAGGCGGTGATAAAAGCCGCCGGCGTCGGCGATCTTGTGCTTTTCCGTGTTCTTCGAATCGCCGAAATACGCGGGGCTCACGTGCGCGGCCTTCACGATGATTTCACCGACTTCACCGGGCGGGAGCGGCTCCACCTCGTCGAAGGACTCGAGGGGCCCGTCGACGATGCGGATCACCCGCAGCTCCACGCCCGGGTGCGCGGCGCCGACGCAGATCCCGTCGCCCTGCGCCGTCTGCCCGAAGGCGCCCTCGAGCGCGTCTCGCCCCCGCATCTCGGTGGCCGGCAAGACCTCGGTCGCCCCGTAGTCTGCGTAGACCTCGCCGCCGTCGCCCATGGTCGCGAGGAGATCGCGCGTCATGGATTCGTAGATGGGCGCGCCACCCCCGACTACCCAGCGGAGCGACGGCGCGCGGAGCCCGCGCGCCACCGCGTGGCGCCCGAGGTTCTCGAGCAAGACGGGCGAGCCAAAGAGCGAGCGCGTCCCGGTGTCGTTGATCACCTCGAGCAGCGCGGCCGGATCCGCCTTCCCAGGCGTCTGGCGCGCGAAATCGATGGGCGGCACGACCATGGTCCCGCCGGCGCTGAGCGGGATGGTGAAGAAGGCCGGGAACACGGCCATGTCGACCGGGAGCTCCTCCACGCCGTCGCGACCAAAGCCGAACACGCGATGCGCGAGGCGATACATCGCCGACAGGTTTCGGTGGAGGTAGAGGGTGGGCTTGGCCGGGCCGGTGCTGCCGGTGGTGTAGAAGATGGCGACCGGATCGTCGGCGCTCACCGCAGGCGGCGCGGGCGACTCGGGTGGCGCGCGCTTCAGCGCCTCGAGCGAGTGCGCGCCCGGGAAGCGACCGCGCACGGCGACCGCCTTGTCGAGCCAGCGCGGGCCCCAGCCGAACGCCACGCGCCCGAGGTGCGCGAGCGGGATCCCGACGAACGCCTCCGGCTCGACGCGCCGGAGCCGCTCGCCCACGTTCCGGAGCCCGACCGACGGGTCGATCCAGATCTGGAGCGCGCCGACGCGCGTGAGCGCGAGGCACGCCACGCTCGCCTCGTAGCTCGGCGGCGCCAGGAACACGGTGCGCGTCCCCTCGCGGATCCCGAGCTCGCGGAGCCCGGGCGCGAGCGACTCCACGTCGCGCGAGAGCTCGAGGTAGGTGTGACGGCGGTAGCGGCGCCGGCCCCGAGCGTCACGCCCGGCGGGCGCTACCACCGCGACGCGCTCCGGCTCCTCCCGCGCGACCGCGCGAGCCACCTCGGCCAGGTCGAAGACATCGTCCGGAAACGGAGACGTCACGCCGCCGGCTCCCCCGCCGCAGGTGCGTCGATGAGCTCACTGATGAAGCGCGCCACCCGCTCGGGCGCTTCGAGCATGGGCAGGTGCCCTGCGCCCTCGACCCACTCCGTCCGCGAGGGGCGAAGGGTCGCGTTCAGCTTGCGCCCCGCCTTCGCGGAGAGCACCCGGTTGTCGAGCCCCCAGAGCGTCGCGAGCGGCGGAAAGCCCGGCGGGGGCGAGAATGAGTCGAGGGCCCGATAGCTCTCGAGGTCGTCGAGCACCGCGAGCATCGACTCGATCTGGGTTGGGGTCGACATGCAGGACAGAAGCTCGCGCTCCTGCGCGATCTCGCTCGCGCGCCCGAGCGGGCCGTACTGGAAGCGCACCGCCTGCCTCGAGAGCCAGCCGGGGAGCGGCGAGCGCGCCGCGAACGCGTGGAGCTTGCCGGCGAGCTTCGGCGCGCGACGCTCCAAGCGCAGGAGCGGGCCGAGCTGGCCGGCGAGGAGGGTCGCCGCGGTGAGCGGATTGATGAGCACGAGCTGGCGAACATCGCTCGGACGCCGGCGGGTGAACGTGAGCGAGATGGCGCTCCCCATGCAATTTCCCACCAAGGTGACCGGAGCGAGCGAGTGCTCGTCGACGAAGGCGCCGAGGAGCTCGACGTAGGTGTCCATGAGGTAGCCCGAGCCGGGCTTCGAGGACGCCCCGTACCCGAGCAGATCGAGCGCGAAGACCTCGTGGCGCTCGGCGACGCGCGGCATGACCTCCCGCCAGATCGCGTGCGAGGTGCCGCCGTTGTGCAAGAAGACGACGGGGGAGCCGCGGCCCGAGTGCGCGTACGCGATGGTCCACTCACGGAAGTGAAATGCTTCCATTTTGCCGTATCAAGCCACCGCGAGGAGGCGCCGGTCAAGGCGAGGCCCGGGGGCGCTACGAGCGAGCCAGCGCCCGAGCCTCGGGCGAGCTCATGGGTAGCGGTCAGCGCTCCGCGCCGGCGGCGCGCGCCGTCACGTCGCGGATCGCCGACGCGATGGCTCCGGGCACCTCCTCCTGAAGGAAGTGGCCAGCCGCCGTCACGGTCACCCGCGCGTCGGGGAGCGTGCGCTCGAGGTGGCGGCGCACGCGGCCGAGCACCGGATCGCGCTCGCCCCAGACGATCGCGGTCGGGCCCTCGAAGCTCTTTACCAGCTCCTCGCACACCCGCAGCCCCGGGATCGACGGGTGCCGGAAGGAATCCGGCACCATGCGCGCGAGCGCGAGCGGCGCGGTGCGGTCGCCGATGCGACGCAGCGGGAAGCGATAGGCGCGCGCGACCTCGCCGCGGATGCTCCGCCGATCCCCCTGCGCCCGCGCCAGCGCGATCTGCGGGAACCCGAACACCTTGAACGCGAGCTCGCTCACCACGGGGAGGCGCGCGAAGCGGTGGAACCGCGTCGGGGTAAACCCAGGGCGCGGTGGACCGATCACGGTGTTCAAGAGCACGAGCCCGGCCAGGCGCGCTCGCCGATCGGCGAGCGCGCGCAGCCCGATCGGGCCGCCCCAGTCCTGACCGACGAACACGAGCTCGCTCAGGTCGAGGGCGTCGATGAGCGCGCCCACCCAGCCCGCGTGGTGCTCGAGGGTGTGTTCGCTCGCGCTGCGGGGCTTGTCCGAGAAGCCGAGACCGATGAGATCCGGCATCACCAGCCGGAGCGGCTCGCCCGCGAGCTCCTCGGCGATCTTGCGGTAGAGAAACCCCCAGGTGGGGTTACCGTGCAGCAGCAAGATGGGGCGCCCCGAGCCGCTCTCCATCACGTGCATCCGGTAGCGCCCGACCCGCACCCGATAACGAGTGAAGGGCAGCCGCCGGGCGAGCCAAGGGGGCAGGTGCGTCGCGGGCAGCTTCTCCATGCGGGGCCCGATATAGCCGAACGTGCCCCGCGCGTGGTAGCTCCCGCTTCATGCGCGCGGTCGTCCAACGCGTGAAGTGGGCGCGGGTGACGGTCGACGGCGAGCTCGTCGGCCGCATCGACGCGGGGCTCTGCGTGCTGGTCGGCGTCGCCCGCGGGGACCGCGACGCGGACGCGCTCGCGCTCGCCGAGAAGGTGGTGGGGCTTCGCATCTTCGACGACACCGCGGGCAAGATGAACCTCGGTCTCGACGAGACCGGCGGCGCGATCCTCGCCGTCTCGCAGTTTACGCTCCTCGGCGACGCGCGGAGGGGGCGGCGACCGAGCTTCGGCGACGCGCTCGAGCCCGAGGCCGCTCGCGCGCTCTTCGAGCGCTTCGCCGCGCGGTGCCGCGAGCTCGGACCGCACGTCGAGACCGGGCGCTTCCGCGCGGAGATGCTGGTCGAGCTCGCCGGCGATGGTCCGGTCACCATCTTGCTCGACACCGAGAAGACCTTCTGACGCGGCCGTCGCGCGGTGGCGCCCGCGACGCCGGCCGCGCCGAAACGGCAAGCCCCCCTGCCCGGACCGCTTGCGCCCGCCGCGGGTTTCGTCGAAATATGCGCCGGCGATGAACGGCTGCATCTTCTGCAAGATCGTCACGGGAGAGATCCCCGCGACCAAGGTGTTCGAGGACGAGCACGCGCTCGCGTTTCGCGATCTCGATCCGAAGGCGCCGACGCACGTCCTCGTGATCCCGCGCAAGCACATCACCGGCATGACCTCCATCGAGCCGGAGGACGAGGCCGCCGTCGGGCACCTCTTCTCGGTGGCGACCGCGGTCGCCAAGAGCGAGGGCATCGTGAGATCCGGGTTTCGCGCCATCGTGAACAGCGGGCCGGACGCGGGACAGTCGGTGTACCACCTGCACATGCACGTGATCGGCGGCAAGGCCATGGGCTGGCCTCCCTTTCCGGGCGACTGAGCCGAGCGCGCGCTCGGGCCGTCTCGGGCATTGCCGCGGCGCGGCTCGCGCGGTAGACGCAAGGCCATCATGCAGATTCGGAAGATGACCGCCGAGGACGTCGACGCGGTCGCGAGGCTCTATCTCTCCGCCTACGGCGTCGACTGGACGGAAGCGGGCGCGGCTCGCTACATCGGACGCTTCTTCGGGTTCGAGCCAGAGAGCTGTCTGCTCGCGATCGAGGGAGGCGGCGCGCTCGCGGGCGCAGTGCTCGCCTACACCTTCGAGAAGGAGACGGGCGTCACCCTCTACATCCAAGAGCTCTTCGTCCGCCCGGACGCGCGGCACAAGGGCTACGGCAAGCAGCTCGTCACGCGGCTCCGGGAGTCGCTGACCAAGAAGGCGAGCAGCGTGAAGGTGAAGCCGCTCGTGAAGGCCGACGTGGGCGTCCTCAATTTCTACAACAGCCTCGGGTTCGAGCGCGGCAAGGCGGTCAGCTTCTCGTTCGACGAGGACTGACCCGACGGGCCGGGGTGAACTAGTATCGGCGCGGCATGCTCGCCGCCCTCCGCCGACCGCTCATCGCGGCCCGTCCGCCGGCGCGCGGTCTCGCCGCGGCGCTCGCGCTCGCGGCGCTCGCGGCACCCGCCCGGGCGGAGCAAGAGCGCGAGCCGGTTCGGCTCGTCTACGCCGCGGCGCCCGGGTGCGCCTCGCGGGACGAGTTCGTCGAGCGACTGCGCGCCTACACGTCCCGCATCGAGCTCGCAGACGAGCAAGACGCGCGGGCGCGCCGCTTCGACGTCGTCATCGAGCCCGACCGTGACGGGTACCGCGGGCGGCTCACGGTCGAGGACCCGGCGGGGCGCGCGGCGGCGCGCGAGGTCCGCGGCGCGACCTGCAGCGAGGTGACGCTCGCGCTCGCGCTGGTGGTCGCGCTCGCCGTGGATCCGAACGCGTCGCTCGAGCCGGCGCCCGTCGCACCCGACGCGGCGGGGACGCCGGCGCCACCCGCCCCGCGCGCGGACCCGAGGCCGGCCGGCTCGGCAGAGCCCGCTCCCGCGGCGCCCGCCCCGCCGCCTCCCTCGCGAGCGGCGAGCCGGCGGGCGACCGCGCGCCCCTCGGGAGCAGCGAACGGGGGAGCTCCCGCGCTCGCGGTCGGAGCGACGGCCGCGGTCAGGTCCGCGCTCCAGCGCGCCGCGGCGCCGACCTTCGGCGTCGAGGTCGAGCTACGCGCCTCGCGCGCGGAGACGGCGCCGCGGCTTCGGCTGTCCGCGGAGGGGATGCCACCGGCCTCGATCTCCGGCCCCCGCGTCGGCGGGGTTCGGCTCGCCTGGCTCGGCGGGGCGCTCGCGGGCTGCCCGCTCGTCGAGGCGCTCGGCGGCGGCTGGACCGCCGGCCCCTGCGCGACCCTGTCGCTCGGCGCGTGGCGCGCCGAGGGCGAGCACGTGGTGGCGGCCCGGACGGACTGGCAACTCTTCGTGGCGCCGGGCCTCTCGGGGTGGCTCGAGTGGGCCCTCACGGACCGGATCGCCCTCGGAGGAGCAGCTGAATTCGACTACTTGCTGGCGCGGCCGCGCTTCCGGCTCGACCCCGACGTCGCCCTCTTCCAGCCCCCCCGGGTGGGAGCCGCGGGCCGACTGACCCTGCGCGTGACGATTCCGTGATCGAACCGCCCGGGTCCGGCCATGTATGCGTCGGAATGCCGGTGTGGTGTGGTCGATGATCGTGGCAGCCGAGCTTCCCGCGCCGCTCTCCCCCGACGCCGTGACCGCGGCGGGTCGAGACGCGCGCCTGCGCGCCATGGTGACCGACCACTTCGCGTTCGTGTGGCGCTCGGTGCGCCGCATGGGCGTCCCGGAGGCCGGGGCGGACGACGCCGCGCAGGAGGTCTTCCTGATCGCGTCACGCCGCATCGACACCATCGACCCGGGCAGCGAGCGGGCGTTCCTCTTCGCGACGGCGCGTCGCGTCGCGTCGACCGCGCGGCGCACGGCTCTGCGCCGGCGCGAGGTGCCGATCGCGGACGCCAGCCCGGAGCACCCCGCCCCCGGGCCGGAAGAGCTCACCGACCGCAAGCGGGCGCGCGAGCTCATGGACCAGATCCTCGCCTCTCTCGACGACGACGAGCGCGCGGTGTTCGTCCTCTACGAGTGCGAGGGCATGACCGGCCCCGAGATCGCGAAGCTGCTCGAGCTCCGCCTCGGGACCGTCGCCTCGCGCCTTCGCCGCGCGCGCGCGAGCTACCAACGCGCGGTGGTCCGACTCGGGCCGCGACGCCGCCAGGGGGCCTCCGACGCATGACGTTTCCCAAGCGAATCCTCGAAGACGATGACCCCTCGCTCGAGGGCGCCGAGCTCCTCCGCTCGACGCTCGGTGACGAGCCCTCGCCGGCCGCCGAGCGCCGAACGCTCGCCGCGCTCGGGCTCATCGCGCCCTCCTCGCCGGTGAGCGCGCCGCCGCCGCTCCCGGTCGCGCCTCGCGCCGCGTGGCAGGTCGCCGCGCGGTGGCTCGCGCTCGCGGCGCTCGGCGGCGGGGTGGCCGCGCTCGCGCTCCGCGGCGCCGGCCGCGCCGAACGACCCATCGGGCCGCCCGAGATCGCGCGCGGAGCGCCCGCTCGCGTCGCGGCGGAGGCGCCGAGAGCCGAGGAGCCGGCCCCGAGCGAGGTGCCGGCGCCGATCGCCGCCGAGGCGCTCCCGCTCGCCGAACCTGCCGCGCCGGCCAGCGCCGGCACGCGGGCAGCCGCGGGGGGCGCGACCGCTAGCCTCGCCGACGAGGTGCGCCGGCTCGCCCAAGCGCGCGGCCGACTGCAGGCGGGCGACGCCGCCGGCGCGCTCGCCGCGCTCGACGCCTATCGCGCAGACTTTCCACGCGGAAGCCTGCGAACCGAGGCGGCCGTGCTGCGCGTGGAGGCGCTCGCTCGACAGGGCCAGCGGAGCGCCGCGGTGGCGCTCGCGAAGCGATTGCTCGCGGCGCCCGGCGGCGCCGCCTACGCGCAGCGGCTCCGGAGCTTGCTCCCGGAGCTCGCGCCCGCTCCCGCGTCCCCCTCGAAGGAGAACCCGTGACCCGAACCCGAACCCACCTCTCGCTTCTGTCTCTCACGGCCGCGCTCGCGGCCCTCACCGGCTGCAGCGCAAACGGCAGCACGGTCGGTCAAGAGCCGTCCGGCAGCGGGACCGGCGGCAGCGCGAGCGGCACCGGCGGAGCATCGAGCAGCACCGGCGGAGCGCCGGGCTCCGGCGCGGCGCCGGGCTCGGGCGGCTTCAACGCGGGAGGTGGCGCGGGGACGCCGAGCGGCAGCTGCACCCCGAGCGGTCCGGATCACGACGGCGACGGCTACACGGTCGAGCAGGGCGACTGCAACGACTGCGATCCGAACGCAAACCCGGGCGCCTACGACGTCGCGGGAAACGGCCTGGACGAGGACTGCTCGGGCACCCCGGACGACGAACCCACCGCGTGCGATCAGGGGCTCGCCCTCGAGGCGAACGACCCGATGGACGCCGCCCGCGCGCTCGGTCTCTGCCGAATCGCCAACGCGGGGAGCTGGGGCGTCGTCTCGGCGCGATGGACGGGCCCCGACGGAAGCTCACCGACCGGGATCAGCCCGCAAAAATGCTCCGCCGAGGGCGGCGGCAACCAGGTGCCAGCGAGCCCGCCGAACCCGCTGTCGCGCGGGATCTTACCGAAGTTCGGGAACGTCATCCGACCGCGCGAGGGCGGATCGCTGGTCGCGCTCTCGACCGGCATCGCCCGCGAAGGGATCAACCACTTCTCGCCGATGGGCGAGCTCATGTGCACGACCGGCAACGCGCCGCCCGGTTTCCCGAAGGACTCGCCAGACTGCAGCGTGCAGACCGCCAGCGTGAAGACGACCATCGACTCGATCGCGCTCGAGCTCGTCATCAAGGTGCCCTCGAACGCGCACTCGTTCTCGTTCGCGTTCGATTTTTTCACCTTCGAATTCCCGGACTACGTCTGCAAGAAGTATAACGACTTCTTCGTAGCGCTCCTTGCGTCGCAGCATCCGGCGACGCCCGCCGACAAGAACATATCGTTCGACTCGAAGGGCGGACCGGTGAGCGTGAACAACGCGTTCGTGGAGGCATGTGATCCCAAGCTCGGTGCCACCACCCCCAAGAAGTACCCGTGCAAGCTCGGCGTGGCGGAGCTCGCGGGAACCGGCTTCCAGAAGAGCCAATGGGGCTCGGATCATGCTTCGACGAGCTGGCTCGGGACGACCGCATCCATCGTCCCTGGCGAGACGATCACGCTCCGCTTCGCGATCTGGGACATGAACGACGCCTTCCTCGACTCGACCGTGCTGCTCGATGAGTTCACCTGGTCGGTGGACCCCGCCTCGGGCGACACGCCGCCGGTCACCGCCCCGATGAATCCCAAGTGAGAGGCTCGATGCACCCCCGCGCTCCGCTGTCCGCCGCCGCTCTCTGCCTCGCGCTCGCCGCGTGCGCAACCGCCGAGGATCTGCCGGACGGCACCGGCGGGGCCGCGAGCACGGGCGGCGCGACGGGCAGCGGCGGGATACCCGGGACCGGCGGCGCGACGGGCAGCGGTGGGATAACGGGAACCGGCGGCGCGACCGGTGGAAGCGGTGGCCTGGGAGGCGCAGGCGGCGCAGGCGGTGCGGCAGGCTTCGCGGGTGCGGCGGCCGGTGCCGGGGCGGCGGGCACGGCCGGTGCCGGCGGCGCTACCGGCGGAACCGGCGGCGCTACCGGCGGAACCGGCGGCGCTACCGGCGGAACCGGCGGCGCTACCGGCGGAACCGGCGGCGCTACCGGCGGGACTGGCGGCGCTACCGGCGGAACCGGCGGAACCGGCGGCGCTACCGGCGGAACCGGCGGGACTGGCGGCGCTACCGGCGGAACTGGCGGCGCTACCGGCGGAACCGGCGGCGCTACCGGCGGAACCGGCGGCGCTACCGGCGGAACTGGCGGCGCTACCGGCGGAACCGGCGGCGCTACCGGCGGAACCGGTGGCGCTACCGGCGGAACCGGCGGCGCTACCGGCGGGAGCTGCTCGTCGTGCAGCAACCCGAGCGCGGCGTGCACCTCGAACTCCAAGGATCGGAAGGGCTGCGCCAACGCTCAGCTCATCGGGCGAGATGCCTTCGCGGGCGGCGGCAGCTACTCGGCGTCGAACGTGACGCTGAAAGACGGCTGCTACGTGAACGCTTGCGGCTGTAGCGCTTACGGCAGCGACAACACCTATCGCATCTATCTCTTCGCTGGCGAGACGCTCACGGTGAGCGTGACCGCGAGCGGCTTCGATCCTGGTCTCGGGTGGTTCTTCCTCGGCGCGAGCGCGGGCGGGGCGAGCTGCGGCACGCAGCTGAGCGGCGGCTGCTCCGACGACGGCGCGGGCCATGCCTACACCGCCGCTCAGACCGGCTGGTACACCCTCGTCGTCGGCGCCACGAGCTACCAGAAACCCGGCGGCACCTATCGGCTGGACCTCACGCTCGACGACTGCGTCTGCGGCTGCTGAGCGCGGACCGCAGCAACTTCCATACGGAGAATGACATGAACCTCGCGTCTCGTAAGTGGTTGACTGCCCTGGTTTGGTGCGGCGCGGCCGGCGTCGCGTGCAGCGCGACCGGTGGCGGTGGCTCCGGCGGCACGCCGGGCGGCGCGGGCGCGGGCGCGGGTGGCGCCGCCGCGAGCACCGGGAGCGGCGGCTCGAGCGCTGGCCCCGGCACCGGCGGCGGCAATGGGCTCGGCGGCGGTAACGGCTTCGATGCTGGCGGAAGCACCGACGGCTCATCGCTGAAGGACGGCGAGGCCTGCACCGGGACCAACACGACCGCGAAGCCCACGCCGCTCGGTGTGATGGTGATGTTCGACCAGTCATCGTCGATGGTGGGCGCGCGCTGGAACGCTATCGTGAAATCGCTCAAGGACTTCACCACCTCACCCGAGGCGGCTGGGATCCGCATCGCGCTCAACTACTTCGCGCTCACCAAACCGTGCAGCTCGAACAGCGACTGCAAGAGCTCCTGGGGGAAATGCGGCTCGACCGGCTTCTGCACCTTCGACGACTACTGCGATGCCGCGGCCTATGAGACGCCGGAGGTCGACTTCAGCGAGCTCCCGGGCGCCGCGGCGGCCATCGCCGCCTCGCTCGATAAGCACGCGCCGCTCTTCAACACGACCTCGCCGCCCGCGCTCGAAGGGGCGCTCCGCGCTGCGCGCACGCGCGCTGCCGCCGTCCCCCAGGAGAAGGTGGTGGTGGTGCTCATGACCGACGGCGAGCCGGACAGCATCACCTGCGGTTTCGGCAACAAAGACGCGCCGCTCGTGGTGAGCGCCGCGCAGGCGGGTCTCGCCGGAAGCCCATCGATCCCGACCTACGTGATCGGCGTCGGCAACAAGGTCGGCAACCTGAACGCGGTGGCGGCGGCCGGCGGCACCGGCAAGGCCTACATGGTCGACGGCGGCGGAGGCGCCGCGACCCAGCAGCAGTTCGTGGCCGCGCTGAACGCGATCCGCGGCTCGGCCCTGCCGTGCAGCTACACCGTCCCGCCGCCTCCGCCCGGTGAGACGCTCGACTACGACAAGGTCAACGTGGTCTTTACGCCGGACGGCGGTTCGACCGAGACGATCGGCATGGTACCGGGCGTGGCCGACTGCGGTCCGAAGGGCGGCTGGTACTACGACAATCCGGCTCAGCCCAGCTCCATCATGGTCTGCCCGGCGACCTGCGACGTCTTCCACGGCGGCGCGAGCGGGAGCGTCGACATCCAGCTCGGCTGCGACACGGTCATTCAGATCAAGTAGCGCTCGGCTCGGCGCCCACCGAGCGGCGCTCACGTCTCGCGCGCGAGCTGCGCGTCGAGCTGCACGAACGCGCGGCGCAGGCTCGCGACCCCGGCCGTCCCGCCGTGAGCGAGCGGCACGCTCGCCTGCCGGGCGGCGCTGACCAGGAGTTCGGAGTGCGCGTGCGAGACGAGCCCCTCGAGCAGCACGACCGCCGCCACGTGGCCTGCGCGGATGCGCCGCTCGAGCGCCGCGGTGGCGTTGAGCCCGGGGGCCTCGGTGCTCACCCACTCCGGCTCGAAGCCGAGGTGCTCGATGACGCGCTCGAGCTTGTCCGCGCGCAGCACCCCTCCCGCGATGACGACCGCGCCGCCGAGCGCCGCCCGCGCCAGGCTCGGTACCGGCCAGGGCTCGCGCGCCGCGGGAACCGGCTCGTCGCGAGCGCCGCGCTCGCGCTTCGGCGTCCGCTTCGACGCTGGCTCTCGCTCCTCGCGCCGCGCGATGAGCCGGCGCGACCGCTCGAGCTGCGCCTGCCAGTCCGCTCGGTCCCGAGGATCGAGCCCGATGATCGCGAGCCGGCGCTGCCGCGCGGCGCGCGTCAGCGCGCGGAGCACGCCGGCGAGGCGCTCCTCGGGGTCGGCCACCGCGCGCTCGCGAAGCTGGCGCGCGCGCGCGGCCCAGCCGAGCGCGCGCGCGCGGAGCTCGCTCGCGGAGAGCGCGTCCAGATCGACGCCGCGAACCTCGTCCGCGAGCGCGAGCACCTCCGGGTGCGCGCGCGGAGAGCGCGGCGCGCGCGCTGGCGCCACGGCGGCCTCCTTCGACGCGGCGAGGAGCTCCGAGAACGAGGGAGCCGGCCCCTCCCGGGCGGGTTCGGCCGCCGCCTCGCCATCATCCTCGCCGAGCTCGGGGAGGCTCGCGATCAGCGCGGCCAGCTCGAGCGCGAGCGCGCGCGGCGAGGCGATCGGCGCGCGGACACGCTGCCCGCGCCGGCGCGCCAGCTCCGCGTCCGCCTCGGCCTGCACCGCCGCGTGATAGCGGGCGGCGAGGGCTTGGAGTCGCGCCGTGGCGTCGCTCGCCGCGCGCACCCTCGCGGCGAGACGGGCGCGCAGCTCCGCGAGGATCACCGCCAGCGGATCGGGAGCGCGGGGGGCCATGGCCTGCCCCGGGAGGCTACGTCCGGGCCCGCCGAGCCGCCAGGTGGCTCGAAACGCGCGGGGTTGGCCGGAGCCGCCGGGGTCAACTAGATTCTCCCCGTGTCGCTCGAGTCCTCGGAGCTCTACGAGCTCTTTCTCGCGCTCGCTCCGGCGCGGATCGACGCGGCTCGAGCCGCGCTCGACGGACCCGCGCAGGACCGCGCGCGCGAGCTCGAGGCCGCGCTGGTCCCCTTCGCGGTCGACGCGACTCTGCTCGGCGCCGCGGGCCCGGCCGAGCTCGCCCGCGCGGTCGCGGCCGCGGAGTCGGCCGACCCCGCTCGACTCCGCGGCTCGCTCGACGCCCTCGAGCGAGCCGCGCGCTCCCTGGGTGAGGCGGACGCCTCGGGCGCACGCGTGGATGAGACGGCGCTCCGCGAGCTCGCGCGGGCGCTCACGCGAGAGCAGCCGGAGCCCGCGCCGGCACCCTCGCCGCCTCGAGCGGCGCCGCCCTCACCCGCCCCGGGCTCCGCGCCTGCGACGGCGCGCCCGCCCGCCGGCCCGAGCGCGCTCGAGGCAGAAGATCCGGGCGAGCTCGACTGGGCGCCCGAGCTGGAAGAAGACATGCTCGCCGCCTTCCTCGACGAGTGCGTAGAGCGGCTCGACGGACTCGGGGAACGCCTGCTGGTGCTCGAGGAGCGCGGCACCGACCGCGAGCTCATCGGCGAGATCTTCCGCGACCTTCACACGCTCAAGGGCTCGAGCGCGTTCGCGGGACTGAAGAAGATGAACCGCGTGGCGCATCGCGCCGAGGATCTCATCGGAGAGCTCCGCGACGGCAAGCGCGCGTGCGATCGCGGGCTCATCGATCTCCTGCTCGAGACGCTCGACGTGCTCCGTCAGATCCTCGAGCGCGCCCGCGCCCGCGCGCCCATCGACGTCGACGCGCGCGACCTCCTGCGCCGCCTGGCCGACCCGTCCCGCGCGCGCGCCACGCCGCCCTCGGCGAGCGCCGCTCTGCCGGCGTCGCCGGACCCAGCTGGCGCGGCCGCGAGCCCGACGCCGGCCGCGCCGGACCGGCAGGCGCGAGCGCCCGCGGCCACCTCTGCCGCGCAAGCGACGCTCCGCATCGAGTTCGAGAAGGTCGATCTCCTCCTGAACCTGGTCGGCGAGGTGGTGCTCGCCCGCGGGCGACTCACCGCCGCCGCCGAGAGCCAGGGCGCGCTCCTCCGCGAGATGTCGCATCTCCGCAAGCGGTTCGCAGCGGCAGCGCTCGCCGGCTCGCAGGCGCCGCTCGTGGAGGAGCTCCAGCGCACCGAGCGCGTGCTCGGCGAGACGTTCGGCGATCTCGACGCCGGGGTGAGCGCGCTCGGGCTCGCGGTCGGACAGCTTCGCGACAACGTGATGAAGCTCCGCATGGTGCCCATCGCGAGGCTGTTCACCAAGTACCAGCGCGCCGTCCGCGAGCTCTCCCACAAGCTCGGCAAGGAGGTCCACGTGGTGCTCGAGGGCGCCGAGACCGAGCTCGACAAGGTGCTGGTCGAGCGGCTCGAGGATCCGCTCCTACACCTCGTGCGAAACAGCGTCGACCACGGTATCGAGCCCCCGGACGCGCGCGTTGCGGCCGGGAAGTCTCGGAGCGGCACCGTGCGGCTCGCCGCGTCGCAGCGCGGCGGCCAGATCATCGTCACCATCAGCGACGACGGCGGCGGGATGGACCCGGCGCGCCTCCGCGCGAAGGCGGTGCAGCAGGGGCTCCTCACCGAGGCGGAGGCGGCCGCCTCGAGCGATCGAGAGAGCCTCGAGCTCATCTTCCGCGCTGGCTTCTCGACGGCAGCCCGAGTCTCCGACGTCTCTGGGCGTGGGGTCGGGATGGACGTGGTCCGCGACGCCATCACCAAGCTGAAGGGCAGCATCGATCTCGACTCGACGCTCGGCGCCGGCACCACGATGGTGCTTCGTCTGCCGCTCACCCTGGCGATCACCCAGGTGTTGGCGGTGCGGGTCGGCGGGGAGCTGGTGGCCATCCCGCTCGACGCGGTGGTGAGCGCGCAGAGCGTCGGCGAGGGAGAGCCCGAACGCGTGGCGGACGGCGAGTGTCTGCGGGTGGGCGGCCGGCTGGTCCCGATCATCGATCTTGCCGCCGTGCTCGGCCTCGAGGAAGCCGAGGAGCTCGGTGACGCTCACGACGCGAGCGTGGTCATCGTGGAGGTCGGGAGCGTGGAGCTCGGGCTCCGCGCGCAGCAGGTGCTCGGCCGGCACGAGGTGGTCATCAAGTCGCTCGGGCCGCTGCTCACCGGAGCCCCCTGCGCGGCGGGCGCGACGCTGATTGGAGATCGAGTGCTGCTCGTGATCGATCTGGTCGAGGTCGCCCGGCGCGCCCGTGAGCCGGGCGCGGCGCCGCCACGCCCGCGCCTGCGCGCCGCGCCGAGCGCGCCGCGCCGCGCGCGCATCCTGGTCGCGGAGGACAGCGAGCTCATCCGCGAGGCGATCCGGCGCGAACTCGAGGCCGCGGGCTTCGAGGTCGTCGCCGCCGAGGACGGCGCCGCGGCGCTCGAGGCGGCGAGGGAGCGTCTGTTCGATGCGGTCTCCACCGACGTGATGATGCCGCGCATGGACGGCTACGAGCTCACCCGCGCGCTCCGCGCCGACCCGCGCTACCGCGACGTCCCCATCGTGATGGTGACGAGCAAGGACGCGCGCCTCGACTCCATGCGGGGCTACGACGCGGGCGCCGACGAGTACTTGAACAAGCCCGCGAGCGCGAGCGAGCTGGTCCGTATCATCGACTCCTTGCTCGCGCGGCGCCGGCGTAGCTAACCGCGGGGCGGGAAGCAGAGGGGTCGCGCCCCGGGTTGCGGGCGTCGTCGAATCCGCGGTAGGGTCCGCGCCCCCGGCCAGGCCGTCGATGAGAACCGGCTACGGAGCCTCGATGACCACGACCATTGCGACCGCCACGGAGAGCCAATGAGCAGCCATCTTTTCACTTCCGAGTCCGTTTCCGAAGGGCACCCCGACAAGATCTGCGACCAGATCTCGGACGCGGTCCTCGACGCCGCCCTCACCGGCGACCCGCGCAGCCGCGTCGCGTGCGAGACGCTCTGCAAGACCGGCTTCGTGGTGATCGCCGGCGAGATCACCACCAAGGCGTGGCTCGACTTCGGCAAGATCGCTCGGGAGACGATCAAGGAGATCGGCTACACGGACTCGTCGATGGGCTTCGACTACGAGACCTGCGGGGTCCTGACCGCCATCGAGCCGCAGTCGCCGGACATCTCGCAGGGCGTGACCGAGGGCGCGGGGATGTTCAAGGAGCAGGGCGCCGGCGATCAGGGCCTCATGTTTGGCTTCGCCTGCGACGAGACGCCGGAGCTCATGCCCGCTCCCATCATGTTCGCGCACGGCCTGATGCGGCAGACGAGCCAGATCCGCAAGGGCGGCAAGGTGGATTTCCTCCGCCCGGACGCCAAGAGCCAGGTCACGGTCGAGTACGAGAACGGCAAGGTCAAGCGGATCGACGCCGTCGTCATCTCGACCCAGCACTCGCCCGACGTGAAGTACAAGACGCTCCGCGAGGCGGTGATGGAGCTCGTGGTCAAGAAGAGCCTCCCGGCCAAGCTCCTCGACAAGAACACCAAGTACTTCATCAACCCGACCGGGCGCTTCGTCATCGGCGGACCGTTCGGTGACGCCGGCCTCACCGGCCGTAAGATCATCGTCGACACCTACGGCGGCATGGGTCGTCATGGCGGCGGCGCGTTCAGCGGCAAGGACCCCTCGAAGGTCGATCGCTCGGCGTGCTATTTTGCGCGCTACGTCGCGAAGAACATCGTCGCCTCGGGGCTCGCGCGCCGAGCCGAGGTGCAGATCGCATACGCCATCGGCGTCGCTCGGCCCGTCGGCGTGTACGTGGACACCTTCGGCACCGGCAAGCTCGACGACGCAAGACTCGCGAAATACGTGGCCGAGAAGTTCGACATGCGCCCGAAGGCGCTCATCGAAGAGCTCGACCTGCTCGCGCCGATCTACCGGCCGACCGCCGCCTACGGGCACTTCGGTCGAAGCGACTTCAGCTGGGAGAGCACCGAGCGCGCGCTCGAGCTCGCCTCCGATCTGCTGCCGAAGGCACGCGCGACCAGCGCAAGCAACGCTCGCGGCGCAGGGCGCGCGCGCGCCAAGAAGCCGGCGCGCGCCGCGGCGGCGAAGCGCGGCGGCGCTCGCTGAGCAAAGCGCCCCGACCGCGCGCACCCCCCTGGAATTCGCTGGCTCTCGGATTTATCCGCCAAGGCTGTCGGCCGAGGGCGTGAGCGCGGTCGCTTCGGGCTGCTCGCGCGTGACAGGCCCCGGGCCCGCCGCTACATTTCGCGGGTCCGGGCGGCCCGAGGCCGCGGTGCGCCGGACCCCAGCCGCCACCAGAGGGCCTGCCCCATGCGTCACGACACCGTCCTCGCCTCGTTCATCTCGCTCACTCTTGCCGCGAGCGGGCTCTGGTCCTGCTCCGGCGCCACCGGCAGCAACTCGGTCCAGGGGGGCGGCGGGGGAAGCGCCGCCAGCACCGGTACCGGCGGTAGCGGCGCCGGCTCGTCGGGCGGAGGCTTCAACCTGGGCGGTCAGGGCAGCGGCGGAGGCAATCCGAATCCGCCGTGCAGCCAGAACGACGCAAACCTCGACAACGACGGGGACGGCTTCACGCCGGCGCAGGGCGACTGCAACGACTGCTCCACCGCCATGAACCCGGGTGCTTACGACTTCCCGGGAGACGGAGTCGATCAGGACTGCGACGGCACCAAGGACAACGAGCCGACCGGCTGCGACTCCACCACGGTGGACATCGGCTACACCGATCCGGTCTCGGCCATTCAAGCGCTCGGCATCTGCCGTCAGTCCGACGGGAAGCGCTGGGGCTACGTCCCCGGCAGCGCGAAGTACGTCAAGGCCAACGGCGTCCCGGGCATGAACGACCTCTCGCACGGCCTCTTGAGCCAGTTCGGTCCGAACGTGAAGCCGCGCGAGGGCTCGAAGATGCTGGCGCTCTCCTCGGGCACCGCGCGCGCGAAAGGCGATCCGGGGTTTCGTTCGCCCCAGGCGCAGGGCATCGGCGTGGATATGAACACCTCGAGCCCGACGCCCCAGGGCTGGCCGGTGGCCGCTCCGTCGTGCCCGAACATCAAGCAGAACATGCTCTCCAAGGTCGCCAACGACCCGGCTGCGCTCGAGTTCCAGGTGAAGGTGCCGACCAACGCGAAGTCGGTGATGTACGACTTCACCTTCTATACGTACGAGTTCCCGGACTACATCTGCTCCCCGTTCAACGACTTCTTCGTCGCGCTGATGAACCCACCCCCACCGAACGCGCAGAACTCGAACATCTCGTTCGACATCCAGGGTAACCCGGTGAGCGTGAACAACGGGCTCCTCGAGGTTTGCCAACCGCAGAACGCCGGTGGGAAATACTTCGCCTGCCCGCAAGGGACGGCCGAGCTCGCCGGCACCGGCTTCGACGAGATGGCGGAGAGCGGTCCTCACGCGGCGACCGGTTGGCTCCGTACCCAGGCGCAGCTCGTGGAGCCGGGCGGGATCGTGACGTTTCGCTTCGCGATCTGGGACGCCGGCGATCACATCCTCAACTCGACGGTCCTCATCGACAACATGACCTGGAGCGAGGACGCCGGGCACGAGACGCCGGTGACCGAGCCGGTGCCCAAGTAGCGAGGCGAGCTTACCGCGCGAGCTATCGAACGCAGTCGCGACCGGCGCTCTTCGCGGCGTAGAGTCGCGCGTCTGCTCGTTCATAGAGCTCCACGCCGCGCTCCGCGCTGCCCGCCGGCCGCTCGGCGCAGCCGAGGCTCACGGTGACCGGGATGGCGAGCTCCTCGAAGGCGAACCGCCGAGCGGCGACCTCTCCGCGGATCCGCTCAGCGAGCGCGCGCACGCGCTCGAGCCCCTCGCCGGGGCAGAGCACCGCGAACTCTTCGCCGCCGACCCGCGCGAGGAGCTGCTCGCCCGAGAGCTGCTCGGACACCACGGAGGCGACCTGCCGCAGGACCGCGTCGCCGGCGGTGTGGCCGTGGGTGTCGTTGATCGCCTTGAAGTGATCGAGATCGAACACGATGAGCCCGACTGCCCTCGGGCTCTGCCGCGTCTGCCACATGGCCGCCTGCAGCGACTCGTCGAAGTGGCGCTTGTTGTGGACCCCGGTGAGGCCGTCGAAGCGCATGAGGCGCTGGATCTCCTCGAGGTAAGCGCCCTCGATGTTGCCCCCCGAGATGTACTTGCAGAGCACCTTGCCGATCTGCGGGCGATCGCCGTCGCGGAGCTCACGCGAGGAGATGCGCGCCTCGTTTACGAAGGTGCCGTTGGTGGAGCCGAGATCGAGCAGCCGATGGGTCGTGCCCGTCCACTCGATGCGCGCGTGGCGGCGGCTCACCGAGTCGGCGTCGAGCTGGAGGCCGCAGCCGGTGCCGCGCCCGATGTCGAGCGGCTCCTGACCGAGCGCGGCACGCTGACCGACCCGCGGACCGGAGATCACCACCAGGTACGCCTGGTGCGGTGCGACGATGCGCACGGCGCCCGTCGAGTCCCTCGTGATGGTGACTTCGACGGTGGTCTCGTAGAGGTCGTGGTCTCCCACGGTCGTGGCTCCGAGGCTAACACACCTTCCGAGGGCAGGCCGCTCGCGCGAATGTCTCACCTTTACGCACACGCCCACGCGCCCGCACCGTCGCGGCTCCCTGCGAACGAAGCCCGTTCGCAGGGAGGTCGGCCGCGGGGCGCTCAGGTGTCGTAGTAGAGGTGAAACTCGAGGGCGGTCGGATAGAGCCGCGACGGCGTGAGCTCGTTCTCCCGCTTGTAATCGAGCCACATCTCGATGACGTCCTTGGTGAAGACGTCACCCTTCAGCAAGAACTCGTGATCGCGCTCGAGCGCGTCGAGCGCGGCCTCGAGCGAGACCGGCATGTGCGGCACGCCCTTCAGCTCCTCGGGAGACAGGGAGTAGATGTCCTTGTCGAGCGGATCGCCGGGATCGATCTTGTTCTGAATGCCGTCGAGGCCGGCCATCAGCATCGCGGAGAAGGCGATGTAGGGGTTGCAGGTGGCGTCGGGGAAGCGGATCTCGAGTCGGCGTGATTTCGGCGACGCCGAGTAGGTCGCGATGCGGATCGCGGCCGAGCGATTTCGGCTCGAGTAGGCGAGGTTCACGGGCGCCTCGTAGCCGGGCACCAGCCGCTTGTAGCTGTTCGTGGTCGGGTTGGTGAAGGCGGCGAGCGCGGCGGCGTGCTTCAGGATGCCGCCCGCGTAGTAGAGCGCCAGGTCCGAGAGCCCCGCGTAGCTGTCGCCGGCGAAGAGCGGCTTGCCGTCCTTCCAGAGAGACTGATGCGCGTGCATTCCGTTGCCGTTGTCGCCGTACATCGGCTTGGGCATGAAGGTCGCCGTCTTCTGGTGGTTGTAGGCGACGTTCTTCACGATGTGCTTGAACCACATGAGCTTGTCCGCGCTCCGGGTGAGCGAGTCGAAGCGCATGTCGATCTCCCCCTGGCCGGCCGTGGCGACCTCGTGATGGCTGACCTCGACCTCGATACCGACGCTCTCCATGGTGAGGCAAATCTCGGCGCGGAGGTCGTGCTGGGTGTCGTTCGGCCGACACGGGAAGTAGCCCTCCTTGAAGCGGATCTTGTGCCCGAGGTTCGGGCGCTCGTCGCGCCCGGTGTTCCACTCCGCCTCGACGCTGTCGATGCGGAACATGCTCCCCTGCGGCCCGAGCTCGTAGCGCACGTCGTCGAAGATGAAGAACTCCGCCTCGGGCCCGAAGTACACCGTATCGGCGATGCCGGTGCTCTTCAGGTACGCCTCCGCCTTGCGGGCGATGTGACGGGGGTCACGGGAGTAGTTCTGCCGCGTGATGGTGTCCTGGATGGTGCACTCGAGCGACAGGGTCGGGTGCTGCGTGAAGGGGTCCATCACCGCCGTGACCGGATCGGGGATGAGCAGCATGTCGCTCTGGTTGATGGGCTGAAATCCGCGGATCGAGGACCCGTCGAACCCGAAGCCATCCTCGAACGCATCGACGTCGAGGCGCCGGAACGGGACGCTCGTGTGCTGCCATTTCCCGGGTAGATCGATGAACTTGAGATCGACCATGACCGCGCCGTTCTTCTTGCCGAGCTCGATGACTTCTTTGGGATCCATAGGGGCCTCTCTCCGTGAACCTCAACGATTTTACGATTGAACAATTCGTTCAGAAAAAGTGAACCTTGCGGCGTGGTCGCGGCTCGGTGCTGCTGCGCGGCGACCGCGCCGCTCAGATGGCGTCCTCGCCGCGCTCGCCGGTGCGGATCCGCACCGCCTCGTCTACCGGCGTCACGAAGATCTTCCCGTCGCCGATCCGGCCGGTCTTGGCGCTCTTCTCGATGGCGTCGATGACCGCGTGGGTGAGCTCATCGGGGACGACGATCTCGAGCTTCACCTTGGGCACGAAGTCCACCACGTACGCCGAGCCGCGGTAGACCTCCTTCTTGCCACCGGTGCGCCCAAAGCCCTTTACCTCGGTGACCGTCATCCCCTGGATGCCCACCTCGGACAGGGCGTCTTTCACCTCGTCCAGCTTGAAGGGCTTGATGATGGCCTCGACCTTCTTCATCACGTCTCTCCTCGGTGCTCCGGACCGAGTACACGAGGTTTCGTTTCGGCCAGGTTTCGCGGGAGCTTCCGTCGGCCCCCGCGGTCGCTTTTTCTTGGCGCGCCGCGCCAGCGCGCCCTCGCCGCCGGCCGCGCCGGACCGACACCCGGCGGCGATGCTATAGGCGTGGCTCGTGGAGGCCCACCGGCTCGCCCTCGGGGAGTACCCGACCCCTGTGACGCGGGCGGCCGCGCTCGACGGAGCGCGCGGCACGCTCACCATCAAGAACGACGGGCTCACGAGCAAGGGCTACGGCGGGAACAAGGTCCGCAAGCTCGAGTACCTCCTCGCGGAGGCCGAGCGGAGGGGCGCGCGGCGGGTGGTCACGGTCGGCGCGCTCGGCAGCCATCACGTGCTCGCGACCACGGTGTTCGCGCGCGCGCGCGGCCTCCGCGTGGCCGCCGTGCTCTGCCCGCAGCCGTGGACGGCGCACGCCGAGGAGACGCTCGCGACCGGCCTCGCGCTCGGGCTCGAGGTGAAGACCGCGCCGTCGATGACGGCGGTGCCGCTGGTGGTCCCCACCCTCTTGCGGCCGGGAGACTTCTTCGTGCCCGCCGGCGGCTCGAGCGCGCTCGGGGCGCTCGGCTACGTCGATGCGATGCGCGAGCTCGATGAGCAGATCCGCGCGGGCGAGCTCGCCGAGCCGGACGTCATCGTGGCCGCGCTCGGCTCGGGCGGGACGGTGGCTGGGCTGTTGGTCGGGGCGGCGCGGTATCGTCCCGGGGTGCGCGTGCTCGGCGTCGACGTGGCGGTCTCGCGTCCGGTGAGCGCCGCGATGGTCGCCGCGCTCGCGCTCGGCGCCGCGCGCCGGCGAGGGAGCACCGGTGGCGCGCGCGCGCTGCTCGGTCGCCTCTCGATCACGGGAGACGAGCTCGGCCGAGGCTACGGGTGGCGGACCTCGGACGGTGACGCGGCGACTCGCGTCGCGGAGCGCGTCGGCCTCCGGCTCGATCCCACCTACACCGCCAAGACCTTCGCGAAGTGCTTGAAGCTCCTCGGGTTCCCTGGCTTCGCGCCAGCGGGCGGGCAGCCCCCGCGGGACCGGCCCCTCCGCGTGCTCTACTGGCACACGCTGTCGGCCACGGCCCTCGCGCCCATCCGGGGGGACGCCCCCGCCACCGTTCCCGAGCGGCTGCGCCGGCACTTTCTGGCGCCTCGCCGCGGCTAGGCGGCCTGCGCGGCGCGGCGAGTCCGAGGATCGAGCCATTCCTGCGCCGAAGGGCTATAGTGCCGGGGCTGGCTGCTCGTCGTTTCCCCCGCCTCGCCGAAGTGCGCCCCCGGCCGAAGAGCTAGATGCCCCCACAGAATCGATCCAAGGTCCCCCTAGGGACCGTTCTCGAGGGGAAGTTCCGGGTCACCAAGGAGATCGGCCGCGGCGGCATGGCCGCCGTCTACGAGGCCGAGAACGTCGACATCGGCAAGCGCGTCGCGGTGAAGATCCTCGCCGCGGAGCTGCTCACCTCGCGGGTGGTGCGCGAGCGCTTCATCCGCGAGGCGCGCGCCTCGGCCGCGATCCGGAGCCCGTACATTTGCGACGTCTACGACTCCGGGATGTTCGAGGACCGGCCGTTCTTGGTGATGGAGCTGCTCGAGGGCGAGAGCCTGTACGACATGCTCACCCGGGTGCGTCAGCTCGACGCGAGCACCACCCTGCTGGTCGCGACCCAGGCCTGCCGCGGGCTCACCAAGGCGCACGAGCTCAGCGTCGTCCACCGCGATCTCAAGCCCGAGAACATCTTCATCACGCGAGACGAAGAGGGCGCGCTCCTCGCCAAGATCCTGGATTTCGGGCTCGCCAAGTTCTACGAGCCCACCGGAGGGACCGCGGAGCAGGCGCGGCTCACGCGGGAGGGGGCGCTCTTCGGCACACCCGCCTACATGAGCCCCGAGCAGGCCAGGGGTCAGGGCGAGGTCGACCATCGCTGCGATCTCTGGGCGCTCGGCTGCATCGTCTACGAGTGCCTCACCGGGCAGACGGTGTGGAACGTGGAGCAAGGCGTGGCGATGATCCTCGCGCAGATCGCCGGCGCACCGATCCCGCGCCCCTCGCGCCTGCGGCCGGATCTGCCGCCGACCTTCGACCCGTGGTTCCTCCGGGCGCTCGACCGCGATGCGGACAAGCGCTTCCAGACCGCCAAGGAGTTCGCCGACTCGCTCGCGGAGGCGCTCACGCCGCCCACCGGGTCGGTTCGCACCACCCCGCTGCACTCGGAAGAGGAGGCGCTGGTCGTCGATCAGCTCATCAGCTCCGAGCTGTCCGAGGCCGGGCTCTCCTCACCCACGGCCGGCGCCGAGCCGCTGGTGTCTCTGCCGAGCGCACCGACGGCGGCGCCCGAGGGGACCATCCCGGAGAATTTCGATCGCTCGCTCGCGCCGCTCGACGACGCGCCGCGAGCCGGAGGCGCAGGGCGCGCGCTCGGCTGGCTCCTCGGAGTCTCC
Organism: Polyangiaceae bacterium; assembly: GCA_035063585.1. Lineage (GTDB taxonomy): Bacteria > Myxococcota_A > Polyangia > Polyangiales > Polyangiaceae > JAPSGB01. The sequence continues at coordinate 40,744 of JAPSGB010000002.1, forward strand.
GCCCTCGCGCTCGGGGGCTACGGCGCGTGGTTCTACTTGCTCCATCCGCCGCCGCGTCCGATCCAGCCGACCGTGCAGGCGCCGCCGAGCGCGCGACCCGCTCCCTCGGCCACGGCCGCCCCCGCCGAGAAGCTCGAGCCGCGCGAGAGCGACCCGTTCGCGCTGCAGATCTCGACCGCTCAGGAGTGGCTCGAGAAGGGCAAGCGCGACAACGCGCTGGCGCTGTTCAAGGAGGCCTTCAACAACGGCGGCTCGGGGGTCGCGCGCGCGCTGCTCTCGCAGGCTGGTATCGCGCTCGCCACCAGCGCGAACGAGCGCTGCCAGGTCACCGGCCTCGGGAGGCCCCGGCCCTTCGACGACACCACGGTCGTCTCTCGCCCCACCATCGCGATGGGGCCGCGCGGTGTGGTCGTGGCGTGGGTGGACAACCATCAAGATCCGAAGCGGAGGCAGGCCTTCGCGGTGGTGCTCGACAGCGCGCTCCGCCGGGTGACCCCGCCGCGAATGCTGACCCCCGAGGCCAGCTCGGTGCGCTTTCCACAGCTGGTGCAGGCGGAGGAGCAGCTCACGCTGCTCTACTTCGACACCAGCGGCGAGGATCCGGGGGTCTTCGCACGGATGCTCGAGCCGGACGGGCGAATCGCCGGCCCTGCGCGGCGCGTCTCGGGCCAGAAGCGCGACGACTTCAACCCCTCCCTCGCGCGAGCTGGAGATGGCGCCTTCTGGGCGGTCTGGTCCGAGGAGGTCGAGAGCGGCGGGCGTGATCTCGTGGCGCGCAAGCTGAACCCGACCCTCGTGCCGACCGGCGACGTGGTCCGGCTGACCCAGTTCGTGCATCGCCGCGGCGTGACCATCGACGCGTCCGATCCGGATGCCATCATCGATGGCGACGAGCTCGACGTCGTCTTTTCGCTCACGCGGGACAAGGCGCAAGAGGTCATGCACCTACGGGTGAAGCTCTCGGACCCGGCGCTCGCCAAAGGCCTGGTCTCGCCCGAGGAGAAGCCGGCGCCGCGAAAGAAGGCGGAAGATCGGTTCATCGGAGAGCTGCGCGCCATCAGCCGTTCCCACGGGAAGAACACCGAGCCCCACATCGCCTGCGCGCGCGAGGGGTGCTTCGTGGTGTGGGACGACGAGAAGGCGGGCGCGAACGCGGCCTACCTCGACCGCAGCGGCGCTCAGCCGCTCTGGCATCGCGAGTTCGCGAGCAAGGGCTCGCGCCCGACGGTCGCGGCGGTCGCCGACGCTGCCCTGGTCGCCTGGTACGAGGGCGGACGCCTCAAGGCCGCGCACATCACCCGCGACGGGATCGACAAGGGCAGCACGGTAGGCCGCGTCAGCGGGTTCCAGCCCTCGGCCGCGGTGGTGCCCGGCGAGAAGCCGGGCGAGTGGTACCTGACTTGGCGCGACTATGAGGCGGGACACCTCGAGGCGTTCGTGGCGCGCGCCCAGTGCAGGTAGAGGAGGGCGGGACATGCTGAACATCCCGCCGAGAGCGTCGTTCCGGCGGTCGCCGCTCGAGACCGCGCGCTTGACGCTGCTGCCCATCGAGGCGAGCGACACGGCCGAGCTCTGGGCCGCGGTGGACGGCTCCCGCTGGCACCTCGAGCGCTGGCTGCCCTGGGTACCTTTCAACAACAGCCTGGAGGCGAGCGAGCGCTACGCCGAGGCGTGCATGCTCGATTGGGACGCGGGGCGCGCGGTGAGGCTGGCGATCCGTGACCGACGCACCCGGGAGTTCCTCGGCGTGGTGGGGCTCGACTCCTGCGTCCACCTGCATCGCTCGTGCGAGCTCGGGTACTGGCTGAAGCGCGACGCGACCGGCAAGGGGCTCATGACCGAGGCAGCGCGCGGGCTCTCGGACTTTGCGCTCCAGCGAATGGGCGTGCACCGGATCCGTTGCGCCGCCGCGACCGACAACCACGCGAGCCTCCAGGTCATCGCGCGGCTCGGCTTCCGCTTCGAGGGGATCGCGCGCCAGGCCGAATTCGTGCAGGATCGGTGGCTCGACCACGCGGTCTTCGCGCGGCTGGCCCACGACGGGTAGAGGTGCCTCGCCTCTCCCGACAACTCCCGTTCCTCCCGCTGGCGCCCGCGGCGGTCGTGGTGGTCGGCATCGCGGCGGCGCTGGTCATCGCCTGGCTCGGCGTCTCGGATTTGCACACCCAGAGCGACGACGCCGCGGGGCTGCGGAGCCGCCTCTTGAGCCTCACGCTCGCCGAGCGGCTCCGAGCGACCGCGCCGGCCGATCGCGGCGCGGTCATCGACCGCGCCGCGAGTCGCTCGGGCGCCGAGGTGCTGCTCCTTCGTCAGGACGGCGACATCGTCACCGACGGCACCCTCGGCCTACCCTCCACCGCAGCGCTCGTGGACCTCTTGGTCGCAGGCGAAGGCGAGACCACGACCGAGCTCGGCCGCACCCGCTTCTGCGCGACCTCCCTCCGCGCGCCCTTCGAGCACTTGGCGGTCATCACCTTCGTGCGAGCGCCGGAGGCGCCCTTCGCGGTCGGCTCGCTGGTGTCGTCGGTCGCCGCCCTCGCGGCCATCCTGATCGGCGTGGCGGCGCTGGTCGCCCTCGCGCTCGCGCAGAACGTCCAGAGCGACGTCGACTACCTCCGCGAGCGGGTCGCCCGAATGGCGAGCGAAGGCGCCGAGCCAGCGGGGAAGCCGGTCGCGATCCGCGCGGCCGATCAGATCGGGCTCTTGACGCTGGCCTTCAACACCCTGGTCGATCGCTTCATGGCCTCAGAGCACGCCTATCGCCAGGATCTCTCCCGCGCGATGGCCTCCGATCGAGATCGGAGCGGGTTCCTCGCGGCGCTGAGCCACGAGCTCAGGACCCCGCTCAATGCCATCCTCGGCTTCACCGATGTCCTCCTCGGCGAAGTGGACGGAGAGCTCAGCGCCGACGCCCGGGAGAACCTATCCATCGTCCGGTCGAGCGGCGTTCACCTGAGAGCCCTCATCGACGACATCCTCGATCTCTCCGCGCTCGAGTCCGGAGAGCTCGAGCTCACCCGGCGCGAGGTCGACGTCTACTCGGTCGCCGACGAGGTGGTGCGCGAAGCGCAGGGCGCCGCGCAGGGCAAGCCGCTCACCGTGACGCTCGAGGGGGAGCCTACTTCAGCGTGGGTGGACCGTCGCCGCTTGCGGCAGATCATCGGCAACCTGGTCTCGAACGCGGTGAAGTTCACGAGCGAGGGGCACGTGGAGGTCCGGGTCGAGCCGCGAGGCAGCCTGGTGGCGATCATCACACGGGACACCGGACCGGGCATCGCGGACGACGAGCAGGCGCTCATCTTCGAAGAGTACCGCCAGGCCGGAGACGCTCGCGTGCGACGCTTCGGTACCGGCCTCGGGCTCGCCATCGCGCGACGTCTGGCGGTCATGCACGGCGGCAGCATCTCGCTCGAGAGCCGCCTCGGAGCGGGCTCGACCTTCACGGTGCTCGTGCCGGCCGAGCCGCCAGTCGTCGAGCGCGATCGGGCCACCGCGCCGCTCCCCAGCGCCCCCGGGGTGACGCCGTGAACGAAGCCGCCTCGAGGCTCACCCAGCGGGTGCTCGGCTGGCATCTCCTCTTCACGCTGGTCATCGCCGGGCTCATCTCGTCGATGGCGCCCCGCCTCCTGCTGCTCGAGCGCGCGGTCTCATCCGACGCGGCGCGGGCCTTGCTCATCGCCGTGCTGACCGGCGGCGCGTTCGCGCTCGCGCGCACTGCGTGGCTGCTACGCCGACAGCGCTTCACGCTGCGCGCTCTCGCCCTCGGCTCGCGGTCCATCGAACCCTTCGAGCTGAGAGAGCTCGGCGCCGAGCCGTGGCGGGTCACCGCCGGCTGGGGCGCCCCGATCATCGCCGCGCTCGCGCTCGGAGCCACCGTCCTGCGGCCGAGCATCCTCGACCTGGTGACCGCCGCGAGCCTCGGGCTGCTCGGCGCGGTGATCGTCGCTGCCGCCTGCTTGCCGCTCCACGTGGTGGTCCGAGAGCAGTTCGTTCGCGCGGTCGAGCTCGCGCCACCGGACGCGATGCGCGAGGTCCTCGAGACCGAAGAACGGAGCGGCGTGCTCTCGGCGCGCATTCCACGCCGACTGCTCGCGGCGGTGGCGACCCCGGTGGTGTTTCTCACCATCGGGGCCGCGCTCATCACCAACGCCCACCTCCGCCGCGCCGACGAGCGACAGCGAGAAGAGACCGCACGCGCGCTGGCACGCTCGTCGCTCGAGCTCGGTCCGGGCGTGATCAGCGGCGCCGGCCTCGACGCGGCGCTCGAACGCGCGGCAGAGCTCGGGTTTCGAGCCCGGGTCGATGAGGAGTCGACCGAGAACTACGGCCTCGGCCGTGACCAAGACGGCATCATGCAGGTGGTGACGCCGCTCGACGCGGGCGCCGCGGAGGTCCGCTTCAGCGGCTCCACGGTCGGTCTCTTCAGCGCCGAGACGCTCGCCATCGCGTTCGCCGCGCTCATCGTCGCCGGACTGCTCGGGATGAGCATTGGGCGTGCCCTCGGCGACGATCTTCGGCTCGCCACCCGTGGGCTCCGTCTGCTCGGCACCGACGCCGTGCTCGGCGGCACCCGGGTGGTGCGCCCCGCGCGCTTCGAGGAGGTCTTCGAGCTCGGCCAGGCGATCGAGCGACTCGCCGACCGCTTTCGTCTCTTCGCGCGAGCGCAGCAGCGCGCGATCGACGCCCGCGAAGCCGCCACGCGCATGCGCGGGCTGTTTCTCGCGAGCGTGAGCCACGATCTCAAGAGCCCGCTCAACGCGGTGCTCGGCTTCACCGAGCTCGTCCGCCAGCTCGAGCCGCTCTCCCCGGGGCAATCGGAGAGCCTCGCGTTCATCGAGCATCGCGGCCGTGAGCTGCTCGCGCTCATCGAGACCATCCTCGACGCCGCGCGCGTGGAGGCGGGCCAGCTCACCCTCGAGCGCGAGCCGGTGCTCATCAGCGATCTCATCGGCGCGTCCATCGAGAAGGGCCGCGACCTCGGCCGGGAGCGGCCCGTCGAGGTGGTCGGAGAGATCGCCCCCGGCATTCCGTCGCTCGAGGTCGATCGCCTCCAGATGAGCCGCGCGCTAGCGACCCTCATCGGGCACGCGCTGCGCTCCGCTCAGCGCTCCCCGGTGCGCGTCCGCGCGCTCCCCAGGCCCAACCGAGTTCGGATCGTGATCGAGCTCCCGAGCCAGCGCTTCAGCGCGCGACAGCTCTCGGCGATGCTCGATCCAAGCCGCGAGCCAGGCGCGAGTCCGCACCGCGGGCTCGCGCTCGGTCTCGGCCTCGCGCGCGCGGTCATCGGCCTCCACGGGGGCTCGGTGACGGTGGAGCGCGATCACGGCTCCGGTCCGGCCTTCCGGGTGGAACTCCCGGCGGAAGAGTGAGCGCTGACTGCGCCCGCACGCCCGGCGACAGCACGCTACCGCGTGACCACGACGTAGGTCCCCTTGCCGAGCGAGCCCCCGGACTGCGCGCCGTTCCAGCCCTCCGGCACCGCGGGGTCCGTCCATCCGAACAGCCGCTTGCCGTCGATGGGTGACAGGTTCACGCAGCCTGCGCTCATCGGCTCGCCGAAGCTCTCGTGCCAGTAGGCGACGTGGAGCGCGAACGGCGCGTCGAAGTACTGGGTGTACGGGACGTCTGCGATCCAAAACGAGCGATCTTCCCCGCTCTCCGGGCTCATGGTCGCCGCCACGTGCTTGAACGTCACCCGGTAGACGCCGAGCGGTGTGCTGCTCGTCTTCACCGGCGAGACGCCCCGGGTCGGTAGGCCGCCGGCACCGGGTGAGATGAGCGTGGCGTACACCGGTCGTAGTCCCTCGTAGGCGACCAAGGTGCCCTGCGTGATGCTGACGAGGAGCCACTTCTCGCCTTCGGCGACGCCGATCGGCAGGCTCTCTCGCGCGACGACCACGGTCGCGTCCTCGGCGGCGAGGTAAGCGCCGGCCTCCTTGGTGAGCAGGTATCCGCGCTCGGGCTCGGCGCTCGCGAGCTCGACGTAGCTCCGCGCCGGCCAACGCTCCCCGGTCGCGGTGAAGCTGCCGTCGGCCGCTCTCCGATACTTCGTGCGCGCGACCGCGCGCATCCACGCGATCGGGAGCGCGACGCCGCGGCCGAGCTCCGTCCCGTGGAACGTCGACTCGCGATAGGGACGCACGCGATCGGCCGGCACCACCGTACCATCGGTGCTGAGCAGCCACGTTCGCCCCTCGTAGGCGAACGCCTTCGTGAACGCGAGCATCGACCCGAGCGGGATGGTGCGCCGCACCAGCTCGAGCGGGTGCGCGCTGCCGATGGAGCCGCCATCGGCGAGGAACGACGGCACCGGGTCGCTCGCCGCGACCGCGCGCACCTCGGCGAGCTTCTCGTGTCCGCGATTCCCCCAGGACAAGGGCGCGAAGCTGCCCGGCTTCCCGAGGAATCGCTCCGCCTTCTGCCACTCCTCCGCGGTCGGGAGGCGCCGATACATGGGCGCGCCGTTCGACAGCGCATAACGGTACGGCAGGGGCTGGTCGATGCCGTCGACGAGCCGCATCCCCTCGAGGTAACGCCCGCTCCCATCGAGCGTCGCGGTTCGGTCGAGGCACACGTAGCCGCGCGGCTCGACGGCCACGAACCCACCGGCGCACCCGCTCCCCGCGACGCGTTCGGCGTTCTTCAGCGCCACCGAGGTGCCGAGTCGAACATATCCGAGGTGCTCACGCGGGTTTCCTCGTCGCGGCGCGTCCCAGATCCAGGTCACGACCCCCGTGCTGTAGATCCGGGCTTGGCTCGGCTCGGCGCGGCCGGCGGCCCGCGCGTCGGCGCGCCGCTCGGCAGGAGCCGCGCCGCGCCCGTCGGCGAACGCCGCGGTAGCCACCGCGAGCCCGAGGGCGACTGCGCTCACGACCAGAGCTCTCACTCGGGCGACGCTAACCCCGACCCATCGCGCGACGCAACCGCGCCGCCCCCGGGGGCGCGCTCGGCGACGAACCTAGAGCGAGCCGCCGCGCGGCGCTAGTCGGCTCGCGCGGCGCAGGTCTGATCCGCGAGGCCGGTGCAAGCGACCCGCGCCGAGATGCAGTCGGTCGCGGCCGACTCTCCGCACCGGCACGCGACGCATTTTTCCGCCGCCGGGTCGGCGATACAGTCGAGCAGGCACTGCGTGGCGCTGCACGCGGCGAACGCCGCCTGACAGTCGGCGCAGGGCGCGCTGAGCCCCAGGTTCGTCGTCAAGCACGCGCTGACGAGCGACGAGAAATCGGGGTCGGTCGGCAGCTTGCCGCTCGTGACGAGCGGCTTCACGCAGGTCGGGATGGCGACCTCGAGATCCACCTGGTCGAGCGCCGCGGTGTCGCTCGCGCCGAGGCACGCGTCGCCGCCTGCCTCTACCGTGCCATCGAGCGCGCTCCCGTCGGCACCGCCGGCCTCTGCCGGTACCGCTGCGTCCGGGGTGCCGCTAGCCGCCGCGTCGTCCGGCGCTCCACACGCCCCGAGCCCGAGCGCCATCAGCAGAATCGCGAGGTTCCGCGCCGACTCACTCTTCACTTTCGACATGGGGTCGCCTTTCAATCGAATCGGTGGCTGAGATCCGCCGAGATGAGGTGGAGCGTCGCTCCGTACTCCCCCGCGTAGCCGCACAGCGCGCACGCCTCGCTCCCGAGCTCGGACCCGCTGATGGTCGTGCTGCCGAAGCGCAGCGCATACGCGACGTTCACCGACCACGCGCCGCGCTCGAAGCCGGCCCCTACGGTCGCGGCGTAGGTGGGGGCCGGCGGCGGCGCGAAGGGGCTCGGGTAGCGGCGGCTCGACGACGGGCCGTCGTACACGGCCCCCGCGCGCAGCGCGAGCGCCCCGTCACGCAGCACGCGGACCTCCGCGCCAGCGCGCAGCATCACCGCGTCGCGCCAGTCGTAGATGGCGGGCAGCTCGATGCGTTCGCCGGCGCGCGTCGCGGAGACCGCGCCGCGGCCATTGTCACCGTTCTTTACGAGCTCTGCCTCGAGCGCGCCGCCGAAGCGGCCGAAGTCCGCGCGGAGCCCCCCGCCGAACCGGCTGGGGAGCAGCAGCCGGGTCTCGAGGTCGCGCGCGGGCGCGCCGAGCAGCACGCCTTCCTCGCCGTGGAGGTCGATCGTGGTCTGGTGCCGATAGACGGCGCCGAGGCGTAGCCGGCGACGCGTCGAGCCCGTGGCGCCAGGCGCATCGGAGAGCGCGTGCCACTGGGCGCCGACGCGAACTCCGGTGAAGTCGAGCCCGGACTGGCTCGAGTCGATGCCCGGGCCGCTCGCGCCCGCGCCCCGCTTGAAGCGCGACATGGTCGCGTAGGTGGTGCGCTGCGCGACGCCGAGCGCGACCCCCCCGGGAAGCTCTACGCCCACGCCGAGCGCCACCTCGACGAACGCGGCGCGCGCCTCGTCGTCGGTGACGCCGACGGCGCCTCTGTACTCGTACGCGGCGCCGGCGGCGGCGAGCGGCCTGGCTGCGAGGCCGAGCGCGACGCGCGACGCGATGGGCATCGCCGCCCCGAAGAGCGGCACCGGCGCGAGTACCCGCTCCGACTCCACGTTGACGTTCGGCTCCGGGGACGAGCGCACCACGCCGGTCATCAGCGTCACGCCGCCGAGCAGCTCGGGCGCGCGTATCCAGCCGAGACCGCCCGGGTTCAGCGCGGGCGCGAGCGCGGAGTCGACTTCGGCGAGGCTCGTCCCCCCGATGCCGACGTGTCGCGCGGCGAAGGGCAACGGCTGATCGTAGCCAGCCGCCTGCGCCGCCCCCGCGACGAGCATCGCCGGAGGCAGCAGCGCCACGACCCGCGCCCATATATTGAAAGCGAAAGTCATTATCAATAACCTTGTCAGCCTCCCCTCCGGCTGTCAAACCGTTCGAGCGGCCGCCCCCCCGAGGTGCGCGCCCCGTCGCCGAGCGTCGGCTCGCATCGAGCGCGCCGGCGCGTGCCGCGCGGCCGCGATGCTATCGTCCAGCGCCCCATGGTCGAATCACGAGACGAGAAGACGACGAGCGGCTCGTTCGGGCTGGGCATGAGGCTCCGGATCGCGGTGCTCATGCTCGGCGGTACGGTCGTCTGCTCGGGGACCCTGGTGGCAGTCCCGATGGTCGTCGTGGAGAAGATCCGGCAGGGCCAGGTCCGGAGCGCCGGCGACGCGGCGGGAGAGATCGTGTGGTTCCTGCTGTCGCTCGTGGTGCTCATCGTGGTGTCGCGCGCGTTCCTGCGGACCGTGCGCGCTGCGAGAGGCGACTCCGAGCCGTTCGCCTGGCTCGCGCGGGCCGTGCCGCTCTGCGTGCTCATCGGCGTGGCGGGTGGGGCTTGGTTCGCCCGCCACGTGATCCGCTCACACGAAGCGCTCACGCAAGAGTCGGCGCGGGGGATCTGCGAGGAGGCGCTCGGGCCCGACGCGAGCGAGGCGGCCCTCACCGCGTGCGTACCGGTGGGGCTCGCGTGCAACGCGCAAGATGACGCCGACCGCCGGGCGCGCCCGAACCGCTTCGAGATGGGTGAGCGGTTTGCCGTGCGCTGCGCGCGCGAGAAGCTGGGCGGCGCGGCGCGCTGAGCCACGTCGGGGAGGAACGGGCGCGTCGCCGGCCGGCTCACGCCGCGGGCGAGCGCGCGCCGCCATGGGGCGGGCCACGCTGCGGCTCGCCTCGCGGCGACGCGAGGCTCGTAAAGGAGGTGGGCTTGGGCCTCGACGGTCGTCGCGGCTCATGAGAGAGTCGGAGGCCATGGTGAGGGTCTCCTGGTCGCTCGGCGGCGTGGTGCTCGGATCGGCGCTCGCGCTCGCGGCGTGCGGTTCGACTGACTCGGGGCCGACCGGAGCGGCGGGTACCGGTGGCGCCGCAGGCGCGAGCGCAGGGAGCGGTGGCGCCGCAGGGAGCGCTGGCGCCGCAGGGAGCGGCGGTGCCGCAGGGAGCGCTGGCGCCGCAGGGAGCGGCGGCGCCGCAGGGAGCGCTGGCGCCGCAGGGAGCGCTGGCGCGACCTGCGCGTGCGCCCCCGGCGAGAGCTTGGCGTGCACCGCGCTGGGCGGCCTGTACGCGGACGACGGCAAGAGCGCGAGCTGCCGCGCCGACTGCACCGGCTTCGACGTCTCGGCGTGCACCCTGAAAGATGCCTCTGGAAGGACGCGCGAGTACGTCTATCCCTCGCTCCGGGATCCGGTGTACGGCGCCGCGCGCTGCAACGACGGCACGCCGTACTTCTTCACCGTGAGCCTGACCGGCAGCCGGCGCTGGGTCATCAACTTCGAAGGAGGCGGCGCCTGTGACGGCGACGTCATCCCGTGCGCGCCACGCTGGACGAAGTCGAGGGCGCTGTTCAGCTCGGCGAACGAGCCGAAGGATGGCACGGTGGTGCCCTGGCAAGGCAGCGCCGCCATCGGCTCGCGCAACCCGACCGAGAACCCGGACTTCGCGGATGCGAACATCGTCGTGGGCAACTACTGCTCGAGCGACCTATGGACGGGTCGCGCCGCGAAGGCCGTTCCGTCGAATCCTGCGCTAAAGGGAGAGCCCCCATTCGACCTCTGGTTCAGCGGGCGAGACAACGCGCGCGCCACGCTCGCGGTCTTGGTCGCGCGCTACGGGCTCGACGACGCCCAGGACATCGATCTCGTCATCACCGGCTCGAGCGCAGGCGGTAACGGCGCACGCAACAACGCGGACCTATACGCCGAGGCCTTCCCGAACGCGCGGGCGGAGAAACGCATCTGGGTGCTGCCGGTCGCCGGCTTTCAGCTCTACGACTGGGCGCGCGACGGCGCGGGCATCATGGGCGGCGACGTCCCCGATCCCGTCACGTGGACCGGCATGGTGTCGCGTTGGTCAGCGGAGCTGAACCCGCGGTGCCGAGCGCTCGCCAGCGCGGCCGGCGCGAGCGCGGGCGCCTGTCTCGCGGGGCTCTATTCGACCCAGTCGATGCTCCTCGCCGAGCCGGAAGGCTACGGGATGCGCCTGTTCGACGCGACCAACCGGTCCGATCCGGTCTACCTCGGCTACCACGACGTGAAGCCGGCCACGCCGGGCTACGACGTGATCGTCGACGCGTGGCAGGCGAAGGCCACCGAAGAGATGCTCGCGAGCGGCGTGCGCTGGCTGCTCGCGCCCGCGCACCGAGGCCAGCCCAACGTGCACGGGCTGTTCGAACACTGGAAGGTGCCGTTCCCGGCCTACGACGCCGCCGCGGACGGGTGCGGCACGCCGTGGACCCCCGGGCAGACCTTCCGTGATCTCGTCCATGAGTTTTACGTGGACGCTTCGCCCGAGACGAGCGGGCACCGGGTGTGCCCGAACGGCTGGCCCGTCCCCTGATGCGTGCGGCGTCAGCGGGCCGGTCCGGCGCGGCCGGCGATCGGTGCGGCGGCGCGAGGCTCGGCGGGAGCCACGCCGCCCTCGCTGGCGCACGCACGCCGCCTACGATGCGCTCGATGACGTCGGCGCTCGGACGAGGCGGCTCAGTCGGACCACGCCGGATGCGGCGCGTCGCTCGACGAAGCGCGGCTCCGGACTCGTCATGGGGCCCCGCGCTCGCGAGCCGCGCCTCGAGCGCGGACGCACCGAATGACGTCGTCGGCTCTCATCGCGCGAAGCTCCCACACGCGCCGAGCGGCCTCCGCGCGATGGCTCCTCGCCTGTCGCCTGAAGGTCAGTCGCGGCCGTGTGATGAGCCATGGATGCGAAATGCACAAGCGCTAGGCATCTGTCTGACGCTACGATAGGTTTCCATCATGAGATCTTCATGGGCGCTGGCGATTGCCTTCACGTCGAGCTTGGGTGCCTGCCATCGCACCTCCGAGGCGGAGGTGCGGGACTACCTCGCCGAGCAAGGGATCACCGCGACGTCCGTGACCAAGAACGGAGACTCCTTCGACTACACCGGCACCAAGGGCACGGAGACCTGCACCGGGACGGTGCGCATCAACAAGGGGTTCGGTAGCTCGACGCAATCCTTCACCAGCAACTGCGGAGACGGGACCGCCCCAGTCGATGAGCCAGATTACAGCGCCTGCAAACCTGGTGCCGCGGCGGAGTGCAACAAGCTCGCCGACGCGCTCTACGGCAAGAATGAGAAGGTCTATCCGAAGCAAGCAGCGAAGCTCTATCGAGTCGCCTGCGACGACAAGGACGGGCGGGCCTGCGAGCGAGTCGCAGAGTTCGAGGCGATCGACAAGAGTTGGGAAGAGGTGCGCTTCTTCGCCGAGCGTGCGTGCAACTATGGGAACGGTGATGGCTGCGCTCGGCTCGGGACCCTGGAGCTGACACAGGCCGAAGCCGCTGGCGGCGCGGGCCGTGCTCTGGACTTCTTCAAGGACGGATGTGAGAAGGGGTCGAAGAAGGGCTGCCGGGGCGCCGTCGCGGTCATGCTCGACGCAACGCCACCCGACCTCGACCACGCGCTCCCGCTCGCCGAGAAGCTCTGCACCGAGAAGTACGAGAACGGATGCAGCCTGCTCGGGATGGTCCTCTTCAAGAAGAAGGACTACCGCCGCGCGCTCACCCTGTTGGAAGAGGGCTGCAAAGACGAAAAAGACGCCACACGCGCGATCGCTTGCAATCTCGCCGGTGCGATCCTGGCAGACGGCCGCGGCACGAAGGCTGACGCCACGCGTGCGTTTCAGCTCTTCGAGTCAGCTTGCGAGCACAAGAGCCCCGATGGCTGCGCCAACACGGCGCGCGCCTACGAGGGAGCTCGGGGCGTCGCCAAGGATCTCGACAAGGCGCGCGAGTTCCGGGAAAAGGCCTGCAAGCTCGGACACCAGAAATCCTGCGCGACGTAGCGCCACGCGAGCGCATCCCGGCAGCGCGCGGACGCTCATCGTGACCGCGCTCGCGCGCGCCGCTCACGACGCCCCCCTCGGAGGTGAACTCGCCGGCGCGGGCGCACGCGGCCGCGGAGGTCGATGTCATGCGCGAGCCAGCGGGCGTCGCGAGCGAACGCGCCGATCGCCGCGGCTCGGGGTTCTCGCGGATCAATCCTTGCGGTGGGCAATCTCGGCGGGTGCGCTGAAGAACTTGTTCTTGTCCGGATCGTTGTAGCGCTCGTAGTCAATCTCGAGCGGGGTGATCTCACCCTTGCCGTCCTTGAACCGGATGACCATCGCCATGGGTGTCACGCTGCGGTAGCTGCTGTCGGAGGGGAGGTCGTCGTTGCTGGCTCCGCCCGCGGAAAACAGCGTGATGAGGAGCTGGTGGTCGTCGTCGTAGGTGCGCCGAAAGCCTTCGTCGACCTTCTCGTGCCCGCGCACGAGGGTGTGGCAGCCGATCCGCTGGAGGAACGCCTGGCTCTGCAGGCGCCCGAACGGGAAGCGCGCCGACTGCTTCTGGAGGGAGGCCGGGATGACGTCCGCGCTCGAGGGATCGCTCCACATCATCTCGAAACGGAGGTCCCACTCGTTGAGGCTGGAGAGATCCCGGTACTGCTCCTTCATGGTGAGGTCGCGCGGGAGGCCCCCGTGCACGAACAAGAAGCGCTCGAAGGCGAGCATGTTGGGCATCGCGTCGAAAAACTTCATGTAGTGCGCGAACACGTCCTGACCGAGGTGCGGCTTGAGCGTGCTCATGGCCTCGCTCGGGCGCACGGCGCCGTACACCTTGCCCTGGTGCTCGACATAGTACTCGTGGTTGCCGCGCAAGAAGTAGACGTGCTCGGGTGCGGTGACGAAGATCTGCATCGCCGAGCGGAGCACGCCCTGATAGCTGAACATGCCGCGGTCGATGTAGTCCCCGAGCAGGATGAGCTTCGGGTTCGGATGTCGGGTCGGATCGGCGCGATAGTTCCCGACCTTGTCGAAGAACGCGGTCTGCATGAGCGTCGCCTTGAGGCAACTGTAACAACCGTGCAGATCGCCGAGCACGATGAGCTCGTAGTCCTCGCCCGGCGCGGTCGGACACACGTAGACATGACCGTCCAGGAACGGGGCCTGCCCCTTGAACTCAGTGAATTTCTGGTGACCGGCGAGCTTGCCGGTTCCCCCTTCGCGCTGGTTGTCGAAGGTCGCGATGACCTGATCCATGAGGAGCTCATCCGCCTTGACCTGCTGCAAGAGCAGCTCGTGGTCGGCGGTGTAGTTGTGCTCGAACTGATCGAAAAATGGGTGGTTCTCCCGCGGCGGTGCGAGCAGGGCGGCCGCGCCGACCGCGACCGGCGGCTTGCCGTCGCCGTCCTCGAGGAGCTCGACGCCGAGCTCCTCCTCGAGCAAATCGGCGAGCTCGCCGCGAAACTTCGCCTCGGCGGGATGGACCACGCCATCGGCCTGGATGAGCTCGTCGATGGTGTCCATGAGCTGCTCCTGGTTCGCGGAGTCGAAGCCCTTGAAGATCTCGAAGCAACGAAGCTTCAGCTTGGCGTGGACGAAGTCGTCTTGCTTCTCCCCCTCGGCTACCGCCTCGTCGAAGAGCCCCTTGACTTGGCGATCGATGCCCTCGAACACCTCGTGAAAATGCGTGGTATATTTTTGAACGAGCTCGCTCCTGAGCGCGGCATCCTCGGCTGCGACCGCGCCGCTCACTCTGTGCTCGACGAGCTTGCGAACGTAGTCGCGCACGAAGCTCTTCTCCGCGTCATCGAAATCACCGTCGATGTAGCCGAAGGTGGTGAGGTAGAAGATGACCGCCCGCATCTGCTTGTCGGCGGTCGGCCCGTCGGTGCTGAAGGTGAGCATCGCCCGAGGGTACGCGGGATCCAGGCTCGCGAGGAGCCCCCTTCGGCCGGCCCGCGCCGGGCCCGGGCGAGCTCGCGTCCGCCCCCCGGAGCGACTCGGGCGGCCAAGAGTGCGCTAGACTCCTCGGCGTCCCGATGGCGAGAAAGAGCCGAGCCGCGGCCGAGCCCGCACCCACGACCGAGCGCGCCGTCGACGCGACCGAGACTTCGGACGACGAGCGCTTCGACCGCCTGTTTCGCCCGGAGACGCTCGCGGATTTCGTCGGCCAGAAGAAGCACACCGAGAATCTCCGCGTGTACGTCCGGGCGGCGCTCAAGCGAAAGGAGCCGCTCGACCACATCCTCCTCTGCGGCCCGCCCGGCCTCGGCAAGACCACGCTCGCCAACATCCTGGCGCGCGAGATGGGCGTGCAGCTCTTCGTCTCGAGCGGCCCCGCCATCGAGCACAAGGGGGTGCTCACCGGCCTCCTCACCCGGCTAGAGCGGGGCGACGTGCTCTTCATCGACGAGATCCATCGCTTGAGCGCGCAGGTCGAGGAGGCCCTGTATCCAGCCATCGAAGATTTCAGGATCGACGTCATGGTCGGCGACGGCGCGTACGCGGAGAGCATTCAGCTCGACGTCAAGCCGTTCACCCTCATCGGAGCGACCACCCGCACCGGGCTCCTCACCAAGCCGCTCCATGAGCGCTTCGGGGTCACCCTCCGCCTCGATTTCTACCCGCCGGAGGATCTCGAGCGGATCATCTCGAGGAGCGCGAGGCTGCTCGGCATCGAGTGCAGCGCCGAGGGCGCGCGCTCGCTCGCCGAGCGGAGCCGCGGAACTCCGCGCGTCGCCAATCGGCTCCTCCGGCGGGTGCGCGATTTCGCCGAGATCGAGGGAAGCGGCGTGGTCGACGCCGAAATCGTCGCGATCGCCTGTGATCGCCTCGAGATCGACGCGGGCGGGCTCGACGAGATGGATCGCCGCCTGCTTCGAGTGCTCATCGAGCACTATGACGGCGGACCGGTCGGGGTCGAGACGATCGCGGCGGCGCTCGCCGAACCGCGAGACACCATCGAGGACGTGTACGAGCCGTACCTCCTGCAGCAGGGCTTCCTCGGGCGTACCCCGCGCGGGCGGATCGCCACCAAGCGGGCCTATGAGCACCTCGGGGTGCCGCTCGACGGCTCCCGTCAGCAGCAGCTCTTCTGAGCCGCCGCCGCGGATCTCGCGGTGGGAGCAGCCGAAGCGGGCGAAGAGGCTTGCCGCGAAGCCGCGAAGCCATGCATCATGATGCCCATGGCTCGTGAGCGCGCGCTCCTCGTGCTCCTCGCTGCGGCTGGTCTCGGCGGTTGCAGCGTCGTCCTCGGCTATGACGACGTCACCTTCCACGAAGATGGCGGCGCGAGCGGTGGGAGCGGCGCGGTAGGGACGGGCGGCGGAGCGAACACGGGAGGAGCCGGCGGCGCGAACAGCGGCGGGAGCGCCGGAACCAGCGGGGCCAGCGGGACGGGCGGAACCAGCGGGACGGGCGGAACCAGCGGGACGGGCGGAACCAGCGGGACGGGCGGAACCAGCGGGACGGGCGGAACCAGCGGAACCAGCGGAACCGGCGGAACCAGCGGGACGGGCGGAACCGGCGGAACCGGCGGCGGAACCAGCGGAACCGGCGGAACCAGCGGAACCGGCGGCGGAACCAGCGGGACCGGCGGCGGAGCGAGCACGGACGCGTGCGCGCGGTGGAAGAGCGATCGCGCGAACATGGCGGAGGGGGCGTGGAGCGGGAGCGTCGCGAGCTGCAGCGCGGGAGACGTCGCCGCACCCGGGCGCGCCAACGCGCTCAAGCTCGTGAACCTCTATCGCTGGCTCGCCGGGCTGCCGGCGGTCGGGGGCGACTCATCTCGCGATCAAGGAGCGCAGGCCTGCGCGCTCATGATGCAGGCGAACGGGCAGCTCAGCCACACCCCGCCCTCGACGTGGACGTGTTACTCGAGCGAAGGCGCGACGGCAGCGGGGCGCAGCAACATCGCGACGGCGCCAGGTGTCTCCGCCATCGACCTATACATGGCCGATCCCGGCAACCCGACCACCATCGGGCATCGTCGCTGGATCCTCTCGAACTCGCTCGGCCCCATCGGCATCGGCTCTACGAGCGGCTATTCGTGTCTGTGGGTCATCGGCGGCTCGGGCTCCGGGAGCCGCGAGTGGACCGCGTGGCCGCCCCCCGGAAAAATCCCACTCGCGGTCATGAACACCTCGTGGCAGTCCGTCGACGACACCGGCTGGACGCTCCAGAGCGACAGCATCAGCCTGAGCGGCGCGACGGTCACCGTCACCGACGGCGGAACCGACCGGCCCGTCACCGTCACCGGCCTGAACTCGGGCTACGGCAGCACCTCGGCGCTCCGGTTCAACCCGAGCGGCTGGAGCTCGGAGGCCGGACACACCTACTCGGTGACGGTGAGCGGCATCAGCCAGCCCATCAGCTACGACGTCGAGTTCGTCGCCTGCGACTGAGCCGCCCCCGCGGCGTCATCGCGGCAGCAGGGCGAGCTGCCGAGACTCCGCGACGAGCGCCCCGCTCTCGTCCCATAGCTCGCCGTCTTCCTCCAGAAATCCTCCGATGAGAAAGCGTGTGCGGAACGCGCAGCCGAGAAAACCCGGTCGCGGGCGGGCCCGGAAGTGCACCGTGAGCTCGAGCGTCGGGACCCAACCCACCATCGACCAGTTCAGCACCGGCGGCGGGAATGCGTCGGCGAAGAGCGCCAGGCTCCGTACGTCCGGCGGGCGGCCATCCGCGAAGCGACTCCAGCCGCGCAGCTCGGCGCGCTCGGTCGTCTTCCCCTCGAGGAACCCGAGCGTCTCGGGAGCGAGCCGCTGCTCGAAGCGACGCGCGAGCTCGATGGGCGGCTCGATCTGCGCGGGCGGCGGCCGATCGAGCCGCGGGAGCTCCGGCGGTGTGGCATCCATCCGGGTCGGGCCGGTCGCGGCCGCGAGATCTCCCCAGGTCGAGAGGAGCCGCGCGGTCTCGACGCCGCCCTGGCTCATCTTCGCCATGACGGTCGAGAACGTGCGCCCGAGCTTCACGCGCTCGACGTCGATGATGATCTCGCCGATCCTGGCCGGCTTCAGGAAGTGAACCGTGACCGTGAGCGGATCGGGCGCCGCGAGCGAGCGGCCCATCGCGGCGAGGCCGATCGCGAGCAGGTAGCCGCCGTTCGGGACCGGCCCGACGTTCCAGCGCGCGGTGACCTCGCCGCGATAGCGATCCTCACCGAGCTCGAACACCTGGGTATCTTCGTCGAATTCGTACATGTGCTGGGTCGGGCCGAGGCGGTTCAGGGGATGATGGCGGCGCTCCGCGGCGGCACCTCGACGCCGGCGATACTACGCGCCTCGTCCGCGCCGTTCAGCGCCACCCGCTTGCCGTCGGGCATGCGCCACACCTCGGGCACCACCGCGGTGCTCACGCGGCCCGCGGCGAGCTGGTCACTGAACGACGAGACCAGGTGATCGGGCGGTGAGGCGGGGAGGTAGTCCTCCGGCAGCGCCGGTCGCCCACCGAGGGCGTACCCTACCCGCTCGGCGTCGAGCGCCCAGCGCGCGCGAGCGGTGTCGAGCCTCGCGAGATCATCGCTGAGAAATAGCGCGCCACCCGCGAACGCGACGACCCAGCCGCCCGCGCCGACCTCCGGCGCGGTGAGCCCGCGCAGGAGCACCGGATCGGCGTCGCAGAGCGTGGCCAGACAGAGCGGCGCGCGCGCGCCGACGCTGCGCGCCTGGTTCGTCACGTAAGGCCACGAAGGCCCGAAGACCTCGAGCGCGATGTCCCCGCCGACGCGCCAGGCGTCCGCGAACGGCAGCGTCGCGACCGCGGGCGCGCCGACCGCGAGCAGGAGCGCGTCGTCCCCCGCGGCGTCGCGGATGATGGAGAGCGCGCGCTCGTAGGCCTGCATCCCGGTCAAGGGTTCCATTCGCGCCCCCTCGAACGTCCCTGCGAACAGGAAATCGATCTTGAGGAGCGAGTACCCCCAGCCTCTGAGCTTGCGAATGGTGCCGCGCAAGTGCTCGGCTGCGGCGGGGTTCGTCACGTCGAGCACCAGCATCTTGCCGTTCTCGAGGTGCGTGAAGGACGCGCCGCCGACGAACCATTCCGGGTGCTGCTTGGCAAGCTGACTCGACTCGGAGACCAGGAGCGGCGCAAGCCAGACGCCCGGCTCGAAACCCTCGGCGACGAGCTCGCGCGCGAGCCCGTCGAGGCCCGACGGGAAGCGCTCGTTCGGCTCCCAGTCGCCCCAACCCTGCTCCCAGCCGTCGTCGATGACCACGCGGAGCCGCGTGCCCGGCGGCAACCGCGGCGCGAGCACCTGCCGCGCGAGCGCCGCGTTGACGCGCACGTCTGCCTGGCTCACCCCGTCCCAGAGCTCGTACCAGGAGTTCCACCCGGCCTCGGCGGACCGCGCGACCCGCGCGCGCCGCGACGGGAGCGCGGCCGCGTAGCCGCCGGCGAGCGCCGCGAGCTCGCTCCCATGTGCCACATGGAATGACTCTCCGTCGAGCCGCTCGCCAGCGCGGAGCGCGACCGACTCGCCCGCTCCGCCCGACACGAGCCGGAGCGCGAGCCGGCCGGGGGCGTCGCTCGTCACCTGCACCCAGGGCTTGAACACGTGCGCGGTGGTCGCTCCGAGCAACAGGTATGGCCCGCCACCGCCAACCACGGTGAATTCCCACGACTGCGCGAAGCCATCGCGCAGGACCTCGCCGTCGCCGCGCGCCGCGAGCGCCTTCGCGAGGTCGGCCTCGTCGACCTTCGGGCGCAGCGCGACGGCGCCGGTCTGCGACCACGACTGGAAGCCGTTCGAGATGAAGCTGGTCGCGCCCGGGAGCCAGCCGGTACCCTCGGCGGCGAGCGCAGACACCGTCACGGCTCGCGCCGCCACGAATGAGACGCGGAGGCTCTCGCCCGCGCGCGTGAGCGTCACCGCGCCCGCGTCCCCGGCCGGACAGGTCACCGCATCGCCGTCACGAGAGCACGCCCCGTCCGATTCCGCGCCGCGCCAACCCCCTTCCACCAGGACCGCAGGCAGGAGCCGCACCGATCCCTCCCCCCCGGGGGAGGGATCGACCGGGGTCGCCCCGCCGCACGCGGCGAGCGGCAAGAGCGCCGACGCGAGCGCGAGGGGTCGAGCCAAGTGCGGGTGGAAGGTCACGACCGCGGGTTATGCCAACCCTCGAGGCCGTCGACCAGTCGATCACACTCCTTCGGGCCCCAGGTGCCCGGCTCGTACTCGTAGAGCGGGGTCACGTCGTCGAGGATGGGCTCCACGATCCCCCAGGCGGCCTCTACCGCGTCCTCGCGCACGAACTGCATGGCATCACCCTTCATGGAGTCGGTGAGGAGCCGCTCGTAGGCGCCCACCTCGTCGCCCGCGTCGGCCTCGACCGCGACGAGCTCGGTCGGCATCGACACCCGCGCGGCGCCGGGGCGCTTCACGCGGGCCGCGAGCGAGATCGACACGTTCGGCCCGAGCCGGAGCCGGAAGTAGTTGCTCTCCTCGGGCGCGAGCCCGCTGAGCGGCGGCGCCTTGAGATCGACGACGACCTCGGTCGCCGTGACCGGGAGGCATTTCCCGGCGCGAATGAAGAACGGGACTCCCGCCCAGCGCCACGAGCTCACCTCGAGCCGCACCGCCGCGAACGTCTCCACGTGGGACTTCGGCGCGACCCCTGGCTCGTCGCGGTAACCGCGGAACTGCCCGCGCACGAGTTGCTCGGGGCGGAGCGGCGCGATGGACCGGAACACCTTCACCTGCTCATCGCGGATCGAGTCCGAGTAGAGCGAGGTCGGCGGCTCCATCGCGAGGTAGCCGATGACCTGGAGCAGGTGGTTCTGGATGACGTCGCGGATCGCTCCCGTCTCGTCGTAGAACTTGCCGCGCCCCTGGACGCCGAAGCTCTCGGCCATCGTGATGTGCACCGAGTCGACGTAGTGCCGGTTCCAGATCGGCTCGAGAAAGGTGTTGGCGAAGCGGAAGAAGAGAAGATTCTCGACCGCCTCTTTGCCGAGGTAGTGATCGATGCGATAGATACTCGACTCGGGGAGCACCGCGTGGAGCGCCTCGTTGAGCTTGCGGGCCGTCGCGAGATCGTGACCGAAGGGCTTCTCGACCACGACACGCGCCCCGTCCGCGCACCCGCTCGCGCCGAGCGAGCGCACCACCTCCGCGAACAGGCTGGGCGGGATAGCGAGATAGTGGGTCGGATGCTGGGCCCCGCCGAGTCTTGCGCGGAGCCGCTGGAAGGTCTCGGGCTCGGTGTAAGAGCCGTCGATGTAGTCGAGCAGCTCGATCAGCCGCGCGAACGCGGCGGCGTCCACCCCGCCGCCATGCTCCAAGAGGCTCTGGCGCGCGCGCTCACGGAGCTGTTCCACCGTCCAGCCGGACTTGGCGACGCCGATGATGGGGACCTTTAGCGTCCCCCGTTTCACCATGCTCTGCAGGGCCGGAAAGATCTTCTTGTACGCGAGGTCGCCCGTCGCGCCGAAGAACACCAACGCATCCGATTGAACGACGTCCTGGGTCACCCGAACACGGTACACGCCGCGCGCACGCTAGAAAAGCGGTCGCACGAGCAGTCCTTCCGACCTGCCTTTCGCACGAGCCGCAAGCCCGAGGAGCGCGCGGCGTCGCGACGCCGTCCGGGGAGCAAGGGTTCGAGAGGATGTCGGTGAGGCGCGGGCTCCACGCGGGGCGAGCGTCAGTGGAGCGCGAGGAGCCCGGCCCAGAACAGCTCGCGGAGCCCGTTGTGACCGGCGGCGTTGGGGTGGATGCAGTCGTCGTGGAACCAGTTGTCGGCCGCCGGCGTGTTCACTCGATGAGCGAGGAAGGCGCCGTGCAGATCGAGCAGGTGCACGCTTGCGTACCCCGCCGCCTTCTCGGTGAGCCCCTCGTTCCACGGCATGAGCGCCGGGTTGGTCGACTGCGTGCTCGGCCAGAGCGAGAGCGCGCCTGGGCACTTTCGCGACTCGGGCTCGTAGGTGAAGTCCCCGGTGCCGCCGCTCGGATCGTAGATGTTGGTGATGAGCACGTCGACCTCCACGCCCGGACCGAAGCGGTCGGCGCGCGTGAGCTCGTCCATCGCCGCGACCCAGCCGGCGAGGAAATCCTGGCGGTCACGCTCCTGGGCCTCGGGCGTGCCGATGAGGTAGTCGGTGAGCCCCGAGACGACGTCGTTGCCGCCAATGGTGCCGACGACCAGCACCGGGCCCGGCAGGGAGTCCGGTAGGCTCTTCGCCTGGTCGACGAGGACCGACGCGCCTCCGCTCATGCCCTGGGTGGCGATGGCGCCGCCCACCGAGACCTTCACGACGTTCGTCGTGGAGTCGAAACCCCAGCACGTCGCCAGGTCCACGCCCTTCCACTCGGGATAGAGCGCGTCGTCATTGTGGACGAGAAGGGTGCGATAAAACGGCTCCTGATCATCGGGGCCGCCGCTGCCGCCGACGTCCGAGATGGAGTCACCCACCACGACCAGCGTCTTATATTCGGAGGTCGGGCAGCGGTGCAGATCCGCGGACGAGCCACCGCCCGCGCCCGCTTGATTGCCGCCACCCGCTGCGCCAGCCGCGCCGCCGGCGCCGGGCGTCGCGCCGCCGTCGTCCGAAGAGCCGCAGCCCGTGAGGGCGACCAGAGCAGAGAGCAGTACGGCACCGAGAAAGGAGCGAGTCATCGGGAGAGCACCTCCGTGGGGGAGAGCGCCTGTCTACCCGAAGGCGCACGACTCCGCCAGCGCCACGCTGCCGCGCGCGAGGGGCTCGGCGCGAGGGGCGCCCCGCGCGAGCCCCTTTCCGGACGCACCTAACGGCGCGCCGCCGCCTGACGCCGCCGGCGGCGGCCGAGCGCCACCGGCACGGCGGCGAGCAGCGCGAGGCCCCACGCGCTGCCGAGCGGCGCGCGGGAACCCGCCGTGGTGCACGCGCACCCGCCGCCCTCGAGCGTCCCGACCGGCTCCGCCGAGCTGCCGCCTCCGGTCCCGCCGGTGCCAGCCGAACCGCCGGTGCCGCCCGTCGCGCCGGTGCCAGCCGAACCGCCGGTGCCGCCCGTCGCGCCAGTGCCGCCCGTCGCGCCGGTACCAGCCGAACCGCCGCTCCCCGAGGCGCCGGCCGCGCCGCCCGTGCCACCGGCTCCGCCCGTGCCTCCCGAGCCTTCGCACGCGCCGGTGGCGGTGTTGCAGGTCGTGCCGGGCTGCGCCTTGCAGTCCTCATCCGAGGTGCAGCCGGCGCAGGTGCCGTCCGGCGCGCAGACCGGCGCGGTGCTGCTCGGGCAAGCGGCCGAGGCGCCACTCGCGTAGTCGCCGTCGCAGACGACGCAGGCGCTGGTGGTCTCGTTGCACACGGGCTTCTCGGCTGGGCAGTTCGCGCTGGTCGCGCACTCTTCGCAGCGCCCGGCGTTCGGCCCCGCCGTCACGCAGTGGCCGGCGCGGCAGCTCGCGTCGTCCGTGCAGCCGTCGTGGTGGAGGTCGATGCCGCACTTGCCGTCCGCGGCGTCACAGGCCTGACTACGGCAGACGGTGCCAGCGTCCGCGCTCGAGCAGGTCCCGTTGCCGTTCGCGTAGCCGCACTGGTCGTCGGAGTCGTCGCAGACCGCCGAGAGGCAGACCACCGCGCCGACCGGCCCGGTGCAGTTACCGTCGAGCACCGGGTCGTGCCCGGCGATGGTCGGAACCGCGGTGCCGTTCGGCAGCTTCGTCGTGCACTCGTGCCTCGACGTATCGCAGAACTGATCGCTCGAGCAGTCCGCGTCGACGTTGCAGCTCGCCGCCGGCATACAGGTGCCGTTGGCGCTGCACACGCCGGAGCGGCAGACGGTCGCCGCGGTCGAGGTGTCGCACGGCCCGGTGCCGTTGGCATAGCCGCACTGATCGTCCGAGGTGTCGCAGACCGCGGAGACGCAGACCACCGCGCCCGCTGGCCCCGTGCAGGCCCCGTCGAGCGGGGGGACGTGCCCGGCGATGGTCGGGATCGCGGTGCCGTTCGCGAGCTTGTCCGTGCACGAGTGCGACGACGTGTCGCAGAACTGGGTCGAGGCGCAGTCCGCATCGACGTTGCAGCCGCTCGACGGCATGCACGTGCCGTTGGCGCTGCAGGCGCCGGAACGGCACACGGTGTCGGCGGTCGCGGAATCGCACGGCCCAGTGCCGTCGGCATAGCCGCACTGGTCATCCGAGGTGTCGCAGACCGCGGAGACGCAGACCGCCGCGCCCGCTGGCCCCGTGCAGGTCCCGTCGAGCGCAGGGTCGTGCCCGGCGATGGTCGGGATCGCGGTGCCGTTCGCGAGCTTGTCCGTGCACGAGTGCGACGACGTGTCGCAGAACTGGGTCGAGGCGCAGTCCGCATCGACGTTGCAGCCGCCGGCCGGCATGCAGGTGCCGTTGGCGCTGCAAGCGCCGGAACGGCACACGGTGTCGCCATTTTGCGCGGTGCACGGGCCATCATCGTTCGGGTAGCCGCACTTCCCGTCGGATGCGCACACGCCCGAGGTGCAGTCGAGGTCCCCGCCGCACGTCTCTCCATTCGCGACCGTGACGCGAACGAACGCGGCGTCCGCGTTGTTGCTCGGCGTCGGATCGCTCACGGTAGGAGGCAGAGTGACGGACGCGGTGTTCGTGAACTGACCTGCCGCGGCGTCCGACCTGACGGTGCCGGTGATCGTATAGGTCACCTTCTGGTTTACGGGGATCGACACGGCGTCGTTGATGTTCCCCGCGCCCGAGGCGGCGCAGGTAGCGCCGCCGGTGCCCGCGCACGTCCAGGTGGCCGAAGCGAGCTGGGACGGCATGGTGTCCACGATCGTCGCGCTCGCGGGGCCGTTCGGGCCGTCGTTGCTGGCTACGATGGTGTACGTGACCGTCCCACCAGCCGGCACCGTGGCCGCGCTCGCCGTCTTCTTGACCACCAGCTCGGCGTAGGTGATCCCGTCGGTGACCTTGGTGTAGACCTTCGGCCCGAGGAGCGGGGAGACGCTGGTAGCTCGGATGTCGTAGTTGCCTGCCGTGATCGTGGAGCCCACGGTCGCGGCAGGGGCAATCCGGACCGTGATCTCGAAATTCCCGCTCGCGCCGGCCGCGAGCGCGCCGACCGTGCAGGAGACCAGCCCACCGTTACCCGGGCTTGGCGCGGTGCAGGTCAGCCCCGGCGCGGTGACCGACGTGAACGTGGTGTTCGGCGGCGTGTTGAACTGGACGACCGTGCCTGCGGCGCCCGCGGAGCCGTCGTTCTTATACGTGAGCGTGTAGGTGATGTCCGTGCCGCGGTTCGCGGCCGCGGGCCCGGTCGCGTAAACGTAGAGGCCGGGGACGGTCGGGCCGATGCCGTCCACGTAGACCTGCCCCCAGTGACCGCTCTGCGCGCACCCGGCCGCGATGACCTCGAGCTCGACCTGATCGCCAGGCGCGAGGAGCGCGTTGCCCGGCGCGATGTCGACCAGCGCCCAGTCGGTGTACTTGATCGATCCGCTGGTCTTCCAAGGAACGCCCGGCTGGTTCGCGAAGTTGAAATCCTGGTAGAGGATCTGGTTGCCTCGCGTGACGTTCGTGAGCTGAATGAAGAAGTACGGCTGCTGATGCGCCGGATGATTCGGGTCTTGCAGGACCGGCGCGGCGACGAAGCGAACGTGCGCGAGGCCGTCGACGGGGTCGATGTCCCCCGCGTCGACCGTCATCGTCTGCTTCATCGAGTTGGCGTTGCGGCTCGCCGTCTTGCGGTTCACGACGGCCACCGCGCTGCCGAATTTCGGCCACCGGAAAGAAGCGCCCGTCCCGAGATCCGGATCCGCCTGCGACTCGGGCCCCCCGCTCGTCGTGAGCGTGAAGGTCTGCGCGGTACCGCCCGTCTGCAGGGCCAGGTTCGCGCGGGTCTGCGGATCGGAGATCGTGATTCCCGGATTCCGGTAGGTCGTCACCGTCCAATTGGGTGGAGCCGCGTTGTTCGCTCCATCCTCGAAGCTCCCGTTGACGAAGACCGCCGAGCTCGTCGAGCCGGTCGGCTCGGGCTCGCCGGACTCGGTCGGGCCGAACCCCTCCGAGCCGCACGCGGGGAGCGCGAGCGCCGCCGCGAGACCGATCGCGACGCAGGCGCCAGCACGGATCGAACGAACCTTCCGAGCGTCAATTCTATTCATGACAATGCCTTCACCTTACCGACCTCGCTCACCGCTTGTCTAGGGTCATTTCCCGCGCCGCCGTCGCCGTCGCCGTCGCCCGCGCCCCCGCCGCCCCCCAAGCACCTCGAGCGCTCCCGCCGCGCTCGCTTCCGCCGGCCGGAGCGCCGCGCCCGGCCGCTTCAAGGCAGCCCGACTCCGCTCGCTGGCGCTCCTCCGGCGCGGGAGTTAGGAGAGGCGCATGACCAACCGAGCGGAGCAGGGACGCGCGGAGCTCCTCGCGTGGGACGAGGGAAAGCCGCGCAATTTTTTCACTTCGGACCCGAACCTCGGGCGGGTGCTCGCGCTCCGGCTCGGTAAGGAGCGCTATCACGCCGAGCGCCGCCGGCTCGCCGAGGTCGGCGAGATGGTCGGTACTGAGCTCGCTCGCCTCACCCTCGAGACCAACCACGACGACAACCTGCCGCGACTCGAGCGCTATAGCGGGCTCGGGGTGCGCACGGAGGAGGTGGTGTTCCACCCGAGCTACCACCGCGCCGGCGAGCTCATCTGGCAGACGGGCGTGCTCTCGGATTACGCCACGCCTGGAAACGAGACGCTGCAGATGGGGCTCCTCCACCTCATCTCACAGCCGGGGGAGAACGGGCACAATTGCCCGCTCGCCTGCACCGCCGGGCTCATCAAGGTGGTACAGCGCCTCGGCTCCGACGCGCAGCGGAAGCAGTGGCTCCCGGGGCTGCTCGAGCGCGACTACGCGAAGCGTGTCCACGGCTCGCAATTCCTCACCGAGGTGCAGGGCGGCTCGGACGTCGGGGCGAACGCGGTGGTCGCACGGCAGGACGGTGAGAGATGGCGACTCTACGGCGAGAAGTGGTTCTGCTCGGTCGCTGACGCGCAGCTCTTCCTCATGACCGCGCGGCCCGAGGGCGCCATCGACGGCACCCGCGGGCTCGGGCTCTTCGTGGTGCCGCGGTGGGTCGGCGGCCGAGTGAACGAGTTTACGCTCCGGCGCCTGAAGCGAAAGCTCGGTACGCGCGCCATGGCCTCCGCCGAGGCGGATTTCGACGGGGCGCTCGGCGAAGCCGTGGGGCCGGTCGATCGCGGGTTCAAGAACGTGGTCGAGATCGTGCTCGACACCTCGCGGATGTATAACGCGGTGTGCTGCGCGGGCTCGATGCAGGCCGCGTACCGCGAAGCGGCGAGCTACGCGCGGCACCGGCGCGCGTTCGGCCAGACGATCATCGAGTTCCCGCTGGTCGCGGACGCGCTCTCCACGCTCCACGCCGAGGCCATGGCCGCCACCGCGTCGACCTTGCGGATCATCGCCATGGCTGACCGCCTCGCCACCGGCCAGGGCGACGAGGCGCTCGCCGCCGCGTGGCGCGTCGGGGTGAACGTGAACAAGTACTTCACCGCCATCCGCAACACCCAGATGACGCGGCTCGCGATCGAAATGCTCGGCGGCAACGGTGTCATCGAGACGTTCACGCCGCTGGTTCAGCTCTACCGCGACGCGATGGTGCTCGAGAGCTGGGAGGGGACGCACAATACGCTGGTCGACCAGGTGCTCCGCGACGCGCGGCGCCTCGGGATCCACGCCATGTTCATCGCCGAGCTCCGCGACGCGCTCGCGCGGCTCACGCTCCCGGCGGGAGACGCCGCGCTCGTCGAGCGCACCCGCGCCGGGATCGACTCGGTCGAGCGCGGCTTTCGGCTCGTCGCGGACGGCGTCGGCGACCAGCGGTTCGGGCGACGCATCGTCGACCGCGCCGCGCTCTGCCTCCAGCTGGTGGCCATGCTCGAAGAGCTCGCGGCGTTCCCCGACGACACCGCCAAGCGGAGCGCCGTCACGCTCATTGCCGAGCGCCACCTCGCCGAGACGCTCGAGCCGCCGCCCGCGCTCCCGCCCGGGCTCGTCTGAGGGCTCACCGCGTTCTTGGCCGTCCGCCGCGCGCCCCGGCTACGATCACGAGCGGAGGATCGAGCGCATGATCGACATTCCCGGCTCCCCCTCGTTCCGCGCGACGCGGCGCACCGCCAAGCTCACCTGCCAGGTCGTGCGCCTGCGAGACTTCCGGCTGGTGGCCGACACCATCGAGGATCTCTCGCCGGCTGGGCTGCGCGTCGGCCCGGCCGATCCCGTGCTCACCGGCGAGCCGCTCATCGTGTCGTTTCGGCTGCCCGGCCTGGGCGATTGGATCGACGCGGACGCCGTCGTGCGCCGCGTCATCCACGGGCGGCGGCCCGGCGAGAGCGAGCGCTGCCTGGGCCTCGAGCTCACGTACCTCGACGCCTACTCGGCCCGGCTGGTCGCCGTTTACGCGCGCCGCTTGCCGCCCGCGCCGCCGCGATATCGGCTCACGCTCGACGCGCTCGAGCGCTGGAGCCGGCGGCTCGCGAAGCTCGGCCACACGCCGCTCCCGGCCCCGGCCTAGCGCTCCGCTCGGGTCCGGCTAGGCTCGAGCCCGCGTCGAGATGAGATTCCGAGCCATCGCCGTCGCCGCGGAGCGGAGCAACGCCATCGGCGTCGTCGAGGTCGAGTGCACGCCGCACGGGCTGGCGCTCGGCTACCTCGGCGCTGGCGCGTTCAGCGACGGCTACGCGCCGGGCGCGCTCACGACGGGCACGCGGGTCACGGTCCCGTACGGTCAAATCCTCGACGCACGCGTCGAGGGCGAGCAACTCTACCTCGCGGTCGATCCGACGCTCACCCCGCTCAGCCAGCTCACCCTGACCACGTTCTCGACCGGCGACGGCGTGCACCTCCGGGAGCGCCACCGGCAGCGGCTCATCGTGCGGGTCGGCGCGGTGGCGACCGCGCTCCTCGCCATCCTCCTGCCGGCGCTCTCTCTGCCACGGCTGGTTCCGCGCGCAGGCGCCGGCCTCGCGCTCGCCGTCGGCGTGCTCGGCGCGCTCGCCGTGCTCGTCATCGGGCTCGCCGCCGATCGCCACGTCGCGCTCGGTGGACGCGACGGTGAGGCGGCGCTCGGCGCGTTCGCGGCCGAGCTTGCCAGGTATCTGCCGAACCTCACGCGCGCGGCCGGGCCCCCGCCTCCCAAGACGAAACCTCTACGACTTCCGGACTTCGAGCGGCTCCTCCCACGCACGGCCTTCGCCGTGATCGCGACGCTCACCGCTGGCGCGCTGGCGCTCGTCCTCACCGCGCACCGGGTGCTGACGGTCGGCGAGTCCGCGCGCGCGCCCGTCGCCCAGCACCGCACGGCGGAGCCCGACGTCGCGCCCGCGCCGGGGCCCACCGGGCCCGCGCCGGCGGTCGCCGCGCGCGCGGCCCCCTCGGCCTCGACGCCGTCGCCAGCTCTCACCACGCCCACGGGCGACACCGCATCCACCGCCGGCCCGTGCCGCTGCGAACGCGCGGACTCGCTCTTGTGGGCGCGTCCGCTGCCTGCGCTCTCCTCGCTCGTGCTCCGGCGCCGCCTCGAGCATCACGGCGCGCACGACGAGCTCGCGCTCGACATCGCCGCGGTAAATAGCGGCGACCGGCCGCTCGAGGACGTCACCTTCATGGTGCAGTTCTTCGAGCGCGACCCGCCGCCGTCGAACCGACGCTACCCGGTCTCGAGCCGCGCACTCTACTTCGAAGGCCCGCTCGCACCGGGCCAGGCCATCAAGTGGTCGGTGCAGGCGCGCGGTCGTGAAGTCGACATCCAAGGCGCGCCGCCGGCCACGCTCGGCCCGGAGGGGCAAGGCGCCGCGCCGACCAACCTCATCGCGGGACTGCTCGACGCGAACCACCGCCCGGTGCGCCTATACGGCGCGATGCTCCTCGGCTACCTCGGCGACCCGCGCGCGCGCGAAGCCGCCGAGAAGCTCCACGAGGCGCTCCGCGATGACGAGGCGCCGTACCTCTCGCGGCTCCTCGCCGCGCTCGGCGAGGTCCGCGCGTGCAACCTCCGGGTGAGCGGCGACCTCGCGACCCTATGCCTCTACAACGCCTCGGGCGAGGCGAGATCCGGGCTCGGCGTGCGGCTCCGCGGCCTCGACGCGATGGTCGATCCGAGCGAGCCTACCGGCCAACCACCGACCGTCGTCTTCGAGCACGTCTGGCACGTCCCCGGCGAGCTCGCGCCCGAGCGCGGTCTGGTCACCAGCGTGCGCCTCGACGCCGCCGAACCGGCCGCCCTCGAGGCAGCCGCCGATCGCTACGATCTGCTGCGAGACTGAGGTCTGGCCGGTTCGGCGCGAAGCCGCAGGGGTCGCCCGGCGCGGTGTCGCGCCGGGCCGTCGAGCCCGACGACTCAACCGCGAATGCTGACCACCGTCCCGCGCTCGAAATTGAACACCGCGTGCCAGTCGGGAGGAACCGGAGGATCCGTCCACTCGAAGATATAGGCGGCGTCGACCGGCGCGAGGTTGATGCAGCCGTGGCTCCTCACCCGGCCGTAGTCGTCATGCCAGTAGGTGCCGTGGAGTGCGTAGCCCTTGTGGAAATACTGCACGAACGGCACATCGAGGAGGTTGTACGAGTCCGCCTTGTCCTCGGAGCCGTCCATGGTGGCGGCGACGTGTTTCGAGTGAATCATGAAGGTGCCGCGCACGGTGGCGAACCCCTTCTCCGGGTCGCCCATGCCGCCGCGACCCGTGCTCACCAACGTCACGTAGACCGGCTTGGTGCCGACATACGCCACCAGCGATTGCTCGAGGATGGAGATGTCGAGCCATTTTCGCGTGCCGGTGGCGACGCTCGGGAACTGTGACCGCGGCTGGATGATGCGGAGCGTGGAACCTAGCACCCACGCGCCGTCACGTGTCTCCCAGTAGCCTCCAGGTCGCGTCTTTCCGGTGAGCTTGATGGGCTCGCGCCACGCGAGGTTGCCGTCCGCGCGCGGGATACCATCCTCGCCGATGGCGAAGCGCTGCGCGTAGCGTTGCTCGACGAAGCCGACCGGGAGCGTCTCGTCCGGGGCGAGCTCGACGCCGTGGAACTCGCTCGGCTTGACCAGGCGCGTGCGGTCGAGCGCGATGATGTCGAGCTCGGTGGTAAGGCCGAAGGTGCGGCCGTCCGACTCGAAGACTCGCGCGATGGCAAACCCGCTGTCGGGCGCCGCGCGCCCCGCGTAGACCGAGAAATGGAGCCGCTGTTCGACCCCGTACGGCTTCACGAGCTTCTGGCCGTTCGCGAGGAACTCGGGCGGCGCGCCCGGCGTACCGAGCAGCTCCTTGACCCCCGAGAGCGCGAGACCATCGCGCCAGCGCGCGGCGCGCGCGAGCACGCCCTCACCCTCGACGGCCTCCATCTCGGCGCGCGTGGGGACCTTGAAGTAGCGGAGCGGCGGCGTCTCGCCCGCGCGCGCGTAGAGGTAGGGGAGCCCCTGGCCCCGTATCGGGCGGACGCTGCTCTCGACGGCGACGATGTCGTCGAGGTTCGAGGTCGCGCCCTTGCCGACGCACACGAACCCGCGCGGATTCACCCGGTACCACCCCCCCGCGCAGCCCTCGTTCTCGATGGCTGGTCCGCGCGCGTCCACCACGGCGCCTGCGCGCAGGTAGCCGAGGCGCGTGCGCTGCGGACCGGTGTCGGTGTAGATCCAGGTGCGCCACGCGATGCTCGCGAGCCGCGTCCCATCCGGCGAGAACGGGAGGTTGTCGTCGGCGCCACCGAACGCGCGAGGCGCGGGCGCGCCGCCACCCGACGCGGAGGGGGCGCCCCCTTCCGCCGCGACCACGCGCGCCTCGCCGGAAGGGCTCGCGGTCGCGCCGGGAGGCTCCTGCCGGGTCGAGCACGCAGCGAGGGACGCGAAGCAGGCGAGGAAGACGACGACGCGCATGACGAACGTTCGCAGCCCCGCGTAGCACAGATCTTGTTGAAGCGGCCGCCGCCGGGCATGCTCGCCCGCGTGCTTCGACGAGCGAGGATTCCTTACGGCGCCTGGGTCCTCGTGAAGGAGGTCGCCCGCCACCTGCTCCGCCGGCCGGTGGTCGGCATCGCGGTCGCCGCGCACACCTCGGACGGTCGCTGGCTGCTCGTCCGCCGGGGCGACACGGGAGAGTGGGCTCTGCCCGGCGGGACCCTCGAGTGGGGTGAGTCGCTCCGGAGCGCCATCGCGCGCGAGCTCGCCGAGGAGGCCGGCGTGGTCGGAGTGCGCCTGGGCGGCCTGCGCGGGGTCTACTCGGCGCCGTGGCGCGACGCGCGCTTTCACGCGGTGACCATCGTGGTGGACGCGGAGATCGATGAGCCGGCGCGCGACCCGATGAACCCCCTCGAGATCGTCGAGGTCCGCCTGTTCGCCGAGGACGCGCTGCCGGGCGAGCTCGCGCACGGGATGACCGACATGCTCCGCGACGCGCGCGCCGGCGAGCCGCGCTGGGAGTGAGCGCTCGGCGTGGCCGAGCGCAGGAAAATCGGGTATCTGAACGAATCGCATGCCTCGCATCCCCGGGCTGGCACTCGTCTTTACGCTCTTCGCGAGCGGCTGCGGGCTGTTCAGCGGGCTCGAGGTGAAGTCGCTCGGGGTGTCCGCGGACAAGCCCGGCAACGTCGCGGTATACCTCTCGGTGACTGACGGCGACGCGCCGGTCGGTGACCTCAGCGAGCAGGACTTCTCGGTGTACGAGAACGGGCAGCGCGTGGACGCAGAGCGGAGCGGCCTCACCCTGCTCGATCGCGACGCGGTGGCGGATTTCCGCACCGTGCTCCTCGTGGACATGAGCGACGCGGCGCGGCGCGACGAGCTCGCGCGCGCCGCGATGAGCTTCGTCGAGAACGCGCGACGCACGCAGGCGGTGACCGTCTACGCCTTCGATGGCGATGGCCGGCTCCACGCCGCGGGCGACTTCGCGCGCGGAGCCGCGACCAGTGAGGGCTCCCCTCCGACGCCCCTGAGCGGGCTCGCGTCGTTCGCCACGCGAGATCCCTCGCGAGACCTCCACGGGGCCATCGTGGCGGCGCTCGCAGCGCTCGACGCGCGGCTCATGCAGGCGAAGCAGCCGGTCCGCGTGGGGACCTTGGTCGTGTTCACCGAGGGGCCGGATCTCGCCGGGCGCGTCTCCGCCGATGCGCTCGAGGCCGCGCTCGACGCGACCGACCACGAGGTGTTCGCGCTCGGTCTCGGCGAGGATGCCTCGGGCTTCAGCCTCTCGCGTATCGGACGCGCGGGTGTGCTCCGCGCGCCGACCGCGGAGGCGCTCGGCCCCACCTTCGCCGACGCCGGCAGCCGGGTGAGCGCGAGCCACGATGGGCATTACCTGCTTGCGTACTGCTCACCGGCGCGTGCCGGGATGCGGGCGCTACGCGTCACGGTCGAGAAGACCAACCGGGAGGGCACCACCTCGACGGGCTCCGTGGAGGCCGAATTCGACGCCACCGGCTTCGGGGCGGGCTGCAACCCGAAGACGCTCCCGCGGTTCGTGGTGCGCGCGAGGCGGCCTGCCGAGACGAACCCGGGCAGCGCGACCACGCCAGCCGGACGCGCGGCGGAGCCACGCGCCGACGAGGCCTCGGAGCCCTCGGGGATCGTACCGCCGCCGAACGAGCCCGGCTACGCGCCGGCGACGCCGTGACCGAGCGCCGCACCGAAGAGGTCGAGCTCACGAGCTCCGAGTCGGTCGGAGAACGCGGGACGACGCGGCTGACCTGGCGCGTGCGAGTCGGGGATGGTTGGGTCGGCGCGGCTGACTATCCGGGCGTCACCATCGAGCGACTCGCGGCCGGGCCCGGCACCATCTGGGAGATCCGCCTCGTGCTCGAGCTACCGACCGGCACGCTCCTCATGCGCGTGGACTCGCGCCCGGGCGAGCCCCAGCGCGGCGACGTGCTCGATTTCCTCGCGCGAGCGCCTCGTCTGCCGCCACGACGAGTCCGGCGCACGCTCTACCGCGTCGGGCCGCGCGGCGCGCTCGTCGCGGCGCAACCGGAGTGAGTCAGCGCTCGGCGGCGGCGAGGCGAGTGGTCGCCTCGCGCGGAAGCGCGGCGCCTCCGATCGTCCATTTCACCATCGCGCGCGCGGCCCGCTCGTCGCGGGCGGCGGCGTCCGCGCCCGCCTCGAGAAACGCCGCCCGCGCGGCGGCGCTGCCGCCGACGCCTATGATCGCCATCCCGCAGGTCCTCGAATAGCGCCGAACCGCGTCGACGAACTCGAGCGCCGCCGGCCCCGTGACACGACCGAGGTGGACGAGCAGGACCTCGTGCTCACCCAAAGCGACGTGCAGCGCGGCGGCGCTCAGCGTCTGGCACCAGTCGACCTCGAAGCCGCGGAACGCCGCGCGCCAACTCGAGCCGCGTTCACCGGCGCCCGAGATCCCGACGGAGACGACGCGCGGCGGTGCTCCGCCGAGGAGCGCCGACCCCTCGTAACCGAAGCGACGCATGAATCGCACCGCCTCGGTGCGATGAAAACGGAGGTGACGACCGGCCGTGCGGCGCCCGCACAGGTGCCCGCGCTGCACCCAGTTGTGGATCGTCTTGAGATCGACCCCGAGCGCGCGCGCCAAGTCGCCGGACGTGAGCCCCCGTGTGGGTTCAGACCGCTCGAGACCATTCACCTCACATGCCATCCGTCCGGCAAGTCTCGGTCACCAGACCACGCGCACGCATCACCCTGCGGGGTGAGCAGACCCCCAAAATACCAGCGAGATCCCGGCCAGCTTCGCCGATCTCGGCACCTCCGGGTTGACCCCGGGGCCTGGCTCTTGCTCTGCTCTGCCGAAACGCGTGGGTTTGATTTCCGGAGGCGAGGGATGAGACGACTGGCTCGACGTGGTGCATTTTTCGTTGGCGTGGCGACGCTCGCGCTGGTGAGCGTGCCCGCGCGGGCGTCATCGACGCTCGAGTTCCCGGACAACGGGGTCGGCGCGTTCTCGCGCGGCGGCGCGTGGCTCGCGACCGCGACCGATCCCATCGCGGGCTTCTACAACCCGGCCGCGCTCTCGATGCAGCCGACCTCGCTCGGGGTCGGAGCCAACCTCGCGCTCCAGAAGATCTGCTTCACCCGTGAGGGGACCGCGACCAGCCCGGCCACGCCGACGCCGAGCATCTCTGCCACCTATCCCACGAGCTGCAACGCGAACAGCGGCTCTCCGCAGCTCGTCCCGAACCTCGCCTTCACCTGGCGCGTGAACCGCGAGCTCGGCGTCGGGCTCACCGTGACGCCACCCGCCGCGTACGGCGCGCTCGCGTGGGACGACACCGCCCCCACCAGGAACCCGCCGTTCGGGACCCAGGAGCTCGCCTCGGGACAGCGGTACCTGTCCCGCGGAGTGAAGGCGACCGTGCTCTGGCCGACGCTGGCGGCCGGCTACTCGGTCACCGACCGCCTGCACGTCGGCGCCGGCTTCGTCGCCGGGATCGCGATCCTGGATCTCTCGAGCATGAGCATGTCGCAGGTGTCCCCGAACAGCCTGCGCGACGACGCCATCAACGACACCGCCAGCAACTTGAAGGTCAAGGACCTCTTTGTGCCGGGGTTCGTCCTGAGCGGGCTCTTCGAGGCGACCGACAACATCGACCTCGCCGCCTGGTATCGCTGGAGCGACCCCATCCGGGCGAAGGGCGACCTCGAGGTGAAGTCGAGCTACTACGACGCGACCGGCAAGAGGACCGCGCGCCCCACCATCTCGCGCTCCGACGACCAGGTCGGTGAAGACGCGGCATCGGTGACGCTCCGCATCCCGATGGAAGCTCGTATCGGCGCGCGCTGGCACATGCCACGCCGCGACGTGACCCCGCTCGAGCGCGAAGGGCACCGCATCGATCCCTACCCCACGCGCGACCCGCTGCGCGACGACCTCTATGACGTGGAGCTCGATCTCAGCTGGACCAACACCGGCGCGAACCAGGCCATCGAGGTGCGCTTCCCGGAGGATCCGAGCCACCCGGGTCAGTCGCGCATCGCGGTCGCCAACCTCGGCTTCGTGCCCGCCAACGCGGACGTCCTCACGGGGTATCGTGACACCTTCGGCGCCCGCCTCGGCGGACAGTACAACGTCCTCGGCAATAGGCTCGGCATCCGCCTCGGGACGTGGATGGAGACCTCGGCCACCGACGCGGAGCATCTCACGGTCACCGGCGTGCCGGCGTTTCGCGCGGGCGTCGGCGGCGGCGCGGTGTTCCGCGTCGGCATGGTAGACCTCGAGGCCGGCTACCAGCACCACTTCAACGCGGGGTTCGACAACGGCGGCAACGGGAAACTCCACGCGGTCGCCGCCCTCGACACCAGCGCGAGCCCGAACTTCGACTACCGCTCGTATCACGCGGTAAACGGCGGCAAGGTCACCCAGTCGGCGAACGTGTTCGCGGTGGGCGGCGTGGTTCGCTTCTGAAGCGGCTCGCGGCGCCGCGGGCGGCTCGCTCGAACGTGTTCGCGGTGAGCGGCGTGGTTCGCTTCTGAAGCGGCCCGCGGCGCCGCGGGCGGGCTCGCTCGACCGGGCCCGCGCAGGCCGCGCACCGCCCCTCCCCAAGAAACCCGAACGCGACCCGGTCACCCGGAGCGCCAGGGCGCCCAGCCTCGCAGTCAGGACGCTACACGCAAAAAAACCGAAGGCGACCCGGTCGCCCGGATCGCCTTCGTGGAAGCTCTCTTGTCGGTGGTGGACGCGCGAGCGCCCACGCAGTGCTGCTGTTCACCGACCCCGTGGTCTCGCCTGCCGGCGCGACCACGACATCATCTCGAGAATGTGGGCTCCAAGACCTCCAGACCCGCCGAGTACGCGCTCGGCTCGGTCTGGCGATGGTGGACGAGGTGTTGGCTCGTTCCAGCTTCGATCGACGTGGTGCCGCCGCGCCGTCGCGTCCCACTCGTCGTGGTCGCGGGCGCCGACCCCTCGCGCCGGTCCGGCTGGAGGAGCCTTGGCGATCATACGCCGCTCTCTGGCGTTCGAGTGTCGCTCGCGAGGCACCGCCCCACGGCTCCACACCGCGCGACGGCTGACACCGAGCAGCCGCGCCTGCCGCTTGCGCGACCGGTTCGCTCCTCGTGCATTGACCTCGTAAGCCCGGATCGTGTGAACGCTCGCCTGGTTTAGGGGCGATCGCCACGGCGATCCCGAACGCCTGTCGTCGTGTCCTCGTCCCGCGGATTCTCACCGCGAGTCAGCGCCACCTCTCGAGAGTATCTGCCCGAGAAAGAGGCGCCGTGCACCCGTTCGCCCAACCTGCTCCGCGACGCCTCGTCAAAGGCCGCCTCGGCTGGAGTTCGGCTAGAAGGCTCGCTGCCCGACCTCACGGTCGAACACCGAACACCCAAAGATGCTTCGGACCGACTGCTGCAACCCACATTTCAAAGAAGAGCACCCGCGCGCCGCATGGCGACCGACTCACTTCGAGGCATACGCCCCGGTTCGCCGGTGGACTCTCGGCTTCACGACCTCGAGCCCGCTTCGGCCAGCTGGCTCACCCGATGCACCGGACGTTGTCTTTCCGGAGCACACGGGAGAGGGCTGGACCTCTGATGTTCCGTCACCACCCAGCCCGACGAGGCACCTCTCGGCCCCGCGCCGGACTCGGCGATCTAGACCAGCTCCACCGGCCTCCGTGAAGAGAGCCGGATCCGTTGGACCGGAACACCTGTCACCGACAGGGAGCTCCACTCGGAGCCCTTGGCGCGACCGCCCGCGTCTCCGCGATCGCCGCACCGCCGCCGTCCTTTCACGGCGATACGACTCCTCGTATCGCCGTTAGGCCCCGTCCGCCGACCCCAGCCGCAACCGGGGAGAGCATGCGCGAGCCAGACGCCGCCTGCCGATTCCTGCTTGCCAAACACGACCCGCGAGCACACCGCGAATGGGAGGACCTCGCCGGAGAGCGCGTTTTCTTCGCTCTCCGATGACCCGACACCGAGGCGCTGGGTCCGCGAGCGGCGCTCTTCCGAGCCGAGGCTCGGGACGGCGCTCGAGAGCGCCATCACGCCGGTCGAGGAGAGCCCGACCTGGCGTGCGCGCAGCGGCGCAGAGGCTAGCTCGAGCGTTTCCTCGGACACCCATCGTCACCGGCGCGCCTTCAGCAAACCCTGGAGCGGTCTGCGAGCGGGCGCATCAGTCGAGGTCCCCTTCCCCGCCTTCGCGCGAACGAAAGCGCTTCCGAAGAACCTGGGTGCCTTCGATCGTCAGTGAGCTCCGCGGAGGAGAAATCCTCCGGAGGGAGCCGTCAGCCTCGCGTCACCCGAGAGTGAGCGAGCCCGAACGCGCCACTTGCGAACCGACCATCCACGGCTCCTTGACGGGAGCCGCCGACGTTCGGCCGGTGACTGCCCCGCTCCGATTGGCTCATGACCGAATCGATGCGGCGCATCACTAGCGCCCCTGACGACCTCTACGAACGTTCCATTCGACAGCAGATGTGCCGCGAACTTCCAGCTCCATTCATAGCCTCTTTCCGCCACACAATCAAGCAACAAATACAGATTTTTCTTGAAATTCTTATCCACAGGTTCTCCGCAATCTCGCGTCACGATAGACGCGCTCGCTTACGCGAGCTCCCGCGCCGCAAGGGGTGATTACCAACCCATGATTCGACGCCAGAATCCACGCCCGCGGTAGTCGACGGTTCAGCCACGACGTCTGTGCTGTTTGCTGCTCGCATCACTCGGATGCTCGAGAGCCCGATGACTCGCAGTCGCTCGCCGCGCTCGACCTCGCGCGCGGTCGTCTGCTACGGAGGGATCCTCAACGCAAGGAGAGCACCTTGGCGATCGATCTCGAGTCCCTGAAGACCGAACGCGACCGACTGAAGGAGTCGCTGCGAGAGCTCGAAGTCGAGCAACGCAGAGTCGAGACCGAGCTCAAGAGCCTTCGACAGCGCGAGATCCAGACCAAGCGCGAGCTCGAGGCGCTGGCGACGCTCATCGAGCTCCATGACGAGCGCTCCGCGTCCGGCGCGTAGCGACCCGCGGCGGGCGCCGCGCCTCAATCGAGCAGCGATGCGCCGGCGGCGGCCCTCGCGGTGAGGAGCGCGCTCGGGCTGAAGAGCGCCGAGCCGGTCCGCTCGTGAAAGCGAGCGAGCGCGTCGCGGACCGCGCGCGCGCCGAATCCGTCGGCCCACTTCATCGGGCCACCGCGGTAGTCCGGGAAGCCCATGCCGAGGATGGCGGCGACGTCCACGTCACTCGCGCGCACGACGGCGCCTTCGTCGAGCGCGCGACACGCCTCGTTCACGACACCGAAGACGAGCATCTTCACGATCTCATCGTCGGTGACCTCGAGCGGTGGCGGCTCGCCCGCCAAGCGGCGTGCTTCGGCGACGAAGCGGTCGAGCGCCGGGTCGCGCTCCGCGCGCCCGTCCTCGTGGCGATAGTGCCCAGCGCCGCTCTTGTCGCCGAGACGCCCCGCATCGACGAGCAGCTGCCGCAACGCCGAGCGATACGCGCCGTCTGGATACGCGGCGTCGAGGACGCGCGCGGCTGCGACGCTCACGTCGAGCCCCGCGAGATCTCCCATCCGGTTCGGGCCCATCGGCATCCCGAACGCGTAGAGCGCGTCGTCGATGCGATACGGGTGGACGCCGCGATCGATGAGGAGCCCACACGCCTGCCCGTAGCGCATGAAGATCCGATTGACGAGGAACCCCGGGCAGCTCCTGACGGTGACCGCCGTCTTCTTGAGCCGCTTCACGAGCTCGAGCGCGTCCACGAGCGCACGCGGCGACGTCTCTCGGGTCCGTACCACCTCGACGAGCCGCATGACCTGCGCGGGGCTGAAGAAGTGCAGGCCGAGCGTGCGGGGCCCTGCTTGGGTGCCCGCCGACACCGTCGCAAGCTCGATGGTCGAGGTGTTGGTCGCGAGGATGCACTCCGAGCTCGTGTGCGCCTCGAGTTCCTGGAAGAGCTGCTGCTTGAGCTCGACGGACTCGCTGGCGGCCTCGATGACCAGCGCGAGCGCGTCGAAGCCGTCGTACGAGGTCTGGCCGGTCAGACGCGAGCCCGCGCGGCGCGCCTCGTCGTCCGAGAGGCGACCCTTGGCGGCGTCGCGCTCGAGGTTCGCGCGCACGCGCGCGAGCGCCGCCTCGGCGCGCTCGTCCGTGGCCTCCTTGATGATGACCTCGACCCCCGCGCGGACCAGCGCCGTCGCGATGCCGGAGCCCATGGTGCCCCCGCCGAGCACGCCGACCCGCCCGAGCGCGCGCGGCGCGGGGCCGGCGTCGGTGACGCCGGGCACCTTGGCGGCGGCGCGAGTGGCGAAGAACACGTGGAGCTTGCCCCGTGCCGCCTCGCTCGAGAGGAGCCTCAGGAACTCGGCGCGCTCGCGGGCGAGACCTGCCTCGGCGCCGAGCAGCGCGCCCTCCTCGATCGCGTCGAGGCACGCGCCCGGGTAGTCGACGTTGCGAAGCTTTCGCCGCGTGTCGGCCCGTGCCCGCGCGATGAGCGCGCGGATCTCATCGGGCGGCGCGAGCCGCTCGGTGAGCGTGAGGGTTCGGCGCCGCGTGACGGCCCCGGTGGCGAGCGAGCGGGCGAGCTCGCGCGCTCGCTCGCGGAGCGCCGCCTCGCCGACCAGGTCGTCGAGCAGCCCGAGGGCGCGCGCCTCGACGGCGCCGATGGGAGCACCGCCGAGCATCATCTCCACGGCTTTCTCCACGCCGACCAGTCGCGGTAGCCGCTGGGTCCCGCCAGCCCCGGGGATGAGCCCGAGGTTCAGCTCGGGCAAGCCGAGCCGGCAGCGCGCGGTGCCGACGCGCGCGGCGCACGCCATCGCGAGCTCGAGACCACCGCCGAGCGCGAAGCCGTCGATGGCCGCGACGCTGGGCTTCGGGCCCTGCTCGAGCCGGGCGACGAGCGCCGGGAGCGAGGGTGTGCCGCTCGGCGGCGAGGGTTCGAGCGTGCCGGCAGCGATCCGCTCGAGGCGCGAGAGGTCCGCCCCGGCGATGAACTTGTCGCCGTGGCCCGTGACGACCAGCGCGGAGATGGAGGGCTCCGCGTCGAGCTCGTCGAGCGCCTCGGAGAGCGCCGCGAGCACCGGCGCGCCGAGCGCGTTGACCGGCGGATTGTCGATGATGAGCGTAGCGACGTCGTGCTCGCGCTCGACACGCACCACGGGCGACTTCATGCTCGGGTCCATACACCGGGCAGCGCGGGTCGCGTATGCTGCTCGCATGCGTGTCGCGCCGCTGCTCGTCGGAGCGCTGCTCTTCGCGGCGGGCTGCCGCGAGCCCGCTCCGACGCCGGGTGCATCGCAGCCCGGAGTCCTCGCCCAGCCCCCGCGGCGAGCGGCGGGCGAGCCGAAGGCGCCGGGGATCTCTGGAGAGACAGTCCGGCTGACCGCGCGCCACGCCTCGGGCGTCCCGCTTCACGCAGCGCCAGGAGACTCGGGCGTCTCCGCCCGGCTGGCCGACGGAACCTCTGCGCGGGTGCTCAGCCGCGCCCAGGACGGGCAGTGGCTGGAGATCACCACCGAAGCGGGCGAGCGTGGCTGGATCACCCGCCGCTACGTAGCCGCCGAGACGAGCCCGGCCCTGCCTCGCGCCGAGCCGACATCCCCCTCCTCACCTTCAAGCTCGGCGTTTCGGTCGCGAGCCGACTGTCTGCGCGCGCTCGGCGCCGGCGAACGCCTCCCGCGCGCGACCGGTACGGCGCGGCTCGGGACCTGGAACCTGCGCTGGTTCCCGGACGGGAGGCCTGGGACGCGACCGAAGGAAGGGCAGGGCCAGGACCTCGAGTGGCTCGCCTGCTCCATCGCCTGGCTCGGCGTGGACGCGCTCGCGGTGCAGGAGATCAAGCGTTACCCGGGAGCGCGGGAGCGCGCAGCCGAGCTCATCGCCCGGCTCGACGTCCACACGAA
Source organism: Polyangiaceae bacterium (assembly GCA_035063585.1). Classification (GTDB taxonomy): domain Bacteria; phylum Myxococcota_A; class Polyangia; order Polyangiales; family Polyangiaceae; genus JAPSGB01. The sequence goes on from JAPSGB010000002.1 coordinate 82,237, forward strand.
GGGCGCCTGGCAACTCAGGCTCGACGATTGCCCGAACGACGCGGTGCAGCACGTCGGGATTCTCTATGATGCGAGGAAGGTTCGCGCGGGGGACTTCGAGACGTACGGCGCGCTGAACCCGCATGGGGAGGCCTGCGCTGGAAGCCTCCGCCCGGGCTTTGGGGCCTACCTCCGCTGGCCACGCGGCCTCGATCTCACGTTCGTGAGCGTGCACCTGAAGAGTGGGCCTGGCGCTCGTGACGCCGAGCTGCGCCGGCGCTCGATTGCATCCTTCGGGACGGTCGTCGACCAGATCCACGCGAACCGCCGGGACGCCGACGTGGTGTTCGCCGGAGACTTCAACACGATGGGCTGCGAGAGTTGTCGCCCGTCCCTGACTTCCGCCTCTGAAATCGACGACTTGCCGCTCGCAGCCGCGCTCCACCGGGTGCCCGCGGAGGGCTCCTGCTCGGAGTACTACGATGGCCGCGGCGGGCTGCTCGATCACTTCGTGGTGACGAGCGCCCTGAGAACCCTGAGCCGTGGCGGGGGCGCGCGCGTCTCGGGGTTCTGCGCCGCGGCGGCCTGCGAGAGCCTCCCGCGCCGCCGAATGCCCGAGGCGTACACGGAGCTCAGCGACCACTGTCCACTCATACTCGATCTCGATGACCGGACTCGGGACTGAACGAACGGCGATGAGCCTCCGGAAGTTCGCTGGGGGCTTGCCGCAAGAAGGGGTTGTCGAGCTAAGCTTGCGGCGTGGTCCGTACTCTACGCTTGGTCGCCGCCACTCTCGGGCTCGGCGCGGTCGCTGCCGCGTCTTGCACCACGTACACGTCGGAGCTCCTCGAAGGGAGCGGCTCGGGCGGCCCCATGACGTGCGCGCTCGGCTACTGCTGGTGGTCCACCAAGACCCCGGAGGGCTGCGAGGACGTCGGTATCCCACGCCTCGCCGATAAACCGAAGCCGTCGCAGAGCTCGAACTCCGTCGGCTCGATCTACGTCGGCATGAAGCGGCTCTACCTCGGAGAGACGATGCCGCCGGTGCGGGGCCCGGCGATCGCCGACGCAGCCAAAGCCACCCAGCCCTGGCAGTGGATCGGCGTCAACATCGACGGAGTCTGCACCAACCCCATCGGCTGCTCGACGGCTGAGAAGAACGTCGTACCGTGCAAGACCGGCAGAGGCATCGTGAAGCCCGCCGACGGAGTCGGCTGTCGAGACAACGCGTTCGGTCAGCTCTTGCCGATCGCAGCCCAGAACCCCGAGCTCGGTCCGCCGCTCGGCCTCACCGAGAAGGACATGAACTGCGAGTTTCGGCGGGGCGGATACAACATCATCTTCAAGATCTCCGGCTATAATGGCGAGCTGAACGATGACTCCGTGCGGGTCGATCTCTACAGCTCACCCGGGCTCGAGTCGAACATGGCCAATTGGGACTGTCTGGCTCAGAAGGACTCGTGGGAGAAGCTCCCATCGTGGCTCCCCGAGAACCCGTGGTACATAAACCGCGCGGATCTCGACGGCGAACCTACGAACGGCGAGCTCCCGAACGCCAAGCGGGCCTACGACCCGTCGGCGTACGTCAAGGACGGCTACCTCGTCGCCCATCTGGCCGATGGCACCGAGGTCCGCTTCATCGGCGACAACGCCACCGTGCGGCCGGCGCTGCAAGGCGGCAGCGAGCCGTATCCGCTCGCGCACCTTCCGGGCGGGTTTCGGCTCATCCTGCACCGCATCACGCTCACCGCCCACCTCCACCAGGACAGCGGCATGTGGGTGCTCGATGACGGCGTGATCGCCGGCGCGATGATCAAGGACTACATCCTCGCGGGCTTCGAAGAGGCCGGATTCTGCGCCAAGTTCATGAGCGATCCCGGTCAGTACGACACCCTCGCCAACTACCTCACGAACAACGACGACATCCTCTCCACGCCGACCAACGCTCCCGACACCACCTGCGACGCCATGAGCGTCGGGATCGGCTTCGAGGCGACGACCGTCACGCCCGGCGCCGCCAAGGACGTCTCGGTCCTCCATCGCTGCGCGGCGCCAGACTACCCGAAGCCTTGATCGCGCCGCCGGTCTCGAGGGTGGCGGGGCGCGGCTACTCGAGCCAAACCCGCGCCTCGACGTGGCGGCCGGATGCCAGCGTGAAATAGCCTCGCCCCGGGCGGCCCGGACGCGGCGGCTCGAAGCCGAGTGAGGTCGTGTCCGACGGGTTCACGTCGAGCTCGTCCGACGGTGTCCCCTGGCTCAAGGTGACCGAGATCCGAAGCGTCTGCGAGCCCGCGCCCCCCTCGAGAGAGAGCGCGAACAGCCCCCCGCGGAGGAGCAGGACCGTGCGCTCGAGCAAATGCTCGAGCTGGGGCGGCGGGTTCTCATCGAGCGAGCGGGCCTCGCTCAGGCGACCGCGCTCATCGAGCGTGAGGCTCACCCGAAACGACCCCGCGTCGCCGAGCGGCAGCGAGGACCACAGCGGATCGCCGCTCATCGCGCGCGGCATGGCGCGAGCGAAGGCCTTTCCCAGATCGCGCACGCCCGGCGCGAGCCCCGCGGCGCCGAAGGCCGCCGGTGCGCCGTCACCCGCTGACGTCCCGGGCGCGGCAGGCTCGGCGGGCGAGGCCGCGAGCGCGGGCGACTCGCCCGCGGCGCCCGCGACCGGGCCGCTCGGCGCCGGCGCGACGTCGGGCTTCGCCCTCGGCTCCGCAGGCTCGCGCCGTCGCGGGGGCCTCGCGCGCGGGCGAGGCTCGGGGACCACCGCGGGGCCGCGCGAGGTAGGGTCGAGCTTCATGGAACCCACCTCGAGCCTCGCGGGCCGCGCAGGCGTGGGCGTCGGCGGCTCGGCTACCGCGGGCTCGGGTCGGGCGAGCGGCCGCGACTCCGGCGCGGGCAGGGTCGGTGCCGCGGGCTCCGCGGCCTGGGTACCGCCGCGCGCGCCGCTCGTCACCAACCCATCGACCTCGATCGTCTCACCCGACCAGACGTCGGGTCGCTCGAGCGGCGCAGCCGACCGCGCCGGCGCGTGCGCCGCCCCGGCGAGCCCGAGGAGCGCCACGAGTCCGTGGGCTCCGAGCGAAGCCGCCAGCGCGACGACGCGCGCCGTCGTCATCGGAGGAGGAGCGGGCCACGGAGCTTCCATCGCGCGTTCTAGTGTGACACCGGACGCGCCGGGAGGTTTCCGCTCGCCGGGCCCGCCGACGCCGGCGCCGCGGAATCGCGAGTCGCGCGCGCTCGGCGCGGAATCACGGGGCGCGGGCCGGCGTTTCGAGGGCGTCATGACCGCCGCTCGGGGCCTCGTCGCCGTCGCCCTCGTCTCACTTGCCACCTCGTGCAACCGGGTCGAGCGCGAGCCAGCGGCGACCCAACCGCCGCGCTCGGCGGAGCCCGCGAGCGCGGTGCGCGCGGCGAGCGGGGCACCACCCCTCGACGCCAGCACCTTCGCTCGGCTCTTCGATGAGCTTTCCGAGCGCGACGGAGGGTTCTTCAGCGACAACCTCGTCTCGAACGAGACGTCGATGCTGCAGGTCGCCCCGCTCCTCCGCGCGCGCGTGGCGCCAGGCCGCGCTTACCTCGGCGTGGGACCCGAGCAGAACTTCACCTATATCGCGCTCACGCGGCCGAGCCTCGCGTTCATCATCGACATTCGCCGCGACAACGCGCTCCTCCACCTGCTCTATAAGGCGATCTTCGAGCGCGCCGAGACACGCGCCGAGTTCCTCTCGCTCCTGCTCGGCCGACCGCTCCGGGAGGGGGTCGGGCCCGGCGCGGAATCCAGCGTGGCGGCCGTGCTCTCCGCGGTGGAGTCGTCTCGGCCCGAGCCCGAGTGGTTCGCCCGCGAGCACGCGGCGCTGGTCGCGCGACTCACCGGGCCCGATCGAGTCGACCTGAGCTCCGCTGACGTCCGCGGGCTCGAGAAGCTCCACCGCGCGTTCTTCGAGCGACAGCTCGAGCTCCGCTTCGAGCTCAAGGAGAAGAACGGGCGAGACTACCCTACCCTTCGCGAGCTCTTCGAAGCCAAGGCGCCCGACGGACGGCCCCTCGGGTTCCTGGCGAGCGAGGCGAGCTTCACCACCGTCCGGGACCTCGAGCGTGCGAACCGAATCATCCCCGTGGTGGGCGATTTCGCAGGCGAGCACGCGCTCCGGGCGGTCGGAGCGGAGCTTCGACGCCGGTCGCTCACGGTCGGCGTGTTCTACGTCTCGAACGTGGAACAGTACGTGATGAAGCCGCCCGCGTGGCAGCGCTGGGTGTCCAACGTGGGAGCGCTGCCGACCGACGCAGAGAGCATCTTCATTCGCGCGTACCTCGATCAGGGACGACGCCACCCGGCGCAGCTCGCCGGACATCGCACCGCGACCGTGCTCCAGCCGATGAGCGTCTTCCTCACGCGGGGAGCGGCGCGGCCCTACCGGACCTTCCTCGCGCTCACGACCGACGGGGTCCTCGGCGACGAGCGCGGGGAGCCTACCGGCGCGGCGAGCGCTCCAGCGGCGCCCGCGCTCAGTCGATGAGCGGCGCACGCAGCCCGGTGACGCGCAAGACGACCTTGTGCAGCTCGCCCACCACCCAGACGCTCGCCGCGATGGCGAGCACCGCGGCGAGCTGGCGCGCGCCAGGCACGGCGGTGCCGAACACCGCCTGGCCAGCCGGCACGTAGACGGCCACCGCTTGCAGCGACGCCGCCGCCACGAACGAGCCGAGCAGGCGCCAATTGCTGAAGAAGCCGAGCTCGAACACCGAGTGCGCGCGCGAGCGCGAGTTCAGTGAGTGGAAGAGCGGCGAGAAGGCGAGGACGGTGAATGCCAGGGTTCGAGCCAGGGCGAGCTCGTGCTCGTAGAGGGGGCCCACCGCGCCGGGCCGCCACCCCCAGAAGACCAAGAGGCCCGCCACGCCCATCCATCCGCCGTAGGCCGACAGCCACGCGACGTCCCGCAAGGTGAGCAGGCGAGCCGCTCGACGCCGCGGCGCCGAGCGCATCGGGTCGAGGTGCACTGGCTCCATCCCGAGCGCGAGGGCCGGCAGACCGTTCGTGATGAGGTTGATCCAGAGGATCTGCGTCGGGGTCAAGATCGCTGGCCAGCCCAGCATGGCCGCCACGAACACGGCCAACACCAGGCCGGCGTTCGATGCGAACAGGAACAGGATGAAGCGCTTGATATTGGCGTAGATGACTCGACCTTCCTCGATCGCGCTGACGATGGTCGCGTAGTTGTCATCAGCGAGGACCATGTCCGCTGCCTCACGGGTGACGTCCGTGCCCGCCCGCCCCATCGCGATCCCAATGCTCGCGGCCTTGATGGCCGGCGCGTCATTGACTCCGTCGCCCGTCATGGCGACCACCTCGCCGGCTCGTTCGAGGGCTTGGACCAAGCGGAGCTTGTTGGCCGCGGTCGCGCGCGCAACGACGCGAATGTCCGCGCAGCGACGCGCGAGCTCCTCCGACGACATCGCGTCGAGCTCCGGGCCGGTCACCACCTGGTTCGCGTCGCCGGCGAGCTCACCGAGCAGCCCCAGCTCGCGCGCGATGGTCCGCGCGGTGAGCGGGTGATCTCCGGTGATCATCACGGTCGCCACCCCTGCGCGGCGCGCGGTGGCGATGGCTCTGGCCACCTCGGGCCGCGGAGGATCCGCGATACCCACGAAGCCGAGGAGCGTGAGCTCGTCCTCGTAGGCGCGGAGCAGGGCGTCACGAGCGGCCGACCCTGGCGCCGAGTCCGGGATTCGTCGCGCGAGCGCGATGACGCGCAGGCCGTCGGCGGCCCAGCCGTCGACCAGCGCGCGGAGCGCGGAGAGCCGAGCCTCGGACACCTCTTGCTCCCCGCTCCGCTCATCGAGCACGCGCCGCACCCGAGCGAGCACCCGCTCGGGCGCGCCGTGGGTAAAGCCGGTGACGCGCCCACCGACACGAACCACCACGGTCGCGAGCTTCCGATCTCCGTCGAACGGGAGCTCGGCGACCGGCTCGGGCTCCACCTCGTGCGTTCCGCCGCCGAACCTCCGGTAGCCATCGTGGAGCGCGAGGAGCGCGGCGTCGGTCGGATCGCCACGCAGTCGCCGTTCATCCCCCTCGCCACTGATCGATGCGGCAGGCGCGAAGCGAGCCGCCTCGAGCAACGTGCGGAGGCTCGGTCGCTCCGTGACGAGCGCCGGCAGATGCTCTCCGAGCTCATCATCATGCAGTACCGGCGGCGGGGCCCCAGGCTCGAGCGAGCTCGGGCCGGCGGCTCGCACGCCCCAGGTCCTTCCTCCGGACCACACCCGCCGCACCTCCATCTGATTCTGAGTCAGAGTCCCCGTCTTGTCCGTGCAGATGACGTGCGCCGAGCCAAGCGTCTCGACGGCGGCGAGCCGACGGATCAGCGCGTTACGGCGCGCCATGCGCTGGATACCGAGCGCGAGCACGATGGTCGTGATCGCGGGCAGTCCCTCCGGGATCGCGGCGACGGCGAGGCTCACCGCGACGAGGAAGAGAAATCCGACGGGGGCCTCGAGTCGCCACAGCCCGATGCCGAACACGAGGAGCCCGACCACCACGCAACCCAGCACGACCTGGACGCCGAAGCGCCGGAGCTCGCGCGAGAGCGGCGTCTCCGGCATCTGGACGCTGCCGAGCATCCCGGCGATGAGGCCGAGCTCGGTGCGCATGCCGGTCGCGACTACGACCCCTCGCGCACGCCCAGTCGCGACGTACGTGCCCATGAAGGCCATCGTCGAGCGCTCCGCGAGCATGGTGTTCGCGTCGAGGGTCGCGTCACTCTGCTTCGATGCCGGGGTCGACTCGCCGGTCAGCGCGGCCTCGACGGCGGAAAATCCGGCGACCTCCGTCAGGCGAACGTCCGCGGGCACGCGGTCACCCTCCGCGAGCAGGACGACGTCACCGACCACGAGCTCCACCGCGGGGAGCTCCGCCTCGACACCGTCGCGAAGCACCGTGGCGCTCGGTGCGGTCATGGTTTCGAGCGCGCGCAGCGCCGACTCGGCCCGACGTTCCTGGGCGAAACCGATGATGGCGTTCATGAGCACGATGAAGGCGATCGCGGCAGCGTCGCCGAAACGTTCGAGGAACGTCTGCGGTCCACTCTCTCCGAAGGCGAGCCCCAGCGCGATGAGCGCTGCGACCATGAGCGCGACCACCGTCACATCGGTGAACTGACGGAGGAACTTGCGGAGCGCGCCGGGCCCCTTCGCGTGCGCGAGCGCGTTCGTTCCATCGCGCGCCAGCCGTGCCCGGGCCTCCTCGGTGGAGAGGCCCCGCGCCGCGTCGAGCGCGAGGCGCTCGGCGAGTTCCGCGAGCGGGACGGCGTGCCACGCTGGCGCTAGCGGGTCGGTCCTACCCCCTCCCTCCCCCGGCGGCGGCATCGACATGGACGCGCTCCGCGCCGCTCAGGACGCGGGCCCAAGGTGAGCGGATCTCGGCTCCGCGAGCCCGGCGGGGGTGACGGACGGGCCCAAGAGCTCGACGAGCTCGGCGTCCTCGATGGACTCCTTATCCATCAGCACGGCCACCAGGCGGTCGAGCGCCGCGCGGTGCTCGGTGATCAGCCGATTCGCCTCGGCGGCCGAGCCCCCCAGGATCCGCCGCGTCTCCTCCTCGATGAGGTGGACCGTGGCGTCGCTGGTGCCGCCCTCGGTCGCGATCATCTGACCGAGGAAGGGGTGCTCGGTGCGATGCTCGTGAAAGACCGGGCCGACCTTCGGGCTCATCCCGAAATGGGCGACCATCTTGAAAGCGATGTCGGTAGCCTTCTGGAGGTCATTGGCGGCGCCCGACGAGATCCCGCCGAGCACGACCTGCTCGGCGGTGTAGCCGCCCATCAGGACTCGGAGCTGCGCCTCGAGCTCCTCCTGGGTCATGATGTGCTTGTCCGCGGCGGGCGTCTGTTGGGTCACGCCGAGCGCCATGCCGCGCGGGATGATGGTCACCCGATGCAGCGGCTCGGCGTGCGCCGAGAAATGTGCGACGACGGCGTGCCCTGCCTCGTGAATCGCCACCCGATGCTTCTCGGCCGGATCCAGCTTCGTCTCCCGCGGATCGCCGAGGACGATCTTGTCGTAGGCGCTCCGAAAATCTGCGGCCTCGATGGCGTTGGCGCCGCGTCGAGTCGCGGAGAGCGCGGCCTCGTTTACCAAGTTGGCGAGATCCGCTCCGGAGAATCCCGGGGTATTCGCCGCGGTGCGCTCGAGCTCGACGTCGGCGCCGAGCGGCTTGTCGCGCGTGTGGACCTTCAGGATGGCCAGGCGCGCCGCGAGCTCCGGGCGATCGATGATGACGCGGCGATCGAAGCGGCCCGGGCGGAGCAGCGCGGAGTCGAGCACGTCCGGTCGGTTGGTCGCCGCGAGCACCACCACGAGCTCGTTACGGGTGAAGCCATCCATCTCCGAGAGGAGCTGGTTCAGCGTCTGCTCGCGCTCGTCGTGGCCTCCGCCGACGCCGGCGCCGCGTGAGCGGCCGACCGCGTCGATCTCATCGATGAAGACGATGGCCGGCGCGTTCTTCTTCGCTTCTTCGAACAGCTCACGGACTCGCGCCGCACCGACACCCACGAACAACTCGATGAACTCCGAGCCATTGATCGAGAAAAATGGCACCCCGGACTCGCCGGCGACCGCACGCGCGAGCAGCGTCTTGCCGGTCCCGGGCGGGCCGACCAGGAGCACGCCCCTCGGCACCTTGCCTCCGAGGCGGCGAAACTGGTCGGGCTGCTTCAAGAAATCGACGATCTCGGTCAGATCCTGCTTCGCGGCGCGGAGCCCCGCGACGTCTTCGAATTTGACGGCGACCTGGGACTGTCGCTCGAAGCGGCGCGAGCGCCCCTTCATCATGCCGCCGAACGGACCTCCCGCGCCGCCCGCCATCATCTTTTGGGCACGCCGCGACATCCACAGCCAAAACGCGATGATGAGGAGCAGCGGGAGGAAGCCGAGCAGCGCCTCGACCAACAGGGACTGGCCTTCCGTCTCGACGTCGACCGCGACCGCCTTCTCACGCAGGAGCGGCAGGAGATCCTTGTCCTCCTGAGCGGGGAGCACCGTCCGAAACGCGCTCGTCTCTACCCCCTCGACCTTCTGCTTCTGCGCGAGGGTGCCCCGAACTTCCTGACCGCGCAGCGTGACCTTCTTCACGTGCCCGCCCGAGACGAGCTGATAGAAGGCCGTATAGCTGATGGGCGGATCGGCGCTCTTCTTGGCGCCGAAGTACTGCCAGCCCCAAAAGCCGAGCAGCAAGAGCCCGATCAGCGCCCACCCCTTCCAGGAGGGCCGCGCGGGCGAACCCTCGGACGGCGTGGGCGGGCGGCCCGCGGGAGGCGCACCGCTCGGCATGGGGCCACGGGTCGAGTCGGGCATCGTCGTCAGCGCAACCTAACGACGATGCTCGACTTTGTCGACCGCGCCGCGGATAGCCGGTTACTTCGCGGGCTCCTCGACCTGGAGCGGCTGACCCTCCGCGTCCACCGGCTTGCCGTTCATCGACTGGATGTGGAACTCGACGCGGCGGTTGTTCTGGCGGCCCTCGTCGGTGTCATTCGAGTCGATCGGGCGCTCCTGGCCGAAGCCTGCGCTCTTCAGCCGCTTCTTGTCGATCCCGCGCTTGACGAGCCACGCGACCACGGAGGCGGCGCGGCGCTGCGAGAGCCCCTTGTTATAAGCCGGAGCGCCCTTGTTGTCGGTGTGACCTTCCACGCTGATCGCGGTGATCTCCGGGTGGTCCTTCATGATCGACAGGACCGCGTTCAGGATGTCGTCGCTCTCCTTGCGGATCGTCGCGCTATTGGTCTGAAATTCCACGCGCTCGGTGATCCGGATCTGACCCTTCTCGATCCGAGCCTTCGGGCAGCCGTTCTTCTTCGGATCCGACGAGGCCGGTCCCGGTTGATCCGGGCAGGCGTCCTCGGGATCGAGAATCCCATCGCCGTCGCTGTCCTTCGGCGGCGGACACCCATTCGTCTTCGGGTCGTCGGTCTTCACGCCGGGCTCATCCACGCAGGCGTCCTCGCGATCGAGGATCCCGTCCTTGTCGCGATCCGCCGGCGGGCACCCGTTCGTCTTCGGGTCATCGGTCTTCTCACCCGGCACGGTCGGACAGGCGTCGTCGCGGTCGAGGATCCCGTCGCCGTCGCTGTCCTTGGGCGCCGGGCACCCGTTGGTGCTCGGATCGTCAGTGGCGATGCCGGGCTGATCGGGGCAGGCATCCTCATCATCATAGATGCCGTCCCCGTCGCGGTCCGAGCGGGCCGCGGGCTTCGCCTCGACGACGAGGTCCGGGGTGAACTCGAGGCTGGCGAGACCGCGGACCTCGGGGCTACCGAAGCCGCGAGTGAGCCCCGGGCCGACGCCCGCGCCGACGCGCACCTTGCCCGCCGTGTAGTGAGCCCCGATGATGACCTCGAACGGAGTCGAGCGGCGCGAGAATACCGCGTCACCGTCGCTCACTACCGTCGAGCCGAAGATCTCGGGCCCGACCACCAGCTTGCCCTGAGCCGTGCGGAGACCGGCCGCGGCCCGGAAGCTCACCTCGCTACCGATGCGGCCCGCGTCCACCTGCTCGTCGCGCGCGCGATACGCAAAACCGAGCTCGCCGGCGTAGGTGAACGAGGAGACGTCACCCGCCATCATGATGCGAGGCCCGATCCGCAGCTTGCCATCACCCGCGAAGGCGTCTTCGCTCCCGGTCGGGAGATGTAGCCTGAGCCCACCGGCGAAGGTGACCGGCCCGCCATGCCGGCCGACCAGCCTCACGTCGAGATCGACGCGCGCGTCTCCTACCGACGTGTCATTAGTGGGAGTGAGCGTGCCGCCGAGCACGGTGGCCGCCGAGCTCTTCTGGTACACGAGCAAGGGGACGTTCACGCCGAGGCGCAGCCGGTCCCACATGACGAGCGAGCCGCCGAGGTGAAGGAAGACCTGGTGCTCGATGAGCGGGCGGATCTCGTCGCCGTCTGCGTCGTAGAGGACCAGCGGCTTGTAGGCCCAGTCTCCCACCACGCCGAGGGCCGGGCGAAAGTGCCCGCGCAGATCGAGGGAGTCGGCCGCGAACCACTCGCTGCCACGATCGGAGGGCTCGAAGCGGTCGAGCGCGAACCCGCTCTGCGCGTGGGCGAGGGGAGCCGACACGAGCGCCGCGCCCGCGGCCGCCCATGAAATGAAAGTACGACGAATAGACATTTGGGAGGCATCCTATCCCGAGAGCGCGGGCGAAATGCACACCTTTTCTCATGCCACCCTCCGCGCCTCGTCCCGCGCCTCCTCCCGCGCCCCTGCGCCGCCCCCCTGCGCCCTTTCCACTGGAGCGGAATTTCAGGCTCCACGGGGGACTCACCGCGCCGGCGCGGCCGCCACGGAGCCCACGCTCGGCTGGCCCGGCTCCGGAGCTCGGGCCTCGAGCGCTTCACGCAGCACCCGGGCGAGCGCGGCCTCGTCGAAGGGTTTCTCGAGCAGGCGCGCGCCCTCGACGAGCGCGCGGCCGGCGAGCGGCCCGTCGATGTAGCCGGACATGTAGACGACCGCGAGGCGCGGGCGAATCGCCATGAGCCGGCGGGCCACCTCGCGACCGTCGAGGTCAGGGGTCACGAGATCCGTGAGCAGCCCGTCGATGACGCGAGTCTCGTCGGCCGCGAGGGCAAGCGCCTCCGCGCCGCTCTTCACGCCGAGCACCGTGTAGCCTCGCGCGGTGAGGCTCCGCTCGACGATCGACAGGAGCCGCGGCTCATCCTCCACCACGAGCACGGTCTCCGAGCCGCCGGCGGCTCGACCCGGCGTCACCGCCTCCGCGGCTGCCTCGGGCTGGTTCGCCGCTGGGAAGCGCAGGGAGAACGTGCTGCCCTCACCGAGCGCGCTCGAGACGCTGGCCTGTCCGCCCACCTGACGCGTGACGGCCCGCACGATGGCGAGCCCGAGACCGGTGCCACGGCCACGCTCCTTGGTCGTGAAGAACGGCTCGAAGACTCGCGCCATCGTCGCCGCGTCCATCCCCTCGCCGTCGTCGTGCACGCTCAGGCGCACGCCGCCCTCCTCCTCGGCGGTGACGCTGATGGTGACCCTCCCACCGCGCGGCATCGCGTCGCGTGCGTTCACCACCAAGTTCAGCACCGCTTGCTCGATCTGCCCCGGATCGGCGCTGATCAGCGCTGCCGCGGAAGGACGCTCGGTGCGAAGCTCGATGCTGGCTGGCAAGAGCCGCCGGAGCATCCGCTCGAGATTCGAGACGAGCTCACCGAGATCGAAGGTCTGGGCTCGCAGAGAGTCGCGTCGGACGAAGCCGAGGAGCTGCCGGGTGAGTGCGGTCGCGCGGCTCGTCACCTCCTCGATCGCGCTCAGCCCATCGAGGATCTCGGGGTTCCCTGGCGCGCGCTCCCGAATCAGCGCGACGTAGCCGGCGATGACGCCGAGCAAGTTATTGAAATCATGCGCTACGCCACCTGCGAGTCGGCCGATGGCGTCCATCTTCTGCGCTTGCCGCAGGAGCTCCTCGAGCTGCCGAGTCTCGGTGACGTCGCGCGAGATCGTCTCCGCGGCGACCAGCCGCCCATCGTCGTCGAACACGCTCACGCCTTGGAGCTCCAGCCACACCGTGTGGCCATCCTTGTGGCGCCAGCGCAAGGTCAGCGGACGATCGAAGGAGGGAAAGTGCGCCTGCGCCGAGGCGAGCAGCGCCTGGTCGTCCGGGTGGATCATCGTGGTGAAGAGGCCCGGATCCTGGTAAAATTCCTCCGGAGTGTAGCCGAGGATCGCGGTCACCGACGGGCTGATGAACTCCATTCGCGGCTCCGGCAAGAGCGCGAAGCGCGAGATGATGTCTCGCGCGTTCTCGGCCAGCAGCCGAAAGCGCTGCTCGCTCCGCTCGAGCTCCGCTGCCACCAGGTGGCGCGAGGTGACATCCATGCTGGTGCCCACCACGAGCCGAGCGCGGCCGTCGGGGTCGCGGCTCGCTACCGTCGCCCAGGTCTCGAGCCAGGACCAGCCTCCGCTGGCGTTTCGGAATCGGATCTCATGGTGGAGCACCTCGCCCTCGACGGCCGTTCGGTAGCGCTCCTCGATGGCTCGGTACGCCTCACGGTCGTCGGGGTGCACGAAGCGCTCGGGCCACCCCTGCTCTTCGCGACCGAGCTCGCCACGCGCGTAGCCGAGCCGATCGGCGAGCCTGCGGTTCGTATACACGGTGCGGCCGTCGAGCACGTCGAACGCGAAGATGGTGGCTGGCGTCGAGCTCGCCAGGCGCGACAGGAAGCCCTCGCGCTCGCCGAGCGTGGCCTCTACGTCCTTCTGCTCGCGCTCGAGCCGAGCGATGGCGCGGGTCGTCCGCACGACGAGCGCCGCGGCGAGCCCGAACCCCACCCCGGCGAGCAGCAAGAGGAGCTGATGCGAGCCCGCCCGCGCGGGCTCCCACGCGTCCATCGTGACCCAGAGCAGCGCCACCCAGACGAGCCCGATCCCGACGAGCAGCGCGCGCTGCGAAGCCCCTTTGCTCCGGTCGGACAAACCAAGTCCGTATATATCACCGAACCCGGACCCGCTCGCACCCGACCGACCCGCTGGAATCATGCTCGAAGGTAGCAATTCGGCCTGGAGGCCGACCCCCTTCACATTGACCGGCGCGCGGCCGCCGGGCGAGAGTCCGGTGCCTCGCCCCCGTAGCTCAGTGGATAGAGCAGCGGTTTCCTAAACCGTTGGTCGCAAGTTCGACTCTTGCCGGGGGCGCCGGAGCAGCGGCTCGGGTCCCGAGCGCCGCGCGCCCGCCCGTCACGCGAGCAGTCCGGGAGCGAGGATGAAGAGCAGCCCGAAGCCGACCAGGAGCGCGCCGCTCACCCCTTTCAGCACCCGCGCGCCGCGCTCCTCGAGCGCGAAGCGGTGCAAGGTGAGCGCATAGACGACCACGATGACGGCGAGCGGCACCACGTACGCCACGTTGTAGAGCACGAGGTACCCGTAACGCGCGCCGAGCGTGAGGTCGGTGCGGAGCGCGAGGATCCGGGTGTAGATGGCCGGCAGCCCGAGCGTGCAGCCGAGCTCGACCAGGTTGACCAGCACGGCGAGCACGCTCACGGCGAGCAGCGCGGCCGGGAGGCTGGCCGCCTCGGCCGCGCCGCGCATGCGACGGTAAAGCTTTGGCTTTACTTTATCGGGGATGGTGAGAGACACCCCTCGCTTGAACCAGATCAGCTCCTTCAGGTTGACGAGGCCCATGAGCAGGATGATGGCGCCGAGCCCGATGGTGATGGCGCGTGATAGCCCCATGAGCTGAAAGAGCCCATGCCAGGCGGTCATGAAGAGGAAGTACACGACCCCCGAGGCGAGCACGAACACGCCACCGAAGAGCAGCAGCCGTCGGCGCGAGCGGATCCGCAGGAGGATCCCGAGCAAGACCAAGAGCACCCACATGGCGCACGGGTTGATGCCGTCGACCAGCCCGACCATCAGCGTGAAGGCCGGGAGGCTCATCGCGGTCGGCTCGACCTCGCCGAGGCCGGGCAGCCTGACCCGCTCGAGGCGCTCGTGCGCGCCACGCTCGGAGGAGCCGGACGCGGCGCCTCGGAGCATCTCGCGGATCCCCGCTTCGGTGACGCCCCGCGCAAACCCGATGTGGTAGCGCCCCTGGTAGACGAAGAGCGGGATGCCGGGCGCCTCGATGCCGAGCTCGTCGACCACGCGCAGGAACCGCTCGCGTCCCGCGCGGTCGCGCCGCACCTCGACGCTCTCGACGGCGAGCCCCGGAAAGTCCTCGGGCAGACCGACGACGAAGGGCTTCGCGTCCTCGCAGCGCGGGCAGCCGACGCCCCAGAAGAAGGTGAGCGCCGGCTCCTGCTTCGGGGGCGCGGCCCGCCCGGGCGCGCCCGCGGCGGTAGCGTCATCGAACGGAGCGCACGCGCTCTCGCCGCACTCGGGCTCCGCGAGCGCGAGCCGCGTGAAGGCGAGCAGCGCCACCAACGCGAACAGTGCCGAAAGGACTCGCCCCAGCCCGTGCATGACGCGGCGCTCAGCAAGCCGCGTGCCGCGCGGCGTCTCCGAGAAGGCGAAACCTCTGCGGAGCGTCGGCATCGACGCGCGCGATCTGCGCCTCAGCCGAAGGCTCGCTGGCCATCGAGCAGAGCCGCCGTGTCAGGCTCACGGACCCACCGTTCATCGGCGGGGTCGTACGCGCCGCCGCGCCGCGTCGCGCACGCGAGACAGATGGCGCTCTCCTCGCTGAACCAGTAGGCCTCGCTCGGCATCGGGATGGCATCTCCGCACTCCCAGCACTGGACCACGTCCTCGGCGTCTCGCTCGTCGTTCATCGGAGCACCTCCGGTTCTCGAATGGTCGCGCGCGACTCTGCGCTCTTTGCCTCACCGCGCTGGCGCCGCGCGTGCTCGTCGAGCCGCCGCGTCACCGCGACGAAGGCGTCGCGCACCGCGGTCTGCACGGGCAGGTGCGCGCGATCGGGCGCGTCCGCGCTCGCCACCAGCTCGGCGCCGGGCAGCGTGACGCTCACGAGCACGCTGTAGGTCTTTCCCTTGTGGTGGTGGCGATGCGGCGCGGTCACCGCGACCCGCACGCTCGTGAGGCGGTCGTGGAAGCGGGCGAGCTTCTCGACGCTCTCGTGGACCCTCGCCTCGACGGCCGGCGAGCTCTCCATTTCTTGAAAGGTGATCTGGGTGGGGATGCTCATGACTTCCGGCGAGCCATGCACCGGGCATGCCAGCGGTGCACCGACGCCGAGCACCAGCCGGGCGACCACGAGCGAGGGAGTTGCCGGTGCGGCGCGGCCGGCGGCCGGTCAGCGCACCACGACCGCGCTCTTATACATCCCCATCCCACACTGAAAGGTGAGCTCGCGCGCCGTGTCGGTCGGTATCTGGACGTCTACCGGTTGGTTCAGCGGGAGGTCCTTCTCGAGCGCGAGGTCCGGAAAGACGACTTTGTTCGCGCAGGTCTCGTCGGTAGTGCGGGTGAAGCGGAGCGTCGCCGCTTTACCCTTCTCGAGCTCCACGCGCGCGGGGCTGAAGCCATCGCCGTCGACCTTGACCGAGACCACGCCAGGAGTTGCGGCGGCCGTCCCGCCCGCACCGGACGACTTGTTGCAGGCGACCGCGCCGCCCGCGGCTGCGACGGCCAGAATGACGGTGACGGATCGTGCGAACGACTTCCAGTGCGGCGGCATGCCTCGACTATACCCCGAGAAGCGCCCGCGAGTTTCGCGGCCGGCCGCGCCGATTCCGCGCCGCGCCGACAAAATCATGCGGCGCGCCTGTCTCCGGCGAAAAACGGCGCTATGAGGCGCAAATGCTTCACGCTCTGCGGCAGACGCCGCTCGCCCTCGGGCTCGCTCTCCTCCTCGGTTCGATCAACGCCTGCTCGTCGGATGATGGCGGCGGCGCGCAGGGCTCCGGCGGCGCCGCTGGCGCGGGCGGTCAGGGACAGTCCGGCGGCTCGGGCGGCGCGGCGGGCTCGGGCGGCCTCGCGGGCTCGGGCGGCCTCGCGGGCGCGGGCGGCCTCGCGGGCGCCGGCGGCGCGGCGGGCGCGGGCGGCGGCGCGACCGAGATCGTCTGCGGGACGCTGCCGCCGCTCGCGAGCGGCACCTGCGAGGTCACCGCTGGCTCGGGCACGAGCACGCTCATCGCGGGCACGGTGCTCACGCCCGCCACCATCTATCGCGGCGGGCAGGTGCTCTATGACGCCGCGGGCAAGATCTCTTGCGTCGGCTGCGACTGCGACGCGAGCGCCGCAGACGCGACCCGCATCACGTGTCCCGAGGGCGTCGTCTCGCCCGGGCTCATCAATTCGCACGACCACATCACCTACGCGCAGAACCCGCCCTACACCGACAGCGGGGAGCGCTACGAGCACCGCAACGACTGGCGCTCCGGGCTGCGCGGGCACACCAAGATCCCCGCGGCGAACGGCGCGTCCGAGGCGCAGATCCACTGGGGTGAGCTGCGCTTCGTGCTCGGCGGCGCGACCTCCACGGTCGGCTCCGGCTCGGGCAGCGGGCTCCTGCGAAACATCGACAAGGCGAACGCCAGCGGGGGCCTGACCGAGCCGGCGGTCATCTACGACACCTTCCCGCTCGGGGCCTCGAACGCGGGCGTCGCGGTCGGCTCGTGCAACTACCCGAGCTTCCCGTCAGCGGCGAGCCTGAACTCGAGCAGCGTGTACGCGCCCCACGTCGCCGAGGGCATCGACGCGACCGCGCGCAACGAGTTTCTCTGCCTGAGCTCCACCGCCAACGGCGGCCGCGACATCCTGGGTCCGAAGACCGCGCTGATGCACGCGATCGCGCTCACCTCGCCCGATCTGGCGCTCATGGCGCGCGCCGGCGCGTCGATCATTTGGGCGCCGCGCTCGAACGTCACGCTCTACGGTGACACCACCCGGATCCCGGAGGCGGCGCGACTCGGCGTGCCTATCGCGCTCGGCACCGACTGGATGCCGACCGGCTCGATGAACCTGCTGCGCGAGCTCGCGTGCGCCGACTCGCTGAACTCGACCTACTTCGACCACGCGCTCAGCGACGAGCACCTCTTCCGCATGGTCACCTCGGACGCCGCGCGGGTGATCGGTCAGAGCGGCGAGCTCGGAGAGCTCGCGGCGGGCAAGCTGGCGGATATCACCATCTTCGACGGCTCGACGCACCAGGACTACCGCGCGGTCATCGACGCGGAGCCGAAGGACGTCGCGCTCGTGCTCCGCGGCGGCAAGGTGATCTACGGTGACGCGAACGTCATCACGGGGCTCGGCGCGGCGAGCTGCGACGCGCTCGACGTGTGCGGCAACGCGAAGCAGGTGTGCCTGCAGGGTGACATCGGCCAGAGCTATTCGGCGCTGAAGTCGGCGGCGGGGGCCTCCATCTACCCGGCGTTCTCCTGCGGCACGCCGGCCAACGAGCCGAGCTGCGTCCCGACGCGGCCGGTGAGCGTGGGCGGTTCCACCGTCTATGACGGCAGCGTCACCTCCGCGGACTCGGACGGCGACGGTATCCCCGACGCGAGCGACGACTGCCCGCGCGTGTTCAACCCGATCCGTCCCGACGAAAATGGGCAGCTCGACACCGACGCCGACGGCGCGGGAGACGCCTGCGATCCCTGCCCGTTCGACGCCAACACGACCACCTGCACATCCCTCGACCCGAACGACAAGGACGGCGACCGCGTCCTCGACGCGACCGACAATTGCCCGCTCGTCTCGAACCCGGATCAGAAGGACAGCGACCACGACGGCAAGGGCGACGCCTGCGACGCCTGCCCGAACACTGCCAACCCGGGCAGCGCGGCGTGCCCCGCGACCATCTATGAGGTCAAGGACGGCACGCTCCCGCTCGGCACCGCGGTCGCGCTCTCGAACGTGCTCGTGACCGCGAGCCACACGGGCGGCTTCTTCGTGCAGGCAAAATCCGGCGACCCGGGCTACGCCGGCGCCGACTACTCGGGCCTCTACGTCTACGCGCCGGGCAACACGGTGCACGCCGGCGATCGGGTGAACGTCACGAGCGGCACCATCTCGGATTTTCACGGCCAGCTCCAGCTGAACCCGGTCACCTTCGCGGTCGCCTCGTCCACCGGCGAAGCCGCGCCGGCGCCGGTGCTCGTGCCGTCGGCGGAGGTCGCGACCGGCGGCGCGCGCGCGCAGGCGCTCGAGTCGGTGCTGGTGACGGTCGAGGACGCGGAGGTCACCGATGTCGCGCCGCCGCCCGGCGCCGGGGACAGCGCACCGACGGGCGAGTTCGAGGTCGATCACGCGCTCCGCGTGAACGACCTCCTCTACGCGAGCGATCCGCTCCCGGCCCTGGGCACGGTGTTCAGCTCGCTCACGGGCGTGCTCGATTACCGGAACGGCGACAGCAAGCTCGAGCCGCGGAGCGCAGCGGAGCTGGTCCTCGGCGCGCCCGTGCTCACCCCGCTCACCCCTGGGAAGACGTTCACGCGCGTGGGCGCCACCAGCGCGCCCACCATCCCGACCGCGCTCGAGGTGCGGCTCACGCGCGCGCCCGCGGCCGACGTCTTCGTCGCGATCGTCTCGAGCGACCCGGCGAGCCTCACCGTGGTAGGCGGCGGGGTCACGGTGCCAGCGGGGTCGTCGTCCGCGCAGGTGCTCGTGAACGGGCTCGCGCAAGCGGCGGATGTGACCCTCACCGCGACGCTCGACGGCAAGACCTTCGATTCGCACGTGCGAGTGGTCGGCACGGGCGAGAAGCCGGCCCTCGAGTCGCTCACTCCGGCAGCCTTCACGGTGGCTCCCAACGGCACCATTACGCTCACCGTGACCGAGAACATCCCCGCCTCGGGGAGCGGCTCGTTCATCACGCTCGCGGTCTCGGCCCCGGCGCTGGGCTCGCTCCCGCCATCGGTCATCATCCCGGCCGATCAGCTCTCGGCGACGTTCAGCTTCCAGGCCGGCTCGACGGAGATGACCGGCACCGTGACCGCGTCGCTCATGGCGGGCGGCTCGGTGACCGCGAACGCCAGCGTGCAGACCGGCCTCGCGCAGCTCGTCATCAACGAGGTCGACTACGATCAGCCCGGCACCGACTCGGCCGAGTACGTCGAACTCTACAACGCGAGCGGCGCGCCCATCTCGCTCGTGGGCCACCAACTCTACTTCGTGAACGGCGTGAACAGCACCACCTACCGGGTGGTCGACCTCGCGCCCGCCGGCACGCTCCCGCCCGGCGGGTATCTGCTGATCGCCTCGACGAGCACCCTGTCGAGCGCGCCCTCGACCGCCCTGAAGCTCGACCTGGGCGCGGTCTCCGGCTGGCTCCAAAATGGTGACCCCGACGGTCTCGCGCTGGTCGACTCCGGGACCGGCACGCTGGTCGACGCGCTCTCCTACGGCGGCTCGCTCACCGCGGTGGACCTCGCTCCCATCGGCATGGTGAGCCTCGTCGAGGGCGCCGCTACCAGCGCGAAGGACTCGGCGTCGAACGCAGGCTCCCTCTGCCGGCTCCCGAACGGCAAGGACACCGACCAGGCGTCGACCGACTGGAAGTTCTGCACCACCCTGACCCCGGGCGCAGTGAACCAACTCTAGCGGCTCCGCCGGGCTCGGGCGCCGGTCCGTCGCGGCCGGCGGCGCGCCACGCCGGCCTCCCCTCCCCTCACTCGTCGCTGTCGAGCGGCGCGAAGAGGTCGTCGACGTCGTCGGCGCGGAGCGCGCCCTGCGCGCCCGCGCCGAGGATGGTGTCGGCGAGGTGACGCTTCTGTTGCTGCAGCCGGTGCATGCGCTCCTCGACGCTGCCCGAGGTGATGAGCTCGTAGACGAACACCGGCCGCGTCTGCCCGATGCGGTAGGCGCGATCGGTGGCCTGCGCCTGCGCGGCGTGGTTCCACCAGGGATCGTAGTGGATGACGGTGTCGGCGCGGGTCAGGTTGAGGCCGGCGCCGCCCGCCTTCAAGCTGATGAGGAAGACGTCCGCCTCGCCGTCCTGGAAGCGATCGACGAGGTCTTGGCGGTTCTGCGACTCGCCGGTGAGCACCAGGTGCTCGACGCCGCGCTCGACGAGCCCGTGCGAGATGAGCGCGAGCATGCGAGTGAACTGGCTGAACACGAGCACGCGGCGCTCCTCGGCGAGCTGCGCGGTGAGGAGCTCGAAGAAGGCGGCGTACTTCGCCGAGCCGTCCACCTTGCGCGCCGCCTCGCCGGCGCAGAGGCGGGGATCGCAGCACACTTGCCGGAGCTTCATGAGCGCGTCGAGGATGGCGATGCTCGAGCCGCCGAACCCCTTCTTCTTGATGACGCGGCGCACGTCGGCGTGGGCGGCCACGCGAATGCTCTCGTAGAGCTCGCGCTGATCTCCCTCGAGCTCGATCGGGAGCAGGATCTCGGTCTTGGGCGGCAACTCGGTCGCGACCGTCTCCTTCATGCGGCGAAGGATGAACGGCGCGACGCGCTCACGGAGCGCCGCGAGTCGCGCGGCGTCGCCCTCGCGCTCGATGGGGACGCGGAAGCGCGCGCGGAACGCCTCGGCCTCTCCGAGCAGCCCCGGCATGAGAAAGTCGAAGAGCGACCATAACTCCTCGAGGTTGTTCTCGACCGGCGTACCGGTGAGGCAGAGCCGATGCTTCGAGTCGAGCCGGCGCACCGCGCGGCTCGCCTGGCTGCGGCGGTTCTTGATGGCCTGCGCCTCGTCGAGCACGACCACGTGGAAGCGCTCCGAGACGAAGTGCTCGAGATCGCGCGCGAGGAGCGGGTAGGTGGTGATGACCACATCGGCGGCGCGGAGCTCGGCGAAACGCCGCTTGCGTTTCGCGCCGTGGAGCACGCACACCTCGAGGTGCGGCGCGAAGCGCCGGAGCTCGCGCTGCCAGTTGCCGACCAAGCTGGTCGGCACGACGATGAGGTTCGGCGCCTCCGCGCGGCCCGACGCCTTCTCGAGCGCGAGATGAGCGATGGTCTGGAGCGTCTTGCCGAGCCCCATGTCGTCGGCCAACACTCCGCCCGCTCCGCAGTCGGCGAGCCGCTGCATCCAGGCGACGCCCTCCTCCTGATAGGGGCGGAGCGTCGCCTCGACCACGGGCGTGGGCGCCCGCGCCGCCTCGCTCGCCGGCGCGGCGAGCGCGCGCGCGCGAGCGAGGAGCGCGGCCGGCGCTTCGAGCACGAGCCGCCCCATCCCGGCGGTCGCCTCGAGCGCCTCCAGCTTGGCGAGGCTCGCCGAGGCGAGCGCAGGAAAGTCGATGTACTCGAAGAAGCCCGGCTCGCCCGAGTAGAGCTCGGTGAGGACGTCGAGTAGCCGCTCGAGGCGCTCGGCCGGGATGGCGACGTAGCGCCCATCGCCCACCGGGAGCGCGCGGAGCCGCGACGGGATCCGGCGGAGCGCCTTCAGGCTGCCGCCACGGCTGTGATCGAGCAGCTCGAGCAGCACCGGCAACAGGTTCACGCGCGCGCCATCGACCTCGACGCCGAGTTCGAGCCCGAACCAGTCGACGCGCTCGTCGGTGGGGAGCGCGCTCGCGTACCAGGTCGGCTCGCCCGCGACGACGCGGAACGGGTACGCCTCGTCGACCGTGACCTCCCACCCGCGCTCGACGAGCTTCGGGAGCGCCGCGGCCGTGAACGCGCAGAGCGCGTCGGTGTCACGCTCGACGCGGACGACATAGTCGGCCACGCTGTCGTAGTCGGCGGTGAAGGAGTCGAGGCAGGAGAGCTCGACCGCGCCGAACCCCTCGAGCAGCCGTTCGGCGGCGGCCTCCGCCGCGAGATCGCGCTCGAATTCGGCCATCCCGCCGTCGCTCGCGATGAAGCAGCGCTCGCGGCGCTCGGAGGCGCGGAAGCCCACCTCGCCGTAGTCGAAGGTGAGCGACAAGACCGGCATGTCGAGCTCGCGCGCGCCGCGCTCGGTCTCGACCAGCATGCGCTCGGAGTAGACGCGAAGCCTCGGGACGAAGCGCGGCGTCTGGGCGACGACATGTAGAGCGTGGGCGGGGGAAGCCACGGAGGGACTTCAATCAAACCCAGAGCGATCTGTCGATCCAAGAAAACGACAAAGCGCACTCGCCTGCGGTTGGGGTCCATGACCCCCGCCGGCTCGAGCTCATCCTGCGCGCAGCGCCAACCGTCCGAATTTCCTCCATGAACGGGCGGCGCGAGGCCGCTCGGCTACGCCGAACGACGACGTCGCGCCAAGAGACCGAGGAGGGCGAGCAGCGACAGCGACGCGGCGCCGCCGCGAGCCGGCGCCGCGCCGACCCGGCACCCACACCCCGAGTCATCCTCGACGCTCGGGCCGCTCGGCTGCGCGGAGCCCACGCCGCCTCCAGCCGCGCCGCCCGCGCCAGCCGAGCCCGTCGCCCCGGCGAGACCGCCGGCGCCTCCCGAGCCCGGCGCTCCGCCCGCGGCGGGGGCCCCCGCCGAGCCTGCCGAGCCGCCCGAACCGGGCGCGCCCGCCGAGCCCGTGTCGCACGACGTGGGTCCCTCGTCGAGGACGCGGATCTGCGCCTGGATCTGGTTATCGGGCGGCCCGCCCTGTCCGGGATCTCCGAACCACGCCACCCCTTCCTCGACCAAGCTGAAATACTCGTTGTAGGTGCCCGGCTTCGCCGGCGCGTGAAAGTTGAACTTGAACTCGTAGTTCTCGCCCGGCTTCACCGTGCCGGTCACGCCCGCCGCGCGGCTCGGGCTGAGCCACGAGGAGTCCGCGAACTCGCTCGCGCGATCGCGCGGCTCGGTGGTCCCGAGCCGCGTGTTCGAGTCCCAGGTCGTGGTCCCGGCGTTCTTGAGCGTGAGGCTCGCGGGGATCGTCTCGCAGCGCCTCATCTCGAGCGCGGTGGTCGCGAGCGGGAACGACTGGCTCACGTAGGTCGCCTTCCAGATGGGTCCCACCTCACCTCCGGCGAACTTCTCGAGATCGGCGAGCGAGCCCTTGAACACGTCGCGATCGAAGCCCTCACCGTTGGTGCAGTACTGCTTCTGTCCGTCGCAGTACTGCCAAATGGTCCAGTCGCTCCAGCCGGCCGGCACCTGCGGGCAGCCGCCGTACGCCGCGATCCAGAGCGGGTACGAGCCGAAGCCGGTGTCCTTCACCTTGTCCTTCCAGAAGTAGTATCCGGTATAGATGACGGGCCGCTTGCCGGTGCCCGCCTCGACGATGCCGATCCAGGTCCTGATCTTGGCGGCGATGGTCGCCGGCGACTGTCCCCCGTCGGCCTCGACGTCGATCATCGCGGGCATGTCGCCCGGGCCGAGCTTGCCCACCTTCTGCACCATCAGGTTGGCCTGCGCGGTCGCATCCTGGTTGGGGCGGAAGAACTGATATGCGCCGCGCAAGACGCCGGCGCTCTTCATCGCGCTCCAGTTGTACTCGAACACCGGATCGATGAAGCCGGTCCCGTCGCTGATGCGCGCATAGCCGAACTTGAGCCCGCGCCCCGTCCACACGAACTCGTCCTGGTAATAGGAGACGTCCGCGCCTTGCGGTCCTCCGTTCAAGTAGTCGAACGACGCGCACGCGCCCTCGCTCGCCTGCCCGACGTCCTCGTAGCCGGCGTGCGCCGCCTCGCCGTGGTACTCACCGCACCCGGCGACTCCCACCACCAGCGCGGCTCCACCCGCCACCACGCCGCGCCTCGACCATCGACCTACCGTTGCCATTGGTCGATGATAAACCATCAGGATCGGCCCGGAACGCTCCGCGTGAGGGTTCTCGTCCAGCGGAAGTGGATTTTGTCGGCCCGGCGCGGAATCTCGAGGGTCGAGAGCGCGCGCGGCCTGATCACTCGGCCGGCGCGGGCACGCCCGGTCGAATGTTCACGCGCGTCGAGCCCGAGGAGAGATCCACGGCGAGGCTCGCGCCGATGAGCACGGCACCAGCGCCGAGGGTGATCGCGCCCCACTTCACCATCCCGGGTGCGGTGGAGCTCGTCGGATCGCTGCTGCTCACCAGGGCGCCGGTGAGCAACACCGAGCCGCCTCCGATCACGGCGAGTGAACCGATCGAGTATCCGACGACCGCGAGCGTCATGAGCGTCCGGTCCCCCGGACGCACCTCGAGGTTCACGTCGCCGCTCCGATCATAGAGCTGGAACCCGCTCGACGGAGTGATGTTCGGACCGGTCACGCGGAGCCACTGCCCGTTGCGCGCGTCGATGGTCGTGTCGCACGGGGCGCGACAGAGGATGGTGCTCGCGCCCAGGCTGACGAAGCCGCCGCGCACCGGTCGGAGTTTATTCACCTCGGCGCCCTGGAGCTGTAACGAGGAGTCCGGGCTCGAGATGTGCACGCGCACGATGCCGTCGCCCGGCGGGATCACCGACCCCGGCGAGACGTCCTCGAGCGGCGCAAGGGCGCTACCGAAGATCTGACCTCTCGGCTCCGCGCTCGGTGGCGGCGCGAGGCTCGCGAACTCGCCGAGCGGCGCGACCTCCACGCGCAGGAGCGCGCCGCACCCCTCGGGCGGCGCCGCGTCGTCCGACTTGGAGGCCTCGCACGCCGCGGCCTCACCGTCGCGGTTCAACATCTCGCGCTCGCTCGTGCTCTTGCCGCCCGCGCCGACCCCAGCGACTCCGAGCCCGCCCCCCGCCGTCCCGCTCGCGCCGGCGTAGAACTCGAACGCGCCGGCGGTGAGCCCGGTCACGACGTGCGTCGCGCCATCGCACATGCCCTCGAGCCGGTCGAGCTTAGACTCGATCGCGTCGTAGCGCCCCACGATGTTCATGTTCACCACGAGCTGCCCCGACTTGGCGAGCGTGGCCTCGAGCCGCGCGGCGCCCACCGGCAACTTCGCGTAGAGCTCGTCCTCGTCGCTGATGACGACGCGCTCGAGCTTTCGGGTGGTCGGCGTGTATCGGTAGCTGCCGGCCACGTGGCACTGGGGCATGAGCTCCATCTCGCAGCCCGAGTACTTCACGACCACCAGCCCGTGCTTCGCCTCCGCCTCGAGCGTCGCGCGATCCGACGACGGCCACTCGATGACCAGAGGGCGGTCCGAGCTTGCGCGGACCTGACACTTCGTCTGCCCCTTCGGTCGATACTCGGGCGGCGTGGCCGCCGGTCGTGCGGACCCGATGCAACCCGCAGCCGCGAAAAGCAGCGCGCCCCCGAGCAGAGCCCGACCGACCAACATGGCGAGCGAGTATACGCGCGCGCTCCGCCGCGCCTCCCTCCAATCTGACGCGCTGGCGCTCAGGCCGCACGGCCGAAGGCGGCGCGGCCCGGTCGATGAGCCGCTCGGACTCCGCGCCGCGCCGACGCCCCGGAAATCACCTACAGAGCGCGTCGCGGAGCGGCTCGCGGACGCGACGCCACTGGAACGCCGTCACCGCGGGGATGATGACGTCGAGGACGCAGAGCCGCGCTCCGCCGCGCGCGTCGAGGAGCGCGAGCCCCTCCGCCTCGGAGCCGACCGTGCCGAGGGTCCGGAGCGGCATCACGATCCCGGTGTCGAGATCGATCTTGTAGATCGTCTTCTGTTCATCGTCGCTCGAGGCGTAGAGCGCGCCGCCGAACACCTTGGCTCCTTGGACGCGCGCGATGGGCGGCGAGAGCGGCAGCGCATCGACGAAGGCGAGGTCGCGGTCGAGATCGAAGCGGAACAGCCGGTCGGTGGGCTCCCACTCGGCGGCGTACACGCGGCGGCGCGGGCCATCGACCGCTACCCACGGGACCCCTTTGGTGAGCTTGTCGGTCGGGAGCGGATAGCTCGCGCCGGTCGGCTCGAGCGTCGCCGCGTCAAAGGTGACGATGGTCGGGTAGAGGTAGTCCGGCCCGTCTTCGATGGGTGCGAAGAGCCGGCCGTCATGCACGTCGATGTCGCCGATGTGATTCGCTCCTTGCTTGAAGAGCGCGGCGGGGATCGGCTGCACGTTCTCGGCCGTCACCTCGAAGTCGAAGGTGGTCCGCTCGAGGTGGTTCTTGGCCGAGAAGAACCAGCTCTCGCCGTCGGTGGCGATCCCCTGCGAGCGGTGGACGGACTCGATGAGCTCGAAGGTGTCGCTGCGGTCATCTTCCCACGCCTCGTCATTTGCCAGGCGAATGAAGCGCCCGAGCGCCGCGTCGGGCGCGACGATGGTTGCGCCCGGCGCGAGCTCGTGGACGGCTGCCTCGAGCTCGGCGTCCGCGAGCTCGACGACTCGCCGAACCGGGCCCGCTGCGGGAAGCTCGGGGAGCGTGACGCCGTCATCGGGAGCACCGTTCACGTCGAGCGACTGGATGATCTGAACCGTGCGGGTGAGCGCGGCGCCCGCCGAGCAGCCGCGACCGTTCGCGAGCTGGTAGGGGCTCACGAGCGCGCGCGCCGGGGTTGGCTCGAACTCGAGCCCTCCCACGCCGAACACGATCCGATCCCCCTCGTCGTAGCGGAACCGCCCGTCGGCGTCCGTGAAGCCGGCGTGCGCTCCCGCGCGGTAACGCATGCCCGCGATCGCGCCGGGCAGCGGCCCGCCGCCGCCCAAGAGCCGCCCAGTCTGGCTCTCGGGAGCGGCGCCGCACGCGGAGAGCAGGAGGACCAGGATGAGTCGCCTCATCTATCCGAGCCGCTCCTCGCGCGCGCGCCGGTTCGCGTAGCACGCGGCGATTTCGTAGCAGGGCGTCGGCTCCGGCCGGTTCCCCTCCGGAAGCGCCCAGAGCTCGCGAGCGGGCGGGGCCGCATAACGGACCGCGACGTAGCTCGTCGAATCGTTCACGGCCTCGATGATAGCCTGGGCGGCGCGCCTGCGCGACCGCGACACGCGCGCCCGCTCAGCCGATCTCCACCGCGAACCCCCGCTCGCCGTAGAGCGCGCGCGCGAGATTCAAGACTTGAATCTGGCTCGTGCCTCCGCCAATCGTAAGGAGCTTGGCGTCGCGCGCCAGGCGCTCGACCGGGAAATCGCTGAGGTAGCCGTAGCCGCCGAGCACCTGCACCGCGTCGAGCGCCACGTTCACCGCGGTCTCCGTCGAGTAGAGCTTGGCGGCGCAGGCGTCGCGCCAGGTCGCCTGACCGTTCGTCGCCTGCCAAATCTGCTGAAACACGATGTTTCGTACGTTGTTGAGCGCGACGTACATGTTCGCGATCTTCTCCTGCACGAGCTGGAAACGCGCGAGCTCCTTGCCCCACTGGCGCCGCTCCACGGTGTACTTCAGACACTCGTCGAGGCAGCGCTCGATGATTCCTGCGCTCATCGGCGCAGAGGCGGTGCGCTCGCCGGCGAAGACGTCCTTCACCTGCTCGCGTGAGCTGTCCGGCGCGCCACCGAGCAGCCGGTCGGGGCCGACCCGCACGTCATTCAGGAAGATCTCCCCGGTAGGCGACGACTTCATCCCCATCTTCTTCATCGGCTTGCCGAGCTCGAGCCCCGCCTCGCCACGCTCGACGACGAACGGGTGGACGTTGCGCTTGTCGTTCCGATCACCGTGACCATCGATACGCGCGTAGACGACGAAGACGTCGGCGTACGGCGCGTTGGTGATGAAGATCTTGGAGCCCGAGAGCACCCAGCCGTCGCCGTCGGGGCGCGCGAGCGTCTGCATCGCGAAGGCGTCCGACCCCGAGCCCGGCTCGGTAACGCCCCAACAGCCGATTTTCTCGAGCCGCAAGAGCGGCACACCCCAGCGCTCGATCTGCTCGGGCGTGCCCTTGGCGAGCACGGTCGCGCCGGCCAGCCCGAGGGTCGCGCCAAAAGAGAGGCAGAAGCCGGGGTTCACGCGGCTCATCTCCCAGGCGACCAGCGCAGCGATGCTGGGATCACGGGTCACGTCCTCCCCCTCGCTCGCGACGACGGGCCGCCCGGCGTGCTTGCGCTCGATGGCCTTACGCGCCGCCTTCTCGGTCACGTCCGCCATGGAGAAGTCCGCGAAGAGCTTCCGCATGAGGTCGTACGGGAGGAGCCTTTCCGCTTCCAGATCGGGGGTCACCGGCTCGAGGTTCGCGTCGAGCCACTGGCGAAACAGCCCGCGCATCATCTTCTGCGTCTCGTTCCAGTCGAACATCCCGGCCTCCTCGGTGAGCCTCGAACCATATCAGGTCCCTCGGGAGCTTGCGGCGCGGCCGGACTCGCGCGAAAACCCGCCTGATGACCACGAAGCCCCCGCCTCCCGCCAGCCCCGAGAAAGGCGCCCCCGGCGCGGCCGCCGAGAAGAGCGCCGCGCCCGCCCCGCCCAGCAAGTTCAAGCGCTTTCTCGTCCGCGCCGGGGTGGCGCTCGGGTTCGTGGGCGCCGCTTACGGCACCGGCCGGCTGCAGGGGCGCTCGGCGACGAGCGAGGCCGAGCGCGCCACCCAGGACGCCCGCGCCGAGACGGCCAGCGCCAAGCATGACACCGAGGCCGCCCGCGCGCTCATCGCGCGCCTGGAGGCGCGCCGCCGGCTCGACCGCGCGCTCCGCGAGATCGACCGCCGCAACTTCGGCATCGCCGCCGACGAGCTTCGCGACGGCGCCGCGCTGCTCGAGGCAAGCCGCCCGGACGGCGAGCTCGGCAAGCTCGCCACCGACTGGAAGGCCTATCGGCTGATCGCCTCGGACGACGTCGCCAAGCAGCGCGGAGAGGTCCTCGCGTTCGCCGATCGCTTCGACGGGCTCGTCCCCCCGAAAAAGCCCTGAGCCGCCTCATCATCTTGCCGGTCCGGCGCGGAACCGACCAGGACGTCGATGCAGCCGACGACGCGCCGCGAGAACGAGTCGAGGATGGCCGCGAGGAAGAGCCATCCGGCGTGGGTACAGATGGCCGTCACATCAGCCTGGATTTCGCGTGTGCGACCAGCTGCCGCAGCCGCGCGTCGTCGCGGGCCGTCGACCGCTCGCCGCGGCGTGAGTTTCGGATTCGCGAGACACTGCCCCCTTCCCCCCAACGTCGTTCGGTTGTGATCTGGTCAGCACAACATCTCCTGGAGCAGCGACTTCGGGTGGACATGCAGGTGCCGCTGGCGACCGGAGCGTGTGAGACGGCCTGGCACACGAAAGAGAGCGCGCGAGATCCACGGCATGCGCCACGACATCACGCGGGGCGCCCGCTCGGCCGTGTACCGCCGCACGAGGTTGTGCGTCAGGAGCTTGAGGAGGAACACGGCGTGATTCGCGTCGAAGGACTGGGTCGGGATCTTGCCGATGCCGATCGCGTTCTTGAGCTCGGCAATACGCGGTTCGATCTCGGCGCGGCCGTCGTACTCGTGCGCGATATCCTCCGCCGGCAAGTCGCTGTTGTTCGAGATGAAGACCTGGACTCCGTAGTCGAGGTGCTCCCAGAGTTGCACCTGCTTGCCGGTGTCGCGGTCCCGACGGCGGACCGCCACGACACGGTAGTCCTTGCTCCATTCGTTGCGGCGGAAGGCGAGGTCGCAGACCTGCACGAGCGGCTCGCCATCGGCATCCTCGTCGACGCTCTTCCAGCCGCTCGCGAGCAGCAATGTGCCGAACAAGTCCGGCGTGAGACGCGCCTTGGTGACGAAGTACGCCCCGGTGCCATCGAGCGCTTCGAGGATCTTGGCGCAGTCGCCGGCAGAATCGATCCGCGCCCAGACCGGGATGTTCTTCGGCGCGTGGCCGACCAGACGGCTCACATACCGGGCGATCAGTGGCGCCTGGTCGTTCCCGATCCCCTCATCCCCGGGTCGGAGCTGCGCGCCGATGCATGCGCCGGTCTCGGCGATCACGGCGAGCAACGGATGGTAGCTGTTGCGCCCGGGGTAGCGAGGGTTGTAGCCGACGACCGCGCCCTGCTGGTGGCCGTGCGTCGTCTCGACTGTCGTGTCGATGTCGATGTGCAGCGAGTGCCACGTTCGCGCCTCGAGCGTTGCAAGCCCGTGGCTCGCCATCATGATCTCGAGCTGGGCAAGCTTCATGGGCTCGTCGTCGAACCGGGCGAGGCCACGGTACGCCGTGTCGATGCTCGGCACGACGCCGCCGGCAAGCTCGACGAAGAGCGGGTCCGACGCCAACGCTTCCAGTCCGAACACGCGCTGCTCGCCGACCACGTTGGCGTCGATCAGCATCCGAAGCTGCGCCTCCATCGGGTAGATGACTGTCGGGCCATCCTTCATCTCGAAGAAGGTAGCCCGCAGCTGCGCATCGAGGCCGATCTTCTCCAGGTACACTCCGAACGGTACCAGCCCGGCCACTCCGGTGAGCGTCGGGTCCGGGCGTCCGGCGCAAATCGCCGACGCTCGCGGCCGTCGGATCCGGGCGCTGCGTCGATTCCCGCCTCCGCGCTTGCCGCCGAGCCGATCCCGTCGCACCTTCTCGCTGTCCACCGCACGCTTCTTCTTGGATTTCATCACCCGTTGGACGCGTGCGGTGGGCATTCCGGATCACATCGCCGGAAGATCGGCCGACCGATCGGCGCTGTTGGACGCGCGCCGCGTTGCACCCCATGGATGAAGCGCGCCGGAGCGCGCTGTCGCGCAAACGGCCACGTTTCCCACTCGATCCGCGCGACGGGCCAAGTCGCACATGCGAAATCCAGGTTCATGGGATGCGATGGCCGACACGTCAATGGCTGTTGCCGACGGGCGAGCTGCTCGCTTGTGACTCGGTCCGCGGAAGAGAAGGCTGCCAAGAGGCATGCCCCTTCCCTCACTCAGCGCGCGCGGCGGCGCTTCACCTCGTTGATGAGCGCGTTGGTCGACGCGTCGTGGCTCGTGCTCTCACCGGGCGCGCCGAGCTCGGGCAAGATGGCCCGAGCGAGCTGCTTGCCGAGCTCGACGCCCCACTGATCGTAGCTGTTGATGTTCCAGATCGCGCCCTGCACGGCGATCTTGTGTTCGTAGAGCGCGAGCAGCCGACCGAGCGTGCGCGGGTCGATCTCATCGACCAGAATCGACGAGGTCGGGCGATTGCCGGGGAAGACCTTGTGCGGAGCGAGCTCGGCGGCGCGCTCGGGCGCGACGCCGGCTCGCGCGAGCTCGGCGCGGACCTCGTCGAGCGTCTTTCCTCGCATGAGCGCCTCCGGCTGCGCGAGAAAATTGGCGAGTAGGATTTGGTGGTGCTCTCCGAGCGGATTGTGCGAGCGCGCGGGCGCGATGAAGTCGCAGGGGATGAGCCGCGTGCCCTGGTGAATGAGCTGATAGAACGCATGCTGCCCGTTGGTGCCGGGCTCACCCCAGATGATGGGGCCGGTGGTGTAGTCGTCGATGGGGAGGCCTGCGCGGTCGACGCTCTTGCCGTTGCTCTCCATGTCGCCCTGCTGGAAATACGCGGCGAAGCGGTGCAGGTACTGATCGTAAGGCAAGATCGCGTGGGTGCTCGCGCCGAAGAAGTTGGCGTACCAGACGCCGAGCAGGCCCATCACGACCGGGAGGTTCTCTTCGAGCGGCGCCGAGCGGAAGTGCTCGTCGAGGTCGTGCGCGCCGGCGAGGAGCGCCTCGAAATGGTCCATGCCGATGACGCACGCGATGGGAAGCCCGATGGCAGACCAGAGCGAGTAGCGACCGCCGACCCAGTCCCAAAATTCGAACATGTTGGCGGTGTCGATGCCGAACTTCGCGACCGCCTCGGCGTTGGTCGACAGCGCGACGAAGTGCCGCGCCACCGCCGCTTCGCTCCCCAGGCGCTCCACGAGCCATTTTCTCGCGGAGTGCGCGTTGGTCATGGTCTCTTGCGTAGTGAAGGTCTTCGACGCCACCGTGAAGAGCGTGGTGGCGGGATCGAGGTGGCGGAGCGTCTCCACCAGATGGGTCGCGTCGACGTTCGACACGAAGTGCACCGCGAGGCCATCCTTCCAGTACGGTCGCAGCGCCTCGGTCACCATCACCGGACCGAGATCGGAGCCGCCAATCCCGATGTTGACCACGTCGCGGATGGCCTGACCGGTGTGGCCCGTCCATCTGCCACCGCGGACCGCGTCGGTGAACGCGCGCATCTTCGCGAGCACCCGGTTCACCTCGAGCATCACGTCCTTACCGTCGACCACGATGGGGCGGTTCGAGCGGTTGCGGAGCGCGACGTGCAGCACCGCGCGCTCTTCGGTGATGTTGAGCTTCTCGCCGGCGAACATCCGCTCGATGAACCGCGGCACCTCGGCCTGACGGGCGAGCGCGAAGAGCAGCTTCATGGTCTCGCCGGTGACCCGATGCTTCGAGAAATCGAGGAGGATGTCCTCGAAGCGGAGCGAGAGTTCCCGGAAGCGGCTCGGGTTCGCGGCGAAGAGCTCGCGCACGTGCGTGCGCGCCATGACGGCCTGGTGGGCCGCGAGCGCGGTCCATGCGTGAGACTCGACGAGCTTCGACATTCAACCTCTCCTCGACCAGAGCGCGCGCGGGAGCCGCGCTAACGCGGGCGCCGCTCGCTGAGCCACGCCCCCACACCCACCGCGAGCGCGGCGACCGCGAGCGCAATGTTCCAGGCCCCCAGCGACGCGCCGAGCGGCTTGAACTGGACGAGCGCCTCGACCAACCGGACGCCGAGCGCGGCTGCGCCGTAGGTGACCACGCTCGCCGCGAGCGCGCGCCGGAGCCGTCGCGCGACCTCCACCGAGCGGACGCTGCTCGTCCACACCCGACGCGCGAGGTAACGGATCCAGACGGTCGCGGGGGTGAGTGTGGCGACCGCGACGCCGACCGTCACCAGCGTCGCCTCGCTGACCGAGAGCGGCTCGCCGCCGCCGTGCAGGGCGCGGACCGCATCAGCGAGGCTGGTGACCACGCAGCCCATCACCCAGAGCCAGGCGCCGGCCGAGAGCACGACGAGGAGCGGCCGCGCCGCGCGCGCCTCTTGCGTCACCTGCGCGATGCTCTCTGCGACCGCGCTCGCCGACACCGCGGGGAGCGTCTTGTCGGTCGACCCGCCGGAGACTACCGGCGACGACGCGACCACCACGGTCTTCGGCGCGGAGGCGGGGCTCGCCTGCGTGTCGAACGGGGCGAGAGCGAGATCGAGCGCCGTCATCGATTCGTAACGCTCGGCTGGATTTTTCGCCATCGCGCGCTCGATCACGAGCTCGAGCGCCTCCGGGATGGACGGCTCGAGCTGCCGCGGCCGGGTAGGCTCATCGGTGAGCACCTGCCCGAGGATGGTGGTCGCCTCCTCGGCGTCGAACGGTTTGTGGCCGGTGAGCGCGCGGTACAGGATGGCGCCGGCTGCGTAGACGTCGGCGCGGCGATCCACCTTGGCGCCGCGCGCCTGCTCCGGCGCCATGTACGACGGCGTGCCCATCACCATCCCGGTCTGGGTCAGGGTGCTCCCGGCGGCGGTCTGCTTCGAAATCCCGAAATCCAGGATCTTCGCGAACGGGTGCGACAAGTCGCCGGTCAGAAACACGTTCTCCGGCTTCATGTCGCGGTGGATGACGCCGTGCTCGTGCGCGGCCTCGAGCGCCTGGCACACCTGGCGCACGATCCGCACCGCCGCTGGCGCGTCGAGGCGCCCGACGCGATCGAGCAGCGCGCCGAGCTCCTCACCATCCAGAAACTCCCCGACGATGTAGGGGCGGCCGTCGGGCAACCGATGGACGTCATAGACGCCGACGATGTTCGGGTGACCGATCGCGCTCGCCGACTCCGCCTCGCGCTGAAAACGCGCGACGACCTCGGGCTGCCGCGCGTACTCGTCATGCAGGAGCTTGATGGCGAAGCGCTTGTTGTGGAGCCGGAGGTGGCGCGCCTCGTAGACGCGCCCCATGCCACCCTCGCCGATCACGCGCACGACCTGGTACGACTCGCCGATGGTCGCGCCGATGAGCGGGTCGTCCCCATCCCCGGCGGCGTCGTCGAGCGGGGTCGCATCGTGCGGACAGACCTTGAAGTCCGCCGGGTATCGCCGACCGCAGGCCGGGCACACGCGCGGCAGCGTCGCGCTCGCGTTCTCGTCCGAGCTCACCATCGCAGAGACCGACTGCATCCGAATCCTGGCCGCGCCGTGGGCGAGCGAGCTCGGCCGGTCGGCACGCGACTACCGGGAAGCTTAGCGTCAACTCCTCGCGCCAGGGTATCCGAGACTGGGACGACCCGGGCTCGCCGGGGAGCCGCCCCGCGGCCGCAGGCCTCGTGTGAGCAAATGTCGGTTCGTCGCGGCCGGCGGCGCGGCCCGCGGGCCCGGGGCGTTGCCGTCACGAGAAATCGGGACCAAGCTCTCCTCCCGGTGACCTGCTCGCTCCGCCGCCAGCTCGCGGTCCTGGTGGCATCGCTCTTCGCGGTGCTCGCCGGGAGCCCGCCGCTCGCTTCTTCGGAGTGGAGGCTCGTCGAGTCGCCGGAGCTGTCCAGCCCGGCCCACGATGGCAGCGAGTGTCAGCCGGCCACCCCGTCGGTGAACGAGACACCGGACGTCCCGGAGGCCCCGCAGAACCTCGCGCTCGAGCCGACGCCTTGGCTCGCCGGCGCGCCGCCCGCCGAACCGTCGGCGCTCCTGCCGCTCGGTCCGGTCGCACACGCGCGGCCTGGAGCGCGCTCACTCCCCCCGAGCGCGCGCGCTCCTCCGAGCACCCGGCTGGTCGGCTAGTCGATCGGCGCCGAGGCTCACTCGCGTCCTCCGTCGGGCGCTCGCGCAGGCTCTCGAAGTCACGTCGTCGGCTGGCCGCGTGCCGCGTTCGCGCGGCGCCCGCGCCGCGGCCCACGGGAGAGGGGCCGCGTCATCGTTCGACGGTCCCGCTCGCTCACTCGACTCGAACCGCGCGCTCGCCGCGCGCCGTGGATCCCATGAAGACTTCACCGCCCTCACAGTGCCTCGTGTTCGATCCGGAGCACGAATCCCAAGACCTTCCAGGTTTCCTGATCGCGCTCGGCCTTCGGGTGACCGTGGCCCCGAGCGCGGCAGCGGCGCTCCGCGCCGCCGCCGCGACCCCGCATCACGTCGCGTTCGTCAGCGTGCGTTCCCGCGACCCGGCCGGCTTCGAGCTCGTCTCGACGCTGCTCTCCTCGTGCCACGCGCTCGAGGTGGTCGCGCTGGTTCGCCCGTCTGACCTCGCGGCGGCGCTCGAGGCCGGCCGGCGAGGCGCGCGCTCGTGCCTCCCGCACGCGTCGCCCTTTGCGGACGTCGATCGCCTCATCGACGACCGCTCGCGCGCCTTCACGCCGCAGGACGACGAGCTCGTGGCGCGGTCTCCGGCCATGCGCATGGTGGCGAGCGCGGTGCTCAAGGCGGCTGGCTCCGATGCGCCGCTCCTGCTCCGTGGTGAGCGCGGCTCCGGGCGGGAGGCGCTGGCCCGCCTCGCGCACGCGCGCGGCGCTCGGGCCGCGCTCCGGTTCGAGGTCGTGCGCTGCGCGGAGCTCACCGCGCGCGAGCTCACGACCGTGGTACCCGCGCGGCTCGACCGAGCCAAGGGCGCCACCCTGTACCTCGACGAGGTGAGCGAGCTCCCCGCCGACGTCCAGCGGCGTCTCTCGCGAGCGCTCGACCCGGACGACGCGGGCTCGCGCGACGCGGCTCGCTTGATCGCCTCGACGAGCGCTGGGCTCTCGGGCTCGACCGCGGCCCCCTTCGACGCCGAGTTGCTCCGTCGTCTGTCGGTGCTCACCCTCGACGTGCCCCCGCTGCGCGAGCGGCCGGAGGACATTCTGCCCCTCGCCGTGCGCATGCTCGGCGAGCTCGCGGGCCGTGCGGAGCGACCGGCGCCCGAGCTCGACGAGAGCGCACGAGCCGCGCTCGCGGGCTACGACTGGCCCGGAAATTTGCCGGAGCTCCGCGGCGAGCTCGAGCGCGCGCTCACCATGACCGGGGCCGGCCTCATCCACGCGAGCGCGCTATCGAGCAGGCTCCACTCGACGAGCCGCGCGCTCCCCTATCTCGGCGGCGACTTCACCCTGGAAGAGATCGAGCGCACGCACATCGAGCGGATCCTCGCGCGCAGCCGGACCTTCGACGGCGCGGCCGAGCTCCTCGGCATCGACGACTCGACGCTCTGGCGCAAGCGCAAGCGCTACGCGAGCGGCCGCTCGCCGAGCCGAGGGAGCGACCACGCCGCGTGACCGTGCGCCGCGACGCTCCGCGCCGCCCGGGCGCGTGGATCAGGCGCGCCCCTCGCGCTGGCGCCGGCGGCGCTCGAGGTAGAAGTGAACGAGCACCCCGGCGCTCACCATGAAGACCGACCACTCCCACACCAAGATCGCGCTCTCTTCGGTGAACCGCAGGCCCGCGACCCCATTCACCAGGCGGACCATGAAGGAGCTGTGGTCGCCGAACCCGGTGCCGCCTCGATGACGCAGCTCGCGCGCGCCGGTGGTGAGCACGCACTCGCCGAGCGCGCTGTGCGAGAGCCGCGTCACCACCACGAAGGCGAGCGCGTAGACCACGTACGCGCGGCTCCACTTCGGGTATCGATGCCAGAAGAGCAGCGGCAGACCGAGCACCCACACGATCATCGCGAGCGCGTGGAGCGCGTCGACCAGGTTCGCGAGAGCTTCGAGCGCCATGGTAGCCGTGGTCCCCTCACGCGCGAGCGGCTCGCGTCGCCGCCCCCCCATCGTGAAGTCGGCGGCCCCCGCGAGCTCGGGTCGCGTCGAGGCGCAGGCCGCCGCTCCGCGACCCCGGTCGCTCACCTTGCCTTCACGTCGATCTGCTTGGGCTTGGCCTCGGGCCGCTTCGGCACGGTGAGCGTGAGGACCCCATCCTTGAGGTCCGCCGTGATCTGCTCGGCGTCGATCCCCTCCGGCAGGGTGAAGCTCCGAGAGAACGACCCGTAGCTGCGCTCGCAGGCGTAGTAGGTGTCGGTCTTCTCTTCCTTCTCGGCTTCACGCCGCCCGGTCACGGCGAGGCGGTTGTGGGACAGCTTGATGTCCAGATCCTTCACGTCTACGCCAGGCATGTCGGCGACGAACACGAAGCCGTCCTTCGTCTCCTTGACCTCGAACGCCGGCATGAACTGCGCGGGCT
The DNA here is from genome assembly GCA_035063585.1 of Polyangiaceae bacterium. Classification (GTDB taxonomy): domain Bacteria; phylum Myxococcota_A; class Polyangia; order Polyangiales; family Polyangiaceae; genus JAPSGB01. The sequence continues at coordinate 119,394 of JAPSGB010000002.1, forward strand.
CGCCGGTCTGCCACGAGGGCAGCATCTCCGAGAACGGATCGAAGCGCATCAGGTCCCGCATCATGCGGAACGGCTCCCACGCGCGCGGCGTCACCGCCGCGACCGCCTGGGCGGGCGCCGTGGGGAGCTTCCCGCCGTTTTCCTTGTGAACTGATATGGTTGCCATATTTCCCTCCGTCTCACCGGCGATGCCGGTCCCTGCCTCGCTCGGGCAGGCACCCTCCGCGTAGCAACTCACGTTCCAATCACGTCACCGCGACGAGACCCTCGACGCGCGCACTTCTGTCGCCGAGGGGAGCGGAGAAGGTGTGGATACGAGCCGCGGCTGGCCCGAAATCGCGTCTATGATCGCGCGGCTCCGGACTGTGCGAAACGGCTGCGCCGGTGCGGCCCCGACTCGCGAACCCTGCGCGGAGGGGTCAACCCGGGTGCGCCGCGCGATCCGCGATCACCCGGACGTCCGCCGCGCGGATCCACGCCGCGGGGATGTCGTCGCCCGCGAGCAGCCGGGCGAGCGGCTCGCGCTTGCCCGCGCCGGTGACCAGAAATAGGACGAGCCGCGCGCTCTCGAGCGCGCGCAGCGTGAGCGTGACTCGGTCGGGCGGCGGCTTCGGCGCGCCATGCACCGGGGCGACCCGCGAGTCCGCGAACGCCACGCTCCGCTGCCCGGGAAAGAGCGACGCCGTGTGACCGTCCTCGCCGAGGCCGAGCAAGACCACGTCGAAGGGCATGAGCGCCGCGAGCTCGGGCTCGAGCGCCCGGGCTGCGGCCTCGGCGCCGCGCTCGGCGGGGAACCGGTGCAGGCGATAGCCGAGCTCGCCGAGCATGGCCGCGATCATGGCGTCGTTGCGCTCCGCGTGCCCGACCGGCAGGCAGCGCTCGTCCGACGGAACCAGCGTGATCTTCCCCCACGGAAGCGGCGCGTCACCGAGGAGCTGGAAGGTGCGCTCGGGCGTGCGGCCGCCGGCGAGCACCGCCGTGCCGCCCGCGCCGAGCGCGCCGGCGATGAGCGCGGCCGCGCGGCGGCTTGCCCCCTCGTGAGCCTCCTCGAGCTCGAGCTGGATCGTCATCGGGCGCTCCTCGCTCGCGAGAGCCTAGACGACCCGAGCCACGCCGGCCAGGCCGCGCGAGGCCTCGAGTCGCGGCCGCCACGGCTTGCCGCTCGAGCGCGGCGCCGGTAGGGCTCGCTCATGCTGCCCTGGTCGACCGACATGAAGGGCCGCGTCGAGCGCCTCACGCTCGACAGCGCGCTCCTCCGCGACAACGCCCTCGGCGATCCGCACGAGCGCCCGCTCTGGGTCTATCTGCCGCCTGGCTACGACGACGCGCCCGCGGCGCGCTACCCCGTCATCTACCAGCTCCAGGGCTTCACCGGGCAGGTGGACATGTGGGCGAACCGGTCGGCGTTCCGCCGGAGCTTCCTCGAGCTCCTCGACGAGCTCTTCGCGCGCGGCGGCGCGCCGCCGTGCATCGTCGTCTTCCCCGACTGCTGGACGAGCCTCGGCGGCAGCCAGTTCCTCGACTCACCGGCGACCGGTCGCTACCACTCGTACCTCACGGGCGAGGTGGTCCCCTTCGTCGATGCGCGCTTTCGCTCCCTGGCGGCGCGCGAGCACCGCGCGGTGGCCGGGAAATCGAGCGGCGGCTACGGCGCGATGGTGACCGCCATGCTCCGCCCGGATCTCTTCGGCGGGCTTGCCACCCACGCGGGCGACGCGCTCTTCGAGGTCTGCTACGAGCCGGATTTCCGCGAATGCGTGCGCGCGCTCCGCGACGGTTACGGCGGCTCGTTCGAGCGCTTCTTCGCCGACCACCGCGGGCGCCCGGCGCTCTCGAAACCGAGCGATCACGTGCTCATGAACGTGTGGGGCATGGCGGCGTGCTATTCGGCCGACCCCGACGGTAGCGTCCACCTGCCCTTCGATCCGGAAACGGGGCGCATGAAGCTCGACATCTGGGAGCGCTGGCTCGATCGCGATCCGGTCCGCATGGCGCCGTTCCACGCCGAGGCGCTCCGCTCGATGCGCGCCATCTACATCGACGCCGGCCGGCGCGATCAATGGTTCCTCGACCTCGGCGCGGAGGCGTTCCGCCGCGAGTGCGCGGCAGCCTCGGCGCCCGACGTCTGCTTCGAGCTCTTCGAGGGGACGCACAGCGGCATCGAGTACCGCTACCCGCTCGCCGTGAAGTACCTCGCGGAGCGACTCGAGGGATAGAGGTCGGTCCGGCGCGGCCGGCGGCGCGGCGCCGCGTCGCGCCAGAAGCGAAAATTGGCCGGCTTTCGCGCCGTATCGACCCCCCATCATTCGGGATATCCTCCCCGCCATGAGATCGACGCCGGGCGGCGCCAAGACCATCCTTCGCCTCTCTTTGCTCGTCGCGCTCCTCGCGACGCTGCTGCTCTCCGCGTGCAGGAACCGCGCGGGAGGCGCCGCCGACCAGCTGCTCGGCGGGCTGCGCCCCGCGCGCGCGGTCGCGGTCGAGGGTGCGGAGAAGCTGACCAACGGCGAGGTCGTGGCGCGCGGCGACGACTGGCGGTCGACCCCCGCCACGGTCCTGAACGGCTCGGGCGCGTTCGTCGAGTACGATCTCGGGCGTGCCGCCGGCATCGACGCCGCGTACCTCCAAGCAGACGGCAACGACTCGTACACGGTGAGCGTGTCGGACGACGGGGCGCACTTCACCCGGCTGTGGACCGCGGAGCCGGTGCCGGACCCGGGGCTCCAGCCGCGCTGGGCGGCCAACCTCGGCGGCCATGGGCGCTACGTGCGGCTCGCTGCCAGCGGCGGAGACGGTCGCTACAGCGTGACCGAGCTCGCTCTCTACTCGAAGGCGCCGTCGCCATTTCCCCCGCGCTTCCGCGTGGTGAGCAGCGCACCCTCGCCGGAGCTCCTTCGCAGCGCGACGCTCGTGTTCGGGCTCACGCTCGCGCTCTTTGCGCTGCTCGCGCCCGGCAAGAGCGGCTGGTGGTGGACGCTGCTGCTCGCCGGGCTGCCCATCGCCGGCGCGGTGCAGTGGCTGCAGACGCTCGCCCTGGCTTGGCCCGTCGAGCCGCGCGAGGTCTCGCTGGTCCGCGGCGTGGCAGCGGCGGTGGCCGCGGTGGCGATCCTACGCGAGGCGCTCGCGTCGCCGGCGTGGCCGGCGAGCCGCCACGCGGTGCTCGGCACGCTCGCGGTGTGCGGCGCGCTGGCGGCGGCCTCCTTCGCCAACCTCGGGCGCGCACAATTCTACGACCACGAGCACGGCGCCCCCGGCTACGTGCACAACTTCGACATGCGGGTCTACTACCCGGTGGCGAAGTACTTCCGCGAGCTCCGCTTCGACGGCCTCTACGAAGCGAGCGTGGCCGCATACATCGACGACGACCCGAAGCAGAGCGTCACGTCACTTGGCAACGTGGCGCTCCGCGATCTCAGGACGCACGCCATGGTGCGCGTGCGCGACGTGGCGCCGCGCATCGCGGAGGTGAAGGCACGCTTCAGCCCGGCGCGATGGCGCGAGTTCGTGGCCGACATGCGCTACTTCCGGCTCACCATGGGCACCCGCGACTATCTCGGCAGCATGAGCGACCACGGCGGTAACGCCACCCCGGCGTGGTTCGCCATCGCGCACGTGCTGTTCGCCTTCACGCACGCGTCGAACCAGACCTTGCTCATCACTGGAATGCTCGATCCGCTCCTGCTCGGGCTCGCGTTCTTCGCGATCTTCCGCACGTTCGGCGCGCGCACGATGCTCGTCTCCTTGGTCATCTTCGGCGCGAACGATTTCTACATGTTCGGCACCGACTGGTTCGGCGCCACGCTGCGCCACGACTGGATGGCGTACCTCGCGCTCGGAGCGTGCGCGCTCAAGGTGCGGCGCTTCAAGCTGGCGGGCGCGCTGCTCGGGCTCTCGGCCCTGATGCGCGCGTTCCCGATCGTGGCGCTGGTCGGGGTCGCGATCCCGGCGCTCGGCTGGCTCGGCGCGGAGACCATCCGCCGCCGCAAGCTGCCGAAGTGGTCCGAGCTCACGCGGCAGCACCGAGCGACCCTCGAGGTCGCAGTCGGCGCGCTCGCGGTGGGGCTCGGTATGCTGGTCGTCTCGTCGATCCTGTTCACACCGAGCGCGTGGACGGGCTGGCTCCACAAGGTCCAGATGCTGGACTCGAGCCCGCACGTGAACCACGTCAGCCTGCGCGGCCTGGTCGCCGGCTCCGAGGGCATCCAGGGGCGCGTGCTCCGCGAGCGGATGCCGGTCTTCGTCGCCGGCATCGTCGCGGCCATCGTGCTCGTCATCGCCGCCGCGCGCCGCCGGCCGCTCCACCAGGCCGCGATCCTCGCGCTGCCGCTGGTGCCGGTGCTCTTCAACCCGGCAAACTACTATAGCCACCTCGTGTTTCTGTTCCCGCTGGTCGTGCTCGAGCGGCGGGGCGAGGCCTGGCCGCTCGCGAGGCGAGACGCAGCGCTCTGGACCGTCATGCTCGGCATGTGCGCCGCGCAGTACGGCACGACCCTCGTGCAGGACCTCGGGCTCCATTTCTACCTGGCGACCGCGCTCTTGTTCCTGACCATCGCGGTCATGCTGGTGACCCTCGCCGCGACCGAAACCGGCGCGCTCGCGGGCGGCGCGCTCGAACCCGTGCTCGCCGGCGGGCCGTCGCCCGCGCCGGAGCGCGAGCCCGAAGCAAGCGACGGCGAAGCGCGGGCGGAGGCGCCGGGACCCGCGCGGGGCGAGCCCGAGCCGGAGCGAGCCCACCTACCAGATGGTAAGTGAGCTCGCTCCAAACCCAGCTGACTTTTGCGCTATTATTTCCTTGGTTCTCGGATTACCTACCATTTGGTAGGCACCTTACCGCTGGATTCCGCGCCGCACCGACCCCCGGCTCGGAGTTGATGCTGCCCGGCAAGGGGGATAAGACGAGCGACGTGAGCGAAGCGAGACGGGCCCGGAGACGAGGGCGAGGGCGAGCGCGCCGCAGGGTCGCGGCTCCCCTCGCGAGAGCGCGCGCCGGCGCCGAGAACGCCCTCGAGGTGATCCGGCTCGGCCGGCTCACGGTGCGTGATGGCGCGCACTATGAGGTGGCGCATCGCGACCACATGTACCGGCTGCGCCACTATGTCGCGCCCGGCGCGACCACCGCCGCGCACGCCCCGGTGCTCGTGCTCGTCCCGCCCTTGATGCTCACCGCGGAGATCTACGACGTCGCTCCCGAGCTGTCGGCGGTGGCGCAGCTCGGCGTGGCCGGCGTGGATGCGTGGGTGGTCGATTTCGGCGCGCCGGAGCGGGAGGAGGGCGGGATGCAGCGCACCCTCGACGATCACGTCCGCGCGGTGGCGGACGCGGTCGGTCGAGTGCGCGAGCTGGCGGGGCGCGACGTGCACCTCGCCGGGTACTCGCAAGGTGGCATGTTCGCCTATCAGGCGGCCGCGTTTCAGCGGTCGGAGGGCATCGCCTCGATCATCACCTTCGGCAGCCCGGTCGACATCCACCGGAACGTCCCCGCGCTCGGCGCCGAGCTCACCGCGCGGGTGATCCGCGCGGTGCGCCCCATGATCGAGGCGCCGCTCGAGCGGATGGAAGGCCTCCCGGGCGTCCTCACGAGCACCGGCTTCAAGCTGCTCAGCCCGAAGAAGGAGATTTCACAGCTCTTCGACTTCGTGAAGAAGCTGCACGACCGGAGCGCGCTCGAGAAGCGGGAGACGCGGCGGCGCTTCCTCGCGGGCGAGGGCTTCGTCGCCTGGCCAGGGCCCGCGCTTCGTCAGTTCATCGACGAGTTCATCGTCCACAACCGCATGCTGAGCGGCGGGTTCGTGATCGACGGGCGGACGGTCACGCTCGCCGACATCCGCTGCCCCGTGCTCTGTTTCGTGGGCTCCCGCGACGAGATCGCGCGCCCCGACGCGGTGCGCGCGATCGGGCGCGCGGCGCCGAGCGCCGAGCTCAGCGAGCTCACCGTCCCGGCCGGTCATTTCGGGCTGGTGGTCGGCTCGACCGCGAGTCGGGAGACGTGGCCGGCGGTCATCGAGTGGCTGCGCTGGCGCGACGCGGGTGGCGCGAAGCCTCCCCGCTTCGCCAGTGAGGAGCGCGGAGACGACGAACCGGAAGCGCTCGCGGAGATCGAGGACCTCGCCTTCGAGGAGCCGCTCGACATCGAGCTCTTCTATGACGCGGCGCGCGGCACCATCGAGTCCGCGTGGAAGCGACTCGCGCACCTGATCGAGGACGCCGGGGACGCGCTCGATCACCTCCGCTTCCAGCTCCCGCGCTTGAACCAGCTCGGGAAGATGGAGGACGAGACGCGCACGAGCTTCGGGCTCGAGCTCGCGCGGCAGGCGCGCGAGATCCCCGAGCAGACCTTCTTCATCTGGAAGGGGCGCGCGTTCTCGTACAAAGTCGCCGATCACCGCGTCGACAACGTGGTGCGTGGGCTCATCCACTGCGGGGTGCGCGCGGGCGATCACGTGGGCGTGGTGATGGAGGGGCGGCCGAGCTACCTCACCGTGGTAACGGCCCTGAACCGCATCGGCGCGATCGCGGTGCTGACCAGCCCGCACGTCGACGACGCGACGCTCGGGCGGGCGCTCCACATGGACGAGCTCGCGCTGCTCGTCGCCGACCCCGACCACGCAGCGCGCGCGCATGGGGTGTTCCCCGGGACGGTGCTGGTGCTCGGCGGCGGCTCCGAGCGCGGGGTGCCGCCCGGCGTGGTCGACATGGAGTCGATCGATCCGGACGCGGTGGCGCTCCCCGAGTGGTATCGACCGAACCCGGGCCGCGCGGCGGACGTCGCGCTGATCATGATCACCGCCGGAGACACCCCCGCGCGGGATCGCGCCGCGCGCATCACCAACCGCCGCTGGGCCTTCTCGGCTTACGGGGCGGCGGCCGCCTGCACCCTCACCCCGAAGGACACCGTATATGCCTGCCTCCCTTTGCACCACCCGGCGGGGCTCCTGGTGTCGGTCGGCTCCGCGCTGGTGGGCGGCACGCGCCTCGCGCTCGCGACGCGCTTCGACCCGCAGGTGTTCTGGGACGAGGTCCACCGCTACGGCGCGACCGTGGTCTATTACGCCGGCGAGCTCTGCCGCGAGCTGGTCGACGCGCCGCCGATCGCCGGCGAGCGTGACACGCCGCTCCGGCTGTTCGCTGGCAGCGGCATCAAGCCAGACGTCTGGCGTCAGGTGCTCGAGCGGTTCCGCGGCGTCGGCGTGCTCGAGTTCTACGCGTCGACGGAGGTGAACCTGGTGCTCGCGAACGCAGCGGGCGAGAAGATCGGCGCGCTCGGCCGCCCGCTCCCGGGCAGCACCGAGCTCGAGCTCGTCGAGTACGACTTCGAGCTCGATGACTTCCGACGAGACTCGCTCGGTCGGTTCATTCGCGCGGCCAACGACGAGGCCGGCGTGCTCATCGCGCAGGTCGCGCCTCCGGGCGCGCTCGAGTCCGGCGAGCGCCTGATGGGGAGCGATGCGGCGCGCATCCGCCGGAGCGTCTTCAGCTCGGGCGACGCCTGGTTCGTCACCAAGGATTTTCTTCGTCGCGACGCGGATGGCGACTACTGGTTCGTCGATCGGCTGCGCGATCTCATCCGCGCCGCTCGAGGCGTGATGCCGACGCGGCCGCTCGAGGAGGCGCTCCACGAGCTGCCGGCGGTCGCGCTCGCGATCGCTTACGGGGTCCGGTTGCCGGGCGCTCACCACGAGGAGCCGGTGGCGGCCGTGGTGCTCCGCCCTGGCGCGCGGCTCGACCTCGATGCGCTGCGACCGGAGCGGGCTCGACCGAGCTTCGTCCGCGTGGTGGAGCGCATCCCGATGACCGACGGGTACCGGCTCTTGAAGGCGCCGCTCCGTGACCAAGGCATCGTGGTGGACGGCCGGACGTTCTGGCTCGATCCCAAGCGAGGGCGCTACGTGATGCTCGACGGCGAGAGCTACGCCGCGGCGCTGACAGCCTCGCCCTGAGTCGGAGGCCTGCCAGGCGCGCCGCTCGGGGCGGCAATCGCGCTCCGCGTCTCGGGCTCGGCCGCGCTCGGGAGCGCGGAGCCCAATCCGCATAGAGCATCTTCCCATCGGAATGAATTGAGGCGAGCATGGGCCCGATGCACACGCCCACCAGTCCGCTCGCAGGGCGTTATCGGTTCTCCAAGACGATCCAGGTCACCTCGAAGTCGGCGATCTGGCTCGCAACCGACACGCAGTCAGGTAAGCCGGTCGTCGCGTCGGCGCTCGGCGCGTCGCGCCTCGCGGGGCTCGATCGGGTGGTTGGCTTCGAGCATCCTCATCTCGCGTCGCTGCTCGCGCTCGTACCGAACCCGGCTCCGAGCGAGCTCCCGTGGGAGGGCGCGCCCATCCAGGCAGCGGCGGTGGCCATCGCGGAGTTCGTCGCGGGAAAGACGCTGCAGGCACGGCTGAAAGACGCGGCCATCGAGAGCGAGGAGGCGGTCGGGTGGGTGTATGGGCTCGCGGAAGCGGTCGGAGCGCTGCACGCGCACGGTGGGTTGCACGGCGCCATCTCGCCCCGTGGCGTGATGGTCGAGCCGCGCGGCGGCCGCATCGCGCCGGTGCTCACGCAGCTGCTCACCGCTCCGAACGGCCCGTACTGCGCGCCCGAGCGGCTCCGTGGAGGGGGCCCGAGCGCTGCGGACGACACCTGGGCGCTCGCGGGCGTCCTCTACACCGCGCTCACGGGTGCGCCGGTGTTCTCGGGCACGACGCGAGAAGAGCTGATCGCGAACATGGAGGCCGGTCCGCTGCCGCTCGCGAGCTTCGGGCTCGATGACGAGCTGCTCAGGGACCTCATGGCTCGCGCGCTCGCTCCCGAGCCGTCGCGACGCATCGTCACGGTCGAGGCCCTCCGCGACGAGCTGGACGACTGGCAGCGAAGCGGTAGGAAAAGTCAGGTATCGGTCCCATCGCTCGACACGCCAGTCCAGAGCGCGGTCGACGCGTCGACCGATTGGGACGACGACGACGAGAAGACCACGGTCACGAGCTCTGCGGTGCTCGCGGCGATCATCGAGCAGGCCAATCGCGCCGGCTCGACCGTCGCGCCACCACCTCCCCGCGACACGCTCCCGACGCCGGCCGCGCCGCCCTCACCCGAGTCGCCTTCACTCGCAGCGCCCCCCGAGCCTCCGGCGCCGTCGGCGCCGCCGCTGTCCAGCGAAGAGACCGACGCGCTGTCGACCCTGCTCGGCGACCACGAGGAGCTCGAGGGGCCCACCCAGGTGCTCGGAGCGGAAATCTCGACGCTCCTCGCGGGGGCCGCCGCGGCCGAGCCGACGTCGGACCATGCCGGCGCTTCCTCGATGAGCGAGCCGGCTCCCCGCGTGGAGCGGACGCCCTCGCTGGCGCCGCCTTCGGAGCCCGCGAGCGCCGGATTTCCGGAGCCTCCCGCGCGCGCGGCCTCGGTCACTCCGCCGGTGCCGCCGGGCCTGGAGAGCAAAGCGCCTCGCGCGCGCGGGCGCTCGGGAGTCCTGGCGGCGCTCGCTCTAGTGTTGGTTGGAGGCGCGGCGGCGGTCTACTCGATGCGCGCGCCAGGGACGACGCTCCCTCCTGCTGGCACGAGCGCGAGTCCGGCCGCGCCGCCCACGAGCGCGAGCCCCTCGGGCGGCGGCGACCACCGTGAGGGAAATGGGCACACGAGCGGCTCGGGGCCCCGCGCGCCCGCGTCGGCGGTGGCGCCGGCAGCCTCGAGCAGCGGCGGAACCGAGCGCGCGCCGGACGCCGCGCAGCCCCTCGGCGCGTGCGTGGCGTCCTATTTCCTACCGGGAACCTTCAGCGGCGAGGAGAACTTCGACTTTCTCTGCCAAGACAAGGACTTTCGCGGAATCAACTCTCAGTTCTACCGGCGCGTCGTGGTCGCCGGCGCCGGCAAGGTCACGCCCGGCATGCGTGAGTGGTCCGGGCTCGGCTGGTTCGAGATGGCGACCACGGCGGTGGTGCGGGCGCGGTGCTGCCCGCCAACCGTCGCGAGACCGGAGCTACCGGAGCCGGCCGGCCCCTGCCCGAGCCTCGCCGGCGTCCTCGAGCGCCTTCCGGCGATGGTGACGCGCGAGCGGATCAAGGAAGCCGCGAGCGCCTACGGAGACGCGGTCACCTGCATGTACAAGCGGGGCATCCCGCGGCCCTACTCCTACGGCAAGCAGCCGATCGGCTCGAACCAATACCTCTTCGAGCAGTTCCTGACCCGCGCCGCCGCCCGTTCACCCCGGGCCGAATGACGAGGTAGCGGGTATACTGTCGAGCCATGTCGCTCGACTCGGAGCTGGTTCGGCGCGCGAGCGAGTTCGCTCGCGAGGCTCACGCGGGGCAAGTCAGAAAGGGCGACCCGACTGTCCCTTACTTCTCACACCTCGAGTCGGTCGCGCGGCGGGTCGCCGAGCACGGGCACGGCGACGAGCTCACGCTGGCGACGGCTTACCTCCACGACGCGCTGGAGGATCAGCCGGACAGCGCGGCCGCGCTACGCGCGAGCTTCCCGGAGCCGGTGGTGGCCACGGTCGAGCTGCTCACCGAGCGCAAGCGCGATGACCGAGGGGTCAAGCGCCCGAAGCTCGATCGCTTTCGCGACTACCTGCTCGGGCTCGGCAGAGACGACGAGAGCGCGCGGCGCGCCCGCGTCGTGAGCTGCGCGGACAAGCTCGACAACCTACTCGGGCTCGTCGAGTCGGAGCGCTCTGGCCGCCAGCTCTTGCTCGAGCTGAACACGCGCCCGGGCCAGTATGCCCCCATGCTCGCGACCTTGCGCGAGCTGTACGCGCCGGTCGTCTCTCGCTCGATGCTGGCAGCCTACGACGAGGCGACGCGCGCGCTCCTCGAGTACATCGAGTCGTGGCTTCCCGGCCGCGCCGTCGCCATCGCGGCGCTCGCGCACCAAGGTCAGTTCGATCAGGCCGGTGAGCCTTACATCGATCACCCGCTCCGATTGATGCTCCGCGCGAGCTCGCCGGCGGAGCGCATGGCGGCGGTGCTCCACGACGTCATCGAAGACTCCCGGTGGACGCTCGCCGAGCTGCGTGATGAGGGCTTTCCGGAGGAGGTCCTCCGCGCGGTCGAGCACCTCACCCGCCGCGCGGGGGAGACGTACCAGGAGTTCATCGGCCGCGTGCTCGAGGATCCGCTCGCGGTACGCGTGAAGCTCCTGGACCTCGAGGACAACCTCGACGTTCGCCGTCTCGCCGAGGTCGGAGAGCGCGACCTCGAGCGGCTCGCCCGTTACCACGCGGCCCGCCGGCGCCTTCGCGCAGCGCTCGATGGCTAACCTGTACGTGGTGCTCGACGCCGCGAGTGTCCGTGCCGTGCGAGCGCTCGCGCGCCATCCGGAGCTGCGCGGGGACCACGTCACCTTGGCGTTTCAGGTAGACCCCGCCGATTTTACGCCGGCGTGGGTCCCGGGCGGAGGCTCGCCGGGAGACATCGTCGAGCTCCGCGCGATCGGGCACGCGGCCGATGCGCGCGTCCAGGCCCTGCTCATCGAGCAGGGAGGGCTTCGCACCAGACCATGGGACGGCGGAACCCTCCACGTCACGGTCAGCCGGCAGCCGTGGGCGCGCTCCCGCGACTCGAATGCGCTCCTGGCGAGCGGCACTCCGGAGCCGCTCGAGCTCGCGCTGTCGGGCGTCATCGCCTGGAGCTGAGCGCCGATACCCAGCGAGGCTCGGCGCGCTCGCTCAGAACACCCAATAGAGCTCGAGCTCCGGGATCACCATCTTGCCCGGCAGCACGAAGTTGAACGGCGCGACGTTCCAGTTGCCGTACCCGGCCCCGAGCTCCAGGTTGAACGAGTCGAACGAGAAGGCGACGCCGGCGACCGCGGACCACGCCCCCTTGAAATCGAGCGCCGAGCTCGTGGCGGCCGCGCTCACGTCGATGGTCGTGTAGTCGTCGGGACGTAGCACGACGCGGCCGTCGGCGCGTGCCAGCTGAAATACCAGGTAGCGCGAGCGGAGGAGCAGCGCCGTGGTCCGGCTGATCCGATACTCGAGCGCCAGGGTAGCCTGGAAGTTGTCGACGGCGGCGCTGAGCGCTCCCTCGAACGCCTCCGTGTCGAGGCTCCCCTCGGCGCGTACGACCGTGTAGGGTAAGCTCACGCTGAGCGTGAAGTCTTCGCTCGAGCGAACCGAGAGGCTCGGCTCGAAGGTGCCCGCGGTGATGACGGCATCGCCCGGATGATCGTTCAGGAGCTTCAGCTCGGACACGTCGAGCCGATACGAGCCAACCTGCACCGCGGCCGTCCACGGCCCCTGGTGGAGGTAGCGCCACTTCACGTGCAGGTTCGGCATGCGAATGACCCACGGCGCCACGTAGGTTCCAACGGTGAGCGCGTCGAACACGCCGTATTGAACCTTGAACGGCCCGAGCCGAAGGTCTCGCGCGTGAAGCGTGTAGGCCGTGCCGTCGGTGAGCTGCTCGCCGTCGTCGTGGTAGGCGCGTGCAGGCGCCGTGCTCGACACCGCCGCGAGGGCCACGGCCGCGGCTAGAACGAGGACGAGTCGCCGGTGTCCGCGGTGCATCGCAAAGTCGCCAGCTCGCAATCGAACGTCCCGTTCTTCGCCGACACGCGGAGAGCGCCCGTGGAGCCCCGCGAGACGATCACCTTCCCTCCCGTGGATTCGACGGCGAAGCTCGGAGAGCGGCGCGCCGGATCCCACTGGAAATCGGCTCGCAGCGCCGCGCGAACGCCGTCGATCTCGACCGTCAGGTCCACGTCCATCACGATGACCTGCGTCATGAAATTGGCGAACGTCGCCGACCGACCGATCCACAAGCGAACATCTCCGACGCGCCCGCTCCCGGAGGCGAGGAGCAGGCGCGACGCGCCACCCACCAGGTACTTGCAGCTCGATGCATCTCCCCAGATGACCGGGTCCAGACCCGCCTCGGAGAAGTTGACCCGCAAGGACAGCGCCCCGTTCGCCTGGTCCGGCCTCGGCTCCGCGCCCCACCCGGCGCAGATCCTCCGGAGCGAGAGCGTACCGTCGGCGTCGAGGTCCGGTCGAGGGCGAGCTCCGTCGGTTTCGCTCGGTGTCTGCGCCGCGCTCAGCGTCTCGTCGAGCGCGGCGCCGAGCGGAGCGAGGACGGCGGTGTCGAGGCCCGTCTTCTCGAGCTCGGCCGCGAGCCGCTCGAAGTCCGCCAGCATGGCCTCGGCCGTGGCGGGCTCGAAGCGGCCGCTCGGGCTCTGATAGACCGCGACGAGGTCGCTCATGTCGGGAGGCGTCGGCTTCTCGAGCCGCTCGCGCGGGTCGCCGCAGCCTACGGCATGCCCCATGGCGAGCACGCCGACCAGGTATCTCGAACCCTGCCTCACGCCCGCAGGGTAGATGGAATTCTGCTCGAACGCACGGCGCTCGAACGCGCGGCGCCGCTCGCCCGCCGGAGCCTCAGAGCTCGTAGCGCAGGCCGAGGTTCGGCGCGAGGAGAACGACCGTGTTGCCCGTGAGCTGCTCCTCGGTCATGAGATCCATCTTTCCAAGCGCGCCGGGATCTATCGGGATGCCGCGCCCCTTCGTCTTCGGCTGTGAGATCGCGAAGAGGACGAGCGCCTGGACCCCGATCCCGAGCTCCAAGCGCTCGGCGAGCTTGAGGCCGACTCGCACCTCGGGCGCCGCGTAGAGATACTTCGGGCTGGTGGTGCCGCTCGAGGTGAAGCTGTAACGATGCGCGGGGATGAGCCGGGGAGGGGTCACCTTCTCGTTATAGCGGTCTTCGATCTGCGCGGTGCCCGTCCGCTGGTAGCGAGCGGTACCCAGCATCGCGCCGACTCCGAGCCGGAAGGTCAACGGAAACCGCTCGCCGCGATGAAGCTGCGCCGAGGCTCCCAAGAGGACTCCGCTCAGCTTCAGGGTGTCGTCGGCGGTCGACCTGACGGGCGCGAACCCCTGGGGCTGAAGCATGAGGTCGCGTCCAGTGATCGTCTTTCCCAGCATCAGATAACCGGCGTCCACGGAGAACCCGAGCCCGGAGCCAAACTGATATCCGGCGTGACCGATCGCCGCGAACCCGATCCCGGGCGACTTCGCGCAGCTACCCGAGCAGCGCGTCACGATGTCGCCTCCCAGCAAGGGCGCAAAGATCCCGGCCCCATCCAGCTCGAAGATGAAGCGCGCCGGATTCTTGGCGCGCCAGAGCGCCGAGTCCGGATCGCGCTCGAGCGGTAGGGCGAGGACCTGGCGCTTGTCGCGAGTGAGCACCACCTGCTTCGATGAGGGCAGGAACCCCTCCTCGGCGACCTCGATCTTGTGCGCGCCGGCACGGAGCTTCCCTTCCCAGACGCCGCGCCCCACGACGACGCCGTCGATGGCGACGTTCGCGCTCGCCGGGGCCGGCTCGACCCGGAGCACTGCGTCGAGCGCCTCGACCGCGAGCATCAGAGGCGTCACTTGGTTCAGCCGGACCGGTGCGGACGCCGGCTGAGTCCCGATGTTCCCTTCCCCCCGCAGAAACACCACGTGATCGCCGACCGGCAGCGTCCCGGCCCACGGCGTCTTCCCGACGACCTCGCCGTCGACCACGACGTCGACGATCTTGCCGGACTCCTCGGTGACCTTCAGCCGGCCCCCCTGCGTCAGCGCACGCATCGTCACCGCGACCGCAGTCGACTGACCGCCGACCACCTCCGCTTGAACCTCGAAGGGGAGGAAACCCTCCTTGGTGACACGAACGAAGTGAGTGCCGGCAGGCACTCGGACCGGCGCGCTCGGCAGCGTGCCGCGCACGCGGCCATCCACGACCACGCTCGCGCCGGCCTCGCCACCGGTGAGCCCGAGCGTCCCTACCAGCGAGGAGAGCGCCTTGATTTCGCGCTCGGCGAGCGCGCGGTCATCGGCCGGAAGGTCCGGAAAGGACTTGAGCAGCGTCTCGAACATGTCGAGCGCCTCATCGAAGCGATGGAGCTTCCGCAAGCAGAGCGCGGCGTTCTTGGTCGCCGCGCGCGTCGGATAGAGCTCGCGCGATCGCTGAAATTCCACGAGCGCAGCGTCCCAGGCCTCCTCTTCGAAGAGCGAGATCGCCTTCTCGAAGTGCGCGCGTGCCTGGGCCTTCGTATCGGTCTCGGTCGCCGGCGGCGCGGACGGGGCGGGCGGGGCGGGCGGAGCGTCAGCGGGTTGCGCCAGCGCGACGCCCGAGGCGAGCGACACCAGCAAGGAGCCCACGGCGATGAGTAGACGATTCATGGATCCTCGACCACGCGGCAATCTGGCAGTCCCAGCGGGAGAGCCTACGCGAACTTCGTGTCGAGCTGGGTGGGCGGCTTCGGCTTGGCCGTGGGGGCCGCAGCGGGCTTGCCTCCGGTCGGAGCCGGGCCGGCCGGACCGGCGCTGGCGGCCGGCTTCACGGGCTTCGGAACCGCGACTCCCACCGTGATCTTCGCGGGGATTGCCCCGGCCTCGGTGACCACGACCTCCCCCTCCGTGGTTCGCCCGTTCAGCGAGACCTCGACGCGATGCACGCTGCCGAGCGTCCCGGTGACCTCGGCGGTGCCGTCGGTGACCTTGGCGTCTGCGCCATCGATCGTCACGGTCGCGCTCGGCGGCGAGATGGTGAGCTTCACGGTCTTGAGCACGGGGGCCGCGGCCGACGGCGGCGCGACGGGCGTGGGCGTGGGCGTCGGGGTCGGCGCGGGGAGCGCAGCGACGGGCGGAGGAGGCGGAGGCTCGGGCTTCGGGCGGAGCGCGAAGAACGCCACCCCGGCCGCGACCCCGACGGCCCCCATCCCGAGCAGGATCGGAGCCGCGCGAGAGGGCTTCGGGTTCAGGGTGTTCGCGAGCCCATGGGTCGTGCCGCCGTGGCTCGTCGTCGCGGAGACCCCGGTCGTCTTCAAGTGCGCGCCGCCGACCGAGAGCGCGAGCCGCGGCGCGACGTACGCGCGGTACGCCGGGCTGAGCGGCGCGAACATGCTCTCGTCGAGCTCGTGACCGTTCGGCAGGAGCGGCCTTATCGCGTCGAACATCGCCTGCGAGGTCTGGAAGCGCTCGTTTACGTCTAGCGTGAGCGCGCCGTGCACGATCGCCGCGATCTCCGGGGGAACCCACGGAGCCCGATCCTGAATGGACGGCGGAGGCTCCGAGCAGATCGCGAGGATGAGCTGGCCCAGGGTGTCGAGGTGCCCGTGAGGCGTCGTCGCGCTCAGACACTCATAGAGCACCGCGCCGAGCGACCAGATATCGGTGCGGTGGTCGATGGATTTCAGGCCCTTCGCCTGCTCCGGTGACATGTAGAGCGGCGAGCCGAGCATGCTGCCCGTGCGGGTCAGGCCTTGGTTCTGCTCGGCGAGCGCCTGATCCATCTTGACCTTGGCGATCCCGAAGTCGAGGAGCTTGACGATGATCTTCCCCTCGTCACGGCGCGCGAGGTAGAGGTTCGCGGGCTTGATGTCGCGGTGCACGACGCCCGCATCGTGTGCCTTCTGCAGGCCGATGCAGGCCTGCGCGACGACCCGCAGCGCGAGCTCGGGAGACATCGGGCCGAGGCGCTGAACCTGCTGCTGGATGTCCTCGCCCGACAGGAACTCCATCACCATGAAGGGCAGACCGGTCGACTGGTCCATCCCGGTGTCGAGCACTTGGACGATGTGCTGCGTGTCGATCGAGCCTGCCGCCTTCGCTTCACGCTGGAAGCGGCCCACCACCTCGTAATTTTTCGCGAGGTCGTCGCTGACTATGACCTTGACCGCGACGCGGCGGCCGGTCCCGGTGTGAACGGCCTCATACACCGCGCCCATGCCGCCTTCGCCAAGCAAGCGGATGACCTGATACCGGCCGTCTATCGTCTGCCCGATCACGAGAGCGGCCATGCTAGGCGGGCGCTCTCCCATGGGCAAGCCTCGGGCGATTTGCCGATGCTTCAGCGACCCTTCGAGTCTCGGGACCCGCGCCGGCGGCCCGCGCCGCCGGCCGCGCCGCCCCGACAGGCCCGCCTCGGTACCACGCTCAGCGAGGATTTCGAGTCTCGACGATCGAGCTCTGACCGCGGCGGTGACGCGCCCGGCGCCGGCGAACGATCGTGCTCGTCGCGACCAGGATCACCGAGAGCACGGTCAGCACCAAGAGGTTTGCCTGGACGAAGTCGCGTAGTAGCTCGATGGGATCGGCGAACGCGTGCCCGAACACGCGGATCAAGGTCAGCGCGGTGGTGGTGCCGGCGAGGTTCGTCACCAGGAAGGTGCGCACGCGCATGCGGGAGGCTCCGGCGAGCACGCACACCACGCCGCCCGGGATGAGAAAGAGCACCGCCGGCCCCGCGCGGGCGAAGAGCCGCTCGATGCCGCGGGTCATGCGGCCGGCGAACCCGGAGCGCCGCTCGATCCACTCGACCGCGCTCTCACCGTACTCGCGCCCGATCAAGAAGTAGAAAGGGTCCGCCGCGAACAGGCGGAGCGCCGCCACCGCGAAGAAGGGCAAGGTCTCGAGTCGATTCGAGACGAGGACCAGGTGCGGATAAGCCGGGTTCAACGCGATCAACCCGAGCGGCGAGTGCACGAGCAGCACGGGCACGAAGGCCGCCCCGACGAAGGTCGCCATCGCGAAGCCGACGACGGGCGCGAGCAGCGCCACGAGCTTGCGTCGCCCGGAAGGCGGTCGCGCGGGGAGCGGCGGCCCGTTCACGGGCTCACAGGATGTAGTCGAGGAGGGGCTCTGTCGAGCCGAGGGCGAGCGCCGTCACTTCGTATAGGCGGCGAGCGACGGATCCTTCGCGAGGTATTCGGGCGAGAAGACGTCTACATGGGTGCCGTCCGGGCGAGCGCTGATGAGCGCCTGCATGCCCTGGAGCCGTCCGCCGGTGATCTCGCAATACGACCTGCCCACCGGCGTGCCGAGCACCCGGTTCGGACCGAGCGCGTCGCAGGTGACCGGCGCGGGGGCGACGGTCGAGAAGCGGACCGCGGCGCGCTGCTCGTCGCGATAGCGCGCGGTCAGCGTGAAGCTCGACGCCGCGCGCGTACGGGTGCACCAGCGCCGAGGCTTCTCGCCAGCAGGCGCCGGCGTCGCGCTCTTCTCCTCGGGGTCGCAGCTCACCGTGTTGCCTGCCGTGTCGAGCGAGCCCTTGTGATCGGCCGCCCACCCGACGAAGAGCCCGATGAGCTGATTGGACTGGGTCTTGGTCGCGTCGGCGGCGGCCTTCGCCTTCTGGAGCTCTCCCTCCTTGGCGACGATCTCCTGGTCGAGCGCCGAGAGCTGGCTGCCGTCGTCACACTGCTTGTAGGCGTACTCGCGCCACGTGCGCGCCGACGCGACGTCTCCCGACTGGAGCGCCTGGCGGATCGTCGCGGTCGCTTGCTCGCACTTGGCGGCGTCACCCTTCTTACACCCCGCCGCCGTGAGGAGAGCCAGGCCGCCGAGCACGGCGACGAGAGAGCGAGCAGCACGCGGCCTTCTACGAGGACTCATGGGGACTCGCTTAGATCCGGTAGGGTGGGCTGGCAACTGGGCGACCCCGGAGCGCCCTGTTTTCGCGCTCGGAGCACGCTCCAGGCGGGCTCGCCTCGGGGGCTGTCGGCCCGGCGCGGAACCACGCTGGGCGAAGGCGCGCACCGAGCCGGGGCGCGCGCCAGGGCGCGGCTGGCATCGGAAGAACGCGGCGGCTAGAGTCCGCCGCCCGTGACGGCTCTCGGCGACATCATCTCGCGGCGACGCACCTTCGCCATCATCTCGCACCCGGATGCGGGCAAGACGACCCTGACCGAGAAGCTCCTCCTCTTCGGCGGCGCCATCCAGCTCGCGGGGGCGGTCAAGGCGCGCGGCGAGCAACGACGCGCTCACTCGGACTGGATGAAGGTCGAGCGAGAGCGTGGGATCAGCGTCACCGCCTCCGCGATGACCTTCGAGTGGAGCGGGACGACCTTCAACTTGCTCGACACCCCGGGACACGAGGATTTCAGCGAAGACACTTATCGAACGCTGACCGCGGTGGACTCGGCGGTGATGGTGATCGACGCCGCCAAGGGCATCGAGGAGCAGACCCGAAAGCTCTTCGAGGTATGCCGGCTCCGAGACGTGCCCATCATCACCTTCATCAACAAGCTCGATCGCGAGGGGCGCGATCCCTTCGAGCTCCTCGACGAGATCGAGCAGAGCCTACAGCTCCACGTGACCCCCGCGAGCTGGCCCATCGGAATGGGTCGCGATTTCCTCGGCGCGTATGACCTCCTCTCCGACCACCTGCTTTTGTCCGAGCGCGCTGACAAGAACATCGCCGCCGAGGGCGTGCGGCTCGAGGGCCTCGACGACCCGCGCCTCGGCGACTTCCTGCCCGAAGGCGCGGTCGCGACGCTTCGCGAGCAGGTGGAGATGGCCCAGGCGCTCTGCCCGCCGTTCGAGCTCGAGACCTATCGCGAGGGTCACCTGACCCCGGTGTACTTCGGCAGCGCCCTCAACAGCTTCGGCGTACGAGATTTGCTCCAAGGCCTCCGCGACTTCGCTCCTCCTCCCGGACCGCGCGCGGCGCTCGAGCGGGTGGTAGAGCCCGACGAGCCTCACGCGACCGGCTTCGTGTTCAAGATCCAGGCGAACATGGATCCCAAGCATCGCGACCGAATCGCCTTTCTACGCCTCTGCTCCGGCCACTTCAGGCGTGGGATGAAGATGACCCACGTGCGCGACGACAACGTGCTCACCGTCCACAATCCGGTGATGTTCCTCGCGCAAGACCGCGAGATCGCCGAAGACGCTTGGGCTGGGGACATCATCGGTATCCCGAACCACGGCAAGCTCCGCATCGGTGACACCCTCACCGAAGGCGAGCGCCTTCACTTCTCGGGGATCCCGAGCTTTGCGCCGGAGCTCTTGCGCGCCGTGCGTCCCGAGGATCCGATGCGAGCCAAGCATCTCGGCCGCGCGCTCGAGCAGCTCGCCGAGGAGGGTGCCGCGCGGGTCTTTCGGCCGCGCTTCGGCTCCAGCTGGATCGTCGGTGTGGTGGGAGCGCTGCAGTTCGACGTCCTGGCCGACCGAATCCGAACCGAGTACTCGATACCGGTCATCTTCGAGAGCACGTCGCTCCACACCGCGCGCTGGGTCACTTCCACCGATCCGCGCGCCATGGAGCGCTTCGTGGACGCGAACGAGAGCGCGATGGCGGACGACCACACGGGCGCCCCGGTCTTTCTGGCGCGGAACGCCTGGCACCTCGAGCGCGCCGTGGAGGACTGGCCCGAGCTCCGTTTCCTGAAGACCGTCGAGGCCAGCTAGCAAACCTGTAACATTTCGTATTTGCTAGATATTTACAGATTCTCCCCGTGGAGCGGCGAGCTCGGAGCGCGCCCGCGCTCCTCGACGGCCGGCCGCGGTGTGATACCGTCGGCGGGCCTGCCATAGGACTCCGCCCGGCCGGAACGTTCCGCTCGAGTGTGGTCCAGTGTGCTGCCGGCCTCAATCCTGAGAACGGCATCTGTGAGACGTCGGCGCCTGACGTTCGCTCGAGGGTGGCGAGAACGGCGCTTCGTATCCGAAGGCAGAGTGAGATGAGCAGTCGACTGTATGTGGGCAACCTTGCCTATTCGACCATGGACCACCAGCTCCGCGACGCGTTCGCCGAATTCGGTGAGATCGTGTCCGCGACCGTGGTCGTCGACCGGATGAGCGGGCAGTCCCGCGGGTTCGGGTTCGTGGAGTTCGCGTCCTCCAGTGAAGCGCAGGCCGCGATCGACGCGATGAACGGCGCGATGATCGATGGCCGGCCCCTCGTGGTCAACCAAGCGCGTGAGCGACAGGGCGGCGGCGGCGGCGGTGGTGGTGGCGGGCGCGGCGGCTTCGGCGGCGGCGGCGGCGGCTTCGGCGGCGGCGGCGGCGGCGGCGGCGGCGGCTTCGGCGGCGGCGGCGGCGGTGGGCGCGGCGGCGGTGGTGGGCGCGGCGGCGGCGGTGGGCGCGGCGGCGGGCGCGGCGGCGGCGGACGCGGCGGTGGTGGGCGCGGCGGCGGCGGCGGCGGGGATCGCTGGTAGCCCGTCAGTGACGCGTCCCGGCGGGCCTCGTTCCTCGTGAGGAGGAGCGGGGCCCGCGACGCGTCGGGCGACAGCGCGAACCCATGGGCGCTGCCGCTGCGCGAGCCGGGTCACCTCCCGAGCTGGCGCGTCGAGTCGTGGCTGAGGACGGCCACGGCGCTCTGCATGGCCGCGAGCCCGAAAGAGATCTTCTTGAAGAACGAAGGATCGTGCGGCACGAAGGTGAAGCGCGGATGTCGCGCCCAGAGCCTGCGGAGCCGGTGGTCCAGATCCACGGCCTCCTGAGCGGTCTCGACGCGCACCGGGTTGCCGCCTTCGATCTTCAGTCCGCTGCAAGCGGCGCTCTCGAAGAAGATGACCGCGTCGTAACGCTCGAGCTCTCGTTCGAGTGTGGTACCGAGCTCGAGGAAGAAGTCGTCCGCCGACCCAGGCCAATACGCAGCGCCGTCGACCGTGCCTCGATCGCAGAGCAGCACACGCTCGGGATACCGCTCCGCCTGGACATCCTCGAGGTTTCGCTGGACGTGGAAGATGGCCGTCTGCGCGGCCTTCCTCGCTTCAGGCTCCGCCGAGCGAGGGAATCCCCCGGAGAACAGGATGGTCGCAGCCTCCGGGACGACCACGACCTCTTCGCCGATCTCGCGACGGAACAGGTCCGCAGCGGTCGTCTTCCCGCCTCCCGGACCGCCCGTCAGCACGATGCGGCAACGACGCGAGCTCGCCTTCATCGAGCCAGAATCAGGAAGCAAGCGCGCCTCCGCCGGAGCGCGTGAAGAGCCGACTCAGCGAGCCATGTGCGCCCCGCGGCATCGCGAGCGCGAAGCGCGCTACCTCCCCGGCGCGAGCTTCGCCGCGCGAGCGTCCGAGCGGCTCGAGCTCGGCGGACGACTGGAACAGCCGCGCGGGCTGGTCGCCGCGTCGGCAGAGGGAGCTCGGCGCAAGGGGAGTCGAGGCAGTCATGACGAGACCAACGACAGCGAAGGGCGACCGGCTCTCCGCCTGGGGAGGCCTCGTACCGCGCACCCTCGCCGGTAGCCGGCACTGTGGAATTTGCATGTTGGTCTCACGGGTTACGCGGGTGAAGGCAAGTGAGCGAGCGACTCGCTCGAGTATACTGCGACTCCCGCTCGGGCGAGCTACCGGCCGGGCGTGCCGCGCAGTATGCTCGAGCGAGCCATGAGAAGCTTCCTCGGGCTCGCCTGCGTCTTCGCCGCGTTCACACTCGCCGCCTGCGGCGTAAATAGCGCGGGCGCGGGCGGCAGCGCCGGAGACACCGGGAGTGGAGGCGGCGCGGGCAGCGGCGCGGGCGGCGCGGGCGGCAACGGCGCGGGCGGCAACGGCGCGGGCGGCAACGGCGCGGGCGGCAACACGAGTGGTGGCGGCGGCTCGTTCAACCTGGCTGGAGCGGGAGGCACGAGCGGTAGCCCCGAGGTCTGCGACGGCGTCGACAACGACGGCAACGGCATCGTCGATGACGTCGACGTCGGGGGTGACGGGGTCTGCGACTGCCTCCTCATCGCCACGCTCGGGGTGCCGGGGACCTGGGGCCAAGGCGACGTCTTCGCGACCTGGCTCGACTCCCGGAGCGACGTCGGCGCGGTGAGCCTGAACGCTCAGCTGCTCACGAGAGAGTTGCTCGAAAAATATGACGTCGTCGTCGCCGAGGACTTGAGCAAGATGGGGCGCGGCTACTCACCTGCGGAGGTACAGGCGCTCGCCGACTGGGTACGCGCGGGCGGCGGGCTCATGACGCTCATCGGCTACGCGGACCCGAGCGAAATCGCGAACGCAAACCTCCTGCTCGGCGCGTACGGCATGAGCTACGGCAGCCAGCAGATCCTCGCCAAACCCGACAGCACGAGCACGGTGCCCATCACCCAGTGGGTCGCCCATCCGGTGACGGACGGGATCACTCGGATCGGCGTCGACAACGGGTATCCGGTGAACGGCGGGACGACACTCGCGACCGAGCAGGGCTGGAACGTCCTCGCGGTGAGCGAGCTCTCGAAGGGGCACGTCCTCATGTGGGGTGATGAGTGGATCACCTACAACAGCGAGTGGAGTGAGCATCCAGACTACCAGGTCGAGCGCTTCTGGCTGAACGCGATCAAGTGGCTGACGCGCGAGAGCCGATGCCAGGTGCCCATCCCACCGAAGTGAGCGGAGCCGAGCGCCGGGCGTCCGTGCTGGCCGCCGGCCTCGACAGCGCGGAGGCGGCTCGCCGACTCGCAGAGCACGGCCCGAACCAGCTTGCTCCGCGCCGCCCACGCGCGGCAGCGCAGCTGCTCGCGCGCTTCCGCAGCCCGTTGGTCCTCATCCTCCTCGCGGCGAGCGTCATCTCTACCTTCACGGGCGACACCCCGAGCGCGCTGATCGTGGGTGTGATCGTGCTCCTCTCGGTGCTGCTCGATTTCGTGCAGGAGCACCGCGCAAGTCAGGCGGCAGAACGCCTGGCCGAGCAGGTCGCGCTGGTCGTCAGGGTGCTGCGCGACGGACGCCCGGTGGAGCGCCCCGCGGTCGACCTGGCGCCGGGCGACGTGGTGCTCTTGGCTGCCGGTGATCTCGTGCCCGCCGATGGTCACCTGTTGGAGGCCCGCGACTTCTTCGTGAATCAGGCCGCGCTCACCGGCGAGCCTTACCCCGTGGAGCGCCGCGCAGCCCAGGTGCCCGACGGCGCACCGTGGAGCTCGGACGATGTGAGCGCAGTCGCCATGGGAAGCTCGGTGGTCAGCGGTTCGGGGCGCCTGCTCGTCGAGCACACCGGACGACGCACCGCGATGGGCCAGATTGCGACGAGCCTCGAGCGCCCTCCGCCTCCTACCGCGTTCGAGCTCGGGACCCGCCGCTTCGGGCTCCTCATCATGCGGCTGACGGTGCTCCTCGTGCTCTTCACGCTGCTCGTCAACACGGCGATGCACCGGCCGCTCCTCGACTCTTTCCTGTTCGCCGTCGCGCTCGCGGTCGGGCTCACGCCGGAGCTCCTCCCGATGGTCGTCTCGGTCACCCTGGCGCGTGGCGCGCTCCGGATGTCGAGGGCTCGCGTCATCGTCAAGCGCCTCTCGGCGATCCAGGACATGGGCGCCATGGACGTGCTCTGCACGGACAAGACGGGAACGCTCACCCACGCGCGGATCCGCCTCGAACGTCACGTCGACGTCGAAGGGCGCGACAGCGCACGCGTGCACGAGCTCGCCTACCTGAACAGCTTCTTCGAGAGCGGCCTCGAGAGCCCGCTCGACGAGGCCATCCTCGCGCACGAGGCGGTCGACGTGAGCGGGTGGACCAAGCTCGACGAGGTGCCCTTCGATTTCGAGCGGCGACGCGTCTCGGTGCTGCTCGAGCGCGACGGCGAGCGCCTCTTGGTGCTCAAGGGCGCCCCGGAAGACGTCCTCGAGGCCTGCTCACTCTACGAGACGGGGACTCCTCGCGAGGGCAGCGACGGCCGGCCGCCGCCCGACCTGCTCGACGAGGTAGTTCGCGCGCGCATCCTGGCGAAGTTCGACGCGCTCGGTAGCGAGGGGTTCCGGGTGCTCGCCATCGCCTACAAGCACGGCCGGGAAGGCATGGTCACCGCCGCGGTGGGCGACGAGAGCGAGCTCGTGTTCGTCGGGTTCGCGGCCTTCCTGGATCCCCCGAAAGAGAGCGCTCGCACCGCGCTCGCTGCGTTCAGCGCGAACCGAGTCGCGGTGAAGATCTTGACCGGCGACAACGAGCGGGTCACTCGCCACGTCTGCACGGAGCTCGGCATGCCCATCACCGGCGTGCTGCTGGGCGGCGAGATCGCGCAGATGAACGACGACGCGCTCCGCGCACGGGTCGACGAGGTGAACCTGTTCTGTCGGGCCAACCCGCAACAGAAGAATCGAATACTCTTGGCGCTGAAGGCCCGCGGGCACGTGGTCGGTTACCTGGGTGACGGCATCAACGACGCGCCATCCCTGCATACCGCCGACGTCGGGATCTCGGTCGATGGGGCAGTGGCGGTCGCGCGTGCGGCAGCCGCCATGATCCTGCTCGACAATGACCTCAATGTGCTAGAGGCCGGGCTCCGCGAGGGGAGGCGGACCTTCGGTAACGTCATGAAGTACGTCATGATGGCTACCAGCTCGAACTTCGGGAACATGTTCAGCATGGCGCTCGGCACCCTCGCCCTGCCCTTTCTGCCGATGCTCCCGACGCAGATCCTGCTCAACAACTTCCTCTATGATCTCTCAGAGCTCGCGCTCCCGCTCGACGAAGTGGACGCCGGCGAGCTCGAGCGCCCCGGCCGCTGGGACATGGATTTCATCCGCGACTTCATGCTCCGAATCGGCCCGATCAGCTCGGCGTTCGATTTCGCGACCTTCTTCATCCTGCTGCGGGTGCTCGACGCGGGTCCGACCGAGTTCCGGACGGGCTGGTTCGTGGAGTCCTTGGCGACGCAGGTGCTCGTCATCTTCATCATCCGAACCCGCGGGAGCCCGCTCCGGAGCCGGCCGAACCGGTGGCTAGTCCTGTCCTCGCTCGGCGTCGTCGCGGTCGCCATCGCGCTGCCCTTCTCTCCACTCGCTCCGGTGCTCGGCTTCACGAGGCTCCCCGCAGAATACTTCATGCTCCTCGCGGGGCTGGTCCTCGCCTACCTGGCGCTGGTCGAGGGGGTGAAGCGACGGTTCTTCGCCGCGCGCCGCGAACGCGAGCCTGCCTAGCGTCGCTCGCGCGCGCCGGGCGCGCGCCCCCGCTGCCCGACGCGCCGCGCGTCAGAGCAGCGTGCCGCTCAGCACGACCTGGGCGACGCTGAAGTAGATGACGAGCCCGGCGACGTCGACCATCGTCGCGACGAAGGGCGCCGATGCGCTCGCTGGGTCGAAACCGAGCCGACGGAGCACGAACGGCAAGAGCGAACCGGACAGGGTGCCCCAGGTGACGACGCCGATCAGGCTCAGCGAGACGGTCAGCGCCACCTTCATGTAGTGCTCGCCGTAGCTGTGGAAGGCGACCTGCCAGAGGAGGATCCGCGCGAAGCCGATGGCGGCGAGGAGTAGCCCGAGCAGGACACCGGCACCGAGCTCGCGCCCGGCGATGCGCCACCAATCGCGGAGCCGCACCTCGTTCAGCGCCATCGCGCGGATCACGAGCGTGGAGGCCTGCGAGCCAGAATTTCCGCCGCTCGAGATGATGAGCGGGACGAACAGGGCGAGCACCACGGCCTTGGCGACCTCGTGCTCGTAGCGCCCCATGGCGGTCGCGGTGAACATCTCACCCACGAACAGCGCAGCCAGCCATCCGCCGCGCTTCTTCAACATGGTGAAGAGACCGGTCTGAAAATA
The DNA here is from genome assembly GCA_035063585.1 of Polyangiaceae bacterium. Classification (GTDB taxonomy): domain Bacteria; phylum Myxococcota_A; class Polyangia; order Polyangiales; family Polyangiaceae; genus JAPSGB01. Next base: position 145,607 of record JAPSGB010000002.1, read on the forward strand.
CGGCATGTCGAGGGCTTCCATGCCGCCGAGCTTCTGGATGTCTTCCGTCGCCTCTTCCTGGACGACGTCGACGATGTCATCGACCGTGACGATGCCCTTCATGTGGTTCTCGGCGTCGACGACGGGCACCGCGAAGAGGTCGTGTCGCGCCATGACGCGAGCGACGGCCTCCTGATCCATGTCCTCCAGGACCGACACGAGGTCCGTCTCCATGACCTCCTCGACCCGCTTGTCGCCGCTCGCGCTGAACAGCCCGCGAAAGCTCACCACCCCGAGGAGCCGCTGCTCGCTGTCGAGGATGTACGCGTAGTAGATGGTCTCCAGCTGATCGTGCGCTTGGCGGCGAAGGTAGCGAATCGCCTCGTCGACCGTCATATCGGGTCGGACCCGCGCGAAGCGCGGGTTCATGAGGCCGCCGGCATCATCCTCGGCGTACGCCATCAGCGCCGTCACCTCGCGGCGCACCGCCTCGTCGAGGAGCGCGAGGTAGCCGGGCCGTTCCTCGGGCTCGAGCTCGTGGAGGACGTCGGCCGCGTCGTCCGGCGCGAGCGAGCGCATCCAGAGGCGCCGCTGTCCCGGCGGGAGCTCCTCGAGCACGCTCGCCTGGCTAAACGAAGACAGGCTCAGGAAGAAGTCCTCGGCGTCCTCGGGCGCGAGGAGCTGAAAGCCCTCGGCGCGCTCGTCGGGCGGCAAGATGGGCCAGACCTCCCGGAGCTCCTCCACCCGAAGGCGGTCACGCGAATCGGCCCACGCCATGACATCACCTGAGCGCCGCTGGAGCGCCCGGCCGGCGCCCATGGACGGCGAGCACGCCTAACCCCTGAGCGCCGTGAAGGCAAGCGAAGAGCCCGGAGCCTCCAAGATTCGCGAGCCCTCGTCGTGAGAAATGTGCCGGGGAAATAGTGGACTTGAGCTTCTCATTGCGTATGGTTCGAGGCTGGAGGACTCGAAATGAAGCAACTTCTTACTACTTTCACGCTCATCACCGCAGCCGGAGCCTGGAGCTCGGCCGCTCGCGCGGACGAGCTGCCGACCGGACTCGTCAACCAAGATCCTGCGAGCGCCGGGGCGACCGACGTCGGCGGGGGCGGGTTCGGAGAGGCGACCAAGCCGGACGAGGACAAAGACGCCACGCAGGCAGAGATCAGCGCGGGAGCCCTCGTCACTTCGGGCAACTCGCGGCAGATGGCCCTCACCAGCGCCGGCAAGTTCAGGCTCCGCCGCAGCGCCCACCAGTTCTCCACGCAAGCCGCCGGAAACCTGGCGCGCGCCGCCGCGCCCGGCACGGACGCCGGCATGGAGACCACCGTAGAGAACCTGCAGGGGCGCGTTCGATACGACTACTTCTTCTCGTCCGCCTTCTCGGGGTTCCTCGGCGTAGTGGGCCGGCGTGACCGCTTCCAGGGCTTGAACCTACGCCTCAACGTGGATCCCGGCGTCGCCTACTACGCCATCGACGAGGCACAGCAGCAGTTCTGGTTCGAGCTCGGCTACGATCTGCAGCACGACATTCGGCGAGACGAGGCGCTGGCAGTGGCGCTCGCGGACGGCGAGGTCCTCGCCAAGACCGAGACGCGCCACAGCGGCCGCGCCTTCATCGGCTACGAGAACAAGCTGAACGAGCGCGTTACCGGCTCGACCGGGCTCGAGTATCTGCAGAGCGTCCAGGATTCGAGCAAATGGCGAATGAACTGGGACGCCGCGATCACCTCGAACATCGCCGGGAAGTTCTCGACCGCGATCACCTTCAGCTTGAGGTACGACCACGAGCCGCTGCCGGGCATCCAGAATACGGACATCTTGACGTCGTTCAACCTGGTCTACGGGCTCCTCTGAGCTGCGGCGGGCGCACCGAAGGGCCAGGAGTGGTCGACGTCACTTACATTCACCGATCGACGTCGTCGTCCCTACCATCGAGCGAGCGTGCGCCGGGCGCGGCCCGCAGGAGCCCGCGCCTCGGCGAGAGCGTCGCGCCCTGGCGTCACGTCGCGGCGCGCCGCCGGCCGAGCCGCTCTAGCCCCCACTCTCGCATCCGCTCCATGAACACGTAGAACACCGGCGTCACGTAGAGCGTCAGCATCTGCGAGAAAATCAGGCCGCCCACCACGGCGAGCCCGAGCGGACGGCGAGACTCGGCGCCCGCCCCCAGCCCGAGCGCAATGGGCAGCGTCCCGAAGAGCGCCGCCATGGTGGTCATCATGATGGGGCGGAAGCGCACCATGCACGCCTCATGGATGGCGTCCGCTGCGGACTTCTGCGGGTCCTTCTGCGCCTCGACCGCGAAGTCCACCATCATGATGCCGTTCTTCTTCACCAGGCCTACCAGCATGATGACGCCGACGAACGCGTACACGTTCAAATCGACGTGGAAGAGCATGAGGGTGGCGACCGCGCCGAACCCCGCGAACGGGAGCGCGCTCAAGATGGTGAGCGGATGGATGAAGCTCTCGTAGAGGATGCCGAGGACCAGATAGATGATGAAAATGGTGACGATGAGGAGCATCCCGAGGCCGCTCAACGAAGACTGGAACGCCTCGGCCTCGCCCTGAAACTTGGTGGTGATCCCAGCCGGCATCACCCGGAGCGCCGCCGCGTTCACCCCCGCCACGGCCTCGCTGAGCCCGTGCCCTGGCTCGAGGTTGAACGAAATCGTGACCGCGGGGAGCTGCCCCGCGTGGTTCACCGACAACGGCCCGACCCCGCGGCCCACCTTCGCGAAGCTGCGGAGCGGGACCAAGTCGCCGGTCGACGCGCGGACGTACAGCTTGTCGAGCGAGGCCGGCTCGTCTTGATGCGAAGGGTCGACCTCCAAGATGACCTGGTAGGTGTTGGTCGGCGCGTAGATGCTGCTGACCTGCCGCACGCCGTAGGCGCTGTAGAGCGCGTCCTCGGTCTGCGCGGCGGTGAGCCCGAGCGCGGCGGCGCGGTCCCGATCGATCTCGACTTCGAGCTCGGGGTTCTTGATCTGGATGTCGGTCGCGATGTCACGAACCCCCGGGATCTTCTTCATCTCTTCCGCGAGCACCGGCCCGTATTGGTAGAGGTCCTGCGGGTTCGGCCCTTGCAGCGTCACCTGGTACTGGCTGCGCGTGAGCGTGCCGCCGATGCGAATCGCCGGCGGCACTTGGATGTACGCGCGCATCCCGGGGACTTGGCCCATCTTGGCGCGAAGCCGGGCGATGACCGCGTTGATGTCCCCGCGCTCCTTTTTCGACTTCAGCGTGAGGAACATCATGCCCGAGTTCGAGCCGCCGATGGTGCCGCGCGAGCCCACGCTCGACATGTAGTTCTCGACCGCCGGATCGTCGTCGACGATCTTGGTGAGCTGAAGCTGACGCTCCTTCACCTGGCCGAAGGAGATCCCCTCGACCGCCTCGGTCATGATGAAGATCTGGTTGGTATCCTCGGTCGGCAAGAACCCCTTCGGGATCTTCACGAAGAGGATCCCCGTGGCGGCGAGGACGCCCGCGGAGAACGCGAACGTGAGGAAGCGATGCCGGAGCACGACCCGGAGCGTCCGGTCGTAGAAGTGAAGCACCGCGTCGAACGCTCGCTCGACGGCCTGATAGGCCACGCCGTGCGAGCCGTGCGCGCCTCGCACGAAGCGCGCCGCGAGCATCGGCGTGAGGGTGAGCGAGACGAACCCGCTCACCAGGATCGCGACCGCGATGGTGACCGCGAACTCCTTGAAGAGCCGCCCGAGGATCCCTCCCATGAAGAGGAACGGAATGAACACCGCGACCAGCGAGATGGTCATGCTGAGGATGGTGAAGCCAATCTCCTTCGACCCCTCGAGCGCCGCTTCCATGGGCTTCTTGCCCAGCTCCATGTGGCGCACGACGTTCTCGAGCATGACGATCGCGTCATCCACCACGAAGCCCACGCTCAGCGTGAGCGCCATCAACGAGAGGTTGTCGAGGCTGTAGCCGAGCAGGTACATCACCGAGAAGGTGCCGACGATGGCGAGCGGCATCGCCAGGCTCGGGATCACGGTCGCCGAGAGCTTCCTCAGGAAGAGGAAGATCACCATCACGACCAGCCCCAAGGTAAGGAGCAGGGTGAACTGCACGTCCGCCACGGACTCCTCGACCGTCAGCGAGCGATCGTAGAGCGTCCTCAGCTCCACCGAGCCCGGGAGCTCCGCGCGGAACGCCGGTATCAGCTTCTTGATCGCCTCGGAGACCTCCACCGTGTTGGCGCCGGGCTGCTTCTGCACGGCGAGCACCACGGCGCGCTTGCCGCGGCTCCAGGCGGCGGTCTTGTCGTTCTCGACGCTGTCGGTGGCCGAGCCGAGATCTTGGATACGGACGGGCTTGCCGTCGCGCCAGGAGACGATGACCGGACGGTACGCGGCGGCGTCGGTGAGCTGGCCGTTCGCCTGGATGGTGTACGCCTTCGAGTCGCTGTAGAGCGTCCCCGTCGGCATGTTGACGTTGGCGCCGCGGAGGGCGCTCGCGACCTCGTCGAGGCCGATGCCACGGTTCGAGAGCGCATCCGGGTCGACGCGGATCCTGACCGCGTACTTCATCGAGCCGTAGACCTGGACCTGCGCGACTCCCTTCACGGTGGAGATGCGCTGAGCCATGTTGGTCTCGGCGAACTCATCGACCGTGTAGAGCGGCAGCGTGTCGCTGCTGAGCGCGAGGTAAAGGACGGGTTGATCCGCCGGGTTTACCTTGCGGTAGTAGGGCGGCGTCGGCATATCGAGCGGGAGCCGCGGTGCCGAGCGCGAGATGGCGGCCTGAACGTCGAGCGCGGCGGAGTCGAGGTCGCGCGAGGTGTCGAACTGAAGGGTGATCGAGGTCCCGCCGAGCGAGCTCGTCGAGGTCATCGAATCGAGCCCGTCGATGGTCGTGAACTCCTTCTCGAGCGGCGTCGCCACCGACGCCGCCATCGTCTCCGGGCTCGCCCCGGGGAGGGACGCCTGCACCAAGATGGTCGGGAAGTCGACGTTCGGCAGCGCGCTCACCGGCAGCCGGAAATACGAGAGGATGCCGAACAGCAGGATACCGAGCATCACCAGCGTGGTGGCGACCGGCCGCTTGATGAAGAGCTCGGAGACGTTCACGGCTTGCCTCCGCCCGCGGGCGGCGGAGGTGCCTTCTCGGGGCCGGCCTTGGCGTCAGCAGCGACCGGCGCGGCAGGCTCGGCGGGCGCCGACAGCGACGGTGGCTGGGCGCTCTTGAGCACGACCGGCGCGCCGGGGAAGAGCCTCACCTGACCATCGACGACCACCCGCTCTCCGGGCTTCACGCCGCTCTCGAGCACGATCTCTCGGCCCACTTGCCGATCGACCTTCACCGGACGGAGGACGGCCTTGTCGTCGGACCCGACGACGAACACGTGGTCTCCGTTCTGCCCGGCCTGGATGGCCGACTCGGGAACGACCAAGGCGCTCTCTTGCTCCGAGAGGCGGAGCGAGACGTCCACGAACTGGCCGGGCCAGAGCCGCTCGTCCTGATTCGGGAACTCGGCCTTGAGGGCGATGGTGCCCGTCGCAGTATCGACCGTGTTCTCGACGAAGGTGAGCTTGCCCTCGGCCGGTGTGCCGCGATCGTGCCGCGGCCGCGCCTCCACCAGCAGTGTCCCCGCGCTCATTCGCTCGCGAATCCTCGAGAGGTACTTCTCGGGCACCGCGAAGCGAACGTAGATGGGCTTCATCGCGCGAATGATCACCAGGGGCTGGCTCCCCGGCGCGACCACGTTCCCCGCGTGCACCAAGAGCGAGCCCGCCCTGCCCGCGATGGGTGAGCGAATGGTGGCATAGCTGACGCTGATGCTCGCGCCCGCGACCGCCGCGCGGTCGGCGGCCAAGGTCGCGTCCGCGGCCTCGGCGTTGGCGTTCGCCTGATCGAGATCCGCCTGCGTCGCGAGCCCTTCCTTCACGAGCTTCGCGGTGCGGTCCGCCTGGTCATGCGCCTGCTTCGCGAGCGCCTTGTCACGCGTGACCCGCGCCGCCGCCTCGCTCAGGGTCGCTCGGTACGGTCGCGTGTCGATCGTGAAGAGGAGCTCGTCCTTCTTGACCGTGGCACCCTCCTCGAAGTGCACCTTGGTGATCGCACCGCCGACCTGCGGAAGCACCGAGACCGTCGTGTAGGCCTCGACGCCGCCGATCGCGTCGACCGTGACCGGCATCGACTTCGCTTCGACCGGCCCGAGGATGACTGGCGCGGGCGGCGGCGCTTGCCCGCCCCGGGCGTCGGCTTCCCCTCTGCAGGCAGAGCTCAGCGCGAGCGCCATGAAGAGCATCGCCGGCGCACCCAGCGCCCGGACGAATGCTGCGGAAATTGCAGTGCATCTCACGGATGGCTCGCAAGCTTTTGTACAATCCCGTCGCCATGTAAAGCCCCGCCCCGGGGCGTCGATCGCGCGAGCCTGCCTGACTCTGCGCGGCTTCGGGCGCGGCCGATCGATTCGCACCCCCTCACGCCGTCTCCCGCGAGCACGAGAGCGACGAGATGCTTCATGAAGAGGAGGGTTGGTCGGTTCGGCGCGAGGTCGTCACGGTGAGGGGTCGAGCGGTCGCTGAGATCGCCAGGTAGCGCACCTGGCTCGGCCACCTGACGACCAACGAGGTCGGCGCTCTGCTCGAGCGCATCATGCGCCGCATCGGCGAGCCCTCGCCGTGGAGCCTCGACGACGGCGCCAGCGACCCGGCTCGAGCGGCGCTCAGCCCGGCTTACCGTCCGCCCGCGACAACACCAGCATCGGCGCGCAGTCGATCACGAAGAGCAGGAACGCGAGCGCGAAGAGCGTGCCCGACAACATCAATTGCCCGAGATAGGAGGGACCCGAGACGATGGACGCGACCACCCGCGAGATGGCGGCGAGAGTAATCATCACGAAGTAGACCGTGGTGAGCGGCGCCGCCACGATCTTGCGGCCGGTGTGGCCACGGCTGACGCGCGCCATCACCCCGAGGGTCAAGGTCGCGATGGCCCCGGTCGTGAAGGCGTGAACGGCGGCGGTGACTGGGATGCTCGGCGTGAGCCAGGAGGCGAAGCGCAAGAGTAGCCCGATGATCACCCAGGCGTGCCCGACATGCAGCACCCATAGCATCGGGACCCGGAGCGAGTGCTGCGCTCCCCAGTAGCGCACCCGCGCGATGGACGAGAGGGCGACCACGCCGGACAGGACGCCCACCACCGCGAGCGGCGCGGCAGCGGCGTCCGCGAGCGCGAGCGCGATCATCCCCCCGATGGTGGCCCAGTCGAACACGGGGAGGTTCTTGATGCCCTCCGCCTTGGTCGTGTTGCGGGTAAAGAGCGGGATGATGCGCGAGCTTATTACGGTGATGACGGTCAAGATGAGATCCATCGCCATGAAGGCGCCCTGCCCGGTCCTGCCGAGGTGCATCAAGAGGTTGGCGACGAAGAGCAGCGAGAGGATGACGAGCAGGAGGTAGTTGCGTTTGTCTCGCGCGGGGAGCACCACGACCGCCATCGCCAAGACGACGAGCGGCAAGAACGCGAGGTCCACGACCGACACCACGAGCGGCGGGAGCGCGGAGCCGGTGAACATGACCACCCGCCCCGCGAGCCAGACGCCAGCCACCGCCATGAGCGGCGCGCCAGTGATCGTCTTTCGCTTGGTCCAGTTCGCGGCCGCGGTGATGAGGAACCCGGCGATCACCGCCACCGTGAACCCGAACAGCATCTCATGACCGTGCCAATAGTCCCGGCCGAAGCGGCTCTCCGGATCGAACCGACCGGCGAGCGCCACCAGCCAGATCGGCAAGGAGACGGCAGCATACAGCCCGGCGAGCAAGAAGAACGGCCGGAACCCATGCGCGGCGAGGGCGATTCGAGCCGGCGGAGCGGGCGCCGTCGCGGGCTCGGCGGCAGGTGCGTCATTGGTCACGGCGGGACATTGGGTCGCGCGTACTTCAAATGCAAGCGCACGCGTCATCGGTCCGCACGACCTCACGAGCGCCGCGCGCGACTACGCGCGGGCCACGCCATCGGCTCGCGGCACTTGTCGCGCGGTCAAGAGCGGGCCCCCGACGTGCGGATTGCGCCGGCGACGCGACCCGTGCCTAGATGCGCCCGTGCCAGCGTCGATCTCCGCCATCCTCCAGCCTCGCTCGGTCGCCGTGCTCGGCGCGTCTCGCTCACGTCGCAGCGTGGGCGGAGAGCTGTTCCACAACCTCCTGAAGTGCGGGTTCAACGGGCCGGTCTATCCGGTGAACCCGTCTGCGGACTACGTGCAGTCGGTGCGCGCCTGGCGCTCGGTCCGCGGGCTCCCCGGCCCGGTGGACCTCGCCATCATCGCGGTGCCGGCCGAGCACGCGGTCGCCGCCCTCGAGGACTGCGGGCGAGCCGGGGTCGGTGCCGCGGTGGTGGTTACCGCCGGCTTCAAGGAGATCGGCGGCGCAGGCGCCGAGCGCGAGGCCGCGCTGGTGCGTATCGCGCGCGAGCACGACATGCGCGTGGTCGGGCCGAATTGCCTGGGAGTGCTCAACACCCATCCATCGGTGAGCTTGAACGCGACCTTCGCCGAGGCGTTCCCCGAGCCGGGCCCGGTGGCGTTCCTCTCGCAGAGCGGCGCGCTCGGCGTCGCGGTGCTCGACCGTGCGACTCGCCTCGGCATCGGGATGTCGTCGTTCGTGAGCATCGGGAATCGGTGCGACGTGAGCGGCAACGATCTCATCGAGTACTGGGGGCAGGACCCGGACACCCGCGTCATGTTGCTCTACCTCGAGAGCCTCGGTAACCCGCGGCACTTCACCCGCCTCGCCCGCAACATCGGGCGCACCAAGCCCATCATCGCGCTGAAGAGCGGCCGTACCGTGGCGGGCTCGCGAGCCGCGGCCTCCCACACCGGCGCGCTCGCCGGCACCGACATGGCCGTGGACGCGCTCTTCGCGCAGGCTGGCGTCATCCGGGTGTCCACCATCGAAGAGCTCTTCGACACCGGGATGCTGCTCGCGACGCAGCCGCTACCGAACGGCAGGCGCGTCGCGATCCTGACGAACGCCGGGGGCCCCGGGATCTTGGCGGCGGACGCCTGCGAGCAGTACGGCCTCGAGCTCACCGAGCTCTCCGCCGACACCCGCGCCGCGCTCGCGAGGTTCCTGCCGCCGGAGGCGTCGCTCAAGAACCCGGTCGACATGATCGCCTCGGCCGGCGCCGAGAGCTACCGCCGCGCGGTCGAGACTCTGCTCCACGACCCCGCGGTCGACCTGCTGCTCGTCATCTTCGTGCCTCCGCTCATGACGGCGGCTCCCGACGTGGCCCGCGCGATCGCCGAGGGCGCGGCCGGCGCGGGGAAGCCGGTCGCGTCGTGCTTCATGGGCGCGCACGGCTTCCGCACCGGGCTCGGCGGAGAGGGCTCGAGCGCCGAGCGGATCCCCTCGTACGCGTTCCCAGAGTCGGCCGCGCAGGCGCTCTCGCGCGCGGCGACCTACGCGCGCTGGCGCGGTTTCGCCGACAGCCCGGTGCCGGGCGTCTCGCTCGCCGCGCCGCCGGCCGCGCCGAGCCGGCACGACCAGTCGGAGTCCGGATGGCTCTCACCGGGCGAGACCGCACGGCTGCTCGACGCCTACGGCATCCGGACGCCACGGAGCGGCGTCGCGCGCGACGCGGACGAGGCGGCGAGCATCGCCGCCAAGCTCGGCTTCCCGGTGGTCATGAAGCTCATCGCGCGAGACATCGTCCATAAATCGGACGTGGGCGGCGTGGTGCTCGACCGGCGCTCGGAGGACGAGACGCGGCGAGCCTTCACCGAGCTCTGCGAGCGAGCCAAGCAGCTCGGCGCCGAGCTCGATGGCGTCCTCATCCAGGAGTACGTGAAGGAAGGTATCGAGGCGGTGGTCGGGGTGACGAACGATCCGAACTTCGGCCCGCTCCTCATGTTCGGCCTCGGCGGCGTCTACGTCGAGCTGCTCGGCGACGTCGCCTTTCGCCTGCACCCGGTGAGCGAGCACGACGTCGACAGCATGATCGCGAACGTGCACGCGTCGAAGCTGCTCGAGGGCTATCGCGGCGCGCCGCCCGGTGACCTCGAGGCGCTGCGCGAGCTCTTGGCGCGGGTCAACCGCATGGTGTCGGATCACGAGGGGCTCGAGGAGATGGACCTCAACCCGGTCAAGATCCTGCCGCCCGGGCGCGGAGTCGTGGTGGTCGACGCGCGCATCCGCTGGCAGAGCCGGGTAGGATGAGGGGACCCTGGGAGGCATGATGGGAAGGTCACTCTACGAGCAGCTCCTCGACGTCACCGTGGTGGTCGCCGACACCGGCGACCTCCACTCGATCCGGAAGCTCCTGCCGCGCGACGCGACCACCAACCCCTCGCTCATCACCGCCGCGGCGCAGATGCCCGAGTACGCGGAGGTCGTCGAGCAGGCGCTGCGCTGGGCGCGCCAGCAGGCCGGCAAGGACGCCAACGCGCATCAGGTCGTCGCGAAGGCCATCGATCGGCTGAGCGTGGAGTTCGGGCTGCGAATCCTCTCCATCGTGCCCGGACGCGTCTCGACCGAGGTGGACGCGCGCTCGAGCCACGACGAGGACGGGACCGTCGCCAAGGCGAAGCAGCTCATCGCCCAGTACGAGGCCGCCGGGGCGAGCCGCGAGCGCGTGCTCATCAAGATCGCCTCCACCTGGGAGGGGATCCGCGCGGCCGCGCGCCTCGAGCGGGAGGGGATCCACTGCAACCTCACCCTGCTCTTCGGCATCCACCAGGCGGCGGCGTGCGCGGAAGCCGGCGTGACGCTCGTCTCGCCCTTCGTCGGCCGCATCCTCGACTGGCACCAGGCGGCCACCGGGAGGGTCTATCGAGGCGCCGAGGACCCGGGCGTCATTTCCGTCACGCGGATCTACAACTACTTCAAGCACTTCGGCTTCGAGACGGAGATCATGGGCGCGAGCTTCCGCAACCTCGGCGAGATCCGCGAGCTCGCCGGCTGCGACCTCTTGACCATCTCGCCCAAGCTCCTCGCCGAGCTCCAGCAGACGCAGGCGCCGCTCCCGCGAAAGCTCACGCCGGAGGCGGCGAGAGCGCTCACGCTCGAGCGGCTCCCGGTAGACCGCGCGAGCTTCGAGCGCATGCACGCGGCCGACCGCATGGCCGCCGAGAAGCTCGCCGAGGGGATCGCCGGATTCTCGAAGGCGATCGTCGCGCTCGAGGCGCTCCTCGCCCAGCGCCTGGCGGAGCTCGAAGGCCGCCGGGGGATCGGGCTCTTCGCGGAGGAGATTTTTCGCGTCTACGACCTCGACGGCGACGGCGCGATCACCCGCGAGGAGTGGGCCGGGACGGACCTGGTGTTCGACGCGCTCGACGTCGACGGCGACGGGCGCATCACCCCCGACGAGCTCGCCGCCGGGCTCGGGGCCGCGCATTTCCTGCCCCGATGAGCTGCGCGCGGCTCGAGCCTGCGGCTCGCGGCTCGGGCTGCCGTGCCCCCGCGAGCCGGACTATTCGTGGGGAAATATCCCACCTCGCTCCGCCGCGCCGCCCAGCGCGGTTCACCGGAGGTGGAATCGAGCGCCCCGGGGCAAGCTCGGCTATGCTCGCGCCCCCCACCGACCATGAATCGTAGCCAGAAAGTCCCCGAGCTCGAGAAGGTCCTCTCCCAGGCGAAGGACTGCCCACACATGATCCTCCTCGCCGGCCACCCGGACCCCGACGGGATCGGCAGCGCGCTCGCGCACCACCGGATCTGCGAGCACCTCGGGATCTCGAGCGTCATCGGGCACGTGCTCCCCCTCGCGCGCTCGGAGAACCGCGCGCTCGTGAACCTGCTCAGCGTCCCCCTCACCCAGGTGGAGGGGCCAGCGGATCTGGAGAAATTCGGGTATCTTTCGCTGGTCGACGCCAGCGCGGCGGAGGCGTCCCTCACCATCCCGGGGCACCTCAAGCTGCTCACCGTGGTCGATCACCACCGGCCGGGCACCATCCCGACCGCGCCGTTCGTGGACATTCGCCAGGACTCCGGGTCGACCTGCGCCATTTACGCCGAGTACATGGAGCAAGGGCTGGCGCCCTTCGATGGCACGGGGGCCGACGAGTCGCGCGTGGCGACCGCGATGCTCTTCGGCATCATGACCGACACCGACGACTTCTCGCTGGCGACCCCGGCGGATTTCCGGGCAGCGGCGTACATCAAGCGCTTCACTGACGCGGCAACCCTCAGCCGGATCGGCCGCCGAACGGTCTCGGCAGAGGCCATGGAAGCGGTGAGCCGCGCGCTCATCAACCTCGAGGTCGTCCGGGATTTCGCCCTGGCCGGCGTCGGCCGGGTCTCGGCGGTGAACCGCGACGCGATCCCGACCGCCGCTGATTTCATCCTCCGCAGGGAGGACATCGACACGGTGCTCGTCTACGGCCTGGTCGAAAACCGCATCGACGGCTCGCTCCGGACCAACTCGGCCAGCATCGATCCGGCCACCTTCATGCAGAACGCCTTCGGCAAGGATCCGACCGGGCGCTACTACGGGGGCGGCCGGCGCGACAAGGGCGGGTTTCAGATCCCGCTCGCCTTCTTCGGCGAGTGCAGCGACGAAGAGAGCCTCTGGAAGCTGGTCCGCGAGCTGGTGCGCTTGCGCGTCTCCCGCGAGATCCCCGACATCGACCGCATTTCTCGGGTGATGGAAGCGAACAAGAGCGCGGGCTGAGTCGGACGGCGGCGCGCTCAGGAGCGGAGCTGCCGAACCGCCAGCGCGACGTCCTTGCCGTCCACGGGCGCCGCGGCGGCCTTCAACCGCTTCATCGCGAGCCCGGTCGCCGCGCCGTCGTTCGGCGCCGCGCGGAGCTCCGCGGCGAACGCGGCGAGCTCGCTCGCGATCCGCGCGACCTCCCAGCGCGCCGGCAAGAGCGCCTGGAGAATGGCGTTTTCCTCTTCGAGGACGCGTCGTTGCTCTTCACGCTCGGAGATGGCGAGGGTCTCCTCGTTCGACTTCAAGAGCTTTCGCACGACCCCGAGGAGCTCCTCCTCGGACAGCGGCTTTCCGCCGCGGGACTCCGCCACGTCGACCTCCCCCAAGACCACCCTCAGGATCTCCTTTTCAACCGTGGCGTGCTTTTTCATCGCGGCCATCATCTGCCGCTTGAGGTCGTCCTTCTGCATCGTCGAGGCTCCCGCGCAGACCATAGTCTGCGGCCGCTGCTCGGGCGAGCGCCACCCGGGATACCACGGTCGATTCCGGGTTCGAGCCATGGCAGGCTCCCGTGTCGTCGGCCCGGCCGGCCGATAGCCCCCCGCGACTGCCCATGTCCCCCGCTCGGATCCATCGATGAGTATCGCGCTCGAGACGGGAGCGATGCTCGGCCGCTACGAGCTGCTCACGCAGATCGGGCGGGGCGGGATGGCGAGCGTCTGGGTCGCGCGAGAGCGCTCGCCGACCGGGCGCGCGCGGCTCGTGGCGGTGAAGGTGCTCTTGCCCTCGCTCGCGCGGCGCGCCGATTTTCGCACCATGTTCCTCGACGAGGGGCAAATCATCCGCAGCATCGACCACGACAACGTGGTCGGCGTGTACGAGGTCGCAGAAGATCACGGGCTGCTCTTCATGGCGATGGAGTGGGTCGAGGGCGACTCGCTCCGCAACGTCATCAAGGAGGCCCAGCGGCGCCGCCCGATCCCGCCGGAGATGGCGGTGCGTATCATCGCGGACACCGCCGCGGGGCTCCACGCCGCGCACGAGCTCCGCGGCTGGGACGGCGCGCTCCGAAACCTCGTGCACTGCGACGTCTCTCCGCACAACATCCTCATCGGCCTCTCCGGCATGACCAAGCTCACCGACTTCGGCGTGGCGAGCGCGGAGGAACATTTCGGCGAGCTGTCGTCCGAGCGGCGCGTCAAGGGGAAGGTCGGTTACATGTCGCCGGAGCAGGCCGGCGGACAGCCGATCGATCGGCGCACGGACGTGTACGCGCTCGGCATCGTGCTCTATGAGCTCACCACCGGCGAGCGCTTGTTCAAGGGGATGAACCACGACCATTCCCTCGCGCTGGTGATGAACGCGCGGGTTCCGCGCCCATCGAGCGTGCTCGCGGACTACCCCGCCCCGCTCGAGGCCATCGTGCTCCGCGCGCTCGAGCGCGAGCCCTCTGCGCGTTTCCAGACGGCCGAGGAGATGCAGCAGGCGCTCGAGCGCTACCTGGTCGCCGAGCGAATCCTGGTGCCCCGGAGCGGCGTCGCGCAGCTCCTGAAGCGCGTGGTCGGCGGGCGCATCGAGGAGCGCCGGCAGGCGATCCGCGCCGCGCTCGCGCAGGTCGACGGACAGACGCCGCTCGGCCTGGTGCCGGACACCGCGGTCGCGCTGCGCGACTCGCTCGTGAGCGTCACCGAGCCGAGCTCCCCGAGCGCGCTCGCGCACCTGACCCCGAGCGTGCCGCGGCCGAGCTTCACCGGCACGGGCGAGAGCCTCCTCACCTCGAGCCAGGCCTCCACCACGGCGGCGGCGAGCCTCCCGCTCGAGCGCGCGGCGAGCCGTCGCTCGCCGTGGCGCTTCGGGCTGGGGGTTGGGCTGGGCGTCGCGGCCGGCGTCGCGGCGGTGCTCGCCCTGCGCGGCTCGTCGGCGCGCGGGCCGGTGGCCGTCCCGATCGCGGGGGTCGAGTCGAGCGCGCGCGTGCAGGCGAGCCAACCTACCGCCCGACCGCGCGACGAGGGCGTCGACATCGGCAGTCTCCCCATCGCAGGCCACGACGCAGGCCGCACCTACGACGAGGCCGAGAGAGAGCAGCTCGAGCGGGCCTGGAAGCAACGCAAGCGGGACGCCGGCGTCCGCGTCGAGCTCGAGGAGACGCCCGAGCCTCCGGCAAAGCCCGGAGCCCCGGTCGAGCCCGCCGACGTCCACCTGGATGATGCGCCGACGCCCGCGCCGACCGCGCCCGCGCCGCCCGCGCCCGCGCCGACGGCGCCCGCGCCGACGGCGGCGCCGAGCGGCCCGCTGAACCAAGGCGCGGCCATCGCCGCGCTCGGCCGCGCCGCGGGCGGCGCGAGCGGCTGCCGTCAGCCCGGCGGGCCCTCGGGGGCCGGCCGCGCCAGCGTCACCATCGCGCCCTCGGGCCGCGTCTCGAGCGTGAGCGTGTCGAGCCCCTTCGCAGGCACCGCGGTCGGCGCGTGCGTGGCGAGCCGCTACCGGGGTGTCAGCGTGCCGCCGTTCACCGGCAGCTCGGTCACGCTCGGCTCGGGCTTCGTCGTCCCGGAGTGAGGCGCGTCCGAGCGCGGCCGCCGCGCGAGCGCGCCTAGAAGAGCTCGAGCACCGCCTCGGGCGGCCTGCCGATGCGAGCGCGCTTGCCCGCGACGACGATGGGCCGCTCGAGGAGGCTCGGGTGCGCCGCGACGGCGCGAGCGATCTCCGCGAGCGAGCTCTTCGGCGACAGTCCGAGCTCGCGATACGCGGCCTCCTTCGGTCGGAGGATGGCGTGCGGCTCGACCCCGAGGAGCGCGACGAGCTCCTTCACCCGGGCGGCGCTCGGCGGCTCGTCGAGGTAGTAGACGAGCTCGGGCTCGACGCCCCGCTCGCGGAGGAGCGCGAGCGTCTCGCGGCTCTTCTGGCAGCGAGGGTTATGATACATGCTGACCTGCTTGCTCATGCCATCGGCTCCGCGGAAGGCTCCGAGCGGACTATTATCCCGCCGCGGAGACGCTCGCAACACGCCATGACCGCGCCCGCCGAGACGCTCCTCCACGGTCGCTACCGCGTCACCGGCGAGCTCGGCGCGGGCTCTCAGGGCGAGACGCTCGACGCCGTCGACGAGCGCTCGAAGCGCCGAGTCGCCATCAAGCGCTTCACCGTGCGGGGCGCGAGCTCGTGGAAGGACGTCGAGCTCGCCGAGCGCGAGGCGCGCGTCCTCAGATCACTCTCGCACCCGGCGCTCCCGGCGTATGTCGATCATTTCGAGGAGGGCGGCTGCCTCTACCTCGTGATGGAGCGGATCGACGGGGAGGATCTGGCTCGCGCGCGCGCGCGCGGCGCGCGGCTCACCCCGACCGCGGTGACGCGGCTGCTCCGCGAGATCGGCGCCGCGCTCGACTACCTCCACCAGCTCTCACCCCCCGTCATCCACCGGGACGTGAAGCCGAGCAACGTGCTCCGGCGCCCGGACGGCTCCTTCTGCCTGGTCGATTTCGGCTCGGTGCGCGACCGCGCGAGGCCCGCCGGCGGCAGCACCGTGGTCGGCACCTTCGGCTACATGGCGCCCGAACAATTCCAAGGACGCGCGCTGCCCGCGAGCGATCTCTACGGGCTCGGCGCGACCATCCTCACGCTCGTCACCGGCGTCGAGCCGGAAGAGCAGCCGCACCGCGGGCTCGGTATCGACGTGCGCGCCGCGCTCGGCTCGTCCGCGGAGCCGCGCCTGGTCGAGACGCTCCGCGCGATGCTCGAGCCAGATCCGGATCGACGCGCCGCGCGCGCGGCGCCGCTCATCGCCGAGCTCGAGGCGACCGCCGCGCCGCCGGGCCGGTCGCCGGCCGCGCCGGACCGCCCCCCGGAGGCCCGAGCGAGAGACGGCCAGCTCGGCGACGATCTGCGAGCCGCCGCCGAGGCCGCGCGCTCGGTTCGCGAAGCGCTCCGTCGCGAGGCTCGCCGCAGGCAGCGGGGGCGGGTGCCGGGGCGGCGCGGCCGGCGGCGCGCCGCGCACCCGCTCTTGCTCGCGCTCGGTTGGCTCCTGCTCACGCTGGCGCCCATCGCGATCTGGGCGGCGCTCATGGTGGCCTTGCCGGCGCTGCTGACGCTCGCGTCGCTCGGCTTCGGTGAGCGCGCGCGTCGCGCCGCGCGCGGTTCGCGCGCGCTCGGTGAACGACTGAATGACGGGCTGCGGCGCAGCCGTCGCGTGCTCCGCGAGCTCGGCGAGGCAGCGCACGCGGAGGAGCCGCCGCGCGTCCGAGTCGAGTCCGCCCCGCCGCCCGGCGGCCCGCGGCGACGCGTGGTCGGACCCGACGAGGTCGAGGCGCGGGGAGACGAACCGGACGAGCTCGAGCGACCTCCGGCGCGGCGACGCGCGCCCGGCGAGTGACCCGCGCGCGTCCGCTTCTCGCGCGCTGCGAAACATGCGAGCCTGGCCCGCATGAAGGCTCGTGCTCCGCTCGGTCTCGTGCTGCTCGCGCTCGCCGCGGGCGCGTGCGGGGGCTCGAACGACGACGATTCGGCTCCGGCGTCCTGCACCGAGGCGCCGTCGAAGTGCCCGGCCGGGACCGTGTGCTGGCTCGACGACGGCGTCGCGGGCACCTACTCGTGCCAGGCGGCCCGCGCGGGCGCGACGCAAGGCACGAGCTGCCAGAACATCGTGAAGCAGCCGACCTGCGCCGAGGGGCTCGCGTGCTACCCGACCGACACGCAGGGAAACGGCGTCTGCGAGCCGTTCTGCTCGGTGACGAGCCCGACCCCGGGCCAGTGCGCGCCGCCGAGCTCGGGCGGCCAGTGCGTCGAGCTCCGGCTCCAGACCAACCCCAAGTATCCCGTCTACGTGTGCAGCGCGCCGAGCGCCGGCTCCTCGGGCGGCACGGGCCGCGGGGCGGACTGAGCCGCGCGCGCAGCTCGACTCGGCGCCGGGCGTGCTATGGACGCGCGCATGAAGAAGCTATCGAAGGAGATCTGGATCGTCGCGGCCAAGCGCACCCCCTTCGGCGCGCTCTCGGGGGCGCTCCGCAGCGTCGGCGCCATCGATCTCGCGGTGCACGCGAGCCGAGCGGCCCTCGCGCAAGCGGGGCTCGAGGCCAAGGAGCTCGGGCACGTGATCCTCGGCAACGTCCAGCAGACGAGCCCCGACGCGCTCTACGGTGCGCGCCATGTGGGGCTGAAGGCCGGCGTACCGCTCGAGGTCCCCGCGCTCACCCTGAACCGCCTGTGCGGCTCGGGCTTCCAGGCCGTCGTCACCGCGGCCGAGCAGATCCTGCTCGGCGACGCGCACGCGGTCCTCGCCGCCGGCGCGGAGAACATGAGCCAGGCGCCGCACGCCGTCTGGGGCCTGCGCGACGGCGGCGCGAAATTCGGCAAGCCGCCGGCGCTGGTCGACACGCTCTGGGAGGCGCTCACCGACAGCTACTCGCGCACGCCGATGGCGGTGACGGCCGAGAACCTGGCCGTCAAGTATCAGATCACCCGCGAGGACGCCGACCGCTTCGCGCTCGAGAGCCAGCGGCGCTGGGCGGCCGCGCAAGAGAGCGGCGGGTTCGCCGACGAGCTGGCGCCGATGGAAGTCGCGCAGGGCCGAAAGACGCTCACCATCGAGAAGGACGAGCATCCGCGCCCGGACACCACCCTCGAAGGGCTCGCCAAGCTCCCCCCGGTGTTCAAGAAGGACGGCATCGTGACCGCCGGCAACGCGAGCGGGATCTGCGACGGCGCGGCAGCGCTCGTGGTGGTCGACGCCGAGTGGGGCAAGGCGCACGGCGTGAAGCCGCTCGCGCGACTCCTGCAGTGGGGCGTCGCGGGCGTCGAGCCGACGCTCATGGGCATCGGCCCCGCGCCGGCCATCCGAAACGCGCTCGAGCGCGCCGGCGTCGCGCAGAAGGACGTCGATCTGTTCGACGTGAACGAGGCGTTCGCGCCGCAGTTTCTCGCGGTCGCGCGCGAGCTCGGTCTGCCCGCCGAGAAGACCAACGTGAACGGCGGCGCCATCGCGCTCGGTCATCCGCTCGGCGCGAGCGGCGCGCGCATCACCGCGAACCTCGTCTACACGCTCCGGCGCAAAGAGCAGCGCCTCGCGGTCGGCGCGGCCTGCATCGGCGGCGGGCAGGGCATCGCGGTGGTGCTCGAGGCGCTCTGAACGGGAGCGTGACCGAACCGGCCACAGCGGCGGCGAGTCGTAACCGATTCGGTCACAAAGGCGGAGCTTCCGAGGCCGCGCTCGCCGCGCCCTCGGGGGCCTTGCCCGGGACGTTCGTCAGGCGCAGCGACCCGACGAAGGCCACCACGTCGCGGAGCTCCGTCGGGGTGAGCTCGCCGCTCCACGCGGGCATGCCCTGGCCGGGGACGCCCGCGCTCACGACCTCGTAGAGGTCGACGAGGGTGCCTCGGCCGTGGAGAAAGTACCGATCGGTGAGGTTCGGCCCGACGCTGCCCTGCCCGCGGTCGCCGTGGCACTGCGCGCACCGCTCGATGTAGAGCGCCTTGCCGGCGGCGAGCGCACCGCGCCGCTTCGCGTGCGCGGCGAGGCTCGCCTCGGTGACGGGCTCTCGGTCGCGAACCTCGCCGCGGCGCGCGGCGCTGCCGCCGCGAAGTTGGTGCCAGGTGAAGAGCGCGCCGCCGGCCGCGACGCACAACCAGAACCCCCATAAATAGCGAGCAGAGCTCGAGGCTCTAGGTTCGGCGCTGGCCCGTGCGGGGGCGTCGGCGGGAGGCGCGCGCTTCGGCGCTTCGGCGCTCATCGGAGCTTGGGCGCGTCATCTTGCACACTTTCGACGGAGGAGCGAGCCGCGCGTGCGCGCGCCCGCTCGGCGGACGGCTCAGGAGAAATACTCGCGGATCGCGTCGGCGCGCGCGAGCGCGTCGCTCCGCCCGAGGTCGATGAGCTCACGGGCAAACCCGCCGTCGAAGAGCAGGTACGAGGCCCAGTCCGCCTCCTGACCGGGCGCCTTCCGGGTGGCCCGCTCGATGAGCTTGCGCACGAGGACGTTCAGGTTGGTGGCGCGGAGCCGGTCGCGAATGTAGATCCCGGCGACCTTGCCGAGGTTCCGCGACGGGCTGAAGACCAAGGGCTCGATGCGCCGATAGGCGACCCCGCGGTCGCGCTCGAGCACCTTCTGCACCCGCTCCAGATCTTCGGGTGGTAGCACGTCCTCGAGCACCTCGAAGAGGATGTTCAAGCGGCGGAGCACCGAGAGGTCATAGCTCACCGGATCGAGCAAGAGCGCGTTCAGGAGCTTGCCGGCGAGGAAGGTCACCGACAAGTCGTCGTCCGGCCCCGCCTCGGGCGGCGGCGGGAGCGAGCCGCGCTCCTCGTGGAACATGGGAGACACCACCACCAGCTTGTCGGCTCCGGCGCGGATGGCGGGCGCCATCGGCGTGTTGAAGCGTAGCCCGCCGTCGCAGTAGTAGCCGTCGTCGATCCAGCGCGAGGGGAACAGCAGCGGGATCGCAGCGGAGGCGAGCACGTGCCCCGCGTCGATGCGCGCCAGGCGGGCGCGACGGCGGCGATCGCGGGTGGGGCGAAAATCCTCCCCGGGCGCCTGCTGCACGAACATCGTGGTGCGCCCCGTCTCCACGTGGAGCGCCGCGATCAGCACCGAGCGCACCACGCCCTCGTCGATGTTGCGATGAAGCGCGGACCAATCCACGGCGTCGGTCACGATGCGCTCGAGGTTGCGCGTGTCGAGGATCGATTTTCCGTGGGCGTCCGGCTCCACGATGCCCTCGACCAGGCGGTGGATGCGGCTCGACCATCGGAGCAGCGACGACGAATTCAGCCGAGCGTGGTCCTCGAGCCTGAGGTCGGTCCAGATCTCGATCAGGCGGTCTATGCCGAGATCGCCGTGGTGCGCGTTCGCCGCGAGATACGCCACGTTGATGGCGCCGACCGAGGTGCCGGCGAAGATGCGAAAGAGCGGCGGATCGCTCGCCGTGCGCCGGAGCGCCTCGACGATCCCGGCGACGACGCCCACCTCGTAGGCGCCGCGCGTCCCGCCTCCCGAGAGCACCAGCGCGGGGCGCGTGTGGAGTTCGGAGACCACGCGCGCAATCTACACGACCTTCGCCGCGAAGGGCAGGAAACGCCGGCTCGCCGACCCCGCCCGCGCTCGCGGCTCGCCCGCGGAGCGACTCGCCCCCGCGCCCCGCGCTTCGAGCGCGCCCGCCCGGGGGTCTCGCCGCTCCCTTTCCCGCGCTCGGTCTGGGCTGGCGCGGCGCGGCCGGCGGCGCGCGCGAATCGTATGGCGCCGGAGCGCACGCTATAGTGCCCGTCATGGCCGAGCCGGAGAGCGTCACACCACTCGAGCTCCGAGCCGCGGGCGCGACCCACCGCGGCAAGGTGCGCGAGCACAACGAGGATCACGTCCTCTGCCGCGACGACCTGAGCCTCTTCCTCGTGGCGGATGGCGCGGGCGGGCACAACGCCGGCGAGGTCGCCAGCGCGCTCGCGGCCCGCTCGATGGCCAACTACTTCGGCGCGACCATCCGCGAGTGGCACGGTAAGCCGGAGGTGGACCGCTTCGGCGTCGCGACCGGTGTGCGGCGGCTCTCGGCGGCGGTGCAGAAGGCGAACCACGACATCGTGGAGGTGTCGCAGAGCTCCGATCAGCACCGCGGCATGGGCACGACCGTGGTGGCGCTGAGCTTCTCCGCGCGCTCCGGGCTGATGCACGTCGCGAACGTCGGGGACAGCCGCTGCTATCGGCTGCGCGCCGGCATCCTCGAGGCGCTCACCCAGGATCACTCGCTCATCAACGACGTGCTCGAGCAGCGGCCCGAGCTCGAGGACAAGGTGCTCGACCGACTCCCGAAGAACGTCATCACCCGCGCGCTCGGCATGGAAGAGCGAGTTCGGGTGGCGGTGCGCTCACTCGCGGTGGTCGCGGGCGACCGCTATTTGCTGTGCACCGATGGTCTGCATGGAATGGTGAACGCGACCACCATCGCGGAGCTCCTGAGCAGAGCGGCGAGCCCGGATGCGGTGGTCGAGAGCCTGGTGACGGCGGCGCTCGACGCGGGCGGAATCGACAACATCGGCGTCGTGGTGGTCGATTGCGCGGGCGGTCCGGACGCGCGGATCCCGGTGTCGGCGCGCCTGCACAGCGCCCCGGCTCGCCCACCGGAGTCGTCGCAACCCGAAATCCTGATCCTCGGCATCGAGGAGCTCGACCTCACCGGCGCGGTGGGCTTCACAGTGGTTCCGCGCGGCACCGCGGACACGGGGCTCGCCGACGCGCTCGGCAAGCTGATCGGTCCGAAGAAGCCATGAGCCTCCTGCCCCAGGTTCCGCGGCTCGTCGCGCCCGAGCTCGAGGCGCCCGGGGGCGCGCTCGGCCCGGAGCCGGAGGATTTCATGGTGGATGAGCTTCCGCTCCATCCGCCGTCGGGTCAGGGAGAGCACCTCTACGTGCGCCTCCGGAAGCGGCTCTGGACGACTCCCGACATGGTCCACGCGGTGGCGCGCGCGGCCGGGGTGCGCGAGCGCGAGATCGGGACCGCGGGGATGAAGGACAAGCACGGCGTCACCTCGCAGTGGATCAGCCTGCCGGCGAGCGCAGCGCCGGTGGAGACGTGGGCGCTGCCCGACGGCCTCGAGGTGCTGGAGGCCGCGCGGAGCGAGCGCAAGCTTCGCACGGGCCAGCAGCTCGGCAACCACTTCCGCGCCCGCCTGGTCGGCGTCACGACGGACGCCTCGGCGCGCGCCGCGGGCATCTTGGAGCTCGTCGAGTCGGCTGGGCTGCCGAACTACTTCGGCGCGCAGCGCTTCGGGCACGGTGGCCAGAACCTCGCGCGCGCGCTCGACTGGCTCGGCCGCGGCGCCCCCTCCGGAGGCAAGCAAGCTCGCTTCTTGAGGAAGCTCTACCCGAGCGTCATCCAGTCGGAGATCTTCAACCGCACGCTCACCCTCCGGCTCGAAGCCGGGCTCCTCCGCGTCCTCGAGGGTGACGTGGTCCGCCTCGACGGCACCGGCTCGGTGTTCGTCGTCGACGACCCCGCGCGCGAGCAGCCGCGCGCGGACGCGGGCGACATCCTGCTCACCGGCCCGCTGCCCGGCTCGCGGATGAAGGCGCCGCGCGGCGAGCCCGCGGAGCTCGAGCGCGCCGCGGTCGCGGCGCTCGGGCTCGACGACGAGGCGCTCGCCCAGCTCGGCGCGCTCGCCGACGGAACTCGCCGCGACCTCTTGGTGCGCCCTCGGGAGCTCTCGGTCGACGCGCTCGGCGAGGAGGCGCTCGGGGTCGACTTCTCGTTGCCGTCGGGGAGCTACGCCACGCAGCTCCTCCGTGAGCTGACCCGCGCGCCCTGGCTCGAGCCCCGTCGCGCGTCGGGTGACTGAGCCCCGGCTCGAAGACGCGCCCGCGGCGCGAGCCTCGGCGAGGCGCGCCGGCGCCGCGTTTCCCTTGCAGCGGCGGCCCGCGCGCGTCAGGGTCGGGCGACGAGCCTCCCGGCTCCGTCGGCCGCCACGCGACGCGCTCCCTGGAGCGCGCTCCCCACCACGAGAAGACACCTCAGAGTCGAAATGTCCCGACGCCCGACCTCGCTCGGTGTGGTGCTCGCCGGTGGCGAAGGCCGGCGGCTCGCGCCGCTCACCCGTGAGCGTGCCAAGCCGGCCGTCCCATTCGGCGGGATCTACCGGCTGATCGATTTCGCGCTGTCCAACCTCGTGAACGGGGGCGAGCGGCGCATCGCCGTCCTGACCCAGTACAAGAGTCACAGCCTGGATCGGCACCTGGCGCAGACCTGGCGACTCTCACCGCTGGTCGGCAACTACGTGATGAGCGTCCCGGCGCAGATGCGCGCCGGGCGTCGGTGGTTCGAGGGCTCTGCGGACGCGATTTATCAGAACCTGAACCTCATCAACGACGAGCGCCCGGACTACATCAGCGTGTTCAGCGCCGATCACATCTTTCGCATGGATCCGCAGCAGATGCTCGACGCGCACATCGAGTCGGGCGCGGGCGCGACGGTGGCGACCATCCGAGTCCCGCGCGGCGAGGCCAGCCGCTTCGGCGTCGTCGAGCCGGGGGCGAGCAACCGCATCGCGAGGTTTCGCGAGAAGCCGCAGGAGGCCGCCGGGCTCCCGAGCGATCCGGAGCACGTCTTCGCGTCGATGGGAAACTACGTCTTCTCGACCCGCACGCTGGTCGAATCGCTCCGCGCCGACGCCGCCGACGACGAGAGCAAGCACGACATGGGCGGCAACATCATCACGTCCCTGGTGGAGTCCGGGGACGCCGCTTACTACGACTTTTCGACCAACGAGGTGCCCGGGGCGACCGGCCGCGATCGCGGCTACTGGCGCGACGTCGGCACGCTCGACAGCTACTACGAAGCGAACATGGATCTCGTGAGCGTGCACCCCGTGTTCAACCTCTACAACACCCAGTGGCCCATCCACACCTGGCCGGGCTCGCTGCCGCCTGCGAAATTCGTGTTCGACGAGGACACCGGGCGTCGCGGCGCGGCGGTCGATTCGCTGGTGAGCGCGGGATGCATCGTGGCAGGTGGTCACGTCAAGCGCTCGGTGCTGTCTCCGGGCGTGAGGATCGGCGCAGCCGCCCTGGTCGAGGACTCCGTGCTCATGCACGAGGTCCAGATCGGCGACGGCGCCGTGGTGCGCCGCGCCATCATCGACAAGAACGTGGTGGTCCCCCCGGGCACGCGCATCGGCGTGGACGCCGCGCGTGACCGCGAACGCGGGTTCACCATCTCCGCGGGAGGAGTGGTCGTGATCGGCAAGGACGACACGGTCACCCCATGACCCGGCCGAGCGTCGCCATCCTGAGTCGCGAGTATCCCCCGGAGGTCTACGGCGGCGCTGGCGTCCATGTGGAATATCTCACGCGTGAGCTCGGCGCGCTCACCGAGGTGCGCGTCCACTGCTTCGGCGCGCCGCGTTCCCTGCCGGAGGTCGCTCGCGCCTATCGCCCCGCGGACGGGCTCGAGGGGAGCCTGCCTCACCTCGCCGCGCTACAGACGCTCTCGGTCGATCTCCGGATGGCGGCTGGGGTCGAGGGAGCGGCGCTCGTGCACTCGCACACGTGGTACGCGAACTTCGCCGGGCACCTCGCGAAGCTGATGTACGGCGTCCCGCACGTGATGACCTCGCACAGCCTCGAGCCGCTCCGCCCCTGGAAGGCTGAGCAGCTCGGCGGCGGCTACGCGGTGTCACGCTTCATCGAGAAGACCGCGATCGAGAGCGCCGACGCCGTGATCGCGGTCTCCAGCGGCATGAAGCGCGACATCCTCACGGTCTACCCCGGCGTGGAGCCGGCGCGCGTCCACGTCATCCACAACGGGATCGATCTCGCCGAGTACCGTCGCGACCCGGGGCGCGAGGCGCTCACCCGGCGCGGGATCGACCCGTCGCTCCCTTATGTGGTGTTCGTCGGGCGCATCACCCGCCAGAAGGGGGTCGTGCACCTGCTCGAGGCGGCGCGACACTTCACGCCGGGCGTCCCGCTGGTGTTGTGCGCGGGCGCGCCGGACACCCCGGAGATCGCTCGAGAGGTGCGGGCGCGGGTGGACGAGCTCCGGCGGGAGCGGAGCGTGGTGTGGCTGGAGGAGATGCTGCCTCGCCGGGAGGTGGTGCAAATCCTCTCCCACGCGCGCGTGTTCGTGTGTCCATCGGTCTACGAGCCGTTCGGGATCGTAAACCTCGAAGCCATGGCGTGCGGGCTGCCGGTCGTCGCGTCGGCGGTCGGCGGGATCCCGGAGATCGTGGTCGAAGGCGAGACGGGGTACCTGGTGCCGCTCGCGAGCGGGCGCGCGGACGGCGAGCCGGACGAACCGGGCGCCTTCGCTCGAGCGCTGTCCGAACGCGTCAACCGCGTGGTCGAAGCTCCGGAGCTCGCGCGGCGGCTCGGCGAGGCGGGCCGCCGCCGGGTCGAGGCTCACTTCGCCTGGTCGGCCATCGCCGCCAAGACGCTCGAGCTCTACGAAGCGCTCATCCCGGGCTGAGCGCGAGCTTCAGCGATGCACGACGAAGGTCGTGGCGGGGCTCAGCTTCGGCTCCCAGCGCATGCCGTGCCAACCCTCGGGCAGGTCCGGTTCGGTGAACTCGAACAGCCATTTTCCGTCGATCGGGGAGACGTTCACGCAACCACCGCTCATCGGCTCGCCCCATCGATCATGCCAATACGCGCCGTGGAGCGCGTGCGGGCCGCTGAAGTTCTGCGTCCAGGGGACGTCCGAGTGGATGAACTCGTAGGGTGCCACCATGCTCGCGGTGATGAATTTTCCGGTGATCTTGAAGGTTCCAGTCGGCGTCGCCGCGGTGTCGATGGCCGGGATCCCGGGCCGCGGGATGCCGCCTCGGCCGGGCGCGATCAGCGTGACGTAGACCGGCTTCGTCCCTTCGTAGGCGATGAGCCAACCGCCGTAGACGCTCGTCTCGAGCCAAGTCTGGCGACCCGTGGGAGCGATGGCCGTCTCATCCACGCCGCCGACCGGCGCGCCCCACGGAGTGCGCTCCGCGGGAGTCGGCACCACGGCGTCGTCCTGGTCGAGATACCGCCCATCGTCCTTCGTCTCGAGGTAGGTCTTGCCGTCGCGAGTGAGCGTGCGGCTCGTGAGCTCCACGTACGACAGGCGCGCCCACGTCTCGCCGGTGGCCACCACGGACTCCCCGTCGAGCTGGTACTTCGGGCGAGCCTTCACGCGGAAGAACGCGAGCGGGAGGCTGGCGTCCTTACCCAGGCGAACCCCGTGGAACGTCACCTTCTCGTACGGGGCGACCCGGTCCTTCGGCATCCACATCAAGTCCGCGCCGAGGAGCCAGTCGCGACCATCCTGGTTCCGCTCGGCAATCCACGCGACCGTCGACAGCGGCCGAAGCCGCGTCCGGTTCTCATAGAAGGTGGGCGGCAGCTTGGGGAGCGCGATGGGAGCGCGGCTCGGCACCGGCTCCAAGGAGATCCCCGCGAGCGATGGGTCGAGCGTGCCCGCTCGCGCCGCCTCGAGCTTCTTCAGGTGGTCCTCGAGATCCCACTCGCGCTTGCGCTGGAGCTCCGCCGGCGGAAGCTCGCGGTAGCGCTCGACGCCGCGCGACTCCCCGTACTCGTGCGGCCACGGCGAGTCGATCCGCGCCATGAACGGACGAACCGCCGCGAACACCGGGTCGTTCGGATCGAGCGTCGCGCGTTCCCCATCGACGCAGACGAACCCGCGCGGCTCGACCTCGTACCACGCGGCGCAGCCGGGGCCGAGGATCGGCTCTGCCCGCTTCAGCTTCACCGATTCTCCGAACCACATGAAGCCGGTCCACGAATTCTGCGACGCCCCGGGCTGGGGCATGATCCAGACGAAGCGCGACTTGGCATAGACGCGCGGGCCATCGTCCTTCGGCCCCTCGGGCGCGACCGGTGGCGCGTCCGACGCTGCGCCCGCCTCCGGCGAGGGCGCTGCCGAGGGGGGCTCGACCGGCGCGGCGCTCGGGTGCGGCCGCGCCGCCGCTTCGTCGGGCCGCGCCGAGCCGTCCTCGGGCTCCCGCGCCGAACAGGCAACCCCGGCTCCGAGGCTGCCGAGGCCAAGCGTCAGGAACGCGAGGCGCGCGAGCGAGGATCGCACGGGAGAGCGCACCTCGCGACCCTAGATCAATGCGCCGCCAACGGCCAGAAAGGGGGCTCGACGCCGCGGACCAAAGCGCGCACGACCTGCTAGACAGATGCCGATGCGAGGCCACATGGCGCCGGTACTCCTCGCGCTCGCCGCATGGCTCCTCGCGGCGCCGGCGCTCGGTCACGACCTGCCCCGAAGCTACTGCACCGTGCGCACCGTGCCGGGCGGCATCGACGTCTCGCTGGAGACCGCAGGCCATCTGCTGGCCCAGCCGCTCGGGCTCCCGAGCGCGAGCCCCGACGAGGCGCTGCTCCGCGCGTCCGGCGCGCGGTTCGCGGCGCGGGCGCTCGACGCCGTCTCGGCGCGCACGCCGGAGGGCGCCTGCAGCCCGAGCGCCGAGGCTCCGCTCGTGGTCGAAGAGGATGGTGAGCCGAGCTCGGTCGTCATGCTCCACTTTGCGTGCCCTGCCGGGCCGGTCACCCTCCGCGTCGCCTGGCGACTCGACGTCGATCCGTCGAGCGAGACGCTCTGCGCCATCGACGGGGCGGCCGCGGTGTTTCGACTCGGCGCCATCGACCGCGAGGTGGGCACACCGCCGACCCTGGCGCGAACCCTCGCCGATTTCACGCTGCTCGGCGTCCATCACGTCGCGAGCGGGCTCGATCACGTGCTCTTCGTGGTCTCCCTGATGGCGGCTGCTGCCCTGGCGACCCGCGCCCGCGCCTTCGGCAGCGCGCTCCGCGCCATCGCGGCGGTGGTCACCGGCTTCACGCTCGGGCACTCGGTGACGCTCATCGGCGCGGGGCTCGGGCTGCTCCGCCTCGAGCCGCGGCTCACCGAGAGCGTGATCGCGCTCAGTATCGTCTACGTCGGAGTCGAGAACATCATCCGCCGCGAGCTCCGCGGCCGAGCGATCACCGCCGCGCTCTTCGGGCTCGTGCACGGGTTTGGTTTCGCGTCGATCCTCGCCGACGTCGAGCTCCCGCGCCGCGGTGCGGTCGCCGCGCTCGTGTCGTTCAACGTCGGGGTCGAGCTCGGGCAGCTCGCGCTGGTGGTGACGCTCTTCCCGCTCCTCGCGTGGGCCGCGCGGCGCCCATGGTACCGCCCGCGCGTGCTGGTCCCGCTGTCGGCGCTGGTGACCGTGATCGCTGCCATCTGGTTCGTGGAGCGCGCGGCGGGGGTCGTGCTGCTCCCCGCGCTCGGGACCTGACGGTCGCGGAGCCTCGCGCGCGGCGGGAACGGCGTGGAGCGGCGCGTCGGGCCGCTCGGACGTCCCGGCGCGGAGTATGCTCGCGCTCGCGATGACGGCGCCGAAGAGCGAGGCCGAGCTCATGGCTCGCGCGCGCGAGCTCGCCGGCAGGAGCCTCGGCGAGCTCGCGGGCCGGCTCGGGCTCGCCGCCCCGCCCGATCTCCGGCGCGCCAAGGGCTTCGCCGGCCAGCTCGTCGAGCGCTTGCTCGGAGCGAGCGCCGGCTCGCGCGCGACGCCTGATTTCGAGGCGCTCGGCGTCGAGCTCAAGACCCTCCCGGTCGACGCGCGCGGCCGACCGCTCGAGTCCACCTTCGTCACGACCATCGAGCTCAGAGAGATCGGCGAGCAGGAGTGGGAGCGCTCACGGGTGCGCGCGAAGCTGGCGCGCGTGCTGTGGGTGCCGCTCGAAGGCGAACGACGCATCCCGGTCGGCGACCGCCGGCTCGGAGAGCCCGTCATCTGGAGCCCCAGCGCCGAGGAGGAGGCCGACTTGCGCTTCGACTGGGAAGAGCTCGCTGGACTCATCGGCACCGGCGACGTCGATCGCATCACGGGTCACCTCGGGCGGTTTCTCCAGGTGCGGCCCAAGGCCGCGCACTCGCGGGTGCGCCGGCGCGGCATCGACGAGGACGGCGCGCTCATCGACGCGATGCCGAAGGGCTTCTACCTGAGGACCGCATTCACCGCGCGTATCCTTCGCCGCCACTTCGCGCTGCCGGCGACGAGCTGAGCTCGAGCGCCGCGCCGACTGGTCACCGCTTGGCGGCGGAGACCGGCGGGCGCCGACGCTTGGAGCGCGCGGACTTCACGCGACGTTTCCGCTTCGCTGGTGCCCTACGCTCGGCGCGAGCGGACTGCTTCGACTCGACGCGCGGCGCGGGGCTCGGCTCCTCGATGAGCTGGATCCCTGCCTGCTCTTCCTCGAGGAGCGGCCTCGACCGGCGGCCAGCCTCACGAGCTCCCGCGAGGTGGTGGCCGGCAGCAGGCTGCTGCTCTTCTTTGCTCCCAGGCGACGATTTTCGCTTCGGCGCGCGTGGGAGCATCACGAGCGTGGTGCCGGTGGGAAGAATTCCGAGGTGGAGGTGATCCTGATGATCCGCGTTGCTGTCCGGCGTCAGGACCTCGCGGAACAGGCCGGTAGCCTTGAGCCGACAGGCGACGCGGTTCAGGCTCGGCGCGCCGTCGGCGCAACCATCGGAGAGCCCGCGCGCAAAATCCCGCGCGACGACCCGCCACACCCCGTCGACCCGAAGCTCGTGGAGATCGATCGCGAGCCCGTAGGCGTGCAGGCTCAAGCGTCCGACCCGACTCATCCGGTACGAGTACGCACCCGAGAAGCGCGCCTCCGTCACGCCTTCCTCGCGTAGGATCGGCGCAATCCGCGAGAGCGCCACGACGAGCCGGCAATCAGCGACCAGCTCGTCGCTCCCGAAGACCCGGTAGGTCACCCCGCCCACGGGGCCGCGCACCGCGACCGGCGTCGCGACGCCGGTCTTCTTTTCGAGGGAGGTGTACACGACCCCGAGCCGCCCGAGGAGCTCGAGGCACGCGCTACCGTCTGGGATCGTGGCGCTCGACCAGGTGCTCGCCGCAGGCGGCGCGGGAGCGGGCGGCCGAGGAGGCGGCGCGGAAGCGGGCGGCCGAGGAGGCGGCGCGGGAGCGGGTGGCGGGTCCGCGCTCGCGTTCGGCGCCGGGGTGCCGGGCGACGGTGCCGGCGGAGGGCTCGGGAGCGGTGAGCCGGCGAGCGGGAGCGCGACCTCGGGCGGAGCGAGCGGACGAGCCTCCTGCGCGCGAAACGCAAACGGCGGTGAGCCATCACCGAGCAGCGCTGGGTAGCGAGCCTCGGGCTCACGCGCGCACCCGGCCGCGAGCACTGAGAGGACCGTGAACAGCGCGCGCCCGGTCATGGCCGGCAATTTGACATGCGCGAGCGCATATCGACAACAAATCCGCGCAATTTTCTGGCCTCTGCGCGCGCTCGAGCTCCCGAGGTCGCGCCGAGCCGGAGGCCTGGGTCGCGTGGTACACTCGAGGGACTCGTGGCCAACCTCGGCTACATCCAGGTAGTTCGGCACTGTAATCACTTCTGCGGATTCTGCTCGAACCCGACCACGCCGTACGTCCACACCTTCGAGTCGATGAAGGTGCTCGTGGACGACTTCGTCGCCCGCGACTACTTCGGCGTGATCCTGACCGGCGGCGAGCCGACGCTCCACCCGGAGCTCCCTCGGATCTGCGCCTACGCGCGTGAGCGCGGGCTCCACGTCCGCATGATCACCAACGGCTCACGGCTCGCGGACCGCGAGTACGCCCAGGAGATGGCCGACGCCGGGCTCGAGCTCGTGCACGTGTCGATCTATTCGGTGCGCGCCGAGGTCGAGGCGCGGCTCCGCGGGCTCGACGGGACGCTCGAGCGCGCATTTCAGGCGATCGACAACGCGGGCGAGCTCGGCATCGCGGTCAACATCAACTCCGTCATCAACCGGCTGAACGCCGATCATCTCGACCAGAACGTCCGCTACTTTCTCGACCATCACCCGCACGTGCGCCACTTCGTGTGGAACAACCTCGACCCGTCGATGGGGCGCGCCGAGGTGAATCAAGAGCAGTTCACCCCGCGTCTGGCAGATTTCGAGGTCTCGCTGGAGCGCGCGCTCCTCCTGCTCGCCAAGACGGGACGCACCTTCCGCGTCGAGAAGGTGCCGCTCTGCTACATGACGGATTTTGCCTGGGCGAGCACCGAGACGCGCAAGATCGTCAAGGGCGAGGAGCGCATCGTGCACTTCCTCGACAGCAAGCAGACCGTCCGCCAGACGGACTGGGAGCACATCTACGCGGAGTCTTGCAACGCCTGCAGCCTTCGCACCATCTGCGGCGGGCTCTTCGACCGCGGAAATGGCTACGACCCGGCCGAGCTCCACCCGGTGTTCGTGTCGCGCGACGCCATCGTCGAGAAGATCATCCACGACCCCGACGACCCCTCGTACGAGTTTCGCACCCTCGAGGAGTGGAAGGCGGACTTCGATCGGCGGTGTAGCGAGACGCTCGCAGGGAGGCACGCGCGACGACCACCGGCGGATGCGCCGGACGAGCGCTTCCACGAGCCCGGCGCCCCCACGGTGGGGATGGTGACCGTCGATAGCCTGCGCCGGTTCACCCAGAAGCGCGCGGCCGAGTCGCGGCGCGCCGAGCGGTCCGGCGTCAACATGGAACGGCCTCCGGCGCCCCCCCCGAAGACCGGCGAAGACTAGCGAGCCGTCAAGCCATCGCTCGCCGGTCGCGGCGACTGGACGCCGGGCGTCCGTTGACCTGCGCGCCGCCGCCCGGTTACGTTCGCCGAATGGGGCCCCTCACGTCCACTACGACGACGCGCCCGCGGGCGCTCGCATGGCTCACTCTGCTGACCCTGGTGCTCGGCTGCGGAGCGCCCGAGGGTCTCGGCGGCGACGAGCCCGACGCGAGCACCGCCGAGGCC
>JAPSGB010000003.1:0-454364 GCA_035063585.1 Polyangiaceae bacterium
ACGCGCGCGGGCCAGGAGTGCTCCTCGGCGAGCGCGATGCGGCGAGCGCGGCCGGCCTCGGGGTCGGCGAGCGCTTGGTCCACGCGCGCCACGAACTCCGCGGCGTCGCGGGCGACGAGCACGTCGTCGTAGAAGGCCTCGAGCGACGGGAGGTTCGAGAGCACGACCGGCTTCCCGGTGGCGAGGAACTCGAAGAACTTGATGGGAAAGACGGCGCGTGTGTAGTCGTTGATGCGGTAGGGGATGACCGCGACGTCGAAGCCCTTGAGGTAGCCTGGGAGCGACCCGTAGTCGCGCACGCCGAGGAGTCGAACGTTCGGGGCGCGCTGAAGCGCGCGGACGTCCGTGCTCGGATCGGCGAGCCCCACCGGTCCGATGAGCACGATGGTGAAATGGGGACGCGCGCGCGCGAGCTCGAGCACCCACCCGGTGTCGAGCTTGTAGTCGCTCACCGCGCCGACGAACCCGATGATGGGGCGCGGGAGCGCGGCGAGCTCGCCAGGGACGCGCGTCTCGGCGGCGCGCGCGAGCGCGAAGTGCTCGGCGTCGCCCACGTTCTCGACGAGGTGCGTGCCGTGCGGGTTCAGCGCGCGCTTGCTCGCGAAGAGCGGAGGCGCGGTGCAAAAGACGAGATCCGCGGCGCGGCAGAGCGCCGCCTCGCGGCGGCGGATCCAGTCCTTGCAGTCGCGGTAGTCGGGGAAGGCAGCGTACTCGTCGACGCAGTCGTAGACGAGGAGCGAGTGGGGGAGGCGCGCCACGCGGTCGCCGAACCCTGGGTGATAGACCCAGAGGATGGCGTCGCGGATGCCCTCGCGCTCGAGGTGACGCTCGAGGAGGAGGGTGTGGAGGTCGAAGCTGCCGAGCGTTCGGAGCGGGTGGCCGAAGGGGAAGAGGTAGATCGCCTCGGGCGCGTAGAGCTGCACCACCTCGACGCCTCGCTCGACCTCGACTCGAGGTGTCAGGAAGAGGTCGAGCGGACGGAGCGCCGCGGCCGGAGACGCGGCCAGCTTGCGCCTTGCCATGGCGTGCGCCGAGAGCGGACGGAAGTCCACGTGGAGCACGCGGTGCTGCTCGGCGAGCCGGCTCATGATGTGCTGCTTGTTGGTCCAGAGCGGGTCGCCGAAGTTCTGAGACGACAGGCAGACGATGGTCCTTCGAGCGGTCATCGGGCGGGCGCGGAGCCTAGCACTCTAGCTTGCGCCCCGGAGGGGCCTGGGTATGCTCCGGGGCCCCCGATGGCGGACTCGAACGATCTTCGCGTGTACATGCACCCCGTCGAGTTCTCGCAGGTGCTCGGCATCGTGCACGCGGTCGGCGCGCGCCGCTGCCTCGAGTGGGGGAGCGGTGGGAGCACCCGCGCGCTGCTCGCCGCGTGCCCGTTCATCGAGCGCTACGTCGCCGTCGAGCATGATCGGGCGTGGTACGAGCAGGTGAAGGCGCGCGTCTCCGATCCGCGGCTCGAGCTCCACCTGGCCGAGCCGGACGAGCCGCTCCTTCCCGGACGCCGCGGCGAGGCCGAGCAGATCGCGTGGAACGCGCGCGCCGAGCGCGAGCCGGCGCTCTGCCGCGGCTACGTCGCGCTGCCCGGCACGCTCGGGATGGAATTCGACTTCGCGCTGGTCGACGGCCGTGCGCGCCGCTTCTGCCTGCGCGCCGGGTTCGAGCTCTTGCGCCCCGGTGGCGTCCTGGTGCTGCACGACGCGCAGCGAACCGACTACCACGACGCCGTGCATGCGCTCGGGCCCTCGCTCTTTCTCACGCCGTGGGAACAAGGGCAGGTCTGCCTCGTCCGCAAGGGGTGATGCGTGGGCGCCGAGCCGGACGCGTCCGACGGACTCGCGACGCGTGGCGAGGGGAGCCCGAGCGCCACGCCGGATCGCGCCAAGCAAGCAGGCGTGCTGGTGCTCGGCACGGCGCTGGCGACGCTCTCGTCGGTCATCGTGCCGCTCCTCGTGGTGCGCATCGTCGGCAAGGCGGACGTCGCCGCGCTGATGGCGCTCCTCTTGATTTACGAGACGGTGTCGCTGGTCGTCACCTCGGGCTTCCCGCAGACGCTGATGTACTATCTGCCCGCGCGTCCCACCCACGAGCGGCGCGCGGTGGCCGTCCAGATCTCCCGCACCATGCTCGCGCTCGGCGGGTTCGCGGCGCTCATCCTGGTTGGCGTCGGGCTCCTCGGTGACGCGCTGCCGGGGCTCTTCGCGCGCTCCGCGGGTGAGCCGCAGGTCGACCTCCGCCCGCTCGTCTGGCTCGCGCTCTTGCCGGTCGGCGATCTGCCCGCGCGGATCTTGCCGAACCTCCTCATCGCCGAGGGCCAGGCGCGGGCGGCCTCGAGCGTCGGGGTCATCAAGTCCATCTCGATGAGCCTCGCCACCCTGCTCCCGCTCGCGCTCGGCAAGAGCGTCACCTTCGTCGCCGCCTGCATCTCGCTGGTCGGGCTGGTCCAGGGTCTGCTCGTGCTCTATTTCCTGCGCGAACTCTACGCGCGGGTCTCACCGGTCGAGAGCCCGGTCACCGTGAAGCAGCTCTTCCGGTTCGCGATCCCGCTCGGCGCGACCGACATCGTCAGCATGTTGAACAACGGTCTCGACCGCTACCTCATCCTGCTGGCCTTCTCGGCCACCGCCTTCGCGGAGTACCAGGCGGGCGCCTGGCAGGTCCCGGTGATCGTGTACGTGCCGTACGCCGTCGGGATCGCCTACGCCCCGCACTTCGTGGAGCTCTTCAAGACGGGACGCGCGCGCGAGGCGCTCGAGATCTGGCAGGGCTCGATCGAGAAGGTGGCGCTCATCGTGCTGCCGACCGCGGCGATCCTCATCGTGGGCGCCGAGGAGCTGATGGAGCTGCTCTTCACCAAGGAATACCTGCGCGCGGCGCCCGTGTTTCGCATGTACGCAATCCTCACCCTCGGGCGCGTCGCCGCTTATGGCACGGTGATCGTCGCGGCCGGCAAGCCGAAGTACGTGCTCCAGGCGGCGGTGCTCTCGCTCGCGTCGAACCTGCTCATCAGCGTCCCGTTGGTCATGACCGTCGGCTACCTTGGGCCAGCGCTCGGCACCGTGCTCGCCTTCATCCCGACGCTCGCATTTTACTGCTGGTGCATCGGGCGGGCCGCCGGGGTGCCCGCCACCCAGGTGTTCCCGGCGCGCCGCTACCTGCGCGTGCTCGCGATCGCCGTGGCGGCCGGCGCGGTAGCGTACGGGTTCAAGCTCGAGGTCCACGGCGGCGCGGCGCTCATGCTGCTCGCGGAGGTGGGGCTCGTCCTCTCGGTGTTCGGTGCGCTCGGCACCGCGGCCAGAGTCATCACTCGGGAGGACTGGGCCTTCGTCTGGTCGTGGCTCAGGCTCAAGGTGCTGCGCGAGAAGGCCGCCGGATGAACGAGAACTCGTGGGCCGACGGCGAGACGTGAAATACGCGGTAGCCGGCGCGCTCGAGCTTGTCGATGGCCGACTCGGTGCGCTCGAGGGCGATTTCCGGCATGTGGTGGTGAAATTCGACGAGGAGCTGCGCGGGGCGCGGCCCGTTGGCGAGCAGATCGTCGATGACGTCATACTCGGCGCCCTCGACATCCATCTTCAGCACGTCGACGCGAGCGTGGCCGAGCTCGGCCGCGACGCTCGCGAGGCGTCGCACCGGCACCTCCACCGCCGGTCGCTCGGCGCCCGCGCGTTCGACCAGCGTATGCGAGACGAAGCTCGGATCATCCGGCGGGGTGAAGCGCGCGACGCCGTCGTAAGCGGCGAGCCCGTACTCGTGGAGCGTGAACTCAGGCGGGAGCTCCTGCGAGCGCACCCAGGCGATCGAGCGAGGCGTGGGGTCGAACCCGTGAACGCTGGCGCCGAAGCGCGCGATGAGCTCGAGGTCGAAGGAGAGATCCTCGCCGATGCCGAACGAGTATACGACGCTCGCGGCGCCGAGGCCCTCGGGGCACACCGCGTAGCCGCCGTAGTCGCTTCCGAGGCGAACCCGAGGGACGTCGAGCAGCGGGCGTTCGCGCGGCTCCCCGCGGAAGCGACGACGGAGCGCGCGGGCGGCTCGAGTGACGGGGAGCAGGGGGTTTCTCATCGGGCAGCGCCCGCGCAGGCTAGCGCAAAGCGGCAGCGGTCGCGAGCGACCGCTTGACGCCGCACGCGCCAGCGCATCTCTTGAGGCCATGGAGCGGATCCCCCGCGCCGTGGTGGCCTACACCGAGAACGATCCGCGCGCGGTGAGAGGCGGCGTCGAGACGCACGCCAAGAACCTCGGGCTCGTGTTCGAGGAGGTGCTGTTCATGACGCCGGCGACTCGCGACGAGGCGCTGGTCGTCGCGCGGCGCCTGCCCGTCATCTGCGACAACCAGAGGGTGCTCGACTGGCCCGAACGCGTCCCGGTGATCGGGATCCAGCACGGCATGGCGTCACGGAAGCTCCTCTCCACCCGCTCGTTCGGCGACGCCAAGATGGCGCTCGCGCAAGCGCGCGCCGCGCGCCGGAGAAATACGCTCTGGATCGCGGCCGCGAACTGGGTGAGGGACGCCTTCACGCGTCACTACCGCGTGCGCGCACGGCATGTCGTCTACCACGGGATCGACCTCGAGCGCTTCGACGGCGAGCTCGCGAACGCCGGCTCGCGCGTGCTCCTCCACGACGCGCGGTCACCGCACAAGGGGAGCCACCTCTACCCGGTGCTCGCCCGCGCGCTCCCCGACTGGCGCTTCGAGCTGCTCGGCGCCGGTGGAGAGCCGATCCCCGAGCACATGCGCCGCGCGCGGGCGTTCCTGCACCTCAGCCGCTATGAGGGAAACAGCCTGGTCGTGTGCGAGGCGATGGCCATGAACCTGCCGTGCCTGTTCACCGAGGTCGGGCTGATGCTCGATGGCACCGAGAGGTTCGACGTGACGGTGGTGCCTCGCCGCGCGGTGTTCGGGCCCGAGCGGCGCCTGATCCGCACCGTCTCCGAGTTCGTCGCCGGGCTCGACCGCCGCGACTACCGCCCGCGCGCGTGGGTCGAGGAGCACGCGAGCTTCGACGCGAACCGCGCCGCGTGGCGGCGGGTGCTCGACGATTTCGACGCTACCGCTCGCTGGTGAGGGCGTCGAGCGAGCGGCGGATGCCCTCCGCGAGCGTGATCTGTGGCGCGAGCCCGGTCGCGGCGCGAAGCCGCGCCGGATCCCCGACCAGCCAGGGGACCTCGTAGTCTCGCAGCGGGACCGCGCCGAACGCGAGCAGCGCCTCGGGCTTCCCCATGAGCCGCGCCACCTCGCGCGCCACCGCGCCGATCGCGACCGGGACACCGCTGCACAGGTTGTAGGCGAGGTAAGGCTCGAGCGCGTCCGAGCGCGCCGCCGCGAGGCAGGCCTCGACCACGTCGTCGACGAAGGTGAGATCGCGGACTTGCTCCCCGCTGGTGAGCTCGACGCGCTCGTCCCTCGCGAGGCGCGCGACGAGCGCGGGGATGAGCCGATGCGGCGCCTCGCCGGGCCCGAAGGTGCCGAACGGGCGCAGCGTGACCATCGGCACTTCGAGCCGCCGCGCGTGCGCCGTGCCGAACAAGAAGGCGGCCGCCTTCGCCGCGCCGTAGCTCGACGCGCTCGAGAGCGGGTGCTGCTCGGTGAGCGGTCGCTCATCGAGCGGAGGGGCGTACTCCGCGCAGCTCCCGAGGTGGAGCACCCTGCGCGCGCGCGCGCGCGCGGCCCGCTCGAGCACCCGCGTGAGGAGCGTCACGTTGCCTTCGATGAGCGCCCGCGGGTCTCGCTCTGACGGGCTCACCCCGTAGGAGGCGAGGTTGAACACCACCGCGCCCTCCGGCAGCTCGAGCTCGTCGAGCCGCTCGACGTCGAGGAGCGTGACGCCCGGAAGCCCGTCGAGGCGCGCGCGCCGCGGGCTCGCGCGACGCACGAGGCAGAGCACCGGCGCGCCCTCCGCGGAGAGCCGCCGGACCAGCGCGGAGCCGATGAAGCCGGTGCCGCCGGTGACGACGACCGGTGGCGGGGGCGCGCTCATGGGCGTCGGCTCGCGTAGTCGTCGATTTGTTGGTCCATGAGCGTGCGCTCATGGCCGGGCGCTCGGAGGTGCTCGCGATACCAGGCCGCGGTGAGCTCGACCGCCGCGTCGAGCCCGAGGCGCGGCCGCCAGCCGAGCTCGGCGCGCGCGCGGCTCGAGTCGAGCGTGAGCCGCCCGGCCTCGTGCGGCGCGCTCGGATCGGGTGGCGCGAGTGAGAGCTCGCCCTGCCCGAGCGCCGCGACGAAGCGCTCGGCCACCGCGCCGACCGCCCGGGTGTCCTCGGAGGTGGGGCCGAAATTGTACGCCTTGCCGAAGCGGTCGCGATGCGCGAAGAGCTGCTCGGCGAGGAGGAGATAGCCGGAGAGCGGCTCGAGCACGTGCTGCCACGGGCGCGTCGCCGCCGGGTTTCGGATGGTGATCGGGCGCTGCTCCGTCGCCCCGCGCACGAGATCGGGGAAGAGCCGATCCTCCGACCAGTCCCCGCCGCCGATGACGTTGCCGGCGCGCGCGCTGGCGAGCCCCGCCGCACCCGGCTCGTGAAAGAACGAGCGACGATAGGCCGCGGTCACGAGCTCCGCGGCGCCCTTGCTCGAGCTGTAGGGATCGGCGCCGCCCATCGCCTCGTCTTCGCGATAACCCCACTCCCACTCGCGGTTCTCGTAGCACTTGTCGCTGGTCACGATCACGATGGCGCGCACCGAGCTCGCGTGACGACACGCCTCGAGGAGGTGCGCGGTGCCCATCACGTTGGTCGCGTAGGTCTCGACGGGCTCGCGATACGAGCGCCTCACCAGCGCTTGCGCCGCCAGATGAAACACGAGCTCCGGCGCGGCCTCGGACACGACCTCCTCGACCGCGCGCCGGTCGCGGACGTCTCCCGTCACCGAGGTCATCGTCTCCGCGAGGCGCGCGAGCGAAAATAGGCTCGGCGTGGTCTCGGGCGCGAGCGCGAAGCCGGTCACGCGCGCGCCGAGCCGCTGGAGCCAGCGCGCGAGCCAGGCGCCCTTGAACCCGGTATGCCCGGTGACCAGCACGGACTTTCCGGCGTAGAACCCAGCGCTCGCCTGGTTCACGCCCACACTCTCCAGGGCGCCTCGCCGCTCTCCCAGAGCGCGTCGAGCACGCGCTTCTCGCGGAGCGTGTCCATCGGCTGCCAGAAGCCCGGGTGGAGGTAGGCCTCGAGCTCTCCAGCCTCGGCGAGCCGCTCGAGCGGGTCGCGCTCGAGCACGGTGTCGTCGGCGGTCATGTAGTCGAGCACTCGCCGCTCGAAGACGAAGAACCCGCCGTTGATCCAGCCCTCGCCCGCCTGGGGCTTCTCGCTGAACTTGGTCACCCGGGTGCCGTCGAGCTGGAGCCCGCCGAAGCGAGCCGGGGGCCGCACGCCGGTCACCGTGGCGAGCTTCCCGTGTCGCTCGTGAAAGGCGAGCACCGCGCGCAGATCCACGTCCGCGAGCCCGTCTCCGTAGGTCACCATGAAGCGCTCGCCGGTGAGCCAGCTCGACAGGCGGCGCAACCTCCCGCCCGTCTGCGTGTGGAGCCCCGTGTCCACCACGGCGATGCGCCAGTCGGGCGTCGCGGTGCGCCGCATCTCCTCGGTGCCGTCGGCGAGGTTCACGACGTAGTCGGAGTTGAGGACGTAGTAGTTGTGAAAATACTCCTTGATGATCTCGGCCTTGTAGCCGCACGCCACCACGAAATCCTTGAAGCCGTGGTGCGCGTAGATTTGCATG
Source organism: Polyangiaceae bacterium (assembly GCA_035063585.1). GTDB lineage: Bacteria > Myxococcota_A > Polyangia > Polyangiales > Polyangiaceae > JAPSGB01. Next base: position 7,712 of record JAPSGB010000003.1, read on the forward strand.
ATGTGCCAGAGGATCGGGTGCGAACCGACCTCGATCATGGGCTTGGGCCGGAGATCGGTGCGCTCCGACAATCGGCTCCCGAGCCCCCCGGCGAGGATCACGACCTGCATCGCGAGCTACCGTAGCATAGCGGCGGAGCCGCCCCGACGCGTGGCTCGCGCCGGACCGACACCCCACTCGGGCTCCGGTGGTCGGAGCGGCGCGGCCGGCGTCGGGTGCGCCGCCCGAGGTTCGAGCGGAGCGATGGGCGCTCAGACCTGCGCCTGACCCGGATCGACGTCGTCGCCCTCGTCCTCGTCGAGCATCGCGCCGTGGCACTTCTTGAACTTCTTGCCCGAGCCACACGGGCACGGATCGTTGCGACCGATCTTCGGCGCGGCGTTGACGTTCGGGCGCTGCGGCGGCGGCACCGACGCCTCGGCCTCACGCATCCGCGCGAGCTGCGCGTCCGGATCGGCGCTCGGCGAGCCGCCCTCTCCGGCGTGCCGCGCGACCACCTGATCGAGCTGGGCCTGATGCCGCGCCAGATCCTCGGCCTCGATGGCCTCCATCTCCTCCTGGTGCTGGATCTGGACCTCGAAGAACTTCTGGAGCACGACGCCGCTCACCCGCGCCATCATGTTCACGAAGAGGTTGTAGCCCTCCTTCTTGTACTCGTTCTTCGGGTCCTTCTGGCCGTAGCCGCGCAGCCCGATCCCGTCTCGGAGGTGCTCCATGCTCGAGAGGTGATCGACCCAGGCCTCGTCGATCGTCTCGAGGTACACGTGGCGGAAGATTCGGAGGCCGAGATCGACGCCGAGCTCGTTCTCCTTGGCGCGGTAGATCTTCTCGGCGCGCGCATAGAGCTCCTGCACGAGGTCATCCTGGCTGCCGAAATCCTCGATGTTCTTGTCGAGCTTGACCTTGAGCTGCTCGCGGAAGCCCTGCCGGATCCCCTGCCAGTCCCAATCCTCCGGCGGCTTGTTGGCAGGGCAGCTCTCCTCGACGATGGCGGCCATCACGCGGTCGAGGAGATCGAGCATGCGCTCGCGCTGCTCGGATAGCCCGCGTCCGACCAGCTCCGAGAGCTCCTCGTAGACCGAGATGGGACTCCGCTTCTTACGGCCCTCGATGTCGAGCTTCACGCCCCAGTGCTGGTAGACCTCGTGCTGAAGCATCTTGAGCTCGACCAGCGTCTCGGCGGCCTCGAGCTCCTCACGGGTGGGCGCGCGCGGCTTGCCGTCGTCGCCGGTGGGCGCGAGCGGCGGCTCGGTGAACATGCCGACGAGCCGCCCGACCAGCGGCGTCACCTTCGCGGCGATGTCCTCGGCGATGGGGACCTTGCGCTCGTGACCGGTCGGCTTGCCGAGCTCGTCTATCTCTTCGGGCGAGTATCGCCCGAGCAGGAGTTGCTGGCGGAGCGAGTAGACGGTCTTCCGCTGGGCGTTCATGACGTCGTCGTACTCGAGCAGGTTCTTGCGAATGTCGAAGTTGCGCTCCTCGACCTTGCGCTGGGCGTTCTCGACGCTCTTGGTGACCCACGGGTGCTCGATGGGCTCGTCATCTGGCATCCCCATGCGGTCCATCAAGCCCTTCACCTTGTCACCAGCGAAGATGCGCATGAGGTCATCTTCGAGCGAGAGGTAGAACCGACTCGAACCGGGGTCACCCTGACGCCCGGCGCGCCCGCGGAGCTGGTTGTCGATCCGGCGCGACTCGTGCCGCTCGGTCCCCACGATGTGCAGGCCGCCGAGTTCGATGACCTCGTCATGCTCCTTCTGGCACTCGCGCTCGTGGTGCACGACGAGCTCGGCGAATTCCTCGGGCGCGTCATCCGGCGAGCGCCCCTGCTCCTTGAAGCCCAGCCGCGCGATCATCTCCGGGTTGCCGCCGAGCAAGATGTCGGTGCCGCGGCCGGCCATGTTGGTGCTGACCGTGATGGCGCCCTTGCGCCCGGCCTGCGCCACCACGAACGCCTCGTTCTCGTGGTGCTTGGCGTTGAGCACCGCGTGGTCGACCTTCTTCTTCTTCAAGATGCGCGAGATGGCGCCGCTCTTCTCGACGCTCGTGGTGCCGACCAGGACCGGGCGCCCGGCCTCGTGCTGCTCCAAGATCTCCTTGATGACGGCGGTGAACTTCTCGCGCTCCGTCTTGTAGACGACGTCCTGGTGGTCCTCTCGGATGAGGGGCTTGTTGGTCGGGATGACGGTGACGTCGAGCTCATACGTGCTGTGAAACTCCTGCGCCTCCGTCTCGGCGGTGCCGGTCATGCCGCCGAGCTTCTTGTAGAGCCGGAAGAGGTTCTGAAAAGTGATGGTGGCCATGGTGCGGCTCTCCTCTTGGATCCGCACGTTCTCCTTCGCCTCGACCGCCTGGTGCAGGCCGTCGCTCCAGCGCCGCCCGGGCAGCACCCGGCCCGTGAATTCGTCGATGATGAGCACCTTGCCGTCCGCGCTCACCATGTAGTGCTGGTCCCGCTTGTAGAGGCCATGGGCGCGGAGGAGCTGGTTGGCGATGTGCAGCGTCGAGATGTTGATCGGGTCGTAGAGGTTCGACACGCCGATGAGCTTCTGCACGAGCTCCACGCCATCGTCGGTGAAGCTCGCGTTGAACGCCTTCTCGTCGACCGAGTAGTGCTCGTCCTTGCGGAGCTTGGCCATCACCTCGTTGATGGTCCGGTACTTCTCGCTAGCGGCGTCCGCGGGGCCGCTGATGATGAGCGGGGTGCGCGCCTCGTCGATGAGGATGGAGTCGACCTCGTCGACGATGGCGAAGTTGAGCTCGCGCTGAGCGTACTCGAGCGCCGAGAACTTCATGTTGTCGCGCAGGTAGTCGAAGCCGAACTCGTTATTTTGCCCGTAGCAGATGTCCGACTGGTAGGAGCGACGCTTCTCGGCGTCGCTCTGCTGGTTCACGATGGTTCCGATCGAGAGCCCGAGCCAGTTGTAGAGCCTGCCCATCCACTCGGCGTCGCGGGTGGCGAGGTAGTCGTTGACGGTGACCAGGTGGACGCCCTTGCCCTCGAGCGCGTTGAGGTAGACGGGCAAGGTGGCGACCAGCGTCTTGCCCTCGCCGGTTCGCATCTCTGCGATGCCGCCGGAGTGGAGCACCATGCCGCCGAGGAGCTGGACGTCATAGTGGCGCATCTTGAGCACGCGTTTTCCCGCCTCACGACACACCGCGAAGGCCTCGATGAGGAGGTCGTCGAGGGTCGCCCCGTTGTCGAGCTTCTCCTTGAACTCCGCGGTCTTGGCCTTCAGCTCGTCGTCGGACAACTTCTGCAGCTTCGGCTCGAGCGCGCTGACGGCCGCCACCTTGGGCCGCAGGTGGCGCAGGGTGCGCTCGTTGGAGGTGCCGAACATCTTCTTCGCGAACCAAGTGAGCATGCTGGCCTGACGTCTTCCTCGAGGGCGCGCACGGAGCCCGGCGCGCGAAGTCCGGGGAAGCTAATCCCTCGGGGCCCGTGGTGCCAGGGGCAAGCGCGGGCCGGCGAGCCCGGACGCGCCGGCCGCTGCCGGGGTCGAATCATCCGGAAAGTGCCGGAGGACTTCGGCGAGCATGGGTCGCCGCGGCCCTCGGGTGAGCCAGGCGTATCGAGCCAGCGCCGCCGGGGGAGAGCCGCCGTGAAGGTGGTAGCATCGGCGCATGTCCGCTGATCGAACCCGGGACCGCGACACCGCTCGCGCGCGCTCGCGCGGGCGGCCGGAGCGCGGCGCGGGCGCCCTCCTCGTGGTGGCGGCGGCGCTCCTCGCGTGCGGAGGAGGTCCGCCCTCGAAGGTGACGGGGGCGCCGCGCGTGCCGCCGGACGAGTCGTACCAGGTGGGCGGGATCGGGCATTACGAAGGGTTCATCTGGAACTGCACGGGTGGCGAGCGCGTCCACGTCTCGCGTACCTGCGGCGAGTTCCTGGGGTGCAATTCGTGGACCCTCGAGCGCGGGCCCTGCGGCAGGCCGCTGCCCGGTGAGCCTCCCGCGAAGACGCGTGAGCCGATGACGTTTGCGAGGTGGGAGTGAGCGGCTCCCGCGAACCGCCGCTAGCTCAGCGGCCGAGGTGAAACTCGGTTCCACTAGGAAACGTGAGCCCGAAGTGCTCACTGAGCGCGGCGAGGCGGTCCTCGCCGCTGCCCACGCGGCGTCTCTCGACGGCGCCCTGGGCGCTACGAAAGAGGAGCTCCTCGTCGTGGAGGATGAAGCGCCCCTCGCGGGTCGCCCGGACGGCGATGAGCTCACGGACGAACTTCGAGCTCGGGTGCGTCGAGGTCCAGTAGTTCGCGAGCTCGTAGTCGATGGGCAAGTATCGCTCCCGGCCGAAGGTGTAGAGATCCGTGAACCTGCCCTCGCCGAGGACCTGTAGGGTGAGGGTGTCGTCTTCGGCGGCGATGAGCCGATAGGTGTCGAGGTCTTGGGGCTGCTCGTCGCCGGCGGCGAGGCGGAGCGCGGCGGTCGGGCCGCGCCCGCCGAAGCCCGCGTCCACGAGCCGCGGCCCCTCGGTGAGCTCGACCTCGAGCACCATGTGGGTGCGAGCCCGGAGCTCGCCCGAGCTCGCGTGAACCCGCGCGCCGAGCGTCCGGACCCGGTAGCCGAGCGCGCGGAGCACCGCCGCGAGGAGCGCGTTGTTCTCGAAGCAGTAGCCACCACGGCGCCCCGCCACGAGCTTGTTCGCGATGCTGTCGAGGTCCAGGCGGATGGGTCGTCCGAGCAGGATGTCGAGGTTCTCGAACGGGATGGCGCGGACGTGCGCGAGGATGAGCGCGTCGAGCGCCTCGCGATCTGCGCGCGCCGGGAGCGAGAGCCCGATGCGCTGGGAATATGCGCGGAGCAGAGCCGAGTCGGCGACCAGGGTCATGCGAGCTCGTGTCGGGGCGAGGCATCATGGGGCCGAACGCCCGCTCCCGCCACGCGAGCGCCGTCGAGCCGGGAGCCTCCGACGCGGCCCGACGGGCGCTCCGCGCGGCCGCGCGCCGGACCAACAACAGCTATCCGCCCGATAGGACACAGATTTGTCTCGGTCGACCGCGCCCCGGCCGTCGAGTAGGCTCGGGAGCATGAATATGCGAAGGCTTTGGCTTACTGGCGGACTCACCTTGGTATTCCTGGGCGCTGCGTGCGGCAGCGACGATGGAGGAGGCGGGGGCAACACCGGCGGCGCGAGCGGGGGCAACACCGGCGGCGCGAGCGGGGGCAACACCGGCGGCGCGAGCGGGGGCAACACCGGCGGCGCGAGCGGGGGCAACACCGGCGGCGCGAGCGGAACCGGCGGCGGTGGTAGCACGCTCCATGACTGCTCGCCTCCGAGCGGCACGAACACGCTGAAGTTCACCCAAGTCGCGAGCGGTTACTCGCGGCCGGTGTGGGTCGGCAACGCGCCGGGTAACTCCGAGCGGTTGTTCGTGGTCGAGCAACCGGGGCGCATCCGCATCATCGACAATGGAGTCAAGGTCGACCAGGCGTTCCTCGACATCGCGTCGGCCAAGGTCGAGAGCGGCGGGAACGAGCAAGGGCTCCTCGGGCTCGCGTTCCACCCGGGCTACGCGACCAACCGCCGCTTCTACGTGAACTACACGAACAAGGACGGCGACACCGTGATCGCCGAGTACCAGCGGAGCGCTTCCGAGCCGGATCGAGCCGAGCCGTCGAGCGAGAAGATCCTCATGACGGTGCCTCAGCCGCAGTCGAACCACAACGGCGGCAACCTCCAGTTCGGTCCGGATGGGATGCTCTACATCGGGCTCGGGGACGGCGGCGGCGGCGGTGATCAGCACGGAGCGAACGGCAACGGTCAGACGCTCTCCACCCTGCTCGGCAAGATGCTGCGCATCGACGTCGACGGCTCGACCGGGGGCAAGCCCTACGGGATCCCGAGCGGTAACATGAGCGGACAGAACGTGCTGCCGGAGATCTGGAGCTACGGGCTCCGCAACCCCTGGCGGTGGTCCTTCGACGTGTGCACCGGCGACCTCTACATCGGCGACGTCGGCCAGAACACCTGGGAGGAAATCGACGTCGAGCCGGCCGGCACCGGGAGCGGCACCAACTACGGCTGGCGCGTGATGGAGGGGACGCACTGCTATAACCCCGCGTCGGGCTGCGACCAGTCGGGGAAGACGCTCCCGGTCGCCGAGTACAACCACTCGGAGGGATGCTCGGTGACTGGCGGGTTCGTGTATCGAGGCAAGAACATCCCTGCGCTCCGCGGGGCCTACCTCTACGCCGATTTCTGCTCGAGCCAGTTCTGGTCGTTCCGCTACTCGGGCGGCGCTGCGACCGGGCTCAAGGAGATCACCTCCGAGTTCACCTCGGGGGACGTCGGGCAGATATCGTCCTTCGGGCAGGACGCCCACGGCGAGCTCTACGTGACCGACTTCGGCGGTCGCGTGTGGCGCATCGACGCAGGCTGAGCCAAGCGAAGCTCGGCGCGAGCGGTCCCTCGCGGGCGCCGGAGCGGCCGCGAGCTCGCGCGCTCCCGAGGGCGCCTCAGCTCGCGGCGATGCTCACCGTGATGGTGATGAGCGCGATGAACGCCACGTAGAGGACCGCGTGCGCGCGCGCCGCGTGGCGGAGCTCCATGAACTCGACCCCGACCAGGAGCGCCTTCAGCCCGCCGAGCAGGATCGCCACCTGGAAGTGCGCGCCGACGACCGAGGCCACCGAGATGCCGACGAGCAGGAGCCAGACGAGGAGGCGAGTCATGCCTTCACGAAGAAGATGGGAAAGAGGAAGAACCAGGCGACGTCACAGAGGTGCCAGAAGAGCGCGGAGCCGACGATGGCGGTCTCGGCGTCGGTGAAGTTCGCTCGGCCCACCCGCGCGGCCACGCCGAAGAGGAGCGCGAGGCCGACCAGGACGTGGAGGAAGTGAAACCCGGTCGCGAGGAGGTAGGCGTCCCAGAAATCACTCGCGCCCAGGCCATGGCCGAGCGACGCGTGCTTCGCGTAGTCCGCGATTTTTACCGCCACGAAGCCGACGCCGAGCGCGCCTGCGCCGAGGAAGAGCCGCCGCGCGCCCGCCGCGTCGGCTCGCCGATAGCGGTGCACCGCCTCGGCCGCGAGCGCGCCGCTCGTCACGAGCAGCACGGTGAGCCCGAGACCGAAGCGGATGTCGAGCGCGGCCTGCCCCGCGGCGAAGAGCGCCGGGTCGCGGGAGCGCTCGACGGCGACCAGGACGAACACGATCCCGAAGGTGAGCAGCTCGAGCCCCACGACGAGCCAGAGCAGGACCCCGCCCGGGGGATCCGAGAGGGCGCGCCGCGCCTTGGCTTCGGGTGCGCCGGTCACGCCGCCCTCAGCGCGGTGCCGGTGACGCGCGCCAGCACGTCGACCAGCTCCTCCGGGCGGGTCACCACCGATGCGCGCCCGTGCCCGAACATCGACGGCAGCCAACCCTTGGCCGCCGGGTCGACCGCGAGCGCGTGGGTCACCACCCCCGCCGACTGTGCGTCGAGCACGGCGCGGCGCACGTCCGCCATGCCGTAACGGCCCTCGTAGCGATCGACGTCGCTCGGCTTGCCGTCGCTCACGATCAAGAGGAGCTTCTGTCGCGCGCCGCGCGCGAGGAGCTCGGTGGTCGCGTGGCGCACCGCGGGACCGATGCGGGTGAACCCCGCTGGCTCGAGGCTCACCACCCGCTGGGCGCCGATGGCCCAGGGCTCGTCGAAGCTCCGCGCGACGGCGAAGCGGCAGTCCCGCCGGCTCTGGCTCGAGAACGACGCGACGGCCACCTGGTCGACCAGGCCGTCGAGGGCGTCGCCCAGCGCAATGACGGCCTCCTTCTCGACGTCGAGCACCCGGCGGTTCATCACCCAAGCGTCGGTCGAGAGCGAGGTGTCGAGCAGGAGGAGCACCGCGAGATCGCGGGAGTGCCGTCGGCGAGTCGCGTAGAGGCGTCGCTCGCTGCACTCGCCGGCGCGGAGCGCGCCGTACCGCGCCACCACCGCGTCGAGGTCGACGTCCGTACCCGCGAGCTGCCGGAGCTTCCAGGCGCGCGCCGACTCGAGCGCTTCGAACACCGCTCGGAGCCCGAGGGTGGTGCGCGCTAGCCGCGCGCGGAGCTCGCGGAGCGCCTCCTCGGCGCCCGGCGCGACCGGGGTGACCCTCGTCGTGAGCCGGCACCACCCGCGTCGCCAGCTCTTTCTCGACTCGTCCCACTCGTCGTAGAGCGCCTCGGCGGGAGAGGTGTCGTCGTCTACCTCGCCCACCGAGCCGTCGAGCAGAAGCTCGGCACGGTACAGGCTCTTGGCTCGCCGGTGGCTCCGCACGACCTCGCGGAGATCGAGCTCATCGAGGGCCTTCTGGTGAGCGCCGAGCTCGTCGTCGCCATCGACGCGCTTGCTGCCGCCCTTGTAGGTGTCGAGGGTGTGCACCTTCTCGAAGCTGTGGATGAGCGGGTTCTCGTCGAGGAGCTCGTCGGGCTCCTCGACGCGGCGAGCGCGCTTCGCGGTGGGCTTCACGGCTTCGCCCGTCGCCTCGGGTAGCGCCTCGGCGTCGTCGCTCCGCGCCCTGAGCGCGCGTGCGAGCGTCAGGCGTCGCGGGAGCTCGCCCCACAGCGGCACCGGCGGCAGCGGGGCGCGCGTCCGCCACCGACGGCCGGGCGCGCGCGGGAGCGGGGGCCGCTCGCCTGCGAGCGCGGCGCGAGCGAAGCTCCACGCGGTCTCGGGGAGCTCATCGCTCGGGCGCGCGCCGAGCCCGAGCCTGACCGCAGCCTCGATGGCGAGCGCGCGAGCGTCGGTGGCGTTCGGCGTCGGGCGAGCCTGCGCGGCGGCGCGCTCGAGCTCCGGGAGCGCCTCGCCGAGCGACGGCCACCGCTCGACGAGGAGCGCGCGGACCCTTGGAGCGACCACGGCGAGGTCGAGCAGTGGTTCGCCGCTCGGCGGTGGGCGCTCGAGCTCGGCGAGCGTCGCGGACCACGCGAGCCGCGCGGTGAGCGCGGCGCGGTTCAGCTCGCGGGTCGGCGCGAACTCGACGAACCTCGGGAGCACGAGGGCGCCGCCCTCGACCCCGCCCCCGTCGTCGGCGATGACGACCTCGAGCGCGGCGCCGGTGAGCAGTCGCGCGAGCGCCTCGAGCCGCTCGCGCTCCGGCTCGACCTCGACGCGCCGCGCGAGGAGCGCCTCGGGCACGCGCTTTCGTCCGAGGGCCTTCGCGCCGGACCAAACCAAAGAAAATAGCGTCTCATCCCAGGACACGGCGGCACCTAGAACGAGAGATCGACCAGATCTCCGAGCGCTTGGGCGGTCGGGGCGTCGTCGGTGAGCGGCTGCACCAGAGTGACCCGGCAGGCGAGCCGGGGCGGGAGCCCCGCGACCATCAGGCGCGCGGCCATGACCAGCAGGCGCGTGGAGACCGTCTCCGAGAGCGCGAGCGAGTCCTGCGCGCGCACCTTCGCGGCCCACGCCACCAGGCGTTTTGCGAGCTTCGCGTCGATGCCGGTCTCCCCCTCGAGCACCTCGAGCTCGACCGACTCGGGAGGGTAGCCGAAATCGAGCGTGACGAAGCGCTGGCGCGTCGACGGCTTGAGCTCCTTCAGCCCGCGGCGATAGCCCGGGTTGAAGGACGCCACCAGCATGAAGTCCGGCGGCGCCGAGAGGACCTCGGCGCTTCGGTCGAGGAAGAGCTGGCGGCGATGATCGGTGAGGGGGTGGAGGAGCACGACTACGTCTTCGCGAGCCTCGGCGATCTCGTCGAGGTAGAGGAGCGCGCCCTCCTTCACGGCGCGCGTCGCCGGGCCGTCTTGCCACACGGTGTCGCCGCCGCGCACCAGCCACCGCCCGACGAGATCGGCCGCGCTCGTCTCGTCGTTGCAGGCGACGGTGATGAGCGGGCGCGCGAGCGACTCCGCCATGAACTCGACGAAGCGCGATTTCCCGCAGCCGGTCGGGCCCTTGAGCAGCACCGGTAGTCGCTCGCGGTGGGCGGCGCGGAACACCTCCACCTCGCGAGCGACCGGTCGGTAGAAGCTCGGCACGGAGTCAGTGCTCCTCTGCGACCGCGCCGCTCGGAGGACGCTCCTCCGGGGGCGTCACCAGGAGCGCCTCGCCCGCCTTGGGCTCGGCGGTCGGCAAGCCGTAGCGGATGAAGTTGTAGACGTAGGCGATGATCCCGACCGTGAAGAGCGAGGCGGCGAGGATGAGCCCCCAGAAGTGCATCTGGATCTCCTTCTGCACCGCCAGAAATTCCATGCCGGCGCGGCGCTCGAGCACCACCTGGGTCACCCCAGCCACCCCGAAGGCCACCGTCATGGCGATCATGCCGATGTTGGAGGTCCAGAACGCGAAGGCTGCGCTCGGGTGCTCGTAGAGCTTGCGGCCGGTGAGGAGCGGCATCGCGTAGGTGATGATGCCGAGGACCAGCATCGCGTACGCTCCCCAGAAGGCCATGTGCCCGTGCATCCCGGTCACCAGCGTGCCGTGCGTGTAGATGTTCACCTGCGGCAGGGTGTGCGCGAACCCGAGGAAGCCCGCGCCCACGAAGCTCATCACCGAGCAGCCGATGGTCCAGGACATGGCCACCGTGTTCGGGTGACGCCGCCCGCCCTTCCGCGCCATCGCGATCGCGTAGATGGCCATGCCGAGGAACGCGAGCGGCTCGAGCGCGCTGAACACGCCGCCGATGAGCAGCCAGTACCTGGGAGTGCCGATGAAGTAGTAGTGGTGGCCGGTGCCGAGGATGCCCGAGAGGAAGGTGAAGCCGACGATGACGTACAGCCACTTCTCGATGATCTCGCGGTCGACTCCGGTCAGCTTGATGAGGAGGTAGGCGAGGATGCCGCCCATGATGAGCTCCCACACGCCCTCCACCCACAGGTGCACCACCCACCAGCGCCAGTAGCTGTCGATCGTCTGATTGTCGGTCGGCAACATGCCCGGCAAGTAGAGCAGGGCCGCGGTCAGGAGGCCGAAGTAGAGCACCATCGAGGTCGTGCTCTTCTTCTCGCTCTTCCATAACGTCCAGCCGATGTTGGCGACGAAGAGCAGGACGTCGACCACCACCAGGTAGTCGAGGGGGCGCGGGATCTCGAGGAACTTTCGCCCCTCCCACCAGTTGAAATGAAAGCCGATGATGGCGGTCACGCCGACCACGACCAGCGCGATGAGCTGCACCCACGCCAGGCGAGGCCATGCGAGCTCGCGGTCACACTCGTCGGGGATGATCCAGTAGGCGGCGCCCATGAAGCCGGCCAAGAGCCACATCACGAGGAGGTTCGTGTGGACCGCGCGCGCGGCGCTAAATGGGATCCACTGGTGTAGCCCGTCGTGGCCGACGTGGGCGAACGCCATGATGAAGCCGTAGATGAGCTGCAGCGAGAAGAGGAGCATGCAGGTCGCGAAGAAGCCCCAGGCGACCTTCTGACTTCGGAATTTCATTGGGCGGTCTCCTTGGCGGTCTTCTTCGCCGAGAGGAACTTGACGAGCTCGGCGACCTGCGCGTCGTCGAGGCCGAGGTTCGGCATCGCGGTGCCAGGCTTCACTGAAGTCGGATCCTTGATCCAGCGCGTCAGGTAGGCGGCGTCATAGCGGCTGCCGACGCCGTCGAGCGCGGGCCCGACGTTGCCGCCGCTACCGCCGAGCGAGTGGCACGCGGTGCAGAGCTGCGAGAACACCTCCGGCTGCGGAGCCTCCGTGGCCGCCTGAGAGTTGCCCGGTAGGATGAGGGTCGGCTTCGCGGGGAAGCCATTGAGGTCCACCTTCCCGCACCACTCGAAGAAGTCGACGAGATCGCTGATCTCCCCGTCGCTCAGGTGGTAGTTGGTCATCTTCCGCTCGCCCGGGTACATCCCCTCCGGATCCTTCAGCATCATTCGGATGAAGGTCGGGCCGCGCCGCTCGTAGACCTTGGTGAGCTCGGGCGCGTAATATGCGCCCTCGCCGAAGAGCGTGTGGCACCCCATGCAGTTGTTGCGCTCCCACGACTCCTTTCCGCGGGCGACGCTCTCGGTGATCGCGGCCGAGTGGGTCTGCGCCGGGATCTTGCGAAAGGTGTCCCAGGTGAGGCCAATGAAGGCCAGCGAGCAGAGCGCCGTGCCTCCGAGGAAGAACGCACGGGCTGCGGATTTCGACAGCATGGCGCCGCGCCCTAACAAGAATCGCGCCAGTCCGCGAGCAAAACTTGATCCGGATCAGGTTTTGGCGTCTAGCGGCTGATCGGCCGACCTGCGAGGTGCCGCGTCGCTCAGCCCAGCACCCGCTCGAGGAGCCCCCCGAGGCGGACCAGGTCCGGCTCGTCCTTCAGGCGGTCGAGCGCCGCGCGGACCTTCGCGATGGTGGGCTCGACGAACTCGAGGAAGCTCGGGTTCTGCTTCACCCGATCGATGAACACGAAGCGGCCGGCGTCCTTCAGCTTCCGCTGCACGGTGACCAAATCAAACTCGCGTCCTACCTCGCGGCGCCCGGCGGCGTCGAGCCCGCGCGCGCGCGCGTAGTCGTCGAGGCGGGCCTCGATGAAATCGCGGTCGAAGGTCTGGTAGCTGTCGCCGAGCAGCGCGACGAGATCGTACACGCGCGGGCCGAGCAGGGCGTCTTGAAAGTCGATCCAGGCGAGCCCGGGTTCTCCGGCAGGGTCGAGCTCCACCATGAGGTTTCGGCTCTGATAGTCACGATGCACGAACCCGCGCGGCCACGCGGCGATGCGGCCGGCGAGCCGCTCGGCGAGCTCGTCGAAGAGCGCACGGTCGGCGGGCGTGAGCTCGATGCCGCGCGCCTCGAGGCCCCACTCGCGGAAGTGTTCGATTTCCCATTTCAGGAGGTCGTGATCGAAGGCGCGCTCGCTCACGATCGACCGTGCGGGCAGCGCCGCGAGCGCCTCCTGGGCGCGCGCGAGATCCGCGACCGCGCGCTCGTAGAGCCGCTCCCGGTGCGCGGGCACGCGCGCGAGGTAGTTGGCGAGGGTGTCGTCGCCGAGATCCTCGACCAGCACGAAGCCGTCCTCGCAGGCCTCGCCGACGAGCGCCGGGACGCGCACGCCGCGCTCGGCGAGGAGCTCGCGCACCTCGAGCAGCGGCCAGCGGCGGCCGCCCTCGTGGGTCTTGCCGATCTCGTCCGGGCGCGCCGCGTCGGGTACGAACATCGCGATCGCGCTCGCGCCCGGCCCGAGCGCGACGCGGAAGAAACGCCGCGTCGACGCGCCGCCCTCGAGCTCGGTCGCGGAGAGCGGATCGCTGCGGCCGGTGATGCGCTGCACCAGTCGCTCGAGCCGCTCGAGCGGCGCGGGGGCCAGGGACGTAGAGGGCATCTCCCGCCACTACTACCAAGGCGCGGCCGGCTCGGGTAGATCGAGCGCGGATGACGTCGCGATTCGCGCCGCTCGTCGAGCGCGCGCTCGATGGCCTGGGGGAGCTTGCCGGTCCGGCGCGAGCCACGGGCGTGGCGGACGCCCTCGCGCGGCTCCTCGAGCTGGTGCTCGCCTGGAACGCTCGAACGGATCTGACCGCGGCGCGGAGCGACGCGGAGCTCATCGATCTCTACCTAGCGGACGCGCTGGTCCTCGCGTCGGGGCGCGAGCTCTCGTCGGGGCGCCGCTGGGTCGACGTCGGCAGCGGCGCGGGCGCGCCCGGGCTCGTGCTCGCGCTCTTCGCACCGGAGCTCGAGCTGACGCTGGTCGAGCCGAAGACCCGTCGCGTCGCGTTCCTCCGCACCGCCGCCGGAGCGCTCGGGCTCGGCAACGTGCGGGTCGAGCGCGCGCGCAGCGACGTCCTCGCGAGCGGCGGGTGGGACGTCGCTTGCTCGCGCGCCACCCTGCCGCCACCCGAGTGGCTGCGCGAGGGCGCGCGGCTCGCGCGCGAGGCGGTCTGGGTGCTGCTCGCGCGCGGCGAGGCGCCGAGCCTCGCGGGTTGGCGCCTCGCGCGGGACCTCGACTACCGCTGGCCGCTCGGCGGCGCGCCCCGGCGCGCGGTCGGGTTCCTGCGGGAGCTTGCGCGCTGACGCGGGGAGTCGCGAGGAGCGGGCCCGAGTGTGCCGCGGCTGTCGAGGAGCACGCGCTCGTCCTCGAACGCTCATCCCTGAGGGGAGAGGCACCCGTGCGCGTGCGTACCCAAGAACAACTCGGGGGTGGTGCCTTTGAACTTTGAATGGCGCATGCCCCAGCGGAGCGCTCGCCGGGCGGCTCGGGGAGCTCCAGTGGAAAGGAATCAAGACATGAAAATCAGAAAGCTCATCATCGCTCCTGCGGTCTCGCTCCTCGCTCTCGCGACCGCGTCGGCATATGCACAGGAAGAGGGGGCCGCGCCGGCTCCTGAGCCGGCAGAGGCGGCCGCGCCGGCTCCTGAGCCGGCAGAGGCGGCCGCGCCGGCGGAGGCGACCGGTGAAGCCGCCGGCGAAGGCTCGGCTGCACCTCTCAAGCACTTCACTCTGACCGCGAACCCGCTCTCCATCGTGTTGGGCCGGTACAGCATCAACTTCGAGTATATGCTCGCCCGTCATCACGGGCTCATCGCGGTGCCCAGCGCCTGGTTCATGAGCGCCGAGAGCGGAGACACGAAGTGGAGTTTCAGGTACCTTGGCGGGGAGCTCGGCTACCACTTTTACAGCGGCGACCGTGGCGCGAATGGCTTCTTCGTGGGTCCGTCGCTCATCTACATGAACCTGAACACGTCGGTCACCGGCGGCAGCGACGCGGATTCATCGGCGAGCTCGTCGACCTACGGTGTGGCCGTCGACGTCGGTGGGCAGCACGTCGCGAGGAACGGCTTCACGATCGGTGGAGGGTTCGGCGTTGCCTATATCAAGACCTCGTCCTCCGCCAGCAGCGGTGACGCGAAGCCCACGGTCACGGTGTCGGGTACGATGCCGCGCTTCCTGTTCACGATCGGCTATTCGTTCTAGCGACGCACGGCCGAGCCTCATGCGTCGCAGGCGCGCTGACGGACGGCGATCGCCGCGTCAGCCAACCTGCGACGCAGCCTCGCCTCGGGGGCGCGCTCGCCCCGTCGATTTCGAGCGGCGAGGCGCGGTCAGATGCTCACCCGCCGCTGCCGCCTTGGCCCCCCGCACCTCCGGAGCCCGAAGAGCCGCCGCTACCCGCCGCGCCTCCGGAGCCCGAAGAGCCGCCGCTACCCGCCGCGCCTCCGGAGCCCGAAGAGCCGCCGCTACCCGCCGCGCCTCCGGAGCCCGAAGAGCCGCCGCTACCCGCCGCACCTCCGGAGCCCGAAGAGCCGCCGCTACCCGCCGCGCCTCCGGCGCCCGAAGAGCCGCCGCTACCCGCCGCGCCTCCGGAGCCCGAAGAGCCGCCGGAACCCGCAGAGCCGCCGCTGCCCGCAGAGCCTCCCGAACCCGCAGAGCCTCCCGAACCCGCAGAGCCTCCCGAACCCGCAGAGCCACCGCTGCCCGCAGAGCCGCCGCTGCCCGCAGAGCCGCCGCTGCCCGCAGAGCCGCCGCTGCCCGCAGAGCCGCCGCTGCCCGCCGCACCTCCGGAGCCCGCAGAGCCGCCGGAACCCGCGGAACCGCCGCTGCCCGCCGCACCTCCGGAACCCGCCGCGCCGCCGGTGCCGCTGCCCGCCGCGCCGCCGCCACCAGCATCAATATTGCTGCGATCGACCTCGGTGATGAGGGTGCAGCTTGCCAGCGGGAGGGCCAGACCAAGGCACAGGGCGACGAGAGCGTGGCGGGAAGATCGCATGAATCAGCCTCTTGCAAGAGGCGCGGAGGCGCGCCGCTCCGCATTCTTCCTGCCTTGGCGGCCAAGCGCAAGGGGGAAGCTCCCTCACCTCCCGGCCCCAGCGGGCGAGTGGCGCATTTCCGTGGTGTGAGAGCCGGCCTCTCGCGAGCTCGAGCGGCGCGACGAACCGCGTGGTTCGGTCGACCGCGCGCCCGCGTTGGGCAAGGCCGCGCGGACGCTGCTAGGCTTCCCGACGATGAAGCGACTCATCGGTGTCGTGGTGGCGGCCGCTGCCTCCCTCCTCCCCGCGGCCGCCGGCGCGCAGCAGCCGTACGGCTCGCAGTCCGCGAGTGACCCGCCGCCAGGCGGCGGCTTGCAGGCGGGAGACTTGACGCCGCCCCCGCCGATGCAGCCCGAGGAGAGTCGGGGCTCCGAGCGTACCGAGCAAGAGTTGCAAGAGGCGGAGCAGAAGGACTCGGGGCGCGGCCTCGAGTTTCTCTGGCTGAACGGGGAGGTCGGCTATCAGATCCTCGGGCTACAGACGCTCAAAGCGAACAACTTGGTCGACGCGGGGGTCGTGAAGACCACGCAGCAGGGGTTGACCTACGGCGGCGGTGTCGGCGTCCGGCTCGTGTTCATTACGCTCGGCGCGCGGTTTCGTCTGGGCACCTTCGACGCTTTTCAGATGTGGACGCTCGGCGGTGAGCTCGGGCTCAGGATCCCGCTCGGTGATCTCGAGCCGTACTTCACCTTCGGCGGAGGCTACGCGTCGATGGGCTCGTTCGACACCGCGAACATCGGGCAGGACTTCAACAAGGCCGGCGTCGACATCACCGGGTACAACCTCCGCGCGGGCTTCGGGCTCGACTACTACCTCACGCCGGCGTTCTCGCTCGGCGCGAACCTGACCGGCGAGATGCTCGCGCTCACCCGCCCGGGGGTCGATCCTCGACAGCTCCAGGCGGGTACCGGAACCGGTCCGGGCGCGAGCGCGAGCGCGAGCGCCGTCTACAAGGCCGACGGGTCGAGCATCGGCGCGGCCACGACGCTGACGGCGGTCATCGGGCTGCACTTCTGAGCTCAGGCGAAGGTGCTGCGGCTGATCGCTGAGGTCACCCTGCTCGTCGTCCCGCTGCTCTTGGCAGTCGGGCTGGTGCGAGGAGTGGGGAGGTCCCACCGGCTCTCGGCGCGCCTCGCCGCCGGTCTGGCGCTGGGGGGCGCGGCGACTGGCGCGCTGTCGTCATGGGCGGAGCTCGCCATCCTGCGCTGGACCGGGCTCTCTCTGCAGGCCGACGCCACGGGCTCGAGCGGCGCGCTGCTCGCCACCTTCCTGCTCGCCGCGCCGCTCGAGGAGGCGCTCAAGGTGCTCGTCGTCTGGCCGCTCTATCGCTCGCATCGACTGACCAGCCCCGTGCTTGGACTCGTCTATGCTGCCACCGCGGCCGCCGGGTTTGCCTCGGCCGAGGCGATCGCCCTCGTCCGGTCGTCCCCATTCGATGGGCTCCTCTTCACCCGGCTCGCGCTGGGTATCCCTGCCCACCTCTTCTTCGCCGGGCTCTGGGGCTACTGGCTCGGCTCGGTGCGCGGCGCGCGTGACAAGTGGTTCTCGCTCGCGTGGTTCTCCGCGATGCTGCTCCACGGTGTATACGACCACATCGTGTTCGGGCGCGGCCCCGGCTTCATGGTCGCCGCCGCGCCGCTGCTCATCGCCATGGCGCTCTTCACCTGGGGCGCGCTCCGCGAGGCCGCTCCGAAATCCGGGCCGATGGTCTCCGGTCGCCCGACGCTCCTTTCTGCGCTCGCGGAGCCGCCGTCACTCCGCGCGATGCGCCGCGCCCTCCGGCGCACGGAGCGGCCGCTCATGATCCACTGGATCGCGATCGCGTCGCTCGTGACCATCGGTGTCATGATCGCCTGCATCGCCGGCGCCGTGGCCGTCGGCCATCGAGTCGGTATCGACTTCGCCATGGCCGACGAGGCGGACGTCCGCTCGAGCGGTCCGCTCGTCCTCATCGGCGCCGCCGTCCTCGCCGCGTTTCCCATCGCCGGCTACCTCGTCGCGAAGGCGAGCGCCGCCACCAGCGTGCTCGAGCCGGCGCTCGGCGCGCTCTTCGCGATTTTCGCGGTGCTCGCGCTCCTATCGGCCACCGCACCCGTCGCCGTCGTGTTCGCGGTCGCGGTCGCGCCGGTGGCGTTCGCGCTCGCGTGCGGCGGCGCCTGGTTCGGTCTCAGTCCATCCTGAGGGTGTGTCCACTGCAAAGTGCATCTATCCGAGCCCGCCTGACCGTGGGGGCTTGCGTCGCGCACACTCACGCATATCCTCGCACCCATGACGGCTCGCTCGTGGTTGAGGTCGCTGGGAGTACTCTCGATGCTCGCCGTGGGCGGTTGCGCCACCTCGGTCGACGATCTCGGCAACCTCGGCTCGGGCGGGGCCGCCTCGAGCACGGGCGGCGTGTCCGCCTCGGGCGGTAACTCGGGAACGGGCGGCACGCCCGGGAGCGGTGGCCTTCCTGGAACCAGCGGATCTCCGGGGAGCGGTGGCCTTCCCGGAACCGGCGGGGCTTCGGGCTCGGGAGCTACCGGCGGCGTGGGCGGCACCGGCGCCACCGGCGGCTTGGCGGGTGCTGCGGGCGCGACCTCGGGCGGCGCCGGCGGAGCGTCCGGCACGGGCGGAGCGTCCGGCACCGGCGGAGCGTCCGGCACGGGGGGAGCGGCCGGCACCGGCGGAGCGACCGGCACCGGCGGAGCCGCCGGCACCGGCGGAGCGTCCGGCACCGGCGGAGCGGCGGGCTCGCCGGCAACGGGCAGTCCGGACACGATCGTCGGCAACGCGTGCGACGGCGACCTCGACTGCGACGGGTTGCCCGGCGCGTTCTGCAGCGGACCCGACGTCTGCACGGCGGCCTGCGTCCGCCACGCCGACTGCGGGTGCCCGGCCGGGACCACGAACGGCGATATCCTCGCCGGCGCGTGCGCCGCGGCGTGCATCGACGTGACCGGATTCGGAGACGGCGCGTGCCTGCGCGTCTGCGACACCGCGCTCGACTGCTCCCGCTCCGCGCAGGCCTGCGAGACGATGACAGCCGGCTACGGCGTCTGCTACTGAGTCGCGCCCCCGAGCGCTCCGCTCGCCGGATGCGCGGCTCGCCAGCGCGCGTACTCACCGCTCGTGAGGAGCGGATCTTCCGGGAGGGTTTGGAGCGGCGCGGAATCGGCGCGGGGCTCGTAGTCGTCACGCAGCAGCCGCTTCAAATCGAACGCGACGAAGCGCCCGATGAGGTGCGGCGCTTCGCTCACCCAGAGCACCCGCTCGGCGGTGTCCATGATCACGCCGTGGGTGGCGATGAGCGCGTCGATGGCGCGTCGATCACCGAGCGGGAGCGCGGCGCCGCCCGCGCCGCGGCGATCCCGCAAGAGCTGCACCGCATCCATCGCGGTGGCCGGGCGCTCGAGCGCGCGCACGAGCTCATCGCCGCGCGCGCGCCGAGCCAGCGTCGAGGTCGAGGCCCGCACGCGCTGGTTTGCCGGGTCCCCCGCGGACGGGCCCTCGAGGTGGTTGGTGGTGACCGCGCGCTCGGCGAGCGGTCGAACGAAGTCCGCTCTCCCCGGCACGCGCTCCACGGCGACCGCCGCGCCGCTGGCGTCGCTCACGACGACGATGTGGCTCACCATGGGCTCGCGCGCGGCGAGCGCAGCCACCGCCTCGCGCGTGGAGCGGGTCGTCGCGAGCACCCGCCGGAGCGCGTGCACCACCGGCTCGCCCCGCGCGCGCGCCTCCCCCGCGCGCCCGCCGTGCACGACCACCGCGACTCCTTCGGCGTTCATCCCGCTCACCACGCCGACCAGGCCAGGCCACGCCACCGAGGCGAACGGGATCCCTCCCGGCTCGTGCACCAAGAAGACGGCCTTCTCCTCGTCGAAGATCTCCGCGGCCTCGAAGTCGAACGCGCGCCCGAGGAGCGTACCGCCGCTCTCGGACGCCCCGTGGCTCAGCGTGAACGTCGTGCAGCCGATGAGTGGTGACCGCTCGAAGGACAGCGAGATGTCGTAGAGCGCGCTCAGGTAGACGAACCGCTGGTAGGTCGGGAACGAGTCCGCGAACGGATCGGGACCAAACCCGAGCGCGGCGCCGGCGAGCTCTTCTCGCCGCGCGGGGTCCATGTCGCGATCGACGGCGTGGTAGCGGAGCTGCGCCAGGTCGAAGAGCAAGAGCCGCGCCGGCGCCGGGACGCTCCGCCGCAAGAGGCTCCAGAGCACGCCCTCGTTCTCGACCATGCTCGCCCGGAGCAGTCGCGCATGCGCGTAGCCGATGGTGGCGGGCGGCCCCTCGAGATGGACGACCGTGAGCGCGCCCCGGCGACCTACCCAGGAGCGCCCGAAGCGCCGGAGGCCAGGCTCGCTCCGTACTGCATCGGCCCCGGGGACCTCGACCCTCGGCGGAGTCATGCGCGCGCGCCACCCGATGGCCAGATGCGCGACGATGAGCGCGGCGAGCGCGCCGACCAGCGAGAGCGCGGCCAGCCGCCTCCAGCGCGGGCGCGCCCGCGCTCGGCTCATCGCGGCCTCGGCGTGGTACCTACTACGAGCAGCACTCGCCCGATGATGCGCGCCGGATCCATTGCCACGTGGAAGTGAGTCACGCGTTCGTCCTCGGGCGGATAGACGACGTGGATCCGGCGCTCCACGATTTCCCAGTCGGCGCGCGCGGCACGGAGCACGAATTCGGACTCGAAGGCGAACCCGTCGGCGGCGACCGGGAGCGTGAACGCGCGCGGGAGCGGATACCGCCGGAGCCCACACTGGGTGTCCAGGAGGCGCCGGCGCGCGAAGTGCGACAGGAAAAAATTCGAGATCGCGTTGGAGAGCTGGTTGGCGCGCGGAGCGCCCGCTCGAGAGAGCGCGCGGACACCGAGGAGCAACGCCTCGGCTGGCGCCGGATCGACGAGCAAGCGGAGCGCCTCCCCCGGAGGGTGTTGCGCGTCCGCGTCGAGGGTCACTACCGCGTCCGAGCCGAGCGCCGCGGCGTGGACGAACCCGACGCGGAGCGCGGCGCCCTTGCCCTGGTTCCTCGGGAGCCGCACCACTTGCGCGCCCGCCTCGGCCGCGCGCGCGCCGGTCGCGTCGCGCGAGCCGTCGTCGACGACCAGCACGGACGGCGCGCCCGCCTGGGCGGGCCAATCGGCGAGGAGCGCGCGCACCAGCGAGCCCACGCTCGCCGCCGCCTCGAACGCGGGGATCACTATGGAGCGCTGCATCGCTCGCCCGGGTATATCACCACTCGACGCGCTCGCCGCTCGCGCCGCCGAGCCCGCGAGCCTGTTCGGCTGGGTGTCGGCCTCCTGTGCGCGCATGGTCGCCGCCGAGCCCGGCGGCCCGCGGCTCGCACTGACCCATGGGACGCCACGATCACGAGCTCGGGCAAGAAACCGCGGGGCGCCACCGAAGGCTGGGTGCCGCGCCACCGGTCGGCGGACGCGTCCGCGGATTGCTCGGCTCGGATGGTCGGCGTAATAGAGCGACTCATGGACGACCAACCCGCGTCGCTCGAGGAACTTCGGCGACAGGTGAAGCGGCAGCTCCGGCGCCGCATGACGAGCCTTCGCAAGGCGCTGCCCGAGTCAGCGATCGCCGCGCGCAGCGCTGCCATCGTCGAGCGGCTCGCTCGCCTCGACGCCGTGGTGGCGGCGCGCTCGGTGGCGCTGTTCTGGCCGATGGCGGAAAAGCACGAGGTGGATCTGCGCGCGCTCGACCGCCTCCTCGCCGACCAGGGGAAGGCTCGCTACTACCCGTTCATGGATCGGCTCCCCGAGGGCGGCTACCGCACCGGGTTCCGACTCGTGAACGATCCGTCCGAGCTCGTGCTCCACGAGCAACGTTTCCACGAGCCACCCCTCACCGCGCCGGCGGCCGGCTCGACTGACATCGACGTCATCGTGGTCCCTGCGCTGGCGCTCACGCACGCCGGCGCGCGCCTCGGCTACGGCGCGGGGTTCTACGACGCGACCATCCCGGATTTCCGCCCGCCCGCGCTCGCGGTGGCGATAGCCTTCGATTTTCAGCTCTTGGTGGAGCTGCCGACGGACGCGCACGACGTCAGTTGTGACATGATCGTCACCGATCACAGGACCCTCGTCGCGGGCTGACTCGCGCCGAACCGGCCCCCCTACACGAGGGGCGGGGCCGGCTGCGGAGCCTCTCAGCTCCGGCGCTTCGTACGCGCCGACCGCTGCCGCTCCTGACAGCTCGCGCAGAGGCCGTAGAGTTCGTGCTTGTGGCTGCGGATGTCGAAGCCGTAGCGCTCGGCCACCCGCTCTTGCAGCTCCTCGATGCGAGGCTCCTCGAATTCCGTGATATCGCCGCACTCGACGCAGATGAGGTGATCGTGGTGAGCGTCCTCGTCGGCGAGCTCATAGCGAGTGAAGCCGTCACCGAACTTGCGCTCGAGCGCGATCCCGCCGTCGGTGAGCATCTTCATGGTGCGGTAGACGGTCGCGTAGCCGATGCGCGGATCTTCCGCCTTCACGCGGCGGAGGAGCTCATCGATCGTGATGTGCTCCACGGAGTCGAAGAAGGTGTCGATGATGACGCGGCGCTGCTCGGTCGATCTCAGGCCGTGCTTGGCCATGTGGCCGTCGAGCAGCGCCCGAAGTCGAGCCACGTTCGGCGCGTGGGGCTCGCCACCTGCGATCTTGCTTCCTCCGCGCGTCACTCCTCGCCATATCGCGCTCACCCGGCGAGAGGTCAAGCCGCGACTCAATCTCCACGAGATCGCAGCCGCAATAGCGCGAGCGTCGCGCCGGCGAGCGCCGCGAGCGGCGCCACCGGAGCCGGAGCGAGCGCGAAGGCGACCGCCACCGCACCGGCGACCGCGGGGGCCGTCGCGAGGACGAGACCGAACCGGCCTTCGCGCCGGCATTCGTGCGCGAGCCGGATGGAGTACGCGGCGTCGCGGACGTCGTCGGAGGCGAGCTCCACGCTCCATTCCGCCGAGCTCGAGCCCGCCGAACCGAGCGCCACCGCCACGTCGGCCGCGGCGAGCGCTGCGTCGTCGGCCGGGCTTCGGCCGATGACCGCAACGGTGGCTCCGCCGTCGACCAGGCGACGGATCTCATCGCCGCGCTCGGTCGGCAGGAGCTCGGGGCGGATGTGCTCGATATCGAGCGCGCGGCCGAGCGCCTCGCACGTCTCGCGCGCGTCCCCGCTCACGAGCACCGGCTCGACCTCGACGTCGAGCAGGTGCTGCACGGCCGCGCGCGCGCCCGGGCGCAGCCCGTCTTGGAGCCCGAGCACTCCGATGAGACGCGAGCCGAGCGCGACCAGGAGCACGGTGCGGCCCATCGCCTCGAGCTCCGTGATGCGGCTCTCCGCGGCTGCGACGCTGATGCGCTCGCGGAGCATC
The DNA here is from genome assembly GCA_035063585.1 of Polyangiaceae bacterium. Lineage (GTDB taxonomy): Bacteria > Myxococcota_A > Polyangia > Polyangiales > Polyangiaceae > JAPSGB01. Next base: position 30,677 of record JAPSGB010000003.1, read on the forward strand.
AGCGCGCGGCTCCCGACCACCAGGGGCTGACCGCTCGAGGCGACCGCGGTCACCCCGAGGCCCGGCTGCACCGATGGGCTCCGCACGCCGTCGGGGCGCACCCCGCGAGCGCGGGCCGCGCGGAGCACCGCGGCGGCCACCGGATGCGTCGCGCCGCTCTCCGCGCCCGCTACGAAGGCGAGGACCTTCTCGGGTTCGTTCGGTCCGATGGGATCGATGTTCGCGACCTCCGGCTCACCGAGCAGCAGCGTGCCGCGCGCGCAGAAGGCGGCGACCGAAGCCTGCCCGAGGCGCTCGATGAGCTCGGCCGAGCGAATCGCGATGCCCCGGCGCAGCGACGCGAGCACGGTCCGCGCGATGTGCAGCGCGCCGATCTGCGCGATCCCGCTGCTCGCCAGCGAAGCCTGCGTCGCGATCGCGACCATCGTGATGCTGAGCACGCTCTGGTCCCCGGCGAACGCAGCGAGCGCCGCGATGCCCGCGGCCATCGGCGCGATCCGCTCCGCGGTGAGTCGTCCGGCCCGCGCGAGGGGCGCGTAGAGATCCGCGCGGCGACGCGGATCGACGGTGAGCCGTAGCCAGGCGCGATCATGGCCGGCCCAGCCGACCACCAGCCGGAGGCGGCCGTCGAGGATCGTCGCGCCAGCGACCACGGTGTCTCCTTCGCCGCGACTCGCGCTCACGGTGGCGCCGAGCCACGGCAACACCTCGGCGCTACCCGCGAGCACCGTCGCGTCGACCGGCACCACCTCGCCGGCCTCGACGACGATCTCCTCGCCGGGCCGGAGGTCGGCGACGCGCGCTTCACTGAGCTCGTCCGCGATGATCCGATGGACCGGGCGCTCGACGGCGCGCAGGATGGCCTCGCGCTCGGCGTCGAACACCCGGCGCGCGCGGCGGGTCGCCCACACGCCCGCCGCCACCGAGCCGATGACCACGCCGGCCAGCGTGATGGCGCTCGGCGCGTGCGAGGCGTCCGTGACTCGCGCGAGCAGCGCGACCAGCGCGCTCGCGATGGGCGCCGCGAGGAGCACCATCGGGTGCGGCTCGGTGGGGTCGCGACGGCCCAGGAGCTGCTCGGTGACGAGCGCGCCCGCGCCTACCACCGCGACGACCACCCTCGCGCTCAGTGCGACGCCCGAGTCGCCCGCGAGCGCGAGCGCGACCGCGAGCGCGCCGGCGAGGGAAGCGATGGCGAGCAGCAGGGTGTCGAGGTCGGTCTCGGCGACGACCTCCTGCGGGGGCGCCGCGGTGGTGTCGATGAGAGGCTCGAGCGCGTCGAAGTCATCGCTCGCCACGCCGGCGAGCGCCTCTGCCGCGTGGCGTCGCGCGTCGAGCTCCGCCGGATCCGGCGTTCGCCGCACCGAGATGACCTGGTCCGGCGCGAGCGCCTCCTTCCCGCGCCGTCGCGGGGGCCGCGGCAGCGGCGTCCCGGTCGCGTCGGGATGGTACCCATCGCGGCACTCGACGCTGCAGAAGTAGCGGAACCGTTCGCGGAAGATCGCGACGCGAGCCGCGCGGAGCGGATCGACCAGAGCGCCGCAGGTCGCGCACGACACGGGGCGAGCGAGCGGCCCCGCCGGGGTCGGTGACGATTGGCGCTCGCCGAGTTCGCTCATCAAGCTCCGAGCGCCCAGACCAGCGCCGCCTTCGCCGTGTGCAGGCGCGCCTCGGCTTCGTCCCACACGAAGCTGCGCGGCCCCTCGAGGACGTCCGCCTCGATCTCCTCGCCGCGGTGCGCTGGCAGGCAGTGGAGGATGACCACCTCCGGAGAGGCGAGCGTCACGAGCTCGCGCGTCACCCGGAAGCCGGAAAAATCAGCCAGGCGCTTCGCGCTCTCCGCTTCCTGCCCCATGCTGGTGAACACGTCCGTGCTCACCACGTCCGCGCCGCGGGCGGCGTCCCTCGGATCTCGGGTCACCGAGACGCGCGCGCCGCGCGCTCGCGCCAGAGAGAGGTAGCGCTCCGAGGGGTCGTACCCCTCGGGGCAGGCGACCACGAGCTCGAGCCCGAGGAGCCCCGCGGCCTCGATCCAGGAGTTTGCCATGTTGTTGCCGTCGCCGATGAAGGCGTAGCGGAGCCCCGCGAGGCGCCCGCGCGCGCGTCGCACCGTCATCAGATCGGCGAGCAGCTGCATCGGGTGGCTCTGGTCGGTGAGCGCGTTCAAGACCGGTATCGAGGAGTGCTCGGCGAGCTCCCGCAGGCGCTCCTCCCCGGAGGTGCGGAGCGTCACGGCGTGCACCATTCTCGAGAGCACCCGCGCGGTGTCGGCGATGGGCTCGCCGCGGCCGAGCTGCGAGCCCGCGCTGGTGATCACGAGCGGGTGGCCGCCGAGCTCTGCCACCGCGACCTCGAGTGAGATCCGGGTGCGGGTCGAGGCCTTCTCGAAGAGCAGCGCCACCGATTTCCCCGCGAGCGGTCGCGGCGAGGCCGCGCCGCCGCGTCCCTCCTTGAAGCGATCGGCCGCGTCGAGCGCGGCGAGCAGCCCGTCGGACCCGAGATCCGAGAGGTCGAGCAGGTGACGCATCAGAGCACCTTGTCCAAGATCGAAATGGCTTCCTCGATCTGACCAGGCTCGACCACCAACGGCGGCGAGAAGCGTAGCGCCTGCGCGCCGGCGAGGGTGAGCAGCAACCCCGCGTCGCGCAGGACTCCGAGCAGCGCGCGCGCGTCGACGCCTTCGCGCAAGACGAGCGCCTGCAAGAGCCCGCGCCCGCGCGCCGTCTCGGCGACCTCGCGGTGCTTCTCGGCGAGCGCGCGCAGCCGCGCCGCCAAGAGCTCACCGCGCTCGGCGGCGCGCTTCATGAGGTGCTCCGTCTCGAGCACGTCGAGCACGGCGAGGGCGGCCGCGCTCGCGAGCGGGTTTCCGCCGAACGTGGTCCCGTGGCTCCCGGGCGGGAGCGCGCCGGCGAGCGCCTCGGTGCACAGCATCGCTCCGATGGGCACACCACCGCCGAGCGCCTTCGCGAGCGCGACCGCGTCGGGGCGAACGTCATCGAGCTGACACGCGAGGAAGCGGCCGGTGCGTCCGACCCCGGTCTGCACCTCGTCGGCGAGCAGGAGCGCGCCGTGCTCGTCCGCGATGGCGCGGAGACCGGCGAGGAAGCCGCTCGGCGCCGGCAGGACGCCTCCCTCGCCCTGCACGGGCTCGACGATGATCGCCGCCACGTCCGGTGCCATCGCGCCGCGGACCGCCTCGAGATCTCCGTAGCGGACGTGGGTCGCGCCGGGCATGGGGCCGAACCCCTCCCGATATTTCGCCTGGCCGGTGACCGCGAGCGCGCCGAGCGTGCGCCCGTGAAACGAGTTCTCGAAGGCGATGACGCGGTAGCGCTCCGTCTCGCCCCGCAGGAAGAAGTGATGGCGCGCGAGCTTCAGCATCGCCTCGTTCGCCTCCGAGCCCGAGTTGCAGAAGAAGGCGCGAGCCATCCCGCTCTCGGCGCAGAGCCTCTCGGCGAGGAGGACATTCGGCTCGTTGAAGAAGTAATTCGAGGTATGTAGTAACTTGCCGGCTTGCTCCGCGATCGCGGAGACGAGCCTCGGGTGTGCGTGACCGAGCGCGCTGGTCGCGATGCCGGCGTACATGTCCAGGTAACGCTTGCCGGCCACGTCCCACACCTCGCAGCCTCGCCCGCGCGCCAGGACGAGCGGCGGCTGGCGATAGTTCGGATAGAGGTGGTGGTGGGCGGACTCGACCAGCGCGGTCTGGCTCTCGGTCATGGCCGATGCCATTACCCCACGAGCCCGCGCGCGCCAACTCACGGCCGCCCGGTGGGTTTGCCGGCGCGGCGCGGGCGCGTCGTGGAACGCCCGCACCGCTCGCTCGCGGGCGGTGCGGGCAGCCGGATGGCCGCGCTCAGGCGTACAGGCCGCGGAGCTCGGAGGCTCGCGCCACGCGCTGGATGGAGACGACGAACGCCGCCGTCCGCATGGGGACGTCCTTCTCTTCGGCCGTTGCGAACACGGTGTCGAACGCGGCGTTCATCATGCGCTCGAGATCCTTTTCGATCCGCTCGTGGTCCCAGTAATAGCCCATGCGGTTCTGGACCCACTCGAAGTAGGACACCGTCACGCCGCCGGCGTTGCAGAGGATGTCCGGGATGATGAAGATCTTCTTCTTCTCGAGGATGTCGTCGGCCTCTGGGGTGCATGGACCGTTGGCGCACTCCGCGATGATCTTGGCCTTGATGCGCGCGGCGTTCTTCTTCGTGATCTGATTCTCGAGCGCCGCCGGGATGAGGATGTCCACCGGGAGCTCGAGCAGCTTCATGGGGTCATCGAGCTTCTCCACGCCCTTCGTGCGATCGAAGCCCTTCAGCGTCTTGTGCTTGGCCACGTGCGCCATGGCGTGGTCGATGTCGACGCCGTCCTTGTGCATGAACGCGCCGTCGACGTCCGAGATGGCGATGATCTTGCAGCCCGCGTCTCGGAGGAGCTTGGCCGCGAACGAGCCGACGTTCCCGAAGCCCTGGACCGCGACCCTCGCGCCCTCGAGCCCGAGGCCGAGCCGCGCGACCGCGCGCTTCACGCAGAACACCATGCCTTGGGCGGTAGCGCTCGAGCGGCCGAGGGAGCCGCCAATCTCCACCGGCTTGCCGGTGACCACGGCCGGCAGGTAGTCCCCACCGTGGTGCATCGAGTAGGTGTCCATGAACCACGCCATGACCTGGGGGTTCGTGTTCACGTCGGGCGCCGGGATGTCGCGATCGGGTCCGAACATCTCCATCATCTCGGCGAAGTAGCGCCGGCTCAGGCGCTCGAGCTCACGCGGGCTCAGTTGGGTCGGGTCGACGATGATGCCGCCCTTGGCGCCGCCCATCGGGATGCCGATGGTCGCGCACTTGAACGTCATCCAGAACGCCAGCGCCTTGACTTCATCGATGGTGACGCCCGGGTGGAAGCGCACCCCACCCTTGCCCGGGCCACGCGCGATGTTGTGCTGCACGCGGAAGCCCCGGAACGAGTGGATGCTCCCGTCGTCCATGCGAACCGGGAGCTTGACCTCGATGATCCGGCGAGGCTCGCGGATCACCGCGACTTGATCCGGGGTGAGCTTGATGAGCTCGGCCGCGCGGTTGAACTGGATGAGCGCGTTGTCGAAAGCGGAGACGGGACCACGAATAGACGCATCTGCGGGGTTGATCGGCTTCTTCAATGGAATCACCTCGCGCGGGTCCTAGCATGGTGCGATCGCAAAAGGACAATCCCCGTCGCCCGCCGAGCAGGCCCGCGCGTCGGCTGGTGACCAATGTCACTCGGCTCATGCCGCATCGCGTCGTCCGGGCGGCGCGCGCCGCGACGCCGCGCTGCGAAAACGCACGCTTCAGCGGGAACGAAGGCGGGTGAGCGCTCCGGCCAACTCCGCGAAGCCGGCGCCGCGCGCCGCGCGCGTCACGTAACGCGGCGCGACGGTGAAGCGACCGGTGAGGTTACTCACCGCGATGGTGGTGCGAAACGCGTTGAAGCACGCCTCGTCGTTCTGGCTGTCGCCGATGAAGGCCCAGCGCCGGAGCGCCGCGGTCGGGTCGGCGTCGAAGAGGTGACCGAGCAGGCGGAGCGTGCCGGAGGCCTTGTCGTCGGCGTCGAGGGAGACGTGCAGGTGCACACTCGAGCGAGTGCTCGTGAAGCGCTGCTCATCGATGAAGGCGGTGGCTTCACGCACCAGCTCCTCCGGCACGCGCACGTGCTCGCCGATGTCGAAGGTGAAGTCGCTGAGCCGCGCGTCCACGTCGTCGGCGGGGGTGAGTATCGGGAACCGCTCGCGGATTTCCGCGACCAGCGCCGCGATCCGGCGCCGGCGCGCGCGGCGCTCGCCTTCCTCGACGCGATCGAGGCGCCCCACCGCGCCGCCGTTTCGGAAGAGCCCGACGGCGCCGTTCTCCGTCACGGCTCCGTCGATGGGCCACTGCCGCACCAGGAGCGCGCCCCATCCGGCAGGACGCCCGGTGACCGCGACGAGCCGGAGCCCCGCCTCCGCGAGGCGAAAGAGCGCCGAGTAGGCGGGCTCGGTGAGGCGGCCGGCGTCGAGCAGGGTGTCGTCGAGATCGAAGAGCACGCCGGTGAGCCCGCGCGCTTCGGTGGCGTCGAGCGCCTCGAGGGGTCGCATGAGAGGGCGTCCTATCTCAGGGGGTGAGCGCCCGCCACCGTGACCGTCCGGCTCAGCGCACGGACCGGACGAGCCCCTCGACCTCGCCCTGCGGAGCCGACCAGCTTACGACGTCGCCCGCCCGGCGGCCGATGAGCGCGCGTCCGAGCGGAGAACGCGGCGTGACCACCCGTACCACTTCGTCGCTCGCGGTCGCCTCGGCGCCGGCGGCCGCGGGCAAGATGAAATAGGTGAGCGTGCCCGAGGTGAGCTCCACCGTCACGAGCGCGCCGAGCGCGGCGGGCTCGTGCTCGGCGCGCTCGCGGAGCACGAGCCCGTCGAGCGCGGAGAGCTCCTCTTCGAGCGTCGCGACGCGCCTCGCCTGTCCGCGCGCGACGTACGAGGCCTCGGTGGAGCGCATGTCCTTGTCACCCTCGGCGCGAGCGTCGGGGTGCGTGACCCCCTCTGCGGTGGCGGCGTGGGAGCGCGCGAGCATGGCGAGATCGTCGCGGAGCCCGGCGCGGATTCGAGCGAGGAGCGCGTGCTTCTTGGCGAGCGTGGTCGTCATGGGATGGAGCGTGCGCGCCGAGTCGGCCTGGGCTCGCCGCTCGGACCGCGCGCCTCCCGACCGGGTGGGCTCGGGCGGGCGGGACGAGCGAGACGCGCGGGTCGCCACCGGCATCGCCGGATCTGATAGCATGCCCGCGAGACCACTCATGACAGACTCGAATGATGACCGCCGCCGGGATCGCCGGGACTATAGCTGCATTCCCGCGTACATGGAGTCCAAGGACGAGACGCAGTATCTCGCGCTCATCCGCGACGTCAGCACCCGCGGCGCGCGGCTCTTCGTCCAGAAGTCATTGCCGATCGGTGATCCCGTGCATCTGTCCCTCTACCTGTCGGGCCAGAGCCAGGATCCGCGACCGGCGACCGGGCTGGTGGTGCGCTGCGAGCCGCGCGCCGTCCGCGAGGTCTGGCAGTACGAGATCGCGGTCGAGTTCGACGCTCCCATCGATGACTACGCGGAGGAGATCGCCGATCTCACCCGCCGCCAGACGGACATGGGGCTCTTCAAGTGAGCGCCCGCCCGGCGACCGCGCCGTTGGCCTCGACTGACCTCGTGCGGCGCCACGAGCGGCGACTCGGCGAGCCCGGGCGCCCGGCTCGCGCCGCCGGCCGCGCCGGACCGCCATCCTCGGGCCTCTCGCGCGCCGTTTCGTGATACGAGGCGTGCCGCCATGCGATATCGAAACGCGCTCCTGCCGACCCTGAAAGAGGCGCCGTCGGATGCGACCAGCGCAAGCCACATCTTCTTGCAGCGCGCCGGTTACGTGCGCCGAGTCGGCGCCGGGGTGTATAGCTTCCTGCCGCTCGGGGTGCGCGTGCTCAGAAGAGTCGAGCGCATCGTGCGCGAGGAGATGGATCGAGCCGGTGCGGAGGAGGTGCTCTTACCCGGGCTCCTACCAGCGGACTACTTCCGAGAGTCCGGTCGCTGGGACACCTTCGGCGACACGCTCTTTCGCCTGAAGGATCGCAAGGGCGGCGACTATCACCTCGGCCCGACGCACGAGGAGATCATCACCGATCTCGCGCGGCACGAGCTCAAGAGCTACCGCGACGTCCCGAAGAACCTCTACCAGATCCAGACGAAGTTCCGCGATGAGCCGCGGCCGCGAGCGGGGCTCCTCCGATGCCGCGAGTTCATCATGAAGGATGCGTATTCGTTCGACGCGTCGCCGGAGGCCGGGATCGCGAGCTACGAGAAGATGCGACTCGCGTATCGCGCGGTGTTCGATCGCATGAGGCTCGACTACCGCATGGTGGCAGCGGACTCGGGCGCGATGGGCGGCTCGCAGAGCGCCGAGTTTCAGGTCCTGGTGCAGAGCGGCGAGGACGTCATCGCCGCGTGCAGCCAGTGCGACTACGCGGCAAACCTCGAGGTGGCGACGACCCCTCCGTTCCCGCGGCGCGGAGACGGGAGCTCGACGCCGGCCGCGGAGAAGGTCGCGACGCCCACCCAGCGCACCATCGAGGAGGTGAGCGCGTTCCTCGGGGCGCCCGCCGAGCGGTTCCTGAAGAGCCTGCTCTACCTCGCGGATGGCGAGATCGTGATGGCCGTGGTGCGTGGCGATCACGAGGTGAACGAGATCAAGCTCGCCAAGGCGCTCGGCGTGCGCGAGGTGTTCATGGCCGCTCCGGCGGACGTCGAGAAGGCGACCGGCGCGGCCGTGGGTTTTGCCGGCCCGGTGGGCTTCGCGGGGCGGCTCCTCGTCGATCGCGACGCGGCCAGCGTCTCGGACGCCATCACGGGCGCCAATCAGAGCGGACAGCACCTGCGGCACGTCGAGCCGGGGCGGGATTTCGCGGGAGAGACGGCGGAGCTTCGCAGCGTGAAGGACGGCGATCTCTGCCCGAGTTGCGGAGCGTCGCTCGGGCTCTACCGCGGCATCGAGGCTGGGCACATCTTCCTCCTCGGCACGCACTACTCGGCCAAGATGGGCGCGACGTTCCTCGACGACGCCGGTGAGAGCCGCCCGCTCGTGATGGGGTGCTACGGGATCGGGGTGTCGCGGCTGGTGGCGACCGCTGTCGAGCAGTTCCATGACGCGGACGGCATCCTGTGGCCGATGGCGCTCGCGCCGTATCAGATCCACCTGGCGCAGCTCGGGAGTGAGCCGGAGGTCGTCGACGCGGTAGCGCGGCTCGAGCGGGAGCTCGAGGCGCTCGGCGTCGAGGTGCTGGTGGATGATCGCGACGAGCGCCCGGGGGTGAAGTTCAAGGATGCCGACCTCATCGGGATCCCGCTGCGTGTCACGGTCGGGGCGAAGTCGCTCAAGAACGGCGGCGTCGAGCTCAAGCCGCGGAGCCAGCGCGACCCGAAGCAGGCTGAGATCGTGCCGCTCGAGGGCGCAGCCGCGGCGCTCGCGGCGCGGGTCGCCGCGGCGCTCGCCTGAAGTGCCCGGGAAGGGCGAGCGCCGCAGGTCGATGGTGCCTGGCCGGAGGGTACGGTACTCTCGGGACAGGAGGGCACCATCGTGAGAAGGTACACGCGCGCTGGGTTCGTTGGGCTCGTGGTCTTGGCCGCCGCGTCGTCTGCGTGCGAGAAGAAGGCGGTCGAGTCTTCGTCGCCCACCGTCGCGCCGCCCGAGCCCGCACCCGTGGCGTCCACCGCCGCTCCCGGGCGGGTCAACCCCAGGGACGTCTCGGGGAACTACAAGATCCTCTCGGCCGCAAACCCGGGTGGCGGCGGCGGCTATTCGGGGACCGTGGCCATCACCAAGCAGGGCGATCACTATCAGCTCGTCTGGACCATCGGAGACGATCCGCCGTATCGGGGCGTGGGGCTCGTGATGGGGCAGGTGTTCGGCGTCGGCTGGGGCCTCGGCGACGCCTACGGTGTGGCGATCTACAAGGTGTCGGGCGGATCGCTCGACGGCAGGTGGGCTACCTCGCGGAGCCAGGGCCGCGCCGGCACCGAGAAGCTGTCCGGCCCCGCCGGCTTGAACGGCACCTACCAGATCACCGAGGGCAAGGACGGCGACGCACTCCAGCCTTACACCGGTACCGTGACCATCAAGCCGAGCGGCAAGGTGTATCAGGTGACCTGGACGCTCCCGTCCGAGTCCTACTCGGGGGTCGGGATCCTCGATGGCGAGATCTTCTCGGTCGGCTGGGGGAGCGCGGGTAAGGGGGCAGGCGCGGTGATGTATGAAGTCGGCGAGACGCTGGACGGCAAATGGGCGCAGCCGGACGGCACCGCGCTCGGCAGCGAAGTGCTCGGGAAGCTCTGACGTGGGAGCCGGGCCGCGAGCGCGCGTCGAATCTCGCGCGGCTCGCTCGTGCGGAGGGTATACTTCCGCTCGTGTCCGCGGAGCTGAGGGTCCGGTTTCTCCGAGACATCCTGCGCTCGGTCGAGCGCGAGCATGGCCCGGAGACGCTTCAGCGCGTGCGAGCCCGGCTCCCGGAGCGCTTGCACGTGCACCTCGAACCCGAGCGGTTGCGCTCGAGCACGCCGTCGGAGACGATGTCGCTCGACGACGCCGAAGAGGTAATCTTGGCGATCGATAGCGGGCTCGGCGACGGAACCGGGCGCGTCCTCGAGAGCGCCAGCGCCGACCTCGTCGGGCGCACCCTGGCGAGCGGCGGGCTCCTGGTGCTCGGAGATCTCGCCGCCACGGTGGCGCGCATGCAAGCGCCGCTCGAGTGGCCGTTCGTGGGCGCGGCCATGACCTTCGATCTCGAGCCGACCGACACCGGCTTCTCGCTCACGCTCGGCGTCTCCGGTCGTCCGCGGACGGCGCGTGTGCTCCGGCATGTCGCGACGGGCGCCATCCGCGCTGCGCAGCGTTACTGTCGAGAGGCGAACGGCGAAGAGCTCGAGCTCCTCACCGGCGTCTTCGGTGATCGCGCGAACGTCACCACGTCGTATCGCTCGCCGCGGCCGTCCGATGCACCGGACCCGAACGACGTGCGGCTCAAGGCGACGCGCCGGCTCGGACGAAAGACCACGCAGCCGCGCCTCGCCGAGGAGGTCGAGCGCATCCTGTCCTCGCCGCCGGCCGCGCCGAGCCATCATCCCCCAGACGCCGCGAACGCGCTCATCGAGCGGTCGCGCACCGCGCCCGGCGCTGGCTCTTCGCGCCCGCCCGAGCGCTCGACGAGCAGCCTCCCGCCCGAGCGCTCGTCGAGCAGCCTCCCGCCCGAGCGCTCGTCGAGCAGCCTCCCGCCCGAGCGCTCGTCGAGCAGCAAGCCGCCGAAGCCGCGCGACGACTGACCCGCAGACGCAGGCGTAGCGCCGCGGTAGCTCAGAACTCCGCGGGATCGCTGTACGTCCCGAGCGTCTCGCGGAGCACGTCGCAGATCTCCTGCTCGGTCGCGTAGGCGTGCGCGGCGGCGATGATGGGGGGCATGAGGTTCGTCTCACCCTTGGCTGCCGCGCGCACCGCCTCGAGAGCGCGCGCGAGCTCGACTCGACTTCGCCCGGCCTTGACCTCGGCGAGCGCGGCGACCTGCTGCGCTTGCACCGCTTCGTCGATCTTGAGGGTCGGGATGCGATCACCCTCGCCGCTCTCCTGGAAGCGGTTCACGCCGACCATGATCCGCTCGCCGTCGTTGAGTCGTCGCTCGAACTCGTAGGCGGAGCGCGCGATCTCGCGCTGAGGGTAGCCCTTCTCCACCGCGGCCACCATTCCGCCCAGCTCGTCGATGCGGCGGATGGTGTCGAGCGCCTCGCTCTCGAGTCGGTTGGTGAGGTGCTCGAGGTAGTAGCTCCCCGCGAGCGGATCGATGGTGCTCGCGACGCCCGACTCGTGCGCGACCAGCTGCTGAGTGCGGAGCGCGATGGTGACCGCCTCTTCCGTCGGGAGCGCGTAGGTCTCGTCGAGGGAGTTGGTATGGAGCGACTGCGTGCCGCCGAGCACCGCCGCCATCGCCTGGAGCGCGACGCGCGCCACGTTGTTGTACGGCTGCTGCGCCGTGAGCGAGACGCCGGCCGTCTGCGCGTGGGTGCGAAGCTTCATGCTCTCCGCTAGCTTCGCGCCGTAGCGCTCCTTCATGAAGCGCGCCCACATGCGTCGCGCGGCGCGGAACTTGGCGATCTCTTCGAAGAAATCGTTGTGGACGTCGAAGAAGAAGCTGAGCCGCGGAGCGAACGAGTCCACGTCCATCCCGCGCGCGAGGCACGCCTCCACGTACGCGCACCCGTCGGCGAGCGTGAAGGCGAGCTCTTGCGCCGCCGTCGCGCCAGCCTCTCGGATGTGATAGCCGCTGATCGAGACGGTGTTCCAGCGCGGCACCTCCGCCGTAGCGTACTCGATCATGTCGGTGACGATTCGCATGGCGGGGCGTGGGGGGACCAGCCAGGCGTGCTGCGCGATGAACTCCTTCAGGGCGTCGTTCTGCACGGTTCCGCCGATCCGGTCGCGGGGGATTTTGCGCGCGTCGGCGAGCGCGATGTAGAACGCGAGCAGCACGATGGCAGGACCGTTGATGGTCATGCTGGTCGTGACCTGGTCGAGCGGGATCCCGCCGAACAAGATCTCCATGTCGCGCAACGTGTCGACCGCGACCCCGCACATGCCGACCTCGCCGAGCGCGCGCGGCGAGTCCGAGTCGTAGCCCATCAGCGTCGGGAAATCGAAGGCCGTGCTGAGCCCCGTCTGCCCTTGCTCGAGCAGGTAGCGGAAGCGCTGGTTCGTCTGCGCCGGGCTGCCGAAACCAGCGAACATCCGCATGGTCCAGAGCCGGCTCCGATACATGGTCGGCTGCACGCCTCGGGTGAACGGGTACTCGCCGGGGAGCCCGAGATCCCGCTCGTAGTCCACCGCGACGTCGGCCGGCGTGAGCACGTCGGGGACCGCGACCCCGCTCCACGTCTCGAAGCGGGCCTGCCGCGGTGGCATCTTTGCCTCGGCGCGTGCCACTGCGCCCTGCCGCCAGCCTACGACTCTCTGCCGGAGCGCCGCGAGGCTATCGTCGTCGAGCGCCGGGACCTCACCTTGAGCGGTGAAGTGCTCGGTGTGCTGGGCCATGAAAGAGACGCTAGCGCCGTTCCCTCGGTGGCGCTACGGGCATCCCGCGACGGACGCCGGCGGGCTCGCGACCGGCGTCGAGCTCGACCCCGACAGGGTGTCGGTGACGCTCCCTCGAATGACGACCGGACCGCGGCAGAGCGCGACGCCGAGCGCCGCATCGATGAGCGCCTGGTCGTCGAGGGTGAAGACGACGCGCTTCGACTCGCCGACGCCCACCGCGAGCGGGAACGCCTCCTGCGCGGTCGCCGCGAGCGTGGTGACCAGGACCTCCCCGCTCGCGCTGGTGAGCGAGAACTTCTCCGGGGTCACCTCGGTGCCGTGCTCGGCGCGCGCGCCGAGCTCGAGCCGTAGATCGAAGGAACCGGAGAGCTTCGCGCCGAGCGCGACCGTCGCGACCTCGAGCGCGGGGCTCTGGATGCTCGCGGAGAGCGACACGGCGTCCTTGCTACCGCAGCCCGCGAGGCCGGCGGCGAGAGCGAGCGAGATCAGCTCACGGCGCATCCCCCGGATGCTAGAACAACTCGACGATGCCGGCACGTGGAGTGAGCCTCATCGGTCTCGTCGCGGGGCTCTCCGCGTGCGGGGCCGCCCCGCGCGCCGCGCGCTCCGCCGACCCGCTCCCGCGCCCGGCGCCCGTCCGCGAGCCTGGGAGCGCACCGCGCGCGCCCGCTCGAGTCCCCGCGCCGGCCGCCCTCCCGCCGCCGGCCGCGCCGGCTCCGCCACGAGGCCCGCTCGGCGGAGCGGGTCCGGTCACGCTCGCGGCGGCCGCGAGCGACGGGACCTGGGTCGCGCTCTGCTCGGCGAGAGCGGACACCGACGGTGACGGGCGCGTCGCGGTCACGCTCGGGCCGCGCGGCGAGCTCGGCGGCGATGCGCTCGTGGAGGAGCTCTTCCTCGGCGACGCGCCCGGCGAGCCCATCGATCGGATCGCCGCGCTCGACCCGAGCGGGCGCTGGCTCGTGGTCGAGCGAGCCGGCGCGCTCGTCCTGGTCGACGCGCACGCTCGCTCGCTCACCACGCTCGATGGCGCCGACGCGCGCGGCGACGCCTCGCCCTATGTCCGGCACCGCGCAGTCTCGTTCGACGCGAGCGGTCGTCTGCTCTCGTTGGTCCGTCGCGGAACCGCAGGGAGCGAGGTCGTGGTGCGCGACCTCCTCACCGGCGTCGAGACGCGGGTCGACCCCGGTCCGGGCGAGCTCTGGCGCGCGGAGCTCTCGCCGGACGGCAAGCTGGTCGTGCTCCGCGTCATCGCGAGCGACAGTAACGGCAACGGCAAGCTCGACTGGCCGGTGCCGCCCGCCACGCGCGGAGACTGGCGCTGTCACGGTCCGGTGCCTTCGTACCCCGCGTGGGTCGATCACGGTGATCGACCGGTGGTTCGGGTCGCGCCCGCCTCGGGCGGCGTCGCGCGCGAGCTCCCGGGGTTCGTCGCGCCGCTCGGCGACGCGGCGCTGGTGCGCGACCCGCAAGGCCGGCTCCTCGTCGAGCGCGCCGGCGTCGCGCCGGTCGAGCTCACCGACGCGCGCTGCCAAGCCCGCGCGCTCGCGCTCGACGGCGCCCGCGGACTCGTGCTCGCGGGGTGCAGCGGGGTGAGACCGCGTCCCAGCGTCGTCATCGCCGGCGAGGGGAGCCTAGTCGAAACCGGGCTCACGCTCGGCGCCGCGCCCTCCGACGCCTGGCCGAGCGCTGACGCGCCGCGGCTCTTCGCCTTTCACCCCGGCGCGGAGACCGCGCTCGTCGATTTCGAGACGCGCCGCTCGACCAAGCTCGCGCGTGGCGACGAGGTCGCGGCGACCTGGGAGGGGCGCGCGCTGGTGATTCGCGGCGCCGAGCTCGTGCTCTACGACGCGGACGCCGGGCGCGAGGCGCCGCTCGACGCGCGCCTGCCCGCGGGCGCGGTCGACGTGATGCCCGGGCCGCGCGCGGGCGCGCTCGCGACCGTGACCGGGTGGGACGGTGGATCGGCCGTCACGGTGGTCGTCGATCTCGCGGCGCCGCGCGCGCTCGCCGTGCTCGCTCACCAGCCGCTCGCGCTCACCCGCGACGGGCGCGTGTTGATCGCCGAGGGCGGTGACGCGGACGCGACGGCCCTCGCGAGCGGGCCGCTGCGATGGGTGAGCCCGGCCAGCGCCGCCGGTGACTGACGGCCGCATCAGCCGCAGATCGAGCGGAACGCCGCCCACATCCCGCGCATGCGCGTGAAGCGGAGCTCGCGCTGGATGGCGAGGGCCTGGGCGACCCAATCGTCGATCTCCTTCGGGAGATCGGGGCGGAGCGCGTGGAGGCTCGGCCGCGGCGCGCTGGTCGCGGCTCGGTAGATGTCACCGAGCACGCCGGTGAAGGGCGGCGCGCCGGCGAGCGCGCGGAAGATGACCGCGCCGAGGCCGTAGATGTCGGCGCGCTCGTCGAGCTCGCGCTCACCCCGCCAGGCCTCGGGCGCGAGGTAGCTCGGCGAGCCGGCCACGAAGCCATCGGCGGTGAGCCGCTTCAGCCGGGTGAACTTCACGAACCCGAAGTCGAGGAGACGCACGCCGCCGCCGTGCGCGGGGTCGAGCACGAACACGTTCGAGGGCTTGATGTCGCGGTGTAGGATGTGCTCACCGTGCGCGATCTCGAGCGTGGCGACGAGCGGCTCGATGATCGGCACGAGCTCGCTCGCGTCGAGGCGGCGGCCCTCGGCCTCGCGGGCGAGCA
The DNA here is from genome assembly GCA_035063585.1 of Polyangiaceae bacterium. Lineage (GTDB taxonomy): Bacteria > Myxococcota_A > Polyangia > Polyangiales > Polyangiaceae > JAPSGB01. The sequence goes on from JAPSGB010000003.1 coordinate 45,992, forward strand.
GGTGATCTTCGAACGTGCGACCGTGGAGGAGCTCCATCACGATCGAGAGCAGGGAGTCGTGGGTCCACTGGAGGTCCAGGATGCGGACCGCGGCCGTCCCGGCGAGCCGCGTGAGGGCCTGGGCCTCGCGGAACACGCGCTCGCGCGTGACGCCGTCGGTGGCGGTATCGGCGACGAGCTTGAGCGCGACGTCATCGTGATCGCGCTCGTCGCGCGCTCGATAGACCTGCCCTTGTCCCCCCGCGTCGAGCAACGCCGTCAGACGATAGCGGCCACCGATCAGCTCACCGACGCGGCTCGCGACCGGCTCGGGTACGTCCGGGACGCCCATGCCGTCTTATATACCGGGGCGAGCCCGGCCGGGGCTCGCTCGGTGACGGGCCCGAGGGTCACCTCACGAACACGGTGACGTCCGCCGAGAGGCCAGCGCGCATCGCGCGGTCGGGTGGCGCGTGCCACTCGATCCTCACCGGCACACGCTGCACGACCTTGACGAAGTTGCCGGAGGCGTTGTCGGGAGGCATGAGCGCGAAGCGCGAGCCGGTCGCCGCCGACAGGCTCTCGACCGTGCCGGAGAAGGTTCGGCCGGGGTAGGCGTCGATGGCGATCTCGGCCTGGTCCCCCGGCTTCATGCGACCTACCTGCGTCTCCTTGAAATTGGCGACCACGTAGCTCGTCCCCGGTACGAACTGGGCGACCGGCTGCCCGGGCTGGACCAACTGACCGGTGTGGACCGAGACCCGCGAGACGACTCCGTCGCCGGGCGCGGTGATCTTCGCGTAGGAACGCTGGAGTCGGGCGAGCTCGAGCTCCGCCTCGGCGCTCTTCTCGCGCGCGTGGGCGAGCTCGGCGTCGGCCTTGGCGACGGCGATGCGCGAGTCGATGGGCTCGCTCTGATCGAGCCGCCCTCTGGCCTCGGTGACCCGACTCTGGGCCACCCGCTTCGACTGCTTCGCGGCCGCCACCTCTGCCTCGGCCTGCTCGACCGCAGCCTGGGCGGCCTCGTTCGCCGCGACCGCGTCGTCGAGTCGCTGCTGCGGCACCGAGCCGCCTTCGACGAGCTGCCGCACCCGCGCCAGATCGAGGTCGCTCTTCTTCGCGTCGGCCTGCGCGCGCTTGAGCCCGGCCTCCGCCGCGGCGATCTGCGCGCTCGCGCTGGTCACGAGCTCGGCCGAGCCGTAGACGCCCGCCTTGGCGGAGGTGAGGCCGCCCTTGGCGGTGGCCTCGGCGACCGTGACCTGCGCGTCGGCGGCGGCCGCCTGCGCCTTCGCCGTCGCGACCCCGGCCTCGGCTTGCTTCACCCGGGCCGAGAGATCGCGCTCGTCGAGCTCGACGAGCACGTCCCCCTGCTTCACGATCTGGTTGTCGGTGACCCGGACCGTGAGGACCAGGCTGCCGACCCGCGCCGACACCGGGACCACGTCGGACTCGACCGTTGCGTCGTCGGTGTTCTCGCGGTTGGCCGTGTACGCCGCGTAGCCGCCGACCGAGGCGAGCACCGCGAGCGTGACCGCGCCCAGGATCAGGAACGGCTTGCGCGCCGACCGGCCCGCCGGGCGCGCGGCGGGTGGCGTGGGCTCCTCGTTCGCCGGGAGGGCATCGACGGTGGTACTCTGGCTCATAGCTCGATGGGCTCCGTGTGGGCGGCTTCGCGGTTGGCTCCGCGATCGTCTTTCAAGAAGATGAGGACCGGCAAGACGAAGAGAAACATGATTCCCGAGAGCAGGAAGACCTGGTCGAATCCGATCACCGACGCCTGCCGAGCGGCATTGCCGGCGAGCGCGGCGAGCGCGCCGTGCTCGGCGCTCACCGGGTCGTAGCCGTGCGCCCGGAGCCCCGCCTCCGCCGCGTGGAGGAAGCTCTGGACCGCCGGGCGCGTCGCGGTGAGGTGGGTGGCGATACCCGCGCGCGCCGTCTGTGACGCGTCGGTGAGGTAGGTCGCGAACACCGCCAGCCCGACCGAGCCGCCGATCTGCCGGAGCAGGGAATTCAGGCCGGTTGCGTCGGTCAGCCGGTGCCTCGGGATGGTGCTGAGCGCCACCGTCGTCAGGGGGACGAACAGGCAACTGAAGCCGACCCCTTGGACCACGATCGCACCGACGATGCCGCGCTCGGTCGTCTCCAGGGTAAATTGCGACATCTGATACGCGCCAATGGAGAAGAGCACTACGCCAATGGCGATGAGCACCCGCGGCGAGACGTGGTTGTAGATGCGGCCGACGATGGGCGTGGCGAGCATCATGACCAGGGTCCTTGGCATCAGCGCCAACCCCGAGTCGACCGCGGTGAAGCCGAGCAACTCTTGCATGAATAGTGGCAGGAGGAACATGTTCGCCATGAGCATCGCGAACATCATGGCGCCGATGAGCGTGCCGCTCATGAACACCTTGTCCTTGAAGAGCGACAGGTTCACCGCGGGCACCGGCGCGGTGAGTTCGCGGATGACGAACGCGATGAGCGCGAACACGGTGAAGAGAGTCGCCCCTACGATCAGCTTCGACTCGAACCAGTCCTCGCCCTGGCCCTCCTCGAGGATGTACTGAAGCGCGCCGAGCCCGAGCGTAAGGAGCAGGATCCCGAGCCAGTCGAGGTGACCGCGCTGCTTCTCCGCGAGCGCGGCGTTGGCTGCGCGAATGTCCTCCGGCTCCTGCACGAACTTGGTGACCATGAAGAGGCCGAGCGCGCCGACCGGCAGGTTGATGTAGAAGATCCACTCCCAGCTATAGTGATCGACGATGTAGCCGCCGAGCGTCGGGCCGAAGGCGGGGCCGAGCATCACCGACATGCCGAAGAGCGCCATCGCCATGCCCTGCTCCTCGGGCGGGAAGGTCTGACGTAGGATGGCCTGCTCGGTCGGCTGCAGCGCGCCTGCGCCGAGTCCCTGGACGGCTCGGAAGGCGACCAGGGCCGGCAGGCTCCGCGCCATGCCGCAGAGCGCCGAGCCGACCAGGAAGAGCACCAAGCTGAACAGGTAAAAGCGCTTCTGCCCGAAGAAGCGCCCCATGAACGCCGTGAGCGGCATCACGATCACGGTGGCGATGATGAAGCCGGTCGCGATCCACGTGATCTCGGTGATGCTCGCGCCGACCGCGCCGCGGATGTGCGGAATCGCGACGTTCACGATGGACGAATCGATGGCGCCCATCAAGGTTCCGAAGGTCACCGACAAGGTGACCAACCACTTGTTGGTGGGCGCGCGCGCCGCCCGTGGCGGCGCCGGGAGCGAGAGCGCGGCGGCGGTCATCGCGCGGCCGCTCCGTGGAGGAAGAACTCGGTGAGGACCGGGACACTCGCGCGAAGATCGAGCTTTGCGGATTTGTCGAAGACGGCGCGGACCAACACCCCGCGCACGATGCCCATCAGGATCGCCGGGTAGAACGGCGCCGGGCCCGACTCGAGCGCCCCGCTCGTCACCCCGCGTTGGATCAGCCGTTCGACGCGCGAGTGAACGGCGCGCATGGTCTCACGCGGCGACACCGCCATCGCGCCGCGCGAGGCCTCGCGCGACCACTCACCCTCCATGAGGATGGTGAGGAACGGCCGGTGAGCCTCGAAGTGCCCGAGGAGCGTGGCGAGGATGCGCTCGAGAGCGGTCTCGAAGGGGACGTCCTCCGTCTCGATGATGGCGGCGTCGAGCAGCGAGGTCAGGTCGCGTCGCCGAGATTCGAGGAGCGCGGCGAGGATGGCGCTGCGGTCCGCGAAGTAGTTGTAGAGGGTCCCGACCGACACGCCCGCCCCCGCCGCGATGTCCTCCATCCGCGCCCCGCTCAGCCCTTGGGTGGCGAAGGCGTGCTCGGCGGCGCCGAGGATGCTGCTCGAGGTGGCCTCGCGCAGGCGGTCGCGCAGGCGGGCCACCCCGGATTCAGATTTTGAATCACTATTCACAGGCGAGCCAACACTTAGAACGAGCGCTGTCGCCCAGCAAGCCCCCGCGTGAAATCCCGAGAAACCTTGGCGCTCGCAGGGCCGAGAACGCCGTCTTCGTCCGAGAGCCGATGGTGCCGGGCCGGGGGCTGTTAGAATCGCCGCCGGAGGACCGGACCATGAAGTACCTCGGTGCGGGGGCGCTCGGTGCTGCGCTGACCCTGACCCTGAGCGCGCGCGCGACCATCACCGAGCCGAACGGTGCCGTCTACCCGGTCGACTCCGCCAACGGAGAGATCCAGCTCTACACGCTCTTTCAGCAGCGCGGAGAGCCGATCGACTACCGCGTCGACGGACAGTCGACGCCGGCCACCTTCTCGCCGCTCTGCGACTTCAAGGCGACCTTCGTGCTGAACGAGGCGGGCTCGCACTTCGGCGTCGGCTGGTACAACGCGCCGGCGAGCTCGAGACCGCAGCCGGGCGTCGACATCTACCCGATCCTGGCGCCAAACTCGCCGGTCGGCACCGTCATCAACGCCGCGGACATCCGAAATGACCCGAACTACCTGGGCGGGGCCATCGGGTTCGCGCTCCTCGGCGGGCAGACCCACTACTCGGAGCCCGAGTGGAATCCCGAGTACGCGCCCGGCCAGCCGTGGATCATGGCGATCATCTACGCGTCGAAGGTCACGCCCAACGCCTACTACCTCGCCTTCGAGGACGGCAACGTCAGCGGGGCCAGCTTCAACAACGACGGCGATTTCAACGACGATGTCTTCTTCTTCGAGGGGCTGACCTGCTCCGGCGGCGGCGCCGACTGCGACAGCGGGCAGCCGGGCGTATGCCGCGCCGGGCTCACCCAGTGCGACGGCGTGACGTGCCAGGCGGTGTCTTCCCCGAGCCCCGAGGCGTGCAACGGTCTCGACGACGACTGCAACGGCGTGCTCGACGAAGGCGAGCTCTGCGATCCGGGCTTCGTCTGCGATCACGGCGCCTGTGTGCGCGCCTGCGGCACCGGCGAGTTCAAGTGCTCGGGCGACACGGTGTGCTCGAGCGACGGATACTGCGTCGCAGCGGACTGCGCGAAGGTGACCTGCGACACCGGGAAGGTGTGCGTCCACGGCAAGTGTCAGGCGCCCTGCGACGACGTCGTGTGCCCGAGCCCCCAAGTGTGCCGGGCCGGGCGCTGCGTCGATCCGTGCGTGGGCGTGACGTGTGACTCAGGTAAGGTCTGCATGGGCGGGGTGTGCCGCTCTTCGTGCGTCTGTGCGCCGTGCGCGTCGGGGCTCGCCTGCGACTCCGCGAGCGGGCGGTGCGAGGAGGCCGCGTGTGTCGGCGTCACCTGCGCGCCGGGCGAGCACTGCGACGCTGGCGCGTGTGTCGACTCGTGCGCGGGCGCGCGCTGCCCCGCCGGCCAGGCGTGCACACTCGGGCAATGTGCCGAGGCTCCCGACGCGGGCGCGAGCGGTGGCGCGGCGGGCTCGCTCTCGTTCGGCGGGAGCGGCGGCGTGTCGAGCGGGAGCGGCGGCCTCACGAGCGCGGGCGGCGCGTCCGCCGCGAGCGGCGCGTCCGCCGCGGGCGGCGCGCCGAGCCGCGGCGCCAGCTACGCCGATAGCGGCTCCGCCTGCGGGTGTCGCGCGCCGACCGGTCGCGGCGGCGCGGTCGGAGCCGCGCTCGGCCTCGCCGGCCTCGGCCTCATCGCGGCCGCTCGCCGGCGGACCCGCCGCTGAGAGAGTGCGCCGGTCCGTCGCGGCCGGCGACGGGGCGCGGGCGCGCGCCGGGCTGGTCGCCGGCCGCGACGACCCGACCCCATCCTTCGGGACGGCTCGCTACTTCACCGGCGGGGGAAAGACGCCCTTCCGCTTCGCCTCGTCGCAGCCGCGCTCGACGTCGGTGTCGCCGTCGTCCGTCTGCACGACCTTGAACTCGACGCGGCGGTTCTTCTCCCAGGCGGCCGCGTTGTGCCCGGGATCGAGCGGACAGTATTCGCCGTAGCCCTGCGACACCAGACGGCTCCGCGCGATGCCGCGCCGAACGACCGCCTCGACCACCGCGTGCGCGCGGTCCTTCGTGAGCTTCAGGTTGTGGGCGTCGCTGCTCCGCTCGTCGGCGTGGCCAGCGATTTCGATGATCTTGAACTCCGGGTGGCCCTCGAGCGTCGAGGCCACTGCGTCGAGGATCGCGTTCGACTGCGGGAGGATCTCGGCGCTGCCGGTCTTGAACTGCACCTTGTCGAGGATCACGATGTCGCTGCCCTCGATGATGACGCGGCCCTTGTCGGGGCAGCCGTCCTCATCTTCGAAGCCGTTGAACGTCTCCGGCTCGTTCGGGCACTTGTCCACCGAGTCGAGGATGCCGTCCTTGTCGTTGTCGGGGTCGGGGCAGCCGTCCTCGTCCTCGAAGCCGTCCATGTCTTCCGGATCGTTCGGGCACTGGTCCTTGGTGTCGGGGATGCCGTCCTTGTCGTTGTCGGGGTCGGGGCAGCCGTCCTTGTCTTCGAAGCCGTCCTTGTCTTCCGGCTCATCAGGGCACTGATCGACGTTGTCCGGGATCCCGTCGCCGTCGCGATCGTTGATCGAGCCCTCGGGGCAGCCGTCCTGGTCCTGATCGCCGTCGAAGTCCTCCGGGATGTTCGGGCAGCGATCATCGACGTCGAGGATGCCGTCGTTGTCGTTGTCGGGGTCCGGGCAGCCGTCCTTGTCGTTGAAGCCGTCGAAGTCTTCCGGCTCGTCGGGACACTGATCCTCGTCGTCCTTGAGCCCGTCGCCGTCGCGGTCCCCGATGCTCGGCTCGAACACGAAGCCGAGGACCATTCGCACGTCGGCCGCCTCGAAGCCGGTGGACGCCGCGGCGTAGCGGCTGCCGGCGCCCATCATCAGGTAGCTGTTGCGCTCGACGAACACCTTCATGCCGCCGATGACCTCTTGCGAGAGCTTCTGCTTCGAGTCCGCGTCGCTCGCGAGGAGGTAGGTCCCGTAGGTCTCCGCGACCAAGTCGAGCGGATCGAGGACGCGATAGGAGAGCCCGAGCCCGAAGGTGGCGAGGTTCCCGTAGGCGAAGGGCCCCTCGGCGAGCTGCGCGCGGCCGTCGGGATCCAGACCGAACTCTGGATTTTTCCCGGTGTGGCCGCGATAGCCGCCGTTCAGGCCGATCTTGAAGCGACGCGAAGCGCCGAACTGGTTCTCGAGGACGAGCTGGGGCCAGTACCAAAACCCCGGATCTGCTGCCAGGTCTTGGGGCGCGTGGCCGAAGGGGATGCCGCCCTGCACCAGGATCGCGATGCCGATCCCCTTCTCGACGCGGGTGAGGCGGAGCTTGCCGTGCAGCGCCATGCCGGCCATCTCCTGCGCGTCGAGCTTGCCGGTCGAGTAGACTGCTCCCGTTCGGCCGACCTCGTTCGCTTCATCACCGGCCATCAGCACGACCGGCACCGTGAGGCCGAGGACCAGCCGGTTCGCGATCCCGTAGTTGAAGGCGAAGGTGCCTTGGAAGGAGTCGCGCGCCAGCGAGGTGACGCCCCGGTCGGCCGCCGTCGCGGTGGCGGTCCGGTCGGAGTTGGTGCGCATCAGCTCGCGGCCGTAGTCGAGGACCAAGCCGAAGCTCACGTCGTTCGCGCCCACGATGTCCGAGCCGTTGACGCCGAAGAACCCCTTCGAGTCGAGCGCGGGTCGGAAGAGGTGGGTGTCCATGCCGTCCCCGTTGCCGTCGTCGACGCGGCGCGGCCCCTTCTGCTGGGCCGCCGCGAGCGCTGGAGTCAGCGCGAGGGCCACGGCCCACTTCGCCGCGCGAGCGACGCGTCTGAACCTGGTCGACCCGGAAGGCATGTCTGCTATCTCCTGTGCGAAGCCGGAAGAAAACCCCTAGAAAAACGCAGGGGCCCCCAGTACGGCCTGGACGCTAGCACCGGAAAATTCTGAGTGTCAACGAAGGCGCCGGGCCGAGGGCGAGGAGCCGAGGCGGCGCGCCCGGCGAGTAGACTAAGATGCGGCCGTGGAGCGCGCGCCGCGGTCGATCCTCTTCGCGCTCGGCGTGCTCGCCGCGGTGGTCTTCGCGCAGGCCGGGCGGGCCGACGCGCTCCCCACGCTCTCCGGTCGATGGTCCGCGACCGCGATGCGGGTGGCATGGAACATCGGGGACTGGGGCGAGGCGTGTGGTCCCCGCCCAGGAGGCGGCGGGGCACCGGGGGGCACCGCGACCATCGTCCAGAGCGGCGGTGAGCTCACCATCACGGGTGCTGGGCGAACCTACTCCACGGCCGAGTGCTGGGAGCAGTTCCCGGGGCTCGATCGCCGCAGCCATTCCGGCGGCCAGCGCGGCTGGAAGAGCACCTGCAAGACCGCCGCCAACGATCCTCGTCAAGCTACCGTCGTTACCACCATCAGCGCCACCGACTCGACCATCAGCTTCGACGAGACCGGCCAATATCAGTTCCTGATCAACGGTCAGAACTGCACCGCCAGCGTGCGGCGGAGCCGCTCCTTCCGCTTGATTCAGCGCCAAGGCGAGCCCGCCCCGGCGGCGCCGAGCGCGTCGCCCGCGGCGCCGAGCGCGACGCCGCCGATAGCATCGCTGGCTCGTCCCGCGCCCGAGCCGAAGCCGCGTGCGTGCGCGGAGCCGGGGCCGCCGGCGCGCCTCGAGGTGCGCCCCTCGCGGAAGCTCATGCGTCCCGGTGACGAGTTCACCTTCAGGAGCGCGGTCCTCGACGCTACCGGATGCGCGCTCACCACGCCGCCCACCTGGCACCTCGCGACCGCCGGTGCGCCCGCCCGGCTGCTCGGTCCCGGTCGGCTCCGCGTCGACGACGACGCTGGAGAGAGCGAGTTCACGCTGAGCGCAGTCGTCGCCGGCCGCGCCGCCAACGTGGTCGTCGAGGTCGCTTCCAAGGAGCGGTACGACGCGCTGCTCCGCCATGGCGGCTTCGATGACTCCGGTGAGTCGGGCGAGGCGGCGGTGGCGGTGATCGCCTCCGGCTCGATTGGCGCTCGCGACGCCCGGGCGGTCGACGACGCGCGCGCGCGGCGGCAGCTCTTCATCGGCGTGGTCGGCGGAGCGTCGCTGCTCCTCGGCCTCACCGGCCTCGCGCTGGTGCTGCGCCGGCGGAAGGCTCCGCTCGAACCGCCACCGGAGGATGAGCTGCCCGCGCGGGCGCCCGCGCTGCTGGGAGAGCAGGCGGCGGTTGGCCCCATGGTTTGCCCCACCTGCCGCGAGGAGTACGCCGCGGGCGCGGGGTTCTGCGCGGCCGACGGCAATCGACTCGTGCCGTTCGATGAGGACGCCGGGGCGCGCGGGCCCACCGGCGGGGTGTGCCCGGTCTGCGGGCAGGGCTTCGACCCGGGCATCGACGCGTGCCCCGAGCACGACGAGCAGCTGGTGCCGGTGGCGGTATATCGCGCTCGGCGCGTGGCGGCGGCGACGACTCACACCATCTGCCCGATGTGTGGCACGCAGTATCCGGGCGACGCGAAGTTCTGCGGGAAGGACGGCGCCACGCTCTTGCCCTTGAACTGACGTCCGCGAGGCCCGCCCGAGGCCCGTGAGCCCGGGTTCTCGCGCGAGAAGTGGGCTTCCGCGCGGAGTTCTCTGCTAGAATGGCTCGCCGCCTCACGGCTCGTGGAGTCGACCTAGGAGAGAAGTAGCCGATGAAGATCACCTGCCAAGCGTGTGGCGCAAAATATGCGATCGCGGACGACAAGGTCCGCGGCAGGAAGGTCAAGGTCCGTTGCAAGGGCTGCAGCGCACCCATCGTCGTCGACGGCACGGTGCCCGAGCCCGTCGACGATTCGGCGAGCGCCGCGGACGAGGACGAGGCGACTCGCGTGGTGGATACCCGAGGGATGTTCGGGTCCCAGCCGGCTCCCGCGGCCGACGCCTGGTCGGTGAACCTCAGCGACACCGAGCAGCGCACCATGACGACCGAGGAGCTCGTCGCCGCTCATCGCGACGGAGCCCTCGGGCAGGACGCCTTCGTGTGGAAGGACGGCATGGCGGACTGGCTGCCGCTCCTCGAGGTGCCCGAACTCGCCGCGGCGCTCGGCGCCGCGCGCGCTCCAGCCGCCGCGGCGTTCGCGCCGCCCCCCGCGCCCGCGTTCGCGCCGCCCCCCGCGCCCGCGTTCGCGCCGCCTACTTCGGCGGCGCGCGTCAGCGGAGGCCGCGCCGGTGGCGGTCAAGATCTGTTCGGGAACATCGACTCGGCCGGCAGCGAGCACGACGCGCCCGCGGCCGCGCCGTCGACGCCGGGGAGCCACGCATACGACGACAAGCCGACCGGGGCTCGGAACGAGAATTCCGTGCTCTTCTCCCTGGACGCGCTGAAGGCCGGGGTGTCCGCTCCTCGTTCGCCGGGGGCGCCGCCCCCGCGAGCCGCCTCCACGGGCGGCAGCGCGAGCTTCGACGATCTGATGAACCTCGGCGGAGGCGGCGGCGGGGCCATCTTCGGACTCGGCGCGAACCAGGCGCTGCTCACCGCGCCACCACCTCCCGAGCCGGAGCCTCCGCCCGCGGCGGCGAGCGTGCCGCCGTCCTGGCAGGCGGGGAGCGTCGCGCCCGCGGCGCCGGCCTCCAAGAACAAGCGCATCGTCATCATCGGCGTGGCGGTCGCGGCGCTCGTAGCGTTGGGGGTTGGGCTCGGCTCCCTGCTCGGTGGCAAGAAGTCGGAGCCGGTCGCGGCGAACGACGCCACCGCGAGCGCCAACGACAAGCCCGGGAGCGGCTCCGACAAGAAGGACGACTCGGCCCCGGCCGCCGGGGACAAGAAGGACGACTCGGCCCCGGCCGCCGGGGACAAGAAAGACGACTCGGCTCCGGCGGGGGACGGCAAGGGCGACGCCGCCGCAGCAGCGGGAGACAAGGACGACCCCAAGGCACCGGTCAGCGACGAAGACAAGAAGCGCTACTTCGAGGCGCAGAAGAAGAACGCGGAGAAGTCGGCCGCCGACGCCAAGGAAGAGCCGAAGAAGGCGGATGACAAGGTAGCCGTCAAGGAGAACCCGTCATCGGGCCTCGCGAGCTTCGACAAGGGCGCGGCCATCTCGGCGCTGAGCTCCGCGGCCTCGGCGGCGACGGGCTGCAAGCGCCCCGACGGCCCCACGGGAACCGGCCGCGCGGTGGTGACGTTCGCGCCGAGCGGGCGAGTCACGAGCGCCAACGTGAGCGGAGGCGAGTTCGGCGGCAGCTCGGTGGGCGGCTGCGTTGCCTCCGTCTTCCGGCGGGCTCATGTCCCTCCGTTCAGCGGCAACTCGGTGACGGTCTCGAAGAGCTTCACGATCCCGTAGCGAGCGCCGAGCGGAGCCGCTCGGCGAGGCTCGTCATCCGCTCTTCTCGTCGGGTCTCCGCGAGCGCCAGCGCGAGCGCGCGCGGATCGGCCACCAGCACGCAGAGCCGCTTGGCGCGAGTGATCGCGGTATAAAGCAGGTTCCGCGACAGCATCACGAAATGCGTGGTGAGGAGCGGGATGACGACCGCCGGGTACTCGCTGCCTTGCGACTTGTGGATGCTCGTCGCGTAGGAGAGGACGAGCGACTCGAGCGCCGCGTCGTGATACTCGACGCGCCTGCCGTCGAACCGCACCGCGAGCTTGCGCGCCTCCGCTTCCACGCTCTCCACGATGCCGATGTCGCCGTTGTAGGTCTCGCGTTCGTAGTCGTTACGCGTCTGCATGACCTTGTCCCCGACGCGTAGGGTCTGACCGCGCACCTCGAGCGCCGGCCCCTCGGGGTTCAGCGCCGCCTGGAGCGCGGCGTTCAGCCCGATCGTGCCCGCCGCGCCGCGGTGCATCGGGGTCAGCACCTGGATGTCGCTCGCCGGGCTCAGGCCGAAGCGGCGCGGGATCCGTGAGGTGACGAGCTCGAGGATGACCGCCGCGGCCTCGTCGGGCTCCCTCCTCTTGATCACGAAGAAATCCGCGTCCGGGTCGTCGGCGTTCGCGCTCTCCGGCATCTCTCCGTGGAGGACGCGGTGCGCGCCGGTCACGATGCGGCTCGCTTGCCCCTGACGAAAGATCTCGTCGAGACGCACCACCGGGACGACCTCGCTGCTCACGAGATCGCGCAGGAGCGCGCCCGGGCCGACCGAAGGGAGCTGATCGGCGTCACCCACCACGACCAGGCGCGCCGCCGCCGCCAGCGCGTCGAAGAGCGCCGCGCCGAGCTCGACGTCGATCATGGACGCCTCGTCGAGGATGAGCGCGTCGGTGTCGAGAGGGTGCTCGGCGTCTCGCTGGAAGCGCCCGGAGCGTGGGTCGAAGTCGAGCAGGCGGTGGATGGTCGAGGCCTCGCGCCGGGTGGCCTCGGCCATCCGCTTGGCGGCGCGCCCGGTGGGCGCGGCCAGTCGCACCGTCAGTCGCGCTCGCTCGAAGACGCCGAGGATGGCGCGGACGATGGTGGTCTTTCCCACGCCGGGACCGCCGGTGACCACCACCACTTTTTGCTCCGCCGCCGCCTCGACCGCGCGCCGCTGCTGCGGCGCGAGCTCGATGCCGGCGGCACGCTCGAACGCGGAGATCGTCCCGGCCAGTCCGGGGAGATCGTGGCCCGGGCTCGCGAGCAGCGTGGCGAGCCCCGCCGCGATCCGCCGCTCGGCCGCGTCGAGCCGCGCCAGGTACACGCGCGCGGGCTCGCCTCGCTCGATGGCCACGCGCTCTGCCGCCCAGAGCGCGTCGATCGCCGCCTCCACGTGCTCGGGCCCGATCTCGAGCATGGCCGCCGCGCGCTCGACGAGGAGCGGGCGCGGACACGCCACGTGGCCCTGATCCGCGAGCATGCCGAGCTCGTGCAGCACGCCGGCCTGCGCGCGATCCGGGTGGTCGCCCGCGATCCCGAGCGAGCGCGCCAGACGATCAGCGGTCTTGAACCCGATCCCGCGGACCTCGAGCGCGAGCTTGTACGGTGACCGCTGGACGACGGACGCCGAGCGAGCGCCGTAGCGTTCATGGATCCGCGCCGCGAGCGCCGGAGACGCGCCGTGGGTCTGCAACAGGAGCATGATGGCGTTCATCTCCCGCCGCTCCGACCACACCGCGGCGATCTCGCGCGCCTGTTTGCGACTGATCCCCTTCACCTCCGCCAGGCGCTCGGGCGATTCGTCGAGGATGGCGAGCGTATCGAGCTGGAATGCGCGAACGATGCTGCGCGCTCGCGACGGACCGACCCCCGGGATGAGGCCCGAGCCGAGGTACTTCTCGAGCCCGGCGAGGGTGGCGGGAGCCACCGGTACCAGCGTGTCGGCGCGGAATTGCTCGCCGTGGCGCGGGTCGTCGACGAAGTCGCCCGTGACCCGCACGCGGGCGCCGGGCCCGACCGCCTGGAACGTCCCGACCACCGCGAGCGTGCCCGGGCGCCGCGCGCCGTCGATCGAGCCGAGCTTGATGACGCGGAAGCTCGTCTCCTCGTTCTCGAAGGTGACCCGCTCGACCTCGCCGGTGATCGTGGTCGTCACGGCTCGCAATCTATCATCGCGGTCGGAGCCTGGTGAAACGCCGGCCCCCGGCCCAGCGAGCTGCTCGTCCGGTTGGTGCTTGCGGCGCGCCCGCGACTTGGGCGACGATCGCCGCATGAACCGCCTCATCGCGCCGGCCGTGACCGCCTCTCTCCTCTTCACGGGAGCCCTCGCGAGCGCCGCGACGCTCACCGTCGGGCCGGGGCAGACGTACCCGAAGCCCTGCGCGGCGTTCGCCGCAGCTCAAGATGGCGACACCATCGAGATTGCCGCCGCCGGCAACTACGACGGAGACGTCTGCTCCATTCAACGTAACCGCCTCACCATCCGCGGAGTGGGCGGCCTCGCCAAGATCGACGCGGCCGGCAAGAACGCGGGCGGCAAGGCTATTTGGGTCATCACCGGGAACGACACGACCGTCGAGAACATCGAATTCTCCGGCGCCACCGTCCCCGACGAGAACGGCGCCGGGATCCGCCAAGAGGGCGCAAACCTCACCGTGCGCGGCTGCTATTTCCACGACAACGAGAACGGCATCCTCGCGGGCAACAGCCCGAACAGCACCATCCTCATCGAGCGCTCCGAGTTCAACCATAACGGACACGGCGACGGGCAGACGCACAACCTCTACATCAACCACGTCGCGAAATTCATCTTCCGCTACAACTGGTCGCACCGAGCCAGCATCGGCCACCTCGTGAAGTCGCGCGCCGCGGAGACGCACATCCTCTATAACCGCCTCACCGGCGAGAGCGACGGCACGCAGAGCTACGAGATCGACGTGCCGAACGGCGGGCGGACCTACGTCATCGGAAATCTGGTCCAGCAAGGCCCGCAGACCGACAACTCGAGCATGCTCGCGTATCGCGAAGAGGGGCCGCACGCCGATAACCCGAGCGACGCGCTCTTCGTCATCAACAACACCTTCGTGAACGAGCGTGGCAGCGGAGGGACGTTCGTGCGGATCGGCGGCAGCACGACCACGCCCGCGGTGCTCAGGAACAACGTCTTCCAAGGCCCTGGCACGATCACGGATCAGGCCTCGGCGCAGCTCGACCACAACTACTCTGGCGCGACCACGTGCCTCGTCGACGCGGCGAGCTTCGACTACCGCCTGGTCGCGGGCACCCCGTGCGTGGACGGCGGCGCGGATCCGGGCTCGGACGGCGCGATGTCGCTCATGCCTGCCTTCGAGTACCTGCATCCGATGAATGCCGCGTCGCGCGTGAACGCCGGCGCGGTGGACATCGGCGCCTATGAGCTCGGCGGGCCGGGAGGTTCTGGCGGTGCCGGGGGTGCGGGAGGCTCGGGCGGGGGCTCTGCAGGGGCTGGGGGTCAGGGCGGCGCGGCCGGCGGCGCGGGCGGGAGCGGCGCGGGAGCGCCAGGCAGCGGCGGCAGCGGTGGCCAGCCGGGCGGCGCCGGCACGGGCACCGGCGGCGGCGCCGGCACGGGCGCCGGCGCGGGGAGCGCCGCGGGCGGCGCGCCCGCGTCCGGCGCGAGCGACGACGGTGGCTGCGGTTGCCGCGTAACGAATGACGCGGGATCCGGCTCGAAATGGGCGTTTTTCGCGCTCGCGGCCGGGCTCGCCCTGCTGCGCCGCCGTCGCTGACGGCGCGCTCCGCGAGCCGCCGCGAGGGCGTCGAGCGGCCCTTCGTCTCGGGCGGTTCCGCGCCGCACCGACCACTAGAATCCCTTGCCAGAGCCCGCGTGCGCGGGCTACCCGGGAGATCCGCTTCATGACCACCTCGCACCGTCTGCACGCACGCTGCTCGGCCGCCGGAGCCGGGTCGCCGTTCACCCTGAGCGGGACCGAGCGAAAATACGAGCGCTCGCGTCCCTTCACGATCTCGCACCTCGCGCTCGAGCTGACCCTCGATTTCCCGCGCAAGAGCGTGGCCGGCGTGGCCACCATCGAGTTCGAGCGCGTCTCCGCCGACGAGCGCCAGTTCGAGCTCGACGCGGTCGGCTTCGAGCTCTCACGCGTGGAGCTCCACGCGGGCAAGGGATGGGAGCGAGCCAGCTACGAGTACGACGGTGACCGGCTCAGGGTGAGCGTCCCTGCGAGAGTGAAGCGCGGGCGCGTGCGCGTGCGCTATCGCGCGACGCCGCGGCGCGGGATGTATTTCCTCGCGCCCGACGAGCAGGTGAAGGACCGCCCCGTGCAGGTGTGGACGCAGTGCCAAGACGAGGACGCGCGCCACTTCATGCCGTGCCACGACAAGCCACACGTCAAGATGACGACCGAGCTCATCGCGCATGTGCCGGCGGGCTTCACGGTGCTCTCGAACGGCGAGCTCGCGCGGCGCGACACGCCGCGCGGCAAGAAGCCGTGGACGTATCACTTCAAGATGAACGAACCGCACCCGAGCTACCTCATGACGCTGGTGGCCGGGCACTTCGACGTCATCGAGGATCGCGCGGCGCGCGTGGGCGTGCCGGCGCGCGAGATCCCGGTCACCTATTACGTGCCGCCGGGCAAGAAGGCCGACGGCGCGCGCAGCTTCGGCGAGACGCCGCGCATGATCGAGCTCTTCTCGCGGCTCACCGGGATCCCGTTCCCGTGGAGCCGCTACTCGCAGATCGTGGTGAGCGACTTCATCTTCGGCGGGATGGAGAACACCACCGCGACCACCATGTACGAGTACGTGCTGCTCGACGCGCGCGCGGCGCTCGACGCCTCGAGCGCCGATCTCGTCGCGCACGAGCTCGCGCACCAGTGGTTCGGTGACCACGTCACCTGCCGCGACTGGTCGCACGCCTGGCTGAACGAGGGGTTCGCGACCTTCTTCGAGCATCTGGAGCGGGAGGACCGCCTCGGTCGCGACGAGTACGACTACGGGCTCCACGGCGATCTCGCCGCGTACCTCGGCGAGGCGAGCGGCCGTTACCGGCGCGCCATCGTGTGCCGCGACTACGAGCATCCGATCGATTTGTTCGATCGCCACCTCTATGAGAAGGGCGGGCTGGTCCTCCACATGCTGCGCCGTGAGCTCGGCGACGAGGTGTTCTGGCGCGGGATCCACGCGTACCTCTCCGGCCACGCCGGCGGAATCGTCGAGACGAACGACCTCATGCGCGCCCTCGAAGGAGTCAGCGGACGCTCGCTCGAGCGCTTCTTCGACCAGTGGGTGTACCGCCCGGGCCACCCCGAGCTCAGGGTCCAGATCTCGTATGAGCACGGCCTCCTCTCCGTCTCGGTGAAGCAGACGCAAGCGAGCGGTGAGACGGCCGTGTTCGCCTTCCCGCTCGAGATCGAGCTCGCCGATCACGCCGGCAAGACGCGTCGCTTCTCCAAGGAGGTGACGTCGGCGAACGACGCGCTCGTGCTCAAGCTCGGCGAGCGCCCGCTGTGGGTCGCCTTCGACCCCGACTCGCGCGTCATGGGCGAGGTGACGCTGGAGGTCCCGGCGGACCTCTTGCGCGCGCAGCTCGAGCGGGGAACTACCGCGCGGGAGCGCTGGGCCGCGGCCGAGGCGCTCGCCAAGCGCGACGACGCGCCGACCGTGGCCGCGCTCGCCCAGGCCCTTGGAAATCGCAAGGAAGCCTGGATGGTGCGCGCGGAGGCGGCCCACGCGCTCGGTCGAATCAAGGGCGCGGAGGCCTTCGCGGCGCTCCGCGCGGAGCTCGGCGATCCGCACCCGAAGGTCCGGCGCGCGGCGGCGTCTGCGCTCGGTAACTTCCGCAGCCCGGCCGCGGCCGAGGCGCTCGCCCCGCTGGTCAAGAAGGATCCGAGCTACCTGGTGGAAGCGGAGGCCTCGCGCGCGCTCGGCCGGACGCGGCAACCGGCCGCCTTGAAGGCGCTGCTCGGCGGCCTCGACCGCGCCTCGTGGGCGGACGTGATCCGCGCCGGCACGCTCGACGGACTCTCGGCGCTGCGCGACGAGCGCGCGGTACCGGAGGTGCTCGAGCGCTCGCGGTACGGCGTGCCGACGCGCGGTCGCCGCGCAGCGATCGCCGCGCTCGCAGAGCTCTCGACCGAGCGGAAGGTCCGCGAGCACCTCGAGCTGCTCCTCGACGACCACGATCCATACCTCCGCATCGACGTGGTCCGGGCGCTCGAGTCGATGGGGGACGCGAAGGCGCTCGGCGCGCTCCGCCGCGCGCTCGCGCGCGAGCTCGATGGGCGCGTCGCTCGCCGGATCCGCGAGGCGCTCCGCAGCATGTCCGACGGCGGCGCCGCCGACCAGAAGCGAGTCAAGGACGAGCTCGAGACGCTGCGCGGCGAGCTCACCGAGCTCAAGGCCCGCCTCGGCAAGCTCGAGGGCTCCGGACCGGCAGCGAAGTCGCCCCGAAAGGCCGCGACCGGCCGCGGCGCGTCCGCCCGAGGGGCGAGGTCATGAGCGACGAGCAGCCGCTCCGCGTCGAGCGCCGAGGTGGCGTCGCGCTCATCACCATCGATCGACCCGACCGGATGAACGCGCTCTCGCGGGCGACCCTGCTCGCCTTCGAGGAGCTCGGCCGCAGCATCTTCGAGGACCGCGCGCTCCGCGCCATCGTGCTCACCGGCGCGGGCGACCGCGCGTTCTCGGCCGGAGCGGATCTGAAGGAGCGCAAGGGCATGAACGAGAACGCGGTGCGTGAGCTGCTCAGGCTCTATCGGCGGAGCCTCCTGTGGCTCGAGCGCTCGCCGGTACCGGTGGTGGCGGCGCTCAACGGGGTCGCCTTCGGCGGCGGTCTCGAGCTCGCGCTGCTCTGCGATCTCCGCATCGCGTCCGCGCACGCGAAGCTCGGGCTCCCCGAGACCACGCTCGGGATCATCCCCGCGCTCGGCGGGACGCAGCGGCTCCCGCGCGTGGTCGGGGAGGCGAAGGCCAAGGAGCTCATCCTGCTCGGGCGCCGTATCGAGGCCGAGGAGGCGCTCGGGCTCGGCCTCGTGAGTCGGGTGGTCCCGAGCGAGCGCTCGCTCATCGACGATACGCTCGAGTGGATTCGCCCGATCAGCGAGGGCGCGCCGATCGCTCAGCGCGCCGCGCTCGCCGCCATCGACGCCTCCTACGAGGTCCCGATGGAGCGGGGGATGGAGCTCGAGCTCGTTTACTACGACGAGTGCCTCCGGAGCGCGGATCGCGTCGAGGCGCTCGAGGCCTTCGCGGAGAAGCGGAGACCGCGGTTCCGCGGCGAGTGAGGGGACGATGCCCTCCGCGTCCTGCGTGCTCTTGCTTGGGGCGCTCCTCGCGCTCGGCGGCTGCGAGCGCGACGGCGCGGGCCCGCGCGCGGTGGAGTCGGCGGCCCCGCGCGGCGGCGCCGCGCTCGCCACGCCGTCGGCCTCCTCGACCTCGTCGGCGCGGGCCGCGTCCGCTCCGCCGGGAGCGCCGGGCGAGCGGCTCAAGGTCGAGCTTCAAGAGGTCGCCATGGGCACCGACGTGCACCTGGTGGCCTACTCGAACGCGAAGGTCGGCGCGGAGGGGACGGAGGCTGCGCTCGCCGCGGCCTTCGCGGAGATGCAGCGGCTCGCCCGGCTGATGAGCGACTGGACCGCCGACAGCGACGTCGCGCGCGTAAATCATGGGGCGGGGTCCTTCGTCACGGTCGATCCCGAGACGTTCTCGGTCATCGAGAAGAGCCTCTGGGTCGGCAAGCTCTCCGGCGGCGTGTTCGACATCACGTTTCAGGCGATGAGCGGTGTCTGGAAATTCGGTGACGCCCAGGAGGCGCACCCGAGGCTGCCGGACCGGCGCGAGATCCTCGAGAAGCAGCGACTCATCGACTACCGCAAGCTCGAGGTCCGCCCCGAGACGCACCAGGTGATGGTGCCGAAGGGGATGAGCATCGGGCTGGGCGGGATCGCCAAGGGGTACATCGTCGATCGCGCGGCGAGAGTGCTCCGCGACCGCGGCCTCGCCGATTTCCTGGTGCAGGCAGGCGGCGATCTCTACGGCGCCGGGCGCAAGCCGGACGGCTCGCCTTGGGTGAGCGGGATCCAGGATCCGCGCGGCCCTCGCGGCACCTTCTTCGCGACCATCGAGCTCACCGATCACGCCTTCTCGACCGCGGGCGACTACGCGCGCGCCTACGTGCTAGGCGGCAAGCGGTATCACCACGTGATCGATCCGCGCACGGGCTACCCCGCCACGGCGTCGAGGAGCGTCACGTTGTGGGCGCCGGACGCCTTCGTCGCCGATGCCATCGATGACGCCGTCTTCATCCTCGGCCCCGAGAAGGGGCTCGCGCTCGTCGACTCGCTCGGCGACTGCGGCGCGGTCATCGTGGACGCGAAGAACAAGGTGTGGGTGAGCGAGCGCATCAAGGAGCGCGTGCACCTGCTGCGCGAGCCCACGGACGGCATCTGAGCCCAGGCCCGGGAGCCGCGTGCCGGCGCGCGAGCCGCGAGGTCACGCCGCTCGCGGCGCCGCGCGCTCGGGTAGGGTGTAGGATGTCCGGCATGAGTCGACTGCTCTCCGGGGTGATGTTGGGGGCGGGGATGGTGCTCTTCGCGCGCGCCGTGTCCGCGGCGAACGATCTCACGGTGCTCGAGGCGCGCGTCGATCCGCCGACGCTCCTCACGCTCGGCGTGCAGGTGCTCATCGCCGACGACGACGACCGCGATGCCACGGTGACCGTTCGTTATCGCGCCGAGGGCGCCGCGACCTGGCGCGAGGGCCTGCCGCTCGCCCGCTCTCGCCCGTCGGTGGTGGTCGGCGCCACCATCCCGGAGGGGTTCGCGGGGAGCCTCTTCGGCCTGATGCCCGCCACTCGCTACGAGATCGAGCTGCACGCGGTGGATCCCGATGGCCTCGACCAGACCTTCACGACGACCGGCGCGACGCGCCGTGTGCCCGGCGCCCCGGCGTCCCCGCGACCGGTGCCCGTCGCGGGGACGAGCGCGCTCACGAGCGCCCTCGACCAGGCGAAGCCGGGCGACGTCATCACGCTGGCGGAGGGCGTGTACGAAGGAACGTTCGCCCTGCACGCGAGCGGTACCGCGGAGAACCCGATCGTCATTCGCGGCGCGACGCAGAGCGGAGTCGTGCTCGATGGCGGTGGGTGTACCGGCTGCAACGTGCTCGAGATCTACGGCAGCTTCGTTCAACTCGAGAACCTCACCATCCAGCACGCCTCGCGCGGCCTCCGCTTCCAGGGAGTGGGCGCGTCGGATAACGTGGTCCGACGGGTGCGGATCCGCGACGTGACGCTCGGGATCGGCTCGAAGGACGGTCAGCGCGACTTCATCGTCTGCGACAACGTGCTCGAGGGGCGCCTCGCCTGGCCCGCCGTCTACGGGGATGACGGCGGCGCGCACGCCAACGATGACGGCATCAACCTCACCGGCGACGGACACGTCGTCTGCCACAACCGGCTCGTCGGGTTCGGAGATTCGATCAAGAACGAGGCCGCGACGTTCGTCTCCTTCGAGGTGTTCGGCAACGACAGCGAGAGCGCCTACGACAACGCGATCGAGCTCGATGGCGCGCTCCGCAACGCGGTCGTCTTCGAGAACCGCTTCACCAACTCGTGGTCGCCGATTTCATTTCAGCCGGTCTATGGCGGCCCGGCCTACGCCATCCGCAACGTGGTCGTCAACGTGGTCGACGAGCAACAGAAGCTGCACTCGCTCGGCGGCACGCGCGAGACGGTCGGCGCGCGCCTCTATAACAACACCTTCGTCAGCGTCGCGCACGCCCTCAACCTCCAGGACGACACCACCGCCCACGACTTCGTGCTCGCCAACAACATCTACTTCGGCCCGGCGAGCCCCGAGGGCGGAAGGACGGTCGACTGGAGCGGGCGCATCGACGGCGCCGTCATCGCGCGCAACGGGTTCTTCCCGGACGGCGCGTTCGACTTTGGCGCCGCGGGGAAATGGTCGAGCTTTGCCGCGTACACCGCGAGCGGCGTGTTTGGCGCGGGCGCCACGCTCCTCGACGCGGGCACCTTCGCGAGCGGGCTCTCCGCGCCCGCGTCCTACACGGCGCGGCTCTCCGCGCCCGACGCCACCCTGGCCGCGGCCTCACGCGCGCTCGATCGCGGGCAGAGCCTCGCGAGCATCACCGACGGATTCCAAGGGGCCGCGCCGGACCTCGGCGCGCTCGAGCGCGGCTGCCCCGCGCCCATCTACGGAGTCCGCCCCGCGGGCACCGACGAGACGAACGAGCCGCACGGCTGCTCGAGCGCCGGCGGAGGCACAGGTGGCACCGGCGCGGGCGGAGCCTCGAGCGGCGGCGGCCCGGGCTCGGGCGGAGTGAGCGGTTCGGGCGCCGCGGGGGCGGCCGGCTCGCTGGCAGGCGCCGGCGGAGCCGCGGGCGCGCCGCCGGCCTCCGGGGGCGCCGCGGACGACGACGGCGGCTGCGGCTGTCGGACCGCGCCGCGAGGGCGTCAGCCGGCCCGCGCGCTCGTCGCGCTCGCGCTCGCGCTCCTCGCCGTGCGCCGCCGCGCGCGATACCTCAAGAGTCAATAAACCAACACACTATGAGCGCACGAGGCGCGCTCGTGGTGTTGGCCCGGCGCGGCCGGCGTCGCGGCGCGACTTGGGCGTCACTCCTCGTCGTCGTCGGCGGGCGCGTCGGGGATGTCGTCGAGGCCTCGGCCGCCGCGGACCGGGATGGCGCGCGCGGCGCCGACCTTCTCGAGCGCGGCGGCCAGCGCCCCGCGGTCGCCGACCGCCGGCAGGTACTGGCGCGAGCCGTCCCACAGGTCGAGAGCGATGTTCCGTTGATCGAGGATGATGCAGTCGATCTGCGCCCACTTGAAGCGGCGCACGCGCGGCCACCCGAGCGTCACCACGTCGCGATACTCGAGCCCATCGGGGTGCAGTCGGACACCGCGCATGCTGGAGCGCAGGAGCGACGCCGCCGAGCCGAGCACCAGGACCAACGCGAGCGTTCGCGCGCCGACCGCTCGGTGCACGTCCCGCTCGACGATGAACTCGTGGAGCCAGGCGCCACCGCTGCCGGCCTCGCCGAGCACGACCATCGCGGCCACCCCGAGCGCGATCGCCAGGTAGACGAGCGAGGGGAGCCAGGCCGTCCAGGGCGGGCCGAACGCGGTATCGGTCGGCCGATACGTCATATCGAAGCCGGGGGGGCGCGATGGGCGAGCCACGACCCTCCGACTCTGCACCAGTCGAATCCCTTTGGCCATGAGCGGACGCTGCCGGGCAGGACCGGCGGGGCTCCCGCCAGAGCCGCGCGGCTACGTGCGGGGTGGCTCGACGCCGCCGCCGGTCGACACTAGAGAGACCCGAGCAACGACCGCGCGCGTCGACGCGCGCGGGAGGCGCCGTCGAGCGCGTGGAGGATCACATGAAGTTTTTCATCGATACCGGGGATTTGGGCGAGATCAAGGAAGCCGTGGCGATGGGGGCGATCGACGGCGTCACCACCAATCCGTCGCTCCTCGCGAAGGCGGGCAAGCCGATCCGGCAGGCCATCGCCGACATCTGCGAGGTGGTTGACGGTCCGGTGAGCGCCGAGGTGCTCTCGTCCGAGGCCGACGCCATCGTGGCCGAGGGGCGCGAGCTCGCCAAGATCCACAAGAACGTGGTGGTCAAGGTGCCGCTCACCATCGACGGCTTGAAGTCGGTCCGCCGGCTCAAGGCGGACGGCATCCGAACCAACGTCACCCTCTGCTTCTCTCCCACGCAGGCGCTGCTCGCCGCCAAGGCCGGCGCGACCTACATCTCGCCGTTCGTCGGTCGGTTGGATGACCACGCCGAGGAGGGAATGCAGATGGTCGAGCAGATCGTGTCCATCTACGGCAACTACGATTTCGAGACCGAGGTGCTCGTCGCGAGCGTGCGCCACCCGCTCCACGTGGTCGAGGCAGCGCTCATTGGAGCCGACGTCGCGACCATCCCGTTCAAGGTGCTCACCCAGCTCGTGAAGCACCCGATGACCGACCTCGGCCTCGCGCGTTTCGCCGAGGACGCCAAGAAGATCCCCAAGTGAGCCGTCAGCCGCGCGCGATGCACGGGGCTCGTCGGGCGGACGCCGACGCCGCGAGGCGCGCTCCATGACGACCTTGGTCTCGCGCCGCGCGCGGGGCGCGCCCAAGCTCGCGCCCCGCGCGGTCCGGCGCCTCGCCGAGCTCATGCTCGCCGAGCTCGAGCTCGCGGGCGCCGAGCTCAGCGTGCTGCTCACCGATGACGCGCACATCCAGGAGCTCAACCGCGAGCATCGCGGCAAGGATCGCCCGACCGACGTGCTCTCGTTCGCGCTCGACGAGGCCGAGCTCCCCGTCGGCGCGCAGGGGCCGCGGCTGCTCGGGGACGTGGTCATCTCGCTCGACACCGCGGCCCGCCAGGCGCGCTCCCGCGGGCGTGAGCTGCTCGCCGAAGTGCGGTTCCTCCTGGCTCACGGGATCCTCCACCTCATCGGCTACGATCACGCCGAGCCCGAAGAAAAGCGCCGGATGGTCGGCATGACGCGGCGCCTGGTCCTCGCCGCGCCGCTCGGCGCGCCGAGCCGTCCGCCGCGGGCGCCCTCCCGCGCTCGCGGGATGGCGCGAGAGCCTCGCGAAGTGCCTGCGAGATCACCGGCAAGCCCGCGTCGGCACACGTGAAGTCCCGTGCGCGGAGTCCTCGGGCGCGGGCGCTTCGGGGGCTCGCGAGGCGCGCGCCGCGCGCTCGAAACGGGCGGGTTCCGAGTGGTCGACCAGGTCCGGCCGTCGAGTCTGGCGGAAAAATTGCTCGATCCGTCATCCTCGGTTCATGTTTTCCGCTTGAAAGGCCGATTGCGGCCTGTTATCCGTCGCCGTGCCTTGACTGGTTTCGCGCCGCGAGCAGGCTCGCGACGCGGACCTAGAGGGCGGGAACGGCGTCAATCGAGGTTTATTCAGGCAGGAGGAAGCGCATGGCTGGCAAGAGGCTGACGAAGGCGCAGGTGATTGCGGAGCTCGCGGAAGCGTCCGAGCTCGACAAGAAGAGCGTCACGCGGGTTTTCGATTCACTTCAGGATCTCATCAAGAAGCAGCTCTCTGCTCGTGGGCCCGGTGAGTTCGTGGTCCCCGGGCTGGTGAAGCTCCGCGTGGTGAAGAAGCCGGCGACCAAGGAGCGCCCGGGCATCAACCCGTTCACCAAGGCTCCCATCACGATCCCGGCGAAGCCGGCGAGCAAGAAGGTCCGCGCGACCGCGCTCAAATCGCTAAAGGATCTGGTTCAGTAATCGGTCGCGCGGGTCGCGCTTCACGCGCTCCCGCACGAGCTGACACCGTCGTGTCCCCGGCCTTCTCAGAGGGTCGGGGACACGTCGTTTGTGCTCGCTCGGGTGCGCCTTTGGCGGCGCCGAGCAGCCCACGAGGCCAGCGTCACCGCGACGAGCAGGGCGATGAGCGGGAGATCGCCCGCGCGGGTGTAGAAGGTCGGCGAGCCGTCATCGAGCGCCGCCGAGGCGATGAGCACGCTCTCCGCGCTCGCGCTTCCGCGCTCGACGACCGCGCCGGTGGCGTCGATGAACGCCGGGACGCCGAGGTTCACCGCTCGCACGAGGCCGCGCCGCGTCTCGATGGAGCGCATCGCGGAGAGGCGCAGGTGCAGCTCCGGCTCGGCGGTGGGCCCGAACCAGGCGTCGTTGGTGACGTTCACGAGCAGGTTCGGGTTCGCGCGCGCCACCCGCCGCCCGACGCTCGCGAGCGTGTCCTCGTAGCAATTCAAGACGCCGATGCGAGCGCCGCCGGCCGAGAGGAGGGAGACGCGGTCGCCCGGGATGAGCCCGCCCGCGCGAAAGAACACGCGCCGGAGCCAGGGGAAGTACTCCGAGAGCGGCACCGTCTCCCCGAACCAGAGCAGCTGGAGCTTGGCCTGCGGGAGCTGGGTCATCCCGCGAGCGTCGACGACGGTCGCCGCGTTGTACTCGCCGTCGCCGCCGGGCGCGCGGGTGATGGCGCCGGTGAGCACCGGCCCGCGCACGCCACCGCCGACCACCCCGCGCCCGCCGAGCGGCGTCCGCGCGGCCGCGTGGCCGAGCACGTACGGATACGCGGCCTCGGGCCACACCACGAGCTCGGCGCCGGCCCGCTCGGCCTCGATCGTCAGGCGGCGCAGCCGGCGAACGATCCGAGGCGCCTGACCTGGCTCCCAGCGCAGGCGCGCGCCCACCGCCGCCTGGACGACTCCGATCTTCACCGTCGGCAGCGTGGCGAGCCGCGCGCGCACGCTCGGCAGCCGCGCCGCCCCGTAGCCGCCGAGCGCGAGCAGGAGCGCGCCGCCGGCCGCGACGGACCGCCACCATCCCTTCCATGAGGTGAGCGCCGGGACGGCTCTGCGCGGCTCGCTCGGTCGGGTGAGCGACTCGAATGGCGCCGCGAGGAGCGCTGCCGCGACGGCGAAGATGAGCGTGAGCCCGCGCTCGCCCACCAGCTCGCCGAGCTGGAGGAGGAGCGGCCACGGGGTGAGCAGGCCGGCCGGCGTCCAGGTGAGCACGTTGGGCCAAGCGCAAGCGAGCAGCACGGTCACCCCGAAGGCCAGGCGCCGATCGAGCGCGAGCTTCCGCTCGAGCGCGAAGCCGACCGCGCCGCCCGCCGCCCAGCCGAGCGCCTGGAAGGCGGCGAGCAAGACGAGGAGCGCGACGCCGCCCGGCAGCCCCACCGGCGTGAAGCGCTCGATGACGCCGGGCACGAAGCGGAGCCCGACCACGCTCGCGGTCGCGGCCCACAGCCAGGCGATGAGGGCGCGGCGCCGCGCGGTCTCCCCGGCGCGGAGCGCGATGAAGAGGAGCATCATTCCGGCGAGCACGCACGGATAGAGATCGGTCGGCGGCGAGGAGAGCGCGAAGACGAGCCCGCCGCCTGCCGCCGCGCGGAGCGGCCACCGCGCTCGTGGTTCGCCGGTCACCAGTAGAACGTGATGCCGCCGCGAAAGAGGCCGCCGCCCGAGGTGTTGGTCTGTCGGCCCGTGTCGGGATCGGTGAACTCCGGTGAGAAGCGCGCGCCCGGATCGGTGCGCCCGCGGAGGAAGCCGAGCACGTCCACGTTCAGCGAGATGCGGCGGGTGAGGCGGAACTCGAGCCCGAGCCCGAGCTGCCCGCCGAAGTAGCTGTAGTGCTGGTTCGTGACCGGGTTCACGCCGTCGTCCACCTGCACCGCAGCCTCCGAGAACCCTAGCCCGCCGATCGCGTAGACCTGCACGGCGTCTCTCGGGTTGAAGTAGACGAGCACGTTCGCGAGGAGCGCGCTCTCGGCGCGCAGGTTGCCGGCCCAGTCATTACCGCCGACGAAGTCGACGCCGAGGTCGAGCGCGACGGGGAGGACTGGGCGATAGCGCACGCTGAAGCCGAAGCCGGCCATCCCCGAGCCGTGGTCGCCGCGGTTCGCGTCGTGCCCGGTGCCCACGCCCTCGAGCCGGAGGTTCAGCCCCCAGCGCGGTCGATAGCGGCGCGGCGCCGGTGCGACCGGCTCGGGCGCGCCGCTCGCGCCCCGAGGCGGCACCACGAGCCCGCTCGGCTCGCCCGGCCCGGGCGGTGGCGGATGGACCCCGACGCGAGGCCCGCGCCGGGGTGGTCTGCGCGGCGCGGCCGGCGGCGCGGGGGCGGCGCCATCGGGCGGAGGCGTGTCCTCCGCGGGCGCGGCGGCCGACTCCTCCTCGCAGAACCACGAGCCCGGCGGACATGCGCCTTGCGCGAACCCGAGCGACGGCGTGACGAGCAGCGCCGTGCCGGTCAAGAGTGCGAAGCGGGCGCGCATCGACGGCTCCTTTCCCAGATCTCTTCACGTAAGGTAGCAAGGCCGGTGCCAGCCGCCAGCAGCGCGGAACCCGCCGCGCGGCGCGCGCGCCGGTCCCGGTGTGGAGCCGAGTTTACACCAGCGTGGTGATGAGAATACTCCTCGAGTCGAGATGCCTCGCGTCTACCTGAAGCCCGGACACGTCCAGCCGGTGTGGGCCGGCCACCCGTGGATCTACGCGCAGGCGGTGGCGCGCGTGGAGGGCGGGGCGCAGCCGGGCGAGGAGGTCGAGGTGGTCGACGCGCGCGGCAACCTGCTCGGCGTCGGGCTCTACTCGCCGCGCTCGGCGATCCCGGTCCGGCTCTACGCGCGGGAGTCGGGCGCGCGCCTCGACGCGGCGCTCATCGCCGCGCGGATCCGCCGCGCCATCGAGCGGCGCCGCGCGCTCGCGCTACCCCGAGACGACACCGACGCGTTCCGCCTGCTCCACGCCGAGGGCGACGACCTGCCGGGGCTCATCGTGGATCGATACGCGGACGCGCTGGTCGTGCAATTCGGCACCGTCGGCATGAAGCGGCGCGACGGCGCCGTATTCGACGCGCTCACCCGCGAGCTCGCGCCTCGCGCGATCATCGATCGCACCTCGCCGCGGGTCGCGGAGCGGGAGGGCTTCGACGCGTCGAGCGGGGTGGTGCGCGGCGCGCTCGACGCGCTCGAGTTCGTCGAGCGCGGGCTCCGCTATCGGGTCCCGCTCGAGCTCGGACAGAAGACCGGATTTTACCTCGACCAGCGCCCGCTCCGCGCGCGCGTCGAGGAGCTCGCGCGCGGCCGGCGCGTGCTCGACACGTTCACCTACATCGGCGCGCTCGCCATGGCCGCGGCGCGCGGCGGCGCGGTCGAGGTGGAGGCGGTCGACGCGAGCGCTCCGGCGCTCGGGGTCGCCGTCGACTGCGCCGCGCGGAACGGGCTCTCCGGCAAGATCCGCTTCGAGCCCGGAGACGCGCACGAGGCGCTCGCGCGGGTCGGGCGGCGGGGCGGCGTGGAGCTCGTCATCGTCGATCCGCCCAAGCTGGCGCCGACCCGCGCTGCGCGCGCTCGCGCGGCGGGCGCCATGCGGCGGCTCGCCCGAGAGGGGTGCCGCGCGACGCGCCCCGGCGGCTTGCTCGTGCTCTGCTCGTGCTCGGCTGCGGTCGGCCTCGACGAGCTCACGCGCGCGCTCGCGCTCGGCGGCCGCGACGCCGGCACGCGCCCGGTGGTCCTCGAGCGACATTTCCAAGGGCCCGATCATCCGGTCCCGGCGGCGTTTCCGGAGGGCCTCTACCTCACGAGCCTGATCGCCGAGGTCGCGCCGCTCTAGCGGTGTCGCGGCCGCGCGCCGAGGCCCGAATGAAGACGGGCGATCTCCCGGAGGAGATCGCCCGTCGGCGTCGCGGCCGCGAAGGCTCAGTCATCGTATCCGGGCGGGGCCGCGAAGCGACCCGGGAAGGGGTCGGCGCTCCGCCGCCGCTCGACCTCGTCGCTCGTCCACGGGAGCCGCGTGCCCTCCTCGACGAAGCAGGCGACCCCGATCACCCCCACGTTGCGATCGTCGCCCTTCTGGGCCGCGTACGAGCCGCGGACCGAGCCGAACCGAAACGCCGCGACCTCGTCCAGGCTCCGGCGGAAGCCCTCGATCGACACGCTCCCGTAGGGCGCGATGATATAGCCGCGCTTCTCGAACGAGCCCGGCTGCCCGTCGATGACGTCGAGCCCATCGACGGTCGTCACCGCCTCGATGCGGCTCCGCGTGTTGTTGCGGATCTCGATGAGATAGCGGTCACCGGCCTCGCCGACCGCGTAGGTGCGCCCGCCGCTCCGCGCGCCGCGGAGCGGGCGACCGCTCGCGTCGAGCAGGCGCACGCTGAGGGCGCCGCCGGCGATTCGCACCGTACCGTCGTCGAGCTCCGAGAACCCGCTCTGGCGCGCCATCGCCCGCACTCCCTCCGCGTCGTTGTAGTAGAGCGCAGCCACCGCGTCCGGCGCGTCCGGGTTCATGCGGAAGAAGCTCGACGTCGACACGCGGCTGTCGCGCGTCTCGCCCCAGCTCGTGCCGAGTCCCGGGCGCTCTTCCCGAGGCCCGACCGCCTCACCCTCGTACGCGCCGTCGGCGGAGCTCGGGGCGGAGGCTTGCGCGGATGGCGTGGCCTGACCGCGGCCGGCGGAGCTGCTCGAATCGCTCGCCGCGTACCCGGCCGGCGAAGGGCTCGCGCCGTACGAGACGGGCGCGGCGCCAGGTCGGCTCGTGCCCCCGCAGGCGGCGAAGAACAAGGTCGCGAGAATCAAGAGCCAGCGCTCGAAGTGCTTCATGGTTCGTCCTCCGTTCGGTCCCACGGGAGGGGAACGGTCCCGCCGCGCGCGCCTTACAGCGCCCAGAGCCGGCCAGCTCGTCGGGCGTCGATTACCAGTCGACTGACAAATATCTAATGGTTTCGCGCTCGACGGCGTCTCCGGCCATCCGGCGAGGTGAGCACCCGCTGAATTCTCCGGGATCACTGTTACTCGACGCTTGCGCTTCGCCCTCCCATCATTCATTATCGGTCGAATGATAAAGAAATGGCGCGCCGGAGCATGGGTCGCGGTCTCACTGGCGCTGGCGGCCTGCGAGCAGTCGGCAGAGCCTCCTCCCGGCTACCAGGGACTCGTGGAGTTCGACGAGCGGGTGCTCGCCTTCGAGATGGGCGGGCGTATCGAGTCGCTGACCGCGACGCGCGGTCAGCCGCTCGCCGTAAATGAGGTCATCGCCTCGCTCGACGATGGCATGGAGCGAACCGCGCGCTCCGCGCGCGCGGAGGATGCCGACGCCATGCACGCGCAGGTCGCGCTCCTCGAGGCGGGCGCACGCCGCCAAGACCTCCGCGCGCTCTCCGCGCAGATCCGCGCTGCGCGAGCCAGCGAGGCGCTGCTAGAGAAGAACCTCGAGCGCGAACGCGCGCTCAAGGAGCAGGGCGTCTCGACCGGCGCGGCGGTAGACGAGCTCGATGCGCGCTGGCGAGCCGCGGTCGCCGAGCGCGAGGCGCTCGAGCACCGGCGAAGCGCCCTGGCGAGCGGGGCGCGGCCCGAGGAGCTCGACACCGCCCGGGCGCGCGCCGGGTCGGCGGACCAGGCCGTGAAGCTCGCCGACGAGCGGCTCGAGCGCTACTCGCTCCGCGCGCGCCATCCGGGGACCGTGCTCGACGTCCACGTCGAGGCAGGCGAGGTCGTCGCGCCCGGCGCGCCCATCGTCACCGTGGCGGACATCGCGCACCCCTACGCCGACGTGTTCGTTCCCGAGGGGCGCCTCGACGGCGTGAAGGTCGGCGCGAAGGCGTCGCTGCGCGTGGACGCGACGCCGCAGCCCTTCTCGGGTCACGTCGAAGACGTGTCGCGTCGCGCCGAGTTCACGCCCCGCTTCGTGTTCAGTGAGCGTGAGCGCCCGAACCTCGTGCTCCGCGTGCGAGTCCGCATCGACGATCCGGAGCACCGGCTCCACGCCGGGGTCCCCGCCTTCGTGCAGCTCGCGCCGGCGACCGGCGCGCAGTCTGAGCTAGCAGGCGCAAAATGACCGACGCAGCCTCCGTCGATGCGCCGCTCATCATCGAGACGGAGCGGCTCGCCAAGCGTTTCGGCGAGCTCGTCGCGGTACGTGACGTGTCGCTTCGCGTGCGCCGCGGCGAGATCTTTGGCGTGCTCGGGCCGAACGGCGCGGGCAAGAGCACGACCATCCGCATGCTCTGCGGGATCTTGGAGCCGAGCTCCGGCACCGGGAAGGTCGTCGGGCGCGACCTCAGGACCGAGGCGGAGCAGATCAAGGAGCGCATCGGCTACATGACTCAGCGCTTCAGCCTCTACGAGGATCTGACGGTCGCGGAGAACCTCAGCTTCTACGCCGGCATCTACGGCGTGCCTCGCCGAATTCGGCGGCAGCGCATCGACCAGGTCATCGAGCGCTCCGGGCTCGGCGCGCGGCGCCGCCAGCTCGCGGGCACCCTCTCGGGCGGCTGGAAGCAGCGGGTCGCGCTCGCGAGCTCGACCATCCACGAGCCGCCCCTGCTCTTTCTCGACGAGCCGACCGCGGGCGTCGACCCGGTGAGCCGGCGGGATTTCTGGGATCAGATCCACCGCATCGCCTCCGAGGGGACCACCGTGCTCCTCACCACGCACTACATGGACGAGGCCGAGCGCTGCCACCGGCTCGCCTTCATCTTCCGCGGGGAGCTGCTCGACACCGGGACCCCGGAGCAGATCGTGGAGCGCCGCCGGCTCCGTGCCGTCGAATTCGACGTCGACCGGGCCACCCTGGCGGCCGACGCGCTCCGGCGCTGCCCCGAGGTGGATGAGGTGGCGCACTACGGGCACCTGCTCCGGCTCGCGACCCGCGGCGGCGCGGATCCCGAGGCCGTCGCGCGCGCCGTGCTCGGGCCGCTCGGCATCGAGCTTCGCAACCTTCGCTCCGCACGCGTGACGGTCGAGGACGCCTTCGTGTCGATGGTCCGAGAAGACGAGCGGCTCCGAGCCGAACCGAGGGCCGCGTGAGCCTGCGTGTCCTGGTCATCGCCTGGAAGGAGCTCCTCCAGCTCCGGCGGGATCGCCTCACCCTGTCGATGATGGTGTTGCTCCCGCTCATCCAGCTCCTCCTCTTCGGCTACGCGATCAACAACGACGTTCGTCACGTCCCGACCGTCGTGTTCGACCAAGATCGCAGCGCCGAGTCGCGCGACCTCTGGCGCAGCATGGAGATCACTACCTTCTATGACGTGCTCGGCGAGGTGCGGAGCTACGACGAGATCGCGCGCGCCCTCCGCTCGGGAAAGGCCAAGGCCGCGCTGGTCGTCTCGCCGGATTACGCCTCGAACCTCCGGCGTGGCCGGACCGCAACCGTGCAGCTCGTGGTGGACGGCACCGATCCGCAGTCGGTCGCGAGCGCGACGAGCACGCTCGCCTCGCTGGTGAGCGCGCGGTCGGCGAGGCTCTCCACCGCGCGGCTCGAGGCGAAGGGGGGTGTCACCGGGACGACGCCGATCGAGCTCCGCGAGAACACCTGGTATAATCCCGACCTCCGCACCGCGGTCTACATCGTCCCCGGGATCGTCGGGGTGATCCTGACCATGACCATGGTGATGCTCACCTCGATGGCCATCGCGCGTGAGCGCGAGCGGGGGACGCTCGAGCAGCTCATCGTCTCACCCGTGAAGCAGCTCGAGCTGGTCATCGGGAAAATAGCCCCGTACGTCGTCATCGGCTATGTCCAGATGACGCTCATCCTCCTGGTCGGGCAGGTCGTGTTCTCGGTGCCCTTCGTCGGCTCGCCGCTCTTGCTCTACGGGCTCGCGTTCTTGTTCATCTCGGCGAACCTCGCGCTCGGGCTCTTCTTCTCTACGCTCGCGAAGACGCAGCAGCAGGCGATGCAGATGTCGTTCTTCTTCCTCCTGCCGAACGTGCTCCTCAGCGGATTCGCGTTCCCCTTCGAGGGGATGCCCCGCTTCGCCCAGTATATCGCGCAGCTCCTCCCGCTCACCCACTTCCTCCGTATCCTCCGCGGCATCGTGCTCAAGGGGGCCGACTTCCGCGACCTCGCCCCGGAGCTCCTCTGGCTCGTCGCGCTGCTGGTCGCGTGGGTGCTCCTCAGTTCGCTTCGCTTCTCGAAGAAACTCGAATAGCTCATGGCCCGCCCGAAGAGTGACATTCAGTCTCGGATCGTCGACGCGGCGCGAACGCGCTTTCTCTCCGATGGCGTCGATGGCGCCTCGCTCCGCCGCATCGCGCGCGGCGCGAAGACCAGCATCGGGATGATCTACTACTACTACCCGACCAAGGATGATCTCTTCCTCGCCGTGGTAGAGGAGATCTACGTCGGGCTCCTCGCCGACATGGAAGCGGCGCTCACCGCGGACGCGCCGGTACGCGAGCGGATCCGGCGCCTCTTCGTGCGGATCGGCTCACTGAGCGAGGTCGAGCTCTCGGTGGTGAAGCTCATCGTGCGCGAGGCCCTGGTCTCGTCCGTGCGGCTCGAGCGGTTGGCGCTGCGCTTCCAGCGGGGTCACTTGCCGCTCCTGCTCGCGACCATCCGTGACGGATTCGCGAGCGGCGCCATGAACCCGGCGCTCCACCCGGCGCTCGCGTTCATGGCCATGCTCTCGCTCGGCGTCACGCCGCAGGTCGTACGCCGCCTCGGCGTGAAGCTCCCGTTGCCGGGCGTCCCCGAGGGTGAGGATTTGTCGAATGATCTGGTCGAGCTCTTGTTCCACGGGATTTCGAACCCGAACCGCTCGGATGCCTAGCCCGCCCTGGAGGATCGCATGCGTCACCCTCTTCTTGCCCCGCTCTTCATCGCCGCGCTCTTCGCTCCGGCGCGGCTCCACGCCGAGGCCGCCGCGCCCGGTTCCGCGCCGGCTCGACCAGCCCCTCCCACCATCGAAGACAGCCTCCGCCGCGAGCTCGGCCGCGCGGGTGGGCTCACCAGCGACCAGGTAGCGGCTCGCGCCGCGGTGACCAGCTTCGATGTTCGCGCGCGAGAGAAGGAGGTGAGCGAGCGGGCGTCCGAGATGGACAAGGCTCTGGTCGGCTGGTTCCCGCGGCTCACCCTCACCGCGCGCTACACGAGGCTCTCGCCCATCACGGCGACCGGCTTCGGCCCCTCCGACGCGAACCTGGTGGGCACGCCGGCCGGGGAGGGGCCGCTACCGCCGGGCGCGCCGCTCATCGGCGTCCCGGCGAGCGCGATGTCGTTCCCGGTGATCTTGAACCAGTATGCGCTCCAGGCGGCGCTCGTGGTGCCCGTCTCGGATTATCTCCTCCGCACCAGCCAGAGCTACGCCGCCGCGTCGCGCTCGCGGCGCGCCGCGGAGCTCAACGCGCGCGCGGCTCGACTCGGCGCGGCGCTCTCGGGACGCGTGGTCTATTACGGCTGGGCGCGCGCGGTCTTGCAGCGCATCGTGGCTGAGCGCACGCTCGCGCAGTCGAACGCGCACCTCGACGCGGCCCGCGCCGCCTTCGACGCCGAGCGCGTGTCCCGCGCGGACGTGCTGCGCGCCGAGTCGCAAGCAGCGAGCAGTGAGCTGTTGGTCGAGCGCGCCGGGAACCTGGTCGAGGTCGCGACCGAGCAGCTTCGCACCGTGATGCACGATGAGTCCGGACGCCGCTACGAGATCGGTGAGGCTCTCCTCGAGCCGATGCCTCGGCTCCGGGCCGGCGAGTTCCCGCGGCTCTACCAGGAGGCGCTCGCGAAGCGCCTCGAGATCCGCGCGCTCGACGAGACGGCGTGGTCGCTTCGCGAGCAGCGACGCGCGGTGAGCGCCGGGAACTACCCGCGCCTCGACGCCTTCGCCGACGCCGCCTACGCGAACCCGAACCAGCGCTACGTCCCGCAGGAGGAGCGCTGGCGCGCGACCTGGGACGTCGGGCTCCAGGTCACCTGGACGCCGAACGAGCTCGGCACCTCGCGCGCCGCCGCGAGCGCGCTCGACGCGCAGGTGAGCCGGCTCGAGGCCGAGAAGGCGGCGCTCCGGGACGCGCTGCGGTCCGAGGTGATGCAGTCGTATCAGGACGTACGGAGCGCGCAGGTCGCGGTCGACACCACGCGGCGGGGCCTCGACGCCGCCGAGGAGGGCTACCGCGTGCGCGCCGAGCAGTACAAGTACGGTCGCGCGACCAACCTCGAGCTCATCGACGCCGAGGCCGAGCTCTTGCGCGCGCGCCTCGAGCTCATCGGCGCGCATCTCGAGCTCCGGATCGCGCGCGCCAAGCTCGAGCACGCAGTGGGCCGTGACGTGAAATAGCTACCCGGCGCCGACGCGCGCGAGCCACGCGCGCAGGATCCGTCGCCCCTCGTCGAGCGCGGGGAGCAGCGTCCACTCGTTGCGCTGGTGCGCCTGTGCCTGCGTGCCCGGGCCGAAATTCACCGCCGGGATCCCGAGCGCCGCGAAGCGCGCGACGTCCGTCCAGCCCGTCTTCGGCTCGACCGCGAGGGCCCCGCTCTCGACCAGCGCCTGGACCAGCGGGTGAGCGCGAAACGGTGGCGCGGGCGGCGCGAGATCGACCACCTCGACCTCGGCGTCGTCACCCACCAGCTCGCGCACCACGCGCTCGGCCTCGGCCGGCGACAGATCGGGGCCGAAGCGGTGGTTCAGGTTGAGCTCGAAGAGGTCGGGCACCACGTTCTTGGCGCGCCCTCCGCTCGCCAGCGTCGCGCTGACGACCCGCTTCCACTCGAGGCCGTCGATCCTACTCGAGCTCGGCTCGAGCGCGCCGAGCCGCGCGAGCAGCGGCGCCGCCTTGTGGATGGCGTTCTCGCCTTGCCACGGGCGCGCGCTGTGCGCGGTGCGCCCGTGGAAGCTCACCTTCGCGTGGAGCGAGCCGCCGCACCCGAGCTGGAGCTTGTTGTCGCTCGGCTCGAGCGCGACCGCGACGTCCACCTGCGCGAGCTCGGGATCCGCAGCGAGCACCGGCCCGAGCTCGTTCTCGTCGAACGGCCCCTCCTCGCGCGCGTAGAAGACCAGCGTGAGGTCGCTGCCGTCGGGCGGAGCTTCGGCGACGTCCAGCATCAGCGCGAGCCCGCTCTTCATGTCAGCCGCGCCGGCGCCGTAGAGGCGCTCACCCTCGATGCGCGGCGGCGCGTCGTGGACGGTGCGTACGGTGTCGAGGTGGCCGGCGAGCGCGACCTTCGGCCCGCCGCTCCCGCGCCGAACCGGCACCACCAGCGAGTTGCCGTAGCGGCGTAGGGGATAGCGCGCGAGCCGCGCCGCGATCGTGTCGCAGAGCTCACCCTCCTCGCCGATGGGGGAGGCGATGCGGCAGAGGGAGAGGAGCGTCTCGGCGAGGTTCATCGCGGGGATGATAGACAAGTTCCGGGAGGGATGGCGGCTCGGCGCGGCCGGCGGCGCGCTCGCGCTAGACGGCCACGCCGAAGTCGCGGAGCGCAGCGTTGAGGCTCGTCTTCTTGTCGGTACTCTCCTTGCGCTCGCCGATGATGAGCGCACAGGGGACGCCGTACTCTCCGGCCGGGAAGCGCTTCGGCCGCGTCCCGCTGATGACCACGCTGCGCGCGGGCACGCGGCCCCGATACTCGACGGGCTCGCTCCCGGTGACGTCGATGATGGGCGTCGAGGAGGTGAGGATGACGCCGGCGCCGATCACCGCCTCGCGCTCGACGAGCACTCCCTCTACCACGATGGCGCGTGAGCCGATGAAGCAGCCGTCTTCGATGATGACCGGACGCGCGCCGACCGGCTCGAGCACGCCGCCGATGCCGACCCCGCCCGAGAGGTGCACGTGCTGGCCGATCTGCGCGCACGAGCCAACCGTCGCCCAGGTGTCCACCATGGTCCCCGCGCCGACTCGCGCGCCGATGTTGACGTAGCCCGGCATGACCACGACGCCTCGCTCGAGGTGCGCGCCGTAGCGCACCGCTCCCGGCGGGACCACCCGCACGCCCGCCTCGGCGAGGCCGCGCTTCAGCGGGATCTTGTCGTGGAATTCGAGCGGGCCCGCCTCCAGGACTTCCATCTGCATCACGCCGAAGTAGAGGAGCACGGCCTCCTTCACCCAGGCGTGTGTGGTCCAGCTCCCCGGCGCGTCTTGCGACGCCACCCGGAGCTCACCGCGATCGAGCCGCGCGATCGCCTCGAGCACGGCCGCCGCGTGTTCGGCGTGCCCGAGCAACGCGCGATCTTCGAACGCCGCCGTGATGGCGCGCTCCAGCTCTTCGTGCGTCATCACGGCTCAATAGCGAGGGCGGAGGAGGGTCGCAAGGGCGAAGGCTCGCCTCCCGCTTCGGCCAGAAGCGGGCGGCATCGACTCGGTCGTCTCGCTGAGCGTCGTCGACGCACGGTGCGGCTCGCGACGAAGCGCGGCAGGCGGCCGTGAGGACGGTGCTCCCTGGTAGGCGGCGAAGACGCGACGGACCGGACCGCGGGAGGGTGTGCGCGGGGTCGCCAGCGCCGCGGCCGCATCAGCGAGCCGCGTGCCAGTCCGAGCTGGCGCGAGCGCGCCAACCCTGCCAGCCTCTGCGAGTGACGGCTCGCTGCCTCGTGTCGCTCTGGGTGCTGGGCGTCGCGTGCAGTCGAAGCGGAGCCCTCGAAGACGCGGGCGCGGCGGCTTCGACGGCGTCGGTGCCGGCGCCCGCTGCCGAGGCAGGCGCGCCGGCGGCGCCCGCCGGGCGGGTGCCGGTGGATTCGCCCGCGCTGGTGGGCACCTTGGTCGAGAACGAGCGCTACAGCGTGACGCACCCCTCGGAGTACTGCCTGGACGACGGCTTCGTGTACGCGGGCGCGCCGGCGCGCGTCGGCACGCTGAACGTGTTCACCACGGCCGCCGTGGCCCCGCTCGACGGCACCACGGTGCTCGCCCGCGGCACCCGCGAGCCGTCGCTTCTGGCTGCGCTCGAGCAGCGAGGCGCGTGCGCCGCGGATTATGGCGACGAGCGGCGCGAGATGCCGCAGATGCGCGGCGACTGGGTGAGCCCCGAGGGGGGCTTCCGCACGACCCGCCGGAAGCTGGAAGGGCTCGCGGGCTTCCGCGCTCGCAGCGTGACCGCGCTCCACCTGGGAGGCGAGATCTCACGAGACGGCGACACGGTGGTCGTCGAGCTCGTCAACCCGTTTGCGGCGTCCCTCGACGCGATTGGCGCCTTCGCGCGCTACGAGGGGGGACCGGGCAAGCCCATGCCGCTCCGCGAGCGGCTCACGCTCTCGTTGCCACCCGGAGGCCGGCAGCGCCTCGAGCTCTCGACCGAGATCGAGGCCGGGTCCGCGGGCGCAGCCACGAGCGCGGCCCGCGGCCGCTACCAGCTCGATTCCGTCGAGCTCACCGGACGTGTCGGCCAGGTCGAGCTCGACGTTCGCATCGGCGTCGGCTCGAGGCGGCGGCAGGGGGGCGCGCGGTGAGTGTCTCGTCGAGCTCCCGGGCGCGCGCCATCGGGCGCACGCTCACCGGCGCGGCTCTCGAGCGCCTCACTGCTCCTTGGTCACGCGACCGATCGTGCCGTGCCCCGTGCCGTCGGCTTGGGAGTGGGCGCCGGCGTGGTGGTCCGGGTTCGCTAGCGCACGCGTAAGATGCTCCGCGGCCGGCCCGTTATTCCCGAAGCCTTGGGAGTCACACGCCCTCTCCACTCGATCGGCGGCGAGCTGTGTCGTCCGGCGCCGCTGGCCGCGCTCGCGGTGCTGGCGTTCAACGACCACGTGCTGAAAGGCGCCGGGCCGTTGCCCGGGGCGCTGACCGGTAAGCTCAGCGACTTCGCGGGTCTGTTCTTGTTCCCGGTGCTGCTCTTCGTGCTCTTGCGGGTGTGCACCTCGAGCTCGCGGCAGCGACTCGCGTGGGCCAGCGCGGGGCTCACGGCGCTGGGGTTCGCCGGAGTCAAGACCCACCCGGACATCAACACGCTGGTGTCCGCGATCTGGGGCCCCATGCTGCTCGATCCAACCGATCTGGTCGCGCTGCCGATGGTGGCCTGGGCGGCGTGCTGGCTGCGGCGTGAGCCGCCCGTCGCGTCTCGGCCGGCGCGCCTCGTGGCGCTGATGGCCACCTCGCTCGCCTGCGGGGCAACCTCGCGCCCGCCGATGCATCGCGCCTATCCCGAGTGGAGGCTCGAGAGCGTGGGCGCCAGGCAGCTCGGATGCGCGCGCATCGAGCCGTGGATCTCGAAGTCGGGAAAGGAGGGGTTCGGACTGAGCATCATGGCTCGGACCGCCCAAGCGGGCGATTGCCGCGTGGAGGTCGTCTCGGCCGAAGCCCAGATCGACGGCGCTCGGTTCGCGGCAGAGCGCACCGTGCCCCTCGAGCTCGGCCACGACGATCGCTTCCTCTACGTGCCATTCGTCTTCGACAACCAGGCAAAGTGGAACGCCGGCGAGCGCACCGGCACGCTGACGGTGAGCCTGCGCTTCAATGGGCAGGTCATCGAGACCTTGCGCGTCCCGATGCGGCACGTGTTCGACGCGCCCCACCGTCGTGAGACGGGTCGCGCGCCGCTCGAGCCGGCTCGCCCACCGCTGGTGATGGCCGAGCCCGACGCCGGAGGTGGTCCGTGAGGCGCGCGAGCGTGATGCTGCTCGCTTGCGTGGGCTGCTCGGTGCATCACCACTCGGTGAACGCGCCCGGACACATCGAGCCCACCGAGCCGCCCGAGGAGCCCACCCCGGGGGTGGTGGAGGAACCGGAAGATCCGGGGGAGCGGATGGTGCTCTTCACCTTCGGCGGGCTCGCGTCGGTCGGCGTCGGTTATCCGAAAGAGCAGGACGCGGTCCTCGCCTACGGGCTCGGGCCCGAGTATGGCCTGCACTTCGGCCAGCAGGACGTGAGCCACGCCATGGACGGCGATCTGGTGCTGCCGAAGACCGCGGTCGGGATCAATCTGGGCTGGACGGCCCTCGCGAATCCGGGCACTGGTTTCGGGCCGCTCTACCTGGAGGGCCAGTACTACGACGAGGGGTTCTGGGTGGCGGGCGGCTGGGCCTACGATGTGGATGATCGCGTTCACGGCCCGCAGGGGGAACTCGGGCTCGGCCCGCTGTTCTTGCGCGTGACTCACCTACTCGACGACTCGACGGCGCTGACCTTCGGCGTGGTGGTGAAGGGCTACCAGAACTGGGTCTTCAGCCGTTGACGCCGCAACTCGGACCCTCCGACGGACCGGGCGCCGGCCCGGGCGCACGGGGCGCACGCCCATCGAGACGATGGGTACCATGACCACGCCCTCACGAGCTGATCGACCGGGTCGCGGTTCATCGTAGCGGCGCGCTCGCCCCGCATCTGCCAGAGTCAGGCTCCCGATGCCCGCCGGAAGCCTCCTCGCCTTGCTCGACGATATCGCGACCGTCCTCGACGACGTGGCGTTGATGACGAAGGTTGCCGCGAAGAAGACCGCCGGGGTGCTCGGCGACGACCTCGCGCTGAATGCCCAGCAGGTCTCCGGGGTACGTTCCGATCGCGAGCTGCCGGTCGTGTGGAGGGTGGCGCGAGGCTCGCTCGTAAATAAATCGATCCTGGTGCCGTCGGCCTTGGTGATCAGCGCGTTCGCGCCCTGGGGGATCACCCCGCTGCTGGTCGTGGGCGGGCTCTTCTTGTGCTTCGAGGGCGTGGAGAAGGTGGCGCATCGGTGGCTGCATGCCGACGCCGGGCACGCGGAGCCCGAGCCGTCGTCGGAGGTGGCGGAGCGAGCGCTCGACCGCGCCGCGCTCGAGACGAAGAAGATCCGCGGGGCGGTCCGCACCGACTTCGTGCTCTCGGCGGAGATCATCGTCATCGCGCTCGGGACGGTGGCTGGTCGGCCGCTCGGCACCCAGCTCGCCGTCCTCGTCGGGATCAGCCTCTTGATGACCATCGGCGTGTACGGGCTCGTGGCGGCGATCGTGAAGCTCGACGACGCCGGGCTCTGGCTCTGCCGGGACGGGCGCGGCGCGGTCGCGCGGGCCGTCGGCAGGGCCCTCTTGGTCAGCGCGCCGAGGCTGATGCGGCTGCTCACCGTCATTGGTACGGCGGCGATGTTCATGGTCGGCGGGGGTATCCTCACCCACGCGATCCCGCTCTTGCACCACGCTAGCGCGGGGCTCGTCGCGCTGGCGGGGAGGTTCGCGTGGCTCGCGTCGATCGCCTTCGACGCCGCGCTCGGCGCGGTGGCGGGGGCGCTCGTGCTGGCGGTGGTGAAGTCGCTCGGCGCGGCGTGGGCGGGCGTCCGGCGCAGCGCCGCGTGAGCGCGAGCCGCGTGAGCGTCCGGCGCCGCCGGCCGCGCCGGCCCGGCCAACGAACGCAGGTGCTTCAGTGCCGAGTGAGGGCCGGCTGAAAGAAGGTCGGTCCGTCGGTGGAGACCTCGTCGGAGCTGCGTTCGGCGCCGCCGGTGTCGAGGCCGAGATCCGGGAGCTCGTCGTCCTCGCCGAGGAGAGCGGCGTCGAGGACGTCGGCAAAGAGCCGGCGCTTCGCCTCGTCGAACAGCACGAAGCGAACCTCGCGGAGGCGCGAGCCGCCGAGCGCTAGGTGCCCGCGGAGCGCGGCGACCATGGCGCACGCCGAGGCCTCGAGGGCCACCGCGGCCTCGCCGGTGCCGAGCGCGGGGACCGCGAGCGTCTCGAGGCCGAGCCGCTCGGCTTCGAGGAGCGCGCGCTGCATCGAGCGTCCGACGCAGGAGGCCTGCTGCCAGGCGCTCACTGCGTGGAGCACCTTCCGGCACGAGAGCCGGCCCGGCTCGGTCACCACGCAGACGCCGAGCGGCTGCTCGCCGCCGGCCTGCGCCTCCCGCTCGAGCTCGTCGCCGCCGGCGCGGCGGAGCGCGTCGCCGACGCCGGAGCGCATGGCGAGCTGATAGTTCGCGCTGCTCATGATGCCGTCGACGTGGGCGCGCGAGATGTCCCCCGCCTCGACCGTCACCTGCGCGCCGGCGAACGTCGCGCCGTCCGGCGCGCGTGAGGGCGGCGGCGGGTGCGCGACGCTCCGCGCGAGCGCGGCGAAGAGCTGCGCCGGCCGCGCCAGGCTCGGGTAGCGGTGGCGCGGATCGTGGGCGAGCATGCGCGCGAGCAGGTGCTGGAAGTACGCCTCATCGGGGCCCCGCGGCGGCGGGAACACCGGGTGCGGCGCGCTCTCGAGCAGCACCCGCGGGTTCGGAAAGGGTGGCACGCCGTAGCGCAAGTCGTAAGCGGCCGCGCCGAGCCCGAAGACGTCCGCGCGGCGATCGAGGGGCTCGCCGCGGAGCGCCTCCGGGGCCATGAAGCGGAGCGTGCCGCTGGCCTCGCCGCTCGGGAGCTCGGCGACCTGCTTGACCACCGCGATGCCGAAATCCCCGAGTTTTGCCCCGAGCTCCGGGGAGCCGAAGAAGTTCGAGGGCTTGACGTCGCGGTGGAGGACCCCGTGCTGGTGCGCTGCGTGGAGCGCGCGGGCGATCTCGCTCACCGCCTGGCACACGAACCAGAGCGGCAGCCCGCGCCCGAGCGCGGCGCGGCGCGCGTGGTCGAGCTCGTTCAGATCGATGCCGTCGACGTACTCCTCGGCGATGAAGGGGACGTCTCGATGAGTCCCGACGTCATACGCCCGCACGACCTGGGCGCTCGCGATGCGCGCCATGAGCCGCGCTTCGGTGCGCATGCGGCGCGCGCGATCCTCGGGCGACACGGCGAGGTCCGGGCGCAAGGTCTTGATGATGACCGGGACCGCGAGCTCCGAGTGGCGCGCGAGCCAGACGTCGCTCATGCCCCCTCCGCCGAGGCGACCCCAGACCTCGTAGTCGCGGACGCGCTCCCCGGCGTGCAACATGCGCGAGAGTATACCGCGCTACTCTCGCTCCGTCGTCCACCGCAGCTCGAACCGCGTGCCGCTCGCGTCACGGTCGAGCCGGAGCCCAGCGGCGCGCGCGGCGACCGCGGCGACCGCGAGCGCGGGCTCGATGAGCGCGTGTGCGCCGAGGGTGAGCGGCTCGCCCTCGGCGGGGCCCTTCGAGATGATGAGCTCGTGGTCGCCGGGGACCGCGCCGCCGAGCGCGATGACCGGCGTGGCGCCGGTCGCTCGGGCGACCAGCGCCGCACCCATCGCGACCAGCGCGGCGATCACGCGGGGGTTCGAGACGAGCTCGCGCGACGGCCCGTGCAAGAGCACCACCGCGAGCGCTT
The DNA here is from genome assembly GCA_035063585.1 of Polyangiaceae bacterium. Lineage (GTDB taxonomy): Bacteria > Myxococcota_A > Polyangia > Polyangiales > Polyangiaceae > JAPSGB01. Next base: position 88,486 of record JAPSGB010000003.1, read on the forward strand.
GGCGTCCGGCGAGCGGTCGCTTCCCTGCCTCGCGGAGGAGCTCGGCGAGCTCTACCGCGACGCGCGGGCGCGAGGTCGCGTCGTCGAGGAGGTCGAGGAGCCCGCGCGCGGCGTCGAGCTCGCGCGCTCCTCGCGCGACGGCCTCCTCGAGCTCGAGCCGCGCCCGCGCGTTGAGCGGGCGGGCCTGAGCCGCCGCGAGCGCCGCCGCGAGCGTATCGATCCGGGGCGCGACGAAGCCCTCGAGCGCCGTGACCGCTTCGATGTTCGGTAGCTTGGCGCGGCTCACCGCGCAGAGCTCGCCGAACGCCTCGCGGAGCGGCGCCATGGAGGCGTGGACATCCGGGATCACGGAGCTCAGCGCGCGCGGTCCGACGCGGAGCGACTCGAGGAGTTGCTGGAGGTTCCTGAGCGCCCCGAGCGCGTCACGCGCCGCGCCGCGCGCCGCGTCGCGGCGTGGATCGGCGCTCGGGCGCTCGGATGACGGCGGGATTCCGCTCGACATCTCCTGACCTCGTGGTGCAGCAGGGCCGAAACTAGATGAGCTCGAGCCCCGCGAAGAAGTACGCGCACTCGCTCCGCCCGTTCTCTTCCGAGTCCGAGCCATGCACGGCGTTCTCGCCCACGTTGCTGCCGTAGAGCTTGCGGACGGTGCCCTCGGCTGCCTTCGCCGGGTCGGTGGCGCCGATGACGTCGCGGTAGTGCTGGACCGCGTTCTCGCGCTCGAGCGCGACGATCACGACCGGCCCGCGCGTCATGAAGGTGGTGAGCTCGCCAAAGAAGGGGCGCTCGCGGTGGACCGCGTAGAAGCCCTCGGCCTGCTTCATGGTGAGGTGCGCCTGACGCAGGGCGAGGACGCGGAAGCCCTCGTCCAAGAGCCGCTGCAGGATAGCGCCCTGCTTTCGCTTCTCGACGGCGTCCGGCTTGATGATGCACAAGGTGCGCTGGATGGACATGGGTTCCTCCACGGGCACCGGCTCCCCCCTCACCGGCGCGATTCGAGCGTTCGCTCTTAGACCGAGCCGCTCGACATTACAACATACTTTGCAGGGTCTTCCCCATCTCGGCGGGCGTCGGCGCGACCTTCACGCCGGCCGCCTCGAGCGCGGCGATCTTGTCCTCCGCGGTGCCCTTGCCGCCCGAGATGATGGCGCCCGCGTGGCCCATGCGCTTGCCGGGCGGCGCGGTGCGGCCGGCGATGAACCCGGCGACCGGCTTCTTCATGTTTCTCTGGATCCAAGCAGCGGCGCGCTCCTCGGCATTCCCGCCGATCTCACCCATCATGATGACGCCATGGGTGTCCGGGTCGTCGTTGAAGAGGGTGAGGCAGTCGATGAAGTCCATCCCGCCCACCGGATCGCCGCCGATGCCGATGCAGGTGGACTGCCCGAGCCCGAGCGCGGTGAGCTGCCCGACCGCCTCGTAGGTGAGGGTGCCCGAGCGGGACACCACCCCGATGTGGCCGGCCCTGTGGATGTGACCGGGCATGATACCGATCTTGCACGCACCCGGCGTGATGATGCCCGGGCAGTTCGGCCCGATGAGCCGCGCCGAGCGGCCCTCGAGCGCGCGCCGGACTCGGATCATGTCCATCACCGGGATGCCCTCGGTGATGGCGATGACCAGACCGCAGCCGGCCTCGAGCGCCTCGACGATGGCGTCGGCAGCGCCGAGCGCCGGTACGAAGATGCACGAGGTGTCGGCGCCCGTCTGCTTCACGGCGTCCGCGACGGTGTCGAACACCGGCACCCGGACTGCCTTGCCGTCGGGACCGGCGGCCTCGAACGTCTCGCCGCCGCGGCCCGGCGTGCAGCCGGCGACCACCTGGGTGCCGTAGGCGATGCACTGACCGGCGTGGAACGACCCCGCCGAGCCGGTGATGCCGGAGATGACGACCTTCGTATCCTTGTTCACCAAGACTGCCATGGTTCGTCTCCCGGCCTCAGGCCGCCTTCACCGCTTCGACGATCTTCTTCGCGCCGTCCGCCATGCCGTCGGCGGCCTGGATGCGCAGGCCGCTCTCGGCGAGGATCTGCTTGCCCCGCGCGACGTTGGTCCCTTCGAGGCGGACCACCAGCGGCACCTCGAGGCCGAGCTCCTTGGTGGCGGCCACCACGCCCTCGGCGATGACGTCGCACTTCATGATGCCGCCGAAGATGTTGACGAAGATCCCCTTCACCTTGGAGCTCGAGAGGATCATCTTGAAGGCCTTGGTGACCTGCTCCTTGGTGGCGCCGCCGCCCACGTCGAGAAAATTCGCCGGGTTTCCGCCGTAAAACTTGATGATGTCCATGGTGGACATCGCCAGCCCCGCGCCGTTCACCAGGCAGCCGATGTCGCCGTCCAACGACACGTAGGAGAGCCCCGCGGCCTTGGCCTCGAGCTCGACCGGATCCTCCTCCGACTTGTCGAGGAGCTCCTCCCACTCCTTGTGGCGGCCGCTCGCGTTGTCGTCGAAGTTGAGCTTGGCGTCGAGCGCGAGCACGTCGCCCTGCTGGGTGATGACCAGCGGGTTGATCTCGCAGAGCGAGCAGTCTTCCTGCTCGAAGAGCGCGGCGAGCTTCTGCACCGCCGCGACGAACTGCTTCACCGTCTCCTTCGGCTTCGGGCTGCCGGCGCCCACGTCGAGGCCGTACGCGAGCTTCCGCGCCTGATAGCCAGCCAGCCCAAACAACGGATCGATGTGCTCGGTCAGGATCCTCTCGGGCGTCTCGGCGGCGACCTTCTCGATCTCGACGCCGCCCTCGGTCGACGCCATCACCGCGATGCGCCGCCGCTCCCGGTCGATGACCATGCCGAGGTAGAGCTCGCGGGCGATGGCCATGCCCTGCTCCACGAAGAGGCGCCGCACCGTCTGGCCCTCGGGGCCCGTCTGGTGGGTGACGAGCTGCATACCGAGGAGCTTCGAGGCGACCGCCTTCACCTCGGCGGGCCCGCCCTTCACGACCTTGACGCCGCCGCCCTTGCCGCGGCCGCCGGCGTGGATCTGCGCTTTCACGACGACCACCGGCACGCCCGTCTCGTCGATGAGCCGCTTGGCGGCCGCCTCGGCCTCCTCCGCCGAGAAGCAGGGGATGCCCTTGGGCACGGGGATCCCGTGCCGGGCAAAGATTTGCTTGCCCTGATATTCGTGGATCTTCATGGTGTTTCCGGGGGCCGCGCGGAGAGAAGAGGGACTCTTCGGCCCGCTCGCGAAGTAGATCAAGCGCACGCGGAGGGCAACCGTTCATCCGCGCAGGGTCGCTCGAGCCTCGCGCTCACGAAGCCCTTTGCGCCGCGCCGCCGCCGAGGGTAGCACCCAGCCCCGAAACGGCCCATCGGGCCGCAGCCTTCCGCTGGAGGAGTACGATGAAGAAGCCTGTACGCGTCGCGGTCACCGGAGCTGCCGGGAACATCGGATACGCCATTTTGTTCCGCATCGCCTCGGGGCAGATGCTCGGCGCCGATCAGCCGGTCATCCTTCAGCTCCTCGAGATCCCCGCCGAGAAGCCCCAGGCCGCGCTGCGCGGCGTCGCGATGGAGCTCGATGACTGCGCCTTCCCGCTGCTCACCGAGCTGGTGCTCACCGACGATCCGAAGGTGGCGTTCAAGGACGCGAGCTGGTGCCTCTTGGTCGGCAGCAAGCCGCGCGGCCCCGGGATGGAGCGCGCTGACCTCCTGAAGGACAACGGCAAGATCTTCGTCGGCCAGGGCCGGGCGATCGACGAGGTGGCCGCCGATGATTGCCGCGTGGTCGTGGTCGGCAACCCCTGCAACACCAATTGCATGATCGCGGCGGCGCAGGCCAAGCGCCTGCCCAAGGAGCGTTTCACGGCCATGGTGCGCCTCGATCAGAACCGCGCCGCGACCCAGCTCGCCAAGAAGGCCGGGCTCCCGGTCACCGAGGTGAGCGACCTCTTCATCTACGGAAACCACAGCCCGAGCATGTTCGCCGACTTCACCCACGCAAAGCTCGGCGGCAGGCTGGCCGCCGAGGTGATCGGCGACCAGCCCTGGCTCGAGAGTGAGTTCTTGCCCAAGATCGGCAAGCGCGGCGCCGAGATCATCGCCGCGCGCGGCCTCTCGAGCGCCGCGTCGGCGGCCAACGCCGCCATCGATCACGTGCGCGATCTCGTCACCCCGGGCCGGGTCCACTCGGTCGCGGTGCACAGCGACGGCGCTTATGGGTTCGCGAAGGACATCTGGGCCGGTGTCCCCGTGAAGACGACCGCGCCCGGGAGCTACGAGGTCGTGAGGGGCTTCGAGATGGGCGAGTTCGCCAAGCAGAAGCTCGCCGCGACCAACGAGGAGCTGGTCGGCGAGCGCGAGACGGTCGCCGAGCTCCTCGGTTGAGGCCGGGGTCGAGGGGGGATGGTCGGCCCGGCGCGGAATCGACGCGCCGGGCCGACGCGCATTTTCCGGCTCGCGGCGGGTTGCGGGGCCGTGCCCGGCGCGGTAACGAACCGCCCAGCCGAGGAGCCATACCGTGTCGAAGCACGTCCTGATTGCCACCGAGAAGCCGTTCTCCGCCGACGCTCGCGACCAGATCGCAGCCATCTTGAAGGCGGCGAGCTACGAGGTCGAGCTGCTCGAGAAGTACGCGGGCAAGGAGGCGCTGATCGCCGCTGCGAAGCGCGCGGACGCGATGATCATCCGCAGCGACGTCATCGACGCCGAGGTGCTCGCGGGCGCCGAGCGGCTCGCGCTCGTGGTGCGGGCGGGCGCGGGCTACGACAACGTCGATTTGGCGACGGCCAAGGCGCGCGGCGTGGCGGTGATGAACACCCCCGGGCAGAACGCCAACGCGGTCGCCGAGCTCGCGCTCGCGATGATGGTCTACAGCGCGCGCGGCCAGTTCGACGGAAAGAGCGGCACCGAGCTCCGCGGCAAGACGCTCGGCATCCACGCCTTCGGCGCGGTCGGCCGCGCGGTCGCCGGCATCGCGGCGGGGTTCGGCATGAAGGTGCTCGCGTTCGATCCGTTCGTGACGGCCGAGCAGATCCGAGCCGCCGGAGTCGAGCCGGTCGACTCGGTGGACGCGCTCTACCAGCGCTCGCGCTACGTGTCGCTCCACATCCCGGCCACCCCGGAGACGCGCGGCTCGATCGGCAAGGCGAGGCTCCTCGAGATGCCGAAGGGCGCCACCCTGGTGAACACCGCGCGAAAAGAGGTCATCGACGAGGCGGGGCTCCTCGAGGTGCTCGCGTCGCGGGCGGACTTCCGCTACGTGGCCGACGTGGCCCCGAGCGACGCGACCCTCGCCGTCATGCGTGAGAAGCACGCCGCGCAGGTCTACGTGACGCCGAACAAGATGGGCGCCCAGACGAGCGAGGCGAACGTGAACGCCGGGCTCGCCGCGGCGCGGCAGATCGTCGCCTTCTTCGAGAATGGCGAGCGACGCTTCGTGGTCAACCCCTGACGCGAGGGCCGCGGGCTCCCGCGCCGTGCCGATCCTCTCAGCCAAGCACCTCCGAAAATCCTACGGCGCGGACGTCGTCCTCGCCGACGTCGAGCTCACGATTCGCACCGGCGAGCGCATCGGCGTGGTGGGGCTGAACGGCGCGGGCAAGAGCACGCTCGCGCGGATCCTCGCCGGGCGGGAGGACGCAGACTCCGGCGAGCTCTCGCGGCGCCGCGGCGCCACCATCGAGTACCTGGATCAAGTGCCGCGCTTCGACGGCGCTCCCACCGCGCGTGAGGCGGTGATGGCCGGGCTCGCCTCGTGGCGCGCGGCGGTCGAGCGCCACGAGGGGGCCGCGCGCGCGCTCGCCACCGCGGCGGGCGACCTCGACCTGCTCCTCGCCGAGCAGGCGGCCGCCGCGGAAGACGTCGAGCGGCTCGGCGGCTGGCAGCAAGAGCACCGGGTGGACTCCCTGCTCGGCAGCCTCGGCGTGGAGCGCCCGGACGCGCCCGTCTCCGAGCTGAGCGGCGGCGAGCAGCGACGGGTCGCGCTCGCGCGCATCCTCATCGCGCGGCCGCACCTCGCGCTCCTCGACGAGCCGACCAACCACCTCGACGCCGGCACCATCGAGTGGCTCGAGTCGTTCCTCGAGGACGAGTATCAGGGCGCGCTCCTCCTCATCACGCACGATCGCTACTTGCTCGACCGCGTCGCGACCCGCACCATCGAGGTCACCGGCGGTCAGGTGTTCTCCTACGACGGGGGCTACGAGCTCTACCTCGCGCAGAAGGCGGAGCGTCTGGCCCACGCGGCGCGGGTCGAGCAGAACCGGCAGAACTTCCTCCGGCGCGAGCTCGAGTGGCTGCGGCGACAGCCGAAGGCGCGCGGCACCAAGCAGAAGGCGCGCATCGAGCGCGCCGAGGCGGCCAAGGCGATCGCCGCGCCGAGAGCCGAGCGCTCGGTGAGCTTCGAGGTGGACGTCACCCGGAGCGGCAAGACCATCCTCGAGCTCCGTGAGCTCGCGCTCTCGCTCGCGGGTCGCCGGCTGGTCGCCGGCCTCGATCTCTTCCTCACCCAAGGCGAGCGGCTCGGCGTCATCGGCAAGAACGGCACCGGCAAGACGACCCTGCTCCGCGCGATCACCGGCGAGCTCGAACCCGAGGCGGGACGCGTGGTGGTCGGTGCGAACACGCGCATCGCGTATTTCGACCAGCAGCGGAGCGATCTCGATGACGAGAAGAGCGTGTTCGAGAACGTCGCGGGTGACAAATCGCGGATCGAGCTCGGCGGCGAGGTGATCGAGCCGCGCACCTATCTCGAGCGCTTCGGGTTCGACGGGCAGCGGCAGCGCCAGCCGGTCGGCTCGCTCTCGGGCGGCGAGCGGGCGCGCGTCGCGCTGGCGCGACTCCTGCGTCAACCCTCGAACCTCCTCATCCTCGACGAGCCGACCAACGATCTCGACGTCGCGACGCTCGCGGCGGTCGAGAGCTTGCTGGTCGACTCGGGCGCGACCGCCATCGTGGTGACGCACGATCGCTGGTTTCTCGACCGCGTGGCGACCTCGATCCTCGCCTTCGAGGGCGAGGGGAGAGTGGTGCGCTACCCGGGCAGCTACGAGACGTACCGGCGCCTCCGCGAGGAGGCGAAGCTCGCCGAGAAGCAGCGGGCGGTAGCGAGCGCGCCGCGCGCATCGAGCGCCCCCGCGCGCGCCGAGCGCGTACCCGCGCCGAGGAAGCTCACCTTCGCCGAGGCGAAGGAGCTCGAGGCGCTCCCCGACGCCATCACCCTCGCCGAAGCGCGCGTCGAGACGCTCACCGCGAAGCTCGCCGATCCGGCGCTCTACGCGGGCGGCGGCGCCGAGGTGCAGCAGGTGACCGCTGAGCTCGAGGCCGCGCGCGCCGACGCGAGCCGGCTCATGGCGCGCTGGGAAGCACTCGAGACCAAGCAGGCGGGCGGGTAGCGCGCGCCTGCGCCGCCGGCCGCGCCGCCCCGGCATCCCCTCGCTCGATGAGGGTCAGCTCATGTGCTCGATGATCGCCTTGCCGAACTCCGAGCACTTCACCTCTCTCGCGCCGTCCATGAGGCGCGCGAAATCATAGGTGACCGTCTTCGAGCCGATGGCGCCATCGATGCCGCGGATGACGAGCTCGGCGGCCTCCGTCCAGCCCAGGTGGCGGAGCATCATCTCGCCGCTCAGGATGACCGAGCCGGGGTTCACCTTGTCGAGGCCGGCGTACTTCGGCGCGGTGCCGTGGGTCGCCTCGAAGATCGCGTGGCCGGTGTCGTAGTTGATGTTGCCGCCGGGCGCGATGCCGATGCCGCCGACCTGCGCCGCGAGCGCGTCGGAGAGGTAGTCGCCGTTCAGGTTCATGGTGGCGATCACGCTGAACTCCTTGGCGCGGGTCAGGACCTGCTGGAGCGTGATGTCCGCGATGCTGTCGCGGATGAGCAGCATCGCTCTCCACTTACCGTCGCCATGGGTGGGCAGGAGCTTCATCGCCGCCTCGACCTCGGCGCGGAGCTCGGCCTGCGACTCGGGCGGCGCCATGTCGTACCCGGGCTCGACCAGCTTGGCGTTCTCCTCGGCGGTGAGCTTCGGGTTCTTCTCGAGGTTGCCGAAGATCCAGCTCTCGCGCTCGGTCACGATCTGGCTCCGGAACTCGCGCTTGGCGAGCGCGTAGCCCCAGTCGCGGAAGCCGCCCTCGGTGAACTTCATGATGTTGCCCTTGTGCACGAGCGCCACGTTCGAGCGCTTCTCGCGGAGCGCGTACTCGATGGCCGCGCGGACCAGCCGCTCGGTGCCCTCTCGCGACACGGGCTTGATGCCGATCCCGCTCGTCTCGGGGAAGCGGATCTTCTTCACGCCCATCTCCTTCTGGAGAAAATCGATGAGCCGCTTCGCCTCGGGCGACTCGGCCTGCCACTCGACCCCGGCGTAGATGTCCTCGGTGTTCTCGCGGAAGATGACGATGTCCACGTCCCCCGGCTTCTTCACCGGGCTCGGCACGTTGGTGAACCAGCGCACCGGGCGCAGGCACACGTAGAGATCCAGCTGTTGGCGGAGCGCGACGTTCAGCGAGCGGATGCCCTTGCCGACCGGGGTCGTGAGCGGCCCCTTGATGCCGACCAGATACTTCCGGTACGCCGCCACCGTCTCGTCGGGGAGCCAGTCGTCGAACTTCTTCTTGGCCTTCTCGCCGGCGTAGACCTCATACCAGGCGATCTTCTTCTTGCCGCCGTAGGCCTTGGCGACCGCCGCGTCGAGCACCGCCTGCGACGCGCGCCAGATGTCCGGGCCGGTGCCGTCTCCCTCGATGAAGGGCAAAATCGGCTGGTTCGGCACCTCGAGCTTGCCGGAGTTCATGCGGACGGCGTCACCATGCGTGGGGGCTTCGAAGGTCATGCCGGGCACCTATCGCAGCGCATAGCGGGGAGCAACCCCGAGGTGTCAGCACGGATGATGCCGGTTCGGCGCGGCCGGCGGCGCGTGAGGACGCGTTCGGCGCGCCTCAGCAGCCGCAACCGCTGCAGTTCGCGCAGGCGGTGCTCCACTGGCAGCTCGAGAGGCAGAACTGCCACGACGAGCCCCCGCAGCAGCGCCAGTTGGTCCCGGCCTTGTACTCGCACGCGTTGCCTGCCGCGAGCGCGCACGCGCCCCACTGGCAGTCGTTCCCGCACGTCTGCTCCGCGCAGGGGTCGCAGCCGCCCGGCTGCTTCGTGCCGGGCGAGCACGCCTTCTCGCCGCCGCACGCGCCGTAGTCGCCCCAGGTGCAGTCGCTCTGGCAGGTGCGCGTCCGCTTGCCGCAGTTGCCGCAGGCCTGGTCTTCGGTGTCGTTCGGGTGGCACGCGCCCTCGTCGGCGCAGCTCGCGGGGCCCCAGGTGCCGTCGTCCAGACACGTCTGGCGGTTCGCGCCGCAGTTGCCGCACTCGCCGAGGTCCTGCGTCGTTCCGGGCGTGCAGCCGCTCGCGCCGCCGGCCACGCCGCCCCCACCAGCCGAGCCGCTCACCCCGGCGGCGCCGCCGGTGGCCGGTGCGCCGCCGGCGCCTGCTCGACCGCCCGCTCCGCCCGCTTCGGCGCCGGCCTCCGGGGCCGGCAGCTCGTTGCTGGCCGTTCCGTTCGGCGAGCTGCACCCGACCAGCGCCGCCAACGCAGACGCAGACACAGACGCGTAGAGCAGCGCGCTCGCCGAGGTGAGCGCGAGCCGAGCGAACCGAACCGTCGCCACGATGCGCGCATCATACCCGGTTTCGCCTCGCCGCTGCGAGCGGAACTTCCGTGACCGAGCCCGTGGTATCGTCCTTCGCGTGCGGCTCGTGGTGCTCGCTTCGGGGCTCGCCCTCACCGCCGCGGCGTGCTCGCCAGCGAGCGACGAAGCCGCTCGGACGCCGACGCGCGTCCGCGCCGACTACGCGGCGACCGGCGATTTTTACGCGCGGCCGTTCCCGGACGACGCGCGCCTGACCGCCGAGGGCCGGCCCGATCTCTCCGGGTTCCCGCGCGCCGAGGGCTCGGTGTTCCTCCAGAAGACCATCGCGCTCGCGGAGCGCGACGCGCGCGGATTCGCGACCACCGCCGGCGTCTACTTCGCGCTCGACGGCCCGCTCGAACGGAGCGTCGAGGCGGATTTCTCGGCGAGCCTCGCGCCCGAGGCGGGGGTCTTCCTGGTGAACCTCGCGAGCGGCGAGCGCGCGCCGGTGCGCGTGCACTTCGATGCGGACGGCGGGCCCTTCGGCGCGCCCAACCTGCTCGCCTTGAGCCCGCTCCAAGGGCGCCCGCTCGCGCCGCGGGCGCGCTACGCCGCGGTGGTCAGGCGCACCGTGCGCGACGCCGCGGGCGCGTCGCTCGGGGTCCCGCGTTCGCTCGCGGAGCTCATCGCGGGGCGCGTGCCCGAGGGGATGAGCGCGGCCGTCGCGGAGGAGCACTCGGACGCGCTCGCGCGGCTCGCCGAGCTCGGCGTCCCCTCGAGCTCGCTCGCCGGTCTCGCCGTGTTCACCACCGACGACCCGGTGGCGGGTCTCGCGGCGGTGCGAGCGGCCATGCTCGCGCGCCCGCTCCCTCGGCCGGTCGAGCCGTTTCGAGCGGACGAGACCTTCGACGACTTCTGCGTGTTCTCGTCCACCATCGACATGCCCGACTACCAGAGCGGCACGCCGCCCTTCAATGAGGTCGGGGGGGACTGGCGCTTCGACGACGCGGGCGCGCCCATCTTCCAGCGCGACGAGCCCGCGCGCCTGGTGGTCACGGTGCCGCGCGGGAAGATGCCGCCGGCCGGCTTCCCGATCGTGCTCCTCAGCCGCACCGGCGCCGGCGGCGATCGCCCCCTCGTCGATCGCGGCGTGCAGCCCGCGACCGGAGAGCCCGCGCTCGAGCCCGGTACCGGGCCGGCGCTCGAGTTCGCCCGGGTCGGCTGGGCGGGCGCGAGCGTCGATGGCCCCCACGGCGGGCTCCGCAACGTCACGGCCCGCGACGAGCAGTTCCTGATGTTCAACATCACGAACCCCGCGGCGCTCCGCGACAACGTCCGGCAGTCCGCCGCCGAGCTCGCGCTCCAGGCGCACGTGCTCGCGGCGCTCTCGTTCGACGCCTCGTCGTGCCCTGGGCTCGACACCGGTGGCGCGCCGGTGCGCTTCGACGCGAGCCGGCTCGCGCTCATGGGCCACAGCATGGGCGGGACGATCGCGCCCCTCACCCTCGCGGTGGAGCCCGGATTTCACGCCGCCATCTTGAGCGGCGCGGGCGGGAGCTACATCGAGAACGTGCTCTACAAGCTCCACCCGGTGCCGGTGAAGGGCCCGGCCGAGCTCCTGCTCGGCGTGGCGGGGCAGTACTCGCTCACCGAGCAGGATCCGGCGCTGAACCTCTTCCAGTGGGCGGCGGAGCCGGCCGATCCCCCGGTCTACGCGCCCTATGTCGTCCACGCGCCGCGCGAGGGCACGCCGACGAGCGTGCTCATGGTGCAGGGCATCGTCGATCACTACATCATGCCGACCATCTCCCAGGCGACCAGCCTCTCGCTCGGCCTCGATCTGGCCGGTGAGGCGCTCGACGAGGACACGCCCGAGATTGCGACGTTCCCGACGCTGGCCGCGCGCCTCCCGTTCTCGGGCCGAGCGCGGGTGGCGCTCCCGGCGCGCGCCAACATCGATCCCGAGACGACCGCAGTCGTCGTGCAAGCTCGCGAGGACGGCGTCGAGGACGGCCACGAGGTCATCTTCCAGACGGAGGGGCCGAAGCGGCAGTACCGCTGCTTTCTCGCGAGCTTCGCGGCGGGCGCGCCCACCGTGCCGCCGCCGAGCCCGGAGAGCGGGCCATGTCCTTGATTTTCCCACTGCGTGAGCCAGGCTGAGCTCCTCCGAGGGTGCGCGTGGACATCGCCAAGGTCATCGAGGGGCGCTACGTCCTCAAAGAGGAGCTCGGGCGCGGCGGCCTCGGCGTCGTGTATGCCGCCCACGACGAGCGGCTCGGGCGCGAGGTCGCGCTCAAGCTGCTCTTGCGCGCGGAGCTCGCCATGGCGGATCCGGAGGCGCTCACGCTCTTGAAGCCGCGTCTCGCGACGGCCCTCTCGCAGGCCTCGCGGCAGCGCTTCTTCCACGAGGCGCGCGCGCTCGCGCGGATAGACAGCCCGCACAGCGTCCGTATCCACGACCTCGGCGTGCTCGAGCCCGGGGTCCCGTTCATCGTGATGGAGCGGCTCCGCGGCATGGATCTCGGCGCGTACCTGGCCGAGTGCGGCGGCCCGCTCCCGCCAGGCGACGCGGTCGGGATCGGCCTCGAGATCGCCACCGGAGCCGCGCACGCCCACGCCGAGCGGCTGATCCACCGCGACCTCAAGCCGCAGAACGTGTTTCTCCACGTCCATCGCGGCAGGGCCACGGTAAAGCTGCTCGATTTTGGCATCGCCAAGGGGACCAGCGACTACGAGACGCTCACCCGCTCGGGCGATCTCCTGGGCTCGCTGCCGTACATGTCGCCCGAGCAGCTCTCGCACGCCGCGTCGGTGACGGTGACCAGCGACATCTGGTCGATCGGGGTCACGCTCTACGAGGCGCTCACCGGGGTCCGCCCGTTCCGGTCGGCGCACCCCGGGCAGCTCCTGCTCGAGATCCAGAGCGTGAACCCGCCGCTCCCGAGCAGCCGCGCGCGCGGCATCGGCCCGGCGCTCGACGCGCTCGTCCTCCGCTGCCTCGAGAAGGACCCCGCGGCCCGCTTCGCGACCGCCGACGCGCTCGTCCGCGCGCTCGAGAGCTGCGCGGACGGCGAGCTCGGCGTCGCGGCGCTCGCGGTGCGCGAGGGGTGGCGCGCGGGGGCGGTGATCCGGTTCCCGCTCACGGAGAGTCAGGTGTTCGGCTCGTCTCCCGAGGCGAACGTGCGGCTCGGCAGCCACCGCGCGGAGCCGCGTCACTTCCGCGTCCGCGGGAGCGTGAGTGGGTTGCTCACCCTGGAGGACCTCGGCTCACGCGACGGTACCACGCTGAACGGACGCCGCGTCGGCTCGGCCCCGGTGCGCCCCGGCGACCTCATCGGCGTCGCGGGCGAGCGCTTCGAGTACCTGGGCCCCGAGCGGCCCAGCGTGCCGCTGCCGCCCGACCTCGAACGCAGCGGCCCGCCCGTGCTCGAATGGTAACAGTATATTAGATGATTTACTATTGAAGTGTCGTCGGTTCGGCGCGGGGCCGCCGGGCGCGCCGCCGCGGCGCGACGCGGAGGGCGGCCTCCGCCCGCGGAGGCAGCTTGCCGGTGGCGCGCACCTCGCTGAGCAGCCGGCGGAGCTCGTAGACGGACAGCACGGCGAGCCATGGCGTCCGGGGCGTCGTCTTCGTGTTCGTCATGCGGAGGGCATCAGCACGAGCCGTGCCAGGGCGAATCGCCGGAACTTCTCGAGGTTCCCGGGGTCCCGGCCTCCGGAGCCGTGGCCCGGCGGGCACAGCCGCGCGACGCGGTTGCCACGCGAACCGTGCTTCGCACCTCGACGCCTCGGCCTCGGCCGGCGCGCGGCGAGGTAACCTCGGGGTGACGGATGACTTCCGCTCCGGCAAGACCTCGCGAGTGGCTCGAGCCCGACGGGCTCGGTGGCTTTGCCTCCGGGACCACCGAGCTCTTTCGCACGCGGCGCTACCACGGGCTCCTGGTCGCCGCGGCGAGCCCGCCCGCCGATCGGCGGATGCTCGTGTCGGGGCTCGAGGCGTGGCTCACGACCGCTCGCGGTCGGCGCGCGCTCTCCGCGCAGCGCTACGCGCCCGGCGTCGTGTTCCCGGACGGCGCCTCGCGGCTCGAGAGCTTCGCGGCCGAGCCCTGGCCGACCTTCACCTTCGACGTGGATGGCCTCAGACTCGAGCACGAGCTCTTCATGGTGCACGGCGCGCCGCTCGTGGTGCTCTCGTGGAGCGCGGCTCGGTCCGCGCCGCTCGCGCGCGACGCGCCCGTCACGCTCGAGGTGCGGCCGCTGCTCGCCGGGCGCGACTTCCACGCGCTCATGCGCGAGAACGGCGCGTTTCGTTTCGAGCCCGAGCGGCGCGGCGAGCGGCTCGAGTTCCGCCCTTATGACGGGGTTCCCGAGCTCGTCGTGCTCTCCGACGGCGTCTACGCGCACGCCCCCGACTGGTATCGGAACTTCCTCTACGCCGAAGAGCACGCGCGCGGGCTCGACGCGACCGAGGATCTGGCCTCACCCGGCGTCTTCACCTGGGAGCTCGACCAGGGTCCGGCCACGCTGGTCTTCGCCATGAAGTCTCCGGAGGCCGAGGAGCTGCTGGTCGGTCCGGCGCGGAACCTCGCGGCGCGCCTGCGCGACCGCGAGCGCGCTCGTCGCGGCGCGTTCCCGTCGCGCGTGGCGCGCGCGGCGGACGCGTACCTGGTACGTCGTGGCGCCGGGCGCACCATCATCGCCGGCTACCCGTGGTTCGGCGACTGGGGTCGCGACACCTTCATCTCGCTGCGCGGGCTCGCCTTGGCGACCGGACGCTTCGACGATGCGCGCGACATCTTGGTCGAGTGGGCGGGCGCGGTGAGCGAGGGCATGCTGCCGAATCGCTTCCCCGACCACGGCGAGGCCCCCGAGTACAACTCCGTGGACGCCTCGCTCTGGTACGTGATCGCGGTGGCGGAGCTCCTCCGCGCGGCGCCGGGCGCGGTCCGCCCCGAACAGCGCGGCGCGCTCTGCGCCGCCGTCTCGGCGATCCTCGACGGCTACACGCGGGGCACCCGCTATGGGATCCGCATGGATCCGCGAGACGCGCTCCTCCGCGCGGGCGAGCCCGGCGTGCAGCTCACCTGGATGGACGCCAAGATCGGCGACTACGTGGTCACCCCGCGCATCGGCAAGCCGGTGGAGGTCCAGGCGCTCTGGATCAACGCGCTCGCGATCGGGGCCGAGCTCGACGAGCGCTGGCGCGCGCCGTACGAGCGCGGGGTCGCGAGCTTTGGCGCGCGCTTCTGGAACGCCGAGCAGGGCTGCCTCTTCGACGTGCTCGAGCCCGACGACGCCGCGCTCCGGCCGAACCAGATCTTCGCGGTCGGCGGCCTGCCGCACGCGCTCCTCGCGGGTGAGCGTGCGCGCCGGGTGGTCGAGCGGGTCGAGGAGGCGCTCGTGACGCCGCTCGGGCTCCGCAGCCTCGCGCCGGGCGAGCCCGGGTACCGCGCGCGTTATGAGGGCGGCGTGTTCGAGCGCGACTCGGCGTACCATCAAGGCACCGTGTGGCCGTGGCTCATGGGGCCGTTCGTCGAGGCGTGGCTCCGCGTGGGCAAGAGCCGGGACGAGGCACGGCGGCGCTTCCTCGCGCCGCTCCGCGCCGCGCTCGACGCCTGGGGCGTCGGTCACTTGCCCGAGATCGCCGACGCGGAGCCGCCGCTGACGCCGCGCGGCTGTCCGTTCCAGGCGTGGTCGCTCGGCGAGCTGCTCCGCATCGAGCGGCTGCTCGCGGACTAGCCGCGCCGTCGTCGGCGCGCGGCGAGCGCGAGCGCCGCGGCGAGCGCGAGCGCCGCCGCGCTCGAGCGGCTGGCAGGAGCGAGCCGGCAGCCGCAGCCCGATGAGTCCTCCGCGGCGCCGCCGCCCGTGGTTCCGCCGGTCGAGGCGTCCCCCGGCCCGTTCGCCGCGCCGCCGCTGGCCGCGCCGCCGCTGGCCGCGCCGCCGCTGGCCGCGCCGCCGCTGGCCGCGCCGCCGCTCGCCGTGCCTCCGTCGCGGCCCGCAGCGCCGCCCGCTCCGCTCACCCCGCCGTCGGCCGGCTCGACCGACGGATCGTGCCACTCGTAGGCGCCGAGATCGACGCCGGCGCCCTGCGGCCGCGCGATCCCGTCCGCGTCGAGCGGCGGGGCGAGCTCCGCGCTCCCGGTGTCGACCGCGGGCGCGTTCGGGAGGAGATGGAGATCGAAGCTCGCCGGATCCACGAAAAACGCGGCGAGGTCGGTGAGCTTCGTGTCGTGGTCCTCCGTGACGTTCGTGCCGCTCACCTTGAACGCGGTCGCGAGGTTGTTTCGGACCACGACGTTCTCGCTCGGGGTGCCGTCCTTGTGAGCGGTCACCATGATCCAGGGCGGACCGGGCGTGCGATCGTTCACGTCGATGACGGTGTTGTTCACGATCCGGGAGTCCCTCATCCCGTAGAAGCTGATCCCGTGCCAGTGATCGGTGATGACCACGTTGTTCTCGACCACCCAGCCCTCGAAGAAGCCGTCGAAGCAGCCGATGCCCTGCATCGTGGCCTGGAGCGGTTGGTTCGGATCCGAGCGGTTGATGAACACGTTGCCGCGGAGCACGACGCCCTTCACGGCGCCGGTGCCGACGCCGCCCGAGCCCACCGACCAGCTCTGGAACCCGTCGTCGTGGTTGCCGTCGCCGTCGTCGTCGCCCACGTAGCAGTCTTTCACGACGTTGTACTGAAAGACGCCGTCGTCGCCGAGCCCGCGGAGGCCGTCGGCGGAGAACCCAACCACGCGGTTCCTGTCGATGCGCGCGCGGGGCCCGGAGACGCTGATCCCGAAGCGCACGTTCTCGAGCTCGCAGTTCGCGATGGTCACGTCCGCCCCCGCGACGCTGATCCCGCTGCTCGCGACGTCGATCCAGTCGCTCGCGCCCCATCCGCTCGCGTCAGGGACGCTGAAGAGCTTCGCGCCGTCGATGGTGATGCGCGCGCTCGCGCCGTCGATGGTGATGAGCGTCCCGCCTCCCGCGGCGCCGTCGAAGGACGGGCTCACCGTGAGGCCGCGCACGGTGACCCCCTTGGTTCCCTTGAAGGTGAGCTTGCTTGCGGTCGGTGTGGCGCCGGGCGCGGCCGCGAGCACGATCGGCGGCGCGTAGTCCCCGGCGCCGAGCGAAGGCGCGCCGTGCGAACCGCTGCGGAGCCACACGGTGTCGCCGGCGGCGATGGTCGAGCCGAACGCGCCGCTCTTCACCACCTGCTCGAGCGTCTTCCAAGGTTTCGCGGAGCTGCCGTCACCCGCGTCCGAGCCCGCCGCGGGGTCGACGTAGAAATCCGCCGCGCGCGCGACCGATGGTGCGAGGAGCGCGAGCCCGAAGGCGCCGAGCGTGAGCGTGCCGATCCGTGAGCGTCGAGTTCCCATGGCCATCCTTCCCCTTGCTGCTCGAGCATGATGTCACGTCGCGCGGCGTGAACGGTCAGGATCTTGCGCCACCCGGGCGGTCGCGCGCGGTCCGGCCCGGCTCGCTTGCCCGGCCGGGGTATCCCGGGCCCGGCGGGCGCCTCGAGGCGGTGGCGCGTCGCGACGCCCGGGCCGGCTAGCGAGCGCGACTCGAGCCGTCGCTCGCCGCAGGGCCCGCGCCCTCGGCGACGCGGCGGATGGCGCGGATGATGGTGTGGAGATCTCGCACCCCGTCGATGACCTCGCTCCGCGCGAGCTCGTAGCACGCGGCGTCGAGCGTCTCGTCGTCGGTGGCGAGCTCGCCGCGGAGCACGCCCGCGAGCAGCGCCGAGAGCCGTCGGGCCGCGCCCTCGGACGCGAAGAGATCTCCGCCGAGCTCGGGGGCCGCGCCGCCGGCCGCGCCGATGAAGCCAATCGCCTCCTCCAACACCACATCCCACGGCGGGCGCGCGTCGACGGCGTCCGGGCGGAGCTCGGCGTTCGTGAAGTCGCCGGGGGCGAGGTCGCCGTAGGCCTTCGCGTACTCTTCGACGATGAGGCGCGTGAGCTCGGCGGGGTCGAGCGGCGCGCCGCGCATCGTCTCGAGCGTCGCGGGGATCGCGCCGAGGAACGGATCGAGCGCGCGGAGCGGGTAGCCATCGAAGCGCGCCGGGAGCAAGAAGGAGTGCGAGACGGGGAGGATCGCCTCGACCCACGCCGCGCGGTCGTCGTAGAGCGCGAAGCCGACCCAGGCGATCGGGCGGTGGTCCGCGCTCACCCAGTCGCGGCCGAAGTAGCTCGCGCGCACGCCGGCCCGCCGGAGCGCGCGGAGCAGCGGGCGGACGTAACGGTTCAGCAGGCGGTCGTCCGGGCAGTCGGTGAGCGCGCCCGGGCTCGGCAGCGCGAGCGCCAGGTGGAGCGTCCCCGGGCCCACGATGAGCGCCGGGCCGCCGGAGGCGCGGCGGGTGAGCGCGTAGCCGGCGCGCGAGAGCTCGGGGGTGCGGACCGCGCTCGCGGCGCGCTGATACGCGCCGAGCACGCACTCGTGGCGCTCGACGGGGACCAGCGCGAGCCGCGCGGCGTCCGGAGCGATGCGGGGGCGAGGCGGAGGCGTCGTCATCCGGGAGGGCGTGCGGGGGATTCGAGCGCGCGTCGAGCCCGCGCGCCGAGCCCAGGTTACTCCTCGCGGGGGAGCCCGGCCCGCCCGAAATGCGCCGAGGCCGCGACCTCGCGGGCCGCGGCCTCGGCAGGCGCTCTCGCTTGCGGCTCGCGCGCCTACTTGATGATCACGCGGTCGGTCGCGAGCTTGAAGTACGACGAGTACCCCGCCGCCTGGAGGCAGGCGTCGAGCGGGACCGTCTTGCCGTTCTTGTCCTTGCAGCCGTTGACCTGCTTGTTCGCTCCCGCGCTGAACTTATAGGGCGGCGTGGTGCCGGCGGGGATCTTGGCGGGGTCGGACTGATCGGGCTGGGTGGGGGCGACCGCCTCGACGAAGACGAGCACCCTGCACCCGCCCACGATGAGATCGAGGAGTGAGTTGTTCGCGTTGTACGCCGAGCACACGCCGGTGATCCCGTCGGTGAGCATCACCTTCGACATCGAGTACGCGCTCACGTTGCCGCAGAGCTTGCCGGCGCCGTTGTCGTTCTGCGTGCCGCCGGTCTGGAAGCTCGTGAGCGCGGGGTCGAGGTGCTCGCTCGCGAGGTGCCCGGGCGGGTTTCCGGTCGAGGTCGTCGGCGTCGAGGTGGAGCCGAGCTTCACCTGTACCTTGCCCTGCGAGATCTGGAGCGGGGCCGGCGAGCCGCTGATCGAGATGGTCAGCGTGATGTTGCCCGGGCCGACGCTGAGCACGCTGCCGGCGATGCTGCCCGAGAGGGTACCGGTGGGTCTGCGGTTCGCGTCGAGGGAGAGCGGGTCGGCCGTGTACCACCAGTCGAGGTCGGTCGTGGCGCCGGCGCCGCCCGGATACGTCACGCCGCCCGGAAGGAGCGGAGTCCCGCTCATGAACCCGACCTTGACCGCCGAGTCCGCCGTGCCCGAGAGGTCATCGAGATCGAGGAACTGGGCGAGCACCGAGATGCTGCCGTCCGCGACCCCCTTGTCGAGCGCGTCCTGGAGCTGCCCCTGCGCCGCGCTCTTGATCGCGCCGCCGAGCGCGTTCGCCGTGCAGTACGCATTCGCGCCGCTGTCCTTGGCCCACTGCATCTTGAGGTACGTGACGCGGTGATCCTGCTCGAACTTGCAGGTCGCGTCGCAGCCGTCGAGGTTCGTGGTGTTGCCGTCGTCGCACTGCTCGCCCGCCTCGCGCGTACCGTTGCCGCACGCGGCCGCCGTGATGGTGTGGCACTGCGCGTCGCAGGTGGCGCTGCCGGGCGGCTCGCACTGTTCACCCTTCGTCGAGTCGACGCAGCCGTCACCGCAGGTCGACGAGGCGCAGGCGCCGCTCTGGCACACGCCTCCGCCCGCGCACGCGGTGCAACTGGCGGCGTTGGTGCCCGCCGCGCACTTCTTCACCGTCTGACCACCCGAGCTGCTGGTCGTGCAGGACTCGGCGCCGTTGCACGAGTTGCCGTCCGAGCAGTCCGCCGCCGAATTGCACGCGAACTTGCAGCTGCCGGGCAGGCAGCCGTTGGCCGCCGAGTTGTTGCCGCCGAGATCGCAGTCCTCGCCCGCGTTCTTGACGCCGTCACCGCAGGAGGCCGTGGTGCAGACGCCGCTCTTGCAGGTCTCTCCGTTCGAGCCGCACGAGACGCCGTCGCCGAGCGGCGTCCCGGTCCGGCAGGCCTGCCCGGTCGCGCCGCCGACGGTCACCGTCGTGCAGGTGTTGGTGCCGCCGCAGAGATCGCCCGTCACGCAGGAGTCGGGGGTCTTGGTGCACGAGAACTTGCAGTCTACCTCGCAGCCGGTATCCGCGCCGTTCGCGGGGCCGAAATCGCAGTCCTCTCCGGAGTCGAGGTGGCCGTCGCCGCACGACGCTGGCTTGCACGCGCCGTCCTGGCAGGTACCGCCGGTGCAGGCGGTGCCGTTCGCCTTGTTCGCGCCCGCGGCGCAGGTGTGCGCGCCGTCGTCGCAGGTGCCGCTTTCGACGCACTCGCTCGTCGAGGCGCAGTTTCGCGTCGCGTCCGTCGAGAGGCAGGAGAACTTACAGGAGTCGCAGCCGTCGCCCAGGGTGACGTTGCCGTCGTCGCACTCCTCTCCCTGGTCGATGAAGCCGTCGCCGCACTTCACGTCCGAGCAGACGCCGTCGTGGCATACCTGGTCGGTGCCGCAGCTCGTGCCGTTGGCCGCCTGGCCTGGCGAGCCGCAGGTGTGCGTAGCGAGGTCGCACGCCTCGGCGCCGTTGCACGGGTCACCGTCGTCGCAGTTCGAATCCTTGCGGCAGCTGAAGCTGCACTCGTTGTTGCAGCCGTCGTTGGGATCGTCGTTGCCGTCGTCGCACTCCTCGGGCGCCTGGACGACCCCGTCGTGGTTGCAGTTCGTCTGTTGCCCTCCGTCGGGCTGCTCGGCGTCGGTGTCGGCGTCGCTGCCCGCGTCGCTGCTCGCGCCGCCGGTGCCCGAGCCGTCACCCGACGACTCGTCTCCGCCGCCGCAGCCGGCCGGCGCGAGGAGCGAGAGGCCTCCGAGGAGAGCGAGCGTGAAGACCGCACTGGTTCCTGAACGTAAACGACCCATGTTGTGTGCCTCCGGGCTTGCGACTCGACCCGAGCGAGCCAACGTGTGGCCCGCATCATACGCCCGGCCGGCCGGCGGTGTGGCATCAGAAATCCTGCAACGCAGCGCGTTGTAAGGGAATTTCTCGCTTGCCGCGCTGCGGCACGGGGCCTTGGCGCCGCCGCAGGGGAGCAATTCGAGCCGCGCCGCGGTCGGTTCTCCCTCGCGCGGACGGCGCGACTGCGCTACGAGTCGCGGCCGGGCGCCCGTAGCTCAGCTGGATAGAGCGCCAGCCTCCGGAGCTGGAAGTCGCAGGTTCGAATCCTGCCGGGCGCGCTCGAGCCCGCCTCGTAGGCCGGCTCGGGCCGCCCCCCGCTGGCGCGGCGCCATGGCTCGCGGCCATACTCGCGCGCCATGACGCACCCCCTCCGCCGGCACCTCGACCAAGCGCGCCGCGTGCGCCCCTCCGCCATCCGTGGCGACGAGCGCCCGGCCGAGATCGTGACCGACAAGTTCCCGGCCTACGCGGGGCGAAGCCTCCGGCTCGCCTACGAGCTCATGCGCGCGACGGTCGAGCGGCGCGCGGCGACCTTCCTCACCCTCGCGGGCGCGATGACGCCGGCCGGGCTCCACTCGTCGTGCCTCGTGCCGCTCATCGAGCGCGGGCTCATCGACGTCATCACCACCACCGGCGCGAACCTCTACCACGACGCTCACCGCGTGATCGGCCACGCGGTGAGCGAGATCGATCCGGCGGCGGGCGATCTCGCGATGAGGAAGGCGCGTGTCATCCGCATCTACGATCTCGCGTTTCCCGAGGAGGCGCTGCTCGACACCGATCGCCTGTTTTCGGCCATCATCAGCAAGCCCGCCTTTCAGAAGCGCATGACCACGCCCGAGTTCCACCGCCTCCTCGGCCAGGAGCTCGCGCGGCTCGAGGAGCGGCTCGGCGTGAAGGAGCCGTCGCTGCTCGCCACGGCGTACCGCCACGACGTCCCCATCTTCGTCGGCGCGGTCCAAGACGGCTCGATCTTCCTGAACGTCGTGAAGCTGAAGGCGCTCCTCGGCGACGCCTTCCGCTGCGAGCTCGATCCGGCGGCGGATGTCTTCGAGATGGCCGCGGTGCAGCACTACTGCGACGAGACGCTCGGCTTGCCGCTCGCGGTGTGGATGCTCGGCGGCGGCGTGCCGAAGAACTACACGCTGCAGGGCGAGCCGCTCCTCTCGCAGATCCTGGAGGTGCCGACGCCGGGCTTCGACATCGACGTGCAGATCTGCGTCGACGTCGCCGACAACGGCGCGCTCTCCGGCGCGACCGCGTCCGAGGGCCACACCTGGGGCAAGACCACCGCCGAGAGCGTGAAGCACGGCAGCGTGTATCTTCGCTCGGACGTCACCGTCGCGATGCCCTGGCTCACCTACGCGCTCCTGTCCGATCCGAAGATGAAGAAGCCGGGCCTCCGGCTCGCCAAGCGGCTCCCCGAGGCGAACGCGCGGCTCGCGCGCGAGGTGGAGCGCCGCCGCGCGAAGCTCGAGCGCGGGCTCTCGTTCTCCGGCCTCGACGCCGCTGCTCCGTCGAAGCAGGCGCCGAAGCGGGCGTCGAAGCAGGCGTCGAAGCAGGCGCCGAAGCAGGCGTCGAAGCAGGCGCCGAAGCAGGCGCCGAAGCAGGCGAAGACGCGTCGGAGCGCCGCGAAGCAGCGCTAGGGTGGGGGTCGGTTCGGCGCGGAACCGCGCCGGCGCCCGGGCGCCTCAGGAGCGACGGTTGCCCGGCGCGGGGCCCCGGAAGAAGTCTCCCGTGATCCGGATGCGCCGCTCGGCGGCGCGCGCCGCGGCGGTGCCGCAGCCCATCGACTTCGACGAGGTGAGCCAGCGCTGCCAGAGCGCGCGGTGCTCCCCGCTCGTCGGACAGACGACGAGCGGCCCCTCGTAGCGGGCCATCCCGAGCGCGACGATGAACGAGCCCACGCCGAGGCCGTCCATCGAGGCCTGCTCCGCTCCGCCGCCGAAGAGCCGTACATATTCGAGGCGCTCGCCCGCCGCGCGCAGCACCTCCGGGGCTCGCGCGAGCTCGTCCTCGCGTGGTCGCACCTCCCAGGCGAGCGCGACGTGCTCGAGCCCGCGCTCGGCGAGCTCGCGCGCGAGCTCGGCCGCGTCGCTCGGGACCGTGCCGTGCGAGACGAGCAGGCGCCCGCCCGCCTTCGCGTAGAGCGCGTCGAGCTCGGCGAGGCGCTCGAGCGGGACCACCCCGCGCGGCGCCACGATCGGCGCCGAGACGATCGCCGAGCGTTCCGCGGTGGCGAGCTGGCCGAGCGCTTCCAGGCTCGTGACGTAAATCCCGACGATGGGAAACCCACGCTCGGCGAAGAGCGCGCGGAGCTCCGCGAGCTCGCCGTTCGAGCGCGCGCGCGCCGGCTCGCCCGCCGCGTCGCAGACGAGCTCGACGCCGCCGAGCCCGCGCCGCTCACACACCTCGAGGAACCCTGCCGCCGGGCGGCCCGGATCGACGCTCTCACTGACTGCTTGATACATGGCTTCGAATCACCCTTCCTTCAGCCATACCGCGCCTCGCCCGTCGGCGCGAGCGGAGGCCTCGGCGCGCCGCCGGCCGCGCCGGACCGACTCCTCGAAGCCAGCCCGGCTCGCATGACCGGCGGTCAAAAGACGCCGTCCTCGACGCGCTTCGGATCCCAGCGAGGTTTCCACACGAGCTTGGCGGAGACGTCGCGCACGCCGGGGAGCGGCTCGAGCGCGGCGTGGATGCCGCCGCGGATCGAGTGCTCGAGCGGGCAGCCGCGCGTGGTGAGCGTGAAGACGACCTGCACGTGGCCGTCGTCGTGGCGGACCTCGTACACGAGCCCGAGCGTGACGATGTCGACCCCGAGCTCGGGATCGATCACCTCGCCGAGCGCGCGGTAGAGTTCGCCCACCATCGGAGCGCTCGCCTCTTGCTCGGCGCGCGAGGGATACGGGCTCACCGGCGCGCTTGCGCCTCCGGGCGGCGCGCCGCGGAGCGCGGTGAGGAGCCACGCCCACCAGCGGGCCACGCTAGCCGGCATGGACCTCCGTGCGGTCGCTCGGGACCGCGCGCTCAGCCCCCGAGAGCGCCCTAGGAGTCAGAATATGTTTCAAAACGAAACATATTCCGTTCCTGTGGTCCCGCAGGTGACCGGGGTCATGGGCGCGGGCCGGCGCGCGGCGCATGAGCCACCCGATGGCCTCCGAGCGCACCGCCGCGCCCGCGTCCCTCGCGGACTCGCGCGTGCTCGTGCGCGCGCGATGGCTCGCGACCGTGGTCGTGCTCTTCGGCGTGGTCACCATCATCGCGGGGGGCGCCGTGCTCTCGGGGCAGGTGGACGGCGGAAAGGTGGTGCCGTTCGTGCTCTGGTTCAACTTCCTGGCTGGGTTTTTCTACGTCGCGGCCGGCGTCGCGATCGCGCGTCTGTCGCGCTGGGCGCCGCGGCTCGCGGGGCTCCTCGCGGGCGCTACCACGGCGCTCGCGGTCGCGTTCGCCGCGCACGTGGCGCGCGGCGGCGCGTTCGAGCCGCGCACTGCCCTCGCGCTCGCGGTTCGCGCGGGCGCGTGGGCAGTGATCGCCTACGCGAGCGCGCGGCTGGTCGCCGCCGGGCGCGCGAGCGCCGAACGTCGGCTTGGCAAGCGCGTCGCCGGAGGGCAGGCTCGCCCGCGATGAAGCGCATCACCGAGTACCTCTACGACGAGCACCAGCGCCTGCACGCGCTGCTCGAGGCCGCCGATACCGAGCCGGTCGACCTCGACGCGTACGCGTCGTTTCGCGCCATCCTCCTCCGCCACATCGGCATCGAGGAGAAGATCCTGTTTCCGGCCGTGAAGCGCGCGCTCGGCCGCCCGCTCGAGGCGGCGCCCATCCTCCGTATCGAGCACGCCGCGCTCACCTCGCTGATGGTCTCGACCCCGGACCGCGCGCTCATCGCCGAGGTGCGCGGGCTGCTCCATCGCCACGATGAGCGCGAGGAGCGCGAGGGTGGCATCTACGCCGAGTGCGACGTCGTGCTCGGCGACGAGAGCTTCGCGCTCCACGAGGGCGCGCGCACCCAGCGCGAGGTGCCGGTGTCGAAGTACTACGACGGTCCGGAGGCCTATCGCACCGCGGCGGCGGCCCTCGCCGCCGCCGAGCGCATCGCGGCCGCGCGAAGACAGCGAAAGCCGGGCTGAACGAAGGCGCGGTGGTGCGCTCGCGCGTGGCGCGCGACCCGCGCCGCGGCTCAGGCTAGGCTCGGCTCGTCATGCGCGTCCGCCTGGTCCCGTGCCTCCGTGACAACTACGCTTACCTGGTCTGGCGCGCCGGCGCGAAGGAGGCGCTGGTCGTCGATCCGAGCGAGACCGAGCCGGTGCTCGAGGCGCTCCGAGTCGAGGGGCTCACGCTCGCCGGGATCTTGAACACGCATCACCACTACGATCACGTGGGCGGCAACGCCGCGCTCGTCGAGCGGTTCGGGCCGCTCCCGGTCTTCGCGCACGCCTCGGACGCCGGGCGCGTCCCGGCGCAGACCGTCGAGCTCGAGCAGGGGAGCGTGGTCGCGCTCGCGGGGCTCAGCTTCGACGTCTTGCACGTGCCCGGGCACACGCTCGGGGCCGTCGCGTACGCGGGGGAGGGCGCGGTGTTCACCGGAGACACGCTCTTCGCGGCGGGCTGCGGTCGTCTGTTCGAGGGCACCGCGGCGATGATGTACGAGTCGTTGAACTCGAAGCTCGGCGCGCTCCCCGACGCCACCCGCGTCTACCCGGGGCACGAGTACACGGAGACGAACCTCCGCTTCGCCGCGCACGTCGAGCCGGCCAATCGCGAGGTCGTAGCGAAGCTCGAGCGCGTCCGGGCCGAGCGGTCCCGCGCCGAGCCGACCATCCCCTCCACCATCGGGGAGGAGCGGCTCACCAACCCGTTCCTTCGCGTGACGAGCCCGGCGCTCGTCGCGCTCGTCGCCGGCGAGCTCGGCGGCGAGCGCGCGCCCGCTGAGGTGTTCGGCGCGCTCCGCGCGATGAAGGACGCGTTCTGAGCGATGCGCGGGCTCGTGAGCCTCGCGCTCGGTTCGGTCCTCGTCGTGGTTGCCTGCGACGAGGACCGCCGCCGGGCGCCGCCCGCGGCCCCGGCGACGGCGGCGAGCGCCGTCGCGAGCGCGCCCGCGGCCCCGGCGACGGAGGCGAGCGCGCCGGACGCGAAGCTCGTCGCGGCCGAGACGCTCACCTGGCACTACGCGAGCACGCCGGCCGGGCCCATCGACGTGGTGGTGGCGGTGCCTGCTCACACGAGCGGTGAGAAGCTGCCGGTCGTCATCGCGCTGCACGGCCGCGGCGAGGCGTTCAAGGGGCCCGCGCGGGGCGCGCGCGGGTGGCTCGACGACTACGGCCTGCTCGCCGCCGAGCGGCGGCTCCGAGCTCCGCCGCTCACGCGCGCCGGGCTGGAAGGCATGGCCGACGATGCGCGGCTCGCACGCATGAACGAGAGCCTCTCGCGGCGACCCTTCCGCGGCGTCATCGTGGTGTGCCCGTACACCCCGGACGTGCTCGCGGACGGTCGCCCGTTCTCGGCGGTCGCGCCCTTCACCGAGTTCGTGAAGGAGACGCTCCTGCCGCGCGTGCGCCGCGACGCGCCCGCGCTCGCCGAGCCGGCCGCGACCGGCATCGATGGCGTGAGCCTCGGCGGGAGGGTGGCGCTGCTCACCGGGCTCGCGCTGCCGGAGCTGTTCGGCGTGGTCGCCTCCGAGCAGGCCGCCTTCGACTCCGCGGACGCGCCCGAGCTCGCACGCCTCGCGGTCGAGGCGCGTCGCCGGCGCCCGAGCCTGAAGCTCCGTCTGCTCACCAGCGACCGCGACTACTTCCTCCGCCCGAACCGCGCCATCTCTCGCGCGCTGACCGACGCGGGCGTGCCGCACGAGTTCGTCGAGATCCCGGGGACCCACAGCTATGAGTTCAACCGTGGGCCGGGCGCGGTGGAGCTCCTACTCTTCCACGACCGCGCACTGCGCGGCGAGCCGCCGCTCTGAGCGGCGCCAGGGGTAGTTCTTCGCGCGGGGCGGACCTCGCGCGAGCGCTACTCGTACCCGCTCGCGGACAGGAGCTCGACGAGGGCGCGGAGCGCGGGGCCGCTGGCCGGTTCGAACTCGAGCCCCATCCGCGCCAGGTCGTCGCGGACGGGCGGGCGGCTCCAGGCGACGCGCGCCAAGAGCGCCAGTGGATCCCAGAGGTTAGGTGACCGGACCTCGAGCCGGACGACGACGCCTCGGCCGAGGACCTGGTCCGGGCCGGTGAGCTCGACGCAGGCTCCGCCGAGGCCGAGATCGACCAGGCGCAGCTCCTGGCGCGAGCCGGTTTCCAGGGCGGTGAGCGTCGCCGGGAGCCGGAGCCGGTGGCGAGCGAGCGCGCGGAAGTGGTCGCGGGCCGCCATCGGGCGCGATGTTAGCACGCGCCTACCCGCCGTCGCCCGGCGCTCCACGCTTGCGGGGCGAGCCGGGTTCGGCTTCCATGGCGCGGTCGAACAACTTGGGGAGGTGCGCGCCCCTCCGCTAGGATGGGCCGCTCCGCCGTCTCCAAGCTGCGTCGAGTCCGGAAGGCGAAAAATGGCCCAAGATACGCGAAAAGATCCGCGCGCGAAGGTGCTCACCATGACGGTCCGCTACAAGAGCGCGACCATCGACGAGTTCATCGAGCACCACTCCCACGACGTCAGCAAAGGCGGGATGTTCATCAAGACGCCCTCGCCGTTTCCGCCCGGGACCCTGCTGAAGTTCGAGGTGAGGATCGGCGAAGACCAGAAGGTCATGCAGGGGGTCGGCCGCGTCGTGTGGAAGCGGGAGCCGCCCGACGCCTCGGGTGACGAGCGGCCGTCGGGGATGGGGGTAAAATTCATCAAGATCGACGACGCCTCGCGCGGCGTCATCGATCAGCTGGTCTCCAAGCGCGGCGGCGGTGAGAGCGCGTACGAAGAGGGGCACCCCGAGGGCGGAGCGGCGAGCGCTTCGGAGCCACCGCGCGCGGCGTCCGCGGCGCCGAAGGCCGCCGCGGAGTCCGTCGCGCCAGCCGCGGAGGCCAAGCCCGCGGGCCCAGTCCGAAAGGCGACGATGCTCGGGCTCGGCGCGATCACCCAACCGCCGGCACCGGCTGAGAAGCCCGCCGCGTCCGAGGCGTCCGGCGGGTTCTTCCCGAAGACGGACTCGGAAGAGGACATGCCACCGCCCGAGGATCGGACGGTCATGAAGCAGGCCGCCGAGCTGCTCCAGGATGCCCTGCGCGAGGCGGGCAGCTCGATGGATCAGGTGGTCGAGAAGCCCGACGCGAAGCCCGCCGCGGAGCCCGCGAAGCCGCCGGATGCGGAGGCGAAGACCGCAGTGGCGGAGCCCGCCGGGTCGGAGGCTCCGGCCGCAGCGGAGCCGAAGCCGAGCGAGCCCGCGCCGAAGGCCGAGGAGAGCAAGCCGAAGCCGAGCTCGGCGCCGCCCGCGGAGGAGAAGCGGCCAGTCGCCGGGAAGCCCAAGGAAGAGCCGAAGGCCGAGCCGAAGCCGGAGCGCCGCCCCGCGCACTCCGACCGGCCGCCCGCGGCGGCCGAGCCGGCGGCCCGCGAGGGCGGTGGGACCGGGCGCGTGGTCTTCTTGCTGCTCGCGGTGGCGGCGGTGGCGGCGCTCGTCCTCTACCTCACCAAGAACCAGGGGGCGTCCGAGGGCGACACCATCCCTTCCGCGCCCGAAGCGACCGAGCTCGCGCCGGCTGCCGCGCCGACGCCGACGCCCACCACCCCGGAGCCCGCGGCCACGCCGGCCGAGGCCGCAGCCGAGCCCGCGCCCTCCGTCTCGGCGGCGCCCGAGGCGTCGACCGCAGCGCCGGCTCCCGAGGAGCCCGCCGCGAAGCCCGAACCGGCACCCAAGCCGGTGCCCGCGCCCAAGCCGGTGCCCGCGCCCAAGCCGGTGCCCGCGCCCAAGCCGGTGCCCGCGCCCAAGCCGGTGCCCGCGCCCAAGCCGGCGCCCGCGCCCAAGCCGGCGCCCGCGCCCAAGCCCGAACCGGCTCCGGCCCCGAAGCCCGAGCCGGCTCCGGCCCCGAAGCCTCCCCCCGCCAGCGACAACCCCTACTGAGCGACCACAAGTCGTCGTAGTAGCAGGCATTTTCTGGCGGGCGGCGCCCCCGCGCCGGCACGGCTAGAATGTGCGGTCGCATGTCTGGCAGCCTCGAATCGCCGCTCGCGAGCACGCCCGCGTCGAGCCCGCCGGACGCTCGCGTGGGCACCGTGCTCGCGGAGCGATATCGCATCGACGCGCTGCTCGGCGAGGGGGGCATGGGGCGCGTCTACGCCGGCGAGCACGTGCTGCTGCGTAAGCGGCTGGCGATCAAGGTCTTGCACCGCGAGCTCACCAGCGTCCCGGAGGTGGTCGCACGGTTCGAGCGCGAGGCCATGGCGGCCGCGAACATCGACCACCCGAACGTCGCGGCGGCCACCGACGTCGGCAAGCTGCCCGATGGCGCGGTGTATCTGGTCCTCGAGTACGTGCAAGGCGTGAACCTGCGCGACGAGCTCGCCAAGGGGCCGATGCCGGCTCCGCGCGCGCTCCACATCGCGCGTCAGATCGCCGCCGCGCTCGCCAGCGCTCACGCGCTCGACATCGTCCACCGCGACCTCAAGCCCGAGAACGTGATGCTGGTCGAGAAGGGGAGTGATCGGGACTTCGTCAAGGTGCTCGATTTCGGCATCGCGAAGGTCCCGCTCGGAGCGGCGGGCGCCGACGGCGACGCCCGCCGGCCCATCACCAAGGTCGGGATGGTGTTCGGCACGCCCGAGTACATGGCGCCGGAGCAGGCGCTCGGGCAGCCCGTCGATGGCCGCGCCGATCTCTACTCGCTCGGCATCATCCTCTATGAGCTCTTGTGCGGGCTCCGCCCCTTCGCGAGCAAGAGCCAGGTCGCGATCCTCGGCCAGCAGCTCTCGAAGCCGGTCCCTCGCTTCGCCGAGCGCGCGCCGGGCGTGCTGGTCCCCCCTCAGGTCGAGCAGGTGGTGCGGCGTCTGCTCGCGAAGGACGCGGCGGAGCGCGTCCCCTCCGCGCTCGAGCTCATCCTGCTCCTCGACGCGCTGCTCGGCCTCGCGCCGCCCGAGAGCGGGCGGCTGCTCACCCTCGCCGCCGGCTCGCCTGGCGTGTACGGCTCCGCCCCAGAGATCATCCTCACCGACCTGCCCTCCGAGCCCCTGCGAACCCTCCCCGGGCTCGGCTCCTCGCCTCCGTCGCTGAGCGGCGTGAGCGCCACCGCGCCGGCCGTGAGCGCGTCCCCCGGGACCCCGCGCGGTCGCCTGTACGCCTGGGTCGAGCGCCGCCGCGCCGCGCTGCCGCCTGCGCTCCGAGGCCCGCTCGCGCAGGTCCCGGCGCCCGCGCTCCTCGCCGTGACGACCGCGCTCACGCTCGCGGTGGGCGTCGGGCTCGCCGCCGGCGTGGTCGCGCTCGCGGCGCGCGCGCTCCCGGCCTCCTCGGCCCCGGCGAGCCGCTCCGCCGTCGCGTCGGCCTCGGCGCCCCTCGCGGCCTCGGTCGCGCCGCTCACCGCGCCGGCTTCCGAGGTGGCCGCGGCGCGGGAGCAGGGCGCCGCGGAGCTCGCCGCGCTGTCCGCGCGCTTCCCGAAGGACGCGAAGCTCCTCATCGACTCGTCGAAGGCGTACTTGCTCGAGCGCCGGCACCCCGAGGCGGTCGACGCCATCTCGCGAGCCCTGGCCCTCGCGCCCGCTCTCGCGGCTGACGAGCAGGTCGCGAGCACGCTCTGGATGACCGCGCAGTCCAAGGAGAGCGCCGACTCCGCGTTTCACTTGCTCGAGGGGCCGATGGGCGCGCGCGGCGCCGATATCCTCTACGACCTCCTGGTGACCAAGGGCATCGCGCGCTGGGTGAAGGAGCGCGCCGAGGCAGCGCTCGAGACGGACGCGCTCGAGCGGAAGGCGTCGCCGGCGCTCGCCGCCGCGCTCGCGCTTCGCTTCGCGGCCACCTGCGCCGAGCGCCACGCGCTGCTCCCTCGCGTCAAGGAGGTGGGGGACAAGCGGAGCCTCGCCTATCTTCGCCTCTATCAGTCGCACGCCGGCTGCGGCCCCCGTAAGAACGCCGACTGCAACCCGTGCATGCGTAAGGATGACGTCCTCGCGCAGGTGATCGACGAGGTGTCGCAGCGCGAGCGCCGGTGAAGACGGCGCGAGTCTCGCGACGAGCCGGAGGATGGGTCGGTCCGGCGCGGTACCGCGCGCCGCGCCAGGGCGGCCGCGGGCGTACAAAACGACGCGCGGGGCGCGCGTGGCGCCCCGCGATCGGGCTCTGCCTTCGCCGCGCGGCGCGCTCCACGAGGAGAGCGCGCCGCGCGAGCTCGTCCGCGGCGGGCACCCGGCACGGGGCTCGCCGCGGACGGTCGGGCTTCACCTCATCGCGCGCTCAGCGCTTCTCCGCGAGGACCAGGTTGATGAGCTTCCTGAACGCGGAGTCCGGCTGCGCGCCGCTCAAGTAGTAGTCACCAATCACGAACGCCGGCGTGCCGCTGATGCCGGCCTTGGTGCCTGCCTCGTTGTCAGCGTCGATTTGGGCCTTGTGCGTCGAGCCGTCGAGGGCCGCCTTGAACTTGGTCATGTCGAGGCCCTGCTCCTGGGCGATCCGCTCGAGGTCCGGCCGCTTGATGTTCGGCTGAGACTCGAAGAGCGCGGCGTGGAACTTCCAGAAGCCGTCGTTGCCCTTCTGCGCGAAGGCTTCCATCGCGGCCTCCGCCGCGAGCGGCGCGTCCGCGTGGAACGAGAGCGGCATGTTACGCCACACGACGCGCACCTTGCCGCCGTATTCCTTCTCGAGTTGCGTGAGCGTGGGCTCGACGCGCTTGCAGAAGGGGCACTGGAAGTCGGACCACATCTGGATGACGACCTTGGCGTTCGCCGGACCCTTCGAGGGGTTCTTGGCGGTGGGCGCCGGCACGGTCTTCTTCTCGGGCGGGGGCGGGCCCTTCGCCTCGGCCATGATGGTCTCGTAGACCTTTGCGCGCGGGGTACCGGCGGCCACCATCGCCTTGGCCTTGGCGAGCTGGGCGTCGATGACCTCCTTGAACTTCTCGAACGGCTGCGCGCCGGTGACGCGATAGCCGTTGATGAAGAAGTGCGGCGTGCCCCGCGCGTTGAGATCCGCGCCCTGGGCCATGGTCGCCTGGAAGAAGGAGTCGTACTTGTTGCTGTCGATGTTCGCCTTCACGGTCGTCCAGTCGAGGCCGAGCTGCTGGGCGATCGTCTTGAGGTCGTCGTCCTCGAGCTTCGGCTGGCTGTCGAAGAGCGCCTTGTGGGCCTTCCAGAAGGCGTCCACGCCCTTCGTCTTGTAGGCCGTCCAGGCGAGCTCCGCCGCGGGCTTGGCGCGCGGGTGGAAGGGGAGCGGGCTATCCTTCCAGACGATGCGGACGTCGTCCTTGTAGGTCTCGCGGACCTTCTCGATCGTCTCCTCGACGCGCTTGCAGAAGGGGCACTGGAAGTCCGAGTACTCGATGATGGTGACGAGCGCGTCGTTCTTGCCGAGGATGGGATCATCCTTGAAGATCTCTGCCTTCCAGATGGTCTTGTCCTCCTCCGGCGGCTTGTTGTCCGCGGCCGGGGCGGCCGGCTTCTCGGGCGGAGCCGCGAAGTTCTTCTTCGTCATTTCGACGTAGATGTCCTCGGCCTTGGTCCCCGCGGCGAGCGCCTTCTTGGCCTCGGCGAGCTGCTCGTCGATCACCTTCTTGAAGTTCTCGAAGGGCTGCGCGCCGCTCACCTCGACGCCGTTGATGCGGAAGTTCGGCGTGCCGCTCGCGCCGATCTTGCTCGAGAACGCGAGGTCCGCGTCGACCTTCGCCGCGTACTTCTTGGCGCCGTAGTCGGCCTTGAACTTCGCCACGTCGACGCCGGCCTGCCCGGCCCACTTCGCGTAGTTGTCGTCGCCGAGCGCGCCCTGGTTCTCGAAGGCGAGGTCGTGGAACTTCCAGAAGGCGTCGTTGCCGCCGAGCTGGAAGACCGTCTCGGCAGCCTCGGCCGCCGGGCGCGCCTGCTTGTGGAAGGGCAGCGGGTTGTTCTTCCAGACGAAGCGGACCTGCTTGGGTCCGTAGGTCTTCTGGATCTGCTCGGTGGTCGGCCCGACGCGCTTGCAGAACGGGCACTCGAAATCGCTGATCTCGACGATGGTGACCGGCGCGGTGGGGTCGCCCCACTGCGGATCCTTGGCGGTCACCGGGATCGGTGACGCGCTCTGGTCGAGTCCCGCGGCGGCGCCCGACTCGGCGGTGATGGCGTTCCCTTGGCTCCTGTCCACGCCCCACATGAGGCCCATGCCTGCAAGGAAGCAGAGGAAGAAGCCGACGATGGCTGTTCCCTTGTTCATTTGATGACTCCGATACTCCTGTACGAAAAACTACGAGACTAGCGGCGAGCCTGTCGCCCGCGGCGTCGAGACGACACGGGTGAGCCCGCCCAAGGTTCTGGCGGAGGAGGCAGAGCGCCGCGGTACCGCACCGCGCGCTCTGCGGCAAACCCTCCGGTGAGGTGCCGAGCGTTCAGGCGTCGCGGGGCGGTCGAAACACCGAGGTGCGATGACCTGGCCGCTCGGGCCCGGCCTCGAAGGGTCGCATGGCGAGGCGAGTCGATCTCGGGCAGGCGAGCCCGCGGGTCCCCCAGGGGAGGATCCGATCCGGAGCCCAGGCCGGCGCCGTCAGCGGCGGGTGCTCGACCGGCGGAGTCGTCAGCGTGACGTCGTGTGCCGCGCCGTCCACGCAGCGACTCGCGCGGCTCGGATCGATGGGCCGTACCGGCGGCGGGGCCGCGACGCTGATCGCCTGTTCGCCGCACATCGGGGCCGCCGCGCTGGCGCGCCCGCTGATGAGCACGATCGCCACGGCGCACAGCAGGGCCGCGGCGCGCGCCAGCGACGGCGCGGTCCCCACGAGGGGCCATGATGCTGCAACGAGCCTCATTCGAACGCGCTCGACACTCTAGTTCACCGCTCGGGAATGTCGATCTCGCCGGCCGTAGGGCCACGCTCGAGCTCGGCAAGAGTCGAACCGGGTCGTTGCCCTCGGCATTCCAGGGTCAGCAAAAAGCGCGTTCATTTCTTGGCCACATTGTCCTACATTGGCACCATCGACCCATGCCCGGCCCGAGCTCGCAGCGTAACACATCGAAATCTAATGATATTTCAGCCGCCAAGGACGGGTCGTCGGAGGCTGCTCCTCGGCGCCTTGGCCGGCTGACCCTCCTGAAGCAGGTGGCGCGGGGCGGCATGGGCGAGGTGTTTCTCGCGTCGAGCGGCGGCATCGAGGGGGCGGAGCGGCCGTGCGTCGTGAAGCTCATCCGTAGCGAGCACGCGGGCGACCGCTCCTTCCTCGCCCGCTTCCTCGACGAGGCGCGCATCCAGGCGCAGCTCCAGCACCCGGGCGTCGCGCAGATCCTGGACGCTGCGAGCGATGAGCAGGGCGCTCCCTACGTCGTGGTCGAGTACGTCGAGGGACGAAACCTGAGCGACGTCCATCATCGCGCGCAGAAGCTCGGGGTTCGCCTCGCGTGGCCCGACGCGGTCGCGCTCGGCATCGTGCTCGGCGAGGCGCTCGCTCACGTGCACGAGCGTGTCGACCCGAGCGGGAAGCCGCTCGCCATCGTGCACCGCGATCTCAGCCCCCAGAACGTCATGATCGGCTACGGCGGCGACCTCAAGCTCATCGACTTCGGGACGGCTCGCGCCGAGAACCGCCGCTGCCACACGGTCGCCGGCATCGTCTTCGCGAAGCCCGGCTACGTCGCGCCCGAGGTCGCCAACAACCACCCGGGTGGGGTCCCGGCCGATCTCTACGCCTTCGGGATCATGCTCTGGGAGCTGGTCGCTGGCCGCCGCTTCCTCGCCGGCGACGCCACCGAGCACCTGGCAGCGGTCGCCGCGGGCACGCGCTCGCCGAGCCCGCTCGCGCAGCTGGTCGACGCGCCTCGTGAGCTCGACCGCGTCATCGCGCGCCTGACCGCTCCCCGCATCGAGGACCGCTGCGCCTCCGCGGCGGAGGCCGTGCAGGAGCTCCTCCGGCTGCTCAAGGTGGCGCCGAGTCTCGCGAACGGTGAGCGCGGCGTGCGGACGCGCATCGCCCACCTCATGCAGACGCTCTACCCGGCCGAGCCCGCGCGCTCGCGCGCGGAGTTCGCGAGGCTGGTCGCGGCGGCGCGCTGCAACCGCCAGCCCGAAGTCGCGGCGCCGCCGGTCTCACCGGCACCGTCGCCCGCGGAGCGCCCCGAGCCGGACCTCCTGCCCGGCACGCGCTACCGGCTGACCCGGGAGCTCGGTCGCGGTGGCATGGGCGTGGTTTACGAGGCGTTCCACGTCGACCTCGGACGCACCGTGGCGCTGAAGGTGCTGCCGGCCGAGCACTCCGGCGCCGCTCACCAAGAGCGGCTGCGCGCCGAGGCGCGCGCCCTCTCGCGGCTCCGTCACGAGAACCTGGTGATGCTCCACGACTTCGGTGTCACCGCGGATGGACGTCCCTATTACGCAATGGAGCGGTTGGAGGGTGAGACGCTCGCCGAGCGCCTCGAGCGAGAGCACGCGCTCGACTGGCGAGAGGCGGCGCGTCTCGGCATCCAGGCGTGCCGCGCGCTCGAGGCCGCGCACGCGGCGGGGCTCGTGCACCGCGATCTCAAGCCGGCGAACCTCTTCGTCACTCGCGCGGGTGAGCTCAAGCTGCTCGACTTCGGGGTCGCGCGGAGCGCTGACGATGGCGCCGAGCGTGAGCTCGGTGATGGCGCGCTCGCGTTCTACGGGACCCCCGAGTACTCCGCCCCCGAGCAGCTCTCCGGCGGTGAGCCCGACGCGCGCTCGGACCTCTACGCGCTCGGCGCGGTGCTCTATCAACTGGTGACCGGGCTCCTGCCGCATCAAGCGTCGAGCGCGGTCGCGCTGCTCGACCGCAAGCGCCGCGTCGATCCCGACTCGCCGCGCGGCCTCGCCCCCGGGCGGCGCATCCCGCGCTCGCTCGATCGCGCCATCCTGCACGCGCTCGAGCGCCTGCCGGGGCTCCGCTTCGACAGCGCCGCCGCCTTCCGCGAGGCGCTCGTGGCGGCTCTCCGCGAGCCCGAGGCGACGCGGCGTCGCCGCCGCCGGAGCGGGTTCGCGGCGGTCGGGCTCATCGCCGGGCTGCTCGCCGCCACCGCCGTGGTCGGCGCCGGTCGCCCCGAGGTGCGCGCGCGGGCGGCCGCCCTGGCCGCGCCGCTCGGCGCTCGGCTGCACGCGCTCCGCGGGGGCTCGGCGAGCGAGGCCCCGCCTGCGCCGGCCCCCGCCGCGCTCGTCGCGGAGGCGCCGGCCGCGCCGCCCGCGGAGCCGCCTCGCGCGGCGGAGCTCGCCGCGCCGAGCGACGCCGAGCCCACCGCCGCCGAGACCCTCGCGGTCGCGGACCCACCGCCGATGAGCGGAGCGCCCGTCGAGCCGGAGGCCGGCGAGACGAACGAGCTCGTCGAGGCTGGGGGTCGGGACGGCGCGGAACCGAGCGACGCGCCCGTCGCGCCCGTCGCGGCGACCGCGCCGGACGACGTCGCGAGCGCGCTCGCGGCCGCGCAGGCGCTCATGACGAGCGGTCGGAGGCTCAAGGGTTACGACGCGCTCCGCCGTCTCGGGAAGACGCACCGCAAGGAGCCGCGGGTCCTCGCCGCGTGGTCCCGCGCCGCGGCCGACATGAAGGCCTGGGGAGAGGCGGTCTCGGTGGCTCGGCGATGGGCCGCGATCGACTCCGGGGTCGAGGCACAGCTCCATCTGGCCACGCTCGAGCGAGCGGTCGGCCGCCGCGACCGGGCCATCGCGACCCTCACCGCGCTCGCCAAGGCTCACCCCGAGAGCGAGGAGGCGCGGTCGCGGCTCCGTGAGCTCGGGGGCGGCGCTCGCCTGGCGCAGAACTGACCCTGGGGCAAGGCCCTGCCCGAGTCGCGCGCCGCGAGCCGTAGCGACGCTCGGTTCAGTTCGGTCATAAATTTATACAATCATGATATTGCTCATTATTTTCCTGTTCCTGCGGCGCCGCAGCGGCCTCGGCTCGATCGCGCGCTTGCCGCCCGCCTCGGTCGCCACATAGAAGCGAGCACGTAGCCCGCCGCGGAGGGGGGCGAATCGGGGGGAGCCGCTCGACGACCCATGATCCGCATCCCGCTCTACCCGACCCGTCGCCCATGGCCGCGCTGAACCGCGTCCCCGGTGAGAACTTGGTGACGACCGGCTCACCCTATCGGGTGGTGCTGCGGCTCGCCACGCCGACCGTCCTCGCGATGGTCACGCAGAGCGTGGTGAACCAAATCGACATCATCTTCTTCTCCCGGCTGCCTTGCCCCGAGTCGTCGAACGCCCAGGCGGCCCTGCTGCCATCCCTCATCCTGCTCTGGCTCTTCGGCGGTTCGCTGAGCGCGATCTCGGTCGGGACCCAGGCCATCGCTGCGCGTCGCTTCGCGGAGGACAAGCGCGTCGAGGCGGGCGCGGTGCTGGTGAACTCGTGGTTCTTCTCGCTGGTCGCTGGGGTCGCGTTCACCATCATCGGCTACCTGAGCCTCCCGGCGATCCTCGGCGTGCTCATCAAGGTGCCGGCGGTGCGCGAGGCCGCCACCGAGTACCTGCACTGGCGTCTGCTCGGCATCGTCTCGATGGTGATGACGTTCTCGTTCAAGTCCTTCTTCGATGGGCTCGGCAAGACGCACGTTCACATGGTGAGCGCCATCGTGATGAACCTGCTCAACGTCGTGCTCTGCTTGGCGTTCATCTTCGGGAAATGGGGCGCGCCACGCATGGGAATCGCGGGCGCCGGTCTGGCCGGCTTCGCCTCGACCTGGGTCGGGCTGTTGGTCATGCTCGGCTGGGCGGCCCTGCCTCGCTACCGCCGCGACTATCGGCCGTTTTCGCTTCGCCGCCTGTCGGGCGCGATCACCGGGGACATCCTCCGGCTCAGCGTCCCCAGCGCGGTCGCCACCATCGCGCTGATGAGTGGCTTCGCGCTGTTCAGCGCCATCGTCAGCCGGCTCGACACCGTCACCCACGCCGCGCAGATCGCGACCGACTGCCCCGGGGGGGAGTCCCAGGCCATCAATGGCGCGGCGACCACGGTGATCGTCGGTATCCTGATGCTCACCTTCACCGCGTGCCTCGCCTTCGGCACCTCCACGGCGACCCTGGTGAGCCAGTCGCTCGGTGAGGGAGATGGCGACAAGGCCGCGCGCTTCGGCTGGGTGTCGGTGCGGCTCGGGGTCGTCCTCTTCGGGGTCGTCGGGCTCCTCGAAGGGGTGTTCTTCCCGCATCAGATCTTGGGGTTCTGGTCGCACAGCCCCGCGGTGGTCGAGGCGGCGGTCATCCCGATGCGGATGATGGGGATCGCGACACCCCTGGTCGCGATCGGGATGATCCTGACCCAGGCCTTGTTCGGCGCCGGTAACACGCGCTTCGTGATGATGGTGGAGCTCGTGCTCCACTTCACCTGTCTCGTCCCGCTCGCGTGGCTCTTCGGAATCGAGCTCGGGCTCGGGCTGGTCGGGATCTGGAGCGCCGCGCTCGTCTATGTGGTGGGGCTCAGCGCCGCGATGGCGTGGAAGTTCCACCGCGGGGACTGGAAATCGATCCACATCTGAGCGCCTCGCCCTACTGAGCGCCGGCGTCGGGCTCGCCGTCCTCGAGCATCTTCTCGAGAAGCTCGTCGTCCGTGCCGTCGGGGTTCTCCTTGGGCGGCTCCTCCGCGTCGCCGTCGTCGCCGCCCAGCATCTGCTCGAGCAGGTCGTCGTCGGTGCCGTCCGCGCCAGCTCCCCCGGCGCCCTTCGCGCCGTGGTCCTCGCCGGCGGCAGGCCGCGGCGCGGCTGGGCCTGCGCCGCTCGCCGCCGCGCCCCACTTGGCTCGCTCCTCGGCGGTGCAGGGCAGGGGATTATTTCGATCTTCCTGGACGCACTCGAGCATGAAGGCCTCGCGCGGCATCTCTCCGAACTGCTCTGCCTTCGCGCGTGCCTTGGCGATGTCTCCCTCCACCGCGATGGTGGATATCCGGGGTACGCCCATGATGATGACGAGGCCGATGAGCAACAGGCCCACGAACGGCAGCGAGATCCGGTAGAGCGAGACCATCGGGCGGTTGAACCGGAAGCTCGTGACGAACAGGTTGTAGCCGAGCGGCGGCGCGAGATAAGCGATCTCGAGGTTCAAGAGGAACATCATCGCCAGGTGGAACGGCGACAGATGGAACTCGGCGGCGAACGGGATGAGGAGCGGCACGCCCACCAGGATGGCGCTGAACCCCTCCATCACCATGGCCTGAAAATAGAGAAATATGTTCAGGATGACGAGAAATTGCCAGGTCTCGGTGATGCCCATGCTGGTCACCCAGGCGAACACGCGGTTCGGGACCTGGTCGGTGACGATGTAGTTCGTCATCGCCGTGGCCATCGCCATGATGAGGAGCACCGCGCCCGCGAGCGCCATCGAGTTCTTGGCGATGCGCGGGAACTCCTTCAGCTTGATGTCCTTGTAGACGAACATCTCGATGACGAGCACGTAGAAGGCAGCGAGCGCGGCGCTCTCGTCGAGCTCGGTGAGCCCGGTGGCGAGCCCGCCCAGGATGAGCACCGGGATGCCGAGCTCCCACTTCACCATCCACGCCGTCGCGCCCATCTCCTTCAGGTTGGGCTTGGTGCGCGGCACGTTGTACTTGATGCCGGTGTAGATGGCGTGAGCGCTCAAGATCGCGATGATGATGAAGCCTGGCAGGAGGCCGGCCTTGAACGCCTTCGTGAAGTCGATACCGGCGACCAGCGAGTAGACGAGGATCGGCAGCGACGGCGGCAGGAGCAGGCCCAGCGAGCCGCCGCACATGATGAGCCCGAGCGAGTAACGCTCCGGGTAGCCCTTCTGACGGAGCGCTGGGTAGAGCAGCGCGCCGATCGCCACGATGGTGATGGCGCTGCCGCCGGTGAGCGTGGTGAAAAAGGCGCTCGCGAACACGCACACGATGGCGAGGCCGCCCGGCAGCCATCCCAAGAACGCGTTCGACGCGCGCACGATCCGCTCGGGCGTCTTCGACTCCGCCATCACGTAGCCGATGAACGTGAAGAGCGGCACCGTCACCAAGATGGGGGAGCCGGCGAAGCGCTGGTCGAGGACGTCCGGCGCGAGGAAGCGCACGTGGTGCATCGCCTGGTTCGGCTCGAGCAGCCAGGCGAGCTGGGTGGTGCCCGCCATGATGGCGAACACCGGCGCGCCGATCAGGATGAAGGCGACGATGAAGAGGAAGATCATCATGCTCCTCCTCCTTCCTCGAGGTGGTCGCCGGCTGGCCGCTCGATGTCCATGCCTTCGCCCGTCTCCTCGAGGGACTTGTGTCCGCTGAGGACCAAGAGCGACAAGAGCACGAAGCGAATGGCGATCATCAGGAGCCCGAATGGGAAGACCAGGTTCGCGGTGTCGATGAGATCTCCGCGCATCTCACCCTTGCCCGGGATGAGTACCGCCGGAGCCCGCCGGTCGTCGGCGCCGATCTTGAGCCCCTCGGCGGCCTCCTTGCCGTAGCGCTCGGCGAAGCCCGAGTCGTCGATCCACTGGTTCCACTCGGTGCCAGTGAGCCAGTCGGCGTAAGGCTCTCCCCGCATCACGTGCGGGAGCGTCTTCAGATCCAAGGACAGCTGCCGGCGGAGGACGAAGAAGTTCTCTCCGAGCCCCTTGGTCACCGCGCTCACCTTGGCGCTGGGCCGGGCATCGGCGTCCGCGCCGAAGCTGTCGATCGAGATGTGGTCGAAGAACCCCCAGGAAGCCGAGGCGCAAATCACCGCGGCGCCGAGCCACCCGGAGAGCACCACCGGCAGGCGCGCCTTCGGCTTGAGGAAGCGCGTGATGAGATCGATGGTGATGTGCTTGCCGGCGCCGGTGGCGAGCGAGCCGCCGAGCAGCGCGAGCCACAGCGTGAGGCGCGTGCCGACGCCGCGGAGCCCGCCGAGCAGCGTCAGCGAGGAGGCCTGCTGGTACCAGTTCAAGAGGTTCGAGCCGAAGCTCACTCCGACGTTCGCCCACGTCTTGGCGAGCGCGATCCCGAGCACGACCCCGCCCATGGAGATCGCGCGCCGCACCTGCAGGGACTGCTTTCGCGGGGCGAAGTAGCCGACCGCGCCGAGGACGAGCGCGCCGATGAGCCCGCGGAACACCACCCCGGCGGGACTCTCGCTGTCCGGAGGCGCCGACAGCCCCTTCAGCGCGACCCACAGCGACAGTGACAGCACCTCGAGCAGCAGTACTCCGACGCACAGGCGCGCCTCGAGTCGGGTCCACGCCTCGTCGAAGCGGACCAGCGGTCGCCCCCAGGCCGCCGCCTTCTTGGTCTCATGGCTGCTCGGCGGGTTCTCGTCGCCGGAGCTGGCCGGGGCGTCCTCCAACGGAGGGTGTGGTTCGCCCTCCGAAGCCGCTCGCGACCGCTCATCGGGCGTCGCGTCATCGCCTCGGGGCTCCGCGCGCTCACTCGCGCGGGCTCCCGCCTCCGGCGCGTCTTCCGCGGGCGCGCCAGGCTCGCCGTCCGGCGGCGCGCCGTCGGGCTGGGTCATCGACGCGTCGTTCGAATCTCCTTCCTTCGACGGGGCGTCGCCGCCGCTGGTTTCCTCGGGAGCCCGCTCGCCCTGGTCGTCCTCGTCCGCCATGCTCGGCGCCGAACGTTACACCATTATCGCATCCTGCTCACCGGGTTCACCGACCACAAAGCGCGAGCGGGCCAGCCCCGGAGGGCTGGCCCGCTCGCGTTCTCGCCATTTCTCGGCTCAGCAGGCCTTGATCTTGGCCAGCATCTCAGCCGGGAAATCCGCACCCTTCATGCGCTGGCACGCCTTCTTGTAGATTTCCTTCCAGGCGGCCTTCTCGGCGTCGGTCGGGTCGTGCGCCTCCATCTTCTTCTTGAGGCGCTCGAAGGACTTGCTGTCGGCGGAGCGGATCGACTTGGTGAGCGCCTTCGCGGCGAGGTCGCCCGTCTCCTCGACGATCTTGCGCTGATCCTCCGGCATCGCGTCGAGTTGCTTCTTGCTGAGCACGAGGGCGCCGATGCTGAAGTAGACGTCGCCCGTGTTGATGTGGTCTAGGCGCGACGCCCACTGGAGCTGCTCGGCCGCGAGCGCGGGCGTGCTCATGATGTCGATGGCGCCGCTGTTCAAGAGCGGCAGGAAGCCGGTCACGTCCGACGGGACCGCCGAGACCCCGCCGATGACCTGGTAGATCTTCGGCCCGATCACGTCGTCCCGGATGGTGCCGGGGTGCTTGCCCTTCATGTCCTCGGGCATCTTGACCGCGAAGCCCTTCGACATGACGTGGCCGATGCCCACGTCACCGAAGCCGCCGAGGAAGAAGCCGGCGTCGGCCATGGCTCGCTGAGTCTCGCCCAGGATCCCTTTGCGCGCGCTGTCGAGCTGCGCCCAGCTCGAGAAGGTGCCCGGGATCTGGAGCGCGAGGATCGGATGGTAGATCTTCGACAGCCCCACCGCGGTGATCGCCGCGCCGCTCAGCTGCCCGCTCTTGATCTTGCCGACCACCGCGTCTTCGGGGCCCGCGGTGCCGTTCCACAGCCAGGTGAGCTCGACCTCGCCGTTGGTCTTCTTGTCGACCGCCTTCGTCCACGTCTTGAAGACCTTGCCCCACGGACTCCGCGGCGGCGCCAGCGTCCCGATCTTGAGGGTGGTCTTCGCCTGCGCGACAGAAGTGGTCCCGATGACGGCTACTGTTGCGGCGACGAGCGCCGCGGAAATCTTGCGGATCATATCCGACAACCTCCTACCTACCTGGATCTCATGGCTTTGCGTGACTGGGCTCGTGTCAGACGGAGCGACACGAGATTCTCATCAATCGAACTCTCGCTCGAGTGAAAACAATTGAAAAAATACTGCGCGCCCGCGCAGTGCTAGAGGGTAAATCCGCACTCCTCTTGCCACACCTTGCTGCCGAGATAGCGCCGGGCGCGGCGCTTGGCGATGGTGTTCGGGAGCCGCGCGGACGGCATGGTGTCGCCCGCCGCCAGGATCTCCTCGAGCGTCTTGACGTAGTTCTCCTTGTCCGACTTCGCGCAGTAGTAGCGGGTCGCCAGGTTGAGCTGGACGGACAGGAACTTGCCGTCGTTGATCTGGTTGGCCCGGTCGAGCTCCGCCTTGCTCTTGTCGAATTCCTTCATCGCGGCGTAGTACGCCCCGAGCACGATGTGACCCATGCCGTTCCCGGCGGTGTCGTCGAGCTCGACCGAGCGCTTCACGAGCTCCACGCCGACGTAGAGGTCCCCGACCACCTCGGGCACGTCCTTCGAGGCGCCGACGTTGCCGACCCAGGCGTAGCCGGTCCAGAGCAGGTTCTCGGCGTCCTCCTTGTCCGTGAAGTTGTCGGTCAGCCACTTTCGCATGGTGTCTTGGTTGCGGCGAGCCTGCTCGAACCCGTCCGCGGTGTGCGAGAGCAGCTCGAGCCCGTAATAGATGGCGCGCTGATAGGCCGCGCGCGCGCGCATGAGATGGTAGGTGGCGAGGACGTCGTCGCCCTTCTCGTAGTACTGCTCGTACTGATCCTCGATGAAGGCGTAGGAAACGCTCGACCAGCTCCGCGTCAGCATGAAGAGCGCGTCGAGGTTGTTCGGCGCGAGCCGGTGCATGCCCTCCATCTGCCCGATCCCGGCGAAGGCGATCTGGTTGGCGATCTCGTAGTCTTGGAGCGTGTTGACGGCTGCCGAGCCGTCCCTCGTCCCCTTGATCTGGCCGTCCAGCATCATCTTCTTGATGCATCCGGTCGTCGACGCGCCGAGCGCGGCGGCGAACAGGAGCCCGGTGAAACCTCGCGCGATCCTCATAGGGCGCGTGTAGCGGGGTTTTCTCGCGGCTTCAATCATCCTGCCGGCGAGCGGGCTCGAATTCTCCCCTCGCGCTCAGCGCCGTCCGGTCGCGGTGAGGACCGCGCATGCGGCCGCCGCACGGACCGCCGGGTCGTCGTCGCCGAGGGCCGTCGCGGCGCTCGACCAGTCCTCGAGCGCCAGCAGCCCGAGGGCGGCGCGCCGCCGAGCGTCCGGGATCTTCGACCCGAGCTGCCCGAGCAGCGCCGGCCGAACCTCTCGGCGCCCTGCGCTCGCCAAGGCCGCGCGAGCCGAGAGCGCCGCCGCGCCCTCGCCGCGCGCGAGCGCGTTCAGGAGCGCGAGGGCTCGCTCGCGGCTTGATGGGAGCTCGAGCTGGCGCGTGGCGGCCGCCACCTGAATCTCCGGCTCGGGATCACCCGCGGCCGCGTCGAGCGCGGTCCGGACGGCGGGGTCGTCCAAGGGAGCCAGCCGGATGGCGAGGCCGCGCTCCGCGAGCGTGCCCGTCGAGATCGCGCGCGCGAGCGCCGCTCGGGCGGCTCCCGCGCCGCCCGAGCCGAGCCGGACGAGCGCCGCGGCGGCGGCGATGCTCGGAAGCGACGGCTGACCCTCGGCGAGCGCCCGGAGCTCGCGCTCGCCACCCGACGCCCACGAGGCGGGCAT
Source organism: Polyangiaceae bacterium (assembly GCA_035063585.1). Taxonomy (GTDB): domain Bacteria; phylum Myxococcota_A; class Polyangia; order Polyangiales; family Polyangiaceae; genus JAPSGB01. The sequence continues at coordinate 132,567 of JAPSGB010000003.1, forward strand.
CGCCCAGGCGTCCACGAGCGCGAGCCGGGTCGGGTCATCGGCCCGCGCCCACTGGTCGACGAGGGCGAGCACCGCGCGCTCGCCACCGATGGCGCCGGCGGCGCGCGTGGCCAGGCTCCGCGCGAGGCTGTCCGGGTCGAGTCGCGCGCTCTCGAGCAGCGTCTCGAGGTCGAAGCGCTCGCGGGCGTCGGCGGCTGCGGTCAGCGCCGCGCGGCGGACGCGCTCGTCCGGGTCGGCCATGAAACGTCGCCGGAGCTCGCCGTCTCCCTGGCCCGTCGCGGCGCGCGCGGCCACCGCTCGCCAAGCGCCGCTCGCGGACTCGGCATAGCGTGACACCGCGTCCGCGGCGCTGATCCGATGCTCCTCGAGCAGCACGAGCGCTGCCTCGCCGCCGACGTCGTCCGGGCGCGCGGCGCGCTCCTCCAGCGCCGGGACGAGCGCGCTCGCGCAGGCGCGGAGCTGGCGTACCCTCCGCACCGCGGAGGCGCCCTCAGCCGAGCGGAGCTCCCGCGCGGCGACCGCGCCCGCGAGGTCGGCGACGCGACCCTCGCCGAGGGCGCCCCGCCGCTGCTCCTCGCGGATTTCGCGCTTCAGCGAGGTGAGGTCCCCGTGGAGCGCGGTCTTGATGACGGGCGTCATGCCGCATCCGGCCGCGAGCGCTGCGAAGAGCACGATCCACCGACTCGACATGCGACGACGATTGATAGCATGACGAACCCGCGCCGGCGTCCGAGATCCGGCGTCCTCATGCGTACCGCCGTCATCGTCAACACCAACGCCGGCCGCTTCCGCCGGCGCCCCGGGCTCATCGAGCGAGCGCGGGCGCTCGCGGGCCGAGACGCCGACTGCTTCGCCACCAGCTCCCTCGCCGAGCTCGACCGCGCGGCGGAGGCGCTCGCCGGGCGTGAGCCCGACCGGGTCGTGCTCGCGGGCGGCGACGGGACGTTCATGGCCGGGCTCTCCGCGCTCGCCCGCGTGTACTCGAGCGGCGCGCTGCCGGTGATCGTGCTCGCGCCGGCCGGCACCGCCGGCACGGTGCCGCGCGGGTTGGGCCAGCGCGGCGGTTTCGAGCGGCCCCTGCGCCGCGCGACCGCGCCCGCGCCGCTCGGTTGGGTGGAGCGCCCTACGATTTCGGTGAGCGACTCGAACGGCGCGCGCCGGGTCGGCTTCATCTTCGGCACCGGGCTGGTGGCCCGATTCTTCGATCACTATGAGGCCGCCGGCGCTGGCGGCTACCTCGTGGCGGCCCGCATCGCGGCGCGCGTGTTCGTGGGCGCACTCACCGGCGGCGCGTTCGCGCGGAGCGTGCTCGAACCGCTGCCGTGTCGCCTATCGGTCGACGGCGCGCTCTGCGCGCCCTGCGCCTGGAGCCTCATCGTGTCCTCGACGATTCGCGATCTCGGGCTGCATTTCGTGGTGACCCACCGCGGCGGGGAGGACCCCGCCCGCCCGCACCTGGTCGCCTCGCCGCTCGGGCCGCGCGCGCTCGGTGTCCAGCTCGGGCGCGTCCTCACCGGTCGTCCGCTCACCGGCGCCGGCAACGTCGACGCGCTCGTCTCGCGCTTCGAGCTCGACTTCCCGGACGGACCGGGTCCGTACATCCTCGACGGCGACCTCTTCTCCGCCGCGCGGGTGACGGTCGAGGCAGGTCCGCGCGTCCGGATCGCCCGCGTGTAGCGGGGCGCGACGGCGCCGCCCGCGGACTGGCTGCTGGCGCGGCGCGGGATACCGCGCCGCGCCGAAAAACCAGAGGTCCGCCGTGCGGGTCAGTTCGCCGGGGGGCGGTTCTCGTTCGGTTCGTCGTTCTGGCGCGCAGACGCCGCGATCTCGTCGCGGTGACGGCAGGCCGCCTCCACGAAGCTCGAGAAGAGGGGGTGCGCGCTCATCGGCCGGCTCTTGAACTCGGGGTGGAACTGGCAGCCGATGAAGTAGGGGTGCTCGTCGAGCTCCACGAGCTCGACCAGGTGATCGTCGGGGCTGGTGCCGCTCAGCACGAGGCCAGCGCGGGTGAGCCTGTCGCGGTAGTCGTTGTTGAACTCGAAGCGATGCCGGTGGCGCTCGCTCACCTCGGTGCTGCCGTAGACGCGCGCGGCGCGGCTACCGGGCTTGAGCTTGCATGGGTAGGCGCCGAGCCGCATGGTGCCGCCCTTGTCCTTCACGCCGCGCTGATCGGGCATGAGATCGATGACGGGGTGCGGCGGATCCTTCTGGAACTCGGTGGAGCTCGCGCCCTTCAGGTCGCACACGTTGCGGGCGAACTCGATGACCGCGAGCTGCATCCCGAGGCAGATGCCGAAGAAGGGGACGCCATTTTCGCGCGCGTAGGCGATCGCGGCGATCTTTCCCTCGACCCCTCGATCACCGAAGCCGCCCGGCACCAGCACGCCGTCGAGGCCGGCGAGCATCGAGGTCACGTTGCCGCGCTCGATCTCCTCGGAGTCGATGTACGTGAGCTCCATCGCGACGTCGTTGGCCATGCCGCCGTGCACGAGCGCCTCGTGGAGCGATTTGTAGCTGTCCTTCAGGTCGACGTATTTCCCGACCACGCCGATCTTGACCGAGCCCTGCTGCGGCTTCTTGAACTTCTCGACGGTGCGGAGCCAGGGGCCGAGCTCGGGCTCGCGCGACCAGATGTTGAGCCGCTCCGCGATCTCCTCGTCGAGCCCCTCGGCGTGGAGCACGAGCGGTAGCTCGTAGATGCATTTCACGTCGACCGCGGCGATCACGCTGTCGACCGGGACGTTCGAGAAGAGCGCGATCTTCTCCTTGAGACCGCGGGAAATCGGGCGGTCGGAGCGGCAGATGAGGAGGTCGGGCTGGATGCCGATCTCGCGCATCTCGCGCACCGAGTGCTGGGTCGGCTTGGTCTTGAGCTCGTCGGCGGTGGCGATGAAGGGGACCAGCGTGACGTGGACGCTCACCGCGTTCTCGGCGCCTTCCTCCAGCTTGAGCTGACGGATCGCCTCGAGGAAGGGCAAGGACTCGATGTCGCCCACCGTGCCACCGACCTCGATGATGGCGATGTCGACGTCGGTGGTCGCCTCGCGGATGCGTCGCTTGATCTCGTCGGTGATGTGCGGAATCACCTGCACGGTCGCGCCGAGGTACTCGCCCCGGCGCTCCTTGTTGATGACCGCCTCGTAGATGCGCCCGGTGGTGACGTTGGCCTTGCGCGTCAGCCGACACGAGGTGAAGCGCTCGTAGTGGCCGAGGTCGAGGTCGGTCTCCGCGCCGTCATCGGTCACGAAGACCTCGCCGTGCTGGTACGGCGACATGGTCCCTGGATCGACGTTGATGTACGGGTCGAGCTTCATGTGCGTCACCCGAAGCCCGCGAGCTTCGAGCAACGCGCCGAGCGACGCCGAGGTCAGCCCCTTGCCGATGGAGGAGACGACTCCGCCGGTGACCAGGACGAACTTGGTTCGTCTACTCACCGGATGTCCTCCATCGAAGGCTCACGTATCACGCTCCGTGGTGGCATGCACCCTCAATGCCGAAGCCCGCGAGGATAAGCAAGCCTCGCGGCGCGGGCCCTCGGAACTACGGCGGAATGCCGCACGGGCGCGCGGCTCGGCCGCGGCGTGCAACACGGCGCGCGACGTTTCACGCGCGGATCAGAAGCGGCCGGCGAGGCCGAGCCCGATGGAACCCGGCGCGCCGACGACCGGCACCGGCTCGAGCTCGAGCGCGGCGCCTCGCTGGAGCCGCGGGCGAGCGCGTCGGGGCGCCGCCGGCGCCTCCGCGTAGGTCGGCAGGAACAGGGACTCCGCCATCACCGCGAGCCCGCCGGCCTGGCCGACCCCGGCCATGGTCGTGAGGATCGCGCGGAGGACCACGGTGACCGTGCTGCAGCCCGGGTCGTTCGCGGCGCAGCCGGTGTCGGCGAGCGCCATCCAGGGGCCGGCGACCGGGACGCGCAGCGCGCGCGCGCCCGGGGCGTCGGGCCAGAGGAGCGACGAGCCGGCGGCCGCGCCGTACCAGGCGGCGGTCGTGCCGAGCCCGGCGAAAAGGAGCGGGAGCCGCGTCGACTCGCTCGGGTAGACGCCCGGATCCTGCGTCACCTCGCGCACCGGCTCGTCCGCGCGCGCCGGCGCGGGGGCGAAGCAGAGGGCGGCGGCGAGCCCGAGCGCGGCGAGTCTCCAGGCGTTCATCGGCCCCTTTCTGGTCGGGTCGGGCGCCGAACGCAAGCCGCGCGACGCGGAGCCTCCGCCGAGGCTCAGGGCAGCCGGGCTATCGACAGCCAGCGCCCCTCCGCGCTCGGGACGAAGCCGCGCGCGCGGGGCGACACGACCGCGATTTGGTCTTCGTGCCAGAGCGGCACGACCGGGAGATCCTCCGCCATCAGCCGCGCGAGCTGCTGATAGAGCGGCCGGCGCTGCTCGGGCTCGGAGACCCGGGAGGCCTCGGCGAGCAGCCGGCCCGCCGCGGGAGAGCGATAGCGCGCGCGATTTCTCCCCGCGCCGCCCTCGCCGGGCACGCCGGTCGGGCTGAAGAACCACGAGAGCACGTTCGGCTCGGTGAGCTCCGGCATCTGGAGGGTGGCAAGATCGTAGTTACCGCTGTCGAGCCGCTCCAGCATCACGCCGAGGTCGAGAGGGACGACGCGCACCGTGAGGCCGGCGTCCCCGAGCATCTGCGCGATGGCGCGCGCGATCGTCACTCGCGCGCGGTCGGTGCTGGTGAGCAGCGTGAGCGGCGGGAGCGGCTCGAGCACCGGGCGCGCGGCCGCGGGATCGAAGGGCTCGGCGGCGAGCGCGCGGTCCTCGGCCCAGTGCCCCGGGGGGAGCAGCTCTCGCGCCGGCTCGCCGCGCCCCGCGAGGAGCGTCTCCACGATCAGCCGCCGATCGATGGCGCGCGCGATCGCGTGGCGGACCTCCACTCGCGAGAGCTCCGGGCGGTCATTTTGCATCAAGAGATAGGTGACGTTCGCCCCCCGTCGCGACACCACCTCGAGCCCGTCGCGCCCCTCGAGCGCGGGCAGGAGCGCCGGGGAGATGGCGTTCGGCGCGACGTCCGCGCGGCCCGCCAACAGCCGGAGCGCGCGCGCGTTCTCGTCGCGCACGGTGCGGAGCGTCACCGCGTGCCGCGGCCGCGGCAAGACGCCGGTGTCGGCGGGCTCGAGCTCGATGACGTCACCGTCGGCGCGCGCGATCCGGTACGGACCGAGCCCGTCGAGCTCGCCGCTCGGCTGCGGCGGCCGGCGGACCTCGTCCGCGCGCAGGATGGGGACCTCGAGATCGGTGAGCAGCGTGGCGCGCGGCGCAGCGAGTCGAAGCGTGAGGGTGAGTGGGCCGTCGACCTGACAGCTGCCGATGGCGCGCACCACCTCGCGGTGCGGGCTCCCGAGCCGCTCGTCGCCGAGCGCGGACAGCGTAGCGCAGACGTCCTCGGGCGTGAGGGCGCGGCCGCTGTGGAAGCGCACTCCGGCGCGGAGCGTGATCTCGAGCGCGCGCTCGCCGAGCCTTCGCCACGAGGCCGCGACCAGCGGGACCGGCGCGAGCGAGGTCGGCTCGAGCCCGACCAGCCCCGCGTGCACCAGGCGGGTCGCCTTGACGTCGAGGGCCCGGGTGGAGAACCGCGGGTCGAGGGTGGCGATCCCGGTCGGGATGACGAGCTCGAGCGGCCGCGCGCCCTCGGGCCCCGGCGCGCGGCCGCAGGCGAGCGCCCCGAAGGCCACCGCCAGCGCGGCGCCTCGCCATTTTCTGGAGGACTCGGGCGCGCGGCGGTAACCGTGAGTCACCATGCGATCCATACCGCGCCGCGCGCTCTCCGTCCTCGGCCTCGTGGCGCTCGCCGGCGCGCTCGCCGAGCGGCCCGCCCGAGCGGACCGCCCCGCGCCGACCTCGCCCCCCGCGCCCGCCGCGCGCCGGGTGAGCGTGGCCGACGCGGTCGCCGAGCTCGCGCACTGGGTCGCGGTGAATCGGGGTGAAGTCGGGGCGATGGTGCTCGAGCTCGGCACCGACCGCGTGCTCGCCGAGGCCGACGCGCACCGCGCGCTGAACCCTGCGTCGAACGCCAAGCTCCTCACCGCCGCCGTCGCGCTCGACGAGCTCGGACCGGACCACCGCTTCACGACCGGGTTCTATGGCGACCTCGAGGGCGGCACCGCGCGCTCGCTCGCCCTGCGTGGCGACGGCGACCCGTCGTTCGGGACCGAGGAGCTGTGGCGACTCTGCCGCCAGCTGGTGGCGCTCGGCGTGACCCGCGTCGACGGCGACCTCCTCGTCGATCAGAGCCGGTTCGATGACGCCTTCGTGCCACCCGCGTTCGAACAGCAACCGAACGAGTGGGCTGCGTTTCGCGCGCCGGTGAGCGCCGTGGCGCTCGATGGGAACGCCGTCACGGTGAACGTGCGCGCGCGCAAGGCGGGGGAGCGCGCGAGCGTGTGGGTCGAGCCGCCCGGCCTGGTCGAGCTCACCGGCACCGTCGCCACGGCCCCGCCCGGCAAGGGACAGCGGGTGCGGTTGTCGATCGCGCCGGCCGGTGCGCGCTTGCGCGTCACGGTCGCCGGCAGCGTCGCCGAGCGGCTGCCGCGGCTCCGCTTCAGGAGACGCGTCGACGATCCGCGCCTGAACCCGGGATGGGTCGCCGCGCACATGCTCCGCTCGCTCGGCGTCACCCTCGGCGGCGGCGTGAGGCTCGGCGCCGCGGACCTCCGCGCGCCGCTCGTCACCGAGCGCTCGCGCGCGCTCGCCGAGCTCGTGCGCCGACTCGGCAAGGAGAGTGACAATTTCTACGCCGAGATGCTCCTGAAGGTGCTCGGCGCGGAGCGAGGCGCGGTGGGCTCGAGCGCTGCCGGCGCCGAGGTGGTGCGAGCGTGGCTCGCCCGCGTGGGGGCGCTCGAGACGGGCACGCGGGTCGTGAATGGCTCCGGGCTCTTCGACGCCAACCGCGCGAGCGCGTGGACCCTCGTCCAGGTGCTGCGCGCAGCCTGGCGCTCCCCGGCGATCGGCCCCGAGTTCGTGTCGCAGCTCGCCATCGGCGGCGTCGACGGCACGCTGCGCTCGCGCTTCCGCGGACGTCGGGCGCGCCGCGATGTCCGCGCCAAGACCGGCACGCTCTCGAGGAGCGTGTCGCTCTCCGGTTACGCGCTCTCGCCCGGCGGAGCCGCCCCGATCGCCTACTCGTTCGTGGTCAGCGGCATCGCGGATCACGCCGCGGTCCGCGCGCGCCTCGATCGGCTCGTCGAACTCATCGCGTCGAGCCATTGACGGCTCCGGGTCGAGTCAGCGCCGCGTCGCATCGATGACGCTTCCGCGCCGCCCCGACCTCACCTGAGGAAGGTCGGTTCGGCGCAATATCCGCGCGGAGCGCGCCCGAACCGGCCGACTCGAGCCGCGACGCCCGCTCAGGGCGTCTTCGGAGTCGTCCCGGGCGCAGCGCCGCCCTCGACCTTGCCGCCCTTGGCCTTGCCGCCCGCGGCCTTGTCGTCCTTGGCCTTGCCGTCCTTGGCCTTGTCGTCCTTGGCCTGGCCGTCCTTGGCCTTGTCGTCCTTGGCCTGGCCGTCGGTGGTCGGCGCGCCGGCGTCCGAGTCGGCGCCCGCTTCAGCGGCCGGCGGCGGAGGAGGAGCCGGCGGGGTGGCGGCGGAGGCGTCCGCGGAGATCTCCGCGACCTCGAGCTGCATGGCTCGCGTGATCGGGATGGTGACGATCCCCTTGTCCTTGTCGTCCCACTCGGGCGCGCCGGTGAGCTCCGCTTCTTGGTCGGCCTTGAGCTTCTGCGCCGCGGCGAGCTTGGCCGGTGGGGTCATCCCCGCCGCCTTGCCGAGATCGTGGCTCTCGTAGTGGAGCACGGCCGCCAGCACGGCGAGCGCGCCCACCCCGAGGATCACGCTCACTACCACATTGCCCTTGCCGCCCCCGGCTGCCTTGTCTGACTTGCTAGCCATCGTCGACCCTTCAGTAGTTCTCGAAGGCCAGCGACTTGGCGAGCCGCGGGTCCTTGGTCGGGATGAGGTTCACGCGGCGCGCGTTGTAGGCGGTGCCAGCGATGAGGAGGCTCGCGAGACCGATCAGGCTCGTGATGTCCACGAGACCGAAGCTCACGCGCTCCGCGTGCATGGTCGGCATGATGATCCAGTAGAGGTCGACATAATGCGCGACCAGCATCCAGACCGCCCAGAAGCCGAGCCAGAAGCGGCTCCGCTTCACGTGACGTGACATCAAGCCGAAGAACGGCACCACGAAGTGCCCGATGACGAGGAACCAGGCGAGGTAGAACCAGTCCCCTCCGATCCGGACCTTGAAGAAGACCGTCTCCTCGGGGATGTTCGCGTACCAGTAGAGCATGTACTGGGAGAAGCCGATGTACGCCCAGAACACCACGAAGGCGAAGAGCATCTTCCCGATGTCGTGATAGTGGTGGACGCTGACCGAGTTCTTGAGCCGCCCCTGGCCCTGCAGATAAAAGAGCACGAGCGCGAGCACCGCGTGGACGCTCACCACGCAGCCGGCGAAGTAGTAGACGCCGAAGATGGTGCTGAACCAATGAGCCTCGGTCGACATCACGAAGTCGAACGCCGCGAAGGTGACGGTGATCCCGAAGAAGATCATCCCGGGCGCGCTGACGCGGTTCATCCGGGCGATGAACTCGGGGCTCCCTGACTCGTCTTGCTTCAGCGAGCGCTTGAAGAAGTAGCGGGAGAGGACCGCCCAGAAGACGAAGTAGAACACGGCTCGCACCATGAAGAAGCCGATGTTGAGGTACGGCTTCTTGTGGCTGAGCACCTCGTCGTGCGCGACGTGCGCCTGATCGAGCCAGTGATAAAGCGAGGTGTTGCCCATCAGCATGGGCACGATGATGGGTAGCGCCAGGATGGCGAGGAGCGGCATGTTCGCCGCGAGCAGCTCACCGATCCGGCGGACCACCACGCTCCACTTGGCGTTTACCAGGTGCTGCAGCGTGACCCACCACAGGGCGCCGAGCCCGATGCTGAGCGCCCACATGTAAGCGACCAGGTAGCTGTGGAGGAACTGGTTTAGCTGGTCCCCGGCGCTGGCTCCGAGCACACCGGCGACGCCGAGCGCCGCCACGCCGATGACCCCGGCGATCCGAAATACCTTCGGCGCCAGGTCGTCGAGTCGGATGTTATCGTCAGTACTTACTTTTTCGGCCATCGATCGACTCCGGCGACTACTTCAGCGACCCGCGGTCGGCCTCGGGGACATCCTGGATGGTGGCGCCGCGGCTGCGCTGCAGCGCGCGGACGTAGAGCACGATGGCCCAGCGATCTTCAGGGGAAATCTGCGGGCCGTAGGGCGGCATGTTGCGGATGCCGTGGGTGATGGTGTTGAAGAGCTCACCGACCGGCTGCTTGCGGAGATACTCCTGTGTGACGTCCGAGGCCGGGACCCAGGTCCCCTGGGCGAGCTCGACCGCGCGCTCGTTCACCATGCCGTCGCCGTGACCGACCTGCCCGTGGCACGGCGCGCAGAAGACCCCGAACTCTTGTTGCCCCCGCTTCATGGTCGAATCGGAGATCGGGATCTGGGCCGGGAACTCGCGCGCCCACTCGTCGCCGAGCTTGCCGCGGTAGAGGTGGTCGTCGTCCTCGAGCGCGCCCACCGCGACCGTCCCCTCGAGCTCCGGGCGCATCGCGCGCTTGTCCTCGAACACCGGGTTCATGCGCTGAGACTTGAACTTCTCCTGGAAGTCCATGTCCGGGATGATGTGGATGCGCGGCTTCTCGGAGGTCGAGACCCGAGCGCGCGCGATGAGCGCGAACGGGACCAGCGCGCCGAGCACGACCAGAACCAAACCGAAGACCAGCGGTCGCGGCATGTTTGCAGGCGTGACCCGGTCCTCCTCCAGCCGATCGACGGCGGTGGGGTGGGTCCCCTCGAGGAGCTTCCAGGTCTCGTCCTCTGCGAAGCGTGGGTCGCTCGCCTGGATGACCAGGAAGAAGCGGTCGTCCGTGGCGCGGGCGAAGTACTTCTTGAGGTCGAGCGGGTGTGAGTACTCGGGGAGGCCGTTCAGCGCCAGCATGGCCACCAGCGCCGTGATGGCGCTGAAGAGCACCATCAGCTCGAACATCACCGGCACATGGGCGGGGAGGCTCCACATCGGCTTCCCGCTCGTCAGGTACGGGTAGTCGTAGGTGTTCGTCCACCACTGAAGGAGGATGCCGGTGGCGAGTCCGGTGAGGCCCGCGCCGAGCACGATCCAGGGCAGCACCGTCGGCTTGATGCCCATGGCCCCGTCGATCCCGTGGACCGGGAACGGCGTGTACGTGTCCCAGTTCTTGAAGCCAGCGTCGCGAACCTTCTTGGAGGCCGAGAGGAGGGCTCCGGGCGTCTCGTACTCCGCGATGAGGCCATGGAGCGGCGTTCCGCCCGCGCCGCCCTTCGAAGTGCCCGCGCCGTCCTTCGGCGCGTCCGGCTCAGTCTTGGCGGCCTCGCCTGTGCTCTTCTTTGCGTCCGTCTGCTTGTCGCTCATGGTTCGTCTCAGCGTCGGACCGGGCGGTCTCAGTGTTCCTCGGGGTGTGCGTGAGCCGAGGGCTGGATGCCCTTCACCTCGGCCATGGCCACCATCGGCAGGTAACGGCAGAACAGCAAGAACAGGGTGAAGAACAGGCCGAAGCTGCCGCCCAGGGTGAGGTAGTCGATCTTGTTCGGGAGGAAGTAGCCCCAGCTCGAGGGCAGGAAATCTCGCGTCAAGGACGACGGGATGATCATGAAGCGCTCGAACCACATCCCGACGTTCACGAACACGCCCACGACGAAGGTCGCCCAGACGTTTCGCCGCAGCTTCTTCCACCAGAAGATCTGGGGAAAGACGACGTTGCAGATGTAGGTCGTCCAGGCGATCCACCACACCGGGCCGAACGCGCGGTTATAGAAGGTGAAGATCTCCCAGGGGCTCGCGCTGTACCACGCGATGAAGAACTCCATCGCGTACGAGTAGCCGACCAACATGCCGGTCGCGAGGATGATCTTGTTCATCACCTCGATGTGATCGAGCGTGATGATGTGCTTCAGGCCGAAGAACTGGCGCGCTGGTACCGCCAGCGTCACCACCATGCCGAAGCCACCGAAGACGGCGCCCGCGACGAAGTAGGGGGGGAAGATGGTGGTGTGCCACCCGGGGATCTGCGAGGTGGCCATGTCGAACGACACCACCGAGTGCACGCTGAGCACGAGCGGGGTCGCCAGCGCGGCCAGGAGCAGGTAAGCGCGCTCGTAGCGGTGCCACTGGCGTGAGGAGCCGCGCCAGCCCATCGCGAAGAGCCCGTAGGCGATGCGGCGGATCTTGGACGTCGAGCGATCGCGGAAGGTCGCGAGATCCGGGATCATCCCCATGTACCAGAACAGGATGGAGACGGTCGCGTAGGTGCCGACCGCGAACACGTCCCACTCGAGCGGGCTCCGGAACTGCGGCCAGACTTCCATCTGGTTCGGGATCGGGAACATCCAGTACGGCAGCCAGGGGCGACCGATGTGGATGCCCGGGAAGATCGCCGCGCACATGACCGCGAAGATGGTCATGGCCTCCGCGAAGCGGTTGATCGAGGTGCGCCAGTGCTGCCTGAAGAGGTAGAGGATGGCGCTGATCAGGGTGCCGGCGTGACCGATACCGACCCAGAACACGAAGTTCACGATCGGCATGGCCCAGGCGACTGGGATCTGCGTCCCCCACGCGCCGATGCCCGTCCAGAACACCCACCCGATGCTGCCGAAGAAGACCGCGAGCAGGATGAGCGCGATGCCGAACGCGATGTACCAGGCCTTCGGTGGGGTCGGTACCTCCGCGATGCGCGCGACGTTGTTGGTGATGCGGGCGAAGGCGGTGTCGCCGCTCGGTCGGCCTTGATACGGGTTGAGGTCGGTTGCGACGGTCATGGCTTAGCCCAGCTCCGGGTGCGGGTTCCTGACGCGGGCGAGGTAGAGGGTGCGGGGGCGAGTGTTCAGCTCCTCGAGCAGCGCGTAGGCGCGCGGGCCCGCCTGGAGCTTGGCGACCTCGCTCGCCTTGTCGTTGAGGTCCCCGAACACGATGGCCTCGGTGGGGCACGTCTGCTGGCAGGCCGTCTTGATCTCGCCGTCCTTGATCGGTCGCTTGTGGTTCTTCGCCTGGATCTTGACGCTCTGGATGCGCTGCACGCAGTAAGTGCACTTCTCCATCACGCCGCGGAATCGGACGGACACCTCCGGATTGAAGGACATCGCCTTCATCTGGTTCTTCCCGTCCTTGAATTCCATGTGGTAGTTGAAGAAGTTGAAGCGGCGGACCTTGTACGGGCAGTTGTTCGAGCAGTACCGCGTGCCGATGCAGCGGTTGTAGGTCATGTCGTTCAGACCCTCTTCGCTGTGCTGGGTCGCGCCGACCGGGCACACCTGCTCGCACGGGGCGTTCTCGCACTGCTGACAGGGGACGGGCTGGAAGGCCGCCTCGGGCTCGTCGCTGAGCCCGCGGAAGTAGCGATCGACGCGGATCCAGTGCATCTCGCGGCCCATCACCACCTGTTCTTTTCCGACCACCGGGATGTTGTTCTCGGCCTGGCACGCCACCATGCAGGCGTTGCAGCCCATGCACCGGTTCATGTCGATGCTCATGCCCCACTTCTGGCCGTCGTAGGAGACCGGGGCGACCCACAGGCTGAGCAGCGGCGGGTGCTCGACCTTGTGCTTGGCAAAATCGGGCTTGGCCTTGTACTCGGCGTAGTCGGCCTGCCGCACGAGCTCCGGGATACGCTCGGCGGCGCCTTCCCGACCGATGTCGCCGATGGCGTGGAGATCCTGGGTGGTGCCGAGCTGGTAATACTCCCCGGTCGGGGTGACCTTGAGGCCGCCCGCGATGTGGAGCGCCTCGGAGGTGCGGACCTGGTACACGTCGACGCCGGTCGGCTCGACTCCGTCCTCCACCAGGCCACCGACGTGGCCGAGGGTGGTGCGCCCGAAGCCGAGCACCACGCGGACCGAGCCCTTGGCCTGGCCCGGCGACATCATCGCGGGCATGGTGAGCTGCTTGCCGCCGATCTCGAGCTTCACGAGGGTCGAGTCACCGACGCCGAGCTTCTCGGCGGTGGCCGGGTTCAAGAGCGCGGCGTTCTCCCAGGTGAGCTTCGTCATCGGCTCCGGCGTCTCCTGGAGCCAGGCGTTGTTGGCGAAGCGCCCGTCGTAGAGCCGGCTATCGGGCAGGATCACGAGCTCGAGATTGCCGTTGTCGACCTCCTTCGGGCCGAGCTCTCGCGGCGAGAGCGTGAGCTTCCCGAGCGGTCGGAGCTCCGGGCGCACGACGGGGGCTGCGCTCCCCGCGATGAAGCCGTCGTGCACGGCCTTGCGCCAGGCCTTGTCCGTGGAGAGCCGCTCGGCGTGCGTGCGGCGGACGAGCTCGGCGCCCACCTTCTTTTCGTCGCCCGAGATGAGCGCGACGAGCTCGAGCGCGCTCCGGCCGCCGTGGATGGGCGCGATGAGCGGCTGCATCATGGTGACCGTGCCGTCCCACCCGAGCGCGTCGCCCCAGGCCTCGAGGTAGTGCGCCTCCGGCAGGTGCCAGGTCGAGGCGTGCGAGGTCTCGTCTTCGTAGCCGCACAGGTGGATGCGGTGCTTCACCTTGGCGTAAGCGGCACCGAACCCGAAGTCCGCCGGGGCGGAGTAGACCGGGTTTTGCCCGAGCACGACCAGCGTCTCGACCTGGCCGGCGTTCATCTCGTCGACCAGCGATTTCAGCGCGGCGACGTGGGTCGGCCGCGTGGGCTCCCGGTCCGCGACGTAGGTCACCGTGGCGCCGACGTTGTCGAGGATGACGTTCAGCCGGTGCGCGAGCGCGTGCACCTCGGGCGGCTGATGGCTGCCGGCGACGACCACGCCCTTTCCGCGATTCGCCACCAAGTCCTTGGCGGCGACCGCGATGAATTTCGCCACCTGCGCGTCTTCCAGGAACGCCGCCGCGGGGCGCTCCTGCGGGGGGCCGAACCCCGCCGCCGGCTGGACCAGCTTGCTCACCTCGGCGTCGAGCGCCGCGGCCACCGCCTTCACGAGTTCCGAGCGGAGCGCCAAGCGGTGGTCGGCCATCACGCCGAGCAGCGTGAACACGCTCTCGATCGCGTAGATGCGGTTCATCTCGCCGAGCTCGGGCGTGCGTCGCTTGGCGATGGCGCGCGAGTGGACGAGCGCGGCCGGGTGCAGGCCGAGCAGATCGGTGTCGAGGCTGACGACGATGTCTGCCTTCTCGAGGTCGAGCAGCATCCGGTGCGGCGCGCCGAACGCGAGTCGGCTGCCCTCCCGCTCGTTCTCCTGCGAGACGGGCTCGTACTCGACCCATTTCGCCTGGGGGAAAGCCTCGGCGAGTTTGGAGCGGAGCGCAGCGAGGCTCGGCGACGAGCTCTCGCTGGCGAGGATCCGGAGGCCCTTGCCGGCTTGGGAGCGGAGCCCGGCGAAGAGCGGCGTCGCGAAGTCTTCGAACGCCTTCCAGCTCGAGGCCGTGCGCTGCGTTCCCGAGAACGTACAGACGCCCTCGCTCCGGTCGGGGTCCCAGACGTCGAGCACGCTCGCTTGATGGATCGCGCTGCACGCGCCGTGGCTGCCCGGATGCGCCGGGTTGCCCTCGACCTTGATGGGGCGGCCGTCGTAGCTGGTGACGTGCAGCCCGGTGGCGACGCCGCCGAGCTCCATCGCGGTCGCGAAGCTGCGCGGCACGCCGGGGGTGGTGCCGGCGGGGCGCCGCGTCTGCGGCAAGAGGTGGTCCTCCTGCCAGCGGCAACCGGAGACGCCCGCCAGCGCGAGCGACGCGCCGATGACCTGCATGAAGCGGCGTCGGCCCGGCGAGTTCGGCTCGAGCTCCTCGAACGGCGCGGCGAACTCGTTCTTGAGCAGCTCTTGGAAACGAGGGGAGCGCTCGAGCTCGTCGATGCTCCTCCAGAAGGCCCCCTTGTGCGCCTTTCTGTCTACCTGTGACATGTCGAGCAGCTCTCTGGTGGGTTGATGTCGTTCTCCTCGCGGAGCTTCTTGCCGTAGGCTTCCGGATCGCCCGGCGCCTTCCAGTTCATGTTGGTGACCTCCGACGGCGGACGGAGGTTCTTCTCGGGCGCGCGGTGGCAGTCGAGGCACCAGCCCATGCTGAGCGTCTCGTGCTGGTAGACGACCGGCATCTGGTCGACGCGGCCGTGGCAGGACACGCAGCCGACGCCGCGCATCACGTGCGCGCTGTGGTTGAAGTAGACGTAGTCGGGAAGATCGTGGACTTTCACCCACTCGATCGATTTGCCCGTCTCCCAGCTCTGACGAACCGGCTCGAGCTTCGGGCTCTTCGTCCACACGCGCTCGTGGCAGTTCATGCAGGTCTGCGTCGGCGGGATCGCGGCCATCGCGGCCTGTTCGACCGTGTTGTGGCAGTAGCGGCAGTCGATCCCGAGCTCGCCGCCGTGGAGCGCGTGGCTGTAGGCGACCGGTTGCTTCGGTTGGTAGCCGACGTCGGTCGTCTTCGGTGAGGCGCCGTACCAGACGAGCGCCGTCAAGTAGACGGGCGCGCCACCGAGGAGGAGCCCGGCGACGGACTTGGCCCGGTTCGCCCAGCGGGGAAATACGAACAGTGTCATCGTTCCTGTTCGGTGACGGCGTCGCGACGAGCAGAGAGCGCGTCGCGCGTCGGTCGTAGGGAGGTTGAGGTCATCTTGGTTCTGGTGCGGGTGAGGGCCTGGGTCTCGATGAGCGGGCGCTCGGGTCGAGAGGGCCGGACGGCGAGCCGCCACGCTCGAGCGGGTGCCTCGCTACCATGACTTCGGGTCAAAATGCGACTGGCGGGATCATGGCGTTCCCCGCCCGCGTCAATTAGGGTGCGCGCGCCGCCCACATGCCCTCGCGCGCCGGGATCTCCCTCGGGCGCGTCCGAGCAGGAGAGGCCGGACCGGCGCGGCCGGCGGCCGGGCCGGCCGCGCGGGGACGCGCCCGGCGGCTCCGACTTGACGCGGTGCGTTATTGGGCGGCGCGGCCCGCAGCGGCCGGGGCGCACACAAACGAAGCGAGGGCCGCGAGCGTGCGCTCGCGACCCTCGACTCGTCACGCCCGCGCGCGGGCGGACTCAGAAGTCGCGCATCTGCTTGCGAATCTTACCGATCGCCTGCTCCTGCAGCTGCCGGATGCGCTCGCGCGACAGGTTGTACTTGTCGCCGATCTCCTTCAGCGTGAGCTCGTCCTCGTTGTCGAGGCCGAAGCGCCAGCGGATGATGCGCGACTCGATGGGCGTCAGCGTGTCGAGCAGCCGGCGCACCTCCTCTGCCCATTTCTGGTTGGCCAGGTTGTCATAGGGCGAGAGCGAGTTCTCCTCGACCAGGAAATCGATGAAGCGACGCCCGTCCTCGTCGCCCACCGGGCGATCGAGCGAGAACGGCGTGTCGGCGTAGAGATCCTTCACCTTGTCGAGCTTCTCGCGCGGAACGCCCGTCTCCTTCTCGAGCTCCTCGATGGTCGGCTCGCGGCCGGTTCGCGCGATGATGGTCTGCGTCGCGCGCGAGACGCGGTTGTAGGTGTCGAGCATGTGGACCGGGATACGCACCGCGCGGCCCTTGTCCGCGAGCGCGCGGCTGATCGCGTGACGGATCCACCAGGACGCGTAGGTGCTGAACCGGTAGCCGCGCGTATGATCGAAGCGCTCGACCGCCTTCATCAGGCCGATGTTTCCCTCTTGGATGAGATCGATGAGCGGCAGCCGGCCACGGTTATAGCGGCGCGCGATGCTGACGACCAAGCGGAGGTTCGCCTTCACGAAGCGGCTCTTCGCCCGCCGCTGTCGGGTGTCGGTGCGCTTCACTTGCTCGAGGAAGCGCTTGTATGCGGCCGTCTCGGGGAGCACCGTGTGCTCAGGGCCGTCGACGCTCGGCTTCACGGCCTCGCGTACCACGCGGTTGGCGTTCGCCATCCAGAGCCGATCGGAGTCGGGGAGCCGGACCGCGCGCGCGAGCTCCTCGCAGCGCTCGCACCACTCACGCTGCTGGTGCGCGAGCAGCTTCGAGCGCTGCTTGCGGTAGACCTTGAGTAGTCGCCGGAGCTCGCTCAGACACACCGGGTCTGGCCGATCCTCCTCGCTCGCCGAGGCGAAATCGAGCTCGAGCTGGGCGAGCACCTGCTCCACCGCGGGCAGATAGGAGAGGAGCGCGACCCAGTGCTCGACCTCGGCGCGCTCGACCCCCTGCGCGGCCTCGAGCTCCTCGTCGGGCCCCATCACCTGGTGGGTCGCCATGTCGCGGAAGTAGCGCGAGAGCATCGAGTCCGACGCGCCCTCGACCCCGACGCGCGTGTCGTTCGCGGGCGCTTCGCCGAACTCCGTCGCCGACGCGCCGCCCTCGTGCTCTGCTTCGTCCGCGGCGGCGCGCGTCACGCGCACCGAGGTGTGCTCCTCCGCCGTTTCCTCGGAATCGCGAGCGGGGGCGATGGGGTGGGACTTCTGGGACATGCTCACCTGGATCGTTGGGGGCGGGAGATCGTGACGAGTCCCGAGGCGAGGAAACCCCCGAGAGCGGGGGTCGATTCCACGCGGGGAGCGCGGCGTAGTCGAACGGGATTCATTGCAAATAACGTGCCCGAGATCGGCGCGTTGCGCGGGGTCTGAGGTGGGTAGGGGCGGCGGGAGGACTCGCTTCGACGGATGATCGGGGAGCGCGCTTGGGCGCGCGGAGCGTGCGCGGGGAGCGCTCGAGCAGGCTGGATGGGCCGGCCTCGGCGGTTCGACCGGACCGCGCGGCGGCCCGAGCGATGGCCTGGGGTGCGCGTTCGACCAGGCGACTCCAAGCTAAGTGGGGCCCGAGCGCCGGGCCGTCAAGAGCAGCCGCTCGATATCGTTGGCGTTCGAGCGTCCGCCGCGCGCGCGCTCCCTCGAGCGCTCGCGAGCCGCCTCGACCCGGGGCCCGGCGCGCGCCCCGCCGCTCGCAGGACATCACGCGCCATGCCCTCGCAACAATTGCAAGGCTCGGCGGTGAGCCGGAGCGGAGCGACAGGGGCCGGGCGTGCCACACGGCGCGCCCCATGACACGGCTCACCGTTCGCAGGAAAGCTTTGTGAGGCCCGACCGGTCGTCCGGCATGCCGCGCCGCCGGCCGCGCCGGATCGGCACCCCTGCGTAGCTCAGAATTGAGCGAGAAAGCGCGGATCATTCTCGAACAGGAGCCGGATGTCCGGGATTCCGTAGCGGAGCATCGCGACCCGCTCGACGCCGAGGCCGAAGGCGAAGCCGGTGTACGTCTCCGGATCTATGCCGGCGTGCGAGAGGACGTCCGGGTGCACCATGCCGCAGCCCAGGATCTCGAGCCAACCGGTCGACTTGCAGATGCGGCAGGTGGCGCGCGAGCCGTCATCGGCGCGGCAGAACACGCAGCCGACGTCCACCTCCGCGCCCGGCTCGACGAACGGGAAGTAGCTCGGGCGGAAGCGCACCGGCGTGCCGGGGCCGTAGAGCCGCTCCGCGAAGGCGGTGAGGACGCCCTTCAGCTCGGCGAAGCTCACCCGCTCGGCTACCCGGAAGCCCTCGATCTGGTGGAACATCGGCGAGTGGGTGACGTCGTCGTCGCGCCGGTAGACGGTGCCGCCGCTCACGATCGCCATCGGCGGCCGATGCGTGCTCATCTCCCGCACTTGGACGTTGCTCGTGTGGGTGCGGAGGAGCACCCGTGCGTCGGGCGGCGCGCCGGAGACCTTCACCCAGAAGCTGTCCTGCATGTCCGTCGCGGGGTGATCCGGTGGAAATGCGAGCTTGGTGAAGTTGTGCTCCTCGAGCTCCACCTCGGGGCCCCAGGCGATCTCGAAGCCGAGCGAGCCGAAGATGTCGAGGAGCTCGTCGCGCACCTGAGCGATGGGGTGGCGATGACCGCGCACGACCGGCGCGCGACCCGGCAGGGTGAGGTCGAAGGGGCGCTCGGTGAGCTCGGCTGCGCGCGCGGCCTGCGCGAGCGCGGTGAGCCGCTCCGCGAAGGCCCGCTCGACCTCGGCCTTCACCGCGTTCACGCGCTCGCCGATGGCGCGGCGCTCGTCCGCGTCCACCTGGCCCATCAGCTTGAGCAGGCTGGTGAGCTCGCCCTTCTTGCCGAGGAGCTCGGCCTTGGCGGCGCGTAGCTCGTTCTCGTCGACCGCACCCGCGAAGCGAGCATGGAACCGCTCGCCGAGCGCGGCGAGGCCCGCGACGATCTCCGCTCCGGCGTCCGACACGGCGGTCGGCGCCTACTTCGCGGCCGCGGCGAGCTCGGTCAGGTGCTTGAAGGCGCCCGCGTCGTTCACGGCGAGATCAGCGAGGATCTTCCGATCGAGCTCGATCCCGCTCTTACGCATCGCGCTCACCAGACGGGAGTAGGTGGTGCCGTTCTCTCGGCAGGCGGCGTTGATGCGCGTGATCCACAGGCGGCGGAAATCGCGCTTGCGCAGCTTCCGGCCGACGTAGGCGTACTGCCACGACTTCCAGAGGACGTGCATCGCCTGGCGGATGCGGTTCTTGCGACCACCCCAGAAGCCCTTGGTCTGCGCGAAGACGCGCTTGTGACGACGACGCGGGCTCGGGCCTCTCTTGACGCGGGACATCTCTCGTTACTCCCTGACTCAGCCGTAGGGCAGGAGGATCTTGATCCTCTTCTCGAACTCCGGGGCTACCATGTCGTTGTCGCGCAGGCGACGGCGGCGCTTGCGGCTCTTACCGTTCATGCAGTGCTGCAGGCCGCCCTTCGGGCGACGCACGCGACCCGTGCCGGAGATCTTGAAGCGCTTGCTGGCAGCGCGGTTGGTCTTCATCTTGGGCATGACGAGCTCCCGAGCGAGGCTCGAGCGGCCTCGCCTCTGGTAAAGTAGGCGACGAGCGCCGCGCGGGCCTCGGCCCGCTCCAGAGAGCGCGGACTTATGACGGAAGCCGGCCGCCTCGTCAAGGGTACGCTGATACGGAACACGCGCTCAGTAGCTCCGCGCCGTGTTTTCCCGCGAGCCGCTCGCCCCGCCGTGGTACGGGCTCGCCCATGCCGCGCAGGGACGACATCGAGAAGATCCTGCTCATCGGGTCCGGCCCGATAGTCATCGGTCAAGCGTGCGAGTTCGACTACTCGGGGACGCAAGGGGCCAAGGCGCTGACCGCGCTCGGTTACGACGTCGTGCTCGTGAACTCGAACCCGGCCACCATCATGACCGACCCCGAGCTCGTGAAGCGGACCTACGTCGAGCCGCTCGACGTCGAGTCGCTCACCGCGATCATCGAGCGAGAGCGCCCCGACGCGCTCCTGCCCACGCTCGGCGGGCAGACCGCGCTGAACCTCGCGCTCGCGCTGCACGAGAAGGGCGTGCTGTCGAAGCACGGCGTGCAGCTCATCGGCGCTCAGATCGACGCCATCCGAAAGGCCGAGGACCGGCTGCTCTTCAAGGAGGCGATGACGCGCGCGGGACTCGAGAGCCCGCGCTCCGGCTACGCGACGAGCGTGGAGGAGGCGCGCCGCGTCGTCGAGGAGCAGACCGGCTACCCGGTCATCCTCCGCCCGAGCTTCACCATGGGCGGTGCCGGCGGCGCGATCGTCGAGGATCCGGCCGAGCTCGACAAGAAGGTCGAGTGGGCGCTCTCGCAGTCGCCGACCCGCGAGGTGCTGGTCGAGGAGAGCGTGCTCGGCTGGAAGGAATTCGAGCTCGAGGTCATCCGCGACGCGGCCGACAACTTCATCGTCGTCTGTTCCATCGAGAACATCGATCCGATGGGCGTGCACACCGGCGACTCGATCACCATCGCGCCCGCGCTCACGCTGACCGACCGCGAGTACCAGCGCCTCCGCGACGCGGCGCGCACGGTGATGCACGAGATC
Source organism: Polyangiaceae bacterium (assembly GCA_035063585.1). GTDB lineage: Bacteria > Myxococcota_A > Polyangia > Polyangiales > Polyangiaceae > JAPSGB01. The sequence continues at coordinate 153,316 of JAPSGB010000003.1, forward strand.
GGCGTCGAGACGGGCGGCTCCAACGTGCAGTTCGCGGTCGATCCGGCGACCGGGCGCGTGCTCGTCATCGAGATGAACCCCCGCGTCTCGCGCTCGAGCGCGCTCGCCTCGAAGGCGACCGGCTATCCGATCGCCAAGATCGCCGCGAAGCTCGCGGTCGGCTTCACCCTCGACGAGCTCGAGAACGACATCACCGGCACCAGCGCGGCGTTCGAGCCGACCGTGGACTACATCGTGGTGAAGTGGCCGCGCTTCACCTTCGAGAAGTTCCCCGGCGCCGACGCCCGCCTCGGCACGCAGATGAAGAGCGTGGGTGAGGCGATGAGCATCGGCCGGAGCTTCCCCGAGGCGCTGCAGAAGGCGGCGCGCTCGCTCGAGACCGGCAAGGACGGGCTCTCGAGCCTCATCGGACGGGTCGACTACCGGCTGCTCGCGGAGGAGCCGACCGCGCGCCGCGATCTCACTCACGACGCGCCGCCCGAGGCGCGCCCCCGGCGCACGTTGCCGCCGCCGAGCCCGAGCGAGCTCGACGCCGCGCTCGACCACCTCATCGCCATCCCCACGGCCGATCGTCTCTTCTACGTCGCCGACGCGCTCCGCACCGGGTTCGGGGTCGAACGGGTCCACGAGCGCACCCGGATCGACCGATGGTTCCTCGAGCAGATGGCGCGGATCGTCACCTTCGAGCGCGTCATCGCCGAGGCGCCCGCGCTCGACGCCGAGCTCCTGTTCGAGGCCAAGCGGCTCGGCTTCTCGGACTCGCAGCTCGCGCGGCTCAGGGGTGCTCCCGAGGACGCGGTGCGCGCGGAGCGTGAGCGGCTCGGGGTGCACGCGGTGTTCGGGCGCGTCGACACGTGCGCCGCCGAATTCGTGGCGAAGACGCCGTACCTCTACTCGACGTTCGAGACCGAGAGCGAGGCCGAGGTCAGCGAGCGGAAGAAGGTCATCATCCTGGGCGGCGGTCCGAACCGCATCGGTCAGGGCATCGAGTTCGACTACTGCTGCTGCCACGCCGTCTTCGCGCTCCGGGAACTCGGGCTCGAGACGGTGATGGTGAACTGCAACCCGGAGACGGTCTCCACCGACTACGACACCTCGGACCGCCTCTACTTCGAGCCGCTCACGCTCGAAGACGTGCTCGCCATCGTGCGCGAGGAGTCGGCGCGGGGTGAGCTGCTCGGGGTCATCGTGCAGTTCGGCGGGCAGACGCCGCTCAAGCTCAGCGTGCCGCTCGAGCGCGCCGGCGTGCGATTGCTCGGGACGCCCGCCGACGCCATCGATCGCGCCGAGGATCGCCAGCGCTTCGACGCGCTGCTCTCGAAGCTCGGCCTCATGCGGCCGCGCGCCGGCATCGCGCGGAGCGTCGAGGAGGCGCGCCGCATCGCCGCCGGGATCGGCTATCCGGTGCTGGTGCGGCCGTCTTACGTGCTCGGGGGGCGCGCCATGATGACGTGCTTCTCGGACGGCGAGCTCGACGCCTACGTGGAGCTCGCGATGGACGCGGCCAAAGACGCCGGCTCGACCACGCTCCTCATCGACCAGTACCTGCAGCACGCCATCGAGGTCGACGTGGACTGCGTCTCGGACGGTGAGCGGGCGGTCATCGGCGGGGTGATGCAGCATATCGAGGAGGCAGGCGTGCACTCGGGCGACTCGACCAGCGTGCTGCCGCCTCACAGCCTGGACGCCGAGGTGGTCGCCACCATCGAGGCGCAGACGCGCGCGCTCGCGCTCGAGCTCGGCGTGGTGGGGCTCATGAATGTGCAGTTTGCCGTGAAGGAGCGCGAGGTCTACGTGCTCGAGGTGAATCCGAGGGCGAGCCGCACGGTGCCCTTCGTGAGCAAGGCCACCGGTCGTCCGCTCGCCAAGCTCGCGGCCAAGGTGATGGTGGGCGCGACGCTCGACGAGCTCGGCGTCAGCGACGGCCCGCTCCCCATGCACGTCGCGGTGAAGGAGTCGGTGTTCCCCTTCACCAAGTTCCCGGGCGTGGACACCATCCTCGGACCCGAGATGCGCTCGACCGGCGAGGTGATGGGGATCGCGACCAGCGTGGCGCTCGCCTTCGGCAAGTCGATGTCCGCCTCGGGCTTCAGCCTCCCGAGCCGAGGGCGCGCCTTCATCAGCGTGGCCGAGCAGGACAAACCCGCCGCCTGCCTGGTGGCGCGGCGGCTCCGCAACCTCGGGTTCACCATCGTCGCCACCAGCGGGACGGCCGCCGCCATCGAGCGGGCGCGGGTCCCGGTGGAGCGCATCAACAAGGTGCTCGAGGGCTCGCCGCACGTGGTGGACGCGATCCGCGCCGGGACCATCCAGCTCGTCATCAACACCACCCAGGGCCAGAAGGCGATCCGCGACAGCTACTCGATCCGCCGGAACGCGCTCCTCGCCAATATTCCATACTTTACCACCATGCCGGCGGGCATCGCCGCGGTGGACTCGCTCGAGGTGCGAGAGGCGGTGGGGACCGCGGCCGTGCAAGTGCGGAGCCTCCAGGAGTGGCACGCTCGCTCGCACGAGTGAGGGGCCGGGGAGGCGCGGAATCCATTTCCGCCGGCCAGGCTCCTACCGACGAGGAGAACGGTTTCATGGATATCCGAGTCGGTTTCAGCGGTGGGAAGCGCGTGGACGCGAGCTTCGGCGAGCGCGTGATTCACACCGATCAGAGCGTCAAGAACGGCGGCGAGGGCAGCGCGCCCGAGCCGTTCCACCTGTTCCTGGCGTCGCTCGCCGCCTGCGCCGGCGTGTACGTGCTCGGCTTCTGCCAGGCACGCGGCATCTCCATGGATGGCATCGAGCTCGTCCAGCACCACGAGTACGACCCCGAGACGGGGCGGCTCGCCGACGTCCGGGTCGATATCCGCGTCCCGGCCGATTTTCCTGAGAAGTACCTCGCGCCGCTCGAGCGGGTGGCGGCCAAGTGCGCGGTGAAGCGCGTGATCGACGCCCCGCCGAACTTCAGCATCGTGGCGCGGGCGCAAGCGGTCGAGCCTGCCGTTTCCGCGATGACCTGACCCGGGGCCGCCCGGGCGTCGAGGCGTGATAGCGTCCGGCGCCGTGCAGTCGGGAGAGGAGGCGGTCGCGCCGAAGCACGCGGAGGCGGCGCCAGCGTCGGCCACCGGCCGGCGCTCGATCGGGCTCGGTGGAGCCACCACGGTCGGGATCGGCGCCACCATCGGCGGCGGGATCCTGGTGCTCGCCGGCCCGGCGTTCGCCGCGACCGGACCGAGCAGTCTGGTGGCCTTTGCCCTCGACGGCGTGCTCGCGGGGCTCGCCGCGCTGTCCTTCGCGGAGATGAGCGCGGCGTTTCCGGAGTCGGGCGGCGCCTACACCTTCGCGAAGAAGGTGCTCAGCGTGCGCGCCGCCTTCGCGGTCGGGTGGGTGGTGTGGTTCGCCTACATCGTGGCCGGCGCACTCTACGCGCTCGGCTTCGCGGCGTACGCCGCCGACGCGATCGCGAGCTTGGTCGTCGCGCTCGGCGGCAGCGCTCCCGAGTGGCTCACGGCGCACCGCACCGTCATCGGGTTCTCGCTCCTCGCCACCACCGCTTACACGCTCTCGCTCATCCGAAAGGCGAGCGGGGGCGGGCGCTGGATGACGGTGGGAAAGATGCTGGTGTTCGCGGTGCTCATCGTGGCCGGCGCGTGGGCCCTGCCCGGAGCTCCCGCGGGCACCATCTCGACCCGGCTCACTCCCTTCGTCGTCCACGGAGCGACCGGGCTCTTGTCCGCGATGGGGCTCGCCTTCATCTCGTTCCAAGGCTTCCACTTGGTGGCCGCCATCGCCGGCGAGGTGAAGCAGCCCGAGCGCGTCATCCCTCGCAGCATGCTCGCGTCTCTCGGTGCCGCGGTCGCGGTGTACTTGCCGCTCCTCTTCCTGGTGGCGACCGTGGGCGTGAAGCCCGGCGGCTCGATCACCGCGATGAGCGAGACGCGTCCGGATACCGTGGTGGCCGACGCGGTCGGCAACTACCTCGGCCCAGCCGGGTACTGGCTGGTGGCGATCGCCGCCATCCTGTCCACGCTCTCGGCGCTCCACGCGAACCTCCTCGCCGCCTCGCGGGTGGCGCTCGCCATGGCGCGAGATCGAACCCTGCCGCGGGTGCTCGCCAAGGCGCACGCGACTCGTCGCACGCCGGTGATGGCGCTCTACGCGAGCGGGCTCGCGCTCGCCGGCATCCTGCTCATGGTGCCGAGCGTCACCGCGGCGGGCGCAGCGGCGAGCCTCATCTTCCTCTTCACCTTCGCGCTCGCGCACGCGACGAGCATCCTGGCGCGGCTCCGCGCCCGCACGCCGTCGCCGTTTCGGACGCCTTGGTTCCCGTTGGTGCCGCTCGTCGGTGGTCTCGCCTCGGGCGGGATGGCGATCTTCCAGGCGTTTGCGGTGCCCGCGGCAGGGATGATCACCGCCGTTTGGCTCGGGCTCGGCGTGCTCCTCTACTACGCCATCTTCGCCGACCGCGCCGAGGTGGTCGACGCCATGGCGGAGGCGCAGGACCCCACGCTCACGCGGCTTCGTGGCCGGAGTCCGCTCGTGCTCGTGCCGATCGCCAACCCGGCGAGCGCGCCAGCGCTGGTGTCGGTGGCGAGCGCGCTCGCGCCGAAGAGTGTCGGGCGCGTGATGCTGCTCGCGGTCATGCGCCCGGAGCAGAGCGACGGCGTGAGCGCGCCCCGGTCGCTCGTGCGGATCCAGGACGTGCTCCGCGAGGCGCTCATCGCCTCGCTGAAGACGGGACACCATCCCGAGGCGCTCATGACCATCGCGCCCGCGCCGTGGTCGGAGATCGCGCGAGTGGTGCGGACGCATCGCTGCGAGAGCCTCCTGGTCGGTCTCTCGAACCTCGATGAGGGGGACGGCGCGCGCCATCTCGAGGCGCTCCTCAACGACGTCGACTGCGACGTCGCGGTGCTCCGCGCGCCGCCGGGCTGGAGCCTGGCGACCGCGCGCCGCATCGTGGTCCCGGCGGGCGGGCGCGGCGGCCACGACGAGCTCCGCGCGCGGCTGCTCGGGAGCCTATGCCGCGGCGCGGAGCGCGAGGTGACCTTCGTGCGGACCATCCCGCCGGGTGCGTCGCGCGCGGAGCGAGCCGGCTTCGAGCGCGAGCTCCGGCGTCTCGCCGAGGATGAGACGCCCGGTAAGCCGCGCATCGAGCTCATCGAGGGAGCCGACGTCGCCGGAGCCCTCGCCGTGCGCGCGCGCGACGCGGATCTCCTCATCATGGGCGTGATGCTCGAGGCGGGGCGGCGACTCTTCGGCAGCGTGGCGCTCGGGATCGCGCGGGACGCGCCGTGCGCCACCATCATGATCAGCCGCCGCGGATGAGCGCTCTCATCGCGCCTCACTCGCAGCGGCGGAACGGCTGGCCTCCGACCGCGGGCCCTCCCCCCGCCACGCACGTCGAGCCGCTCGGACAGAGGCCGTCCTCGGTGCAGTCGCGCGAGCACTTGCCGCTCGAGAGACAGTAGCCGAACGCGCACTCGGCGGCGGCGCTGCACGGCGCGCCGACCTCACCGCCGCCGAGCGCCGGCAGGCAGAGGCCGATGCGCCCGCCGCCCGCCGATCCCACGCTCACGCAGGCCGCGCCGAACGGGCAGCCGCCGGCGTATCGGCACGAGTCGACGCACGAGTCGCCCGGGGCCCCGCCGGTCGTCACCGGCGACGAGCAGCTCACGCTGGGCGGGCCCGGGATCGTGAACGCGTCGAAATCGACGTGGAGCGCGTCACCGCAGACGTTCACCACCTCGCCGCCCTGATTGCAGGCGTATTGCGCCGGCGTGGAGCCGCCGGGGAGGGAACCGAACACGTCACTCGGTCGCCGGCACACGCCGTCGCAGGTCCACGCCGGGAGCCCCGCCGCCCGCTGGGGACAGTCGGCTGCCGTCGAGCAGGCGAGCGTGCAGCCGCCGATCACCAAGCGGGGGGAGAGATCACACGCGCTCGGCGCGATGCACGCGGTCGTGTCGCCCGTGTCGCAGTAGGCCGACGCGCGCACACACGCGCGCACGCTCGGCGAGCCGACCGGCTGACACCCGAAGCCGTTCGGGCAGTCGGCGCCGGTCGCGCAGGGGCTCGTGCAGTACTTCTGGCTCGTGAGGCAGGCGTACTGACAGTCGTTCGCGCCCGCGCAGGCTCGCCCGATGTCGCTCGACATGCAGTAGCGCTCGCCGCCGGCCTCCTCGCAGCGCAGGCCCGATGGGCAGCCCGCGGTCGCGCCAACCGCCGAGCACGCCGGCAGACAGCGCTCCGGCAGTTCCTTGCCGTAAGCGCGGCAGAGCAGACCCGGGGAGCAGTCCCCGTCGCTCGCGCAGCGATCGAGGGTCAGCCCGGTCCCGCTCGCGCCGCCGGTTCCGCTCGCGCCGCCGGTTCCGCTCGCGCCGCCGGTTCCGCTCGCGCCGCCGGTTCCGCTCGCGCCGCCGGTCCCGCTCGCGCCGCCGGTCCCGCTCGCGCCGCCGGTTCCGCTCGCGCCGCCGGTTCCGCTCGCGCCGCCGGTTCCGCTCGCGCCGCCGGTTCCGCTCGCGCCGCCGGTCCCGCTCGCGCCGCCGGTCCCGCCGTCGGTTCCGCTCGCGCCGCCGGTCCCCGTGCTCGGATCGCAGCGCCCGAGGCCGACGTTGCAGGTGTAGCCGTAGGCGCAGTCGAGATCGAGCTTACAGTCCGTCCGACAGGTGCCCGCCGCGCAGTACGCGCCCGCGCAGTCGCTGTTGCGCTCGCAGGCCTGGTTGTCCGCGCACGCGCCGAGCAGCGCGCTCGCGAGCGCTGCCGCGATGGCGGCCGAGAGTCGAGCCCAACGTCCTCGCTCGGAAAGCATGGGGCCGAGGATAACACGCCGCGTCGAGGCAATTTTGTCGCTCCGGCGCGAAACCGCTCGGGCGGCGACCGCGCGGGGGCCGCGCGAAAATCGCGCGACTCGCCCCCATGGGTTAGGGTTTGAGCGTGAAGCGTCGCTACCCGCTCGCCGCGCTCGTCGAGGTCCGCCGCCAGGCGGTCGACGCGCGGGCGCGCGAGGTCGCCGAGCGGGCGCGGAGCGCGGAGCAAGCCGCGCGCGCCGCGGAGCGCGCCGCCGTCGCCGAGCGGGTGGAGACCGAGCGCCAAGCGCGCGTGCTCGCGGAGGAGGCGAGCCGGGTCGAAGCCGGTGAGGCCAGGATCGCCGATCTCGCGGCGCGAGGTGCCTGGGCCGCCGGCGCCGCGGAGCGCGCGCGGCTGCTCGAGGCGAATCAGGCGCGGGCGCGCGAGCGGCTCGCCACCGAGCGCGCGGCCGAGGCGCGCGCGCGCGACGCGCTCGCCGAAGCGGACGGTGACGCGCGCGCAGTCGAGGAGCATCGCGCGCGCTGGGACGCCGCGCGCGCCGCCGCCGCGGAGCGCGCCGAGGAAGAGGCGGCGGCAGAGGTGTGGAGCGGGCGGCGCCGGGGGCCCCGCGGATGAAGCGCGCGCTCGCGGCGTCGCTCCTCGCGCTCGTCGCCGGCTGCTCGGGGCAGCGGCGGCCACCTCCCTCTCGGGCGATCGAGACGCCGCTCTCGGTGGAGCGACCCGCGGCGAGCGCGAGCGCCGCGGGCGCGGGCGCCGCAGGCGAGCCGCTCGCGCTCGACCGCTTCACGCCGCTGCTCGCGCGGCCGGGGCTCGAGCGCGCCGCAGCGCTGGTCGAGGCGGGGGAGCCCGCGGGCGCCGCGCGCGAGGTCGCGCGGGTGATCGCTGCGGCGCCGCCCGAGGCAGAGGACGTGCCGCGCTTCCAGATGCTACTCGGTAGCCTGCGCGAGCGCGCGAGCGATCTCACCGGCGCCTTCGCCTCCTACGAGCTCGCGGCCGAGGCGCGCTGGCCACTCGCGAGCTACGCGGTCTTCGGCGCGGCGCGCGTCGCGCTGCGCGCAGGCCGCACGGACGACGCCATCGAGCGGCTCGGTCGTGTCCCGAGCGGGCTGCCCATCGCGGGCGCAGTGCGTCGGCTCACCGCGGAGGCCGCGCTCGTGAAGGGCGACCGCGACCTCGCGATCTCGACCTGGCGCGAGCACCTCGGCGGCGAGCTGCCCGCCGCCGAGCGTCGGCGTGTCTCGCTCTCGCTCGCCGAGGCGCTGCTCGCGCGCGCGACCGCGCCGCGCGCGGCCGCGCGGCCGTCCGGGCAAGCGCGGCCGTCCGGGTCAGCGCCGCCGGCGGCGCCAGCGCCGCCGGCCGCGCCGGCGCGACCCACCCCTCACGAGGAGCTGGTGGAGGCGCTCGGGCTCGCCCGACGCGTCGCGCTCGAGCTCACCGGCTCGGGGAGCGCCGACCAACCGCGCGCCGAGCAGCTCGAGACGCGCATCTTGGGCGTGTTCCCCAAGGCCGAGCGAGCGCGGCTCGCGCCGCGCTCGCTGGAAGACGAGCTCGTTCGCGTGCAGGCGCTGCTCTCCGCGCACCAGGATGATGGCGCGGAGAAGGCCGCTGACGAGGTGCTCGCCGGGCTCCCGCCCGCCGCGCGCAATCAGGGTCTCGCGTGCGAGCTCGAGCTCCTCCGCGCCAAGGCGCTCGCCATGAAGCGCGAGGCCGGACGCGCCGCCGACGCGCTCGGTGAGCACCTGTTGCGGTGTAAGGGGGACGGCGACCAGCGCGCGCGCGCGCTCTATCTCGCGGGCCGGTACGCCGCTCGAGACGGCCGGCACAGCCTCGCCATCCAGCGCTTCGAGGAGCTCGAGAAGGAGTTCCCGCGCCATCGGCTCGCCGACGACGCCCGGCTCCTGTCCGCGATCAGCTACTTCGAGCTCGGCGTGGAGGCGCGCTTCACCGAGCTCTTGTCGAGCATGCCCGACGATTTCCCGGAAGGGGACATGGTGGTCGACGGCGTGTTTCGACTCGCGCTCCGGCGCATCGAGAAGGGAGACTGGCCCGGGGCGGCGAACCTGCTCGATCGCGCTGCGCGGCTCGTCGGACCGCGCGACAGCGTGCGCGGCGCCGATTTCTCGGGCCGCGAGCGATATTTTCGAGCGCGCGCGTGGATCGCGACCGGTGAGCGTGAACGCGGCACCACCGAGCTTGCCGCGCTCGTGCGGGAGCTTCCGCTCTCCTATTACATGCTGCAAGCGTGGTCGCGCCTCCTCGAGCTCGAGCCCGACCTCGCTCGGCGGGTTCGCGCCGAGGCGATCGCGAGCTCGACGGACGAGCCGTTCCGCTTCGAGTACCGGCCGGAATTCGACACCCCGGGGTTCCAGCGCGCGATGGAGCTCCTGCGGCAGTCGGACCTCGAGGCCGCCAAGGCGGAGATCGATGCGCTCGGTGTCGCCAAGCGGGGCGCCGATCCGGCGCTGCTCTGGGGGCTCGCGCTCCTCTACTCGCGCGCGGGCTCCGCCGAGCTGTCGCACCACGTGACGCGCGGGCTCCTCTCCGACTGGCCGCAGCGTTGGCCCGCGGGCGACTGGGTGAAGGCCTGGCAGCTCGCCTATCCCCGGCCGTATCACGCGGTCGTGGAAGGCGAGGCAAAGAAGAACGGGGTCTCCGAGGCCTTGATCTACGCGATCATGCGCGAGGAGTCGGCCTTCGATCCGCGCGCGGAGAGCCCGGCGGAGGCGTACGGGCTGATGCAGCTCGTCGTGCCGACCGCGAAGCTCTACGCGAAGGGCCTCCCGGTGAGCCCGAGCGCCTTGAAGACGCCCGTGATCTCGATCACGCTCGGCGCGCGCGCGCTCGCCAAGCTCGCGGGCACCTTCGAGAATAACCCGCTCCTCGCCATCCCTGCCTATAACGCGGGGCCCGGTCGTCCGCGGAGGTGGGCGCGGGGCCGCCCGAACGCCGAGTTCGACGTCTGGGTCGAGCTCATCCCGTTCCGCGAGACGCGCCGCTACACGAAGCGCGTGCTCTCGAGCCGCGCCGCGTACACCATGCTCTACGACCCGGACCACGCGGAGGCGGCGCTCGAGCTCCCGCTCGTCCTCGCGCCATGAGGTGCCGCGGGCCCGGGCGCGCGCCGGGTGCCTTTACGTCGCGGCCGGCGCCGCTTAACGTGGAGTCTCGATGACCCACGACGAGCGAGTCGAGAAGAGCGAGGCCGAGTGGCAGCGCGAGCTCTCGCCGGAAGTCTACGCGGTGACTCGGCTGAAGGGGACCGAGCGGCCCTTCAGCGGAAAATACTACCGTCACCACGAGGCCGGCACTTACACCTGCGCCTGCTGCGGCGCGCCGCTCTTCAGCTCACAGGCGAAGTATGAGTCCGAGTGCGGCTGGCCGAGCTTCACCGCGCCCTCCGGCGATGAGCGCGTCGCGCTCGCGCCGGACACCTCGCACGGCATGGTCCGCACCGAGGTCACCTGCCGGCGCTGCGGCGCGCACCTCGGCCACCTCTTCGATGACGGCCCGCCGCCGAGCGGCGCGCGCTACTGCATCAACTCGGCGTCGCTCGGGTTCGTGGACGACTGAGCCGCGCATGGGCCTGCCGTCGAACCCAATCCCCGTCTCACGCGTGATCCTCCGCACGCTCGGCGGGAGCGCGGCGGTGCTCGCCGCGGCCGCCACCGGGCGCCTCGATCGCGCGGCGGCCACGCGCCACATCGACGACTGGTCGCGCGCGCTCGTCGAGCTCGCGGAGCTCGAGCTCGTGGTGCGCGGGCGGGAGCACCTGCCGCCCGCGAGTGAGCCGCTGGTCGTGATGAGCAACCACCAGTCGCATTTCGACATCGTGTGCCTGTTCCAGGCGCTCGAGCGGCCCCTGCGGATGATCGCCAAGAGCGAGCTCTTTCGGCTCCCGGTGTTCGGGCGCGCGCTCCGCGCCGCCGAGTTCGTCGAGCTCGATCGCGGCAACCACGCGCGCGCGCTCGCCAGCCTCCAGGCGGCGACGCAGAAGCTCAGGAGCGGCCTCAGCGTGTGGATCGCCCCCGAGGGGACGCGGAGCGAGACGGGGCGCGTGGGCGCGTTCAAGAAGGGTGGTTTTCACCTCGCGCTCGAGACGGGCGTGCGGATCCTACCGGTCGCCATCGAGGGCACCCGGCGCGTGCTCCCCGCTCGCTCGTTCTCGCTCACGCGCGGGCTCCCGGTCGAGATCGGCTTCGCGCCGCCCGTCGATCCGGCTGAGTTTGGCGCCGCGCGGCGCGACGAGCTCATCTACGCGGTGCGAAGCGCGATCGTCGCTCGGCTCCCCGAGGAGCTTCGCGGGTGAGGCGCGCTCGGGCGCTCCTCGGCGCGCTCACGCTCGCGCTCGCGGGCACCGCGGCGTCTTGCGCGCCGCCAGCAGCGCCGCCCGAGCCGGCCGCGCGTCCTCGAACCCCGCGAGCGCCAGCGACGGCCGCGCGCGCGGCAACCCCGGCGCCGAGCGCGCCGTCGGCGAGCGGCGCGCCGTCGGCGAGCGGCCCGTCGTCGGCGAGCGCGGAGCCCGCGCCGGCGTCGCCGAGGTTCCCTCCGGCGGCCGTCACGCCGCCGAACGAGCGCACCGCCGCCCCGGGTGACGGCGCGTGGAGCGAGCTCGCGCCGGGCCTCGCCAAGACGCTAGTCCACCCGCACGCCTTCAAGAAGCATGTGGTGGTCACCGTGGTCGCGATGGAGCTCGCGCGGCTCGAGGTCCACCTGGCGGCGGGGACGCTCGAACCGGAGGCGAAGGGCGTCCCGGCGGAGCGCCGGACCGGGCTGGTGCCGGCCGACCAGCGCGCGCGGCTCGTCGCGGTGTTCAACGGCGGCTTCAAGGAGCGCCACGGCGGCTTCGGGATGCGCCTCGGGGACGACGACTTCACGCCGCCGAAGCCCGCCGCCTGCACGGTCGTGCTCACGAAGGACTCGCGCGTGGCCATCGGGACCTGGGAGCGCGTGGCCGAGCGCGCTCGCGAGAGCGCGGGCTGGCGGCAGACGCCGCCCTGCCTCATCGAGGACGGAGCGCCGCACCCCGACTTGAAGAGCGAGTACAAGAGCCGAAAGTGGGGCATGAGCGCCGAGGGAAAGACGGACATCCGGCGCTCGGCGCTCGCGGTCGACGAGTCCGGCGGCGTGCTCTATTTCGCGCTCGGCGAGTGGCTGACGGCGCCCGAGCTCGCGCGCGGGCTCCTCGCGCTCGGCGTGCGTGACGCGGCCGAGCTCGACGTCAATTACTCGTATACGCGCTTTCTCACCTACCCCGCGGATGGCGGCGCGCCGGTGGGGCTCGTCAAGGACGTGAAGCACGCGCGCGGCGAGTACACCGACAGGCCGTCGGCTCGAGACTTCTTCTACGTGCTCACGGCCGAGCGCTCGCCACGAGGGCGTTGATGGTGGCGCGGTGCGCGATGACCTCATGGCGCTCTCCGCCGATGCGAAGCCGCATCGCGGTCGAGAATCCGCCGTCGAGGTTCAGCGCGTAGCGCGCGCCGAGCTCGCCGGCCAGCCACTCGGCGAACTCGAGGAGCGTGGGGCCGGTCGAGGTCGAGGCGGGCGTGAGCCGAATGACCGTGTCGGAGGTCGGGAAGGCCGCTCGCGCGTCGAACGCGATGACCAGCAGCACCGCGCCGTCGGCGGTGATGGCGAGCGCCGAGCGCGCGTCACGCGGCAGATCGGGGCGCGGCCGCACCAGCACCTCGCCCGCGTCCACCAGCCGGTCGATGCTCTGGAGGGCGACCGAGGGCGAGCGCGCCTGGTAGTCGTCACGGTGGACCACGAACGGCACGCCGGCCTCGACGCCGAACACCCCCGAGCCGCCGCGCGGGGAGAGCGGCGCGAGCTCCTTGCCGCCCGCGAGCACGAGGCCCATCGGTCGATTCTGCTCGTAGAAGCCGCCGTTGATACTGGCGAAGTCCCCGGCGGGCTCGTGCGCGGCGGTGATGCGCGCGAGCGGGCGCGGCCTCGGCGCGGGGATGAGCTCGAACCGCGTCTTCGCGGGGAGCGCGCGCGCCACCCACAGCTGCCCGTGGGTCTCCCGGGCAGCGTAACGATAGAGCGTCGCGCCGAGCGCGTCGCCGGGCGCGCCGAGCGCACGCTCGACGCTCAGGGCCACCCCCGCGTCGGGCCTCGCGGGCGCGCTCGCGAGCGGTGGCGCCGCCCGGGCCAGCCGAGGGGCGCTCGCCGCGCTCGAGGCCGCGCGCTGGCTGCCGCTCGCGGGCGAGAGGCGCGGCTCGCGTGAGCACGCCGCGACCGCGAGGAGAGCCAAAATGACCCGCGGTGACCGTCCGCCCATGCGGGGCTCGTAGCACGTCTTGCGCCGCGCCGAGGGTGCGGTTACGGCCCGGAGCATGTCCGACGACGGCTCCGCCGAACCGACCGCCGAAGAGGCTCGAGAGTCCGAAATCGCGGCGCTCGCGGAGCACGGCCACACCGACGTCGAGATCCAGTGGCTCGAGAACGTGTATCAGGGCGACGACGTCCCGCAGCTCACGCTCCGCGCGGTCGTGATGGGCCTCGTGCTCGGCTCGTTCATGGCCTTCTCGAACCTCTACGTCGGGCTGAAGACGGGCTGGGGGCTCGGGGTCGCCATCACGGCGTGCATCATGAGCTGGGCCATCTTCAAGGGGCTCCGGCCGATCTTGAAGACCGAGCCCACCATCCTCGAGAACAACTGCATGCAGTCGACGGCGTCGGCCGCCGGCTACTCGACGGCCTCCACGCTGGTGAGCGCGTTCAGCGCTTATCTCATGATCACCAAGCATCACCTGCCGATGCTGCTCGTCATGGGGCTCGTGTTCTTTCTCGCCATGCTCGGCGTCTTCATGGCGGTGCCCATGAAGCGCAACATGGTGAACATCGAGCAGCTCCCGTTCCCCTCCGGCACCGCCGCAGCCGAGACGCTCCGCTCGCTCTTCACCGAGGGCAGCGAGGCGATGAAGAAGGCGCGCGCGCTCTTCTGGGGCATGGGTATCGGTGGCGTGCTCGCGTTCCTGCGGGACGGGATGGCCGACCTCACCGAGCGCCTCAAGCTGGGCGCCTGGGCGTCCTATCTCACCGTTCCTGCCTTCTTGCCGATCGACAAGTGGCTGAAGAAGCTCGGCTGGGATCGCGCCGCGACCGTGGTGTCGCCGGGCGGCTACACCTTCTCGCTCGAAATGAGCCTCATCCTGGTCGCGGCCGGCGCGATCATGGGGATCCGCGTGGGCGCCTCGATGCTGGTCGGCGCCGTCCTCTGCTACGGGGTGCTCGCGCCCATCATGCACCACCTCCCGGCGGCCTCCGGGCACGGGGTGGTCATCGAGGTGCTCGGCTACCGCGGCATCGTGAGCTGGAGCGTCTGGGGCGGCGTCTCGCTCATGACCACCGCCGCGCTCCTCAACTTCGGGCTCCAGTGGCGCACGCTGGTGCGCGCGTTCTCCGGGCTCGGTCGCATCTTCTCGAAGGACGAGCCGGGCGCCACGGTGGACCCCATGGCGCGTATCGAGGTGCCGACCAAGTGGTTCGTGGTGGGCGGCTCGCTCGCCGCCATCGGCGCGGTCGCCATCAACCGCTGGGCGTTCGAGATCCCGGTGTGGCTCGGGGTCCTCGCGGTGCTCATCAGCGCGATCCTCGCGATCGTGGCGTGCCGCGCCACCGGCGAGACCGACACCACCCCCATCGGCGCGCTCGGCAAGATCACGCAGCTCACCTACGGCGTGCTCATCCCGCAGAACATCACTGCCAACCTGATGACGGCGAACGTCACCTCGTCGATTGCGGCGTCGAGCGCCGATCTCCTCACCGATCTCAAGAGCGGCTACCTCCTCGGCGCCAACCCACGCAAGCAGTTCCTCGCGCAGTTCTTCGGGGTGTTCGCCGGCACGCTGGTGGCGGTGCCCGGCTTCTACCTGCTCGTCCCCGACGCGAGCGTGCTCGGCGGCGACAAGTTTCCGGCGCCCGCAGCGCAGGTGTGGAAGGCCGTCGCCGAGCTGCTCGGCGAGGGCGTGCACGCGCTCGACCCGACCGCGCTCTGGGCGATGGCCATCGGCGGCGCGGCCGGCATCGTCATCACCCTCCTCGAGCGGAGTCTTCCGAAGCACCGTCATCTCATCCCGTCGCCCACCGGCCTCGGGCTCGCCTTCGTCATTCCTGCGTGGAATTCGATCAGCATGTTCGTGGGCGCGCTCATCGCGTGGCGCTTCGCTAGAAAGCGCGCCGAGGCGGCCGAGACCTACACCATTCCGGTCGCCTCCGGGCTCATCGCCGGCGAGAGCATCATGGGGGTCGCGATCGCGGTCATCAGCGTCGTGAGCGGCCTGGTGGATTAGTTCATATCTTGTCGAGGCCGCTCACCCGAGAGCGTGGCTGCCGGTTCGGCGCGGTGGGCTCGCGGCCGCCGTCGTCGGCGCCGTCACCGCCCTCGACCCCGGGCCGCGGCCCCTGTCACGGTCCTCTCACGGAGGCGAGCGAGCATGTCTCGGGAAATCTCGAGCCCAGGCGCTCGGGTGACGCGCCGGCTGTCGCGGCCCGCGCCGGGTGAGGTAGCTTCTCGAGCCATGGGACTCCTCGACGGAAAGGTCTCGGTCATCACGGGCGCCGGCAACGGCATCGGGCGCGCGACCGCGCTGCTCTTCGCGCGCGAGGGGGCAGCGGTGGTCGTGAACGACGTGGGCGGGCCCCGCGACGGCAGCCAGACGGATCCGGCGCCCGCCGATGCGGTCGCGCGCGAGATCGTGGAGTCGGGCGGGCGCGCCGTCGCGAGCCACGACTCGGTGGCGACGCCGGAGGGCGCGGGCAAGATCATGGAGCGCGCGCTGGAGGCCTTCGGTCGCCTCGACGTGCTCGTCAACAACGCCGGCATCTTGCGCGACAAGACGCTGCTCAAGATGGACCGGGAGCTATGGGACGCGGTGCTCGACGTCCACCTCACCGGCACCTTCCTCTGCATCCAGGCGGCGGTCCCGCACCTCCGGAGCTCGGGGGGCGGAAGGATCGTCAACACTACCAGCGTGTCGGGCCTGCTCGGCAACTTCGGCCAGGCGAACTACTCGGCGGCCAAGGCGGGCATCTACGGGCTCACTCGCACCGCGTCCATCGAGCTCCAGCGATACGGGATCACGGTGAACGCGGTGGCGCCCATCGCCAAGACGCGGATGACCGAGGATCTTCCCATGTTCGAGAAGCTCTCGACGCTCACGCCGGAGCACGTGGCGCCCGCGCACCTCTTCTTCGCGAGCGGGCTCTGCGGCGAGCGCTCCGGCGAGGTGCTGAGCGTCGCGGGCGGAAAGATGAGCATCTACAAGGTGGTGGAGAGCCTCGGCCGCTTCAAAGAGGGCGACCACGGGGTGTGGACGGCCGCCGAGATCGCGGAGCACTGGGCCGCCATCAGCCGGCTCTAGCCCGGCGCGCGACGGGTCGGGCGGCCCGCGCCAGGTTCCGCGCCGGACCGACATCCCCCCGGCGCGGCCCCGGCCGATTGCTGCCCCGGGGGGCGGGTGTTAGCTTTTTCGAGCGCGTCCCGCGCCCGGGGGGCTGCGTGAAGCTCGGCATGGCTCGCGACTCGAATATCCCGCTCTTCCTGTGGATCACCACAGCGGCGCTCGCGCACATCGCGTGGGGCGGCGGGGCCGAGCGCGTGTCGAACCTCATCGAGCAGCAGCTCGACATCCGGCGCTTCGCGCTCACCGTGCAGGCGAAGGTGCGCGGACAGTCGAGCGCCTTCGAGGTCGCGCTGGTGGACGAGCCGAGCAAGCCCTCCGAGGAGCCGGGCGAGGCGCCGGATCCTTCGGCGTCTCCCGACCGCTCCGCCGAAGAGACGCAGCCGAGCCGTCCGGTGAGCGAGCCGGCGAAGCGTCCCGATGAGCCGGCGAAGCAGCCGGCGCCCGAGCCGACGCCGCCCGAGCCGCCGAAGGCGGTCGCGCTCCCCGAGGTCGCGCCGCCCAAGATCGCGCCCGAGAAACAGCCGGCGGAGCCCGAGAAGGCGCTCGAGTTGCCGAAGAGCCAGGGCCGGATCGCGGTGAAGCAGCACGTCGAGCCGAACCAGGAGGACAACCCCGAGGCGCGCTTCATTGGCAACGAGGCGAACCGGACGAAAGAGGAGACGCAGGCGCGCATCACCTCGACCGATCAGAACGACAAGGAGCCGACGCCGGGCGGGAACCACGCGGGACCGACCGCCGACCCCGGAGACGCCGACCACGACAAGATCGCGCAGTCGGAGGATCGCCCCGGTGAGCAGGATCGCGCGCCGTCGGCGTCGCCGGAGCCGGAGCGGCCGAGGGTCGCGGCGGCCGGCGCGCCGCCCGTGGCCCCCACGCCCCCCGGCACACCGTCGGCCGCCGCAGAGGACGCCAAGCGGGGCGCGGCGAGCGGCGCGGACAGCTCCAAGGCGCGCTCGACCGCGCCAGCGAGCCCGAGCGAGCAGGCCCAGCGCGCCGAGGCGGGGCGCGAGGCCGCGCCGGACACCGTGAACGCGCCGGGGGGGAGCCCCGGCGTCGCCGAGCGCCAGCGCGCGCGCGCCGCGTCCGAGGCCCGTCCGGCGAAGCGCAAGCGGCTGCCGCCGCCGCGCGGCGCTCGGGCGGGGGACTGGCTCGGTCTCGGCGCGCCGGGCACGACCCGGGGCGGGGTGAACCTCAACCTGACGCCCGGAGCGGCGCTCGCCGCGGTCGGCAAGGAGAAGCTGCGCGACGAGCTCCGGCGTGACGGCGAGCGCCGCCGGAGCGCGCACCTCGGCTCGTGGAGATCGACCGGGATCGAGCGTTGGCGCGCGTCCATCGAGAATTACGTCCCGAGCGTGAAGCCCGGCAATCAGACCGCGCTCAACACCGCGCGCGTTCCGTTCGCGAACTACCTGAACGAGATCCACAACCGGCTGCATCCGGTCTTCGCCGACGCGTTCCTCGCCTCGCTCGACGCCCTGCCGGACTCGAGCCCGATGAACCGCCCGGACATGAGCACCAACCTCGAGATCGTGGTGAGCCAAGATGACGGCCGCATCGTCCGCATGGGCGTCACCAAGACGAGCGGGGTCACCGCGTTCGACATCGGCGCGCTCGAGTCCGTGCAGCGCGCGTCTCCGTTCGGCACGCCGCCGCGCGAGATCATCTCGCCGGACGGGAACGTCTACCTGCACTGGGAGTTCTACCGAAACCCCTACTACGCCTGCTCCACCTACTTCGCGCATCCGTTTCTCTTGAAGGTCGCGCCCGAGACGGCCCCGCCCGGGGTCACCCCGCCGCCGGCGCGCCCGTACGACCCGAGAGAGCCGCCCTCCAAGGATCAGCGCCGCGGCGCGCTCGAGCGCTCGCGCCCGCGCGTGGCGCTCTCCGAGCGAACGCGTTAGCGGCAAGGAGACAGCGTGACGACCTCGGAGTCCCGCGCCGAAGCGCCGGGTGAGCCCCCGGCGTCGCTCCCTGCCTCGCGCGAGCTGGGCGTCGCCGGGCTCCGTCCGGTGGTGCCGAGGGTGCTCGCCGTGATGGCGCTCCTCGCCTGGGTGAGCGCGCGCGGCATCGCGCCGGCGCTGCCCGGCTCGAGCGCGGGCCTGGCGCGGTGGATCGCTCTCGGCGATCGCGTCGCAGCGCTCCTCTCGCAGCTCGTGGTGCTGATCGGCTCGCTCGTCGCGTTCCGGCTCATCGTGGGCACCCTCCGCGAGCATCGGCTCGGGGTGGTCTACCGCCTAGCGGCGGTCCCCATCGGCGCCGGCGTGCTCACGCTCATCATGGCCTCGGCGTCACGCGAGCAAGACGCGCCGCTGCTCTTCCTCCTGGCGGTGGCGAGCGCGCTGCTCGCGCTCGCGGCGGCGCCGCTCGCGCTCGCGGACGCGCGGTCGCGAGCGCTCGGGCTCACCCTCGCGCTCGCCGGGCTCGCCGCGTTCCTTCACGTCTTCTCGCGGGCGATCGCGATCCACGCGAGCAGCCAGGCGCTCGCCTCGCTCTATCGGACGTCGCGGGTGGTCGCGACCGTCGCGCTCGGGGCGGACGTCGTCATGCTCGTGGTGGTCGCCGCGTGGCTGGTCGCGCCGCGGCGCCTGCGCGGCGCAGCGGTGCTCGGCGCGGGGCTCGCGCTCGCGGCGCTGATCGTCTGGGGCGCCGCGCGCGGCTCCGGGCTCGACGCGCCGCTCTGGGAGGTCATCGCCGCGCGCTCGCTCTCGGATCTGGCTCGGGCCCCGGCGCCGCTCGTCGCAACCTGGGTCTCCGCCTTCCTGGAGCTGGCCGTCATGGTGGTCGCGCTCGGGGCCGTGCTCTTCCCGGGCCGGGTCGCGGCCGTCGGGGCGGCGATGGCCCTCGCCCTGCTCGCCCGGTCGTCGGCCGACGTCCCGGCCTTGGCGCTCTGCCTCCTCGTAGCGGCGATGATGGGCGCGCTCCTCTCGGGCGAGGAAGGTAGGCTGCGCGGCCGGGGAGATCGTGATAGGCTCGACCCTGCTCGACCGAACTTGGCACCCGAGAAGCGACCAGGATGACTGCGCCCTACCGAGTGCTCGTGGTCGAGGACGACCCGCTGTTCGCCCGGACGCTCGCGCGCGTGCTCGCCCATCGTGGCATGGTGCCCACGGTGGCCACCTGTAGCGCGGACGCGGAGCGTGCTGGCGCGGGGTTCGACGTCGGCGTGTTCGACATCGATCTGCCGGACGCGAGCGGGGTCGAGCTCGCGCGCAAGCTGCTCGCGCAGGGCGCGGTCGCCTGCGCGGTGTTCCACAGCGCCACGACGTCCGAGGCGGTGCAGCTCGAGGCGTCGGAGCTCGGCAGCTTCTGCCACAAGGGCAAAGGGCTCCACGCGCTCCATAAGATGATGCTCGACGCCATCTCGGACTCCGAGACGGCGCGTCGCGCGGTGGGCGCGCCCGATGATCTCGGTGACGCCACCCGCTTCCGCTCCGGGAAGCGACCGAAGCTCATCTGAGCGGCGCGTCTGGTCAGCGCTCGCAGAGGAAGCCCGCGAGCGGGATCGCGAAGCAGACGGCCGTGAACAGGACCCACGGCCACCAGCGCTCGATGAGCTGCGTCGTCATCGGCTGCCGGTGCTACGAGCCCCCGCTCGGGAGCAAGACGCCGGCGACCAGCGCCGCCGAGACGAGCACCAGGTACGGCATCGACGCGATGAACAGGCTACGCGCCCACGGAGTGCCCGCGTCGGGGGCGAGCCCGCGCACGGCCCAGACGAGGAAGCCCACCCCGAGGACGAGCGCGGAGACGAGGTAGACGAAGCCGCCGAGCCCCGTGAGGAACGGCAGCACGCTGCACGCGAGCTGGAGCACGCTATAAAAGACCGCCTCGCGCTTCGCGGCGCGCATTCCCTTGACGACCGGCAGCACGCGGAGCCCCGCCGCCGCGTAGTCCTCGCGGCGGAACATCGCGATGGCGAGGAAATGCGGCAGCTGCCACACGAAGAGGAGGAGAAAGATGGACCAGGCTCGGGCGTCGAGCGTCCCGGTGACGGCCGCCCAGCCGATGAGCGGCGGGATCGCGCCGGGTATCGCGCCGACGTGCAGCGCCCAGGGCGTCACCCGCTTGAGGGGCGTGTAGCAGAGGACGTAGCTGATGAGCGCGGTCGCGGCGAGCAGCCCGGTGAGCGGGTTCACCCCGAAGGTCAGGATGGGCAGCGAGACGAGCGCCTGCCCCACGCCGAACCAGAGCGCCGTGCTCGGCGCGAGGCGTCCGGAGGGCAGCGGGCGCGTGCGCGTCCGGGCCATGGCGCGGTCCGAGTCGCGCTCGAGGTACATGTTGAGCGTGTTGGCCGAGCCGACGATGAGCGCCGTGCCGAACATCGCGACCAGGAACCGGACCCACGTCACGTGGCCGGGCGCCGCGAGCGCGCCACACACCGCCATCGCGAGCACCAGCCGTGTCACGCCCGGCTTGGTGAGCTCGATGAGCGCGCGTGCGCTCCCGCCGAGGTCGCGCGAGGTGTCGTCGATCGTCTCCGCCGTGCTGCTCATCCGTGGCGCCTGGGGCAAGGCGGAGCTGGAGCCTCGGCTCCGCGTCCACCATCGGCGATATAGTGCATCGCCCGCGCCCTGGCCAATGTGAAATCCCGCGCGGGCGCGCGCGTCAGCCGCGCTCGGCGCGCGCGACCGCGTTCGCCAGGGCGGCGAGCGCTTCGCGAATCGTCTCCTCGCTCGTCGCGTAGCTATAGCGAACGTGGCCCGGCGCGCCGAACGCCTCGCCGGCGACCGCCGCGATGCCGCACACGTCGAGTTGCCAGAGGGAGACGTCGTTCGCGCTCGCGACTCGCTTGTCGCCGTGGCGGATGCCGTAAAGCCCCGTCACGTCCGGGAACGCATAAAATGCGCCGCGCGGCACCTCGCAGCGCACGCCCGGGATGGCGTTCAAGCCGTCGACCATGACCTTGCGCCGAGACGCGAAGGCGTCCCGCATGCGCCGGACGTCGTCGCGCGGCCCGAGCAGCGCCGCCTCCGCCGCCGCCTGCGCCACCGCGGTCGGGTTGGTGGTCGACTGACCTTGCACCTTCGCGAGCGCCTTGGTCACCGCGGGTGGCGCGATCGACCAGCCGATGCGCCAGCCGGTCATCGCGTAGGTCTTGCTGACGCCGTCCACCACGATGAGCCGCTCGGCCAGCTCGGGCGCGAGCTGGCCGAGCGAGACGTACTCGAAGCCGTCGTAGACGAGCTCGCCGTAGATCTCATCGGTGATGATGTAAGCGTCCGTCTCGTTCGCGAGCACGTCGGCGAGCGCCCGGAGCTCGCGCGCATCGTACGCGGCCCCGGTCGGATTCGACGGGGAGCACAGGATCACCGCCTTGGTCTTCGGACCGAGCGCGGCTCGGAGCGCGTCCGGGGTCATCCTCCAGCCGTCCTCCGCGCGCGTCTCGACGATGCGCGGTACGCCGCCGAAGAGCCGGACCTGCTCCGGGTAGCTCACCCAGTAGGGCGCGGGGATCACCACCTCGTCGCCCGGCTCGCAGAGCACCATGGCGAGGTTGAAGAGCGCGTGCTTCGCGCCCACGCTCACCGTCACGAGGTCCGGCGACGGAGTCCAGCCGCGATCTCGGGTGGTCGCGGCGCAGATCGCCGCCTTCAGCGAGGCGGTGCCGGTCACGGGCGTGTAGTGCGAGCTCTTGGCGATCGCCGCCGCCGCCGCCTCGCGGACGAGCTCCGGCGTCAGGAAATCAGGCTCGCCGACCCCGAACGCGTAGACCTTGCGGCCGGTGGCCCTGAGCTCGGCGGCCTTCTGGGTCATGGCGAGCGTCGCGCTCGGCTGAACCGCGTCGAGACGGGATGCGAGTCGTCGAGTCATGGCTCAGGACCTCGACTTCTTTCGCGGGGCGGGCCGCGCCGCTTCCTCGCCGTCCTCGTCGTCGTCGTCCGCTTCATCATCGTCGTCCTCGTCGTCCTCGTCTTCGACGCGGGGGCGCCGCTTCGCGGGGAGCCGCTTCGGATCCTTGCGGGGCTTTCCCGCGACGCGTTTACGCTGCACCTCGCGGTCATCCTCGTCGTCCTCATCTTCGTCGTCGCCGTCGCTGGCGATGCCCTTCTTGAAGTTGCGGATGCCTTCACCGAGCCCCTTTCCGATCTCGGAGAGGCGCCCTGCGCCGAACAGCAGGAGGACGATGAGCGCGATGAGGACGATTTGCCACGGGCCGACGGACATACGAGCGCTTCCTTTTCTCGCGCGTCCCTAACATCGGGGCTCGCGTCCGGCAACGCGTGCGCGGCGCGCGGACCCGCGACTCCCCGCGGTGTTCGAGCGCGGCGCGCGCGGTGGCCGCCTGCACTTTCCACCTCGCGGCGAGCGGCGTCCTGGCGACTGGCCTGCCGGCGCCGGTCGAGCGCCGGTCGCGGCGAGGGGGAGGGGCCAGGGGGGTCGGCCCGGCGCGGAACCCCGCGGCGCGGCGCCGGGTGAAGCTCTGTGCAGTAGCGGCCCGCCTGGTTCCGCGCCGGGCCGGCATTCCCAAGAAAAATTGCGATTCGAGGGCGGAGGAGCGGGTCCCGTCGGGAGGGCTTCCCCGGCCCGGGAGGGATGGTGGTATGCTCGCGCAGCCGGTCGCGGGTCGACCGCGCTCCGCTTGGGAGGCTTCATGCGTTCGTTCGTCTCGTTGCCAGTCGCCGCTGTCTTCTTCGGCTCGCTCCTCACGCCCGCCTTGGCGTTCGCGGATCCGGTGTCGCCGACCGGCAAGGGAATCACCGGAGGCGCGCTGCTCGGCGGTGAGGTCGTGATGCTGACCGAGGCCGCGGCCGGGGTGAAGCCGGCATGGGCGTACGCGGTCGGCGGGGTGGTGGGCGCGGCGGGTGGCGGGGTCGGCGGTTACTTCGCCGAGCAGGGTGGCTCCGCGAAGCTCCCACTCTATCTGCTCGCGGGGGGGATGGCGCTGGTCATCCCCACCACCGTCGCGGTGCTGAGCGCGACCGCGTATACGCCCCCTGCCGACTACACCGAGGATCGCGGCCCGAGCGACGAGCCCGTGGCGGAGCCGGCTGCGCCCGCCGCCGCTCCCACCTCGTCGCGGGAGCGCCCGCGTCACCGCGCGGTCGCGCGCCGCGCGCCGCGGCTCGAGGCGCCGCTCGCGCTCTACCAGCCGGTGGTGCCGCCCGCTCTGCTCGGATATGGCGAGCGCGGCCTCACGCTGAGCGTCCCCGCGGTCGAGGTAGGACAAGTCTACACACGCGCCGAGCTCGCGACGTTCGGCGTGAAGCAGGCGGCCGAGCTTCGCGTCCCGGTGTTCGACGTCGTCTTCTGATACGCGGGCGGCGGGGAGGTGAGCTTCGGCGCGGCGCGGCGCCGCGCGGTTCGGCGAGGCTGCCCGCGTTCGTCGCGAAACGCTGTACGCGCCGAAGAGGCTTGGCGTATGATGCTGAAGTCGCGGTTCTTATTTCCATCATGACCGCGCCATCCAGCTAAAATGGCAGAACCGTCGCCGCCGAAACCGAACAGTCCCCGGTCCAAGTCGGGGGAGGATCCCGCGCTCGGCAAGGTCATCGCGGGGCGCTATCGCCTCGAGGCTCGCATCGGCGAGGGCGGCATGGGCATCGTATATCGAGCCCGCCACGTGCTCATCGATCGGGTCGTGGCCGTGAAGCTCATTCGCCCGGATCTCCGCGGCGAGACGCACCTGCGCGCGTGGATGCTGCGTGAGGCGCGCGCTGCCAACCGGGTCGATCACGCGCACATCATCGATATCCACGACATCGGAGAGACCGACGAGGGCGAGCTCTACCTGGTCATGGAATACCTGATCGGGACGCCGCTCTCCTCGGAGCTGGCGCGTGGGCCCATGCCGATCCAGCGCGGCGTGGACATCCTCGAGCAGATGGGCGCGGCGCTCGCCCGCGCGCACGACCTCGGCGTGGTGCACCGCGATCTGAAGAGCGACAACATCCTCCTCACCGCGCGCGGCGGCCGGAAGGATTTCGTCAAGGTCTTGGATTTCGGGCTCGCCGCGCTGGCTCACGATCCGCGCCTCGCCCCGAAGGGCGCGGTGTTCGGCACGCCCGAGTACATGTCCCCCGAGCAAGCGCGCGGGGAGCAAGCCGGCCCGCAGTCGGATCTCTACGCGCTCGGCGTGCTCTTCTTCGAGATGCTCACCGGGCAGCTCCCGTTCCGCGCCGCCGAACGCGAGACGCTGCTCGAGATGCAGCGCACCGCGCTCGCTCCGCGGCCCAGCACCATCCGCAAAGATTGCCATCCGGTCGCCGAGCGCATCGTGATGCGGCTCCTCGAGAAGGATCAGCGGAAGCGCTATCGTGACGGGCACCACCTGCTCGAGGAGTTGAAGGCGCTCCAGCGCTCGCTGCCCGGGGTCTCGTGGGACAAGGAGGGCGGCGGTGAGGTGTCGGCGCCCATCGCGCCGCCGCCGCCGCCGCCGCCGCGCTCACTCGCGGTGAGCGAGTGGGCCGGTCGGACGGGGCTCTTCGCGCGAATGGTGGCGCGCGCGTATCCCTCGGGGAACGCGCCGCCCGAGATCTCCCAGGGGCTCGACAACCTCTGGCAGACCTGCGCGAGCGCGAACGCGCTGGAGGGCGAGATCGCCAGCCACGCGCGCAAGCTCGAGGCGCTCGAGCGTCGCGGACGCGCGCTCCGCGCCGAGATTGGCCGCAAGGTCGAGGAGCTCGCGCACGAGGAGTCTCGCGCGCTGCGCGACGCGGCAGCCTACGGAGAGGAAGAGGAGTCGGCGCGGAGAGAGCTGGTGCGCGCGCAGGAACAGGCGCGCGAGCTCACCGCGAAGGCGGACGCCGCCGAGCAAGCCGGCCGCGGGACGCGCACCGTCTACGAGCAGGCCGGCGCGGCCCAGGCGATGGCCGAGGCCAAGCGCCAGTGGATGCAGACTCGAGAGGCGCGCCGGGTCGGTCGAGAGGCGACCGCGCGCGATCTCCGGCGTCAAATCGAGGAGCTGCGTGATCAGCTCGCGCGCTACGCCGAGGCGATGGAGGAGGATCTCGCGTCCGGTCGCGAGAAGGTGGCGGCGCGCTCGCGAGAGGGCCTCAAGTACGAGAAGTCGTTCCACGAGAGCGCCGCGCTCCTCGGCGCGCACCTCAAGGGTAGGCCCGAGTGCCGGGACCTGATGGCGGAGCTCTCGGCGTCGAGCTCCGCCGAACAGCCGACGACCTCGATGGCCGCGAGCATCGTCCGAAGCGGCGCCCTGCCTCGCCCGGCGTGAGCGCGCGGCGGCTCAGCCGGGCAGCTTCGCGCTCAAGAACGAGCGCAGCTTGACCAGCGTCTTCTCGTCGCGGGTGAAGCTCGGTGCCGCGTAGGCGTCGGCCCAACTCCTGACCTCTTGCGCGAAGCTCGCGCTCGAGCCCGCGTCGGCCACGACGTCGGCGACGCTGCGCCCTCGCGCGGTGAGCTGATCGAGACCCGCGACGTAACCCTCGAGCCGAGGGTAGTCGGCCTCCAGAAACTCGCGGATGAGCTCCGCGTCTCGAGCGAGACGACCGACCACTCCGCCGCTCTCCCCGAGCCCGGCCACGGCGACGCGCAGCACGAAGGCGTCGTCGAGGAGCCCGAGATCCTCGATCCCGTCCGGGATCAAGTCCAGGGACTTGAAGAGATAGTTCAGGGCGCCGACCGCGCGCCGCCTCACGCTCGCTTCGGTTGCGGGGTCGGCGATGGCGTCGGCGAGCGCGCGGGCGTCGCCGCCGAGGGAATGGAGCCACGACGGGAAGGCGTCCAGACAGCGATCTTCCAGCTCACCCATGCCTCGGGTCGTAGCATCGAGGGCGGCTCGGGAGAACTGGGAAAACGCCGGCGCGTCAGCCGTGGCCGAGCATGTATCCGAGGAAGATCCCGATGAGGAGAGCGCTCACGGCCAGGGAGATCGCGAGCGTGGCGGGGACCTGTCTTCGCGCGGGCTTCGGCCGGACGAGCTCGACCGCCAGCGGCGGGTGAGCGACCGAGGTGGGCAGTCCGATCCCGGCGCTGATCGCGGTGTCGTGCGAGTACGGTGAGGGACCGGGCGGTGGCAAGCTCGAGCGCGGCGGGATGGTGTCGTCGGGGAGCAGCTCGAAGTGGTGCGCCGGCACGGGCATGGTGCCGCCGCGAGCTACCGACAAGAGCGCCTCGTCCATCTCGGTTGCGCTCTGGAAGCGCTCGGCCTGCTCGCGCGCCAGCGCGCGCCGGAAGAAGGGGGCCCAGTGCGCGTATTGTGGAGCGACCTCCTCGATGGGTACCGGCTCCGAGATGAGCACCTGGGTGATGCGCGCGAAGTCGTTGTCGGCAGGGAAGGCGGACACGCCGGTGAGGAGCTCGTAGAACATGGCCCCGATGCTCCACAGATCTGCGCGAAGATCGGCGTGCTTCACGTCACGGATCTGCTCCGGGCTCATGTACCCAGGGGTGCCGAGGAGCATCCCGGTGTTGGTCTTGCGCGCGGCTCCGCCTGCGACGTCGATCACGCGTGAGAGGCCAAAATCGAGGACCTTGACCTCCACCCCACCCGTCTCGGTCCGGACTAGATAGACGTTGTCGGGCTTGAGATCCCGGTGAAGGACCCCGACCGCGTGCGCCGCCGCGATGGCGACCAGGACCGAGTGGATGATGGGGGCGGCTTGCTCGACCGGGAGCCGCCCGCTTCGCATCCGCTCCGAGAGCGGTTGTCCTCGAAGGAGCTCCATCACAAGGTATGGCGTGCCGTCCTCGGCACGCTCGCCAGCGAAGACCTTGGCGACGCCCGCGTGCGCGATGCGCGCGCCTGCCTGCGCTTCCACCAGGAATCGCTCGACCACCTCCGGCTCGTCGCAGAACTCGCGCCGGAGGAGCTTCACCGCGACCCGCCCGTCTCCGCGCAGATCCTGCGCTTCATAGACCAAGCCGAGCCCGCCCGCGCCGATCGAGCGGAGCAGCTTCCATCGCTGGTTCAGGATGGCGCCGACCAGGGCCTCGGGTCGATCGAAGGCGGGCATCGCTCGGCTACGCGGTCGGTCAGTGACAGCAGTAGGTCACCGCGCCCTGGACACTCACCTGTCCCGCAGGCGCGCCGCCGCTCGGCGTGCACCTGCCGCCTGCCGACGAAGCGATCAACTCGGCTGACCAGCTGCCAGTGTCGAGTAGCTTGCTTGCGTTCGTGCAGGTCCCCGCGCTGCCCGAGATGGGGTCGTCACCGCCGATGGCCGGCGTATCGCAGGCGTTCCCGTCCCAAAACCTGATGCCTCCGCCGGTGCAGCTCGTCACCGGCGCGCAGGCGCAGGCTGCGCAGCTCCGCTCGTCGTCGCCCCCCGTGTAGGTCATGACGCGGACGCTCGTGAAGTCGTTCGGGCAGGGGTTATCGCCGTCCTTGCGAACGCAGACGTAGCCGACGTAAGGCGCCTCTCCACCTCGAATGCAGGACTGCCCGTTCGGGCAAGTGCCGGTCGTCACCGGCTCGTCGCAGACGTCGGTCAGCCCGCGGAACATCGGGTTCGAGAAGGTGGAGGTGGAGGGCGGGCAGCTCCCGGCGGCCGTCACCACGCCGGGCGTCGGGATGCAGGAGAGCTTGCTCGGGTTGTCCTTCTTGTGACACTTGCCGTCGGCCCAGATCGAGGTCCAGTCGGACAGGTTGGCCGCGGTGCACGAGGTGTCTGCTGTCGAACATGCGACCGTCGGCAGGCCGCAGCTCGCGTTCTCGAGGGTGCCGCACGTGCACGGTGAGCAGGCGGCGTCCGTTGGCGAAGTGAAGAAGCGCTCCGGCGTGGAGCCGTCCGCGCACTTCGGCCCTGCCTCCGGCTCGTCGACGTTATCCTGCCCGTGGAGCCGATAGTAGCCGCTCCAACCACTCGGCACGCTCGGGACGCAGGTGCGCTCGTCTCCGCACGCCGCTCCGGTGTCACCGGCGGAGCCGCCGGTCGATGCGTCACCCGCCCCGCCCGCCTGACCCCCCGAGCCGCTCATCCCGCTCGCGCCGGCCGAGCCGCCCGAGGCCGTCTGGCCGCTGACGCCACCGCCTCCGCCCGTCCCTCCGAGCGAGCCGCCAGCGTCGTCCCGCTCTGCGGCGCCTTGCCCCTCGGTGTTCACTGAGCAGCCAACGGCGGCGCTGAGCCCAACCACGAGCGAGACCCATGAGATGCGGGAGAGGTGACCTAGCATCCGGCGTTCACGTTAGCACACGTGTTCGGCCGGGCTCCAGCCGAGCCAGCGCGCGTCACCTGGCGCTTCTCGGTCCGCTCGACCGCTCCGCCGCGCACCGGCCCTCGAGGCACGAACACCGACCGCCGCAGTCCAGGGTCCCGCCTCGGCAATCCATCGTGCACATCATCCCCGCGCACGACGGCGCCGCGCCGCGGGCCACGCAGGCGGTCGCGTGGCAGCAGGATGCCGGGACGCAGTCTGCGTCGCTCTCGCAGGCGTCGGTGCCGCTCACGGGCTGCCCGGGCGCGGGCTGTCGAGGCCGCGGTCCAGCCTGCCGGGGAGGGGACGCCGGCGACGCAGGCGTCGTGGCGGCGGGAGGCGGGCTCGCCGGGATCACGACGCCCGGCCGCCCGGCGGGAGCAGCTTCGGGGCCGCACGCCGCGGCGAGCACGAGCGAGGTGCCGATGACCGCGAGCCTTCCGTCCATCCGTGGAGCTTGCACGCGCTGGGCCTCGCGTGCACGTTTCGGCGCCGGAGCCCCCTCGGTGATTCGCCTCTTTGCGCTCGTGGGCGTGGTCGGCATCTCGTTCTCCGCGGTGTTCGTCCGGCTCGCGCACGTCTCGCCGTCGACCTCCGCGTTCTATCGCGGCGCCTACGCGGTGCCCATCCTCTTCGTCTGGTGGCTCCTGGTGAGACGCCGAGACCGCCGCTCGCGCTGGCTTCGCTCCCTCGCGTTCGTGGCGGGGACGTTCCTCGCGTTGGATCTCACGCTCTGGCATCGCTCCATCGACGACATCGGCGCGGGGCTCTCGACCGTCCTCACCAACACCCAGATTGCGTTCGTCGGCTTACTCGCTTGGGCGGTGCACAAGGAGCGCCCAACGCGGGCGGCGCTCGTCATGATCCCCTTCGTGATCGCGGGGGTCGTGCTCATCTCGGGCATGGGTCGCGCGGACGCGTATGGGAGCGAGCCGCTGCGCGGCGCGCTGCTTGGCGCGCTGAGCGGGCTCGCCTACGCTGGGTTCCTCCTGATCTTTCGGCGCGCGAACCGGGTCCTGTCGCATCCGGCCGGGCCGATGCTCGACGCAACGCTCGGCATGACCGTCGGGGCGCTCGCGGGGAGCGTGTTCGATCCGCGCTTCTCTCTCGCGTTCGTGTGGCCCGCGCACGGCTGGTTGGTAGCGCTCGCGATCATCGTGCAGGTCATCGGCTGGATGTTGATCGCGATCGCGCTCCCGCGACTGCCCGCGCTCGAGACCTCCGTGCTTCTGCTGCTGCAGCCGGCTTGCGCGATGCTCTGGGGCTACCTGCTCTTCGATGAGCGCCTGGGGCCCTTGCAGCTCCTCGGCTCGACCATCGTGTTGGTCGGCGTGGCAGTGCTCAGCCTGCGCGGGAGCGTGCAGAAGGGGCCGGCGAGCCCGCCGATCGAGCTCGAGCCATCGTAGCGCCCTGCTCGGGAGGCCCTGCGCCCGCTCGCGTGGATAGCAGTCAGAATCGGAGGTGGACCGCGGGGACCAGCACGCTCCCTCCGGCCGGCGGGAGGGGCAAGCGGGAGTAGCTCCGGCCATTCCAGGCGACCAGGCAATACCTCGGATCTTCGAGCGGCCGCGCGAAGCGAAACCGTACCTCGGTCGGGCGACCGTGAGCATCGACCTCGGCGACGATCGCCTGCACGCCGGTGAGCTGCAGGCCTTCGCCGCTGCGCATCGGGTGGCCATCGTCGCGATACACGCGGTTGAACGGCATGGCGAGGAACCCGAGCGCCGGCCGCACCGAGAGGGTGAACCCGTCGAGGCGCCGAACACGCACCGGATCGATTCCGCCGTGCATCACCAGCGCGTTCGGCGTCGACGGCCGCCCGAGGAAGCGACGTCGCGCGACCAGCGACGCGCCGGTGTAGAGATCCGGCGCGTTGACGATGACCACGCGTTCGACTCCCGCGCCCGCGCAGGCGAACGCCTGATCGCTCATGCGGTCGATCGTGCGATCGAGCAGCATGAACCCGAGCGAGCGCACCGGGAGAAGCAGCGCGGACAACCACAGGTGGGTCAGGAGCCAGATGCCGCCGAGCGCCCTCGCGGCGCGCGGCCAGGATGCGTGGCCGACAGCCATCACGAAGCGCGCGATGAGCGCCGCGCCCCCCACGCTGCCGAGCACCAGCAGCCGATCCCCGGGGAAGGTCGCGGCGGCGGGCACGAGCGCCAGGATGGTGCCGAGCGCCCAGAACCGACCGCCCCGGTCGCTCCGGAGCCTCTCTCCGAGCATGACCACCGCGAACGACAGGAACACGAGCCCGCCCGCGACCAGGACCAGGGGCCAGCGCATGTCGAGGAATGGCTTCAAGTCGAGGGGCGCGACGCCGAGGACTCCGAACCCGAGCTCGAGCAGGCGCAGAGGCAGGGCGCGGACGAAGGCGAGCGGGCTCGCGAGGGGATCGATGTACGCCCCCGAGCCATACGCGCCGTACCCGAGGTGCCGCGTCACGAGCGCCCAGGCGGCGACCACCGCCGTCGCTGGCAAGAGCGAGAGGGCGCGCCGCTGCCAGCGCGCTCGGTCGATGACGACCGCGTAGGCGATGAGGTAGCCCATGGCGCCGAGCGCGAGCTCGCTCGACATGAGCCCGAGGGCGAGGCAGAGCGGCGCCGCGAGCGCTCCCAGGAGCCACCCCTCTCGTCGCCAGCGATCGTGCAGGCCGAGGGAGAGCAGCGCGAAGGCGCTCGCGACGATGGCGTTTCGATTCGACAGCCAGCCGAGCGCTGGCCCATGCCCGCTGTCCACCGCGTAGAGCACGGCCGCCAGCCCAGCGGCTCGACCGGTGCCGTCGATGCGGCGAAAGAGCCAGCCGGCGGCCGCGAGCAAGAGCGCGAACCACGCGAGCGACTGGGCGTGCATCGCGGCGGCGCTCTCCGGCCAGAGCCGATAGTCGAGGTAGTGAGTCGCGCGCGTGAGCGGGCGCCACAGCGCGATGCGCCACGTGGGCACGGTGATCCAGGGGAGCACCCCCTCGTCCTTGCCGGCGTAGTTCTGGAAGGTCGGGTCCTCGACCGGGCGAAAGGGCCGGACCAGGGTCGAGATCGGGGCGCGCGCGAGACTTCGCGCCTCGTAGTCTTCCGTCTGCCAGCCGCTCAGGAGGGATGGCGACGCCAAGACGACGCCGAGCAGGGTCGCGAGCAGGATGATGCGACGGCTCGCGAGCCATCGCCAGCGCCGAGCGTCCTCGGACGGGAGCACCTCGGCATGCTACTTCACGTTCGAGGCGCTCGAATCGCCGAAGTCGCGAGTCGCGCGATGGCGGGCGACGCCGCACCCTTCCCTGGGGCATGATGCCGCCCGTATGGCCTCGGAGCCTCAGCCCTCGGCGTCGCCAGCGCCCGGAGAGTCGCGCCGAGTCATCCTGTCGCTCACGCTCATCGCGGCGTCATTCCTCGGCTACTCGTTCGCACGAGCACCGAGGCTCGACAACTACGCGCTCGGTGACGTGGGCGCGGTCGCCCATGTGAGCGCGGTCGCGGCGCGACTGGTCGACGGCGCGCGCCTCTACGATGAGGTCGCGGTTCCCGACGCGCCTGGCGCCCCGCTCGTCGTCTCGCTGATCCAGAGGCTCGCCGGCGGGCCTCGGCTCCTCCACGAGATCTGGCTCGGACAGCTCGCCGAACTCGCGCTCGGGCTCGTCGCCTTCGTGTTCGCGAGGCGGGTGGCCGGGCCGCTCTCGGCGCTCTTCGTGTTCGCGGCCAGCCTGGTCCTGCTCGAGCTCCCGGCGACCCGGAACCCTGACACCTCGCTCGCGGCGCTCCTCGCGTGGGGGAGCCTGGCCCTCGGGGCGCGCGCGCTGCGGCTCGGTGAGCCCGCGGGCGCGCCGCGCGGCGGCGCCGCGCTCGCCGCCGGCGCTTGCGCCGCCGGCGCGCTCGCCTTCGAGCAGGCGATCGGCCTCGGCAGCCTGCTCGGGTGGGGGGGTGCGTTCGGTTACTTGAGGTGGGTTCGGCGCGGGGACGCCGTGGGCGCGCCGCGCGCCCCGCTCGCCGCGTTCGGGGTCGGGGCGCTCGTCGGGGCTGCATGCCCGCTGGTCCTGGCGCTCATCGCCCGCGGCTCGCTCGCGGGATTCGCAGAGTGCGCGATTGGAGACTGGCTCGCGCTCCGAGACGGGCCGCTGGCGATGGCGGCGGGGCTCACCTCTTACGCCATCATGCAGCGCGGCGCGTTCCCGAGCTCGCTCGCGGCGACTTGCCTCGCGGTCGCCATCGGATGGCGCGTGATCCGGCGTGAGGGCTCGCTCCATGTCGCCAGCTCCGCTGCGCCTCGTTGCTCGCTCCGCGCCGCGACGGGCGCGGCTGCGCTCGCCAGCCTGGTGTTCGGCGTGGCGAGCGCGCTCTTCGCTACCTACGCGCGGTTGCCGCAGGGAGTCATCTCACTCGGCGCGGCGCTGTCTCTCGCGCCGGCGTTCGGGTTCGTGTTCGCGGTCGCGAGCTTCGTCATGCAGCTCCCGCGCGCAGCGAAGAGCCTCGCGCCCGAGCAGCGCCGTGCCGGCGCGAGCGTCAATGCGCTCATCCTCGCGGCGCTGGTCGAGAGCGTGTTCCTGCCGCTCTCGTTCAGCACCTTGCCGGAGGGGCGCTTCGGTTTCGCGGCGCTCACCCCGCTCGCGCTCACCTTCCTCTTCCTCTACGCGGCTCGAACCGGGTGGCGATGGCTGCCCCCGGTGGTCTTCGCGGTCACCGGGCTCGGGCTCTTCGGGCCCCACCTCGCGCGCTTGCTCGACACGGACACCCGCGTCTCCTCGGGATTTTGGGCCGGCCTCGCCGTCAACGTGCGCGGTCGAGAGCTCCTCGACGCGGCGCGGCGGCTCGACGCGCTCGCCGCGCCCGGCGACCGGGTGCTGGTCTTGCCGGAGGACGCCGAGCTCTCGCTCCTCTTCGCGCGGCGCCGCCCCGCGCTCCGCGGAGGGAGCGTCCAGGTCGCGCGCTACCCGGCGCGGCTGGTGCCCGCCGACCTCGCCGTCCTCGAGGCGTCGCCGCCGCGCTTCATCGTCCTTTATCCTCGGCGCACGATGCTCCGAAAGGCGCTCTTCTCGCTCACGCCGGGCGGGGTAGGGGCGGACGCCTTCGCCGACGGCGCGACCGCGCTCGTCGCGCGGCGGTATCGCCTGGTCGGGCGATTTCGGGTGACGTACGTGTGGGACCAGGATGAGCTCGCCATCTTCGAGCTCAACGAAGGAGAGCGGGAGGCCCGGCCGTGAGCTCACCGGATCGCCGCGAGCGCCGGCGCGCGGGCGCGGTCCTCGTCGTGATGGTGGCGTGCTTCATGCTCTACGCGCTCACGGCGGTGCCGCGCCTCACCAACAACCACCTCTCGGACGTCGAATTCACCGGTTGGAGCGCGCCGCTCGCCGAGCGCATCCTCGCGGGTGAGCGACCCTACGAGGATTTCGTGCTGCCCATTCCGCCGGGGAGCTTCCTCGTGATCGCGCTCATGCAGAAGCTCTCCGGGCGCGTCCTCCTCTTGCACGAGATCTGGCTGAACGAGGTGATTCACCTCCTGATGGGGCTCCTCGCTTACCTCATGGCGGCGCGCTTCACGAGCCGGCGCATCGCGCTCATGGTGGCGGCCTGCACGCTGGTCACGGTCGTGCAACTGAACAAGGAGATCCCCTACGATCACACCGCGCTCTCGCTGGCTTGGGCGAGCGTGACCTCGGGGGCGGTCGCGCTCACCTCGCTCGGCCGCCGGCGGCGCGTCGCGTGGCTCGTCGCGGGGATCACCGGCGGGCTCACCATGGCGTTCAAGCAGAGCACCGGGCTCGGGGTGCTCCTCGGCTGGCTCGTCGCGTTCGGCTACCTCGCGCTCGTCGAGGCGGTCGGCGGAGCTCGCGCCGTGCTCGCGCGCGTCGCCCGCGACGCTCTCGCCTGGGGCGTCGCGGCAGGGGTCGGGCTCCTCGCGACGCTGGGCATGGTGCTCGCGCTCGGGAGCAGCTTCGGCGCGTATTTCCAGGCGGTGTTCGTCGATGGCCCGGCGCTGAAGGGCGGCACGACGCACCTCGTCTTCGATTTGCTCCGCTATGTCGCGTACTACGACGCGTTCCCGACCACCGTGGTCTTCGCGTTCCTGATCGTGGGCGTCGCGGCTCGGGTCGCCCGTTTTCACGGGAGCCTCCACCTCGGCGACGAGCCCGCTCGCGAGGATGCGCTCACCGAGCGGCGCGCGGGCGCCATCGCCGCCGCGGTCGCGGTGGCGTTCGGGCTGGCCGTCGTGCTCTTGCGGTCGCCCATCCACCGTATCGATCCGTCCGTGGGCGTGTGGTTCGACCGCTTGAAGGTCCTGCCGATGTTCGGCTTTGCCTTCGCGTGCGCGTACCTCGTGTCTCACCTGCGGCTCCCCGGCGATGAGACCCCCGCGGCGGCGCCGCTGCGGGCCGGCCACGCGCTGAACGCGCTCTTCTTGGCCGCCCTCGTCGCGTCCTTGTTCCACAACACCTCGGCGCCCGAGTTTCGCGCCTTCTACGACAATAACCCGCTCATCCCGCTGGTGCTCCTGTCACTCTTCACGGCGCTCGCGCGGGCCCGTCTGCCGCGCTTGGAGGCGCTCTTCCTGGTCGGGATCCTCGCCTGCCTGTTCGGAAACAAGCTCGGGCGGGCCATGGCGGCCACCATCCCCATGGGAAAGAGCGGCTATTGGGCGGGGATGAAGGTGAGCCCGCGCGGCCGCACCATCGCCGAAGCCGCGCTCCGCGTCCGCGCGCTCGCCGGGCCGAGCGAGACCGTCCTCGTGCTCCCGGAGGATCTCGAGATCGCTGCGCTCATCGGGCGAGCGCGCCCGCCGCTGCGCGGCGCGATCCTGTACGTGGATCAGTACCCCAAGCGGCTCTACGAGGGAGACCGCCGCGCGCTCCTCGAGCATCCTCCGAAGGTGATCGTCATCCACCCGCGCGAGCGGATCTTCTGGACCAACGTGTTTCGTACCTGGTCGGCCGACAGCGCGACGGAGCGTATGATCGATTTCGTCGAGCGCGAGCTCCTCCCGCGCTCCTACCGGCGCGACCAGAGCTTCGAGACCAGCTTCCTCGGCGCGCCGTCACACCTCGACATCTACGTTCGGCGAGACGATGGCGCGGCTCAGTCGCAGTAGTAATAGCCGGGGAGCGTCTGACTCGGCTTGCACGTCCGACTGCCGGGGCAAGGCTTCGTGTCCGTCGGATCGCAGATGACTCGGCGTTGCTGCATACCGCTCGTGCAGCTCGCGGAGCAGTAAATCTTGGTGTACTTGTTGCCGCCCCAATCGCCGCAGCATAGTTCGGCTCCTGGGCAGTCGGACGCGCCCGCGCACTGGTACGTCGAGGTGGAGCAGCCGAAGCCGCTGCAGGTGCATGAGCCCGCGCCCGGGTCGTAGCAGGAGAAATGGTCGACGTTGAAGGGGTAGCTCGCCTGTATGTCGTGCGCGACGCAGCAGGCCTGCGGGAGATCACACGACGACGTCCCGCAGGTGAGCAGCCCCGTGATGCCGCCCGTGCCTCCGGTGCCGCCCGTGCCTCCGGTGCCGCCCGTGCCTCCGGTGCCGCTCGCGCCTCCGGTGCCGCCCGTGCCTCCGGTGCCGCCCGTGCCTCCGGTGCCGCCCGTGCCTCCGGTGCCGCTCGCGCCTCCGGTGCCGCTCGCGCCTGCCGCGCCGCTCGCGCCGGCGAGCCCCCCGGTCCCCGCCGCGCCCGCTCCTCCGGCTGAGCCAGCGGCGCCCGAGCCGCCGGCGGTGCCAGCGTCCCCGCTCGCGCCGGCCGTGCCTGCGGCGCCACCGGTGTTCGCGCCCCCGGAAGCTCCGCCCGTCGAGGAGCCGCCCGTCCCGGTGGGAGCGCCGCCCGTCCCGGTGGGAGCGCCGCCCGTCCCGGTGGGAGCGCCGCCCGTCCCGGTGGGAGCGCCGCCGCTCGCGTTGCCTGACGTGCCGCCGGTGCTCGTGCTTCCCGCGGCGGAGGCGTCCCCGTCCCCGAACAGATCCTCTCCTTCGCTGCTGCCGCAGGCGACTGGGAGCATCAACGCGAGCGCGGCGAGGCACGAGCGCAGGGTTCGGGTCGAGTGAAGAGCAGCCATTCGTGATCTCCTACATGGCCGGAGCATTTCGTGCCCAGCCACCCGAGTGTAGCACTCCGAGCGCACGTCGAGCGCGCGCGATTTCACGGCGCCGATGTGCGCTCGGCTCTCACCTCTGCTTCCGGCGCTTCGCTCTTCGGGCCAGCGAGAGGTCGAGCGCGCTCACGTCACGGCGGGGCGTTTGCTGCGCCGGGAGTGCGCGCCTTGAGCTCGAAGTCTGCGCTGTTGTCGTTGGTGTCCGCGCCGTCGGGGAGGCGCGCCGCGGACTGCCCAGCGGGGATGTTCGAGGCAGGCGCTCCCTCGACGAGCGGGTGGGTGGCCGGGTTGGTGAGCGTCTGCCACGCCATCGCGTCGATGAGCACCTCATTCTGATAGAGGCCGATGCCGCCGCCGCCCGCGCCGAGCCCCTTGCCCGAGATGAACGTGGCGTTCTTCGTGCCCGCAAACCCCGCGCCACCTACGACGTAGAAGCCGCCCGGGGCGATCGCTTCCGTCCCGGACGACCAGATGGTCTGCGGGAGGTTCCCGCTCGCGGAGCTGTACTTCAGGCTCCACCCCGACAGGCTCGAGAGCGCGCAGCTGCCCGCGTTGTAGAGCTCGATGAACTCGTCGCTCGCCGCGCCCGCCGCGGCGGTCGACACCTCATTGATGAGGAGTCGCGCGCACGGGCCGGCGTCTGCGCCGCCCGAGCCCGCGGCGCCGCCGGCTCCACCCGTGCCGGCCCCGGCGTCGCTCGCGTCCGCGCCTGCGTCACTCAGCGTGCCCGCGGCTCCGCCGCCCCCACCCGACGCGCCCGCGTCGCCGCCCGTGCCCGACGCGCCGCCCGCGCCTGCCGCGCCGCCCGCGCCCGACGCGCCGCCCGTGCCCGACGTGCCGCCCGCGCCCGACGCGCCGCCCGTGCCCGACGTGCCGCCCGTGCCGCCCGCGCCCGACGTGCCGCCCGTGCCCGACGTGCCGCCCGTGCTGGGCGCGCCGCCGCTGCTTGCGCTCGCGTCGCGGAGCGCGTTGTACTCGTCCACCGACACGAAGTCGTGCTCGGGGAACGAGCATCCAGCGGCGGACGCCAGCCCCGCCGCAAACATCGTCGCGAGCGCGGCGAGCCGCCGGAGCTCAGAAGCGCCCGCCAACCTGGACTCCAAGGTGATGAGGGTGCGTCGCGACGTCGACCGTCACGCGGGAGCGCGCCTGTTCGCGCGCCGCGGGCTCTGACGACCCGCCGCTCAAGAGCCACACGGCCGCGACGCCGAGCGCGACGGCTCCCACGCCCCCGGTGATGTTGGCCACGGTGGCGTCGAGCTCGCCGCGGTCCTGCGCATTCTTTAGCGTCTCGGGACAGACCGAGCCGATGCAGTCGTCGTCGAGCTGCCGCTCGACCTGCTTCATCCTGAGATAGAAGACGCCCGCGGTGGCGAGGCTCGCGAGCCCGACGCCGCCGACGATCCACGGCACCACCGAAGGCGACGAAGGCTCCGCCGGTGACAGAGGAGCGGCGTGTGCCTCGCTCGTCGCCTCCGGCGGTGCGCCGCCGCCGCCGGAGGGCGCGGTCGCGTGTAAGTCGAGCGGCACGTCCAGGATCACCTGCTCGGAGGAGCGCTCCTTGGCGTATACCTTCTTCGTGAACCGCTCGCCCGACGCGAGCACGCCGGTGATGACGTGCGGGCCCGGATCGACGCGGACCTCGCGCCCGATCTCGCTCTGGCCGAGCGCCACGCCGTCGAGCTCGATCTTGATCGTGTCTGCGCCCTCACCGCGCTCGATGACGAGCTTCGGGATGCGCTCCTCGAGCGCCGCGCGGGCGGTCTTCACCTCTTCGACGAGCTCGGCGGCGCCGGCTCCGGCCTGCCCAGCCTCGTACTCCGCGAGGCGATAACCTCCGAGCGCCTCGTTCAGCCGGCCGAGGTGCTCCTTGCAGCGCGCGACGTGGAAGCGCACCTGAGGCGTCTGCTTGATGCGCGCGACCTCTTGGAAGGTCGAGAGCGCGCCGGTCCAGTCTCCCGCGGCTTCTTGGGTGAGCCCCTGACCGTATAGCTGCCGCGCATGATCGAGCTCCGCCTTGGTCTGCGCCGCCACCGGCCGCACCGCCGTGACGCTCGGCAAGCCGAGCCCGAGGGCCGCGATGAGGGTGAGGCGCGCGAGCGCCTGGTGCTCGAGTGCTTGGAAGCGTGCCACGACGAGGACCGAGTCTAGCATTTCGCGCCGCCCTGCGGCGCCGCGCCGCTCCTCACAGAGGTGGTGCTCAGAAGCTCACCGTGAGCGGCGCCACCCGCCTCGAGCTCGATTCTCCGGCGCCGCCGCCGAGCGCGAGATCGACGGCCAGCGCGAGCCCGACGCCGAGCGCAGTCCCGGCGACGTCCCACGTGAAATCCTTCCACGACGGGTCACCGTGGCCGGCCAGATCGGCGAGCTCCTTGCCGGCGCCGAGGGCGAGTGACACGCCGGCCCCCGCCGCGGCGCGCTCGGCGCGGCGCTCGACGAGGAGCGACGCTCCCGCGTAGGCGCCGGCCGCGAGCCCCACCGACACCCCGAAGTGGAGCGCCTTGTCCCGGCCGAACCAGTCGTCTTCGGCGCTGGCTCGCGAGCTCGCGAGCAGCGCTGCCCCGAGCACCGCGGCCGCGATGAGTCCTCGCGCGCGCACGGCACGAGCCTAACACCGCTCCCGCGTAAATCGATCACGCTTCGCTGCGCGAGTCCCGGGGGCGCCACCGACCCTCCGGCCGAGCACTCCCCGGCGCCGCTCGGTCCTCCGCTAGTGGCGGTCCGGCGCGGCCGGCGTCCGATCCGCTCGCGCGGGGGCCGTCCCGTGGAGAGACGGGATTTCCCTGAGCGCCCCCGCGGTGGCACGATGCCGGGCCGCCTGGAGTCCCCATGTCCGATCGACGCATCCTGGTCACGAGCGCTCTGCCCTACGCCAACGGGCACATCCACCTCGGTCACCTCGTGGAATACGTTCAGACCGACGTCTGGGTGCGCTTTCAGCGGCTTCGGGGCCGGCGCGTCATCTTCATGTGCGCCGACGACACTCACGGCACGTCGATCATGATCCGCGCCCGCAACGAAGGGCGGAGCGAAGAGGCCGTCATCGCCGAGATGAGCGCCGCGCACCAGCGAGATTTCGCGGGCTTCCAGATCAGCTTCGATCACTACGGCAGCACGCACTCGGAGGACAACCGCGCGCTCTGCGAGGAGATCTGGGCCGCGCTTCGCGCTCACGGCCTGGTGAGCGAGCGGGAGGTGACGCAGCTCTACGACGCCGAGGCCGGCACCTTCCTCGCCGATCGGTTCGTCAAGGGCGCGTGCCCGGTGTGCAAGCTGCCGGACCAGTACGGAGACAGCTGCGACAACGGGCACACTTACTCCCCGGCCGAGCTCATCGAGCCGGTGAGCACGCTGTCCGGCACCAAGCCCGAGCTCCGCAGCGCGCCGCACCTCTTCGTCGATATCGAGCACTGGCACTCACTCCTCGAGGAGTGGACGCAACGTGGCGGTCATCTTCAGCCCGAGATCGCCAACTACCTGAAGGGGCATTTTCTCGCCGAGCCGCTCCGCCCGTGGGACGTCTCCCGGCCCGCGCCCTACTTCGGATTCGAGATCCCCGACGCGCCCGGGCACTACTGGTACGTCTGGTTCGACGCGCCCATCGGTTACATGGCGGCGACTCGCGAGTGGTGCCGGGCGCACGGCGAGCGCTTCGAGGACTGGTGGCGCTCGCCCGACACGGAGATCCATCACTTCATCGGGAAAGACATCGTCTACTTTCATACGCTCTTCTGGCCCGCGATGCTGAAGACGGCAGGGTTCTCGCTGCCGGAGCGCGTGCGCGTTCACGGATTTCTCACGGTGGATGGCGCGAAGATGTCGAAATCGAAGGGGACGTTCGTGCTCGCCAGCACCTATCTCGAGCATCTGGACCCGGCGTACCTCCGCTATTTCTTCGCGAGCAAGCTGAGCGCGCGGGTCGCCGATCTCGATCTCGATCTCGAGGAGATCGTCGCCAAGGTAAATAGCGACCTCATCGGCAAGGTGGTGAACCTCGCCAGTCGCACCGCGCGCTTCGTCGAGCCCGTCGGGCTCTCGTCCGACTATCCGGAAGACGGTGGGCTCTTCGCCGACGGCGTGCGCGCGGGCGACGAAATAGCCCGCGCCTACGAGGAGTGCGATCTCGCCGCCGCGATGCGCGCGGTGATGGCGCTCGCCGATCGCGCCAACGAGTACGTGGACCACGCGGCGCCCTGGAAGCTCAAGAAGGATCCGGCGCGCTCGGTCGAGCTCCAGCGCGTGTGCACCGTGGTGCTCAATCTGTTTCGTCAGCTCGTCGTCTACCTCGCGCCGGTGCTCCCGAAGCTCGCCGAGGACACGGGCGCGCTCCTCGGCGCGCCCATCACCACGTGGAGCGACGCCTCACGGCCGCTCGTGGGCACGCCGGTCGCTCCGTTCTCACACCTGATGCAGCGGGTCGAGCCAGCGAAGATCGCGGCCATGATCGCGGCGAGCGCGACCCCGGAGGACGCCCCGCGCGGTCCCGCGCCGGACCGACCACCAGCAGAAGACGACGGCGCGGCGCTCGAGGCCGAGCCCCTCGCGCCCGAGTGCACCATCGACGACTTCGCGAAGGTAGATCTCCGGGTGGCGCGCGTGCTCGCGGCGGAGGCGGTGCCTGAGTCGAAGAAGCTCTTGAAGCTCACCGTGAGCCTCGGCGGCGGCGTGACCCGCACCGTCTTCGCAGGCATCAAGGCTGCTTATCGGCCGGAGGCCCTGGTCGGGCGCCTCGTCGTCGTGGTCGCGAACCTGGCGCCCCGAAAAATGAAGTTCGGGACCAGCGAGGGGATGGTGGCGGCCGCGGGCCCCGGCGGCGCCGAGGTGTACCTGCTCTCGCCCGACACGGGCGCCAAGCCGGGGCAGCGGCTACACTGAGCCGCACCGACGTCAGCGCGCGACGCGCTCGATGACGAGCGGGTTCGCGCGGGGGCGTCGCGGCCCGAGGCGGAACGCCGCGGCTGCGCGCTTCACGAGCGGTTCCATCCCGCGGCGGCTCCGCACGTGGAGGAAGGCGAGCGGCGCGCCGCGCTCCACGCGTTCGCCCCGCTTCGCGCAAAGCTCGATGCCGACGGCGTGATCCACCGCCTGGTCGGCGCGGGTGCGGCCGGCGCCCATCGCCACCGAGACCAGCCCGAGCTCGAGCGGATCGATGTCCGTGACGAACCCGGACGCCGGCGCCTCGAGCGGGAGCTTCACGGGGGCTGTCGGCAAGCGCGCCGGATCGTGCACGACCCGCGCGTCCCCGCCGTGGGCCTCCACCATGCGCGCCAGCCGGTCGAGCGCGGAGCCGTCTTGGAGCCTCGACTCGAGCTGCCGTCGGGCGTCCGCGGTGCGCTTGGCCGCGCCGGCCGCGAGCAGCATCTCCGCGCCGAGCGCGAGGGTGAGCTCGCGGGTGTCGGGCGGGCCACCGCCAGCGAGGACCTCGATCGCCTCGCGCGTCTCGAGCGCGTTGCCGATGCTCGCGCCGATGGGGGTGTCCATGTCGGTGATGAGCGCGACGACCTGCTTGCCACCGCCGCGGCCGACGCGAACCAGCGCGCGCGCCAGCGCGCGGGCGCGCGCGCGATCCTTCATGAACGCGCCGCGACCGACCTTCACGTCGAGTACCAGCGCGTCGATCCCCTCGGCGAGCTTCTTGCTCAAGATGCTGGCGACGATGAGCGGGATGCTCTCGACCGTACCGGTGACGTCGCGGAGCGCGTAGATGCGACGATCGGCGGGGGCGAGTCGCGCCGTCTGGCCGATCATCGAGGTGCCGACCTCGCGCACGACCTTCTCGAAACGCCTCGGCTCGAGCCCCACCTGATAGCCGGGGATGGCCTCGAGCTTGTCGAGGGTACCGCCGGTGTGGCCGAGCCCGCGCCCGCTGATCATCGGCACCGCGACCCCGCAGGCCGCTACCAGAGGCGCGAGGCAGATGCTGATCTTGTCGCCGACCCCGCCGGTCGAGTGCTTGTCCACCTTGGGCGCGCGGACCGAGCGGAGCTCGAGGACGTCTCCCGAGTGGAGCATGGCGCGGGTGAGCGCCAGCGTCTCGTCGTCGTCGAGCCCGCGAAGGAGCGCGGCCATCAGCCACGCGCTCATCTGATAGTCGGCGACCTTGCCCGACGTGAAACCGTCGATGAAGCTCTGGATTTCGTGCGCGGTGAGGGTGCCTCCCTCGCGTTTGCGGACGATGAGCTCGACGGGGCTCAGGGTGGTCGTGGTTGCGTCTCTCACGCCGAGGAGTCTAGCCCCGGCGTGCCGCGTGGAGCAAAACGCTCGTGCGTCCGGCCTCAGGTCGGGTCGCTGTCGAAGCAGCAGCGGAACCCGGTGTCGTAGAGCTGCAGCGAGCGCTTGATCTTGTAGAAGGTGAAATCGCAGCTCGCGCCGGCTTCCGACTGGGTGTTGAACGCGCCGCCCATCAGCGGGAAGAGGCACGTGGTGTTCGCGTTGTTATCGTTGCCGTTCAGGTCGGTGATGTTACAGCCCGCACCGCTTCCCGCCTTGTCCCAGGTGATCTCGCGGAGGTTACCCTCGATGTCGTACGCGCTGGTGTTGCCTCCGGTCGTCCAGGTGGCGAAGCACTTCGACAACGCGCTCGAGCGGGTCGGGAGCAGGCCGTCCTGGATGCCGGGCGCGACCGGGTCGAAATCGAACAGGCCGATGTTGCAGATACGGGCCGGTGTGCCGCCGGCGTAGGTGCCGTTGGTCTGGCAATGAGCGACGCCGCCCGACCGGTCGTAGCCGCGGGTGCAGGCCTGGGTGGCGTGACACGCCGTCTGCCAGTCGGTGAGCTGGCACAGGCGGCCGCCGCGCGCCGTGCAGGTCTGCGCGGCCTCTACCGGCGTCACGTTGAACCAAGGCACCACGCTGGGGGCCGAGCAGGCTACCGTCTTGTCGATCGTCGTGCCGGCGGGCGCCGAGGTCTGATAGCCGTTGCCGCTGCCCGAGTCGCTCGCCGTGGCGCTCGGCCGGCTCGCCTCGTAGCTGAACATGAATTTGTTGCCGCCGAGGTTGGTCACCGCCGGCTTCACATACGAGGGGCTCGGGCCCGGCGCGCTCTTC
Source organism: Polyangiaceae bacterium (assembly GCA_035063585.1). Classification (GTDB taxonomy): domain Bacteria; phylum Myxococcota_A; class Polyangia; order Polyangiales; family Polyangiaceae; genus JAPSGB01. Next base: position 196,724 of record JAPSGB010000003.1, read on the forward strand.
GGCTCGTCGATGAGGCTGTCGCAGTCATTGTCGACCCCGTCGCAAGTCTCTTGCGACGCCTTCGACAGATCCGTCGTCGCGTTGCAGAGGGTCGAGGTCTTGTTCGAGCCGCAGACGAACTTCCCGGTCGAGCGGCACTGGCCGTCGCCGGGCGGCGGCTTGCCGTCGTCGCTCGCGCAGGGTTGGTCGAGATAGCCGCTGACCCGCGCTGGGTAGCGGTACGTCTCGTCTGCGCTCCCGTTGCAGTTGTTGTCGAGCCCGTCGCACACGTCCGCGACGCCAGCGCAATAGTTCGGGGCGGCGGCGTTGTCGCAGTAGCCGGCCGGGAAGGTGCACTTCCAGGCCCCCGCCGTACACGCAATGCCGACTCCGGTCGTGCAGCCTGCGTCGGTCGCGGCCGCCGCGACCCCGCAGACCTGCACGGCCGTAGGCTCGTTGGCGGGGAGCACGTCATCGATGACGCAGTTGCAGTCGTCGTCGACGCCGTTGCACTGCTCGGTGTTCGACGTCTTCTTACAGTACGTCTCGCAGTCCGGGCTGGCGTTGTTGCAGTTCAAGTAGTTTGCGGCGCAGCCGGCGTTCACACATTTTCCTGCGGAGCAGGTCCAGGTGATGTGCCCGCCGCCGGCGGTGCAGTCGTTGCCGCAGCTGCCGCAGTTGCGGACGTCGTTCTGGAAGTCGGGCTGGCCCGTGAGCACGCCGTCGCAGTTGGCGTCCACCTTGCACTGGTCCGGGGTCGCGGGAGGTCGCGTGACCGAGCCGACGCACTTCTTCGCGCCGCCGACGCAGGCCAAGGTTCCGGCCCGACACGGTGAGGTCGCGCCAGAGGGGGGGGATACCGGGACGTCACACGTCCCGACCGAGTCGCCTGGCGGCGTGGCGCAGACCCTGTCGGCCGGCCCGCCGCGGACCATGCAGAGCTGCCCGCTCGCGCAGTCGGTGTCCGTCGTGCACGCCTTCACCGGCGTCGCGAGCTTCCCGTCGATGACGCCGTCACAGTCGTCGTCTTGGCCGTTGCAGCTCTCGGTGCCGGGCCCGACGTCATTGATGCAGGTGAGCGAGCCGCTCTGGCACGCCTTGGTGCCTGCCACGCAGTTGCCGACCGAGCTCCCGCAGGTGCCGCCGGCGTCGGTCGGGTTGTTGTCGGGCGTGCCGTCGCAGTCGTCGTCGGTGCCGTTGCAGGTCTCGAGTTGGTCGCCGGGCTTGAGCACCTGCGGCCCGGTAGGGGCGTCACAGAGGCCGTTCCGCACGCCGGTGACGGGCAAGTTCGGGTTGCTGCTGCTCATCGTGTTCGAGTCGACGTCGCAGCAGGTGATGAGCCCGCCGATGCACTTGCTGACGCCCTGGTGGCTCGGGTCGGCGCACGCGCCGTTCAGGCCGCCGAAGCACGCCTGCCCGACGTTCGGGTCGTCGGTCTCGAGGCTCGAGTCGGTGTTGTCGATCTTGCCGTCGCAGTCGTTGTCGAGGCCGTCGCAGAGCTCCGGACCGGTCGGCGTGCACTGATATTCGCAGCCGTTCGAGGCCGAGCCGTCGATGTCGTAGTAGCCAGCATTGCACGTGTCGATCACGCACTTGGTGTTGGTCGCGTCGCACGCGGAGCCGGTGGCGGTGCTGACGCACTTTGGGGTCCCGTTGGGGGCCGTGCAGGATTTCCCGCATTTCCCGCAGTTCGTGACGTCCGCGCAGACGTCCACGTCTTCATCGATGACCCCGTCGCAGTCATCGTCCTTGCCGCAGCCGTCGGCGCCGCCCGGATCGGTCGTGTTCGTGCCGCTCGGGTTCCACTGGCAGTAGTACTCGCAGCCGTTGTCGCCCGCGCCGTCGACATCGTAGTAGTCCGGCGAACACTTCGAGAATTTGCAGGTCCCCGCTACGGTGCCGTCGGTCACCGATGGGGGAGTGCAGCTCACCGTGGTGAGGTCGACGCCGGTCCACGGCAGCTGCGTGCAGTCGTTGGCGCAAGTGCCGCACGCATGGACGCCGGTGAAGTCGATCCCGTCGTCTGCCTTGCCGTTGCAGTCGTTGTCGATGCCGTCGCAGATTTCGACGCCGCCGTTGGTCGCCGCGCAGGTCTCGGCGCCGCCACCGCCATCGAGGTTGATGCCGCCTCCGCTGCCGCCGCCGTCGACGTCGATGCCGCCGCCCGTCCCGCCAGTCGCGCCGGTGCCGCCGCCGGCGCCGCCGGTCGCGGCGCTCCCGCCGTCATCTCCGCAGTCGCGGAAGCAGAAGCTCTCGGTGGTGCACCCGGAGAGGAGCGCGAGCGTGCCGCTGAGGGAGGCCGCGACGAGCGCGGTCTTGAGCCGCGAGCTCATGAGCGGCCTCCGCCGACGCGAGCCCCGCGGAGCGACACTTGCTTTCGCCGCCTCCGCTCGATGAGGCCGAGCGTGAGCCCGAGGCCGACGAGCACCGCGCCGGGGCCAGGGAGCCGATGCCCGGCGCCCGCCGCGCGGCACGCGCAGCCGCCACCACCGGTCGCGAGGCCCCAGGCGCCCTGCGCGCTCGCGCCCCCGTTCGAGGTGCCGCCGGCCGCGCCGCCGAGTCCGCTGTCGGGTCGGGTCCCGCCGGAGCCTCCGGAGGAGCCTCCGTCCGTAGCGCCCGCGCCGCCCGTTCCGCCGGTGGCGCCGGCTCCGCCCGCGCCGCCCGTTCCGCCCTCGGGTGCCCAGACGCACTGCCCGTTCTCGCACACCTGCGCCGCCGGACAGGTCACGCCGGCGCAGGGCGGGTTGCCGCAGCTTCCCGTCTTCGGATCGCAGGCGTACCCGTCCGTGCAGCTCGCGCCGCCGTCAGCGTCACACTTGCTCGGCTGACAGGCGAACCCGCCGCTGCCGTCGTCGAGGCAGTACTCGCCGTCCGGGCACCCCTGAGCGCAGCCGGTCGCGCGGCAGGTCCCCTCGACGCACTCCTCGCCGGTCGAGCAGGTCACGCTCGCGCAGCTTCCCACGCAGCGCGCCGTGGAGAAATCGCTGCTCGGCTTGCAGACCTCGTCGGGCTGGCAGGGGCTCGGGTCGCAGGGGTCGTCGATGCAGGTCTTGGCGTTGCAGACCTCGCCGGTCGAGCACGGGAAGAAGAAGCAGTTCGTGTCCGAGTGGCAGGTGCCTGCCGAAGGCCCGGCCATCACGCAATCTTGCCCGGGCGAGCAGGTGATCTCGGCGCACGGATGGTCGCAGCCGCTCGGGGTGCACACGCACTCGGGGAGCGCGCTCCCATCTTCGGCGAGGGTGCCTGCCGGGCCACACACCACCGTGCCTTTCGAGTCCTTGTGGGTCTTCTGCTGGCAGTTTCCGCAAGGATCATTGACGCAGAACTTCCCGGCTGACTCGTCGGTGCCGCTTCGGTCGACGGTCTGGCAGGTGGTACCGCTCTGCGGGCAGGGGAACTCGGCGGTTTGGCACGGAGAGGCGCACTGGCAGAGCCCGTCGTGGACCTCTACGCAGGTCTTGCCGCCGCCGCAGACCGGAGCGCCCTCGCCCGGCGCGGCGTCCTCGTCGACCCGCCCGTCGCAGTCGTTGTCGCGGCAGTCGCAGGTCTCCGGCCGCGGCCCGACGCTGCCCGAGCAAATGACCTGTCCGTTGGTGCAGGCCAACTTACCTGCCTTGCACTCGCCGACGCTCACGCCGCAGTCGTCGCCGATGTGCTGGGTCGGGTCGCTCGGGTTCTCCGAGCCGGAGATGCCGTCCGGGGCGGGGCCGGGTTCGTCGACGAGCCCGTCGCAGTCGTTGTCGAGCCCGTCGCAGAGCTCCGGCTGAGGGCCGACGCCGCCGTTGCAGATCGTGTTTCCGGTGCCGTTCGGATCGCACGCCAGCGCGCCCGGCTTGCACTGCCCCTGAGAGCGATCGCCGGGATAGCTCGCGGTGTCATAGCTCGCGGTGCAGGCGCCGCCGAGGCCGACTCCGTTGTCGACCTGCCCGTCGCAGTCGTCGTCCTTACCGTTGCAGACCTCGGCGGTCGGGCCTTGCCCGCCCTGGCAGACGATGACGCCCCCGTCGCACGCGTTCGTGCCCTTCTTGCACTCGCCAATGTCGGCGCCGCAGGCGTCGCCCACCGGGGAGCCGAGGCTCTCGTCGACCGGACCGTTGCAGTTGTTGTCCACCCCGTCGCAGACCTCGCCGGTCGGGCCCTTCGGGTTCGAGCAGGTCCAGCCGCCCACGCCGTTACACATCAGGTTTCCGGTGGCGCACGGCGTGGTCAGGCTCCCGAGGCCGCTGCAGGTCGCTCCGGTGGGCGGGCACCACGCATAGCCCTGGTGGGCGCAGCAGTTGCCCGGCTCCTTCCAGCAGCCTCCGCTGCCCGCCGCCGGCGCGTCGGCCAGGTTGTCGTCGGTGACGCCGTTGCAGTCGTCGTCGTTGCCGTTACAGGTCTCCGGCTGCGGCGGGTTTCCGCCCTGACAGACGATTTGGCCGAGCGCGCTGTCGCACGCCGTCTGCCCCTTGGTGCAGGTGCCGGTGTCCGAGCCGCAGGGGAGCCCGAGCCCGGGGATGTTCTCGTCCACGGACCCGTCGCAGTCGTTGTCGATGCCGTCGCAGATTTCCGCGCTCGGCCCGACCCAGCCGGCGCACGCGCCGAACGTGCCGCTCACGCACTGCTCCACGCCGCGCTGGCACTGGCTCTTCCCACCGTACTGGTAAGGTCCCGGGAAACCGCCGGTGCCGCTCGGGACGTCGCACGCTCGGTCCGGCACGCCGTCATCGACGATGCCGTCACAGTCGTCGTCGACGCCGTCGCAGTCCTCGGGGGAGGTGGTCTGGCCGGCGCACGCGCCCCAGGTGCCTCCACCGGCAACGCATAGGTGTCCGCTCCCGTCGACGTAGGTGCCTCCCGAGGGGTTCTTCACGGCGCAGGTCTGCGTGCCCGCGCAGCTCGCCGGCGGACTGAACCCGCACGCGATGGGGGCGATGCCGTTGTCGATGACGCCATCGCAATCATTGTCGCAGCCGTCGCAGATCTCGGCGGTGGGCTGGCAATTGTTCGGGCACGCGCTGTAGGGGATGGCGCTCCCCGCGCTGTTGTCGATGATGAGGTCGCAGTCCTGGTCGGCGCCGTCGCAGGTCTCCGCTTGCGGGCAGTGGAGCGGGCTCCCGCACTTGTTGAAGCCCTCATCGGCCGTGTTGGTGCCGAGCGCGCTCGGATCGATGGTCTTGTCGCAGTTGTTGTCCTGGTCGTCGCAGACCTCGCCTGGGTTCGCGCACAGCCACTTCTGCTCCGGGTTCGTGTCCGCCGCGGTGGGCGTCCAGCACGGCAGCCACCAGCGGTTTCCCTGGGGGTTGGCCGGCGTGATGCTGCTCTTGAAGTTGGTGAGGCAGGTGGCGCGGGCCGCCGAGCAGCACTGCCCGAGCTGCGTCGGGTTCGCCGACGGCGCGCGGTTCTCGTTACAGTAGTGCTTGTAGCCCTCGTCCGTGCAGCCGTTGCAGTTGTTGTCGGCGTTGTCGCAGGTCTCGGGCTGGATGGCGCCGCCGATGATGGCCGCGAGCGCCGAGGCGAGCTGGCCCTCGTTCGCCGTGCTGTAGCTCGAGCCGGAGCCGCCGCAGGTGGCGATGTGGTCCATCGCGGTCTGGCTGGCGCCGGCAAAACCGATGACGTGGGTCTTCACCTTGAAATTCATGCCGTTCACGGTGACGCCCTGCGTCCACAGCTTGTCGGCCTCATAGCTGGCGAGGCGCTCGCCGGCGTTGTTCAGGTAGCTCCCGTTGCCGCTCCGGCACCCGCCGGCGATCGGCGACGGAGATACGCTCTCGTCGCAGTTCACCTCATTTCCGTCGGTGATGAGGATGACGTTGAGCGCGCGGCAGAGGCGCTCGACCCCGTTGGTGCGAATGGGCGAGGCGAGCGTGTCCCCCGTGAACGGATCGACGTAGGTGCCGCTATAGTACTGGTTCATGTTGTAGAGCGACCCGCCGAGCGGCGTGTTGCTCGCCTTGCCGAGCTCCTTGCTCCCCGTGCAGTTGTTGTCGACCCAGCTCAAGATCTCGGGCACGTTCGACGCTGCGGGCGGCTGGCTCCAGTAATGATCCTGGAGCAGGGGGACGTTGATGTAGGCGCCGAAATGGATGTTGTTGCCCGACCCTCCGACGCCGGGATCGCGCCCGAGCGGGCCGCAGAAACCATTGTCACTAGCTGTATATTCGGCGCCGCACCCGCGTCCCGTTCGGCTTCCCGAGCCGGGGCAGCGCCCGAGGCCGTCGTTGCAACCCGTGTACCGCCACGCGTACGACGCCAGCCCGAAGTTGGCCTGCCCCGCGAACGCCTGGACGGTGTTGGTCACCGCGCACCGCGCGTGCGCGTTGCGATCGGTGCCGTAGCCGCAGCTGTCGGTCGTTCCCACCCCGGAGTCCATCGAACCCGACGTATCGACGATGATCATGAAGTAGGGCTTCGACGGCGCGGGCCAGTCCGCCGGGTTCGTCGACGAACACACCGCAGGCTCCGCCGCCCGCGTCGCGCTCGGCGTGAGGAGCGCCGCTCCGATGGTCAAGGTCGTGGCCGTGCTGAGCCAGAGTCCGCGTGCTCGACGCGTCTGCGAGGCGGTGAAACTCGACATGGCAGTTCCTCTGGAAGTTCGCGTCCACCCAGGCGGGCGCGCTCGGAAGGATCACCCGCCGTGCGCCGAATCACTTCAGCGGGGCGAGCAGGTGCGGGAGAGGAAATCCTCCACCGATCCAACCCCGGACGCTACCACGGCCGCCACCCCTTCCGGGAGCCCCAAAACGCGGCCGCACGCGAAATCGCCTCCGCCCAGGTTCCGTGTTCGCCGAGACCATACCCGTGAGAAGGAAGCAGGAGCCACCGAGTTTTGACGCGGGGTCACCGCGCGAGTAGCGAGGGCTCCCACGAGGGAGCTTGATGTCGTGAAACGGGCGCTAGGCAGACCGACGGGCCGCTTCACCCAGCACCGGCGCATCGACCGGCTGCGGGACATCCTCGAGAAGCACCCGCGTGGGCTCTCCATCTACGAGCTCGCGGACGCGCTCGAGGTGACGCCGCGGACCATGCGTCGCTACCTGAAGGAGGTCGAGCGTGACTACAATCTCGAGCCGACCGAGACGCGCGGCGGCGGGCCGCTCCTCTGGCGGATCCGCGCGGGGGAGCTACCCCGCAAGATCGATCTTCGCCGCACCCAGGCCTACGCGCTCCTCGCCGCGCGGCGGATCTTCGAGCCGATGCGCGGCTCGACGCTCTTCGAGGAGATCGACCTGGCGATCGGCAAGCTCATGGCGCTCGCGCATCGGCCCGGCCGCGGTCCGAACGCCGGCCTCGCCGACGCGCGCATCGAGGAGCGCTTCCTCTACCTCCCGTTCGCCCCGAAGAACTACGCCGAGAAGACCAACGAGCTCGACGATCTCTTCCAGGCCGTCACCGATCTCCGTCCGCTCACCCTGCGCTACCGGAGCGCCGCGCGCGCGGAGGAGGAGCTCATCACGATTCACCCGTACGCGATGGTCCTCCACCGGGACTCGATCTACTGCGTGGGGTTTCATGTGGGCCGAGGTGAGATACGAACCTTCGTGCTCGACCGCATGCGCGACACCCAGCACTCAGCGACCGAGCGCTTCCAGTTGCCGAAGGATTTCTCGGTCGCGGACTACTTCCAGGGCGAGCTCGGCGTGTGGCGCTCGCGCGAGCGCCATCGGGTGGTCGTGGAATTCGACGAGCACGCCGCGGAGTACGTCCGCATGAGGAGAGTCCACGCGACGCAGAAGCTGGCCAGTATCGCCGGCGGAGGCGTCCGGCTCACCATGACGGTCGGTGACTTGAACCAGGTGGCGAGCTGGGTGCTCGAGTGGGGCAAACGGGCGCGCGTGGTCGAGCCGCCCGAGCTCGTGGAACGGGTGCGCTCCGAGCTCGCGGACGCGCTCGCGCTCTACCGCGGCGCGCCGCCCGCGCGCCGCGCGCCCGAGCGCACCCGCGCCGGCGTCAGCGCGTCGCCGCCTGCTGGCTCACGGCGCGGTAGAACCGATACCAAGTGACGACCCGCATCACGTAGTTGACCGTCTCGGGATAAGGCGGGATGCCGCCGTTTCGCATCACCGCGCCCTCGCCGGCGTTGTAGGCCGCCACGGTGAGCTCGAGGTCGCCGTTGAAGAGGTTGGCGAGCACGCGAAGATAGCGCACGCCGCCGAAGATATTTTGCCGCGGATCGAACACGTCGGTCACCATCATCCGCGCGGCCGTCTCTGGGATGAGCTGCATGAGCCCGCGTGCGTTGGCGGTCGAGACCGCCCGCGGGTCGTAGTCGCTCTCCACCTTGATGACCGCCCGCACCAGCTCCTCCGGGATCTGGTAGAGGGTCGCCGCCTGGCGGATCCAGGCGTCGTAGCGGGTGAAGCGCTCCGGCGAAGCGTCGCTCGGCATCACCGCCGGCAGCTTCGGCCGCTCGCGCACCACGCGGCTCGACCCACCGCCCGGTGACGGCGTGTTCGAGAAGCTGACCACGCCGTCCTTTCCCACCGTCTTATAGATGTCCGCCCAGCCGTCCCCGCCGTGGGAGAGGCAGGCGAGCGCCGCGAGCCCGCCGAGCGCACGGCGGACGCGGCGCGGCGAGCCGGGCCGGCGCCGGGGCGAGGGTCGGGGAGGGGCGAGCGTCACGAGCCGAGCGAAATCCTAGCGGGCGCGGGCGCCCGGCGTCCAGGAAGTGGGAACGCCGACCCCCATCGGGCGTATTCCCGGGGGGCTCTTGCCGGTCCGGCGCGGGCTCGCCCCGGTTCGGGCCGCGCGGTACCGCGCCGCATCGACATGAACCCAATGAGGCCCTCGACCGTCTCGGCGAATGAAATAGTATAGCAAAAGATTTACTATTTCGATGAAATGACAAATCTCACGCTTGACTGACGAGCACGCCCCCGCGCGTGGCCTCGGGGCGGCTCAGTCGTCTTCGGTGAGGTAGGTGTAGGAGCGGAGCGCCTGCTCGTAGTGCTGCATCATGGTGCGCATCTGCTCGTTGGTGAGGCGCCCCGCGCTCACCGCGCGCTCTGCCTGGTGCCGCACCGCCTCGATCATGTTCTCGGGCACGTACTCGACGTAGCGGAGGACGTCCGAGATGCTGTCACCCTTTACCACGTGGCGCACCGTGTAGCTCGAGCCCTCGCCGGCGCGAACGTGGACCGCGTTGGTGTCGCCGAACAGGTTGTGGAGATCTCCCAGGATCTCCTGGTAGGCGCCGTTCAGGAAGATGCCCATCGTGTAGGGCTCGCCCGGGCGGAGCGGATGCACGTCGAGGGTGCGGCGCACATCCTCCACGTCAATGAAATGATCGATGGTGCCGTCACTGTCGCAGGTGAGATCCGCGAGGGTGGAGTTCACCGTCGGCTCCTCGTCGAGGCGGTGGATGGGCATGATGGGGAAGAGCTGATCGATGGCCCACACGTCCGGCACCGACTGAAAGACGCTGAAGTTTCCGTAGTAGATGGCGCTCATGGTCCGCTCGAGGCCATAGAGCTCTTCGGGCACGAATTTCAGGCGGCGGAGCGTATCCTGGATCTTCTCGCAGACGTGCCAGTAGAGCCGCTCGGCCTGGGCGCGCTCACGGAGCGTGAGGTATCCGTAGCGGAAGAGGCTCTGCGCCTCTTCCTTGGCCTGGCTCGCGTCGTGGAAGGACTCCTGCACGTTCTTCGGCGCGACGCCCTTGTACGTCTCGTAGAGTTCGCGGAGCAGGCGGTGCGCGTCGGCGCGCGGCTCGATGGGCGCGCCGAAGCGCACCTCGTTCTTGCCCACCACCTCGAACACGAGCACCGAGTGATGCGCGGCGATGGCGCGCCCGCTCTCGCTCACGATGGTGGGCACGGGCACCTCTGCCTTCGAGCAGGCGCCCTGGATGTGCCCGACGATGTCGGCGGCGTATTCGGCGAGCGTGTAGTTCTTGCTCGCGTGAAAATCCGTCTTCGAGCCGTCGTAGTCGATGGCGAGCCCGCCGCCGACGTCGATGTACCCCATCTGGCAGCCCATCTTGGCGAGCTCGACGTAGATGTTGCTCGCCTCCTGGATCGCGTTCTTGATGGGGATGATGCTCGAGATCTGGCTCCCGATGTGAAAGTGAAGGAGCTTCAGGCAATCTAACATGCCGCGCTCGGCGAGGCGGTCCACCACCTCGATGATCTCGGCGGTGGTGAGGCCGAACTTCGCGCGATCGCCGGCGGAGTCCGCCCAGCGCCCCACGCCCTTGGCGGTGAGCTTGGCGCGGACCCCGAGGATCGGCTTGATGCCGAGCTTCTCGGCGGCGAAAAACACGTGCCCGAGCTCCTCGATGCGCTCGAGGACGATGATCACGGTCTTGTCGAACTTCTGCGCGACCAGCGCGGTCTCGATGTACTTGAGGTCCTTGTACCCGTTACAGATGATGAGCCCGCCGGCGTCCTGCATGGCCGCGAGCGCGATGAGGAGCTCGGGCTTCGAGCCCGCCTCGAGCCCGAACTGCCACGCGCGGCCGTACTCGACGACCTCTTCCACGAGGTGACGCTGCTGGTTCACCTTGACCGGGTAGACGCCGCGGTAGGTGCCTCCGTACTCGTACTCGGCGATGGCCTTCTGGAAGCACTCGTTGATGCGCCGGATGCGGTGCGCGATGATGTCCGAGAAGCGAATGAGGAGCGGCAGCTCGATCCCGCGCGCCTTCAGATCCTGGGTGAGCTCGTAGAGGTTGATGGCGCCGTCGCGCGTCGGGTCGGGGTGCACCTCGACCTGCCCGCGTTCGTTGACGCAGAAGTACGGCGCGCCCCAGCCGCTCACCTGGTAGTGAACCGCCGCGCGTGCGGTCGTCCATTCCGGGCTCGCGCCGTGGCCGTTCGAGCGCTCGCTCGCGCTGACGTTGGGTGTCGCCGGGGTCAACGCGGCGTTCGCGGGGTCGTGGTTCACTCGTCGGTCTCTCGGGGTGCCTCGTATCTCAGCCCGAATCGCCGGGCGGGCGCAAGCGTGATCCAACTCCGCGCTCGCGTCGACCCGCGCGCTCGGGTTTGTCGGCTCGGGCGGCGCATGGTAACCGGGCGGCGGCATGTCCGCGCCCCGCCTCCGCTTCGCGCCGTCTCCGAGCGGCTACCTCCACATCGGCGGCGCCCGCACCGCGCTCTTCAACTGGCTCTGGGCGCGGAGCCAAGGCGGCTCCTTCATCCTCCGCATCGAGGACACCGACCAGGAGCGGTCGAGCCTCGACAGCGTCCGGGCCATCCTCGACTCGATGAAGTGGCTGGGGCTCGACTGGGACGAGGGCCCCGAGGTGGGCGGGCCGCACGGCCCGTACTTCCAGAGCGAGCGCAAGGCGCTCTACCGCGAGGCCACCGAGACGCTCATCTCGCGCGGGCTCGCCTATCGCTGCTACTGCACGAAGGAGGCGCTCGATGCCCAGCGGGCGGCGCTGAAGGAGCGGGATCCGAAGGCGCAGTTCGTCTACCCGGGCACCTGTCGCGACCGCACGGACACGCCGGACCAGCCCTTCGTGGTGAGGTTCAAGTCCCCAGAGAGCGGCAGCACCGACTTCGTCGACAAGGTCTTCGGCGCCATCAGCACCCCGAACGCCTCCCAGCAGGATTTCGTGCTGGTCCGCACCGACGGCTACCCGCTCTATAACCTCGCCGCGGTGGTCGACGATCACGCGATGGGGATCACGCTGGTCGCCCGGGGTCGCGACCACATCGGCAACACTCCGCAGCAGGTCCTGCTCTATCGCGCCTTCGGCTGGGAGCCGCCCGAGTTCGCCCACCTGCCGATGATGCTCTCGCCCAAGGGTGACAAGCTCAGCAAGCGCAACGCCGACGTCGGCGTGCAGGACTACCGCGACCGCGGCTATCCGGCGATGGGCGTCCTAAACTACCTGGTTCGCTTCGGCTGGTCGCTCGGGGATCGCGAGATCTTCAGCCGGAGCGAGCTCATCCGGGCGTTCGGCTGGGATCGGGTGGGCAAGGCGGACGGGAAATTCGACGACAAGAAGTTCGCCGACGTGGCCTTCGAGCACCTGAAGCAGCCCGAGCTCACCGGCCTCGACGACTACGCCGCCTGGGCCGCGCCGTTCCTCGAGCGCCGCGGCCTCGCGAGCCCCGAGCCGGCTCGCCTCCGCGCCGCGATACCGCTCGTCCGCGAACGCGCGCGCACGCTCGCCGAGGCTGCCGAGATGCTCGATTATTTCTTTCGCCCGGAGCCCGAGCTCGACCCGAAGGCGGCCGCGAAGGCGCTCGGGCCGGGCGCCGCGGAGGTCCTCGGGGAGCTCGCCGAGGCGCTCCGCGGCGTGGAGCCGTGGGAGGGCTCCGCGCTCGAGGAGGCGACCCGCCGCCACGTGGAGGCGCGCGGGCTCGCGCTGAAAGACGTCGCGCAGCCCGCTCGGGTCGCGGTGACCGGGCGTGCGGCGAGCCCGCCGCTCTTCGACGTCATGAGCGTCCTCGGACGAGAGCAGACGCTCCACCGACTGGCGCGCGCCGCCGGCAAGGCCTGAGAACCAACACGTGCCGGGTCTCCTCGCGCTTTTGTCCGGCCCCGGCGCGATCGGCGGCGTCTCGAGCGAGGTCGCGCGCTTGTCCGATGCGCTCGCGGGCCCCGCGCGTCCGTCGCCCCTAGAGCTCCCGCTCACGCGCCTCGCGCCGGTGAGCACGTTTCAGGCCCTCCTCGACTACGCGCCCGTGAAGGCGCTCCTGCCCATCCCCATCCTCGCGCTCATCGCCCCCGCGCTCTGGTGGTTTTTTCGCGACACCTGGAAGCGCCTCGACGCCGAGGCCACCGAGCATCGGGTGAAGCTCGCCGAGACGGGCGCCGCCGATTACCGCGCGGTCGCGTGCCTCAGCATCGTCGGCGTCGTGCTCACCATGCAGTACTACTTCGGCGGCGAGGAGTTCTACTCCGCGCACGTTCGCCCGTGGCTCGTCGAGCTCGACGCCGCGCACTCCTTCGTGAAGCTCAAAAAGTATAGCGAATTCTATAGTTATGTCTGGTGGGTGTTCGCGCGTGTGGCGGGCTACGTCCTGGTGCCGTTCCCGCTCTGGAAGCTCCTCTTTCGCAAGGACAGCCTGCTCGACATGGGCTTCCGCGTCCGCGGCTTCTTCAGCCACCTCTGGATCTACGGGCTCGGGCTCGCGGTCGTCGTCCCGGTGATGCTCCTCGTGAGCCATCAGCCGGATTTCGGCGGCTACTACCCGTTCTACAAGCAGAGCTCACGCAGCTATTTCGACCTCATGATCTGGGAGTCGATCTACTTTCTTCAGTTTCTGAGCCTGGAGATGTTCTTCCGCGGGTGGATGGTCGGCGCGCTCCGAAAGACGATGGGCTCGAGCGCCATCTTCGCCATGGCGGTGCCGTACTGCATGATCCACTACGGGAAGCCCTACCTCGAGGCGGTCGGGGCCATCGTGGCGGGGGTCTTCCTCGGCTCGCTCGCCATGCGAACCCGCAGCATCTACGCGGGCTTCCTCGTCCACATCACGGTCGCGCTCTCCATGGATTTCCTCGCCCTCTGGCACCGCGGCGCGCTGCCGACCCAGTTCTGGGCGTCCGGTTGACCCCCCGGGGGCGCAGGGGCGCAGGGGCGTAAGGGGGCGGGGTGCCGGTACGGCGCGGCCGGCGTCGCTCCTCGAGAACGGCCGCTCGGCCTGGCAATTTCAGGTGACGGTTGCGCGGCCCGGGTAACGTTGCTAGAAACGCGCCCCCCTCGCGGAGTCTCCGATGAAGAAGTCGCCCATCAGCGTGGTCAAGGAAAAGTACGACGGCGAGAAGGCCAAGCTCGTCGCCGCGGTTCGAGCGCTCGCCACCGACGAGCTCTGGCTCGATCGCGTGAACGCGACCAAGGGGCTCGCACACGTGTCGAACGCCAAGCTCCTGCGCTTGGTGGACATCCTCGGTACCGTGAAGGAGCGGTTCGGAAGCCGCGCCCAGCTCATCGACGCCATCCTGGCGCTCGACGGGCGCAGCACGGACGGCGGCTACAAGGCTCGCCTCGCCAAGTTCCCGACGCCGCGGCTCTTCGATCACCACGAGGCCTCCGCCAAGCGTGCTCGCCGCGCCGCGCGGAAGGCCGCGCACGCGCCCCAGCCGAGCGCGCCGGTCGCCCCGGCCTCGTGACGGGCGAGCCGAGCGGATGGGCTCGGCGCGCGAGCTCGCGCTCGCTCAGAGCCCCTGCTCGATCAGGTACTGGTTCGTGAAGGCCGCGGCCTTGGCGTAGTTCTGCTCGACGTCCGAGATGACGCGCTTCTCGATCATCCCGCCGACCCCGAACACGCGTGCCTCGACGCTCCCCTCATAAATCCGGCGGCACTTGCCGTCGCTCGTCGGCTCGGTGCGGAGCACGCCGGTGATGGTGATCTTGTCCGCGAGCTTGTTCGGCGTGATTGAGACCTCGAACCGCCGCCTCTGCTTGTCGAAGCGCCCGCTCTCCCGGTAGCCGAGCCCGTCACCGATGAGCTTCTTCAGCGGGCCGGGGAGCTCGCCGGTCGGCGGGACGAGCTCGACCACTCGCTCGATGGTGTCGCCCCGGTCCGTCTGGCTCACCTTCTCATAGGAGGGGAACCCGAGCGCATCCCTGAACATGCGCCGGTTGTACTCGTCCTCGAAGAAGAGCTTTCCCCAGTAGGTGTCCTCGCTGCAGTTGAACACGTGCTCGACCCGAACGGTTGCCATGGCCGGGCATCCTAACCACGGGGCTCGGCCGGCGCCATGCCCCAGGGCGCTTCTCCCGCAGGCGGCGCTCGACTAGCCTCGCGAGCGTGGCACCGCCCGCTGCCTCCGAGAACGCCCGAGCGGCGCCCCGTCCGGCCGCGCCTGCGCGCGAGCCGCTCCCGCAGCGCGTGCCCGGTTGGCTCGCGCAGGTGCGGATCCTCTTTGGCAAGGATCTCGCCATCGAGCTTCGCACCGGGGAGGTGGTGACCACGAGCGGGTTCTTCGCGCTCCTGGTCGTGATCCTCGCGTCGCTCTCGTTCTACGGCGGGGCCTCGACTCGGCGCTTGGTCGCCTCCGGGGTCATCTGGGTAAGCATCGCGTTCGCCGCGGTACTCGCGCTCGGCCGCACCTGGCAGCGTGAGCGCGACGAGAGCGCGCTCACTGCGCTCCTCGTCGCGCCGCTCGAGCGGAGCGCCATCTTCGCCGGCAAGGCGCTCGGCGTCTTCGTGTTCCTCACCGTGGTCGAGCTGGTGGTCATCCCGGCTTCGGCGCTCCTCTTCGCGGTCGATTTGCTCGAGCTCGGCGGCGGGCTCGCGGTCATCGCGCTCGTCGCCACGCCCGGCATCGCGGCCTCGGGCACGCTCTTCGGCGCCATGACGGTGCGGACGCGCGCGCGCGATCTCATCCTCGCCATCGTGCTCTTCCCCTTGCTCTCGCCCACGCTGCTCGCTGCGGTGGCCGCCACGCGCGAGCTGCTCGGCGGCGCCGCCATCGGTGAGCTCGGCGACTACTTCAAGTTGATGGGCGTCTTCGATCTGGTGTTCATCGCGGGCGGGCTCGCGCTCTTCGGCCCGCTCATGGACGGCTGAGCTCGAGCACCGGCTTCATCCGAGCGAGCGCGCCACCGCCCGAGCCACGCGCTCGCCGTCCTCGGCGCTGCCGCCCGCGGCTCCGGCGACCTCCCCGGCGCACCAGAGGTTCGGCGCCGCGAGGCCCGCGTCGTCGACGACCGGGAAGAAGCCGCGCGCGGGGTCGAAACGCGTGGTCGCGCCCGCCTGCACGGCGAGCTCGAAGGACGGCGCGCGCGGCGCATCGACGATGAGCGCGTCGGCGTCGACGCGACGCTCGCCCGCGCCGTCGAAAAGCACGACGCCGCGCACGGCAGAGCGCCCGCGCACGCCGAGGAGCGCTCCGAGCGTCACGCGCTCGAGCGCCATGCGGCTCCCTGCCTCGCGCGCCAGGGCGTCGCTCACCGGGCCCTCACCGGCGAGCACCGCGCGCTCGGCCGGCAGGACCCCTGCGCGCCACAGTCGGAGCGCCGCCCGCGCGCTCATCACGCCGGGCAGATCGTTGTTGCCGATGGTGGGCGGAGTGTCGTGCGCGCCGCTCGCGACGATGACGCGCCGCGCGAGCACGAGCGCCGCGCCGCGCGGTGTGGAGAGCAGCGCGTGGAGCCGGCCCTCGGGATGGGGCGGCTCGCGGGTGAGCGCGAGGGCGGTGGTCTCCTGCTCGACGCGCGCGCCAGCGCCGCGGGCTCGGTCGAGCCAGCGTGCTGCCGCCGCGGGCTCGACCAGCGCGAGCGTGCCGCCCGGGGAGAGGTCGTCATCGACGAGGAGCGCGCGGCCTCCGAGCGCTGCCGCAGCGGCGAGCCCGGTCGCGCCGCCACCCACCACGAGCACGTCGGTCTCGCGTCGCTCGGCCGCCACCGGCGCGCGGGTCGCGTCCGGGAGTCGCCCGAGCCCGGCGATGCGGCGCGCGATCCGCTGAACCACCGGCGAGAGGCCGGCGACTCCGGCAAACAGGCGATGGTGATCCATACCGCGTGGGAACAGGAAATCGGTGGCGCGGAGCGCGTCGAGCTTTCGCGTGCCCACGACGTTCTGCGTCTCCACCACCTCGCCGCCGCGCACCGCGTGGCGGCAGGTCATCACGTTCGGCACGCCGTCGACTCGCGCGAGGCAGCCCTCGCAACCGCCGCGCAGGCACCAGGCGCCGCGCGGGCGGTGCAGCTTCGAGCTCCTCGAGAGCGGGCCGCGCCCGGCGGCGAGGAGCGCGATCGCGAGCGGTTCCCCGCGCTCCGCGGTGACGCTCGCGCCGTCATGCGTGAGGGTCACCGGGTCGGAGAGCACTGAGAGGCGGCGGGCCATGCGCGGGTCTCGGGATTTCTGCACGGCTCGCCCGGGCGTTCAAGCGGCGGGGCCAGCGACGGTCGGGCCCGGAGGTGCTAGGGTCGCGGGCGTCAGGATGCGGCTCGGTCTCTTGGGTCCTGCGGAAGATCGCGAAGAAGCGCTGGAGCGCGCGGTCGAGTTTCTGTTCCAGGACGTCGCCGTCGGGCGGGCGGTCTACCTCGGCGTCGATCAAGCGCTCGAGCGCGTGGTGCGCCGGCGCGCCGAGCAGCTGGTCGGCGGCGATCCGGACGACGACGCGATCTGGCGGCGTGCCGCCGAGGCCTGCGCGCGCGCGAGCGCCGCCGAGATCGACTCCTTCATCGTCGTCGAGCGCGAGCGGCGCGCGCTCTCGGTCTTCGAGTCCTTGCCGGGTAACGGGAAGTGCGTCATCGAGCTGCTAAATGGAAAACTCGTGGTGATGACCCACGACAAGGCCGACCTCGACGAGGAGGACATCCTGCCCGCGTCACTGCTCGTGTTCGGCAAGAGCGCGCAGCCCTTGGTGAAGCAGGTCGGCTCACGCTGGTTCCTCGCGCCGGGGCACCTCGGTGAGTTTGGCGTGATGACGCTCGAGGATCACGACGACGGGATTCACCTCGCGCTCTTCGACTCCGCGGGCCGGGAAGTGCGTCGCGAGCGGCTCATCGCCGCGCATCAGCCGAAGCTCCGCGTCACCGGTGCGGCCGACTGACCCGGGAGGGGCCCGTGCTCACTGCGTTCTACGGAGGCAGCTTCGATCCGCCGCACATCGCCCACGTGTTTGCGGTGACCTATCTTCGCGCGGTCGGCGGTTTCGATCACGTGCTCATAGCGCCAGTCTTTCGTCATGCCTTCTACAAGCAGCTCACGAGCTTCGACGATCGGGTGGCGATGGGCGAGCTCGCGATGGGCTGGCTGCCCGGCGTGGAGGTGTCGCGCATCGAGGAGCGGCTCTCCACGCCGAGCTACACCCTGAACACGCTCCGTGCGCTCATCGCGGAGCGCCCGGGAGAGCGATTCCGGCTGGTCGTCGGCTCGGACGTCCTCAGCGAGACTTGCAAGTGGCACGCCTTCGACGAAATCAGTGAGCTTGCCCCGCCGTTCGTGCTCGAGCGCGCGGGGTTCACCGGTGAGTGCGGCGGCCGCCAGCCGCTCCTCCCCCGGGTGTCCTCGACCGAAGTACGGCGACACCTCGCCTGTCGTGGCTCATCGTTCGCCGACGCCGAGCTCGCGCGCATGGTGCCCTCTCGCGTGCTCGAATACATCGACGCGCGGGGGCTCTACCGATGAACATCGCCATCATCGGCGCGGGCAAGGTAGGAGGCGCGCTCGCGCGCGCGCTCCGGGCGGCCGGCGCCCAGGTGACGCTCCGCGCGGCCCGCCGCCGCCTGCCGGCGCGCCCCATCGCCGCCGAGCTCCTGGTGCTCGCGGTTCGCGATCA
Source organism: Polyangiaceae bacterium (assembly GCA_035063585.1). Classification (GTDB taxonomy): domain Bacteria; phylum Myxococcota_A; class Polyangia; order Polyangiales; family Polyangiaceae; genus JAPSGB01. Next base: position 214,871 of record JAPSGB010000003.1, read on the forward strand.
CGCCATCACGCCGCTCGCCCATGAGCTCGCGCGGGCGGGGAGCGTGCGCTCGGCGACCGCCGTCGTGCACCTGTCGGGAGCGCTCGGCCCGGAGGCGCTCGCGCCGCTCGCCGAGCGCGCGGCGGGGGTCGGACAGGCGCACCCGATGCTCTCGTTCGCCGCGCCCGGTGCAGCGCCCGCGCTCCCGGGCGCGCACTGGCTGCTCACCGGGGACCCTGCCGCGGTCCGCGCCGCCCGCCGCATGGCGCGGCTGCTCCGGATGCGAGCGCACGAATGGCCCGGGGTCGATCGCGCGCTCTATCACGCCGCGGGCGGGCTCGTCGCCAACGGGGTCGCTGCCCTCGCCGCGGCGGGCGCGGAGCTGCTCGAGCGCGCCGGAGTGCCACCGCACGAAGCGCCGCGCCTGCTCGGTCCGCTCATCGAGAGCGTGGGGGCCAACGTGCTCAGGCTCGGCCTACCCGAGGCCCTGAGCGGCCCGGTGCGGCGCGGCGACGCCGCCGCCATCCGCGCGCACCTGGCGCGCATCGGCGCGCGCGCGCCGGGCGTCCTCCCGCTCTATCTCGCGCTCGCTCGCGCGCAGCTCCCGCTCGCTCGCGCGCTCGGCGACGCCGCGAGCGACGAGCTCGACGCGGTCGCGCGGGTGCTCGCGCTCCCCGGCGGGCGGGGGGAGCGGGCCGCCAGGTCGGCGGGCCGCGGCGCGCGGGCGGGCCCCGCGGACCCGCGCCGGGCCGGCAGGCCCCAGCGGCCGCGCTGAACGCACCGGCTCCTCGCGCGGGTCGAGTCAGTCAGCCCGCTCGAAGAGGAGCGCGCAGTTGTGTCCGCCGAAACCGGCGCTCGTCTTGAGCGCGTAGCGCACGTCGGCCGCGCGCGGCTCGCGCACCACGTCGAGGTCGAACACCGGATCGAGCTCATCGACGTTGATCGACGGGTGGAGCCGCTGATCTCGGAGGGTGCACACGCACGCGATGCTCTCGGCCGCGCCCGCGCCGCCGAGCAGGTGGCCGATCATGCTCTTGGTCGCCGAGATCGGGATCCTCGGGAGCCTGTCACCGAACACCGCCTGAAACGCCCGGTACTCGGCGACGTCGCCCGCCGGCGTGGAGGTCGCGTGCGGGTTCAAGTAGCCGACCTCCGCCGGCGTGATACCCGCGCGGCGCAGCGCCGCGTTCATGGCGAGCGCGAGGCCGAGCCCCTCCGGGTGTGGTCGCGTCATGTGCTCGGCGTCGCTCGACATGCCCCAGCCGCTGAGCCACGCGAGCGGACGCGCGCCGCGGCGCCGCGCGTGCTCCTCGCTCTCGAGCACCAGCGTGCCGGCGCCCTCGCCGATCACGAAGCCGTTACGCTGCTTGTCGTAAGGCCGGGAGGCACGCCTCGGATCGCCCTCGAAGGCGCGCGTGAGCGCGCGCGCGTTGCCGAACCCGGCGATGGTGCTCGGGCGCGTGGCGGCCTCGCCGCCGCCGGCGAGCACGACATCGGCGTCGCCGCTCGCGATGAGCGTCGCGCCGATCGCGAGGGAGTGCGCGGAGGTCGCGCAGGCGCTCACGATGTTGAAGCTCGGGCCCATCAGGCCGAGCTTGGTGGTCACCATGCCCGAGAGGGCGTTCGGCATGGCGGTCGGGATGAAGTACGGCGACACCGAGCGCGGGCCTCGGGTCGGGATCCGCTGGAGCTGGTCCTCGAAGATCTCGACCGAGCCCTGCCCCGACGAGACCAGGACCCCGACCCGCGTCTTGTCGACCTCCTCGAGCTTCGCCTGGCGCGCCGCCTCGAGCGTGGCGGCGTAGCCGAGCACGGTGATGCGCCCGGTGTGGCTGAGCTCGCGAGGCTCGAGCACGGTCGTCCCGTCGAAGCCGCGCACGCTGGCCGCGATGTCGGTCCGCAGGTTGTCGGTCGGGAATTCGGTGATGAAATCCACCCCGGAGCGGCCGCTCGAGAGCCCCTCCCAGGAGCTCTCGACGTCCAGCCCCAGCGGAGAGAGGAGTCCGAGCCCGGTGATGGCGACGCGAGGCATCGCGGACCGAATAGCAAATCGGCGCGCAGGCGTCATCGGCCGGGCCCGGGCGCCGCCCGCGCCCGCGCGCGGCGCGGCCGAGTCCCGAGAGTCCCGAAGCCGCCGGTGAGAACGGCGGTTCGCGGCGGTTTTTCTATGGTGGAGCGCCGCGCTCCGCGCTATTGGCCGCCCCGATGGATGCACCGGAGCCCGGGCTCGCGCTGCTCGAGAGCGCCGACGAGAATCGTCCGCCCCAAGACACGCTGCTCAGCGCGCTCGACGCCGCCGTCGCGAGCGGGTCGCCGTTCCTCACCCTGCACCAAGGCCGCCAGCGGACCGAGCTCGGCTTCCGTGAGGCGCGCGAGGGCGCCTGGCGCGTCGCGGCTGCGCTCCGTGGCAGGGGGATCGAGCGCGGCGCCCGCGTCGCGCTGCTCCTGCCGACCTCCACGCTCTTCGTCGAGGCCCTCCTCGGCGCGATGATGGCCGGCGCGATCCCGGTGCCGCTCGCCTCGCCGATGACCTTCGGCGGCGTGGAGCGATACCTGAAGAACCTCACCGTGATCCTGAAGGACGCCGGCGTCGAGTGGCTCATCACCTATCCGCGCATCGAGGAGGCGGTTGCGAAGGATGACGAGCTCCGCGCGATGCTCACCCACGTCCTCACCGAGGCGGATCTCGACGGCGCGGCGCCGCTCGATCCCCGGAGCGCGTCGATCTCGAGCTCGGATATCGCCTTCCTCCAGTACACCTCGGGCACCACCGGGCGGCCGAAGGGCGTCATGATTTCGCACCGTGCGCTGGTGGCGAACACGTTCTCGATCGCGCACGGCATGAACCAGACGAGCGCGGACGTGGGCGTGAGCTGGCTCCCGCTCTTCCACGACATGGGCCTCATCGGCGCGCTGCTTCGCGCGATTTGTCACCCGACTCCGCTCCATGTGATGCCGCCGGAGCGGTTCATCGTGAAGCCGCTCGGGTGGCTCAAGCTCATCAGCGAGGTGGGAGCCACCCTCTCGCCGGCGCCGAATTTCGCTTACGATCTCTGCACCACCCGCATCGCGGACGTGGAGGGTCTGAAGCTTCACACCTGGCGGGTGGCGCTGAACGGTTCGGAGCCGGTCCACGCGCCGACGCTTGGGAAATTCCAGGAGAAATTCGGCCCCGTGGGCTTCGCCGCGGGCTCCATGATGCCCGTCTACGGTATGGCCGAGGCGACCCTCGCGGTCACCTTCTCGCCGGTCGAGCGCGGGCCATCGCTGCTCACCCTGGACCGCCGCGCGCTCGACGAGGAGAGCCGCGCGCGGCCCGCCGGCGGCGGCCCGTCTCGCGCCGCGGTGTCGGTCGGGGTGCCGCTCGCTGGCATGCGCGTCTCGGTGGTCGATGACTCGGGCGGGCCTGCGCCACAGGGCGCGGTCGGCGAGGTGCGGGTGTCGGGTCCGTCGTTGATGGACGGCTACTTCCGCAACGACGACGCGAGCGCGGCCGCGCTCAAGGACGGCTGGCTCATGACCGGCGATCTCGGCTTCATCGCCGACGGGCGGCTCTACATCGTCGGTCGCGCCAAGGAGATGGTCATCAAGGCCGGGAGGAACCTCTATCCCTACGACGTCGAGCGCGTGGTGGGCGAGCTCGTGGGGGTGCGACTCGGGGGAGTGGCCGCGTTCGGCCGCGAGAATGAGGCGACCGGCACCGACGATCTCGTGGTGGTCGCCGAGACCAGCGAGAAGGATCCCTCGGAGCGCGAGGCGCTCGAGCGTGCCATCCGCGGTGAGGTGCTGGCCGTGCTCGGCGTGGGCGTCGACGACGTGCGACTCTGGCCGGTCGGGAGCGTGCCTCGCACCTCGAGCGGCAAGATCCGCCGCAAGGAGTGCGCGCGGCTGGTCGGAGAGGCCGGCTAGCGTGAAGCGCGCGCTGGTCATCGGCGGCACTGGGTTCGTCGGCATCAACCTGGTCGATGCGCTCCTCGCCGCGGGGGTCGAGGTGCGCGTGAGCACGCGGCCCTCGAGCGCGACCTTGTTGCTCCGCAAGCGGAAGATCGAGCGCGCCGCGGCTTCCCTCGAGGATCCGGAGGCACTCCGCCGCGCGATGGACGGCTGCGACGTCGTGTATCTCGCGGGCGGCTATTACCCGCGATACTCGCTCAGCCTCGAGGCGTCGCTCGCAGAGGGGGTGCCGGGCGTCCGCAACGCGTGCGAAGCCGCCCTCGCCGCCGGCGTCGAGCGCTTCGTGTACACCTCGACCGTCGCGATCTTGGGCCCCGCCCCCGAGGGCCGCGCCGCCGACGAGCGAGATCTGCTCGCCGAGATGCCCGAGGGCAGCGTCTACCGCGGGGTGAAGTGGGCGATGGAGCGCGAGCTCGAGGCCGCGCGCGCGCGCGGCCTCGGTACCGTGAGCATGCTCACCGGCGGATGCGTCGGCCCGAACGATCTCAAGGTCGGCAGCGGCGCCTTCATCGTCGGGGTCGTGACGGGCGCGCTCCCCTGGCTCGTCGACGGTTTCATCAACATCGTGGACGTAGGCGATGTCGCGCTCGCGCACGTGCGCGCCGCCTCGGCGCCCGCCGGCTCGCGGTACTGCGTGGCCGGCCATGACCTCCGGATCCGCGCGCTGCTCGAGCGAGTGGCTCGCCGCTACGGCGGGAAGGTGCCGAGCTTGGAATTGGATGCCGGTGCGGCGCGGGAACGCGCCGAGGCGGACGAGCGCGCGGCCGCGCCGAAGCGCGCGCGTGTGCCGATCCCGCGCGAGATGGTCGACATGGTCACTCACGGCCAGCCCGTGAGCAGCGCGCGAGTCACGCGCGAGCTCGGCGTCGAGTTTTCTCCCTTGGACGACGCTCTGGATCGCGCCTATGACTGGTTCGCGAAGTTGAAGCTGGTTCCGCCCCGCGAGATGAGGAGTACCCATGACCACGTCTGAGGCGTCGACTCGCGAGCGCGTCGTCGCGATGGTCGCCCAAATCCTGAAGGTCGATCCGAGCAAGATCAGCGGCAAGGACCGCTTGCGCGAAGATCTCGGCATGGATTCGCTCGCCAGCCTCGAGCTCCTCTCGTGCATCAGTGACGAGCTCGACGTGGACATCGAGCTCGACGAGGCCATGTCGCTCGTGACCATCGACGACGCCTGCGCGTTCGTGGACCGGGTCCGCGCGGAGCAGCGTGGCGGCGCCGCCTCCTGAGCCGATCGCGCTCGGCCTCGCGCGAGCGAGCGCGCTCGGCGAGGCCCTCGCGACACCTCACGCGACCGCGGCCGAGGCCGACGCGCTGCCCATGGTCCGCGCCGAGGCGACTCGCCTCATGGCTCGCCTGGCGGACGCGGCCACCATCGATCGGGACGGCGAGATCCCGAGCGCGCTCCGCGCCACCATCGCCGAGGCCGGGCTCTTCGGGCTCACCATCCCGGAGGAGCACGGCGGCGCGGGGTTCTCGCTGAAGGCCACCTGCGCGGTCATCGCGGATCTCGCGACCGTGGAGCGCTCGACCGCGATCATGATTGGGCTCCACTCCGGGCTCGGTGTGCGCCCGCTGGTCGAGCTCGGCACCGACGACGTCCGCGCGCGCTACCTGCCCGAGATCGCCGCTGGAGAGCGGGTCGCGTCGTTCTCCGCGACCGAGGCCGAGGCGGGCTCGGATCTGACCGGGATCCGCACCACCGGCACCCTCGACGGGGACGCCATCCGCATCGACGGGGAGAAGGCCTACGTCACCAACGGGAGCTTCGCCGGCTGCTTCACGGTGCTCTGCCGCACGCCCGGGCTCGGTGGGCAGCGCGCGCACTCGCTGGTCTTCATCCCACGGGAGACGCCCGGCATCGGCATCGGCGTCGAGGAGGACAAGCTCGGCATCCGCGGCTCGAGCACGGTGACCGTCACCTTCGACGCCGTGCGGATCCCCCGCGAGCTCGTGCTGGGCGAGGCGGGCCGAGGGATCGATCAGGCGCACGCGGCGCTCAGCTGGGGCCGCACCCTGATGTCGGCCGGCTGCGTCGGGACGGCGCGGGCGGCGCTCGAGCTCGCGCTCGCGCACGTGAACACCCGGCGCCAGTTCGGGAAGACGATCGGGGAGTTTACCGCGTCGCGGGCCCACATCGCTCGCATGGCGTCCCGCCTCTACGCTGCCGAGACGCTGGTGCGCTGGTCCGGGCACGCGCTCGCGTCCGGTCAGCCCATCGACGAGCTCTCGCTGTTCGTGAAGGTGCTCGCGAGCGAGGCGAGCTTCGAGATCTGCGACCGCGCGCTCCAGCTTCACGGTGCGCTGGGCTTCCTCGAGCCCACCGGCGTGGCGCGGCTGCTCCGGGATTGCCGGATCACGCGCATCTTCGAGGGCGCGAACGACGTGCTGTTGGTCCGCGGCGGCGCCGCGGTGCTAGGCCGAAGGCCATCCCCCGAGCCGCTCCGCCTCGCCCTTGGCGGCGCGCTCGCTCCCGAGGCCAAGAGCTGGCAGGCGCTCCATGAGCGCTTCCTCGCGGCTGCCGCGCGCGTGCGCGCCGAGCATGGCGTCGGCGTGGTGCGGCACCAACTCGTGCTGCAGTCGATCGCGCGCGCGAACCTGGCGCTGCTGGTCGGGCTCGGCTGCCTGCTCCGCGCCGAGGCGCGGCCCGACGAGTTCGCGCTCGGCCGGCACGCCGCCGAGGATGCGCTCGCGGAGGTCGAAGAGCACCTCGGCGCGCTCAGCCGCGCGCTGCACGACGAGACGCGCGTCCAAGCGCTGAGCGAGCTACTCTACGCGCCGCACGCCGGGGGGCGCGCGGGAAGCGCGTGAGACGTCGCGACCGCCCTCCCGGCGAGCCCCCGCGGCTTCTGGGAGTCGCGGCGCCGCGCCCGTGATATGGGCGGAGGCATCATGGGAAGCGCTCGTCTCGCGGTCACGACTCTGGGCAGCGTCGCGCTCGCCTGCTTCGCCCTCCTCGCCTGCAAGAAGGGAGGCCCTGCCCCGGCTCCCTCGGCGTCCGCTGCGCCGAGCGCGGCGCCGGTGTCGTTCGAAGAGCAGGTGAAGCAGTCGGCGCCGCTCGCGTTCAACCCCGCGCCGCAGACCGCGGCCGGCAAGACGGTCCAGGCGACGCTCTGCAAGTTCCCGGGCGCTGGGCTGCTCGACCGGAGCGCCTCGAAGGTGATCCAGGCGCTCGAGGTGGTGGGCGAGCGGCTCCTCGTCGTGGACGCCAAGGGGGTGCTGCATGGGTTCAAGCTCTCGACGACCGGCGGCTGTACGCTCACCGTCGACGGCTCCTTTGGCGCCGGCGGCACGCTCACGCTGGAGCGGCCCATCGAGCACCTGTCCAAGGCCGACTCGGGCCTGGTCATGGCCTCCGGGATCTTCGGCTCCTACGCGCTCGAGGATGGAAGGCGCGTCTACGACTGCAAGGCGACCGGGGACTTCGAGCTCGCGGCGAGCGGGAAGTGGGGCATCGTGCCGTGGGTCAACTCGACGGTCGAGTACGTCGAGCTCACGAGGAGCTCCTGCAAGAGCAAGGACTGGGCGCTGAAGGATCTGAGCGACGCCGCGAAGCGTAAGGGCCCGTTCACGAACGTGAACACCGCGGCCATCGTCGGCGACAAGATTTACCTGGGCGGGGTCTTGGCCGAGAAGGTCGAGGGCCGTGAACCGCGCGTGGTCATCATCTTCGACAAGGCGGGCCGCGAGCTCGGCCGCTTCGGGGATCCGGGCAAGGGCTTTGGCGACGACTCCTTCGGCTGGGTCCACGGCATCGCCGCGTGCGGGAAGAACCTGTGCGTCGTAGACTCGAACTTTCGTCGGATGAGCATCTGGAGCACGGACGGCAAGAGGTTCATTGGCGCCGTGAAGCTCGACCGGCTCTTCGGTTCCCCGAACAGCGTAGTCTGGACGAACGATGTCACGCGGGCCCAGGACGGCGCGCTCTACATCTCTGCCGGAGTGTCGCGGACGGGCGGCAAGGTCGCCGAGGGGCACGTGTTTCGCGTCACCGGGCTGTGAGCGAGGGCCGGCGCCGCGACGCGTTCGCCGGACGCACGCGCCGCGCGGGCTCGCGCCGCACCGGCAAACCCAGCGCGCCGCTTCACGCCTCCGCTTCAGGATTCCTGCTCGACTGGAGGCGCTCGGCGCCGGTTCGGCTGCACACGAGCCCGTGATCACGGGGAAATCATCGCTCCGGCGGGCGGCTGCTCGCGGGCGCCGATTGCGAGCCGCGGGCGGTACGGCTAGCTTTTCCGGGAGTGACGCTCACGATCTCGCGCTCCGTCGAAGTCGAGCCGCTGGCCGGGGCGGAGGCCGGTGAGCGCTCGCCGTTCGCCGCGCTCGACGACGTCCTCGGCGCGCCGCGCGCGCGGGGCGTCGTCATGGCGCGCGTCGAGAGCCTGGCGCACGCGCGAGCGATCGCGGCGCACGCGACGCGTCGCGCTCGCGCGGCAGGGCGTGAGGTGGTCGTCGCGAGCTGCGCTCCGGTCGACAGCGGGATCCGCGACGCGGCGCAGCGCCTCGGAGTGGAGGCCGCGGCGCTCGGCGCCGGCGAGGTAGCGCGCGCGATGGCTCGCGAGGCCTCGCTCCGGGACGCGACGGTGGTCGTGCCCATGGTCGCAGTATCGGTATGGGACGAGTCCGCCTGCGCCGCGCTCGCCGAGGCACCTGGTCGCGCGCTCTTCGTCTTGCTGGTCGCTGCGCCGGACGCGCTCGGCGTGGCGGGCGTCCCGTGCTTCGACGTCGACCCAACCCTCGACGAGGCCGGGCTCGAGCGATTCTGGAGCGCGCTCATCGCCGAGCGGCGCGGCTCTCGCGGTGGGGACCTCGTGAGCCTCGATGCCTGGGCGAGGGCGCTCGATGGGCTCGAGCCGGGAGCCTTACGATGCGCGCCGACCGACCCGAGCTCGTGCCGGCTGCTCGCTCGCCTGCGCCTCGCGCGTCGCGCCTGGCCGTCGAGTCGAGCGGCGGCGCTCGGTGACGCCTCGGCGCTCGCCGCGCTGATTGCCTCCGGCCACGTGCAGTCCGAACAGGGCTTGGTCGTGACGATGGACGCGGGCGGGGCCGCGCCGGACACCGATCACGCGGAGCGACGCTGGGTCGCGTCGGCCTTGGTGACGACCTTCCCTTCCGATCCCTGGGCGCACGCGCGCGCCGCCGAGCTCGAGGCCGAGGCCGGGGACGAGCTCGCCGCGGAGCGCATGATGGGCCGCGCCTTCACGCTCGCCGTAGAAGCGGGCTGCCGCGCCGAGCTCTGGCGGCGCTGGGACGCGATGGTCGCCGCGAGCGCAGACGCCGACTCCCTGCGGCTCCGTGGCGCCGAGCTCGCGTTGTCGCTCGGCGACGTCGACGTAGCGATCGAGTGGGCGCACCTGGCCGCCTCCGCCGAGCCGGGGGCACGCGCTGCGTTCGTGCTCGGGCGCGCGGCGCTCGCGCGGGGCGATCTGGTCTCGGCCGAGGCCGCGCTCCGGCGCGCCAGCGAGCTCGCCGCGGGGGACGACGCGCGGCTCGAAGCCGCCATGGATCTCGCCGAGGTGCGTTTCGCGGCAGGAGATCTCGCGCGGGCGGAGGAGCTCGCGAGGAGCGTCCGCGCGGGCGCGCGCGTGGCGAGCGTTCGCCTGTCCGCGCAGAACCTGCTCGGCAAGCTGCTGCTCGCGCGCGCGGCGTGGGATGAGGCTGACGCTCATTTCGCAGCCGATTCCTGCGACGCCGCGCTCGCCGGCGAGACCATCGCGGAGCTCCGGGCGCGGGTCAATCGGGCGATCGCGCTGTTGTCGCGCGGGAGCCTGGATGAGGCTCGCCCGATGCTGGCGGACGTCTTGGCGGACGCCGAGGCGCGCGGCGAGCTCCGCGCGGTCGGGTTCGCGCTCAGCAACCTGGCCGTGATCGCCATCAATCGGCACGACTACGGTGAGGCGCTCGAGCTCTCCGAGCGCGCCATCGCCGTGCGACGGCGGCTGGGCGACCGCCTCGGGTTCGCGCGGGATGTCACCAACCTGGTAGGGCTCCGGCTCCGCCTCGGCCTCATCGAGCAAGCCGAGCAGGGGCTCAAGTTCGGACGGCAGGCGCTCGGGGCCGGGGCTCCGGCGCCACGCCTTGCAGAGCTATCGCTCGCTTCGGCTCGCGCGCACCTCGCACGCGGGCGCACCTTGGACGCGGAGCGCGAGCTTCGGAGCGCGCTCCGCACCGCCGGTCAAGCGAGCGACGGTGACAAGCTCGCCGAGTGCCATCGGCTGGCCGTGCGCGTAGCGCTCGACGATGGCGCGGTCGCGCGCGCGCGGGTCGAGCTCGCGCACGCGCGTGAGCTCTCGAGCTCGCCGTTCGCGGAGGGAGAGGTCGCCGTCCTCACCGCGGCGGTCGAGCGCGCCGCGGGCGAAGAGGCGAGCGCTCTGGCCGAGCATGCGGTGCTCCAGGCACGGCTGTGCGGTGACGAGGAACTCTGCCGTGAGGCGCACGTCCTCGCGGCCGAGATTGCGCTCGGAGCCGGTGACACCGGCTCGGCGGCGCAGCACCTGGCGAGCGCGACCGCGCTTCGCGACGAGGTCTGCAGGGGTCTCGAGCGCGGGCTCCGTGAGACGTATCTGCTCCGTGCCGACCTGCTCCGCCTCGCGCGCCTCGAGCGCGCGCTCGGGGAGGAGCCCGTGGACTCGACCGAGGCGCCGCCCTCAGCGCCCGCGCCGCGCTCGCGTCCGGCGGGCCCGGCGCCGGCCTTCGCCGGTCGTCACCCGTCGGTGAGGGCGCTGCTCGCGTCGGTTCAGCGTGTGGGTCGCACCGGCGCCACGGTGCTCGTTCACGGTGAGAGCGGCACCGGCAAAGAGCTCATCGCCGAGGCGATCCACGCGGCGAGCGGGCGCGCGGCCGGCCCGCTCGTGAAGGTGAACTGTGCAGCGCTGGTCGAGTCGCTCTTGCTGTCCGAGCTCTTCGGACACGAAAAGGGGGCGTTCACCGGCGCCGCCGCGCGGCGCCGCGGACGCTTCGAGCGAGCGAGCGGTGGGACGCTCTTCCTCGATGAGATCGGCGATATCTCTCCGCGCACGCAGGTGGCCTTGCTGCGGGTGCTCGAGGAGCGCACCATCGAGCGGGTCGGAGGCAGCGCCGCGATCCCGGTAGACGTCCGCATCGTGTGCGCCACGAACCGTGATCTCCGCGCGCTGGTCGAGCGCGGTAGTTTTCGGGAGGATCTCTACTACCGATTGAGCGGCATCACCCTGGATGTCCCACCGCTTCGCGAGAGGATTCAGGACTTGCCGGTGCTCGCCGAGGCGCTCCTCGCTCGAGTCGCGCTCGAGCGCGGTGAGAGGCCGATGCCGCTCGGCGCCGATGCGCTCGCGCTGCTCGCGCGGCATCGTTGGCCCGGCAACGTCCGTGAGCTCGACAACGCGCTGAGAGCCGCGTCGCTCTTCGCCATGGGCGACGTCCTCACCATCGTAGATTTCGTCGAGCACGTCGAGGCGTTGCGCGCGCTCGCTTCGCGTCCGCCGATCGAGAGCGTGGACGCGGAGGAGCCCCGCGCGACGCTTCCAGCGGCGGGCGTCGAGCCCGAGCTCGGCGCCGGTGTCGAGCCGCCGGTGGTCGGGACGGCCTATCGGGAGATCCGCCAGCATGGGCTCAGCCTCGGCGAAGTGAAGCGCCAGATCGAGCGCGACTGCATCGCTCAGGCGTTGTCCGAGACGGCAGGCAACATCACCCGTGCCGCCCTCGTGCTCGGCATGAAGCGCCCGCGGTTGAGCCAGCTCGTCAAGCAATACGGGCTCTTGCCCGGTGTCGAGGAGGATGGGTCATGAGGTGGTCGAGGTGGTTCTTCCTGACGCTCCTCGCCTTCGGCGCGAGCGCTTGCGCGCTCGAGGTGGGCACAGAGGAAGACGTGGCGACAGACGAGCAACCGCTCGATCTCGAGACCTCGGCGCAGGCGAGGCCGCTCAGGACCGGCGAGCGGCTCATCGTCGATCGCACCAAGCCTACGCCCGACCCTTGGAGCGGAGCGGTAGACGACGCTCGCAAGCCGACCCCCGATCCGTGGCATCCGGACCCGACCACGAGCTCGAACCGGTCGGGTGCGAGCGATGACCCCGGCCCGAGCAGCGCCGAGCGGAGCGGTCAGCCCGGCGGCGGAGCGACGCAGCCAGCGCGCTGAGCGCCCGAGGGCTCGGCTTGGATCTTCGGACTCGCACCTCGCTCTTCTGCGGCGTGCTGGCGCTCGCGATCGCGGTGTCGATCCTGCTCCGGGGCCGCGCGCGGCGCTCGCAGCTCTATCTCGCCGCGTTCGCCGCCGATATCGGGCTCTGGTACCTCGCGCAGTGGCTCTATCACTTCGTGCGAGCGGACGTATGGGCGCATTTCACCGCGGTGCTCGCGGTGCTCTTGCCTCAGTTCGCGCTGCGCCTGTTCGACGCGGTGGTCCCAGAGCCAGGCCGGCGCTCGAAGCTGCTCAGCATCGCCAGCGCGCTGATGGTCCCGATGCTGGTGGTGGTGATGCTGCCCCAGCACATGCACGCGCTGGTGCGCGGCTCGGTGTTCCTCTACGTATTCGGGCTACTCACCGGCGGCCTGTGGTCGGTTGCGCTCCGTGGAGAGCGCAGTCGCTCGCGAGCGACGCAGCGCCGCGTGCGGTTCCTGGTGCTCATCGGCGCGCTCGCCGGAGTGTTCAGTCTGGCGGACTTCCTCTGGTTCATTGGCGCCCCGTTACCGCCGGTCGGTCAGGTCCTCAGCATCGTGTTCCTGTTCGTGCTCGCCGAGTCGATGACGCGGGAGAGGCTGGTCGACGTCTACGACATCTTGGGCCAGCTCCTCGTGAGCACCGCGCTCGCGTTCGCGCTCGCGGGCATCTTCTACGTGTTCGTGGTGATGATCGGCGGGTTTAGCACCATGTACCTGAACGCCGTGCTCGCGGCGATCGTCATCATGGTCCTCTTCGAGCCGCTGCGAGAGAAGGTCGAAGAGTACATCCATCGCGCCTTCTTCCGAGAGCGGGTCGATCTCGAACGCGCGGTCGGCAAGGCGCGCCGAGAGCTCGGGCACACGCTCGAGGTGGAGCAGATGCTCCAGCTCGTGGTGTCTGCGCTCGAGAGCTCGCGTCGAGCTACCGGCGCTGCCCTCTTCCTGCGCGAGCCGCTCGGGGTCGACTTCGAGCTCGGGTCGTCCTTCGGCCCGGTGGCGCCGTCGCGCGTGGATGGGGCGACCGCGCGCCCGCTGCTCGAACGGCTGGCAGCGAGCTCCTCGGTCGCGCTCGAGGAGATCATCTACGAGCTCGGCGAACGTCGTCGTACCGGATGGACGGCCGAGGCCGAGGCCGATGAGCGGCTGCTCGGCGCGGCGGAGCTGCTGGGGGCGTTCAAGGATGGCGTGTGTCTGGCGGTCCACGGTGAGGGCCAGGAACTCCTCGGCTTCCTCGTCGTGGTGGACGATCGCGTGAGGGACGCCTTCTCGGAGGAGGACATCTCGTTGCTCGAGTCCTTGGCGGTGCAGATCGGGGTGGTCATCGAGAACTCCCGCCAATATCGCCGTCTACAAGAGCGTGATCGCCTGGCGGCGCTCGGGCAAATGGCAGCGGGGCTGGCGCACGAGGTCAAGAACCCGCTCGGGGCGATCAAGGGCGCCGCGCAGCTGCTGAGCGAGCCGGAGGGCGCCGCGGCGCTGGAGCCCGGCGCGGCCGAGTTCGTCTCGATCATCCTGGAAGAGGTCGATCGCCTGGACCGGGTCGTCGGCTCCGTCCTCGACTACGCACGCCCGTCGAAGGGGAACCCGGGCGCGACCGACGTGAACGGCGTCGTGCGACGCACGCTCCAGGTGCTGGCGAGCGATCGCGTCGAGGAGTACAGCGTCGATGCGGAGCTCTCAGCGGAGCTCCCTCTGGTTCGCGCCGACGCAGAGCAGCTTCGACAGGTGCTCATCAACTTGGTGCGAAACGCGGTTCAGGCCATGAACGGCTCCGGGCGCGTCCTGGTCTCGACGCGAGCACGTCCGGGGCGGGTGGTCGGCGCGGCGCTCATGACACCCGACTGGGTCGAGCTCTCGGTCCGCGATGACGGGCCCGGGATCGCGCCCCAGGTCCTCAAGAGCCTCTTCGTTCCGTTCTTCACCACGAAAGACAAAGGCACCGGGCTCGGACTCGCCATCAGCCAAAGGATGGTCGAAGCGATGGGCGGCCGGATCGAGGTCGCTTCCCAGCCGGGCGCCGGCTCCACCTTCACGGTCGTGTTGCCGGCGGTGGGTGACCTCGTGCCGTCGCCGCGCCCACCGCCCGCCTCTGCCGAACCGGCGACTGCCTCGGCGCTCCCGAAGCCCGTGTGAGTCTCGGGCGGGAGGGGTCGCCAGACAGGTTTCGTCCGGCCCGGAGCAGGCTGGCTCATCGGGACGGAAGGCGCGCAAGCTCCGACCGCCCCGCGCGCCCCCGCGGAGAAGGTCGAGCCGGGGATACCCCTGGCGTCAGCTCCGCTTGACCGGATCTTTTCGAGCGGCTTATTATCGTTTGGTTTCCGGTCTGTGCACACCGTTTGTGGTGGCCAGGCCCCAACTTGGGCCGACGGACCCGTCGGCCGGCAGATCCTCGCCCGACTCAACCCGGCTCCAAGCCCTCTCCAGCGCGCATGGGAATCGCCCTGCGGTTCATCTCCGGCAAGTACCAGGGGGGAGAATTTCCTCTCGAGCACGATCAGGAGATCATCGTCGGCCGGTCGAGCGACCTGGACATGGTGCTCGTCGAGGAGATGGTGTCGCGTAAACACGCGCGGATCCGCGTGGCGGGCAGCCAGATCACGATCGAGGATCTCGGCTCGACCAACGGCACCTTCGTGAACGGCGAGAAGATTCAGTCAGCGCAGCTTCGGGAGGGGGATCGCGTCCTCATCGGCACGAGCATCCTGAAGCTGGTGACGTCGGAGCGCGGTGGGGGCGAGGGCCGAGTCTTCGACTCCACGGCGCGCCGCGCGGTCGCGAACGTCCAGCGCACCACCGAGGAGTCCGCGCCGCGAATGGCTGGCAGCCTCGAGGAGATCCCGCTCCCCGACCTCTTGCAGCTCTTCGGCACGTCCCGCAAGACCGCGACGCTGGTCGTCAAGAGTGGCGCGTTGGTCGGCCGGATCTTCCTCGACCAGGGGCGCATTCACTACGCGCTCATCGATGATCGTCCCGAGCTTCCACCGGTCAAGGCGATCTACCGCATGCTCGAGTGGCGTCGCGGTCAGTTCGAGCTCGATCCGCCCGAGTCTCGTCAGTTTCCCGCCCCGCTCGACGCCAGCGTCCAAGAGATCCTGATGGAGGCGTTTCGTCAACAGGATGAGCTCACGCAGCTCCGTGAGCGGCTACCGTCGCCCGAGAGCCGGCTCAAGCTGAAGACACCGCTCGAGGCGCCCCTCCACGAGCTCGATCCGGTGCAGCTCGCGCTGCTCCAGCTGGCGCTCAACGCGCCCACGCTCGCCGCGCTCTACGACATGAGCCCGCACTCCGATCTGGAGACGGGTCAGATCATCCTGCACCTGCTCGAGCGCGGCTACCTCTCGGCCGGCTCCTGACGCTAGCGCCTCGAGCCTCGCAGCTCGACGGCGCGAGCGTGGCCCTCGAGGCCCTCGGCGCGAGCGAAGCTCGCGATCGGCTCGGCTTGTGCGTGGAGCGCGTCCGGGCCGTAGGCGATGAGCGAGGTCCGTGAGACGAAATCGTAGGTCCCGAGCGGCGCGCTGAAGCGGGCCGCACCGCCGGTTGGCAGCACGTGCGAGGGACCCGCGAGGTAGTCACCGGCCGCCTCGGGCGTGCTCTCCCCGATGAAGATGGCGCCCGCTCGCGTCACCGCGTCCGCGAGCCTCCTCGCGTCCCGGGCATGCACCGCGACGTGCTCGGCGGCGAGCTGGTTCGCCACCGGGATGAGGTCATCTGCCGAGCGTACGACGATCGCCACGCCGTTGGCTCGAAGTGAAGCGCTCGCCACGTCCCGTCGCGGCAAGGTGCTGAGCTGTCGCTCTAGCGCCGCGCGCACCTGCTCGACGAGCCTAGTGGTAGTGCACGCGAAGAGCGGGTAGGCCGCCTCGTCGTGCTCGGCCTGGCTCACGAGATCCGCCGCCACCAGCTCGGCGTCTGCCGTCTCGTCCGCCAGGACCAGGATCTCACTCGGCCCCGCGATGCTGTCGATGGACACCGTGCCGAACACGAGGCGCTTGGCCGCCGCCACGTACAGGTTGCCGGGCCCGACGATCTTGTCGACCTGAGGCACCGTCTCGGTCCCGTAAGCGAGCGCGGCGATGGCTTGCGCCCCGCCGGCGTCGAGCAGCGCGTAGACCCCGGCGAGGTGACACGCGGCGCGCACCTCGGCGCTCGGAGCCGGGCTCGCCAGGATGATTTGGCCGACCCCGGCGACGCTGGCCGGGATGGCGCTCATGAGCACGCTCGACGGGTAGCGCGCCTTACCGCCGGGCGCGTAGACCCCGACTCGCGCGAGCGGCGTCACCCGTCCGCCGAGCAGCACGCCGGCCTCTTCGTACTCGAAGCTGGTGAGCGTCTCGGCTTGGCGCGCGTGGTAGCGGCGGATCCGCTCGGCGGCGAGCTCCATCGCGGCGCGTACTCGAGGCTCGAGCGAGGCGAGCGCCGAGGCGCCGCCATAGTCGCGTGAGAAGAGCGCTGGTGGGCGGCGCTTCTCGAAGCGCTCCACCGCAGCGAGCAGCCCAGCGTCGCCTTCGCGCCGAACCGACCCCAGGATCTCGCGAACCACCGGCTCGACGCGCTCGAGATCGCTCTCGCCGCGCCGCGCGAGCCGCGCGAGCTCGGCGTCGAAGTCTCCGGTACCGTGCTCGACCGAGCGAAGCAGCCGCGCGGTCTCGCTCACGTCCAGTGGCCCGCCTTCAGCGCCGCCGGATCCACCGGGCGGATCTTCGGGCCGAGCGTGTCGCGGAATACCTGCTCGTCGTCCATGTCGATGTCGTCATCGGCGAACCCGGCGGCCACGTCCATCGCGACCGCGAGGATGCGTAGGAAGGCGGCAAAATTCGAGGCGCAGAGCCGAGGCTTCCACACATCGGTGCCGTTCATTGCCGTGTAGACCGGGCAGTCTCCCTCGGCGTCAGGGCTGCCGGTGTCGAGGAAATACGGGTCGCCGAGCAGCGTGCTGCGGCCGATGATGACCCACCCGGGCCGCCAGCCCGCTGCGGTCGGTCCGCCGATGAGCTCGCCCTGCGCGTCGAGTGAGAACCCCGCTTGCTCCCCGGCGAGGTCAGCGGCCTTGATCAAGCGCACGCGCTCGGTCGGGGTCCGCGACTCGACGTCGAGCGGGTCGCACGCCGCGAGAAACTCCCGGTAGCGTCGGGGTACCCTCAGCTTGGCGCGCAGCTCGGTGACCAACTCAGCCGGAGCCGAGCCAAATTTCGCCCGGATGTCTCGGCGCTCGAACGCCTCCTTCAGGGCAGAAATCGATTCAGCGAGATCGCTATCCACGCTCGGCGACCCTTTCGTCGTCAAGGCCGGGGCGGCCCGGATACCCGCCGGATGCCGCGCATCGACGGAGCTCTGCTGCCCGAGCCGGGGGCAACGGGCGCCAGAGGTTACGAGCTATCGAGCCGTGAGGCCAGGGAGAAGCGCTTTTCGGCCAGTTGGCCGATATTTGCCGGCCCTTCGGCCGGCCCGCACGTCGGGCCCGCGCGTGGAGTAGCGTCTCCGCGATGACGGACGCGGCCTATCTCCGCTCACGATATAGCCATCCCGAGCTCGAGCACCGTTACGGCGAGCAGGTCCACCTGCTCGACGACCCGCTCGGGTGGACGCTCCTCGCGCGCGCCGGCGCCCCCGAGGTCGGCCAGCCCGAGGTCGGGCGGCTGGTCTCCGCTCTCTATCAGGCGCTGGTGCGCGCCGTCATCGCTCGAGAGCTCCCGCTCGAGCGTGCCAGCATCAAGACGCGCATGGTGACGCAGCATCCCGCCGAGGCCGTCTACCGCGGGCTCGTGGTCGCGCGCGGCACCAAGGTCGTCACGGTCGGCATCGCTCGCGCCGGCACCATGCCTTCGGAGGTGACCTACGAGCTCCTGAACACCGTGCTCGATCCGGCCGGAGTCCGTCAAGATCACCTCTTCATGAGCCGCATCACCGACGAGCGCGGACAGGTCACCGGAGCCGAGTGGCATGACGCCAAGATCGGCCGCGACGTCGACGACCGCTTCGTGCTCTTCCCCGATCCGATGGGCGCGACGGGCTCGTCCATGGTGAGCGCGATGCGCCACTACCTCGAACGCCTCGACGGAACGCCGCGCCGGTGTATCGCCGTGAACCTCATCGTGACCCCGGAGTACCTCCGCCGCGTGACGACCGAGGTTCCGAACGCGCTCGTGTACGCGCTGCGACTCGACCGTGGGCTCTCGCCGGCGAACGTGCTCGAGACCATCCCCGGAGAGCGCTGGGGCGAAGAGCGCGGCCTCGATGAGCGGCAATACATCGTCCCCGGCGCGGGTGGCGTCGGGGAGGTGCTGAACAACGCCTGGATCTGAGGGTCGGTCCGGCGCGCAGCCCCCGCGACGGTCAGGGTGCGCGACGGCGATTATGCCCGCCACGGTGCCGCCGCGCGAGCTCCAGGTAGTCGAGGCGCGGCGTGCCGGGCGACCGTCGCGGACCGGGCGCCTCGGCGTACTCGTCGAGCCGGTCGCACATCTTCTCGAGCTCGTCCTTCGCGAACAGCCCGGTCGCCTCCCGCAGCCGCGCGAGCGCCTCGCGTAGCGCCCCCACCGGCGCTCGCTCGAGGTGTCCGCGGCGCCAGAGCTCGAGGTGGCTGCGCGCGAGCGCGTCGGCGTCGAACCGATGTCGCAGCGCGAGCTCCGAGGCGACGCGCAGCACCGCCTCCGCGCCGATCCGGCCATCCTGGTGGAGCACGAAGGCGGCCTGCAAGTAGTTGAAGAAGGGGACCACCCGCGCGCCATACTCCTCGAAGCGGCTCGGCGGGGACTGACGATCGAGGTGGATGAGCACCCGTTCGACCGCGTCGAAGGCCTCGAGCGCGCCGAGGGCGGTCAGGCATCGGTCCGCCTGATCCTCGTAGGTGTGGCCCTCCGCGAGCACGGCCATGAGCGCCTCGCGCCCGACCGCGCCGCTCACGACGTCCGCGTAGAGCGAGTACACGAAGGCGTCGGCCTCGGCATCGTCACCGACCAGAGCCTCCCTCACGGCGCCGAGCGCCTGGTTTCGCACCCGGCTCTCGAGCAGGACCGGGAGCTTGTAGCCGAGCTGATCTCGCAGCGCGGAGAAGCGCATTCTGAGCACGTTGCTCAGGTTCGGCTTCAGGGTCAGCTCATCCCAGCCTACCCGGTCGATGCGGAGTTTCTCCTCGAGGCGCCCGCGCATCTGTCGCGGACTGCCGCTCACGATGTGGATCCGCGCGCCCGAGCGCCCGAGCTCGCGGAGCAGCGGGGCGGCGCCCGGGACGGAACGCTTCCGATCCGGGCGCTCGAGCGCCGTTCGAAGCAGCGCGCCGAGCGTGTCGAAGTCGGTGCGGAGGTAGGTCTTGTCGAGGTCCCAGCGAGCCAGAAACGGCCCGCTTCGCGGAGCCATCGCGCTCGCGGGCTCGCTCACGACGCCCAGGAGCGCCGCGTGTCCGACAGCGAGCTCACCAGCTCCTGCGCGCCCGACTGCCGAGCGTTGGCGATCGCTTCGTCGATGTAGCCGAGCGCCTCGGACGAACGGTGGCGGCCGTGCGCCACCTGCGCGAGCGCGCTCAGCACCTTGGCGCGCTCGGTGCCGCTCGGCCCCGCGACGTCGAGCGCCTCGCGCAGGATCCCTTCCGCGTCTGCGAAGTTGCCCGCGTGCGTGAGCGCCGTCCCGAGCTTTCTCCCGAAGATCAGCACCGCGCGCAGCGGATCGTCGAGCTCGCCGCGGCTGATCTCTTGGCGCGCGATCTCGAGGCCCCGCCGGAGCGCGAGCACCTCCGCCCCGTTGTCGCCCCGCGCCGCCGCGCGCGCGGCGACCTGTTCGAGCAAGAGCAGCGCCTGGAACGAGTCCTGCGAAAAGTATGCGTGTTGAGCGCGGGCCTCGAGCGGAGCGCCGCGCTTCTCCGACACGATGAGCGCCTTGCCGTGGAGCTCGCGGCGCACTCCGGCAGGGATGCCGGCCAGCACGATCTCTCGCAAGAGGGGGTGCGAGGTCGAGATGAGCGTGCCGCTCCGCTCGATCATGCCGGCGCCGCGCAGCGTATCGAGTGTGCCATCGAGCTGCTGGGACTTGGGCAAGAGCCGCGCGACGTCTTTCGGTTCGGAGAGATCGCCGAGGACCGCGAGCGCTTGGAGCACGCGCCGCGCGTTCGGCTCGAGGGTGTCGACTCGACGGGCGATGAGATCCGCCAAGCGCGACGGCGGATCGCTGCCGCCCTCGAGCGCGTAGCGCACGAGCTGATCGACGTGCAGCGGCGCCGCGCCGCGCGCGTCATCCGAGAGGCCGCGCAGCCGCTCGGCGCCGCGGCTCGAGCGGAGCAGTCGCGAGACGGCCGGGGGTGAGAGACCGTCGAGCATCCGCGCCGGGTGATCCGCGCTCCAGCCCGACTCGAACCCCGGCGGGTGCGCGGCGATGAAGAGCGCCCCGCAGTCGGGCGGCTCGCCGAGCACGTCGGCGAAGGCGCTCCGGCTGGGCGCGTCCACCCGATGGAGGTCGTCGATGGCCACGATGACGTGCCCATCGGTGGTGCCCGCGGCCTCGAGCAGCGCCCAGCGCAGCGCCTCGGACAGCGCATGTCGGCGTTCGATGGGAGAGCGCTTGTCGGCGCGGGCCTCGGTGCCGAACAGCTCGTCGAGCCCGCGTCGCGCGTCCTTGGGCGCCGCGTCGAAGCCGGCGTGCTCGCCTTCATCGAGGCCGAGGAGCGCGCCGACCGCGTCGCGCAACGCGCTGCAAGCGACCTCGACCCCGTAAGGATCGGGCCCACAGAGCACGAAGGTGTCTCCGGCCGCCCGCGCTCGCTCGGCAAATTCACGGAGCAGACGGGTCTTGCCGAAGCCCGCGTCGCCGGCGAGGCGCGCGCCTCGGATGGTCCCCGCGAGCTCTTGGCGACGGTCGTCGAGCCACGCGAGATCGTCGTCCCGCTCCACCAGGGGCAAGGGGAGCTGCGGCGGGGTGGTCGCCTCGGGCGAGAGGCTCGCCTGCGGTAGCCGCGCGCCACACTCGAGGCAGAACTTTGCCTGCGGCACCAGCGCTTGGCACGACGGACACGCGAGCGTCGCGCCGGGCAAGATCGAGGAGGGGCCGAGCGTGCGGCGCGCCGACGGCGGCGAGGTCTGTATCAGCGCGAGCGCCTCGCCGAGCGCGTCGGAGAATTCGAGGGCGTCCTGGTAGCGCCGACTCGCGTCCTTCTCCATCGCCTTGAAGAGGACGTCGACCAGCGGCGCGGGGATGTTCCGCTCGGGGGCCACCTGCCGGGGATCCGGCACCGGGATCGACAGGTGCATCATCACCACCTGCGTCGGCCCCTCGGCCTCGAAGGGCAGGCGACCGGTGAGGAGCTGGAACAGGATGACGCCGATCGCGTAGAGGTCGCTCCGCCCGTCGATGGCGTCGCCGCGTCCCTGCTCGGGCGCCATGTAGTCCGGCGTGCCGCAGACGATCCCGGGGCTCGTCACGCTCGGCGCCTGCGTATCGGCCTTCAGCTTTGCGAGGCCGAAGTCCACGACCTTTACGAAGTCGCCCCCTCGGCGTAGGGGCTCGAGGATGATGTTCTCGGGCTTGAGATCGCGGTGCACGATCCCGAGCTCATGAGCCTCGGCGAGCGCTGCGAGGCACTGGCGCAAGACGTCGATGATGCGCGTGAAGGGTAGCGGCCCTTCCTCGTAGGCGACTCGCGCGAGATCCTTGCCTCGCAGGAACTCCATCACGAGGTACGGCTGCCCGTCGTCGGTGCGTCCGAAGTCGAAGACGGCGACCGAGTTGGGGTGGTTCAGCTGACTCGCCGCGCGCGCCTCCGTGATGAAGCGGAGCGCCGAGTTCTCGTCCGAGAGCAGGTGCGGGTGGATGATCTTGACCGCCACGGTGCGGCCGAGCGCGCTCTGCTCGGCGCGATAGACCCGACCCATGCCCCCGACGCTGATGAGGTCGAGGATGTGGTAGCCGCCTGGGAGCGTCTTACCGACGAACTTGTCCTTGTTGTTGGTGCCGAGCGTCGCGACCGGGAAGCCGCACGTCGGGCAGTACTGGTGCCCTTCCGCGCACACCGCTCCACAGTGTGGGCACGAGCGAGAGGTGGATTCGGTGACCATGACGAACGAGATGACGCACCGCCGGTTGGGGCGGCGATAGAGCGCCAGCGAGCTCGGGCCGACTCGACCCGAGTGGAAGTATCGCCGATCCCCGAGCCATCGCAAAGCCTCCTCGCCTCCGCCGCGGGCCCCGCCCGGGCCGGGCGCTCCGGGCCAGGCCCGGTAGATGTCAGCCGAACCGTTGGCCCCGGGCCCTGCCGGTGCGGTACGCTCGGACCGGATGACGCAGCCGAGAGTTCGCCTGGGCGACCTGCTGGTCGAGGCGCGGGTCATCTCCCGCGAGCAGCTCGACGACGTGCTCGGACTCCAGCGGCGCGACGGGCGGCGGCTCGGGACGCTGCTCGTCGAGTCCGGGCTCGTCAGCGAGACGCAGGTCACGCAGATCCTGAGCCAGCAGTTCGCGGTGCCGTGGGTCTCGCTCTATCATATCGATTTCTCTCGACAGCTACTGAACCTCGTCCCGCGCGAGCTCGCCGAGCGCTACTGCCTCGTCCCCATCTTCGTGCGGCGCGTCCGCGGGCTCGGAGAGACGCTATACGTCGCGATGGACGATCCCAGCGACGAGCACGCGATCCGTGAGGTGTCCCAGGGTGCCGGCTTGCCGGTTCGCGCCATGATCGCGCCACCCTCGGACATCAAGTCGGCCATCCGCGTGTACTACGGTGGCAGAGCGGAGAGCCCCTCGCTCTCGGAGGCCGAGGCAGGCGTGGGTCGAGCGGGCGAGGAGCGCTCGGTCGAGCCGGCCATCGCGCCCGGCGCGGCGCCCTCGGCGCAGGAGTTGGCTGGCGACGCGTTCGCGACCGAGCCGAGCGAAGCGCCAGCCGCGAGCGCTGCGGAGCCAGCGCCGGGCGCGATCGCGGCGCCGCTCGCCAGCGCGCCGCCGGCCGCGCCGCCCAGCCAACCTCCCGCGGAGCGGGCCGCTTCGGCGGTGTCGCCGTCCTACACGCCGCCGCCCGAGAGCGGGCGGGTGATGGAGTCGCGGGAGACGGCGATGCCGCGCCCGAAGGGCAGAGCGCCACGGATGATCACGCTGACGCTGCTCGACGGCACCCAGGTGAACCTCCCGGCGCGGGGAGCCAAGAAGCCGGAGCGCGTGGAGGCGAGCGGTGGCGAGCGCTCACCCGATCAGCTCACGGCGCGCGATCTGGTCGCGGCGCTGCGCGCGGTCTCCCACGGCGCCGACGCGAGTGAGATCCTCGGCGAAGACACCGGCTGGGAGAAGCTGTTCGCCGCGCTATTGGCGCTGCTCCTCAAGAAGCATCTCATCGCCGACTGGGAATTCGTCGACGAATATAAGAAGATCTAGGGGACCCGATGTCGCGCCCGCTCGCCCTCGGCCGGGTCGCGTGATGGCGTCGTCCGAGACCTCGAGCGACCCCTCGCGGCCGAGCGGCTCTGCTCGGCTTCCCGGTCGCGGCACGAGCGACGACCTCGCGGAGAGCGGCGCGCGCGCCGTCCTCGTGCTCGCGTCTGCGCTCGTGGCCGAGACGGTGGTGCGAACGGCGCTCCGCGCCGCAGCGTTCCCGGACGTGACCACCGCGCTCCTCGAGGTATTGGGCCGCGCGGGCCGAGAGCTTGCGCTCGCCCCAGCGCTCGTCTTGGCCGACCTGCTGGTGACGCTCCTCGCGCGCGTGGCGCCGCTTCAGCGCCGGCTCGTGCCGGTCGTAAAGCGGCTCGCGGCGGGGTTTCGAGATCCGGCGGTGCTCGCCCGCGCGACCATCGCGTTCGGGTTGGCGACCGTCCTCTTCGCGCGCACCCTCGCGCGGGGCTATCAGCTCGTCTGGCCGGTCGGCGCGCTCTTCGCGCTGTCGGTGCTCGGGGTCTGGGTGCCCGCAGAGGTCCTCGTCGCGCGGCTGCGCCGGCGCGCGCTCTCCTCGAGTCGATGGGTCGGTGCGCTCTGGGTGCTCGGGCTCGCCAGCCTGTGTTCGTGGGTGGTCGCTGCGTTCGACGTGCCCTGGGTCGCGCCGATCGCCGGGCTCACCGCGCTGCTCGCCGTGGTGCGCGCGGTGTGGTCGCGCCCTCATCTGCCCCGAGCCGCGTGGGTGCTCGTGGTCGTGCTCCTCCCCGCCGGGCTCGGGGTCGACTCGAGCCGCGGCGCGCTCCGTCGGTTCGCTTCGGCACACGCCCCCTTTGGAGAGCTCGGCGCGCGAGCGCTCCGCAAGGCAGCCGACCTCGACGGCGACGGGGACTCGGCGCTCTTCGGCCTCGACTGCGACGATCTCGATCCCACGCGCGCGCCCACCCTCGTAGATCTGCCCGATGATGGCGTCGATCAGAACTGCACCGGGCACGATGGCTCGCTCGCGGTGGCGCTTCGTGAGCTCCGCGCGCGGGGCGAGCGCGCACCCGCCGCGCCCGCTCCGGACGCGCCGCCGCCGGTCGTTCTCATCACGGTCGATGGGCTTCGCGCCGACGTGTTTCGCGACGGCGTCACCTTCCCGAAGACCCTCGCCTGGGCGAGCCGCTGCGTGCGCTTCGAGAACGCCTACTCGAACGCGAACTCGACCGGGCAGTCGCTGCTCGCGCTCCACACCGGAATGAGCCCGCGTCACGTCCTTAGGGACGACGAGTGGGAGGTGGCCCTCGCCGATCCGGCGCACGGGAGGCTCTCGATCCCGCCGACCCTAGCCTCCCTGCTCGACGCGCACGGCTGGGCGACCTACGTCGCGTTCCCCCCGTTCCACGTCGACAACTTCTCGTTCCTCACCGGCTACGAGCTCGGCGGCACGCTGCCCGACTCGAGCGACGCGTTCTGGCCGTCGATCGACGAGACGCTCGGGCGCGCGCGGACGGCGTGGCGCGAGGCCGGCGGGCGGCCGCTCCATTTTCGCGCGCATCTCATGGATCTTCACGCGCCGTATCGCGGCGGCGAGGGGAAGGCCGGCTACCTCGCGACCGGGCGTAGCATCGACGAGAGGCTCACGCGCTTCCTCTCGGGGCTCCCCCCGGAGTCGATCGTCGTGCTGACCGCGGATCACGGCGAGGCCTTCGGTGAGCACGGCGCGTACAACCACGGAGCCACGCTCTTCCAAGAGGAGGTGCGCGTCCCGCTCGTGCTCTGCGCGCCCGCGCGCTACGGGCTCGGCGCGCCGCGGGTGGTCGATGCTCCGGTCGGGCTGGTCGATGTCCTGCCCACCCTGACCGAGCTCCTCGGCATCGCGGTCGACTATCCGCTTCACGGGCAGAGCCTGGTGCCGTACCTGCGCCGGGGGACCGCGCTCCGGCGCCCGTGGGTGTTCACGGAGAGCTGGGGTCCGTGGGGCCGCTCCCAGGCGCTCGTGCTCGGGTGCCGCAAGCGGATACAGGACTTCACCCGCGGGTGGCAGGCAGAGTTCGACGTGTGCGCGGACCCGGTGGAGACGCGCGATCTCCTGGGGCCCGGCGAGCCCGGGCTCGGCGAGCTCCTCGGGCGTGTGGTGGACTCCGACCTCGACGCCTACCGCTCGTGGCGCTTCGGGCGCGTAGTGACCGTCGCCCCGTGAACGAGCGGGCGGCCTTGGCGAGCTCCGCGCGTGGTCAGCGCGCAGCGCCCTGGTCGATGAGCGCTTGGATCTCCTCGGGAGAGAACTGGGCGTCGGCGAGCACCGCGCGCGTGTGCTCGCCCTGGGTCGGCGCGGGGCGGGCCTGCAGCTCGCGCGGCGTGACCGGGGTCCGAAACTGACCGAAGCTGCCAGCCTCCGCCTCGACGTCGAAGAACACACCACGCGCGGCGAGCTGGGCGTCGCCACGCAGCTCGTCCGGGCGCAGCACCGCCTCGATGCAGCAGTCGTGCTCGGCGTTGAACGCCTCCCACTCCGCCCGCGTCCGCCCGGCGATGACCTCGGCGAACCGCACCTTCAGCGCCGCTTGGTGGGGACCGGGCATGAGCATCGACATATCCACCTCGAGCCCCGCGTTGGCGCAGAATTTCATCAGGAACTTCGGCTCGAGCGCGCCGAGGGTGATCGACTCGCCGTCGCTCGTGAGGTAGGTGTTGTAGGGCGCGACGCCCCCGGTGAGAAGCTCGTTGCCGCGCTCGGGCAGCTCGCCGCCGAGCAGGCGCCCGAGCGCGACCGCCGCGAACGGGATCACCGACTCGAGCATGCCGATGTCGATGATCTTCCCCTTGCCGGTGCGATCACGCTCGCGGAGCGCGGCGAGGATCGCGATGATGCACCACATGCCGCCGCTCACGTCGGCGAGCTGGAAGCTCGGCGGGACCGGCGGGCCGTCGAGCGGCCCCATCAGGCCGAGCAGGCCCGAGCGCCCGAGGTAGTTGAGGTCGTGCCCGGCGCGATCCCGGAGCGGTCCGTTTTGGCCATAACCGGTGAGCGCGCAGATGACGAGCGAGGGGTTCTCTTCGAGGAGCGACTCGTGCGAGAGCCCGAGGCGGGCCATCACGCCGGGGCGGAACTGCTCGAAGACGACGTCGTAGCGCTTCGCGAGCCGCTTGAACGCGGCGACGCCGGCGGGGTGCTTGAGATCGAGGGCGAGGCTTCGCTTCCCGCGGTTCAGGCCCTGGAACCCGACGCTCATCCCGCCCGCCATGGGGACGGCGGTGTGGCGCATGTAGTCGCCCATGCCGGTGTCCTCGAGCTTGTCCACCTGGGCGCCGAGATCGGCCAGCACGAGGGAGGCGAACGGCCCCGGCAGGAGGCGGGTGAGATCCAGCACCTTGAGATCGGAGAGCGCGGTCATCGTCGGTTCCTCAGCGCATCCGCGCGCGGTGGGCAGCGACCCAGGGTGGGAGGCCTCTCCGGTCCGCGCCATCGCCACTGCCGTTTCCATTCCCGCTCGGGCGCCGGGCGCGCTCGGCGCGGTACGCCGCGACGGCGACCGCCGCCGCCACCGCCGCCCGCTCGCTCTCGGGGACGGTGGCGCCGCCGAGCAGCGTGGCCTTGTGACGCTCGATGAAGCCGGTGTCGTAATCGCCGGCGACGAACTCCGCGTGCTGAAAGAGACGCTCGTGGAAGGGCAGATTGGTGCGGATACCGCTCACCACGTACTCGGAGAGCGCCCGGCGCATGCGCTCGACCGCGCGCGCGCGATCGGGTGCCCACACCGAGAGTTTGCTGATGAGCGGATCGTAGTGTGCGCTGATGACCGCGCCCTCGTAGGTCCCGCTGTCATCGCGCACGCCGGGCCCAGCCGGGACGCGCAGGCGCTTGATCGGCCCCGGGCTCGGCAGGAACCCGCTCGCGGGATCCTCGGCGTACACGCGGCACTCGATGGCCGCGCCGCGCCGCTCGACGTCCTTCTGCTCGAACCCGAGCCGCTCTCCGGAGGCGATCCGAAGCATCTCCCGCACCAGGTCCATCCCGGTGATGAGCTCCGTGATCGGATGCTCCACCTGGAGGCGGGTGTTCATCTCGAGGAAGTAGAAGCTCTTGTCTTCCCCGAGTAGAAATTCGAAGGTACCCGCCGAGTAGTAGCCGACCGCCTTCGCGCCCGCGACCGCGACCTCGCCCATGCGCCGCACGATCTCGTGATCGATGGCGGGGCAAGGGGTCTCCTCGACCACCTTCTGGTGCCGCCGCTGGATCGAGCAGTCGCGTTCGAAGAGGTGCACGATGTTGCCGTGGGTGTCGCCGAGCACCTGGATCTCGACGTGCCGCGGGCGAACGATGGCGCGCTCGAGGTAGACCGTCTCGTCGCCGAAGGCCTTCAGCGCCTCGCTCCGCGCGCGCTCGAGCGCGTGCGCGAGCTCCTCCTCCCTCTCCACCAGCCGCATGCCCTTGCCGCCGCCGCCGGCGGTCGCCTTCAGCATCACCGGGTAGCCGATGCGCGCGGCCGTCGCGCGCGCCTCCTCGATGGAGCCGGCCGCGCCGCCCGGTACGATGGGCACCCCCGCAGCGCTCATCTTGTCGCGCGCGGCGGTCTTTAGCCCCATCGCGCGCATCGCGCTCGCGGGAGGCCCCACGAACACCACGCCGGCGCGCTCGCAGGCCTCGGCGAGCGCCGGGTTTTCCGAGAGGAAGCCGTAGCCCGGGATGAGGCCGTCACAGCCGGCGCGCTTCGCCACGTCGAGGAGTTTGTCGATCCGGAGGTAGCTCTCCGCCGCGGCGGCCGGGCCGATGCCGTGAGCCTCGTCGGCCACTCGCACGTGGAGGGCGTCGCGGTCCGGCTCGCTGTAGACGGCCACCGATCGGATCCCCATCTCGCGCAGGGTGCGCGCGATGCGGACCGCGATCTCGCCGCGGTTGGCGATGAGCACCTTCTTCAGCATGACGGCGCTTCTACCATCCTTCCCGGTCCGGAGGGAGGTGGGGCCGGGCCGGCGCGGCCGGCGGCGCGGCCCGTCCGAGCGCGCCGGCGCCCGCGCCGCGAGCGGCTCGCTCGTCGTGGTGCGCGCATGCAATATTCAACCAAATGGTTGAATACTGGCGTGGGGCTGGCGACCGCGCCTTCCTTCACTAGGCTTCGCCCTGATGCTCACGCGCCTGCTTCGTCCCAAGTCCGAGCTCTTCTTCACCGTCCTCCGCGTAGGAGCAGGGCTCATGTTCATGTGTCATGGGCTCCAGAAGCTCTTCGGCCTCCTCGGCGGGCAGTCGATGGCCGTCGGGAGCAAGCTCTGGTTCGGCGGAATCATCGAGCTTACCACCGGGCTCGCCATGACCTTCGGCTTCCTCACCACCTACGCGGCGCTCCTCGCCGCGGCGATGATGGCGGTCGCTTACTACACGGCGCACTGGAAGCTCGCGTTCGGCACGGGCTTCTTCCCGATCGTGAACCGGGGAGAGCTCGCGGCCGTGTACCTCTTGCTCTTCCTCTACATCGGCGCGCGCGGCGCCGGTCCGTACAGCCTGGACGCGAAGCTCGCGCGCAAGCCGGGCTAGGGCGGCGCTGCGTCGCCGCGGTGCGGCGCGCGGCGCGCCGCCGGCCGCGCCGCACCGGCACTCCAAACGAAGCGAGCCTGACCCGCAGCTCGGAAGCTGCGGGCCAGGCTCGGGGGCTCGGGGCGGTGGGTCAGCCCGGCGAGAACGAGATCGGGTAGACCACCGTGACGATGCCGTCTTCGGGCGCGGGGAAGCTGAGCCCGTAGTACGCGCTCACCACGCAGGAGACCACGCCGCTGTCCGGGAGATCCGAGCCGCCGTTGGCTACGTTCGACACTGCGCCGTCGCGGCCGATGACGAAGCGCACCGCGACCCGTCCCTCGAGGTTCGGGTTCCGCGCGAGGCCCTGCTCGTAGCACATGCGGAAGCGGCCGAAATTCTGGCGCACGGTGCGCTGGATCACCTCCGGCGGCAGTCGGCCGCTCACCGTGGTCGCGCCGACCAGCCCGACCCGCGGCGCCTTCGTCTGGTGACCCTTCGCAAAGTGACCGAAGCTGTTGCCGAAGCCCGGGCCCTGGCCGAGGCCGGCGCCGTGGCCCATCCCGATGTCACCGAGGCCCACACCGACGCCGTAGCCGCCGCCACCGTCGCCGATGCCGGTGAGCCCGAGGCCGCCCGAGCCAGCCGACTCACCGAGCTCATCACCCCACATGTTGCCGTTGGCGCTCATCGGATCGGTGCCGAGCGCGTCCGCGCGGCCGAAGGGTGAGGTCGGCGCGTTGGGATCGCCCGCCAAGCCGGACGACAGGAGCCCGATCATGCCGAAGCTCTGCGCGTCCTGGCGGAGCGCCGCGCGATCCGAGAGCGCGGGGTTCGGGTTGTCCTTCGGCCCCGCGTTCGCCCAGCGCTTGCCGGTCTCGCGGGAGACGGTGCTGCCCATCTTGCCCTCTTCCTTCGCTGCGCGCTCGCCGGTGCCGCCGGTCTCTTCACGGGGGCCGTCCGCGTTCGACTCTTCCTTCACGGCGTCGCGCTCGCGCTCGGCCGCGCTCGAGAGGTACTGCTGAATGGCGTAGAGGCGATCCTGGTCCGCGCCGGCGTCGTCGGTGAGCCCGAGCGGCGGCACGAACGCCGCCATCGACGCGACCACGGCGGCCGCGCCGACGAAGCTCGCGCCGAACGCGCTGGCGAGCGCGCGATCGATGGCCGACAGGAGCGAGCGCTTCGAGCGCTTCGCGGCCTTCACCGCCCCCACCTGGAAGACGAAGCCGCCGAGCTCGAGGTGCGCGCGAGCGCCGAGCGTGAGCGGGAGCTCGACGCCCCCTGAGACCTCGACCGACGGCGCGCCGAGCGCGCGCGCCGCTTCCGCGGTCATGCGCGGACCACCCGGCAGGGTGACGTGGCCGGTCGCGCGGGGCGGGATGACGAGGCGAGCGCCGGCCGCGTCCGCGAGCACCAGCGGCAGGCGGGTCGCGCCGATCCGCTCCGCCGGCACGAAGCAGTCCGCGGAGGTGTGCTCGCCCTGATCCTCCCCGACCGCGTAAGCGCGCGGTGGCGACAGGTGCGCGACGCCGAGCACGCTCGCGCCCCAAGACACGCGCACGTCGATGGCCAGGGCGTCAGCGTGTTCGACCTCCGCGGACGGCACCTCGGGCCCGCTCTTCACCATCGCGTACGTGTAGGTTCCCTCGGGCGCATCGTCGGCGACGCGGAGCTCGGATCGAGCGGGCGAGGCGAACGGGTTCGAGGCGTCTCGCGCGAGCTGGGCGAGGAGCGAGAGGTTGGTTTCAGGGTGCGGAGCCGCGGCTCCGCGGGACTCCGCGGACTTGATTCGTTGGTTCATGTCGATCTCCCCTCGCTGGGCTAGGAAAACAGCGAGCGTGTCGGGTTCAAGGAGTTCGACAGCGCCTCGCCCTGCGGGTTCCCAAGATTTCTCGAGGGGGCCCGGAGGGCCGCCGGGGCGCTCGGAGCGCCCGTGAATCGAGCGCCCGCCGCCGAGGTTCAGCGCGGGCGCGCGGCGCGCCGCGCCGTGCGATCGAGGATCGGCGCGAGGCCGCCCCGCGGCGGCGCGGGCGGCCGCTCGGCGAAGTCGGCGCGGGCGCGCTCGACGAGCCGCGCCATCGCCGGCTCCATCGGCGCTGCGCGCCGAGCGCCGTTCAGCCGGGGCGTGCGGATCACGGCGTCGTCCACCAGGATGGCCCCCGTCGCGCCCTGTCGCGGCGAGATGAGGAGCGCCCAGAACGTGTTGCCGGTGTCGGTGGGCGTGTCGATCTCGCCGAGCACGTGGCACCAGCCGTCCGCGTCACGCTCGGGACTGGTCGCCGAGACGCGCATGGGCTGCGGAGCGCCCGAGTAGTCTGCTAGCGGCAGCACGAGGCCGCCGACCTCGTCGGCGCAGCTCCCGCTGCCCTCCGGCTTGGCGAAGAACTCGACCTCCACCGACGAGGAGTCCGGCCAGACGAATGTGCCCAAGATGTACGCGTACTGCGTCTTCGGGACCCTCGCGCAGCGGAGGCCGTGACGACATTTCGCGCCGGTCACGATGGAGGTGTAGTCGAGGCCGAACCACGGGTACTGCATGGCGTCCGGCGCCGAGTACTCGAAATCGCCGTCGAGCAAGCAGTTGTCCGGGTCGAGCGCGCCGAAGCGCGGGCGAGTCTCGATGGTCCGCACGCGCGCGCCGCCCTCGCCGCCGCCATCGGGCGGAGGGACGCTCGCCTCCGCGTCGGCCCCGCCGTCGGTCGGCACCACCGAGACGGTCGCGATGGGCTCGTCCGTTCCACACGCCGTGGAGGTGAGCGCCGCGCCCAGCGCGACGAGCAGCGCGAGAGGGAAGCGGTTCATGGGTGAGCCTCCGAGCGGAGCCAGGCGATGGCCGCCTCGGCGATGGTGTCCTTGCCGGACAGGAGATCGCTCTGCGTCGGCGCGAGCCGCACGTCGGGATCGACCCCGTGCGTGCAGAGCAAGGTGCCGTCGGGTGTGATGGCGTCTTCGATCCCGACCGACCACCGCATCACGCCCCAGAGCGAGTACTGCATGAAGGTACCGAACGCGCCCATGCTCGGCCCGGGGCCGAACAAGCGCACGTTGGGAGCGCCTTGCAGGATCTTCGGCAGGTAGTCGCTCGCCGAGACGTCCCAGGTGGTGAGCAGCGCCACCGGCACGTCGGTGCGCGCGCTCGCGCTACCGAACTCGTCCTCCGCGCTCGCATAGCGCGTGAACAACGCGGCGGCCGCGGCGGCGCTGGCCGGGCCCTCGTCGTTCGCGCGGGTGCGGACGTAGCCGATGAAGGGTGTGTACGGCTTGCGGGCGAACTTGATGAGGATGTTCGCCGTCTGCGCGGTGCCACCGTGGCCCTCTCGATGATCGAGCAGCACCCCGCGTGCCTGGCCGAACTCGGTGACCGCCGCGCCGAGCGCGAGGTCGACCGGCATCTTCGACCCGTCACCGAACAGCGTGTTCCAGATGAGGCCGTAGATGGCCTCGGACGAGTCCACGCCGAGCACCGGGCCGTGCACGACCTTCGCCGGGGTGAGCACGGCGTCGCCGAAGTCGTGGTCGGCCGGCGCGCCGTCGACGGGGAAGAACGGCCGGTTGTCGCAGCTTACCAGCTTGGGGGCCTCGCTCGCCGGCACCACGGGGAGCTCGTCGAGCCTGAGCGTCGTGGCCGTCGCGTCGCAGGTGCCGCTCGCCGCGTGACAGTGCACGACGGTGAGCTCCGTGGCGTGTCGCGCGATGAGGTCGCGTAAGAGCGAGAGCACGTTGGCGAGTTGCTCGGGGTCGTCCGCCTCCCAGTACCACGGGCTCGGTGTCATCAGCTTGCGAGCCCAGGTGATGGGGTGCTCGCCATCGACGGCCACCAGGCGATCGCCTTGCGCGAGCCCCCAGGTCGACTCGAGCCCGGTGTGCGAGACGAGGAGGTCCGGCAGCCCGAGCTCGCTCGGCGCGGCGGCCTGGCTCAGATCTCCGACACCCTCGAAGAAGCAGGCGTTCAGCGGGCGGCGGGACTTCACCGCGGAGAGCGCCGTGAGCCGCGCGTAGGTGTGCGCGTCGCGTAGGCGCCGGATGGCCTCGGTGAAGCGCGACCAGTAGGTGACGTTGTCGGTCGCGGTCGCCATCTGGTCGAGGGTGGCGAGCGCGTCGGGGAGCGTGGTGCGCCGGAGCTCGTACGGGCCGAAGGTGTCGTGGAGCTTGCGCTTCCAGTACGCGGGGAGCTTCGCGCGCTCAGACTCCTCCGGAAGGGGCGGGAACCAGCCGCGCGCGTCGCGGCAGAGACCATCGACGCAGAGCGTGCCGGCGCCGCACTCCTTGGCCGCGTCGAGTCCCGTGCAGTTCGTGGTGGGCGCGAACTGGCCGTCCGGCACCACCTCGACCGCGTCGAGCCGCACGGTGACCGGCTTGGTGCGGTCGTAAGCCGAGAGGAAGAGCCGCGCGTCGACGCCGTTTTTCCCACCGTCCACGCCGAACGGCGCGGTCTCGAATTCGAGCCAGTCGTCGCTCGTGACCCGTCCGGTCGGGAACGCCTCGCCCACGACGCCCTCCGAGCCGTCGGCGTAGTCGACGGCCACGCCGGCCGTACAGTCGCCCTTCAGCCAGAACCGCGCCCGGTACGAGCCCGGCGCGGCGGGGAGCGCGAGCGGGACGGGATAGCCCTCGGTCGCGAGCGCGACCACGAGCACCTTCCCGCCGGCGAGCGCGGTCGCATCCTCTTCGAGCGTCGCCGCGCCGTCGCCCGGCTCGACCGCGGGCGTAAAGCTCGCGAAGTCGAGCGTCAGGACCGCGTCGGGCTCGAAGGAGAAGCGCCCCTGCTCGTCGAAGTCGCCGGCCATGGCCGGTCGCGCGGTGCCGAGCGCGATGAGGCTGACGACGAGCGCGCGGGCGAACAGCGATCGGCGGGACATGCGCCCGGCCCGTATGCCACGGATCTTCGCGCGCCATGGGTACTTTCGTGCGAGCTCCGCTCGGCTCGGAATGTTGCAGCAGAGGCGCGCCCTGACACGCCCACGCGCGACGGATAGACTGTGCTCCCGTGCCCGGCGTCGTGTTTCGAGATCCCGCTCCGCCGAGCGCGCAGGCTGAGGCGCTGCGCGGCGAGGTCGCGCGCGCGCTGGTGAGCGCGCCCGCGCTCCCGCTCGCGCTGCCGAGGTTCGGACTCGAGCTCGTGACGCTGAAGCTCTTGGACGACACCTTCATACTGGTCTTGAGGGAGCCCGACCGCGAAGGCACGATGGAGCTCGCCATCGGGTGGGAGGGGGCTCGAGATGGCGCGTCGGTGACGCTCCGTCGTCGCCCGGGCTCGCCGCGCGCGGCGGCCGCGCTCGAGCGGCTCGCCCGGCGGCTCAAGCTCTCCACGACCCGCGAGCGGTGGCTCGCGGCGAGCGTGGCCGCGCGCTCGCTGCGCGCGCTCCCGCTCGACATCCCGCTCGAGTTCTTCCGGCAAGTCATCCCTGGCGTCGAGCGGCGCGGGCTGGTTCGAACCGGTTTTCGCTGCAACCAGGACTGCGCCTTCTGCTGGCAGGCGCGCGACTGGGGCGACTTCGGGCCCGAGCAGGTCCGAGCGTGGATCGAGGATCTCTGGCGGCTCGGGCTCGAGCGCCTCAGCATCTCGGGCGGCGAGCCCACCCTCGACCGCGAGCTCGTAGCGCACGTCCGGTTCGCGCGCGCGCTCGGCTTCCGCGAGATCTGCCTGGAGACCAACGCGGTGCTCCTCGCGCGGCCGGGTCGTGCCGCCGAGCTCGCCGAGGCGGGCCTCACCGCCGCGTTCGTGTCGCTCCACAGCGCCGAGCCTGCGGCGTCGGACCGGGCGACGCGCGCGCCCGGCACGCACGGACGCACCGTCGAGGGGATCCGCGCGCTCCTCGCCGCGGGCGTGAGCGTACAGCTCGGAGCGGTGCTCTCGCCGGCCGTAGTGGAGTCACTCCCGGCGCTCCCTGGCTTCATCGCTCAGAAGTTCGGTGGGCATCCGCGGCTCACCGGGCTGTCGGTGTCCTACCCCTCACGACCCTACGCGCCATCGCCCGAGGACGATCCCGCGACGCTCCACCCGGAGCTCATGCGCGCCGCTCTCGTCGGCGTCATCGAGGCGGCGACGCGAACCGGCGTCGCGGTAGACGGGATCGCGGGGCCCTGCGGCGCGCCGCTCTGCGCGTTCGACGCGGATCCGCGGGTCGTCGATCGCTCGCGTCGGGTCGAGCCGGTGCCCTTCAAGCGCCATCTCCCGGGCTGTCACGCCTGCGTGGTGCAGGACGCCTGCTTCGGCGTGCGACACGAGGACGCCGAGCGCTGGGGCGAGGCGTGTATTCGGCCGATCGTCGCGAGTTGAGCCCGAGCCGATCGTCGCACGGCTGGCGAGGACACGGTTGTACGGGCCCGTGGATTGGTGCTTTTCCGCGAGACCGTATAGCCTCCCATATACTATCTTGAGCGGCGCCCTCCGTGACGCGACGCGCTAGCCCGCGTCCCGGAAGGCCGGTCATGGTTCCTCGCGCCTCGCCGGATGTCCCGGACGGCTCGACCGCACGCTGCCGGTGCCGCGCATCGGCCAAGAGACTCGCCTCACATGTCGACTCGCTACCCCAACGTCTCGAAGAACATCCTCGACGCCATCGGTGACACGCCGCTCCTCGAGATCGACGGCGTGTTCGCGAAGTGTGAGTTCCTGAACCCGTCCGGCTCGGTGAAGGCGCGCATCGCCAAGCACATCGTCGAGCGCGCGGAGGCCGAGGGGCTCTTGAAGCCGGGTGACACCATCGTCGAGGCGACCAGCGGCAATACCGGCAACGCGTTCGCCATGGTTGCGGCGGTGAAGGGCTACAAGATGATCGTGGTGACCCCGGAGGGGCTCTCGAGCGAGCGGGTGGCGATCTCGCAGGCGTTCGGCGCCGAGGTGCTCTTCTCGGGTAGCTTCCATGTGAACTCCGCGCTCGAGCGCGCGAAGCAGCTCGCGGCGCAGCCTGGCTTCTTCTTCCCGGGTCAGTTCGACTCGGACTGGAACATCGAGGAAAATCGCGAGTGGCTCGGGCCGGAGATCCTCTCCCAGCTCCCGGACGGGCGGGTCCCTGACGCGTTCGTGCACGGCGTGGGCACCGGGGGGACCCTCATCGGCGTCGGTCAAGCATTTCGTAAAGTAAATCCGAAGGTACGGCTCTTTGCCATGGAGCCGTCCGAGTCGCGCACCATCCTCTGCGGTGAGGTGGCGCTCCACCAAATCGAAGGGATCTCGGACGGGTTCGTGCCGGGCATCTTCGCGCGAAACCACGGGCTCGTCGACGACACCCTCAGCGTGTCGAGCGCGGACGCGGTCGCGGCCATGCGAGAGCTTGCCCGCACCCGCGGGCTGTTCTGCGGTCCGAGCTCGGGCGCGCACCTGACGGCGGCGCGGCGCCTGCGCGAGACGCACCCGGAGCTCGAGACGGTCGTCACCATCTTCGACGACGAGGGAGAGAAGTACCTGCACGACTTCTTCATGCCGCGGCGCCCAGGTCCGGAGGATCCGCTGCCGTTCCACTGACGTCGGGCGCGCGCTCGGTGCGCCGCGCGCGCGCTTCGGCTACCCTCACGCGGTGTCGCTCTACGAGGCGCTTCGCCCCTTCGATGACTCGCCGCTCGCGCGACTGCTCCGCGAGCTCCCGATTGGTTATTTTCACGCCACCACCGAGGGGATGGAGCGACTCCCGCGCGAGGGCGGCGCGCTCTTGGTCGGCAACCACGCGATGTCGGGCCTCGACGGCGTCGTGCTCGGCGCGCTCGTGAGGCGCGAGACGAGGCGGCGCGTGCGCTTCCTCGGCGAGCGGAACCTGTGGAAGATCCCGCTCTTCCGCGACCTTCTCGACGCCTCGGGCGCGCTCCCGGGCGAGCCGAACGCGGCGACCGCGCTGCTCCGCGGCGGCGAGCTGGTCGGCGTGTACCCGGGCGGCATCGACGACAGCTGGAAGCTCACCTCGGTCGAGCGCTACACGTTGAAGTGGGGAAACCGCGCCGGCTTCGCGCGGGTCGCCATCCGCGCAGGCGTGCCGATTTTCCCGGTCGCCGCGACCGGCATCGACGAGATGTACGACGTCATCCTACGCGAGCGGTTCGTCGGGCGGCGGCTCCTCGGCTCTCGACGCTACGATTTGCCCATCGCGCTCGGCGCCTGGGGGACGCTCATCCCGCGGCGCGCGCCGCAGCACTACCGGGTGCTCGAGCCCATCGACACCTCCGGCGACGAGGGCGATCCGGCGGTCGTCGAGCGCGTGCGGGTCGCGACGCGCGACGCGCTCGAGCGCGCGCTCGCCGCGGCGCGCGCCGCGCGGTAGCGCGGTCGCGCCGATTCCGCGCCGGGCCGACAGAAAAAACCATAGTAGTTTCATTGGTTTGTCGGTCCGGCGCGGAATCGGTGCGGTTCCCGGCAAGAACCCGTGCGGGCTGGTATAAGCACGCGGCCGTGGGCGATGAGGAGGCAGAGGTCATCGGCGTCGCCGAGCTCGACAGGCGGCTGAAGCACGCCGTCGAGGGCGTTACCGGGCGCGAGTGGATCGAGGGAGAGGTGGGCTCGCTCAAGCGCGCGGCGAGCGGGCACGTCTACTTCAGCCTCAAGGACGAGCGGGAGGACGCCATGATCGACTGCGTCATGTACCGCTACCAGGCGCAGCGCGCGCGGCAGGTGCTGGAGGATGGCGCGCGGGTACAGCTCTTCGGCCGCGCCACGCTCTGGGCGCCGCGCGGGCGGCTGCAGCTCGTGGCGGAGCAAGCGCGCCCTGCCGGTCGCGGGGCGCTCCTCGAAGCGCTCGAGCAGCTGAAGCTGAAGCTCGCGGCGGAGGGGCTCTTCGCGGTCGAGCGCAAGCGCCCGCTGCCCCCCGAGCCGCGCGTGGTCGGCGTGGTGACGAGCAGCGCCGGCGCGGCCTTCCACGACATTCGCACGGTCGCCTTTCGGCGCGGCGGAGCCCGGCTCGTGCTCGCGCCGGCGCAGGTGCAGGGCGAGGCGGCGCCCGCGAGCATCGTGCGGGCGCTCGAGCTCATAGAGCGCTACCCGGGGCTCGACGTCATCATCGTCGGGCGGGGCGGCGGAGCGGCCGAGGACCTGATGGCGTTCAACGACGAGCGAGTGGTGCGGCGCGTGGCGGCGCTCCGGGTGCCTGTGGTGAGCGCGGTCGGTCACGAGATCGACACGACCCTCACCGACCTCGCGGCGGACGTGCGGGCGGCGACGCCGTCGCAGGCGGCCGAGCTCGTGATCCCCGACGCACGCGCGCGGCGCGAGGCGCTGGCGCGGCTTGCGCGGCAGCTCGCGCGCGCAGTCGAGGCGCGCGTGACCGAAGATCGCGCGACCGTCGAGCGGCTCCGAAATCGCCTGAGCGATCCGCGGTTCCTCATCGCCGAGCGGCAGCAAGGGCTCGACCTGCTCGGCCAGGAGCTCGAGCGGCTCGCGCGGCGCGCCATCGCCCGGCGGAGGAGCGCGAGTGAGCTCCTGTATCGACGCCTCGCGACGCGCCACCCGCGCGCGGTGCTGGCCGAGGCGCGCGGCGAGCTCGGGCCGCTGTCGGCGCGCCTCGAGGCGGCCGTGCGGTTTCGGCTCGAGACGTTCCGGCGGACGCTCGGCGAGCGCGCCGCGCGGCTCGAGGGGATGAGCCCGCTCAGCGTGCTCGGGCGCGGCTACGCCATCGCGCGCCGCGAGGACGGCCGCGCGGTGCGGCGTGCGAGCGAGGTCCGCGTGGGTGAGGCGCTCGAGCTCATCGTGCACGATGGGCGGGTCGGCGCGCGCGTGACGCGGATCGATGGAGCGAGCTAGTGGGCCCGCGGCGCTTCGTCCTCGTGGGTCACCCGGTGGCCCACTCGCTCTCGCCCGAGATCCACCGCGCGGCGTACCGCGTGCTCGGACTCGAGCACCGCTACGACCTGGTCGACGCGCCGGACGAGGCCGCGCTCGCTCGCGTGGTCGACGCGCTGCGCGCCGGCGAGCTCGACGGCGCGAACGTGACGGTGCCGTGGAAGCGCGCGGCCCTCGCGCTCTGCGACCGCGCCGACGCGCTCGCGCGCGACGCGGGTGCCGCCAACGTGCTCACTCGCGCGCCGGACGGCGCGGTGGTCGCATCCAACACCGACGCGCCCGCGCTAGCGGACGAGCTCGCGCGGCTCGGCGCGCGGCCGGGCGTGGCGAGCGTGATCGGGAGCGGCGGCGCGGCGCTCTCCGCGGTGATGGCGTGCCGCGCGCTCGGCGTGGCGCGCGTGGTGGCGCTCGCGCGCCGCTGGACCGCGGTGACGCGCGCCGGATTCGAGCGGCTCGGCGCGGAGCCGGCTCCCTTCGACCGCGTGCCCGCCGACAGCGCGATCGTGGTTCAGGCGACCAGCGCCGGCATGGTCGGCGCGGACGCCGGTGACGCGGTCGCGGCGCTGGTCGACTGGGAGCGGTTGCCCGCGGACGCGGTCGGCTATGACGTCGTCTATGACCCGCCGCTCACGCCGTTCGTCGCCGCCGCGCGGCGCGCCGGTCGCGTCGCCGAGAGCGGGCTCGGCATGCTCATAGGGCAGGCGGTGCGCGCCATGGGCATCTGGCTCGGCGCGACGCCGCCCGCCGCGCCGCTCCGTGAGGCCGCGCGGCGCGCGATCGCGGCTCGGAGGACGACATGAGCTGGACGCTCTGCGACGAGCCGTGGCCCTCGGTCGAGGTGGGGGGCGTCCTCGAGCGCGCTGGGCAGGAGTGGCTCCACACCAACGGCGCCGGCGCGTTCTCCATGAGCACGGTCGCGCTGATGCATACTCGCCGCCACCACGGGCTCCTGGTCGCCGCGCTCGCTCCTCCGCTCGATCGCCACGTGGTGCTCAGTCACGCGGAAGCCGAGGTGGTGGTCGGGGGGAAGGTCTGGCGGCTCGCGACCCATCAGTTCCCGAACGTCGCGCCCACGCCGGGGTATCGCCTGCTCGAGCGCTACGATCAGGATCCGCTGCCGCGCTGGACGTACCGGCTCGGGGCCGGCAGATTCGAGCGCGGCATCGCCCTCTGCCGCGGGTGGAACGCGCTCGTGATGTCTTTCCTCTGGCACGGCCCGGGCAAGGCGCGGCTCTCCGTGAAGCCGCTCATGCCGCTGCGCCCCGTGCATGACTTGATGAAGGAGCACGGCGCGATGGTGCAGCGCGCGTCGATGCGCCAGGGCGAGGTCGAGATCCGGCCGGTGCCCTCGCTTCCCGCGATCACCTTTCGGCACGATGGGGTGTTCGTCGGCTCGCCCGACTGGTGGCGCCGCTTCGAGTACCTCGGGGACCGTGAGCAGTTCACCAACTTCTCGGAGGACATGTGGACGCCCGGGAGCTTCGAATTCGAGCTCGTGCCGGGGCGGCCGACCGTGATGACGGTCGCCATCGGCGCGCATCCCCCGGGGTCACCGGCCGAGCAGCTCGGGCGCGCGAGGGAGTACTGGCTCAGCCGAGATCCGGGGCCGGATCAGGCTCGCACGGTGCGGTCGCTCTCGATCGCGGCCGAGGCGTTCGTCGCTGACGCGTGCGACCGCCCGAGCGTGATCGCGGGGTACCCGTACTATGATCTTCGCACGCGCGACGCCGTCATCGCGATCCCGGGCCTGCTCCTCGCGCGCGGCGAGCCCGAGCGCGCCGAGCTCGTCACGCGGACTCTGCTCTCCGAGCTCCGAGGCGGGCTGCTGCCCGAGCGCGTCGCCGAGCGCCCTGCCCGCCGTCAAGCGCCGTCGCCGGACGCGACCCTCTGGCTCTTCGAGCTCGCCCGTCACTTCGTGGATCGGCTCGGACCGAGCGATCCGTTCGTTCAGCGCGAGCTCTACCCCGCGCTCCGGCGCGTGTACGCGCGCGTGGCCGGTCGCCGCCACCGCTGGGTCTGGGTCGCGCCGGACGGGCTGGTTGCCAACGGGGCCGAGGGGC
This sequence comes from Polyangiaceae bacterium, assembly GCA_035063585.1. Classification (GTDB taxonomy): domain Bacteria; phylum Myxococcota_A; class Polyangia; order Polyangiales; family Polyangiaceae; genus JAPSGB01. The sequence goes on from JAPSGB010000003.1 coordinate 255,606, forward strand.
ACGCGCTCACCTGGATGGCGGCCATGGTCGACGGCCGCCCGGTCTCGCCCCGCGACGGTCTCGCGGTCGAGTTCCAGGCGCTCTGGAGCAAGGGCTGCGAGACGCTCTCGGGGCTTGCCCGAGCGGCTGGGGACCGCGGCCTCGCGGACGCCGCCCTCGCGGCGTGCGCGCGCGCGCGCTTCGCATTTCGCGCGCGGTTCTGGTGCGCCGAGACGGATTACCCGTTCGACTGCGTCAGTGAGATCGGCGACAGCGAAGAGTCGTGGGTCGACGCGACCATCCGCCCGAACGCGCTCATTGCGCTCGCGCTCGACCCGGCGTTGTTCGAGAGGTGGCAGATCACCGCGCTCCTACGCCGCGTGCGCGACGAGCTGCTCACGCCGAGCGGCTTGCGGAGCCTCTCTCCTCAAGACCCGCGTTATCGAAGCCATTTCGAGGGCCGCGTGGTCGAGCGTGACAGCTCGTTCCACCAAGGGACCGCGTGGGTGCACCTGCTCGGCGCGTACGTGCATGCGTCGCTCTATGAGGCGCCGGACGACTTCGAGCGGCGCGAGGAGCTTCGGCTCGCGGTCGAAGCGGCGCTCACGAACGGCCTCGCGATCGGGCAGCTGCCGCAGCTCGCCGACGGCGACCCGCCGCATCGTCCGCGCGGTAGCCCGGCGCAGGCTTGGGCGGTCGGTGAGCTCCTCTCGGCGCTGGTCGAGCTCGGCGTCTGAGCCCGCTCAGGGCAGGAGCCGATAGGTGAAGACCAGCCACGGGATGGTGGCGCTCGAGGATTCGCTGGCCGAGACGAGGTGGGCAAGCGAGAGATCGAGCGCCCAGGTCCGATAGGGCAGGCGCGCGCCCGCCGCGAGCGCGAGGCCGTTGAAGCGACCGACCTCGCGCCCGAGCGGAAGGACCGTCTCGACTTCGCCGAGCAAAGACAGCCACGACGCGACCGGGACCACCACGCCCGCGCCGTTCATCGCGAACATCGCCGGGCCGGCGAGCAGAAGGTTGGTCGCGACCGACGCGCTCGCGCCGCACGCAGGGTCGAAGCAGAGCTGCACGACGCCGCCCGCGCGCCCCACGAACATGGGGCCGTCGCCGAGCCCGGAGATGCCCGTCGCCGAGCCGAGCGCCGCGACGCGGACCCCGGGCGCGTCGACGAACCGTGACTTCAGGGTGACGTCCAGTGGGAAGATGTGGTCCTCGCCGAGGGGCGGGGTAGCGGTGAGGCTCAGCTGGGTAGTGTCGGACGCGGCGTAGCCCACCTGGAGCAGCACGAGCTCCGTGCTCGACGCGTAGAACGTGCCCTTCGGGTGGGTCGTGGCGGTCGGCATCACGATGACGCGGTCGCCGCTCGCGTCGTCGGCGCGGGCGGTCGGCGCCGGCACGACCGCCCCGAGGGCAGCCAAAGCACCGGCGACGCGCCATTGCTTCATCCACTCTGGAAGATACCCGACGCGGGAGCCGAGCGTCACGCCGGCTCGCTTGGTGGCGGGCCCCGCCCGCGGTAGACTGGGAGAGGGTGTCGTGAAACAGCGGATGCGGCGTCACTGTCGATGGGGCTGGCTCGGGCTCCTCGCGCTCACCGCCGCTTGTGGCCGCACCGGGCTCTATGCCGACGATCCGGACGCCGGCGCGTGGTTCATCGACGCGGCTGAAGACGAGCCCGCTCCGCGCGACGCCGCGTGGGATGCGCCGCCCGAGGCGCAGCCGGACGTGCTCGGCTGCGCGCCCGAGCCGGAAGCGTGCAACGGGGTCGATGACGACTGCAATGGCCTCATCGACGACGGGCTCGCGAGCGAGAGCTGCGAGGGCGGCGGCCGAAGCTACTGCGTCGCGGGTCGGATGAGCCAGTGTCCGCGGCGCTGCGAGGCGTGTGTCCCGGGTAGCACGCGGGTGTGCTTCCTGTCGTACTGCCGCTATTGGGGCACCGAGACCTGCGCGGCGGATGGCCGCTCTTTCAGCTACTGCCGGGAAGGCTCGCCACCACCCGCGTGCAAGCAAACGGCGAAGGAGCACCAGGCGTCGGCCGCGCTCGAGCAGTGCTGCGTCGACGCAGGCTACTGCTGTCGCGACACCTATGATCTCGACCACGACGGTAACCGCTCGGAGATGCTCGGCCAGTGCGAAGACGTGGCGTGCGGTCCCTGAGCCCGCGACTCCTCGCGGCGGCCTGGCTGGTCGCCGGCTCCGCGCAGGCGGCGCCGTGCGCGCGGCCGGATCTGCGCGACGCCTTCCCGCCGAACGGAGCGAGCGCCGTCCCCACCGACGCCGTCCTCACCGCGCACTACGGGCTCACCGCCGACTACCTCGGTGAGCCGGTCGAGCTCGAGCGTGTCGGGGGAGGCGTCGAGACGCTGTCAGCGAGCTTCGACGCGAACGAGGGGCTGCTCACCGTGGTCCCGCCGGGCGGTCTCATCGCCGGCGCGCGCTACGAGCTACGCTGGCCCTCTCTGCGAGGAAAGAACAGCGCGACCAAGGGCCGCACCGAGTCCGTGTCGTTCGCGGTCGGCGACGGCCCGGACCGGTCGCCGCCGACTTTTGCCGGGGTGGCCGAGCTCGACTGGGACGTGGTGCGCGACGCGGACGAGTGCACGGAAGGCATCGAGGAGCGGTACGCCTTCGATCTCTCGCTCGCCCCGGCGGACGACGACGGAGGGCGAGGTTCGCTCGCGCTCATCGTGTTCCAGACGGCTGGTCCGGGCATCGACGCCTCGACCGGGCCCGTGCCGATCAGCGTCTCTCACTTCCCAGCGGAAGGGACGGTCCGCGTCGTGCGGCCCATCCCGAGCGCGATCGGTCACGTATGCTTCGCGGCCATCGCGAGAGATCTGGTGGGCAACGTCTCGGCCGGCGGCAGCAGCGAGCGCTGCGCGGACACCGTTCCGCCCCCGTTCTTCTACGGTTGCTCGAGCGCGCCGCCCGGGCGCGGTCGGGCGCCGGCGGCGCCGCTCGGGCTCGCGCTGCTCGCGTTCTTCGCGCTCCGCCGAGGGCGGTGGTCTCGATGAGGGGCGCGCTCCTCGCGCTCGGGCTCGGCGCGAGCCTCATCGCCGTCCCGCGCGCGAGCGCCGCCGAACCTGCGCCCTCCGCGCCCAGCGCGCCGCCGCTGCCCGCGGCGAGCGCGCCGACGCCCGCGGGGAGCACGACACCACCTGCGCCGAGCGCGCCGAGCGCGCCGAGCGCGCCGACGGCTGCGCTCATGCCGATCGCCGTGCTCGACGCGGTGGCGCTCGGGGTCGATCCGGCGGTCGGCGTCGCGGTGACGGCGCAGCTCCGCGAGACGTCACGCGCGCTCGGCTACGAGCCCGCCGCGCCCGACGCGGTGCGAAGCGCGCTCGCGCTGCTGGAGCTCCCCGGCGCGCCGCGTGCGCCCGAGCTTCGCCGGATCGCCGAGCGGCTCGGCGCGAGCCGCGGCGTGCTGGCGACGGTGCGTGCCCGAGGCGGCACGTATCTCGTCACGGTCGAGGTGGGGAGCGCGGGCCGCGCGGAGGCCTGGTCCGCCGAGGCGCGCGCCGGAGCCGGCGAGCTCGTCGCGGTGACCGACCGGCTGCTGCGCGCGGCGCTCCCGCCTCCCGGCGTGAACCCACCGTCGACGCCGCCCGGCGGTCCCGCGCCTACGCGGACGCCGAGCGGTTCCGCGCCGCCTCGACGAGACCAAACGGCATCTGAACGGTATCGGCTCGCGCTGGGCGGCGAGGGCGCGTTCGGCATCGGCGCGGGAAGCTTCACGAACGTACTCGCAGGCGCGCGTCTCGACTATCGCTTCACTCCGTCGCTCTCGCTCGGCGCCGGGCTCGCTTACGCGAACCTGAAGGGCCGCTCGGGGCGTGAGAGCAACGTGCTCCCAAGATTCCTTCTAGACTATCGAGTCGGCCTCGGCGAGGAGAGCTCACTCTTCGTGCCGTTTCGCTTCACGAGCGGATGGTTGCCGAACAATGGCCCGGTCTCGCGTCTGTCCGTTGGGTTCGGAGCCCGGGTGAGTGAGCGGGTGGAGCTGGTCTTCGACGCGCTCGCGCCGGCCGTGTGGGTGACCCGCGACAAGCCCGTGGTCAGCGTGGATCTCTCGGCGGAGCTCGCGATCTCGCTCTAGGCGGCCGCGCTCGCTTGCGCGCTGCGGGGCGCCCGGTAGGCTTCCTCGCGGGACATGAAGAGCCGCGATCTCTCCGCGCTCGGCTTCCGGCGGATCGTCATACTGCTCGTGTGGTTGGTCGTGGTGCCGACCTTCCTCATGCTGGCGCTCGGCGTGCTCTTGCTCTTTCTCGGCGAGGCGCGCGTCAACATCTTGATGGGTATCCTGGTCATGGCGCTCAGCGCGACCGTCGCCACCGGGGTCATCCTGGTCTGGGTATTCGTTCGGCGTGAGGCCAACCTCTCGCGGCTGCAGGCGGACTTCGTGTCGAAGGTGAGCCACGAGCTTCGCACGCCGCTCACCTCGATCCGACTCTTCACCGAGACCCTGGCGCTGCGGCGCGGCGACGTGGAGGCCGAGGACAAGTGTATCGAGGCGCTGGCGCGCGAGGGCTCGCGGCTCTCGGAGCTCATCGATCGGCTGCTCGACTGGGGCCGCATGGAGAGCGGGCACCGCGAGTTCGTGATGAAGCGAGTCGAGATCGCCGGCATCGTCGAGGCCGCCCTCAGCGTGTTCGACAACATACGGTTGCGTCGCCAGGTCGAGCTGAAGGTGGAGGTCCCGAAGGACCTCCCGGCCATCGACGCGGACCGCGGCGCGATGGTCGACGTGCTCTTGAACCTGCTCACCAACGCGTACAAGTACGGAGGGGATCCGGTGAGCATAGAGGTCCGGGTCGAGGCTCGGCCGAAGGAGGTGAGGCTCTCGGTAAAGGACAACGGGCCCGGCATCGAGCCGGTCGAGCACCAGCGCATCTTCCAGAAGTTCTATCGGGTCGATGATCGCCTCTCGCGCGAGCGCGAGGGCTCCGGCCTCGGGCTCGCCATCGTCAAGCACGTGATGAAGGCGCACCACGGGCGCGTCGAGCTCGAGAGCGCGCCCGGGGAGGGGAGCACCTTTACCCTGGTGGTGCCGGTCGCGGCCCCTCCGCGCGCGGGGTTTCGACCGGCGGAGGCGCAGGCCGGGAGTTGACGTCCGGCCGCCGGAGGTGAGATGCGAGGACCGAGCGCGGATGCCGAGAGCGACATGACGACCCCTACCACCGGCCGCAAGCGCATCCTCGTGGTCGAGGACGACGAGAGCATCACCCTCGGGCTGCGGATGAACCTGGAGGCGGAGGGATACGACGTCGCGGTCGCGATCGACGGCGAAGCGGGGCTCCTCCACCTGCGGGCCGCGCCGGTGGATCTGGTGCTCCTCGACGTGATGCTGCCGAAAATGAACGGCTTCGAGCTGGTGCGGCGCCTTCGAGACGAGGGCCACGCGATGCCCATCGTGATGCTGAGCGCGAGGGACGCCGAGATGGACAAGGTCATGGGCCTCGAGCTCGGCGCGGAGGACTACATCACCAAGCCGTTCAGCCTCGCCGAGCTGCTGGCTCGGGTGAAGGCGGCGCTCCGCCGCGACGCCATCGCCCGCCCGGCCGTCGGGAGCACCGTGGTCACGGGCGAGCTCGAGATCAACCTCGGCACGCGCGAGGCCACGAAGCGCGGCGAGCCCGTGGAGCTCACCGCCACCGAATTCGACGTGCTCTGGTGCCTGATCGAGGCAGGAGGTCGCGTGCTCTCACGCGAGCAGATCCGAGCGCGCGTGTGGGGCGCCGGGCACCACGGCACGCTGCGAACGATCGACAATTTCCTGCTTCAGCTCCGCAACAAGCTCGAGGACGATCCCGCCGAGCCGCGCTACCTGCTCACCGTCCGCGGAGTCGGCTACCGCTTCGTCACGTGAGGCACGTCGGGGCCAGGTCCCGACTGGCCGATACGGCTGTTCAGGCGTGTGCTCCGCGCTCGTGCATCACGCCGCTCTTTCGGTTAGAACCCCGAGGGCGTGGACCAGAACCTGCTTCGCTCCTATTTCGCTACCGTCTACGAGCTCCCGACCGACAACGGGCTCCTGCGCGTCTCGATGGATGGCGAAATCGTGCAGGACGCATCGGCGTTGCCGGAGGTCCTGCGGCGGAGCTTCTCCATCCTCACCGCCTACAACCCCCGCAGCATGCTGCTCCCGCGCCGGGTGAACGACGGTCGCCACCAGGTGATGCGCGACCTGCTCATCCTCGGCTGTTATCGCGTCGAGCACTGCGTCGGCTACGACGAGGAGCCGGAGGGCGTGTGGCGTGAGCCGGCGTGGCTGGTGCAAGGGATCGAGCGCGACGAGGCCATCCACTTTGGCCGCACCTTCCGCCAGAACGGCATCATCTACTGTCGCGACGCGCGGCCGGAGCTCATCGTCACCGATCCGACCTGCGACGAGGTCGGCCGCACCTTCCAAGGCAACTGGCGAGTGCGCCAGTAGCCGCGGAGCGCCCAGCGCCGGCCGGGGCTCAGGCTCGGCGCCAGCCGACACACCAGGCGGCCGCGCCCGCCGCCATCGCCAAGGGGACGATGAGGACGGCGAGCGAGAGGCTCCCCGTCGCGTCGGAGACCGCGCCGATGATGGGCGGGCTGATGGCGTCGCCGAAGAGATGGATGGCGAGGATGGAGAGGCTGAAGGCGCGCGCGCGGAGCGCGGGCTCGGTCGAGTTCACGATCTCGGTGTTGATGGGGCCGCTGTAGAACCACAGGAAGAACTGCGCGAGCCCTACGCCCGCGACGCAGAGGGTCGCCGAGGGCGTGAGGAGCGCTCCCGCGGCGAGGAGCGTGGCGGCGATCATCGACCAGCCCGACAGCGCGAGGTACGGGTTCTTGGTCTTGCCGACGAGCCGGTCGGCGAGCATGCCGCCGACCAGCGTGCCGCCGAGCCCGCCGAGCACGGTGACCATGCCGACCGTGCTGCCGGCCTGGGCGAGCTCCATCCCGTACCTTCGGTGCAGGTAGGTCGGCAGCCAATCGGCCATGCCGCCCGCAGCGAAGGTCACCGCGGTGTAGCCGAGGACGGCGTAGAGATAGTGAGGGTTCCTGGCGAGCGCGCGGAGGGCCCGCGGATAGCTCACGGTCGGCTCCCGCTCCCTCGCGCCGCCGCCCGGGTCACGGATCTTGAGCGCGAGCGCCGCCACCAGCAGCCCGGGCGCTCCGCACAGGAGAAACGCGATGCGCCAGCCGAACCGCGCCGCGAGCGCGCCGCCGACGGAGAAGCCGAGGGCCGCGCCGACCGGGATGGCGACGTAGAACCAGGTGAGGATGCGATTGCGTCGCTCGGGCGGGTACAGATCGCCGATGAGCGGCGGTGCCAGGGTGGCGTAGGCCGCCTCGCCGACACCGACCGCCGCGCGAGCGAGGAGCAAGGTCAGAAACCCGGTGGCGAGCGCCGCGCCACTCGTCGCGAGCGACCAGAGCGCCACGCCGATCGCGATGATGGTGGTGCGCTTCATGCGATCGGCGAGCGCGGCGAAGACGGGCGAGGTGAGCATGTACACGATCACGAAGGCGGTGAGCGGCCAGCTCGTCTCGGCGTCGGTGAGCCCGAGCTCGGCCTTGAAGAGCTCCTTCGCCGCGCTCGGGACGTAGCGGTCGAAGTAATTGAGGAGGTTCATCGCCGTGAGGACGATGACCGCGAAGCGTGCGTCACGGACCGTGATGCGTGGGTGCTCTCTCGTGGGCAGGGGCCCAAGGTGCCACGGCGCGCTTCGGCCTGGAAGCGCGGCGCGCCCAGCAGGGGGCGAGCTCTGATTTTTTTGGGGCCGGGCCGGCGCGGCCGGCGTCGAGGCCCCCCACGCGCTCGAGCGGGGCTCCGCGAGAGAGAGCTCATGCTGACGAACGCCGCTTCGGACGAGCGGCATTTGGGCGTCCGAAATTTCGACGAAGGAAGGTATTATTCATGCCGAAGTGGGAAAGACCAAGGGGACGAGCTTCGTCAACGCGCAAGCGTACTGCGATACGGTGCATGGCGAGGGGGCGTGGGCGCGCGTCCGAGACCGCATGGACCCGACCGATCGCGAGGTCCTGACCGGTCTGGTCGCGGTGGGTTGGTACGAACTCGACCTCTACGCGCGAGCGATCCGTGCCATCGATCGAGAGCTCGGCGCGGGAGATCTGGGGCTCATCGCGCCGCTCGGACGCTTCGAGGCCGAGCGGGATTTCAAGACCATCCATCGCTTGTTCTTCCGCCTCGCGAACCCCGCCTACGCGATCGAGAAGGCGACCGAGTACTGGCGTCGCTTTCACGATACCGGCTCTTGGTCGGTGGTTCGCAACTCTCCGACGAGCGTCTCCGGGTCGCTCGAGGGGTGGGCCGCCACCGACAGCGTGCTGTGCCTCGAGCTTACCGGCTACATGCCCAGGGTCATCGAGCTGGTCGGTGGCGAGTCGGCGCTCATGACGCACCCGCGTTGCCGCATGCTCGGGCATTCTGCGTGCGAGTTCGATCTTCGGTGGAGCTGACGCGCCCCGCGAAGTCCTGCTAGTATCGATGGCGCTCGTGCGACGCATTCACTGGCTCCTCGGCACCCTCGCGCTCCCACCGATCGCGCTCTCATGGCTCAGCGCGCGCGCAGGGGACGAGCTCGCTCGGGCGGTGGCGGTCGAGCTGTCGCGCGTGGCTGCGCCGCTCCGAGTGGCGCAAGCTCGCGCGCCGCGCGCCGAGCAGAGCGCGTCCGCGCCGCTCGCGCCGGTGAGCTCGGCGCAGGCGCGTGCTCCGGCGAGGGCGCGAGTCGGCGCGAAGCGGCGCCCGGCGCGAGGCCTGCGGATTTCGTCGGCTGCGGTGCTGCGCCTCGCGAGCGCAGGGGGGCGGCCATCGGGCCGCCTCGTCGCGCCGGACGGAAGTCGGCCGGCGGGGCTCTCGCTCTCCGGGGTGGGCGGGCTCGGGGTCGGCCTGCGTGATGGCGACGTCCTCACCAGCGCGGGTGGCGCCGCGGCGACCAGCCCCGGCGCAGTCATCGGCGCGGTGGTCGCAGCGCGTGCGGCCCACCAAGCTAGCATCAGCGGAGTCTTTTGGCGCGACGGCGAGCCCTGGCAACTGGTGGTGGACCAGCCATACCTCGAGCCTCGAGAGGCTCACGTTTCGAGGCCTGAACCCGCCGAGTCAGGGCTCGCGCCCGAGGCCGAGCCGGTCCGAGGGCGCGAGGCTCTGCTTCGCACGAGCTCCCGCTGAGGCGGCGCCCAGCGCTCGCCGGGGCGGCCTCGGGAGGCTCGCCTCACGATATGCTCGAGGGCACGCGGGAGCGCGGCCTCGCGCGCGTCGCGCGCTACCGGCCGAGGTCCGCGCCCGGATCGGGGCGCGGTCGATCTATTCCCGGAGCAATCGACCTCGCAGATGCCGGAGAGCCTCTTGCTGACGGTCGAGGCGTCGCTACTCTGATGCCATCGTGGCGCTCACTGAACCCGTCCTCGTCCCGCCGCGGCCGCCCATGCCGACCCCGGTCGAGGTGGATCCGGCGCCGGCGCCCGGTTCGGCGCCGCTGCCGCGCGATCGTTGTCTGCTCACGGTGCTCACCGGGGTGCAGCGCGGTCAGGTCCTGGCCGTGGACGCCGGCGCGGAGCTCCTCATCGGGCGCGGCGATGGCGTGGGGCTGCGCGTGCTCGATCCCGGGGTCTCTTGGGTTCATGCGCGCATCCGCCGCGCCGGCGAGGTGGTGACGCTCGAGGATCTCCGGAGCACCAACGGCACCTATCTGGGCAGCGACCGAATCGTCGACCGCGTAGCGCTCCCGGACGACGCGCGCATCGGACTCGGTCGAAATACGGTGATCCGGTTCTCCCGTTGCGACGCGCTCGAGCTCGAGGCGGCGCTCGAGCAATACGACACCGCCATCCGTGATCCGCTCACGCGCCTCTACAACCGCGGATATTTCGACGAACGGATCGAGAGCGAGGTCGCGTTCGCGCATCGTCATCAGGCACCGCTCTCGCTCTTGATGCTGGATCTCGATCATTTCAAGCGAGTAAACGATCGCTTCGGGCATCCGGTCGGGGACGTGGTCCTCAAGGTGGTCACCGCCGCCGTTCGCCGAATGCTTCGCCCGGAGGACGTGTTCGCGCGTTACGGAGGCGAGGAGTTCATGATCTTGCTTCGCGAGGTCACCACGGAGAACGCGCTCATCCTGGCACGCCGGATCCGAGAGCGCGTGGAAGGGCTCGAGATGCCTTGGGAAGGTCAGGTGCTCCGCATCACGGTGAGCATCGGGGTCACCGGCATCGGTCCCGGCGAACCCCAGATCCACGCGCGTGCCCTACTCGAGCTGGCCGACCGCGCGATGTATGAGGCGAAAGCGCGCGGCAGGAATCGCGTGGTGCTCTTACCGGCGGCGCATCGTGATTGACGCTGGTCAGGCGAGGAGCGAAAACCACAGGCCATGGAGCGCGTGATCAAGTGCGTGAAGCTCGGCCGTGACGCGAGGGGCCTCGACAAGCCGCCGTTCCGCGGTGAGCTCGGTCAGCGCGTTTACGACAACGTCTCGAGCGAGGCCTGGCTCGGTTGGCTCGAGCACTCGAAGATCCTCATCAACGAGTTTCGCCTCGATCTCACCAGCCAGGAGGGGCAGCGTGTCTGGATGAGCGAGCTCGAGCGGTATTTCTTCGGCGACGGCTCGGCGAAGCCGTCGGACTTCGTCGAGCCTTGAGCGCCCGCGCGGCGCTCCTCACTGACCCATGGGCTCTGCGCCGAGGAGCTGCTCGAGCAGCGCGAAGCCCTCGGCCTCCGCTTCGTCGACCACGCCGTCCGCGGCGATCATCTCCCGGGCGGTCTCCAGGAAGAGCTGACGGTGCTTGCGCGGGATCCGGTTCGGATCGACTCCCTCCGGCCGTGGCGGCAGCTCGAGCCACTGGCTCACCTGAGCAGCCTCTTCCGGCGAGAGCTCCAGCCGCTTGACGAGCTTGCGGACGAACGAGCGCTCCTCGCGCTGCACCTGGAGATCCGCCCAAGCGAACGCGCACACGAACTCGAGCAGGAGCATCCGATCGGTCTTCGAGAGCTGAGAGAGCATCGCCGGTCACGCTAGACCAGCCGGGCGGCCCCGGCCAGCCTTCATCCGGCGCTCCTGAGACGGGGGTGACGAGCACGGTAACAACGCGAAACTTCACGGCATGCGCGCCGGGGGCCGTGACCGGCCCGACCGACCCATTTCGCGTTCGGGGACTTGTGCGCTATCAGGAAACGGAGTCGTGCTTCGCCCACTCGCGGTCATCATAGCGGGCATCCTGCTCGCGCGGCCGAGTCTTCCGAAGGAGGACGCGGAGCGGTTCGCGCGCGTCCTCAGGGACGAGGCTAGCCAGCGAGACTTCGATCCTCTGACCGGCGTCGCGATCATTCAGCTGGAGAGCGGCTGGATGGCCGAGACGATCTCGGAAAATGGTGAAGACTACGGGCTCGCGCAGATCCGTGCGCGCTACGTAGGCGCCTGCAAGCGAGATCCGGAGCCGCTCCGGGCCCCGGGCCCGGAGTGCCGCAGAGTCAAGGAGTCTCTGCTCGACCCAGAGGCGAACATCCGGCAGATGGGTAGGCTCATCACCTTGAACCGGAAGCTCTGCCGGGAGAAGACCGGGAGCGCGAGCCTCCCCCGCTGGCTCGCGAGCTACCAGGGACGCAACGATCCGAAGCGGGGCAGGTGGTGCCGACCGGGCGAAGACACCTGGAAGGTCATTCGTTATCGAGAAGCGCTCCTCGAGCAGCTCGCTCGGCGCTGAGCCCCGTCTCGAGCGCCTCACGGCTTCTGGGTGTTCGGCTTGAGCCCGGCGGGAAGAAAGAGGACGCTGACCAGCGTGATGAGCGCGAGGAGCGCGCCGATCAGGTAGACCTCATGGAGCGAGGCGTCGAGGACGCTGGTGAGCTTCGCGAGCAGGGAGCCATCGAGCTTCCCGCGCCTCGAAGGATCCATGAGCGCGTCGATCACGCCAGAGCCCAGCGCGCCGTCGCTTGCTCGCCGACCGATGCCGAAGTTCAAGACGGCGCCAAAGAGCGCGGTCCCGACCGCTTGCCCAACGATGCGCATGAAGAGGTTGCTCGAGGTGGCGACCCCGCGCTGCTGCCAGGGAACAGCGGTCTGGATCGACACGAGGAAGGTCGTCGCGCAGTAGCCGAGCCCGGAGCCGGTGACGAACGAGGCGGCCGCGGCCCAGCCCGCTCCACGCGCTGGCGACAGCGCGGCGAGCATCACGCTGCCGGCCAAGAGGAGCGCGCCCCCGAGCAGCGCCGTGAAGCGATACGAGGTGCGGAGCATCAGCGAGCCTGCGATGGTGCTGGAGATGGGCCAGCCGATGCTCATCATGGTGAGCGCGAAGCCGGCCAGCATGGCCGAGCGCGCCAGCACCCCCTGCACATATATGGGAAGAAACGAGGTGATCGCCATCATCAGCGCGCCGGTGACGAACGCGCCGCCGTTGCCGATCGCGATGATGCGATCCTTCCAGAGCGTGAGCGGGAGGACGGGCTCCGCGGCACGCCGCTCTTGCCAGAGAAACGCGAGCGCGCCGGCCCCGCCCAGCCCGAAGAGCAGGTAGAGCGTACCCGGTCGCTCGCGATGGAGGGCCTCCCCTTGGATGAGCCCGAGCATGATGAGCGTGACCGAGCCCATCAGGAGTGCTGCGCCGAGATAGTCGACGCGGTGCTCGCGATGCGCCACCTCCTCGTGGAGGTTTCTCCCGAGCATCACCATCGACGCAATGCCGACAGGAATGTTGATCCAGAAGCACAGCGACCAGGAGAGCCTCTCCGCGAACAACGCGCCGAGCGCGGGGCCGAGCACCGACGAGATCCCCCAGACGCTCGAGAGGTAACCTTGGATCTTCGCTCGCTCTTCCGGCGAGTAGATGTCACCGACGATGGTGGTTGCGATGGGCTGGACGGCGCCGGCTCCGACTCCTTGGACCGCTCGGAGCACGATGAGCTCCTCCATCGAGCGCGCGAAGCCGCACAGCACCGAACCTACCAGGAAGATGGTGGCGCCGAAGTAGAAGACCGGCTTTCGACCGCGCATGTCGGCGAGCTTCCCGTAGACCGGGATGGTCACCGCCTGGGTGAGGAGGAAGATGGCGAACACCCAGCTGAACAGCTGAAAGCCGCCGAGCTCGGCGACGATGGTCGGCATCGCGGTGGCCACGATGGTCGCCTCCACCGCCGACATGAACATCGCCAGCATCATGGCGGCGAGGACGAGCGGTCGCCGCGTCACCGGCGGGTGAGTCATCGACCCTGCCCACATTGGCGCACATCGCGCGCGGGAGCCTTCGGCCCCATACTCGGCCTTTCGAGAGCGAGCCGAGGTTTAGCGCGATGGATCTCACGAAGATGCTGGAGAAGTGTCACCGAGGACAGTGGAAGGTGGGGGACCTCGACTGGTCGGGAACACCGCGCCCCATGTCCGAGGACGACGAGCGCGCCGTCGTCCAGTACTTCACGGACATGGCCGGCATCGAGCGCCTCGCCGGAGCGCTCTTTGCCGAGCAGGAGAAGCAAGCCGAAGAGCCGGTCCTCCGCGAGATCTTTGCTTCCTTCGTGACCGATGAGATTCGCCATTCGCACGCGGCTCAGATGCTGGCCGATTACTACAACGTCCACCGGTTCAAGGTCTACCAGCCGAACCCCGCGCTCGTGAAGTTCACCCCTCACTTCGTCGACGCCATCAAGTACCTCTCGCCGGACGTCGCCAACGCGTACATCACCGCGGGCGAGCTCATCCTCGACGTCGCGTTGCTCCGTTCGCTGAACGATCACGTGGGAGACGCCATGAGCCACCAGGCGATGGAGCTCATCAACCGAGACGAGTCTCGGCACATCGCCGTCGATTTTCACATGGTCGAGTACTATTCGTCGAAGGAATACGCCGAGAAGTTGAAGCGAGCGTCCGCGCCAACCATCGCGGAGCGTGCTCGGGCGACCTGGGTCTTCGGGAACGTGCTCTACTACGCGGCGCCTTTTTTTCGCGACGTCTTCTTCGAGCCCATGCGTCGTGTCGATCCGTCGGGGCGGCGGCTGAAGGAGGCGTTCAAGCGGATGCAGCTCATCGCGTCGAGGCCGACCGATCGCGAGAGCCCGCTCATGGCCGCCATGTTGACCCTCCAGGACCTCTATAACGATCACCCGGTCGCGCGCGCCATCGCGGGGCCCGCCATCGAGCGCATCATGGGCATCGACGGGAGCGTCATCATGCGGCTTTATACCGAGGCTGAGAAGCAGCATGCCCAGCGGATGAGCTTCGATGAGCTCGCCGAGGATGCGCTCGCGGCCAAGTACGCGAACTGACCATCTTGCGGGGCGACGTCACGGAGGTGGCGCCGTCATGGGTCACGACGCCACAGTCGGAGCACCAGCCGGACGTAGCCGGCCTCGAGCGCGAGGACCCACACGAGAAAGAGCGCGAGCTCGACTCCGCCTGGCGCATGCAACTGCCATACGTCGAGCCCGACGGCGAGCGCGGTCGCGGTGATGAACGCGAAGACGACGCCTCCGACCAGCGCGATGTGGAGGGCTAGCCTCGAAGGCGCGGACTTCCCCTGGCGCAGGAGCGCGAGCGTGGCCCACGCCCCGCCGCCCGCTACGAACGGGAGGCTGAGCGTCAGCCAGATTTTCAGACACTCGACGCTCGCCAGGGGGTGCCGGCAGGCGAGCTCTGCGGCGGGAGACGAGTGGGCGAAGAGACTGAACATCGAGCGTGGGGTGCCTGGCGTGATGAGCTAGGGTGCGCTCTCGGAGAAGGGAGAGGAGTCTTACATGAGCCTGGAAGAGCGCGTCGTCGACTTGGAGATCCGCTACACCCACTACGAGCGACTGACGGAGGAGCTGAGCGGGGTTCTCTATGAGCAGCAGCGAGCTCTCGCCGCGCTCGCGGTGCGCGTCAAGTCGCTCGAGGAGCGCGTGCGGGCGCTCGCCGACGAGCCCGGGGACGCGCCGCCGCCGCACTACTGAGCACTCGCCGCGCGAGCTCGACGATGACGGGCTATACGAGCCCGCGGCCTCGAAAGTAGTCGATCGCGTCTCGGATCGTCTCGCCGACCGGACGGAACGTCGCGCCGAGCTCGTGGATGGCCTTGGCGTTCGTGTAGTAGGAAGCCTTGAGGCTGTACTCGAAGAAGCTGAGTGACAAGAGCGGCTCCTTGCCGGTGCGGCGCGCGGAGCGGTCCATCGCCACGATGGCGGAGCGCGCGACCGCGACCGGGAGCCTCAAGTAACGACGAGAGCGCCCGGCGGCGCGATCGATGGCCTGCAGCAGCTCGAGGTTCGAGAGGTTATGCGCGGTCGCGATGTACATCTCACCGGCTCTTCCCTTCTCGTCGGCGAGCACATGCGCGAGCGCCGCGTCGCGCACGTCCACGTAGCTCGCGCCACCATCCATGTAGACCGGCGGCCCCCCCTTCAGCGAGTTGATGATGAGCTTTCCGCTCGGGGTCGGACTGATGTCT
This sequence comes from Polyangiaceae bacterium, assembly GCA_035063585.1. Lineage (GTDB taxonomy): Bacteria > Myxococcota_A > Polyangia > Polyangiales > Polyangiaceae > JAPSGB01. Next base: position 270,996 of record JAPSGB010000003.1, read on the forward strand.
CCCGGTCCGAACACGATGCCAGGACACACGATGCGGACGTCGAGCCCCCACCCGGCGAAATCCTGCGCGAGCTTCCGGCTGTGATACTTCGCCCGGCTATAGGCGAAATCGAGATCCCACGCCTCGTACGCCGTCGCTTCGTCTCCGAGCGCGCCGGGCGCCGGGCGACCGAGCGACGCGATGCTGGCGGTATAGATGACGCGCTTTCCCGCGCGCCGCGCGGCCTCGAGCACGTTGAAGGTGCCCGACAGGTTCACATCGTACATGAGCGTCGGATCGGGCATCCACGCCTTGTAGATGGCGGCAGCGTGATACACCGTATCCACGCCCTCGACCGCGCGAGTCACCGCGTCGCGGTCGAGCACGTCGCCGCGCACGAGCTCGGCGTCAATCGAGCCCAGGTTGTCGGCGGGCTCGTTCGGCAGCGCCAGCACGCGGCTCTCGACCCCGCGCGCGTCGAGCGCGCGCACGATCGCGCTCCCGAGAAATCCGCAGCCGCCCGTGACCAGCGCCTTCGACATTGCGGGCCGGAGGATAGCGTGCTCTCCGCCAGCTTGGAAAGCCCGCGCCGAGGCGTGCCGGGCGCTCGGCTCTAAGCGTGAACCCGCGCGTCCCCTAAAGTATGCTGCCGGCCACCATGACTCAGGTTCTCGACTGGGCGGCGATCGGCGAGGAGGCCGTTGGCTGGTTCAAGGCATTGCTTCGCCTCGACACCACGAACCCGCCGGGAAACGAGCGACTGGCGGCCGACTTCATCACGGGGATCTTGGACCGCGAGGGGATCCCCTACGAGGTTCACGAGAGCGAACCCGGTCGGGCGAGCGTCGTTGCGCGCCTCACCGGCAGTGGCAAGCAGGGGCCGCTGCTCCTGAACGGACACCTCGACGTGGTCCCCGCCGACGCCGAGGCGTGGAAGTACCCGCCGTTCTCGGCGACCGAGGCCGAGGGGTGCATCTGGGGTCGCGGCGCGGTCGACATGAAGAACATGGTCACCATGAGCTTGATGTCGCTCGTGCTCCTCAAGCGCCAGGGGCTCGCGCTCGAGCGCGACGTGATCCTCGCCTGCGTGGCCGACGAGGAGGCCGGCTCGACCAAGGGAGCGCTCTACCTCGTCGAGGAGCATCCGGACTTGGTGCGGGCGGAGTACGTGCTGAACGAGGTGGGCGGCCACACGCTCCACCTCGGAAGAGAGCGATTTTACCCGATCCAGGTGAGTGAGAAGGGGATCTGCTGGTTCGAGATGGTCGCGACGGGGGAGCCCGGGCACGGCTCGATGCCGCACGGGAAGAACGCGGTGGTCCGGCTGGCGCGCGCCATCGCAGCGCTCGGCTCGTCACGCCTTCCGCAGCACGTCACGCCAGTAGTGGACGGATTTCTCCGCACGCTCGCGCGCGGCGCCCCGTTCCCCCAGAACCTGGCGATGCCGCTCCTGCTCGAGCCGCGGCTGGCCGGGTACCTGCTCGACGTGATGGATCGCGCGAACCCGAGCCAGGCCATGGGCATCAACGCCATGCTGCGGAACACGGCCTCGCCGACCATGCTCGAAGCGGGAAGAAAGGTGAACGTGATCCCGTCGAGCGCCAGCGCGCGGATCGATGGGCGGATCATCCCGGGCCAAGGCGTGGAGCAGTTTCTTGCGGAGATAGCGCGTGTAGTCGGTGACGACATCACGCTGAACATCCTCACCCAGCATGACGGGACTACCTTCTCGTCGGACACGCCGCTCTACGAGACGATCCGCGGCGTCCTCGCGCGGCACGATCCGGGCGCCATGCCCGTCCCCTACATGATCCCCGGGTTCACCGACTCGTTCGCCTACGCGCGGCTCGGTGCGACCTGCTACGGGTTCTCGCCCGTGAGACTCGGCCCAGAGCTCGATTTCACCCGCATGTATCACGGGCACGACGAGCGGATCCCGCGCGACGGCTTCACGTGGGGGGTCCGTGTGCTCTACGAGGTGGTGAGCGAGTTCTGCGCCGCGCGCTCCTCTGCGTCGGCGTAGCGCCGCTCAGGCCGCGTGTCGCGACTCGGGCACGATCAAGGGCAACCCCGACGCTTCGCACTCGGCGTACAGCAGCATCTCGCAGGGCAGCTCGAATGCGCCGCCGAGCTCGCGCCAGAGCAGGCGCGCTGCGGCGCACACCTCGGCCAAGGTCGGGATCGGGCTCGGGAGCGGCTGCACGCGACATCGCGCGCGCGCGAGGCGATACGCGGCGAGCGCCACGCCGCCTGCGTCGTCGAGGAGCCACCGGTACGGCCTACGTCCTTCTTGGAGCGAGCGCAGCCACTCGGTGGGTCGCTCCAGTTCCTCGGTGTTTCGCGCCATGAGTCCTCCACTCTCCGACACGCTCGGCGTGCGGATGCTTGGCTCCCGTACTCCTGCTCGGGCGCGGTCAGCTGGGCTCACGCGCGCCCTTCGCGGCTCGACCGCTCGGTCTCGAGTCTCCGCCTCCTCTCCACATGCAGCGCGCCGGACCGAGCGGCCAACTTTTCGTCAGTGGCCGTCGCGGTTTCGCTCGTCGATTCGCCGCAACCCCTCGAGGATCAGGCTCTCTGCGCTCGCCTGGATGGTGCACTCGGGGGGCTGGAACGAGGGCTCCAGCGTAAAGCTGCCCTCGGTGAACCCGAGCAGCTCGTAGAACGCCTCCGCGCCTGCGAGGGAGCCCGCGGTCGCGTGGACGACGCGACCCTCGAGCAAGTGGACCTCACCCTCCCGCGAGCCCGAGCGCAAGGTGAGCCGCCCGCTCTTGCGGCTCTGCCCGAGGATCTGCGTGAGATCCGGTAAGCTCATGTCCGAGAGCGAGCCGGCGACGCCGGCGCTCACGTCGCGCCGCGAGCGCGGCGGCGCGGTGAGCCGCCTGAGCTTGCCAGCGAGCACGTCGCCGCTGGTCGGCTTGACCACGTAGTCTTGCGCGCCGATGGCGAAGCCGCGATCGATGCTCGCGGTGTCCGACGCGCGCGCGACGAAGAAGAACGGCAAGTCGCGCGTGCTGCTGCCTTCGCGCAGGCGCGCGAGCAGCTCGAACCCATCGTAGGGCTCGAGCTCCGTCTCCGAGAGCACGTAGCCGATCGTCCCCGACTCCGCGATGGCGAGCGCGTCGCTCGAGCTGCGCGCCACGAGCACCTCGAACCCCTGCGCGACCAGCCGGAGCTCGAGCACCGTCGCCTCCTCGAGGTTCGGCTCGACGAGCAGCACCTGCGGCACGCTACCGGCGAGCTTTTTCCGTAGATCCTCCCCGGTGACCAAGAGCGACAAGTGCGCGACCAGCTCCGGATCGAAGAGCGTCCCCTTGAGCTTGTCGACGACGGTGAGCGCCTCGGCGTGGTCGAGCAGGCGCCGGTAGGGGTTGCGGGGGTTCTGCGTCAGGTCGGAGTACGTGTCGCAGATGGAGAGGACTCGCGCGCCGAGCGGGATGCCGTTGCCCGAGAGCCGAGCGGGGAAACCTTGCCCGTCCCAGCGCTCGTACATGGCGGCGACGGAGGAGGTCGAGGCGCTCGGCAACGCGACGCTCTCGAGCAGCCGCACCGGGGTCTGCGCGAGCTTCTCGGCGGCGCTGCGGTGGGTCGCGTACTGCGCCACGTTCAGCGCGGTCAGGTGGTAGGCGACCGGCTTACCGATGTCGTGCAGGTTACCGGCGAGGCTCAGCTCGATTTGACCGAGCTCGTCGAGCCCCACGCGCCGGCCGAGCTCGCGTCCGAGCCGCGCGACCGAGGCGGAGTGCCCGCGGAACTCGTCCCGCGAGCTCTCGTTCAACGCCACCATCACGCTCAGCATCTCCGCGAGATCGACCAGTCGTCGATCGGGGCCGCCGCGCGCCCGCGGCTGGGTCTCCCGCGACGCGACGAGCAATGCCGGCGGAGGTTCGATGGTCATGGGCGCCGTCACGCTGCGCGGTGAGCGTGCCGGCGCTTCGGCCGCGCTCCGAGTGCGAGTCGTCGGCTGACCCGGAGCGGCCGCCTCGTTCGTGGCGACGCCGCCCGGCGCGGGCGTCAGGAAGTACTCCTGCGCCGGCGCCTCGAGCTCGAGGGCCGGCGCCCCGGGTGGTCGCTTCGCGCGTGGGCGGTCGCCTTGGGTGAGGCCGCGCTCGCTGAAGTCGAGGTTGCCGTGGAGCTGCGTGAACGTGTCGGGGGCGATCTCGGAGAACGACTGGATCTCGCCCCCGTACCACTTGCGGATGAGCGCTCTTACCGCGGCTGGACGCGCAACGTACGTCTTCACGCTCTTCGCGCCGGTGGCGATGGCGAGTTGCTTGATGAGCTCTGGGTTCCCGGCGTCCGGCGCGACGAAGGAGAGCGTCTGCGACGCGTCGTCGAAGCGCACCGGGAAGGCGAGGAGCTTCTCCGCGGTTCGCACCGGCACCAGGCGCAGGAGGCGGTCGTGGATCTGCGAGGTGGAGAGCTTCGAGGTCGGCACGTACCCGGTCTGGCTCTTCTCGGCGACGAACTTCAGGAGCGCTGCCTCACCGATCGCGCCGACCCGCAGCAGCGCCTCCTCCATGCGCTCGCCATGGAGCTTCATGTTGGCTCGCGCCGTCGCGTAGTCCTCTTGCGAAATGAGCCCCTCCGCTCGCAATCGCTCGCCGATCCAGGTGGGCGACCACATCGAAGCGAATGCTCGGATCCACCGCGCCTCGCGTCAACCGCGCTCGCTGGCGCAGGTGATGCGCCGGCGCATCCGACACTTGACTACCTTCGCGCACGCGGGCGGCGGCTCAGAAGAGGATGCTCACGCCGGCCGAGACGTACGGGGTGCCGAGTCGCACGGTCGCGCCCACGGTGTCCGAGAACATGAAGCGCGCGCCGAGCCACAAGACCGGCTCGAGATCCGTCGAGCTCGTGCTCCCATCGCAGACGCCGTTCGGCCCGCAGCGCGGGTCGAGATAGCGGTAGTCCCAGCGGCTGTGCTCGATGGCGAGGCCAGGCTCACCGAACACGCTGATCACTTTGGTCAAGTAGAAGTTCCACTTGAGGACCACGGGAACCCAGAAGTCATTGCCTCTGCACTGATCGTCGGGGACCGGTCCGCCGTTCCAGCGATAGTCGCCCCAGCCCCAGCAATTCCCGCTGAAATGCGCCCAGTCGAGCCCGACGCCGATGGCCATGTCGTTGTTGATCTTGGGGATCGGGCCGTTGCCGAGGAACGGGATGTTCACGCGCGCACCGAGCCCGTAGCCGTCGGTGGCGAGCAGGCGATAGGACCACTGGAGGAGGAGGTGCGGCTCGAGCTCGACCGAATACTTCGGGTGGTTGCCGGGCTCCTTGATCTGGGCTCCGGCCGGGGCCGCAGCGAGCAGCGTGCCAGCGAAGGCCGCGACCGCCGCAACCATCGACACGAGCATGCGTGAGCTGGTCGTTCGAGAGGTCATGTTCCGGCTAGTACTAGACCACCTGCTGGCGGTCGGGAACGGCCATCCGGCGCGGCGGCGGCGCGCGACCTCGGCTCGATGGCCGGTGCCGCGCCAGGGCGACGTCGCGGAGGGCTGCGCCCGAGGGGGAGCGGTCCCGCGCCGAACCGACCACCACCCGATGGCGGCTCAGTCGAGCAGGCTGGGGCCGAGCGCCCAGCGGCAGAACTCGTCGGCGCGCGCGCGCTCGGCGTCGCTCTGATCCTTCCAGCGCGCGCCGAGGTACTCATGGAAGAGTTGGATGGCGATGCCGCCGACGCCGTGGCCGGGTGGCGCGCCCTGACGTTCGTGCTCCCACTCGGCCTGCTCGCACGCGCTGGCGCGGAGCTCCGGTGAGCGCGCCGGGCCGAGCCCGACGCGCTGGTAGGCGAGCGCGCCCGAGATCTGCTGCGGCACGCCGATGACGCGCTCCGGTTCGCGCACCGCGTCCATGGTGAGGAGCGCGGCGCCCGCGGCGTAGTTGGCGGCCAGGCCGGCGTAGCGGCACACGACCAGGTCCGCGTGTTCGTCGAGCAGGGTCGGGGCGCCGCGCGCGAGCTGCTTCGTCGCGGACGCCACTGCCTCCACGGTCTTTCTCTCCACGGCGACCACCGAGTTGAAGGCGTCGTTGCGGAGCCGCGCGAGCCGCTCCGGATCGTTGCCGCGCTCGGCCCAGCCCTCGGTCAGGTCGAGCCCCTCGAGCAGGAGCGCGTTCGAGCCGGGCGGGCTGCAGGCGCGGACCGCGAAACGCGCGAGCGTCACCGCAATCATGAGGAGGCCGCGGTGCGTGGCGTCGCCCGGCCGAGCGAGCTTGCCCGCGCGCTCGAACGCTGGGAGCGCCGCGCCAGTGAACTGGTCCGCGGCGCGAACTACGCGGAGGCCTGGAGATCGGGTCATCGGCGCGGTAGACTAGCGAAAGCATGATGCGCCGTCCTGCACGACGTGGTCCGTGGGCGATGATCGCGCTCTTCACGGTCGCCTGCTCGCTCGATCAGCAAGGGACGGGCAATGGCCTGCTCCTCGACGGCGGCGTGGCGGCGAGCGGCGGAGCGGACGCCAGCGGCGCGAGCGGAGCCGCGGGAGCGCCCGGGACGGGCGGCAATGGCCAGTGGCCCGACGCGGCGGCCGGCGCTGGCGGCGCGACGGGCGGCGCGGGCGGCGCGGGCGGCGCGGGCGGCGCGACGGGCGGCGCGGGCGGCGCGACGGGCGGCGCGGGCGGCGCGACGGGCGGCACGGGCGGCACCGGCGGCGCGACGGGCGGCACCGGCGGCACCGGCGGCGCAGCGGCGCTCATCCAGGGCGTCGAGGTGTCGCTCGAGCTCGACCACGACGCCTGCGGCGAGCTCGTCATCAAGCTCACTGGCCCGGACGCCACCACCCTCACGCTGGCGAGCCGGCCCGGCTACGCCGAGTCCAAGGACGACGGCGCCGGAAACGACCGCGGCGCGGGCGCCGGGCTCGAGCGCGACTCACCCATCACCTTCAACGACTCGGCGACGACGAGCGCGGAGGACATGGGTGTCGGGCTGGATTGGGACGAGAGCGTCTGTAAGGATCCCCCGGAGGGGCAAGGCGCGGGGCTCTGCGAGTTTCATCCCGCGCGCGGGGCCGCCGCCGGGGCTGACACGTTCGCGCAGGCGTTCGCAGGGAAGCCACCCGCCGGCGTCTGGAGCCTCTGCGTGGGGGATAGCTACCGCGGGCAGTATAACGGCCAGGGGAACCTTCGCGGATGGACGCTTCGCGTCCGCACCTCCCCGGGCGAAGCGCTCGTGAAGTCTCTGGGCGTGCCCGCGAGCGAGCAGCAAATCCCCGACGCTGCATATAAGGGCACGACCGCCAGCATGCGCTGCAGCAGTATCACCTTGCCCTGAGCGCTCACTCCACGCTGCGAAGATCGCGCGTGTTGTAGCCCATCAGAAAGAGCAGCAGATCGAGCCGCTCGTGGTGGTTCAGGCTCATGTCCGCCACCTCTTGCAGCTTCGGCTTGGCGTGGAAAGCGATGCCGAGCCCCGCGGTCTGCAGCATCTTCATGTCGTTCGCGCCGTCGCCGATCGCGACCGTCTGCTCGAGCCGGACGCCGTAGACCTTGGCCATGTCCTTCAAGATCTGGTTCTTGCGCTCGCCGTCGACGATGCTGCCCTGAACCCGCCCGGTCACGATGCCGTCCTTCACCTCGAGCTCGTTCGAGAAGGCGAAATCGAGACCGAACCGCGATTTCAGCACCTCGACGAAGAAATCGAATCCGCCGCTCACGAGCCCGACGCGGTAACCGAGGCTCTTCAGCGTCTTCACCAGGCGATCCGCGCCCGGGGTGAGCTCGAACCGGCTCGACAGCTCTTGCGCGCGAGAGAGCGGCAGCCCCGCGAGCAGCTTCACGCGCTCGGTGAGCGCCTCCTTGAACTCGAGCTCGCCGCGCATGGCCCGCGCCGTGATGCTCGCGACCTCGTCCTTCACGCCCACCAGCGCCGCCAGCTCATCGATGAGCTCGCCCTTCACGAAGGTCGAGTCGACGTCCATGCACACGAGCCGCTTGTTGCGCCGGAAGATGTCGTCCTTCTGCACGGCGAGATCCACGCCGAGCTCGCCGCCGAGGGTGAGCACCTCGCCGCGGAGCGCGGTGACCGCGGCGTCATCGAACGGCTGATCCGCAGCCACGCCGGCGATGAGCTCGAGCCCGCTCAGGTTGTCCTCGCTGAGCGAACGGATCTCGAGCAAGTTCATGCTGTGTGAGGCGAGAAACTGCGTGATGCGCGCGATCGCGGTGCCGTCGCCGAGCTGCCCGAGCACGGTGACGCAGATCGCCGGCACGTCGCGGCGACGCGCGGAGCCCGCCGGATGGAACGCCGACACCTCGAGGCGCAGGCCCTGTTCGGCCACGTCGAACAGGATCCGGCGGAGCGCGTTCGAGCCCGACGGGATGTCGACGATCGCGCTCAAGACGAGATAGCCGTGCAGCGTGGACTGACCAATGTTGATGAGCCGCGCGCGCTCGCTCGCGATGGTCTCGGCCAGCCGCGCAGTGACGCCGGGGCGATCCGCGCCGGCGATGTGGAGGACGATGCGCTCGGGATAGTCTGTCGGGCTCATGGAGGCCGGCGCGGGCATACGAGATGCGCCCCGAGCGCGCAAGCCGCGCGCGCCTGCAGGCTCGGGGATGGGGTGCCGGAGCGGCGCGGAACCCGCGGGGCGCGAGCCCGCGAGGCTCAGCTCTGCGGATGTCCCGGCGCCGGGATGGTGATGAGGAGCGCCGTCTCTTCGCGCGCCTCCACGTCGTGCTCGGCCCCGGGCGCGAGGATCTGCAGATCGCCGGCGACGAGCTCCGAGGACGCGGCTCCGAGCCGCAGCGTGGCTCGCCCGCTCACCGCTTGGATGGAGACCGGCTGCGCGACGCGGTGCTCGTGCAGGACCGCGTCCGCTCGGAGGAGGACCAGCACGACGGTGAGCTCGCGCCGCTTCACGAGCGTCCGCGCGGCCTGCCCGGTGCTCTCGAAGAGCGAGGTCGCGCGGAGCTCCTCGGTGAGCCTCGAGAGAGAGAAGCGCCCGTCGGGGGTCGGGACGAAATGAGGGATCGCGGGTTCGGTGACGTCGGGTTGCATGTGAACCTCCTGACTGACGAGATGCATCTTCTGGGCCAACCAAGGGCGGCGTCGAGCTCGGCGGTCGGCGCGAGCGTGCCGAAGAATCCGTCGGGCGCTCGCCTCGCTGGTGGCAGACTCCGACCGGTCGACGATGAAATCCGCTGCGCCTCCCGAGCTCTGGACCATCGGGCACTCGACGCGGAGCCTCGACGAGCTGGTCGAGCTGCTCCGCGCGCACCGCGTCGAGCTCGTGGCGGATGTCCGCACCGTGCCGCGGTCGCGGACCAATCCGCAGTTCAACCTCGACGTCTTGCCGGACTCACTCGCGCTCGCGCGCATCGGCTACCAGCACCTCGCGGCGCTCGGCGGGCTCCGGCACGCGCGCAAGGACTCGAAGAGCCTCGGCTGGGAGAACGCGAGCTTCCGCGGTTTCGCCGACTACATGCAGACCCCGGAGTTTCACGACGGGCTCGCCGAGCTCGAGGCGCTCGCGGCGAAGCGGCGCGTCGCGATCATGTGCGCCGAGGCGGTGCCGTGGCGCTGCCACCGCCGCATGATCGCCGACGCGTGGGTCGCGCGCGGCGGCGTGGTCCACCACATCATGAGCGTCGCGCGCGCCGACCTGCACACGCTCACGCCCTTCGCGCGCGTCCGCGGTGGGCACGTCACTTACCCGGCGAGCCACGATTGAGCGAGCGGGCTCGGCCGCAGCTCGCGATGTTCGCGCTCGCCGCGGGGGCCGGCGCGCTCGCGGTCCCCGTCTGGGTGGCGCTCCGCGCCGGCGGCGGCCCGTCCGCGCCCGCCGACTGGCACGGCTACGAGATGCTCTTCGGGTACGCCCTCGCGGTGGTGGCGGGCTTCCTCATCGGACCGGTGCCGCGCTGGGCCGTCGTGCTCCTCGCGACGTCCTGGAGCGCCGCGCAGCTCGCCGGCGCGCTCGCGCCCTTCGGGTGGCTTCACGCCGCGTGCTCGGCGCTCTTCGCGCTGACGGCCGCAGTGCTCGCCGCGCCCAAGCTGTTCCGCGGTCCGTCGAAGCTCGCGAACCGGGTGTTCGGCCCGGTCGTCATCCTGCTCTGCGTCGACGCGGCGGTCGCGCCGTTCGCACCGGCCCTGCGCGCGCGCCTCCTGGTCGCCGGGCTCGACCTCTTCACCGTGCTGCTCGTCTTCATGGGCGGGCGGATCATCGCCGCGGCCGCCGCTGGTCAGTACTACCGCCGCGGCGAGCGGCTCGACACCCGCGTACAGCCGCGCATCGAGGGCGTCGCGCTGGTGCTCTTGCTCCTGCTCGCCTGGAACGACGTCCTCGCCGGCTCCGATGCGCTCGGCAGCGCGCTCGCGCTCGCCGCCGCCGGCGTGCTCACCGTGCGCTGGCTTCGCTGGCGCCTCTGGACGTGTCGGGGCGCGTGGAACCTGCTCGCGCTCGGGGTCGCGTACCTCTGGCTTCCGCTCGGGCTCGCCATCCGCGCCTCGTGGACGCTCCCGGTGTGGACGCGCCCCTTCGATGCGCTCCACGGGCTCACCGCTGGCGCGCTCGGCTCGCTCACCCTGCTGGTGATGGGGCGGACACGCCTCATGGCGAGCGGGCGCGACCCGGAGCGCTCGCGCGTGCTCGCGGCCGCGGGGCTCGCGGTGAGCGCCGCGGCGAGCCTCCGGCTGCTCGCCGGGGTGCGCGCGCTCGGCGGCCGCGCGCCGCTGCTACTCGCGGCGGGCGCCGCGTGGGGGCTCGCGTTTCTCGCGCTCGGGGGGCTCCTCGCGCGGCTCCCGCGCGGCCCCGCCCGCAACCGATGACCAAAATCATGGCGTCGCCGGCGGCCCTTCTTGATAATGAATTTCACATTCAGTAAGGAGGTCGCATGACCGCACCCGACATCGATCTGGCCCACGAGACGCCCGCTCACCACCTGTCGGTCGACAAGATGCCGGCGCACTGGCTCATGGCGCGCCTCGGCAAGCGCGTGCTCCGCCCGGGCGGCCTCGAGACCACGCGCTGGCTCATCGAGCACGCGCGCATCACCTCGGACGACGCGCTGGTCGAGCTCGCGCCGGGGATGGGGCTCACCGCCGAGCGACTGCTCGAGCAGCATCCCGCCAGCTACGTCGCGGTCGAGCGCGATCTGGACGCCGCCGCGCTCGTGCGCCGCGTGCTCGCGAGCTCAGGACACCCGAACGCGCGGCTCGTGCAAGGTGACGCGGCAGCGATGCCGCTCGAGGACGCCTCGGCGTCGCTCATCTTCGGCGAGGCGATGTTGAGCATGCAGACCCTCCCGAAGAAGAAGCGCATCCTCGCCGAGGCGCGCCGCGTGCTCCGCGCCGGCGGTCGTTACGCGATCCACGAGCTCGCGGTGGTCCCGGAGGACATCGACGAGGCGCGGCTCGCGGCCATAGCGCGGGATCTCTCGGACTCCATCCACGTCGGTGTCCGCATCGGCACGCTCGCCGAGTGGCGCAGCTGGTTCGAGGAGGCAGGCTTCACGGTCGAGTCGACCTACCGCGCGCCCATGCGGCTCCTCGAGCTCGACCGGCTGGTCGCCGACGAGGGCGTGCTCGGCACCGCGCGCTTCATCGTGAACGCGGTGCGGACCCCGGGAGCGGTCAAGCGGCTGCGGAGCGTCCGCGCCTCGTTCCGCAAGCACATGGCGCATCTCGGCGCCATCGCGCTGGTCGCGCGCGCTCAGGCGTAACGCGGCCGGAGCACGTGGTTCTCCGCGTGCACGTGCCGGAGCGTGTCCGTCTCGAGCCGCTCGAGCTCGGCGAACAGGGCGTTATAGCTGCGGCATCCCCACTCGGGGACGCTGAAGTCCTCCGCCTCGGCGCGGATCTTCTGGAGCAGCACCCCGACCGCCTCGTGCTCCTCGAACATGCTCGAGAGCTCCGCCGCGAGCTCGGGGCTCGCAGCCTTCGCCGCGATGAGCGACGGGAAGAGCTTCGCCTCCTCCTCGTCGAGGTGCGGCGTGAGGGACTCGCAGAGCTCCTCGACCAGCCCCTCGAGCTCGAGGAGACGCGGATTGTGCCCTCCGTGCACGCGGGCCACCTTCTTCGACATGCTGCTCACGAAGGGCAGCGCCTCCCGCAGGTAGCCGTGGTGCCGCGAGACGATGTACTCGATGAGGGCCTGGGTGGACAGCGAGCGGAGCTCGACGTCGACGTGATCCTGCGAGATGGCGCCCTCGAGCTCCGCGAGGACCGCGCTCGTATCGAGCGCCTGCTCTTCGCAGAGCTCCGCGAGCGGGCGGTCGCCGTGGCAGCAGAAGTCGATGCGGTGCTTCTGCAGCACGCGCGCGCACTCCGGGTGATCGATGACGAGCTCGGACGCGATGGTCTCACGATTCAACATGGCCGCTCTCCCCAGCATCAACCGTGCCAGGCACGAGCTCGCGCAGCTTGCGCCACAGCGTGGTGCGGCCGATCCCGAGGCGCCGCGCCGCCTCCGCCTGATTTCCCCGGCATGCGCCTAGCACCTTGAGCAGGTGGCGGCGTTCGACGGCGGCCAGCGTCTCGAGCTCGCCGTCCGGGCTCGGGGCGCGCTCCGGACTCCGGAGCTCATCCGGCAGGTGTTCGAGGGCGAGGTCGGCGCCCTGCGAGAGGACCACGCCGTGATGCACGGCGTTGGCGAGCTCGCGCACGTTCCCCGGCCACGAGTAGCCGAGGAGCGCGCTCTCCGCGGCGGGCGTGAAGCGATGCGGCCGCTCGTCGACGCGCTCGGCGAGCACCGTCGCGAGCGGCAAGATGTCCGCGCGCCGGTGCCGGAGCGGCGGCACCGTGAAGCGAAACACGCGCAGCCGATAGTAGAGATCGGAGCGGAACCGCCCGTCTCGGACCTCCTGTGCGAGATCGGCGTTGGTCGCGCAGAGCACCCGCGCATCCACCGAGAAGGCGCGCGTCTCGCCGACCTTCCGCACCTCGCCGTCTTGCAGCGCGCGCAGGAGCTTCACCTGCAGCACGTGCGGCATCTCGCCGATCTCGTCGAGGAAGAGGGTGCCCCCGCTCGCCTCCTCGAAGAGCCCGCGCTTGGCCGCACTGGCGCCGGTGAAGGCGCCCTTCGCGTGCCCGAAGAGCTCGCTCTCGAGGAGCTCGCTCGGCAGCGCGGCCACGTTCACCGCGATGAACGGCCGCTCCGCGCGCGGGCTGTTTGCGTGTAGCGTGCGCGCGAGCACCTCCTTGCCGGTCCCGCTCTCCCCCTCGATGATGACCGGCGCGTCGCTCGGCGCGACCAGCGCCACCCGGGCCAGCACCTCGCGCATCGCCGGGCTCCGCGCGACCAGCCGGCTGCACGAGCGGAGCCCCTCGAGCTCGACCCGGAGCCCGCACGACGCGCAGTGGCGCCCCACCTCGAACGGCTCGCGGCACGCAGCGATGTGTTTCATATGTTTCAGTTCGAATCATGCCCCGCGGCTACCCCTTCGTCGATGACCGAAGTCACCCTCCCTCCCACGGGAGCCTGTCATGTGGGGAGAGGGTGCCGCTCCGGCGCGGAAGCTCCCGAGCGTCGCGCACGCGCTCCACGGAGCGCCGGTTCATCCCGTCGCTGCGGCTCGCGCCGGCGGGGCCGCGCCCGAGAGAGGAACCACGAAATGCCCGACCCCTCGCCGACTCGCCGCTCGCCGCTCACGCGCCGAGGCTCCCTCTTCTCGGCCGCCGCGCTCCTCGTGGTCGTGCTCTTGGGCTGCGCCCGGAGCGAGGTCGAGGCGGGTAGCGAGAAGCGCTTCACGCTGAAGGCGTTCATGAAAGGGTATGAGGGCGTGGGCGGGGACATCGACGGCGAGCGGAACCCGACCCTGAAGCTCACCGCGGGCGACCAGGTCGTCGTCACGCTCATCGGCGGCGAGCGCATGGCGCACGACATCGCGCTCGAGAAGGCCCGCGCGCAGAGCCTCGCGGTCACCGAGCGCGGTCAGAAGACGGTCTTCAAGTTCACCGCGAAGGAGCACGACACGTACTTCTGCACGTTCCCCGGCCACCGCGCGGCGGGGATGGTCGGGCGGGTCGAGGTCGCCCCCGCGCCGGCGGGCTCCGCCGCGCCGAGCGTGAAGCCGTAGCGCGGCGACGCGCGCGAGCCCATGAAGCGACCGCGCGGTTCGGGCCGCGCGGTTCCGCGCCGGGCCAACATCCCCTGGAACCCGGCTCGCGGATTTGTCATCCTCGGCCGGCGCTCGGGCCGAGATACCGGCCGGGTGAACCCGTGGTCAGGAAGAGAGACGATGAAGCACTTCACGCGCGGTGGTCGGGTCTTGGTGATGGCGGCGGCGCTCTTCGGCGCGCTCGCGAGCGGCTGCGGCTCGAGCGACGACGGCGGCGAGTCGAGCGGGACGTATCACGCGACCATCCGGCGAACGAGCTTCGGCGTGCCGAACATCCTCGCCGAGGATCTGCCGAGCGCCGGATTCGGCATCGGCTACGCGGCCGCGGAGGACTACGCCTGCATCCTCGCCGATCAGATCGTGAAGGTGAGGAGCGAGCGCTCGAAGTATTTCGGCGCGGGTGAGCGGGACGCGAACCTCGAGAGTGACTTCGGAGTGCTCGCCGCGAGAGTCTACGAGGCGGCTCGCGCCGGCTTCCCGAAGCAGAGCGAGCGGACGCGCGAGCTCATCAAAGGGTACGTCGCCGGGTACAACCTCTACCTGAAGGAGCACGCGGACGAGCTACCCATGGAGTGCCGCGGCGCCGACTGGGTGAAGCCGATCAGCGCGAACGATCTGCTCGCCTACTATTACTGGCTCGCGCTGCTCGCCAGCCTCCAGCCGCTCCTGCCCTACCTCTCGAACGCCGCGCCGCCGAACTCGGCGCTCTGGATGCAGCCTCGAGGAACCGTCGACGAGCTCCGCCAGATCTTCCGGCCGCGAGATCTCGGCAGCAACGGCTGGGCGATCGGCAAGGACAAGAGCGAAGCGGGTCACGGCATGCTGGTGGCGAACCCGCATTTCCCGTGGGAAGGGAACCTGAAGCTCTGGGAGTTCGGCGTGAACGTGCCGGGCACGCTCCACGCGCACGGCGTGGGCCTCCTCGGCGTCGGGGCGGTGCTCATCGGCTTCAACGAGAACCTCGCCTGGACGCACACGGTGACGACCGCCCAGCACTTCACGCTCTACCAGCTCAAGCTCGTGGACGGCGATCCGACCTCGTATCTCTACGACGGCAAGCCGCGCAAGATGTCGAGCGAGACGGTCGGCGTCGAGGTGCGCGGGGACGACGGCTCGATGAGTCGAGCGTCGCGCACCTTCTGGCGCTCGCACTACGGGCCGATGCTGAGCCTGCCGGTGCTCGGCTGGACCAACGCGTTCGCGTTCTCGGTGCGTGACGCCAACGAGAACAACCTCGGCATCGTCGAGCAGTTCTTGCGGACCGACATGGCCGAGAGCCTCGACGAGCTCGATCGGATCAACGAGGAGGTGCACGGCATCCCGTGGGTGAACACCATGGCGACCGATCGCGACGGCACCGCCTACTACGCCGACGCCTCGCGGGTGCCGAACCTCTCGGACGCGACCATGGCCGCCTACGACGCAGCGATGACGAGTGATTTTCCGACCCAGACCGCGGCGTCCCTCGGCGTCACCATGCTCGACGGCAGCACCTCGCGCGATGAGTGGCTCGAGACGAACGGCGCGCCCGTGGTGCCGTTCTCGAAGAGCCCGAAGCTCCGCCGCTCGGATTTCGCGTTCAACGCCAACGACTCGTACTGGCTCGCCAACCCGGCGGCGCCGCTCGAGGGCTTCCCGAGACTCTTCGGCAGCGAGCGCACGCCGCGCAGCCCGCGCACGCGCATGAACGCCATGATGCTCACCGAGCTCGGCGCCGACGGCGCGTCGGGAGCGGACGGCAAGTTCTCCTTCGACGAGCTCTCGGCAGTGCCGTTCTCGGACCGCGCGAGCATCGCGGAGCTGCTCCGCGACGAGGTGGTCGCGCGCTGTACGGGCGCGCTTCCGATCACCGTGAAGGGAGAGACGATAGCTCTCGCGGCCGCCTGCGACGCGCTAAGATCGTGGGATCTGCGCCTCGATCTCGACAGCATCGGAGCGGTCGTGTGGCGCGAGTTCTTGGCCGCGCTCTCGAACCAGCTCATGGACGCGGGCAAGCTCTTCGCGAATGGGTTCGACGCCGCGCACCCGGTCGCGACCCCGAACGGGCTCACCGCCGCGCCTGCGAGCGGCGACGACCCGGTGCTGGTGGCGCTCGCCACGGCCGTCTCCAACCTCGGCAAGGCCGGCTTCGCCGTCACCGCGACCCTCGGCGAGCTGCAGCACGCGCGAAAGGGCGAGCTCGTCATCCCGATCCACGGCGGGAACAACCTCGAGGGCGCGTTCAACATCGTGGGCTATGACGGCGAGTCGGGCACGCTGCTCCGGTCGACCTCGCAGCCCAAGACGCTGAGCGCCGCCGACCTCACCGATGAGGGCTACATCATCAACAACGGCTCGAGCTTCGTGATGGTGCTCGAGTTCACGGGCGACGGGCCGCGAGCCCGAGCGCTGCTCACCTACTCCGAGTCGAGCGATCCCGACTCGCCCCACTACGCGGACCAGACGCAGCGCTTCAGCGAGAAACAGTGGCGCCCCGTCGTCTTCACCGAGGACGAGATCGCAGCGGACCCCGAGCTTCAGACGGTCGAGATCAGCGGCGCGAAGCGGTGAGCCGGTGAGCGGCGCGCTCAGTCCGCCACCCCGCGGCTCCGCAGGGTGCGGAGCGCCAGCACGCGGAGCTCGCCTTCCCTCATCGGGAGCGGGAGCTGCTCGCTCGTGAGCGCGGTGATGATCCCGCGCCCGCGCTCAGCCCGCCGCGGCAGCGACGTTCGCCGCGCGGGTGCGCTCGCGCGCGAGCTCGACGAGCTCGCCGAGCCCTTCGCGGGTCACGCCGGCCGCGGCGCGGAGCGCCTCCGGGGCGTGGTGGACGGCGCGGCGGCCCGCGCGGCCGGCTAGGTTCGCGAGCGCCTCGACCCGCTCGCGCGCGAGCTGCCAGCGCGACTTGCCGTAGACCTTGGCGACCGCCGCGACGACGTCGACCGCGGTCGAGGCTCCGCTGTGATCGGCGCGGTAGAGGGTGCGCGCGTACCATGGGTGCGCGTCGATGAAGGCGCGCACCTCGTCGAGGGTGAGCCCGGCGCTGGCGAGCGCCCGGTCGAGCTCGACCTGGGCGGCCTGCTTGGCCTTGAACAACACCATCTGCACGCGAGAGTAGAAGTTTACCGCGCCGTCCCCGCTGGTCTCGACCGCGCAGAAGATGGTGCCCGGATAGCGCTCGGTGATGAGCGACTGCACGCCGTCCGACACGCTCGAGCTCGGCATGCACCCGAAGGGCTTGACGCTGAGCGTCATCGTGGCCTTGCTCTTTACGACGTTCAAGATGAGCTTGCCGACTTCCATGTGGCCCTCGCCGCCGCGGACGTCGTTGTCGTAGTAGGGCGCCGCGACCTCCGCGACCTCGTCCATGTCGGCGAGGTGGTAGTTGTAGAACCCGCCGGCGTTCGCGAAGATCTGGAAGATGAGGCGCACGGCTTGGTCCGCGGCCCAGAGCCCGACTCTTCGCACGAAGACGCCATACTCACCGGCCTCGGCGAGGCCGAGGCGCCCGCCGTCGAGCCCCTTGAGGAGCGCGCGGCTCTTGGTGTCGAAGCGCACCTCCCAGATGTTGTAGAGGATCCAGGCGGTCACGAACTGGATGTCGACCTCGCCGCCCTCGCTCTCGAGGAAGCGCTGGAGCGCGTAGTTGCCGTCGCCCTCGGTCGTCATCGCCCAAAACTCGCCGATGATGGCCACCCGCGGTTTTGGCTGCAGGCGGTCGACCTTCACCCGGGCGAGGAGCTTTTTCGCCCGGTAGAGCGCGAGGAGCACGTTCTTGCCGTTCGCGAGCGCATCGTAAATGACAGCCTTCGCCTCCTTCATCGCCGCGTCCGTCGAGCCGGGGACGACCTCGTAGGGGCGGATGCGGTAGCCGAGGCCGTTCAAGACGTCGCCCGACACGAGCGCGCGGATGAGCGCGAAAAAGAAGGGGAGCTTCAGCTCGAGCCCGCTCTCTTCGCCGGTGGCCTGGCTGAGCCCGCCCTGCTGCTGGAAGAGCATCACCCGGAAGCCTTCGAAGCCTGCGTCGCGGAGCGCCTTTCGGTACTCGGTAGCGTACATCCCGAACCGACACGGCCCGCAGGCGCCCGCGGTGAGGAACACGAACTTGTCGATGATGTCCGCGGTGCTCATGCCCTTGTCGCGGAGCGCGATGAGGTACTGGATGAGATTCCCCACGGTAAAGTACGTGGGGTTGCACTGCCCGCGGTTGCCGAACTCCTTGCCGAGCCGGAGCGCATTGTTGTTTGGGGCGTCGAGCGCGATGACGTTGTAGCCGAGGTGTGAGAGCGCGCCTTCCACGAAGTAGTCGTGGGCCATGGTGAGCCCGCCGACGAGCATCGTGATCTGGCCCTTCTGGCTCTTGGTGAACCCGAGGTTTGCCATGTTCTCGGTCCAGTGCAGGGTCTTGCCGAGCCCGAGCCGCTCGCGCTCTTCCGCCTCGAACCGCGCGAGCTCGGCGTCGACGTCGAGTGTGTCGTGGCCGTGCGCGATGGGGAGCCGCTTCTTGTCGGTGTCGAACTGAATCGTCATGTCGGAATCTCCAAGGGTCGAGCGTCACTCGGCAGGAGGCGGAGCGTCGCCTTCCAGCTCGGGTTGAAGGGGTTGCGGGTGCGTCGCGGCCGGCGTCGCGTGACGGGAGACGGCGCGGTGTGAACCGGCGAAGATGGCGGGGGACCGCTTGAGGCTGCGGCGGAGCTGCACGAGCTTTACCGGGTCGTCGGCGCCGCTGCCCGCCACCGGCGCGCTCGTGGGGGCCTCCGGCGGGACCTTCACCTCGTAGGCGCGCACCTTCTCCGCGAGCGCGGCGATCTGCCGAGCGAGCTCCGGGTCATCCTTCTTCATGGCGGCGAGCTGCTCCTGCTTCAGGGTGAGGAGCTCGAGTCGCTTCTGATCGATCGCGCGCCCGAGTTCCCTGCGCTTCATTCCCACGTCTTCGAGCCGCTCATGCTGGAGCCGGAGGGAGTGCGCGTAGGTCTTCACGCGGATCTTGATCGAGCCGCCCGGCTTGTTCGCGTCGAGATCGTGGAGAGCGGCGATCGGTGTCCGCGCGGTGTGAAGCACGCTGTCGATGAGCCCGTAGGTGGGCGCGTCGTGACCGCACTTGAAGCTCGAGAGGTCGAGCACCGCGACGTTGGGGTGGTGCGCCGCGAAGTTTGCCGCCCAAACCTTCTGCGCGCTGTTGGTCGAGTAGTTCTCGGGCCAGATGTGGCTGAGCTGGAGCGGCGTCTGGATCGAGCCGGCGTCGAGTTCTTCCTTGTAGTACTTGTCGAGATACTCGCGACTCCGCGGGATCGAGCGCACGCTCAAGATGGGATATCCGAGGATCTGAAACTCCTCGGGGATGCCGTGATTGAGCCCGGGGTCGGAGTGGTAGGGGCGCCCGATCACCAGGATCGCGATGCGATCCTCGGCCTCGACCGTGTCGAGGATGGCGCGCCCCTTCTCCTGCAGGTCGTTCTCGAAGACGAGGAGCGCCTTCTGGGCCTCACGGCACGCGTGGTCGTTCTCGTCCTCGGTGACGCCGAGGCGCGCGCCCCACGTCTCGAACATCCGGTGCGCGAGCAGGGCGGGCTCGCTGAAGCTGAGCGCCGGATCGAGGTACTCGATGCCGCGCTGCGCGAAGAAATCCATCTCCTTCGTGAACGCGCTCTTCATCACGTTCGGCGTCCCGGCCACCAGCGGACAGGTAGCCGTGTCCATGATGTCCGTGATGAAGGTCGGGACGTGGGTGATGGTCGGGAAGAAGAGGTAGTCGAGCGGCTTATTTCGCGCCGGGTCGTGCGCGTGAAAGAGGAGCTGGTGGATGTGCGCCTGCGCCACCTTGGCCGGGAAGCAAGGGTCCACCGAGCCGTACTTTCCGCCCTCGACCCACATCTCCTCGCTGGTCGGCTCGCTGAAGACGACGTTCTGCTTCTTGATGCCGAGCGCCTCGAAGTAGGTGCGGAAGAAGGGCGCCGTCGCATAGAGGTTGAGGACGCGCGGGATGCCGATCCGCGTCTTTCCGAGCCGCTCTCGCGCCTCCCGCGTCGCGCGCTCGAAGGGTCGCGTGAACGCCTCGCGGCGAACACGGAAGAGCCCATTTTTCACGCGGACGTCCTTCACCGGGGTGCCGGCCTCGGGGGTGGGCTCCGGCTCATAGAAATGCTGGAACGCGCGCCGCCCCTCGTACTCGACCAGGTTCGGGAACTGGGCGGCGGTCTTCTTGCGGCCGGCGACCAGCGCGAGCATCGCCTCCTTGCTCTCGACGGTGCCCTTCTCGCAGGCGAAACCCGCGATGTAACGGCTGGCCGTGCCGTCCGGGCGCTTGGTGTCGATGAAGGTGCGAGAGCACTTGTTCGCGCAGAAATTGCAGACGGTGTCGGCGTCGTTCTTGGTCGTGTACTCGAGGCCGAGCGCGGCGGGGATGCCGATGAAGCGCGTCTGGCCGCTGCGCTTCCAGCGCCGCAAGGTCTCGATGGCGGCGCCGATGGCGCCGGCCTCGCCGGTGTGCGGGTGGACGAACACCTCGGCGTCCGGCACCCGCTCCTTGATGTAGTCGACCTGCGCCTTGACCGCCGCGAGGTTGTACTGCGTGCCGCCCTGGAGCACGAAGCGCCGCCCGAGCGAGGCGAGCCGCGGGATCTGCACGACGTACTGCCACACGTTCTTCGGGAGCACCTGCGCCAGCCCCGCGAGCAGCTCCTCCTTTTGGAAGCCTTCCTTTTGGAAGTTCACGCGATCCGTGTCGAGGAAGACCGCGCAGCCGTAGGAGAATTTCGGCGCGAGATCCGCCTTGAAGGCGTTGTCCGCGTACTCGGTGACCGGGATCCCGAATTGCTCGGCCATCGCCTGGAGCAGCATCCCGTTGCCGGCGCTGCAGCTATTCGACAGCTTGAAGTTCTGGATGTCCCCGTTCTTCATGAAGAGGACCTTGATGTCCTGCCCGCCGATGTCGCACACGACGTCGATGTCACCGAAGAAGTGCACGGCGCTCATCATGTGAGCCACCGTCTCGACGATGTTCACGTCGGCGAGCATGCACTCCTCGAGGACGTCGGCGGCGTAGCCGGTCGCGCCGAACCCGACGCAATCGAGCGTCGCGCCTTGCGCCCGGATATGCTCGTCGAGCTGAGCGAGGAGCTCTTTCGCGTCCTGGATCGGGTTACCTTTCGAGAGCTGGTAGGCCTTGGCGAGGATTTCGCCGTCGGTGTCGATGAGCACCGCCTTGCTCGAGGTGCTCCCGCCGTCGAGGCCGATGACGCCGCGCACCACGCTGCCCGCGGCGAGCGCGGGCGGGGTGAACCTCGGGATGCGGAAGGTATCGACGAACTCCTGCGTCTCGCCCTCGCTCGCGCTGAGCGGCGGCCCGGCGGTCTCACCGAGTTTTGCGCGCCGCCCGTTGGTGATGAAGTCGCGGAGCGTGTCGAGGCCGCGGAAGCGCGCGCCTGCCGCGCCCTCCTCGATGCCGTAGACGGCCGCGCCGAAGGCCGCGTAGAGGTCGGCGTGCTCCGGCACGAAGATGAGCTCCTCGATGGGGACGTCCTTCGGGTAATCGAAGCCGCGGTTCCTCCACGTCTCGGGGATCCGCTTCTGCCAGCACTCCTTCAGGAAGGGGAGGTAGGTGTTCGGGCCGCCGAGCAGGAGCACGCGCGGCTTCAAGGTGTTGCCGCGTGTGAGCACGCTCAGGTTCTGCAGCACGATGGCGTCGGCGAGCGAGTTCAGGACCTCGTCCTTCGGGATCCCGGTCTTTACCAGGTTCACGATGTCCGTCTCGGCGAACACGCCGCACTTGGCCGCCACGTGATGCAGCTTCGCGTCCGAGAAATGCAGGCTGGTCGCGAACCCCGGCTCGGCGCCGACCTTGATCATGCACTTGTCGATGCTGGCTCCCGTGCCCGACGCGCACTTGTCGTTCATGCTCGTCTTGGCCGTCTTGGCGCCCGTGCGCGGATCGACCTTGAACATGATGATCTTGGCGTCCTGGCCGCCGAGCTCGATGACGCTGAGCACGTCCGGGTGCCGATGCTCGACCGCGATGGTGACCGCGTTCACCTCCTGCACGAATTTCCCGCCTGAGGGCTCCGCGATCGGTCCCGAGCCGGAGCCGGTCACGAACATGCGAAACGACGCCTCGGGCCGCTCGGGGAACGCGGCGAAGATCGCCTCGAGCAGCTCGAGCACCTTCTCCGCCTGCTTGGTGTGGTGCCGCTGGTAGTCGCTCCAGAGGATCTCCTTCGACTCCGCGTCGATGACCACCGCCTTCACCGTGGTCGAGCCGACGTCCATCCCGATGACGAGCCCATCGGGCGCGTGCTCCGCCGCGCTCGTCGCCTCGTCGTGCTCCGCCTGGTTCGTGTCGCGCTCTTCCATGTCGGCTCGTCTCCGCGAACTGACGCTGACGTCAGTGTATTCCTTCAACTAGCGAATGCGCGGCCGAACCGCAACCCCGCGCGGCCCGAATCCGCCCTCCCCTCCACCGCAGAAACCGCGACGAAACGCCGCAAAACGTAACGTAACGTCAGATATGCGGCGAGCCCAGACCGGCCGCACTCGGCGCGGTTCCGCGCCGGACCGACACCCCGGATCTGACTGACATGAGCGTCAGTATGAGCGGTCGCGGAGGCCGCGGGAGCGCGCGCGGGGGACGTGGGAGAGCGGTCGCGGGGCCCGCGAGAGCGCGCGCGCGGGGGCCGGCTCGGGCGAAGATCGCGGCGTCTCGAGCGGCCGCGCCGTGGTAACGTGCCGGCCCGAGGGACACATGAGGCGACTGTCTTTGGCGGCGGGGATCCTGGGCATCTTCGCGCTCGGGGCTTGCTCGGGGAGCGGCTCGAACGGTGGAGCGGCCTCGGGCGGCGGCGCCGGCGCGAGTAGCGGCGGGGCGAGTAGCGGCGGGGGGCCGAGCAGCGGCGGCGCGAGCGGCGGCGGCGCGGTACCCACGGTCGGCGGCTGCCCGATCTTCACCGCCGACGACGAATGGAACCGCGACATCTCCTCGGCGCCGGTCGACGCGACCTGGACCCAGCGGCTCCGAGACATCGTCGGCGCGAAGCGAATCCACCCCGACTTCGGCGGGGAGTACGGGATCCCGTATAACGTCGTCTCGTCGTCGCAGCCCGCGGTGCCGATCGCGTTCGACGACTACCCGGACGAGAGCGATCCGGGGCCGTACCCCTTCCCGGAGCCGGGGAGCATCGCGATCGAAGGCAACGCGCCGACGAGCTGCGACGGCGACTGTCACGTGCTCGTGGTCGAGACGGGCTCCTGCTCGCTCTACGAGGCGTGGGCGTGCGAGCACCGCGGCGGACAGTGGCACTGCGGTAACGGCGCCAAGTGGGATCTCACGCGCAAGAGCTACGGGCAGCGCCCGATGGGCTGGACCAGCGGGGACGCGGCGGGGCTGCCGATCCTTCCGGGGCTGGCCCGCTTCGAAGAGGCCGAGGCGGGCGCGATCCGCCACGCGATCCGCTTCACCATGCACTGCTCGATGGCGGGCTACGTCGAGCCCGCGACGCACCGCGCGGCCGCCGGGGACTGCGGCTCCGACGCGCCGCCGATGGGGCTGCGCGTGAGGCTCGCGGCGAGCTACGACGTCTCGAGCGCGCCGCCGCGGGCGCGCGCGATCCTCACCGCGATGCAGCGCTACGGCATGATCCTCGCGGACAACGGCTCCGACTTCTACTTCCAGGGCGACGAGAACCCGGGCTGGACGGACGACGATCTCGATGCGCTGAAGGCGGTGCCGGCGAGCGCCTTCGAGGCCATCACCCCGGGGCCGATCGGCAACGAGTGAGCCGCGCGCTTGAACGCGCGCGCCCCCCGCGTTACCGGGAGGTCACCGTGGCTGCCCGTCCCAGCAAGAAGAAGCCGGTCGCCAACAAGGCCGAACGCCAGCACGATATCCTGACGGCCGCGCGCGATCTCTTCGCGAAGCGCGGCTACCACCAGACGACCATCGACGACATCGTCGCCGAGGCCGGGGTCGCGCGCGGCACCTTCTACCTCTACTTCGAGGACAAGCGCGCGATTTTCGTCGATCTCATCGACCGCTTCAACGCGCGCATCTCGATGGCGATCCTACGGATTTCCCCCGACGACTCGGCGCACACGGTCGCCGAGCAGGTGCGCGCCAACATCCGCGCCATCATCGGCGTCTTCCTCTCCGAGCGCGCCATGACCAAGATCCTGTTCACGGACGCGGTCGGGGTCGATCCTGCCTTCGACCGTAAGCTCGCCACCTTCACCGACGAGGTGGTGGGGCTGCTCACCGAGAGCTTGAAGGAGGGGCAGGGCCTCGGCATCGTCGCCGACGGCGAGCCGCGCGTGCTCGCGTACCTCACCATCGGCGCGCTGAAGGAGCTCCTCTACCAAGCGGTGACCCTCGGGCTCAGCGAGGAGAGCGCGGAGGTGCTCACCCAGCAGCTCTACTCGTTCCTCTCCGAGGGCTACCTTCGCACCGGCGCTGGCGGGGCGCGCAGCCCCGCGCGCCGTCACCGACACCGCTGAGGCGGACGGCCGGGAGGGCGCGAGCGGGGCGCGCCGAGCGGTGGTTCGGGTGTCTCGCGCGCCGCCACCGGGAACTTTACCGCCGGCGGCGCCGGCTGCAGGATGGGGCTGGGGGCGGCTCGGCGCGGAATCGACCGGTCCGGTGCCTCGACACGGCGCGGATCGACTCCGGCAATCTCCCGGAAACCTCCGCCCGCTATCCGTCTCGAGATGGCGCGTCGCTGCATGGCGAAGGGTCCCGCCGCTCTCGAGGACGGCGCCGGGGTCATGAGCGGCGCGCTGCTCACCGGGCGCGTCGCGCTCGCTCCTTCCGCGCCGGCGGAGAAGGGATAACCGGATTTCATGATGAATACGGGGGATACGGCCTGGCTCCTCACCGCGTCCGCGCTCGTGCTGCTCATGACCCCGGCGCTGGCGCTCTTCTACGGCGGCATGGTGCGTCGCAAGAACGTGCTGTCGACCCTGATGCACTCGATGAGCGCGATCCCGCTCGTCAGCGTGCTCTGGGCGCTGGCGGGGTATTCACTCGCGTTCGGTGCGACGCACGGTGGCTTCATCGGTGGGTTCGAGCACCTCGGCCTCGCTGGCTTGGCGGGCCGCGTACGCGGGACGGTCCCCGCGCTCGCGTTCGTCGCGTTCCAGATGATGTTCGCCGTGATCACCCCCGCGCTCATCTCCGGCGCGTTCGCCGAGCGGATGAAGTTCTCGGCGTACCTCGGGTTCATCACGCTCTGGTCGCTGCTCGTGTACGTGCCGGTGGCGCACTGGGTCTGGGGGGATGGCGGCTGGCTGCTCTCGCTCGGCGCGCTCGACTTCGCCGGCGGCACGGTCGTCCACCTGACCGCCGGGGTGTCGGCGCTCGTGTGCTCGCTCGTGATCGGCAAACGACTCAAGTACCCCGAGGAGCGCGCCATCCCGCACAACCTGACCATGACCATGACCGGGGCGGGCCTCCTCTGGTTTGGCTGGTTCGGCTTCAACGCCGGCAGCGCGCTCGCCTCGGGAACGCTCGCCTCGCTCTCCTTCGTCACGACGCACCTCGGCGCTGCCGGCGGCGCGCTCGGCTGGCTCGCCGTCGAGTGGTCGCACCGCAAGAAGCCGACCGCGCTCGGACTCGCCTCCGGGCTGGTGGCGGGGCTCGTCGCCATCACCCCGGCGGCGGGCTACGTGGCTCCGTGGGCCGCCATCGTCATCGGCGCAGTGGCGTCGTCAGTATGTTACCTGATGGTCATCGCGAAGGACCGGCTCGGTTACGACGACTCGCTCGACGCGTTCGGAGTCCATGGCATCGGAGGGCTGACCGGCGCCCTGCTCACCGGAGTCTTCGCGGAGCGGTCTCTGAACGCCGCCGGGGCGGATGGGTGGCTCGCGGGCAACCCGCGTCAGCTGCTCGTGCAGCTCATCGCGGTCGCGGTCACCGCGGCGTACACGGCGATCGTGACCGGCGCCATACTGCTCGTGCTCTCGCGCCTCGGCGGGCTGCGCGTCGGCACGGACGATGAGCGCGAGGGCCTCGACGCCAGTTTGCACGGTGAGCAGGGCTACGCCCTCTAGCGGGTCGCTCCCGAGGCTGACACGGCGCGATGGATGGTCGCACGCCGCTACCGCTCGCGCGCCGTCGAGCGCACGACCGCACCGCCCCGCGCCGCGATGACCTCTCCCTCGTCGAGCGGACGCCAGGGCTCGTCCGTGAGCGGGACGCTGGCGAAGAGCGCCACCCGCTCGGTGGGCGCGAGGGCGACCCCCGCCTCAGCGCCGGTCGCGTCCACGGCGCGTTCCCCGCGCGGCGAGCGCGAGCGCGTGAGCAGGTGAAGCCCGGGCGGCAAGATGGCGTCGCCGCGCGCGGGCTGCGTGCGGCGGTGCCCGTGCGCGAAGAGCGCGTCCCCATCCGAGTAGAGGAAGTTCGCGGGACCGAGCGGCCGCAGGCGCGCGGCAAACTCCGCGACCACTCCGAAGCGCTCGTCGAGCGACGGGACCTGGCCGGGCTCGCGCCAAATTCGCGCGAGCTCGCCGAGCAGCGCGCAGAACGCGCGCTCCGAATCGGTGTCGCCAATCGGCTGATGAGCGCCCCCGGCGGGCGGCGCGTCGAGCCCCTCCAGGTTGCCGTTGTGCGCGAACGCGTGCACGCGCCCGCCCAGCTCGCGGGTGAACGGCTGGGTGTTGGCGAGCCGGCGCGCGCCCTGCGTCGCGCGCCGGACGTGTGACATCACGATGCTGCTCGAGAGCGCGTGGTCGAGCAGGAACCGCACGCACGCGCTCTGGTCGGTCGGCACCGGCTCCCGAACGACCCGCGCGTCACCGTCCTCGAAGTACGCGACGCCCCAGCCGTCGGGGTTCCGCGAGTCCGCCGCGCCGCGCCGCGAGAATTCGCGAAAGCTGAAGCTCACGTTGGTCGGAGCGCTCGCGCTCATGGCAAAGAGCTCGCACATCGCCGCTTCGAGGAGCCATAGCGCCGCGGGCTGCGCGCGCCCAGGGGGTACGCCGGCGGCGCCCGCCTCCTCGGGTCGGGGAGCGGGCGTAGGCCCGGCGCGGCCGGCGGCGCGGGGCGTGCGCGCGCGGCGGCGCGTGCCTACATTCTGGCGACGAGGTACGGCGCTTGCAGCCGTGAGAGGAGTCCAAAGTGCCATTTTGCCCGAATTGTCGTGACGAATACGTCGTCGGAGTAGAGCGCTGCGAGGGCTGCGGGCGCGCGCTCGTGGCAGAATTGCCGCCGCTTCCCGCGCTCGGGGACGTGCGCTGGCGGGAGCTGCCGTCGTTCAACAACGAGGCGGAGGCGCAGATGGTGCGCGCGGCGCTCGACACCTCGGGGATCCGTACCATGTTGAAGCGCGACGTGTTCGTCTCGGGGTTCGGGAGCCACGGCACCGTGGTCTTCGTTCCCGAGGAGAGCTACGACGAGGCGGCCGGCATCCGCCGCTCGATGGTCGGCGACTAACCAACGTGAGAGGTGACACCGTGAACGTGCAAAATATGGGAATCCGCCGCGAGCTCCCCATGAGCTTCGACGAGGCGCTCGCCAAGGTGCCGGAGGCGCTGAAGGCGGAGGGCTTCGGCATACTCACCGAGATCGACGTCAAGGAGACGATGAAGAAGAAGCTCGACGTCGAGTTCGCGCGTTACCGCATCCTCGGCGCGTGCAACCCCCCCGCGGCGCACAAGGTGCTGTCGGCCGAGCCCGAGATCGGGCTCCTCCTCCCGTGCAACGTCATCGTGTATGACCAGAACGGCAAGACGGTGGTCTCCGCGTTCAACCCGCTCCACATCTCCGCCTTCATCGACAAGCCGGAGATCAAGGCGGTCGCCGAGGAGATCGCGGCGAAGCTCACGCGGGTGGTCGAGTCGCTCTAGCTTGGGCCGGCGCGGACGAGACGCGGGCCCGGGCGGTGCTCGGTCCCGCGCGAGGAAAGGCGCCGGTGGCGCCGGCGCGGTTGCGGGTCGTCGCGCAAGAGACTACCTATCGCCCGAGCTATGGACCGATCCGAGCGCGTTCCGAACAGTCTGAGCCTCGCCTTTCTGGAGGATCTATACGCTGACTGGCTCCGGGATCCGGCGAGCGTGCCGGGGGACTGGCGGCAGTATTTCCAGTCGGAGCTGAACGGAGGCGCGCGCTCCTTCCAGGCGGGGCCCTCGTTTCGGGTGCCGGGCGTGTTCGAGTTCGGCGCGGCGCCCGCACGCGCACCCGCGCGGGACGACGGGCGCGCAGCTCCGGCGAGAGCGGTCGCGGCGACGCCGGCGCAGCGGGCGCCGCTCGTGGCTGGAGTCTCGGACGCGGCCGTCCGACAGGATCGCGTGGATCAGCTCATCCGCGCGTACCGCGTGCGCGGGCACATGGTCGCTCGGATCGATCCGCTCGGCCTCCCGCGCCCGGCGCAGCCCGAGCTCGATCCGGGATTTTACGAGCTCTCACCACAGGACCTCGACCGCTACTTCTCGACGCGCACCATTCACGGCGCCGAGGTGCTGACGCTCGCGCAGATGCTCGAGCGCCTCCAGAACACCTACTGTCGCTCGATCGGCGTGCAGTTCATGCACATCGATGATCTCGACGTGAAGAGCTGGCTGCAAGATCGGATGGAAGGCACCGAGAATCGCATCCAGCTCGGCCGCGACGAGCAGCTTCGCATCCTCACCAAGCTCACCGACGCGGTGATGTTCGAGGAGTTCATCCAGAAGAAGTACCTCGGCGCCAAGAGTTTCTCGCTCGAGGGCTCGGAGAGTCTCATCCCGCTGCTCGCCTTCGCCATCGAGCGCGCGAGCGAGCTCGGCATCGACGAGGTCGTGCTCGGCATGGCGCACCGTGGCCGGCTGAACGTGCTCTCGAACATCATGGGCAAGAGCGCGGCGGAGATCTTCCGCGAGTTCGAGGACAAGGATCCGGAGCTCTACTTCGGCAGCGGGGACGTCAAGTATCACCTCGGCTACAGCTCGGACTACGTGACGGCCGCGGGCAAGAAGATGCACATGTCGTTGTGCTTCAACCCGAGCCACCTCGAGTTCGTGAACACGGTGGTACTCGGGCGAACGCGCGCCAAGCAGGACCGCGCGGGCGATCACGCGCGGCGGCGCAAGCTCGCGCTCCTCATCCACGGTGACGCGGCCTTCGCGGGCGAGGGCATCGTGCAGGAGACGCTCAACCTGAGCGGGCTCGAGGGCTACGCGGTGGGCGGCACCGTGCACGTCATCACCAACAATCAGATCGGCTTCACGACGCCGCCGACGCAGGGCCGCTCGAGCACGTACGCGACCGACGTCGCCAAGATGCTCCAGATCCCGATCTTCCACGTGAACGGCGAGGATCCCGAGGCGGTCGCGCAGGTCGTGCGGCTCGCGCTCGATTTTCGCGATCGCTTCTGTCGCGACGTGGTCATCGACATGTACGGCTACCGCCGCCACGGCCACAACGAAGGCGACGAGCCCTCGTTCACCCAGCCGCTCATGTACGAGGCGGTGGCCGCGCGCTCGAGCGTGCGAGATGGCTACCTCGAGCACCTCTCGAAGCTCGGCGAGGTCACCCGCGACGAGGCCGATCAGATCGCGATCGAGCGACGCGAGGAGCTCGAGCGCGAGCTGGGCGAGGCGCGCCGGGAGGACTTCGTGAAGCGCCAGGACTGGCTCGGCGGTTACTGGCGCGGCTACGAAGGCGGCCCCGAGGCGCAGGCCAAGGACGTGGACACGAGCCATGACCGCGCCGGGCTCGCGCGGCTCCTCGAGCTCCAGACCAAGCTCCCCGCGGGCTTCCACGCGCACAAGAAGATCGCCCGGCTCCTCGCGCAGCGCGCGGAGATGGCCGCGGGCGAACGCCCGCTCGACTGGGGCACGGCGGAGCTCCTCGCGCTCGCGACCCTGCTCGAGGGCGGGATGCGCGTGCGGATGACCGGGCAGGACTGCGAGCGCGGGACGTTCAGCCAGCGCCACTCGGTCTTGCACGACGTCGAGGACGGCCACCAATACATGCCGCTCGCGCACCTCTCGCCGCGCCAGGGCCCGCTCGAGATCCATAACAGCCCGCTCAGCGAGGCCGGAGTGCTCGGCTTCGAGTACGGTTACAGCCTCGACTGGCCCGACGCGCTCGTCTTGTGGGAGGCGCAATTCGGCGATTTCGCCAACGCCGCCCAGGTCATCATCGATCAGTTCCTGAGCAGCGCCGAGGACAAGTGGAAGCGCCTCTCGGGGCTCGTGATGCTCCTCCCCCACGGGTTCGAGGGGATGGGCCCCGAGCACTCGAGCGCGCGGCTCGAGCGGTTTCTCATGTTGTCCGCGGAGGACAACATGCAAATCGCGCAGCCGAGCACGCCGGCGCAGCACTTCCACTTGCTCCGACGTCAAGCGCTCCGACCCTGGCGCAAGCCGCTCATCGTCTTCACCCCGAAGAGCCTGCTCCGGCACCCGCACGCGACCAGCTCGCTCGACGACTGCGCGGCGGGTGGATTCGAGCGCATCTTGCCCGACGCGCACGCGACCACACTCGAGGCGCGCGGGAAGATCCAGCAGATCCTCCTCTCGAGCGGCAAGGTCTATTACGACCTCGACAAGCACCGCGAAGATCTCGGGCGGAAGGACGTCGCCATCTTGCGGCTCGAACAGCTCTATCCGCTCGCCGAGCAGCACCTCGCGCGCGCGCTCGAGGGTTATCGCGACGGCACGCCCGTCGTCTGGGCGCAGGACGAGCCGGAGAACATGGGCGCGTGGCGTTACCTCCGCGCGCGCTTCGGGGATGGGCTCCTCGGGCGCTTCCCGTTCTCGGGAGCCTATCGCCCGGAGTCGGCGAGCCCCGCCACCGGCTCGGCGAGCAGCCACAAGCTCGAGCAGCAGGCGCTCCTCGAGCGCGCGTTCGAGCGCCCGGCGAAGGGCTGAGCCCGAGCGCGCGGCTTCTGACTAGAGAGACTTCAGGGCTTCCCCGGCCGGGCTCGGGGAGCTAGACACGCATTCGGCCATCAAGGAGGCGCCCGTTCATGTCTATCGAGCTCAAGGTTCCCGAGGTTGGCGAGTCCATCACCGAGGTGCAGATCGGCGACTGGCTGAAGCAAGTCGGCGACCGCGTCGCGCAGGATGAGCCGGTCGTGACCATCGAGACGGACAAGGTGACGGTCGAGCTCCCTGCGCCGGTGAGCGGGGTCATCAGCGAGATTCGCGCCGCCAAGGGCGCCGTCGCGAGCGTAGGCGACGTCATTGGGCTGATGACCGAGGGCGCCGGGGCCAGCGCCGGCGCGCCAGCGCCGAGGCCAGCGGTCGCTGCCGGGCCGCCCGCGCCCGCCGCGACGGCGCCCGCGAAGCGCACCGCGCCGCCGGCCGCGCCGCCCCAGCCATCCTCCCCGGCGAACGAGCCGCCGCCGAAATCGAGCGTGAGCGCGAGCGCCATTCCGCCGGAAGGGTACGCGCGCGTGATGCCGAGCGCGCGGCGCGTGCTCGCCGAGCGAGGGCTCGACGCGGCCGAGGTGACCGCGACCGGTCCGGGCGGGCGGGTGCTCAAGGAGGACGCGCTCCGCGCCGAGGCGCGCCCGGCCGCGCCCGCCAGGGAGCCGAGGCCGGCCCCGTCACCGCCGCCGGGCGCGCGGGTGGAAGAGGTGGTCCCGATGAGCCCGATGCGAAAGCGCATCGCCGAGCGCCTGGTCGAGTCGCAGCAGACCGCGGCGCTCCTCACCACCTTCAACGAGATCGACATGACCGCGGTGATGGCGCTGAGAAAGCAGCATCAGCCGCTCTTCCAGGAACGCTACGGCATCAAGCTCGGCATGATGAGCTTCTTCGTGAAGGCGGCCATCGAGGGGCTCAAGCTGGTGCCGCAGGTGAACGCGGAGATCCGCGGCACCGACATCGTCTATCGGAACTACTACGACATCGGCGTGGCGGTCGGCGGCGGCCGCGGGCTGGTGGTGCCGGTACTTCGCAGCGCCGAGCGGCTCGGCTTCGCGGAGATCGAGCTCGCCATCCAAGACTTTGGAGCGCGCGCGCGCGACAACAAGCTCAGGCTCGACGAGCTGAGCGGTGGCACCTTCACCATCACCAACGGCGGCATCTACGGCAACCTCCTCTCGACGCCGATCATCAACCCACCGCAGAGCGCGATCCTCGGGATGCACGCCATCCAGGAGCGCCCGGTGGCGCGGGACGGGCAAGTGGTGATTCGCCCGATGATGTACGTCGCGGTGACCTATGATCACCGCATCATCGACGGCCGCGAGGCGGTCACCTTCTTGAAGCGTATCAAGGAGTGCGTGGAGACTCCGGAGCGCATCCTCCTCGAGGTTTGAAGTGGCAAAATCCCACGACATCATCGTAATCGGCGCCGGACCCGGCGGTTACGTCGCGGCGCTTCGCGCCGCTCAGCTCGGGCTCGACGTCGGCTGCGTCGAGAAGGAGAGCGAGCTCGGCGGCACCTGCGTGCGGGTCGGCTGCATCCCGAGCAAGGCGCTCCTCGAGGCGAGCGAGCTCTTCCACCAGGCGAACCACGAGCTTGCCAGCTTCGGCGTGAACGTGTCCGGCGTCTCGCTCGATCTCGCCAAGATGCAGAAGAAGAAGGACGCGGTCGTGAAGGCGAACACGGGCGGCGTCGCGTTCCTGTTCAAGAAGCGGAAAATTGCTCGCTACGCTGGGCACGCGCGCTTCCTAGCGCCCGGGCGGATCGAGGTGGGCGGCGAAGCGCTCGAGGCGAAGCACGTCATCATCGCCACCGGGAGTCGGGTGGCGCCGCTCGCGGGCGTGGAGCTCGACGGCGAGCGCGTGGTGACCAGCACCGAGGCGCTCGCGTTCGCGGAGGTGCCGAAGCACCTGGTCGTGATCGGCGCCGGCGCGATCGGTCTCGAGATGGCGAGCGTGTGGTCGCGGCTCGGGGCCAAGGTCACCGTGGTCGAGTACCTCGACCGGATCCTGCCGGGGATGGATGGCGAGCTCGCCGACGAGGCCCGCAAGGTGCTCGCCAAGCAAGGGCTCGAGTTTCGGCTCGGCGCGCGGGTGACCGGGGCGCGCAGAGCCGGTGACGGCGCGGTGGTCGAGATCGATGGCGCGGAGCCCATCCGCTGCGACCGCGTGCTGCTCGCGGTGGGGCGGGTGCCGAACACCGAGGGGCTCGGCCTCGATGCGCTCGGACTCGAGACCGATCGGCGCGGGCGGATCCCGGTCGACGAGGCGTATCGGACGGCGAGTCCGAGCGTGTACGCGATCGGGGACGTCATCGCCGGGCCCATGCTCGCGCACAAGGCGAGCGAGGAGGGCGTGGCGTGCGTCGAGCGCATCGTGACCGGCTACGGGCACGTGAACTACG
This sequence comes from Polyangiaceae bacterium, assembly GCA_035063585.1. Classification (GTDB taxonomy): domain Bacteria; phylum Myxococcota_A; class Polyangia; order Polyangiales; family Polyangiaceae; genus JAPSGB01. The sequence continues at coordinate 304,255 of JAPSGB010000003.1, forward strand.
ACGCCATCCCGGCGGTCGTCTACACGCACCCCGAGGTCGCCGCGGTAGGCAAGACGGAAGAGGAGCTCACCGCGAGCGGCGTGCCGTATCGGAAGGGGAGCTTCCCATTTTCGGCCAACGGGCGCGCGCGCGCCCTCGGGCAGACCGACGGGCGCGTGAAGATGCTCGCCCACGCCGAGACGGATCGCGTGCTCGGTGCGCACATCCTCGGGCCGCGCGCGGGCGACCTCATCGCGGAGCTCGTGGCCGCCATCGAGTTCGGCGCAAGCTCGGAGGACATCGCTCGCACCTGCCACGCGCACCCGACGCTCGCCGAGGCCGTGCACGAGGCGGCGCTCGCGGTGGACGAGCGCGCGCTCCATATCTGACGGCGCCGCGCGACCCGGTGGGCGCGGGTAGAGCCCGAGCGCTCGCGCGGCTGGCGACCGCCGCGCGGGCTGCGTTATGCTGCCGCGGGATTTCCCACCCCGAGGAGGTATCGCCGTGGATCGCAGCTTGTTCAATGAAGAGCACGAGCTCTTTCGCCAGTCGTTCCGGAAATTCCTCGAACGTGAGGTGGTGCCGAACCAATCGCGCTGGAACGAGGCGCACATGGTCGATCGGGAGGCGTGGCGGAAGGCGGGCGAGGGGGGCTTCCTCTGCCCGTGGATGGGGACCGAGCACGGCGGCGCGGGCGGGGACTTCCTGCACTCGGTGGTCGTCATGGAGGAGCTCGCGCGCGTCTACGAGTCGGGGTTCGCGCTGTCGCTCCACTCGGACGTGGTCGTCCCGTATCTCCACGAATTCGGGGACGACGAGCAGAAGGCGCGCTGGCTCCCCGGCTGCGCGTCGGGCGAGCTGGTGACCGCGATCGCGATGACCGAGCCGGGCACCGGCTCGGACCTCGCCGGCATCACCACGACGGCGCGGCGCGAGGGCGACGAGTACATCCTCGACGGCGCGAAGACCTTCATCTCGAACGGAATCCTCTGCGATCTGTGCGTGGTCGCCGCCAAGACCGATCTCGATCCCAAGAACGCGCACCAGGGGATCTCGCTCATCGTGGTCGAGGCCGAGCGCCCCGGGTTCATCAAGGCCAAGAAGCTCGCCAAGATGGGCATGCCCTCGCAGGACACGGCAGAGCTCGCCTTCGACGGCTGTCGCGTGCCCGTCGCGAACCGCCTCGGCGAGGAGGGCTCGGGCTTCACGATGCTGATGAAGAAGCTCCAGCAGGAGCGGCTCTGCGTCGCCATCGGCTCCCAGGCCGCCGCCGAGCAGGTGCTCGCCGACACCGTGCGATACGTGCAGGAGCGCCGCGCGTTCGGCAAGCCCCTCGCCGCCTTCCAAAACACGAAATTCAAGCTCGCCGAGTGCGCCACCAAGGTGGAGGTGGGCCGCGCCTTCCTCGACAAGCTGATCGGTGAGCACCTCGCCGGGAAATTCGTGGTGAAGGAGTCGAGCATGGCAAAACTCTGGCAGACCGAGATGGTCGGCGAGGTGGTCGACGAGTGCCTGCAGCTCTTCGGCGGCTACGGCTACATGCTCGAGTACCCGGTGACGCGGGCCTACATGGATGCGCGCGTGCAGCGCATCTTCGCCGGCACCAGCGAGATCATGAAGATCATCATCGCGAAGCAGCTGGGGCTGTGAGCGGCGGCTCGAGCGCGCCGCGCGCCGCGCACTCGTCGACGTGCGCGAGCACCCTCGCGGCCCGCGTGTCGAGCGCAGCGTAGTGCCGCTCGGCGAGCACCGGCGCGAGCGCATCGCTCGCGAGCGAGCGCTCGAGCGCGCCGCCGAGCGCGGGCGAGTGGCGGAGCGCCGCCACCGTCTCCGGTCGAAACCAGCAGAGCGGCGCGAGCCGCTTCTCGAGCGAGAACCCCGCGCGGGCGCGCGCGTCGGTGAAGCCCGCGGCGTTGTCGAGGAAGATGAGCCCCCCCGCGCGGCCGAGCGCGAGCACGTTGCCGCCGCTCTGGCGATCGGGGTTGTCGATGAGATAATCGAAGACGGTAAGATCCGACCACTCGGGCACGCGCGCGCGGAGCTCGTCGGGCACGGACTCCGTCCAGCCGCGCGGCGGCTCGACCGGCACGAGCCGCCCCTCATGCCAGGCGACCACCGCGCCCGCGACGAGCCCATCTCGCGCGACGACTTCGCGATCGAAGCGCTCGAGCCACGCGGCGTCCGCGCCGCTCGCCGCCAGGCTCGCGCGGAGCCACTCGCGCGCCACCCGTCGCCCGGCGACCGGCGCCGTGCGCCCGAAGCCGAGCAGCCGATCGAGATGGTACGCGGCGATCTCGGCGCGGTAGTTACCGGCGCTGTGCGTCTGCTCCGGCTTGAATACCGCGCGCGCACCGTCGGTGAAGGTGAGGCGGAGGGTGACGGTCGCGCCGCCCCGGTTGCGCGTCGCGCGCGCGATGGGCGAGGTCGCGAGGCGCGCGAGCCACGCCGCGTCCCGGGTCACGTCGACCGGCCCCGCGAAGCCGGCGTTCACCGCGAGCGGCTCGGGCACGCGCGGCGCGCGCGCCGCAGGCGAGCCGCGCTCCGGCTCGAGCGGTGACGCCGTCGTCACTAGGCTCGGCGCGGGCTCTTCACGCGCATGCTGCGACGCGCTGGCGGAGGCTGACGCCGCCGTCAGCGAGGATGTCGCGGGCCCCGGGCTCGGGAGGGAGGGTGGTCGGCCCGGCGCGGAACCGCGCGGTGCGACCGCGCTCGGCGGATCCGGTCGGGGCGATTCCGCGCTGGACCGACAACCCGAAGACGAGAGCGAGGCGGCGAGGATGACGAGGCCGAGGCGCGCCTCGGCCGTCATGAGCGGGCTTGGTCCTTGCCGACCTCAGGGCTTGCCGCACCGCCCGCGTCGCGCGCTCCCGCCGGGCGTTCCCAGCTCGCGAGTCGGCGCTTCATGATGGCGATGGCGTCGGCGCTCTCGTCGATGAGCACCGCGTCGCGCCCGAGCCGCGCGGCGGCCTCGCCGAACGAGCCGCTACCGGCGAAGCAATCGAGCACGCGGTCGCCCGGACGAGAGTGTACTCGCACGATACGATCGAGGATGCCGAGCGGCTTCTGGGTGGGGTAACCCGTCTTCTCTTTTCCGGTGGGGCTCACGATGGTGTGCCACCAGGTGTCGGTCGGCGTCTTGCCGCGCGCCGCCTTCTCGGGGGTAACGAGCGAGGGGGCCAGGTACGGGATGCGATCGATGGCGTCGTAATTGAAGCAGTACCGGCGCGGGTCCTTCGCGTAAAATAAGATGTTGTCGTGCTTGGGGGACCAGCGGCGCGTCGCGCGCGCGCCGTAGTCATAGGCCCAGATGATCTCGTTGATGAAGCACTCGCGCCCGAAGATTCGGTCGAGCAGGACCTTCGCGTAGTGGACCTCGCGGTAGTCGAGGTGGAGAAATAGGCTCCCGGTGGGCTCGAGCACCCGGAACGCCTCCTCGAGCCGCGGGGTCAGAAAGCCGAGGTAGTCCTCGAAGGAGTCGCGATAGGCGCGCCTCCCGAGCACCGTGGTTCGGTAGCGCTTTCCCTGATAGCCCACGCGATCGCCGCGCTCGTCGCGGGAGGTCTCGATTTGGGTGTGCGCTCGAGCGCGTCCGGTGTTGAACGGCGGATCGATGTAGATGAGCCCGAAGGACGCGTCGGGAAAATCGCGGAGGACGGGCAGGTTGTCCCCCTCGATGATCTCGACGCGGCCCGCCGCGGCTCGCGGTGGGCGCGCCGCGCGCTCCCGCGCGAGCGCGCCTGGCTCCGAGCCGGCGGGCGCCTCGAGAGCCGCTCGAGGGCGGGTGCGAGGCGAGCCCATCGACGCGGAGCTTACGAGACCCCGAGCGAAAGTCTAGGTTGCTCGACCGAGCGCGAGCCGTCTCACTCTTCCGGGACGCGGAGCGCCGCGGTCGCGGCGGCAGGCTCGTTCCCGCGCCGCGACACCAGCCAACCGAACGCGCCCGCCGTGAAGAACATGATGAGGCTGTAGATCGCCGCCGGAATGGCCATCGTCGAGTTGTTGAGCAGGGTGGGCGCCGAGGCGATGGCGATGGCGAGCGTGCCGTTGTGGATGCCGATCTCCATACCGATCGCGATGGCTTGACGGCGCTCGACCCTGAGCAGAAGCGGCACGAAATAGCCCACCATCATGCTCGCGAGGTTGAAGGTGAGCGCTGCCAGGCCCACCTGCCGGAAGAAATCGCCGAGGTTGGCGCGCTCCTTGGCCACCGCCGAGGCGATCACCAGCACCAAGAACACCGCCGACAAGAGCCGGACCGGCTTGTCGAGCTGGCCCGCGAGGGTGCGCTTCTTCGCGCGGATCAGCATGCCGATCGAGACCGGCACGAGCACGATGGCGAACACCTGGATCACCTTGTCGAACTGGAGCGGGATGGCCTTCCCGGCCCCCATGAACGCCTCGAGCGACAGGTTCACGATGAACGGCAGCACGAACAGTGAGAGCACGCTGTTCACCGCCGTGAGCGTGATGTTCAGCGCGACGTCCCCTTTGGCCAGGTGGCTGAAGAGATTGGCGGTGGCGCCGCCCGGCGCGGCCGACAGCAGCATCAGGCCGACCGCCAGCTCGGGCGGCAACCCGAAGCCCCGCGCGATGCCAAAGCAGACCGCCGGCAAGAGCAGCATCTGGCAGGCCAGGCCGACGAACACCGCCCGCGGGTAGACGACCACGCGCCGGAAGTCGGCGAGCGACAAGGAAAGCCCGAGCCCGAGCATGATCACGCCCAGCGCCAAGGGCAAGAACACGGTGGTGATGATGCTCGATTGCATGTTCCCCTCTCATCCAGCGGGCACGTTGGAGTGCATGGTCGCCGAGCAGACCCGCTCGAGCATGAGCACCCCGTGCATCGCCGCGGACTCTACCTGGCCTCCCGCGCCTCTGGCAATCGGACCCTGCGCGACCCGCGCGAAGGGCGCCGGTTCACCCGAGCGTTTCGCCGCGCCCGCGCGGCGAGACCGCCCGGCGGTACCTGGGCGCGCCGCGGCCCGGCGCTCGGGCGCCGCTACCGCGAGCCGCTCCTCGGCGCGCACGGGGGAGCCGAGCGAGCGCGTCGGGGCGCCTCCGCTCACGCACATGCCACGGCGGCTCCGCGCCTCGACGAGCTCGACCGCGGCGGGGGAAGGTGGAGGGCTCGCCGGTCCGTCGCGGCCGGCGGTGCGGACGTCCGCGACGCCGGCCGCGACGCGAAGCCAGCAGCCTGGAGCGTGCGAGCGCTCCGGAAGAGGAGTTACGGCGGCGCGCGCGGGCGATATGATGGCGCGCGGTGCACCGGCTCGCTCTCCTCGCGTGGATCGCCATCGCCGCGTGCGCTTCGGACGCGGGGGCGCCCGGGGGCGCCGCGCGTCCCGTCGAGCTCCGCGCGGAGCCCGCGCCCGCGCCGACGCGCGCCGAGGCGCCGGGCGCGCGACCGGCTCTCGCGCCCTACCCGGTGAAGGTGCTCGAGAGCGCTCCGCGCGGCGAGCGCGTCGCGCTCGGCGAGCCGGTGCTGGTGCGCTTCGATCATGCGGTCGAGCCGGCCATGGTGGAGCGCGCGTTCGTCGTCGAGCCGCCGGTGGCCGGGCGGTTCGTCTGGCGCGACGCCGCGACGGTCGCCTTCGAGCACGAGCCCTTCGCGCAAGGGCGCGAGTACACGGTGCGGGTCGGCGGGGTCGCCCCCGACGGCGGCGTGGTCATGGGCGAGCGCTGGACGTTCCGGAGCCAGGTGCCGGCGCCCGCGCGCATCGAGCCCGGACGCGGTGGGAACGTCATCTTCACCTTCGACGACGGCGCCAGCTCGCCGAAGCAGGCGGACCGACTCCTCGCGCTCCTCGCCGAGCTCCGGATCCGGGCGCTCTTCTTCCCGACCGGCAAGTGGACCGAGCGCCACCCCGAGTTCATCCCGCGCGCGGTCGAGGCCGGGCACCGGGTCTGCAACCACACCTATAGTCACGTCAACCTGTCGAAGGCGTGGATGACCGAGGCGCGCATCCGCGACGAGATCGCGCGCGGCGCGGACGACGGCGGGTGCCGCCTCTTCCGCCCACCCTTCATGGGTTACGGCGAGCGCGAGGAGCGGATCGCGCGCTCGCTCGGGTACGATCTCTTCCTCTGGGACATCGACAGCCGCGACTGGGAGGGCGGGCCGGCGGAGGACGTCGAGAACCTGGTGCTCGGGCGGGTGCGGCCGGGCGCGGTGGTGCTCATGCACGTGCATGCGCGCGCGACCTACGTCGCGCTGCCCCCGCTCGCGGCCAAGCTCCGAGAGGCCGGGTACGTGCTCTCGTGGGATCCGGCCGATCTTGCGCCGAATGTGGGAGAAGGTGCGACGGGCGAAGTGAACAAGCCCCCCGCCGTGCTCGTCGAAGGCAAGTGGCTGATTGCGCGCGCTGGTTGGAACGACGCGGACGCGCTCAGGTTCGGGCGCGAGGGCGCGCCACTGCTAGACTCGGAGTGAGCCCTGAACGAGGGAGATCCGGGCCGGCTGGCTCGTAGACCTGCGTGGGCTGATTTTTCATAGGAGACAGTCGATCATGCGTAACCTCATCGCTTCCTTCTTCACCGGCGCGCTCCTCTTTGCCGCGCCGATGCTCACGACGTCCGTCGCCCACGCCGGGCTCGCCGACTGCGGCAACATCAACGTCGAGGCGAGCGCCGAGTGCAAGGTGGAGGTCAAGGGCGGCTGCACCGCGAAGTGCACGCCGGTGAGCTTTCAGGCGGCTTGCGCCGGTAAGCTCGAGGCGGAGTGCAGCGGCGAGTGCACGGGCAGCGCCACCGCCGAGTGCACCGGGAGCTGCGATCTCGACGGGTGCGAAGCGAACTGTAACGTAGATCCCGGGAGCTTCGACTGCCAGGGGAGCTGCGAAGCCTCGGCGCAGGCCGACTGCGACGCGGAGTGCAACGCGAGCGCCAACCAGGCCGAGTGCCATGCCCAGTGCAAGGCGACGGTGCAGGCCAACTGCAACGCGAGCTGCAAGGCCACCCCGCCGAGCGCGGACTGCAAAGCGCGCTGCCAGGCGAGCTGCCAGGGGAGCTGCACCGCCAACGCCCGGATCGACTGCCAGGTGAATTGCCAGGCAAAGGGCTACGGCGAGTGCACGGCGAACCTCCAGGGCGGCTGCGAAGCGCAGTGCGAGAAGCCGGACGGCGCGCTCTTCTGCGACGGCCAGTACGTCGATCAGGGCGGCAACATGAAAAAGTGCATCGACGCCCTCGACGCGTACCTCAAGGCGCACGTCGACGTGAGCGCGCAGGCGAGCGGGAGCTGCAGCGGCAACAGCTGTGAGGGCGAGGCGAGCGCCAGCGCGAGCTGCGCGGTGGCGCCCGGCACGCCGGTGGGCAACGCCGCGGCGGCGCTCGGGCTCATCCTGGGTGCCGGGGCGCTCGCCGCTGGGCGTCGCCGCCGTGCTCGCCGCGGCTGAGCCCGCGTGGCAAGCTAGAGGAGCTCGGAAGGGCGTCGCGCTGGTCGCGGCGCCCTTTTTCTGTGGTGGAGCCGCCGCTCGGCGCCGCTCGAACCCGAACCGGGTATGCTGGCCGCTCCCGAGAGGGACCCGACCATGCTGCGCTGCCTCGCGATACGAGTGAGCTTCATGAGCGCGCGGCTCCTGCTCGTCGCGCTCGCCGCGGCGGCCTGCACTCCGCGGCCGGGCGGCTCCTGCAAGCAGGGCGAGGCGCGCTGCGAGGGCGCTGCTTCCGAGCTCGTGTGCAGCGACGGCCGCTACGTCTCGACGCCCTGCCGCGGCCCCAAGGGCTGCGCGGTGACCGCGGACGGGGTCGCGTGCGACATCTCGGCGAACCGCCCCGGCGATCCGTGCTCGCGCGACGACGAGGGCGCCGCGATCTGCCTGGGCGAGAAGCGACTCCTCGCCTGTCGGGGCGCGGCGTATCTCGCGGTCGAGTGCCGCGGGCCGCGCGGATGCGACACCGAGGACGGTCGCGCGCGCTGCGACACCTCGGTCGCGGCGGAGGGCGACGCCTGCCACGACGCCGCGACGAAGGCGTGCAGCCTGGACGGCAAGACCCTGCTCGCGTGCGCCGCGGGGAAGCTGACCGCGCTCTACCGGTGCCGGGGCGACGACGGCTGCGCGGTCGCGCCCGGTGGGAAGCTCGACTGCGACCTGTCGGTCGCGGCGGAGGGCGACGCCTGCGACGCGCGGCTCGAGGGACAGGTGGCGTGCGCGCCGGATCGGCGCGGTATGGTCCGCTGCGCGCGCGGTGAGTTCGCCCCGGACGAGCGGTGCCCGACGGGCAAGACGTGCGTGGCGCAGGGCGGGAGTATCGCCTGCAAAGCGCCCGTGAAGTGACCTTGGCGCGCCGAGCCGCGGTCGGTCAGGGCGCGATTCGGATCGCGAGCTTGCCGAAGTGCGCGCCCGCCTGCAGGTGCTCGAGCGCCGCCCGCAGGTCCGCGAGCGCGAACTCGCGGTCCACCACCGGGCGCACGCCGCCCTGGGTCCACGCGCGCGCGAGCCCCTCGAAGCACTCGCGGCTCCCGACCAGGACGCCCTGCAGCCGCACGTTGCCCATCAGGATGGGCAAGAGCGAGAGATCGGTGGCGACGCCGGAGAGCACCCCGATCACGCTGATGGTGCCGCCGACGCGGACCGCGCGGAGCGCCTCGCCGATGGTCTTGCCGCCGCCGACCTCGACCACGTGATCGACGCCCTCGTCGGTCATGGCGCGCGCGGTCTTGCCCCAGCCGGGATCGCGCGCGTAGTTGATCGTCTCGTCGGCGCCGAGCGCGCGCGCTCGCTCGAGCTTCTCGTCCGAGCTGCTCGTGACGATGACGCGCGCGCCCATGAGCTTTGCGATTTGGAGGGCGGAGATGGAGACGCCGCCGGTGCCCTCCACCAGCACGGTGTCGCCCGGACGCAGGCCCCCTTGCTCGACCAGCGCATTCCAGGCCGTGACCGGCGCGCACGGGAGGCTCGCCGCCTCCGCGTCCGTGAGGTGCGGTGGCGCGGGGACGACGTCCTCGGCGTCGATGACCAGGTAGTCGACCAAGGTGCCGTCGAGCGGGCCGCCGAGCGTGCTCCGGAGCCGCGCGCGGGTCGGCCGCCCGGCGCGGTATCCAGGGGCGAAAATGGGGCACACCCGCTCACCCGCCTTCACTCGCGTGACGCCCGCGCCGAGCGCGATCACCTCGCCCACGCCGTCCGAGCAGGGCACGAACGGCAGCGGCTGCTTCGGGTTGTACTGGCCGAGCACCATGCGCAAATCGCGGAAGTTCAGCGACGCGGCGAGCATCCTGAGCTTCACCTGTCCGGGCCCCGGCTCGGGCTCGGGGCGCTCCTCGATGCGGAGATGGTCGAGCCCGAAGGCTCCCGACACGGTGACGGCTCTCATGAGCGCGTAGGCTAGCCGAACGTAGCCCTGAAATCCCGCGCGGGTGGTTTGCGCTCGCCCGCGGAGCCGGGTCGCGCGATGCTCCGGGCTCGGGTGTCGACCATCGCGCGTCTGTGGCCGCTCGGGCCCGCTCTCGCTCTTGGCGCGCTCGCCGCGTGCCCACGGGCGGCGCCCGTGTCACACCCGCTCGACCTCGCGCGCGGCGGCGTGCGCGTGACGGAGCTCACCCGCGCGAGCGCGTCGAGCGGCGGCGCCGCGAGCGGGCGCGCCGGCGACCTCCTGCTCGAGTCACGTGAGCTCCGCGCGGTCATCGGACGAGGCGGAACCCCGGAGCGCGAGCTCGCGCGCGGCGCGGTGCTCGAGCTGGCGCCCGCGCGCTTCACGGGGCACGAGCTCACCCAGCTCGACGTGGTCGCGCGCGGGCTCGCGCTCGTGGTTCGGAGCGTGGAGCCCCTCGCCGATGCGCGCCGCGCCGGGGTGCGCGTGGTGCGCGCGACGCCGGACGGCGCGCTCATCGTGGTGACCGAGCTCACGCTCGCGCGGGGAGCGCTCCAGGTCGAGAGCGTGGCCACCAACCGCGGTGCTGCGCCGCTCCGCCAGCTCTCCCTCGGAGATCGGCTCACCACCATCGGCGGCGCGGCGTGGATCCCCGGGATCGGGAGCGTCGAGCGGGGGCCTCGCGGAGCGCGCGCGGCTTGGGCGGCGCGGCGCGGGCGGAGGCTCTCGTACGCCCTCGCGTCGCCCGATGGCGCGTCCGATTTCGAGTGCAGGAGCGGCGGCGAGGCGACCATACCGCTCATCGCGTGGTCGCCGCCGGTCGAGCTCGCGCCGGGCTCGAGCGTGCGCGTGCGGCGCGTGCTGGTGACGCGCGAGGGCGACATCGCCGCGCTCGCCGAGCCCGCGTGGCGCGCGAGCGGCGCCGCCATCGGCAGGGTACGCGGGCGGCTCGCGCCGGCGCCCGCGTGGGCGAGCGTCGAGGCGACGAGCCCTGACGGCGCGCTCGCGCTCGCGGTCGAGGTCGACCCGAGCGGGGCGTTCGAGCTCGCACTTCCGGTTGGAAAATGGCGACTCGTGCTCCGGGCGCCGGGCGGCGACGACGAGCGCTCGATCGAGGTCACCGCGGAGCAGGTGGCGGAGCCGCGCTTCCTGGTGCGCGCGCCGGGGCAGCTTCGCTATGAAGTGACCGGCGCCGACGGGCGACTGCTGCCCGCCCGGCTGGTATTTCGCGGCATCGACGGGACGCCGGACCCAGCGTTCGGGCCACCGCACCTCGCCGGCGGCGCGGCCATGGTCTCGTACACGCGGAGCGGCGCGGGCGCGGTCGAGCTGCCTCCCGGGCGCTACCGCGTGCTCTTCACCCACGGCGTCGAGTATGGGCTCGACACGCACGACCTCGAGGTCACCGCCGAGTCGGGCGCGCGCGTCCGCGCGGTGCTGCCGCACCTCGTCGACACCCCCGGCGCGCTCGCCTGCGATTTTCACCTGCACGCAGCTCCGAGCGGCGACACCGGCCTACCGGTCGCCGATCGAGTGGCAGCGCTCGTCGCCGAGGGGCTCGATTTTGCGGTCGCCACCGATCATAACGTCGTCACCGACTACGCGCCGTTCGCCGGCGGGCAGCTCGCCACCGCGACCGGCGTCGAGATCACCACGGCGAGCTGGGGGCACTTCAACGCGTTCCCGTACCCGCTGGGCGAGCCGCCACCCTTCACGGTGGCGCCAGCGGAGTTCTTCGCGAGCGTGCGCGAGCGCGCGCCGCGCGCCATCATCCAGGTGAACCATCCGCGCATGAGCCCGGGTATCGGCTACTTCGACCTGGGCAAGCTGGAGCCGGCGCGCGCGACCGCCGAGCGGCCCGGCTTCTCCTTCGATTTCGACACGCTCGAGGTCTTCAATGGGTTCTCGCGCGGCAACCTGGCCGAGGTCGAGCAGACGCTCGCCGACTGGCGCGCCCTCCTGCTCGCCGGCCGCCGCTTCACCGCGGTCGGCAACTCCGACTCGCACAGCCTCGTCTACCAGTGGGCGGGCTACCCGCGCACTTACGTCGAGGCGGGGCAGGCCGAGCCGCGCGAAATCGCGCGCGCGCTCCGTCAAGGGCGCGCCCTCGTCACGACGGGGCCGCTCATCGAGTTTCATATCGGCGAAGAGGGGCCGGGCTCCCTCGCGTCGGCGGAGGGGGGCACGGTCGTCGCCAAGATCCGAGTGCGCGCGGCGCCGTGGATCGACGTCACCCGGGTCGAGCTCTGGGTCGATGATCGGCGAGTCAGCGAGCGACGGGTCGAGGGCGACGGCGTCGAGCGGCTCGCGTGGGAGCCGGCGCTCCACCTCGAGCGCGACGCGTTCATCACGGTGATCGCGCGCGGCGACCGCGCGCTGGCGGAGGTGTTGCCGGGTCCGCGCACGGTGCCGTTCGCGGTCACCAACCCGATCTTCGTCGACGTGGACGGCGACGGCGCGTACACGCCGCCGGGCCCGCGCGCGGCGGCGAGCGCCGGGCGGTAGCGCGGTTACCCGGCCATTCCCGCCGGCGCGAGGCTCCGCTCGATCGACGCGAGGAGCTGGTAGGCCTCGCGCCAGTCGGCGCCGCGCTCGGCGATCAGGCCGGCGAGCCAGCCGCGCAGCTCGTCGAGCTCCGCGGGCGGTAGGTTCGCGGGCTCCTCGACGGTGAGGAACGAGCGGAGCAGGGCTCGAGCGCTCGCCCCCTCGGAGGCTCGCGCGAGCGCGAGGCGCTCCGGGAGCGCGCTCGCGAGCGCGCGCGCGACCATCGCGTCCGGGAACCGCCGCCCGAGCGCGCGGACCGCGCGCGGATCGGAGACGCTCTCGAGCGCGACGAGCGCGTGCGCCTCGGGGATGAGCTCGTAGGCTCGCGCGAGCCCGAGCGCTTCCCACGCCGCCTCGGGCGCGCGCGGCGCGGCGGCGACCAGCGCAGCCCACTGCGGCGCGTCGAAGCTCGTCCACGGCAGCGGCGCGCCGCTCGCCTCGGGCGTCGTGATGAGCTCCTCGAGCGCGAGCGCGGGCGCGTGCGCGAACGCGAGCGCCGCGTGCGCGCCGCTCGGATCGAGCAGCGAGCCGGTGAGCCTCGGGCGCTTCGCCTCGCGCCACGCGTTCCACAGGGCGAGCGCGACCTCGGAGAAGGCGACCCCGCGCGCCCGCGACAGGAGCTCGAGGGCGGGGAGGGCTGGTCGGAGCGGCGCGAGGGCCGCGAGGGTCGACCAGGCGAGGACGCCATGCGCGCTCTCGTCGAGCGCGATGCCCGGTAGCTCGAGCGGGTGCGGCGCCCCCCCGTCGAGCGCGACGCTGCCGACCAGCGCGCGCAGCCGATCGACGACCAGGAAGGCGTGGAGCGGCGCGTCTCCGCGGAGCACCGCCTGGTAGATGGCGTCGAGCACGCGCCGCACCTCCCGCGGCTCGGCGCCTCCCGGCCACGGGCGGAGCGGTCCGGGCCGGGTTCCGCGCCGGATCGGCAGACCCTCGCTGAGCGAGAGGGCGGCGAGCAGCCACGCCCCGTCGCTGAGCGCGCCCCGGCCGCGCGGGTAGCCGATCCGTGGTCGCGGCAGCTCACCCGGGAGGCGGACGGCGAGCGCGACGCCCGCGTCGTAGAGCTCCTCGAGCTCGTCGCTCGGCCGCTCTCCGCCCTCCGCGAGCGCGAGCCCGCTCACGCGGAAGACCGCCTCGAGGGCGGCGGCGAAGGCCGGGTTGCCGTCGCTCTCGAGCTCGAGCACGAGGCTCACCGGGTGGTCGCCCCGGCGGACGCGCGCGGCGAGCTCGCGCGCGACTCCGGCCGCGCCGTGCTCGTGGAGGAGGGCCTCGCCCCACTCGAAGGGCGAACCGCGCACGAGCTCGCGGCGGGCGAGCTCGTCGACCACGCGCGCGAGCCAGCGCGGGCGGAGCCGCTCGCGCGTCGAGCCGGGGAGCGGCTCGAAGAGGCCCGCGCCGCGGAGCGCGCGCACCACGCGGAACGCGCCCGGCGGCACCTCGCGCGCGGCGCGCTCGACGTCGGCGCGTCCGATGGCGCCGCCGCGCTTCACGAGCGTCGCGCGCAGCCACTCGAGATCCGCGCCGAGGCGGTGCTCCTCCGGCACCAGCTCGAGCCACTCCTCCGGCTCGCGCGGCGCGTCGAGCGGCGCGTCCGAGTCCGTGAGCACGCGCTGGGCCATGCCGACCAGCACGCGGAAGCCGCGCCGCTCGACCCACGACGCTTCCGCGCTGGTGGACCCCGTCGATGCGCGGAGCCGGTCGCGGTAGAAGCGCTCGGCGAGCTCGGCGAGCGAGCGGTGCTCGAGCTTGCGAGCGCCGAGCGAGTCCGCGAGCCCGCAGAGCCCGAGCGCGGTCCCGGGCGTGTCGACCAGCCCGGTCGCGCGGAGCCAAGTGCGCGTGCGCTCCGCGTCGAAGCGTCCGTCCTCCGGCAGGCGCGCGGCGACCCAGTCGACGAGCGCGTCGAGCCACTCCTCGGGCGGCGGCGAGGTGACCATGTGGAAACCATCGCCGCGCGGCGGGAACGGCGCGGCGACGCAGAGCGGTCGGCCCGCGAGCGCGGCCGCCACGCCGTCGTCGCGCTCGAGCTCGACATAGACCGCGCCGCTCCGCGGGATGCGCGAGAGCGCGTCGGTCCAGGTCTCTGCGCGGACGAACGCGGCCAGGCCGCGCGCCTCGAGCCACTGCCCCACCAGCGTGCGCCCAGCGCCGCCCGGCGCGAGCCAGTGGAGCGGGGCGAAGCTCGCGGGGCGGGTGACCTCCGGAGGGAGCCCTGGGAAGAGCTCCTCTTCGAGCAGATCGAGCGCTCGCGCGAAGCGGAGGTCATCGAGCGTCACGCGGCGCTCGGAGCCGCGCGCCTCTGGCGACCGCCCGGGGATGAACGCCGCGCGGAGATCGGCGACGGCGCAGCCGAGGACCTCGGCGAGCGCCTGCTGCACGGCGGGTCGCCCCGCGAGCCACTCGAGCTCGAGATCGCGGTCGAGCTTGCTGAAGAGGGCGGCCAGTGATCGGCTCTCTGGCCGGTCCCCCGCCGGCCACGCCTGGCTCGCGAGGACGGCGCGCGCGAGCGCCCCGTAGCTCCGGACCGAGGGCCGGGCCGACGCCATGAGCTCACGCAACCAGCCCACTCATACCTCAGAAATCGGCCCTGCGGCCGGCGCTCTCGGCCTTCGTCGGTCGATTTTGCATCAAGAATGCATAATGTATCGATTATGCAGTTAGATGCAACAAGCCAGCTGAACTTGGCTGAGGCGTCGTCAGGCTAGTAAGTGCGATGAGCCAGAATCGAGCATCGATTCAGCAAATGACGAGCGGAGCGGCGGCTGGATGGGCTCGTGGGCTGCCGGGCGCGGCCCCCTGCTCCGGGGCCGAGGGTGGGTCGAGCGGCGGAGACTTACCGTAAGCCGCAGCGCGAGGCGGAGCCATGCGGGCTCACTCCCTGGCGCCCGCTTCGCTCGAGCCGGGAGCGACCGCAGGGCCCGGCCGGCCCGGTGCGCCGCCGTCCGCGGCGTCCCGCGCTTCGCCGGGCGCGGCCGCGTCACCGTTCGAGGAGACGTCCTTGCAGCACCGGAAGCCGGCCTCGTAGCCGTAGTCGTTCTCCTTGTGGAACGTGACGGTCGGGCGGCAGCGGCTCCGCACCGGCCCCCACCAGCCGCCCTTCAGGCCGCTGCGGTTCGGGTACTCCTTGCCGGGGAGGTCCACCCACTCGTTCACGTTGCCGTTGAGATCGATGAGCCCCGCCCAGGAGACGCAGGTGTCGCGCGCGCCGATCGGGAGGCGCTGATCGAGGCGCTTCAGCTCCGCGGCGCAGCGCTCGTTCTTCTGGCAGCTCTCGTACCAGAGCATCCGCCTCGAGTGATCGGGGAAGACGTAGGGCTTGTCGAGGTTGCACGCCTCCGGCTCGCGGACGAACCCGGTCGCGTAGGGGCGCATGTCGGGGCCCTCGCACGCGAAGTTGAACTCATCCTCCGTGCAGAGGCGCTTGCCCTCGGCCTTGCAGCGTTCGCGCGCCTGCGTGAAGGACACGAGCACCCACGGTAGCTCGCCCACCCGGTTCGGGTACTCGTGTAGATCCATGCAGAAGGCGAGGTGCGTGCGCTCCTTCGACACGCAGCGGGTCGGCTCCTTGTACTTGAGGCACCGCTCGCTCACCGTGGGATCGCCCTTGCGCGCGAGGTACTCCGGGTGCTCTTCGAGGCATTCCTGGATCACCGCGGGGCAGTACTCGCCCTCGACGCGCAGCATCCCGTCCGGGCAGCCTTCCCGGCTCCCGAGGGTCGCCGAGGCCTCCGCGCCGCTGTCGCCGCTCGCGGCGTCGGGTGCGGCGCCCGCGTCCGCCGCCGCTCCCGCGTCCATGGAGCCCGCGCTCGCGCTCGGCGCGACCGCCGATGAGGTCGCCGGCGGCGCGCCGCCTGCCGGGCGAGGCGCGTCACGCTTGCAGCCGGCGCCGCCCGCCACCGACGAGAAGAGCGCGAGCGCGGCGAGCGCGTGAGCTTCGAAGGAGCGCATCGAGGCCGTAAGAAGCAAGAACTCGCCCCGGATGCAAGCCGCTCCGCTTCGGCGCGCGCCGCGCGCCTCGCCGGGGTTCACCGGTGCGCGCGCTCGGCCTGCGCCGCCGGCCGCGACGGACCGCCATCCCGAGGGCCCCCGAGGAGCGCGGATTCGCGTGAGGCGAAGCCGCGCGGACTCTGCTACCTTGAGGAGCTTCCAGGCTTGGGGAGGGAAAGGGTGCGCTTCGTGGAAGATTGGCGTTCACGGATCACGAGAAGTTCGCTCGGCGCGGCGGTGGTGGCGCTCTCGGTGCAGCTCGGGTGCGGCGGCGACGCCAAGCCGCCGGTCGCCCCGCCGACCGCCGCGAGCTCGAGCCCCGCGAAGCTCACCCCCGATGGGTGGTCGAGCGGGAAGGCCGCGAGCGGGCCGCTCCCGTCCGGGCGCGTGCCGAGCCCGAAGCTCATCGATCGTCGCGAGCGGAGCGCGCTCGCGTCGGACTCGGCGAGCGGAGCGCGGAGCACCGTCCGTCCGACCAAGAGCGAGGCGGAGGTGTACCGCGCGGTCGCGCCAGCGACCGTCATCGTGCGGGTGCCCGACGGCATGGGCAGCGGGGTCATCATCGATCCGGCGGGCTGGGTGCTCACCAACCACCACGTGATCGAGCACGGGGAGAAGAAGGATTTCCGAGTGAAGGCGACCATCGCCCTCGGTCACCTCGACAAGACGACCGGCGGGATGGAGCGGGACAAGAAGGAATACACCGCGTGGGTCTATAAGGACGACAAGCTCCGCGATCTCGCGCTCCTCAAGATCGAGGATCCGCCGAAGGGTCTGCCGTTCGTGCCGCTCGCGACCGACATGCCCGTGCCCGGCGAGCACGTGGTCGCCATCGGTCACGCCGGCGCAGGCATGCTCTGGGCGATCAAGGCGGGTGAGATCTCTGCGCTCGGCAAGCTGAGCGAGCACCTGGCGACCCTCGCGCAGTTCAAGGATGACGAGAACGGCAGGAAGGCCGAGGCCGAGTTCAAGAAGTACCTCGACTCGCAGAACCTCGGGGTGGTGATCCAGTCGACCTGCACCATCCTGCCCGGAGACAGCGGCGGGCCGCTCGTCACCGCGCGCGGCGAGCTGGTCGGGCTGAACGCCTTCAGCAACAAGGATCCGCGCACCGGCGGCCTCTTGAACTTCCACGTTCACCTGGCGGAAATCGCGAAATTCGTGGCGGACAAACCCGCCAAGGTCGCGCGGATGGTGCCCGATCCATGGTCCGATGGCGGCGGCGACGCGAGCTACGAGGACGTGGATCTCGACGGCAAGGTCGACACCCTCCTGCTCCAGGGCCGGCGCGCGTGCGCGTTCTGCCCGCGCCAGAGCCTAGCGGTGTTCGTCGATCCGGATCAGGAGATGGAGGGTAACCTCCCGCCGCTCGCGGAGGTCTATTCGAAGAAGAGCTTTCGCTCCGAGCTCGCGTACCTGCAGGTCGAGGACAGCTCCTTCATCTGGTACGACACCGATCGCGACGGTAGCTATGACGTCCTCCTGGTCGATGAGGCCACCACCGGGCGGAGCAGCGCCGGCTATCGCATCCAGCCGGATGGCGATCTGACCCCCGACGACCAGCTGGCGAGCGGCTCGGTGATCCGCATGTCGCTCATCAAGGATCGAGTCGCGCGCGACCGCCTCCAGCGCATCGCGCTGGCCGCGTTCCCGGAGCGCTACGTCGAGGCCTCGCGGCCGCTCGATCAGGTAAACCCCGAGCCGGTCGGCTCGACCGGCAAGGCAGAGACGAGCGACCTCGACTCGAACGGCGTCGCCGACTCGGTCCGTATCAACGCGACCTTCAGCTCGCGCATGGTGGTGGACGTGGACGAAAACAGCGTGTCCCGCCTGCCGTCCGAGTTCGACGTGGGCGCCACGCTCCAGCCCGGGATGCTCGACGCCGAGCTGTCGGTGGTCACCCAGGGCACCAACATGTGGGTCGTCTACGACACGGACGACGACGGTCGCTTCGACCTGGTGCTCCGCTCGGCGGGCGCACGCCTCTACGTCGCCACCGATGCCTTCGTGGTCGACGCCGGCGGGCAGCGCACACCCGCGCCCGAGCACATCGGGCGGAAGCTCGTGCGCCCGGAGCTGCTCGGCGCGCTCGGCGGGCGGATGCACGACTTCTCGAGCAAGGTGTTCCTCGACATCCTGACCGCGGGCGACGACAGCGGGCTCGCCTCGTTTCCCGACCCCGCCAAGGATCATCGCGGCACCAGCATGTCGATGCTCGGGGTGAAGGGTAGCCCCAACACGGTGGTCGTGATCCACGCGCAGGGCAGCGACGGCTACCTGGTCGACCTCGATCAGAGCAGCCTTCGCGGCAAGAAGACCTCCGACCCGGCGACGCTCACCAAGCTGGTCGAGGGAGGCAAGGTCGACGCGGAGTTTGCCTACTTCGAGCGGAACGGCCTCGCCTGGGCCTACTACGACACCGACGACAAGGACGGCTACGACGTCGTGCTCTACACGGCGACCCCGCGCCATGGCCGCGCCGACCGAGCGTTCCGGGTGGACAAAGCGGGCGCGCGGCTCGACTCGTCGCTCGCCGGCGGCACCATGGTCCGCCCCTCGCTCTACGGGAAGAAGTCGCTCGCGAGCAAGCTGAAGAAGCTCGCTCCCGAGATGTTCGTCGAGAGCGCCATCGAGCGGTAGCCCGGCCGCGGCGCTCCGGCTCAGCGCGAGGGCGCGCAGGTGGAGACGCCGGCGCCCACGATGGTGGTGTCGGTCCGCGCGATGACCGGCGGCGTGGTCGTGCCGCCCGGCGTATAGCGGTTCACCTCGCTCTCGCCGGTCGTCTTCGACGTGAAGAAGTAGAAATCGCCGCCCCAGAACGCGAACGCCCAGGCCGAGATGTCTCCCGAGCCGAGGTCGAGGAGGGTGTCGTCCCGGACCGCGGCACGGGTCGGCTCGAGCTCGCTCAGGTGTGCGCGCGGCGAGCCTGGGGCGAATGCGTAGAGGTTCCCTTCGCCGGTCCCGGTGAGCTCCGGATCGCCGATGATGCGGTCCAACTGCCCGACCCGCGTGAGCTCGAACGTCGCGGGCTCGACGCGCGCGAGCTCGGCCGGTCCGCCGCTGCCCACGCTGCCCGTACCGGCGACGTAGAGCGTCTCCCCTCCGCCCTCGGCGTTCGCGACGAAGCCCATGCCAAATACGCTCGGGAAGCCCTGCTGCCCCGGCACGAAGCCGGTCCGCTCGCACGAGGCGGTGAGCGTGCTCACGCGGAAGAGCTCGCCATCGTTATAGAGGACGAATGCGATGCCCTCGCGGTCCACCGCCATGGAAAATGGCGAGGCTCCCCCCGCGGGGCACGCGATGTTCCCGATGGTGTGGAAGCTCGCCGACGGCGGGTAGAAGCGGAGCAGCCGGTTCTCGGAGGAGATCAGGTAGACGTAGGTGATCCCGGCGTCCACGCAGTCGATGATCGGGCGGTCGGGCGGCGCGTCGAAGACGTCTTCGGGGGCGTCGATCGCGGCGTCGATCGCGGCGTCGACCGCGGCGTCGGGCGCCTCCTCGTCGGGCGCGTCTGCCGGTGCGTCGCGGCCGGCGTCGCGCTCCGGCGGGACGTGGAGCCCGGTGCGGGCGCCGCACGCGCTCGCGACGAGGACGAAGGCGAGGCCGGCGAGTCGAGAGGGGTTCACGGCGCGGGATGGTCCAGCAGCGTCGAGCGCCGGTCAATGGGGCACCCGGCGCGACCTCGCGCCGTCCCGACCGGCCAGTCGCCGTCTCGTGCCGAACCGTGACGAGCGAGGCCCCGGCTCAGTCGAAGCGGCTCGTGATTTTCTCGGCGGTGCGGGTGGCGAGCGCCATGATGGTGAGCTGGGTGTTGACGGCGATGCTCGAGGGCACCGCGCTGCCGTCCACGATGTAGAGGCCGGGGACGTCGTGCGACTCGCACGAGGCGTCGACCACGCTCCGCGTGGGATCGGCACCCATCCGGCAGGTGCCGAGCGGGTGGAAGCCGATCATCATCAGGTCGAAGCCGCCCGGGCAGGCGCGCTCGAGCCGCTCGATGTCCGCGAGCGTGTGAAGCTCGTGATGGTGGCGGATCTCGGTGTAGATCTCGCGCGAGCCGGCCTCGTAGAAGATCCGCGCGATCGCCGCGCTCCCACGCGCGAGCAAGCGGCGCTCGTGGACCCCGAGCTGGTAGAGCATGAGCGGGCGGCCCCTCGGGCCGAGCACGATGCGCCCATTGGGCTCGTCCTCGACCATCACGCCGAAGCTTGCCACGTGACTATAGGCGCTCATGAGGTCCATGTAGCGACGCCCGACCATCGGGAACATGGTCGCGCCGACGTCGAGCGGCGCGCCAGCGCCCAGGATGAGGATGCCGTCGCGATGGAACTGGGTGACCCCGTAGCCCTGCGGCACCCGGTTCCACCCGCGGATCTCGTCATCGAACACGCCGCTCACGCCGGTGGCGGGGTGGATGGTGAGGTTTCTTCCCACCATGCCGCTGGAATTGGCGATGCCCTGCCGCAAGAGCAGCACCGGAGTGGCGAGCGAGCCGCACGCGAGGATGGTGCCGCGCGAGCGGACGCGGATGGTCGCGCCGTCGCGCCGCTTGCCGATGACGCCCACCGCGCGCCCGCCCTCGAGCCACACCCGCTGGACGGTGAGCCCGGTGACCAGGCTCGCGCCGCGGTCGAGCGCGAGCGGCACGTAGCTCACGTTCATGCTCTTCTTCGCGTCGGTCGGGCAGCCCCACTGGCAGACCCCCTGCCCGTCACAGCCCGGCGCGTTGCGCGGCACCGGGAAGTGGCTCCAGCCGAGCTTGTCGCAGCCGCGCGCGATGATGTCGGCGGCGGCCCCAATCACCTTCGGATCGCTCGGCGCGACCTCGAGCGTGCGCTCGACCTTCGAGTAGTAGGCGTCGAACGCCTCCGGCGTGAACTCGGTGAGACCGTGCTCGCTCTGCCACTTCTCGAAGATCCAGTCGGGGGCGCGCAGGCACGTCCCGCTGTTGATGGTCGTCGAGCCGCCCACGTCCTTGCCGAGCGGGATCGGGATCACGCAGTTGCCGACCACGCCGTTGATGCCGGCGTTCTTGTAGAGCTTCCTCATCCCCGGCACCGAGCGCCGGATGAAGTCCTTGCGCGTGTAGTACTCGCCCTGCTCGATGAGGAGGACGGCCACCCCGCGCTCGGCGAGCTCTTTGGCCACCACCGCGCCGCCCGCGCCGGTGCCGACCACCACCACGTCGCACTCGAGCACCTCGTGGGCGTCGAGCTCGCTCGCCGGGGTGACCCGCTGCATATGACGCGGCACCTCGTCGTGGACGGGCGGGTTCTCCCACACGCAGCCGAGCGTCCGATAGACGTCGCGGTCGTCGAAGTGCGCGTTCTTGAGCGGGTAGGTGAGGGCGATGAACGCGCCGCGCGCGGCCTGGCTCCCTTCGTGCCAGCGCGCGAGAAACTCCGCGCCACGCTCGGGCTCGAGCGCGGAGAACCGCTTGCCGGTGGTCGCGAGCGGCGCGAACTCGAGCAGATCGAGCAGTCGGAGGTAGCCGCTCGGGCTCCCGAAGCTCGCCACGCTCTTGGCGAGGCGGACGAGGGTGGCGTCGTCTGCGCCCGGCATCAGGCTGCCGCTCGGCAGGACCGCGAGAGCGAGCGCGCGCGCGACGCGGAAGCCGCGCGCGCCCAGCACCTCGCGAGCTCGCGCGAGCTCGTCCGCACGCGCGCCGGACGCGCTCCGGGCGGTACGGAGCTCGACCGTCGCGGCGCTCACGAGGCCCTCGACTTGCGCGCGTGACGCGCCGGTTCCGCCGGCCGCATCGAGCGCAGGAAGCCGGCGAGATCGCGCCTCGCGTCGAAGCGAGTGAGCGAGGTGCCGATGCGCGCGCCGTGCGCGTCGGTGAGCTCCGCGGGTAGCGTGGTGAGCCCGTGGAGCGGGCGCATCAGCCCGAGCGTCTTCTCGCCGAGGTAGCGGTAGGGCTTGCCGTCCGCGCCCGTGAACTCGAGCCGGTAAGCGATGCGCCGGCGCAAGAGCTGGACCTCGAGGGTGCCCTTGACCGGGACGTTCTCCGCGAGCCCCTCGGCGAAGAAGGACCCGTCGAGCTGCATCACGCCGCCCTTCACGTACGCGGCCGCGTCGGTCGCGTCTGCGTCGACGGAAAACCAGCACACGCGGCGACCGCTGCCGTCGGTCGGGGTCCAGGTGCCGCGCATCGTCTCACTGAAGCCGTGGAGTCCTATCGCCATGCTCGCCTCCCTCCTTCAACTCACCCTGCCGCGCCGCCCGCGAGCCGCTCGCAGGAGCCCGCGCTGGCCCGCGGCGTGCTCGCGCTCGGCGTGGAGCCGCGCCGACTTCGAGAGCCGGCGCCCGTTCTCCTTCAAGTACTCGAGCGTCGCGCGCTCGGCCTCGTCCGGCGCGCCGTCTCGCACCGCCGAGAGGACCCGCTCGAGCGACTCGCGGATGAACGCGCGATCGTCGAAGGCGCCCTCGAACACGTGCGCGCGCGCGCGGTAGATCGAGTACATCGAGTTCGCGGCGAGCGAGAAGATGCGGTTGCCGGTCGCGCGCACCAGGGCGCGGAAGAACTCGAGCTCGAGCCGCTGGGCGTCTGCCGCGCTCATGGGCTCGCGCCCGAGCTCGTCGAGCGGCGCGGCGAGCGCGGCGAGCGCGGCGCTCGAGCGGCGCTCGGCGGCGCGGCGAGCGAACAGGCCTCCGAGCAGGGTGCGCGCTTCGATGAGGTCGTCCAGCATGGCCGCGTCGATGCCGTCGGCGCGAAACACGAGGTGCGCGACCAGCTCCATCCCGGCCGACTCGGCGGGATCGAGCACGACCGAGCCGATGCCGTGGCGGATGGCGATGAGCCCGAGCTGCTCGAGGCGCATGAGCGCGTGCTTCAGCGAGGTGCGGTTGACGCGCAGGGCGTCGGCGAGCTCACGCTCGGGCGGGAGCGTCGCGCCCTTCGCGTAGCGGCCGTCCAAGATCTCCTCGCGGAGCTTGGTGGTCAGCAGGTCGACCAGAGTCCTTTTCTCGAGCGGTTCGAGGTCGTCCAAGAGGCCCTCCCGGCGACATGTGGTCACCGAGTGAATGAGTGGCTCAGCCACTAAGCCACGCACCGCCGAGCCTGTCAAGCCGGGCGGGGTCCGGCCGCCGCCGCGGCTCTGCTAGGCTTCGCTCGCTGGCCCCCCCGAACCCGGAGACAGAGCCCGTGTCAGACCGCTCGCGCGATTGGTCCCGCCGTCATTTCCTCGGGAGCGCCGCGGCGCTCGCCGGCGCCGCCTCCTTCACGGGCGAGCTCCTCACGGCCGGGGCGGCGCATGGCGCCGAGGGATCGCTGGTCGCCGCGCCGCCCCCCGGCTTCACGCCGCTCTCGAAGCCGGGCCGGATCGTCCAGGTGACCAAGGGGGACGATCTCGCCGCGCTCATGCAGCAGAACCAGCTCTGGCCGAAGCCGGAGATCGCGCGCGCCATGCTCGAGAAGGCGCTCACGGCCTTCACCGGCGCGGGCAACCTGGAGAGCGCGCTCGGCCGCTTCATCCACGCGGACGACGTGGTCGCCGTGAAGCTGAACGGCATCGCCGGTCAGTCCGGCGCGACCATGGCCGTCAACTTCGAGCTCGTGCTGCCGCTGGTGGAGGGGCTCCTCGCGCTCGGGGTCCCCGCCGGCAAGATCACCATATACGAACAATTTGGTTCATATATGAACGGGACCCGGACCAAAGCGAGCAAGCTCCCGAAGGGCGTGAAGCTCGGCATCCACGGCAACGCCGACGCCACCATGCGCGGCGTCCAGGTGTGCAAGGGGATCGAGACGAAGTACGTTCGGTTTCTCACCGAAGCGACCGCCGTCATCAACATGACGCAGATGAAGGATCACTCCATCTGCGGGTACACAGGCTGCCTCAAGAACGTGACCCACGGGTCCATCACCAACCCCTCGAAGCACCACGCGCACCGCGCCTCGCCGCAGATCGCCGAGCTATACGCCCACGACATCGTGCGGAGCCGCGTGCGCCTCCACATCACCGACGCCTTCAAGATCATCTACGACCAGGGCCCGCTCGACAAGAACCCGGCCCGGCGCATCCTGCACGGCGCGGTGTACGTCTCGACCGATCCGGTGGCGATGGACGTCTACGGGTGGGGCGTCATCGATCGGGCGCGGCAGGAGAACGGCTTGAAGTCGCTGGCGGCCGCCGGGCGCGAGCCGAGCTACCTCCGCATCGCCGGTGAAAAGGGGCTCGGGGTGTTCGACCTGAACGCCATCAAGCTCACTCAAGTAAGCGCTTGAGTGTCGCGCTCGACGCGCGAGGTGACGCTCGTCATGTCGAGACGTGATCGCGCATCAAGTCCGCGGCGCGCGCCGGCTCCGCGCCGTCGATTTCACGGCACGTGAGCGGTGCGGCCGCGCGCGCGCCTGCTAGGGTGAGCGGGTCGTCGATTTCGCGACCCGGAGGTGTCCCCATGTCGGAGCGCTCGGGCGACTGCTCACGCCGCCATTTCCTCGGCAGCGCCGCCGCGCTGGCCGGTTCCGCGACGCTCACCGGCTCGCTCCTGTCGAGCGCCGCCGGCGCCGAGGAGGCGAGCCTCGTCGCGCACCCGCCCGACGGCTTCACGCCGCTCGCCCGCCGCGGCTACGTCGTGAAGGTGACGATGGGAGACGACCTTACCGCGATCATGCAACCGAACCAGCTCTGGCCGAGGCCGGAGGTCGCGCGGAAGATGGTCGAGAAGGCGCTCACCGAGCTCACCGGCGAGCACGATCTGCCGAGCGCGCTCGGCCGCTTCGTCCACAAGGACGACGTCGTCGCCGTGAAGGTGAACGGCATCGCCGGCCAATCGGGCCGGACCATGGCGACCAACCTCGAGACGCTGCTGCCGATCGTCGAGGGGCTCGTCGCGCTCGGCGTGCCGGCGGACGCGATCACCCTCTATGAGCAGTTCGGCGCGCACATGCTGGGTACCCGCGTCACCAAGAGCAACCTGCCGAAGGGCGTGAAGCTCGGCATCCACGGCAACGTCGACGCGCGCATGCGCCCCATCGAGATCCGGAGAGGGATAAAGACGAAATTCGTGCGGTTCTTGACCGAAGCGACCGCGGTCATCAACGTGGCGCTGCTGAAGGACCACTCCATCACCGGGTACACCGGCTGCATCAAGAACATCGCGCAGGGGTCGATCACGACCCCGGCCGAGCATCACTTCAACCACGGCTCGCCGCAGATCGCCGACACCTTCGCGCACCCTATCGTCCAGAGTCGCATGCGCCTGCACCTCACCGACGGCTTCAAGATGATCTACGACGAGGGCCCGCTCGACAAGAACCCGCGCCGCCGGATCCTCCACGGCGCCATCTACGCGAGCACGGACGCGGTCGCCATGGACATGCTCGGCTGGAGCCTCGTCGAGAAGGCGCGCGCCGCCAACGGCCTCCCGACGCTCGCCGAGCGCGGGCGCGAGCCGAAGTACCTGAAGGACGCCGCCGCGCTCGAGCTCGGCGAAGGGGATCTCGACCGCGTGACCGTGAAGGAAGTGAGCGCCGAGCTCGACACCGACTGACGTCGCGCACCCGACCCGGGGGGGGCGCGTAGGCCGCGATCGAATACGATCGGCAAGTTCGTCCGAATCAGAACTCGAGGCTCGAGACCACTCTGCTGATGACCGCGGCACACGTACTTTCCGGTGCCTACGATGCGGTCATTCACGTGTTCGTCTTCCACGACGCTCATTCGCGCGGCGCCAACACGTACGACGTGGAGAGCGCCGTGGGCCGCGTCGAGCACCGGTACACCCGAACCTTGCTCGAGGCCCTGGAGAAGCAGGGCGTGCTTCTTGCGCCGGTGTTCGGCCGGGGCGTTAGAGCGCGTCAACATACGAGCCCAACCGCACGTCCGCTGCGATCGCGCGCTCCGTCGCTACCACGACGGAGCCCACCGTCGCGCGCGTCAGCGCCACGTGCATCCTCACGTCGTACCGGCTCTTCCCGCGTTCAAGCTCCGTCACGATGACCCACGGCCGTTCGAGCCCCTTGAAGCGCAGGAACGTGTCCGCGACGACGTTCTCTGTCGCGCGCGGGTCGTCGGCGCGCACGACCGACACGGCGCCGATGCGGTCGCCGGCGCAGATGGCCGTGCGATCGCGGCCCGCGAGCGACAGCACGGCGATGTCCGCTGGGCGCACGCCGTCGTCGAGGGCGCGCTTCACCGCGGCGGCGACCGCGGCTTCGAGCTCCGACTCGTCCGCGACGCTCGCGATCGTGAGCTCAGCGATCGCATTCGCATCGCGTGCCTCGGCGCCTTCACGATACTGGTCCGCGAAGCGCGCGAGCGCCTCGGGGCAGCGGTAGCGCGCCGTGAGCTTGAACGAGGCCGGAAAGAGCTCGCGCGGAAATGGTCGGTCGCTCCAGAACGTCTGGCCGTCGTCCATGAACGCCCAGAGCGGTCGATCCGCCGCGAGGGCGCGCACGAACGTCCAGTCCGCTTCGGCGAGATCCTGCGCCTCGTCCACGATCACCGCATCGACGCGGTTCCGCGCCGGACCGACAATCGAAGTCTCCGAAGCTCGCTCCGGGATGCCGTCCCACGTCTCGGCGGTCCAGCTCGTACGCGGAGCAGGATCACCAGAGCCGGCCAGGTCGAGGAGATCGGCGGCGAGCTCCCGCACGGTCCATGCGTTGGCGAAACCGTCGCTGCGGAGCGCCGCTGCGAGCGCGCTGGTGTAGCAGAGCAGTACCGCACGACGGTTGCGCGCGGCGAAGCGCGCGCACAGGTCGCGTGCGAGCAGCGTCTTGCCGGTGCCGGGGCCGCCGGTGACGAGCAGGCGATCGTTGGTCTCGACGCAGTCCAGGAGCGCGACCTGGTCGGCGTCGAGCGGGACGAGCTCGTCCGCGCGCAGGCGCACGCGATCGCCGAGCGCGAGGCGCGGCGTCCACGTGTCGCCCCACATCGCGTGGAGCGCGTCGACCCACGGCGCGTCGGGTGGCGCGCGTTTGCCCGCGAGCAGGCGGTCCGCCATCTCGCGCAGCGCCTCGCCGATGTACGGCAGATCCTGCTGGCCGATGACGGCGCCGTCGAGATCGCCGTGCGTCGGCGGGGCGCTGAACGGCGTGTCGGGGAACGCGACCGCGACCGCGAGGTACGGAGCGCGCGGGATCCCGCGTTCGCCGAGCTTCTTCAAGAGCGTCTTCTGGAAGCCGAGCGCCTGCGTGCGTGGCGGCTTGTCGAGCTGCTTGCCGTTCTGCAGCCACTGGCCGTCGCGCACCTCGATCGCCCCGCCCTTGACCTCGAGGAGGACGACGCCCCGATCGGGGATCGCGATGACGAAGTCGCCTTCGCCCTCGAACCCGCGACCCGTGCGGACGCGCAGCGAGTGCCACGCCGTCCAGCCGTCGGGAAGGCCGCGCGCGATGGCTTCGTGGAGCTTCTGCTCGGCGCGGCTCGTGGTGGGGCGCGGCCCGCCGCGGGGGAAGAGGCCGGTGGGCACGGTGGGAGACTATCACTTCGGGCCTTGGCGCTTGCGGCGTCGTTGCTCCTGGCGCTGTCGCCATTCGGCGAGCGCGGCGTCGTACCAGGCGAACACCGCACGCTTGGTCTCGGGCGACACGGGCGCGTTCCGCACGCCCCTGAGCTGGACGAGGCGCGGCCGGTTGCCGGTCGGCTCGAGCTCCAGCGTAGCGCGCTCGGGGGCCAGCACGCGATAGAGGTACGCCTGCCCCGTTCGTGCGTCGTGGTGGTAGGCCTCGCAGCAGTGTTGCATCACGCGGCCCTCGTGGGCGAGCAGCGCGGCCGTCCGGAGCGGGACGATCTCCTTCGTCCCGCGCAGCGGGGGAGGCGGGTGTCTCTGGTCGCGCGGAAGCGGCTCGTTCCTCTCGAGAAGCCGATCCGCCAGCTCGTCGTGCAGTCGGCGCAGGCCTCCGATCCGTTGGAGCGCGCGCAGCTGCGCGTCGATGTCGTCGATCTTCGAGGTGGCCGCCAGCCTGCAGACGTCCTGATGCAGCTGGAGCACGTCACGCGTCTCCGCCGAGTCGCGCAGCCGCTTACCGGCGAGCTTGCGGGTCGCAGCCACGTAGAACGGGTACTCGAGGAGCTCGCGGTTACGGCTCTCGTACTGCTCGCGTATGCGATCGGGCTCTTTGGGCCGTGCCGCACGCTCGCGCAAGGTCCGGAGCTCGGCGCTGGTGAAGCGCGCCACCCGGTATTCCTTCACCGCCTTCACCGCGGCCTTCGAACCATCGCCCCCGCACCACTCCACCACGTAGCGCCGCTTCCGCTGGAGGATCGCGGCTAGCTCCTCCCACGGTGCCTTGCGCTCCGCGGCGACCACGGCCGCGAGCCACAGCAAGTTCTCGCCACCTCCCCGCAGGTCGAGCGCTGCGGGACCGTGCCGGACGAGGCGGAGCAAGGAGAGTCGTTCGCGGTCCATCCGTCGCACGAGGTCGAGCAGCGCCGCGGGGACCGGTTCGGACCAGCGCGTGACCGGACTCGTCGGCTCGAGGCCACCCAGCTGGTTGAGAAGCGCCAGCACGGGAGCGTCGTCGAGGGTCGCGGTGCTGTGCCCGACGACGCGCAATCGCTCTCCACCGCGGCGTCGAGCTGGGGTCCAAGGACGCCGAAGGCGTCGCGCGTAGCGCGCTCGCCCTGGACGCCGGCGAGCGACGCGGTACCGGGCACTACGCGCGATGACTACCCCATTTCCCGCGTCCGCAAGTGTCTTGCCAAGACCGGGACAGTGCAGGGTCCGTGCCGCCCGGCATGGCTTGACAACGTCGCTCGCGACCGCGCACGCTCGATCACGACGTCGGAGGGGGCCATGCCTGAACGCACGCACGCACGCACGCGAGCTGTCGCTGGGGGTCATAGCGGTGGTCGTGGGGGCGCTCCTCGCGTGTGACGGCGGGCGCGGTGAACGTCGCTCGGTGACGCCGCCGGACGCGCCAGCGCGGTCCGCGTCGCCAGCGGTACGAGGCCGCCAGGCGCTCGGTGTCTACGACGCGACGCCCGCGGGTTCGCGCGCGCTCTCCGGACCGACGCGTGCCGTGGTGCGCGCGAGGTTCGGTGCAAGCGCCGCGCTCTTGGGTCCACCCGTGCTTGGTCCGCACGGCGAGCTCATCGCCGGGAGCGCAGCAGGCCGCGCCGTCGTGCTCCTCGAAAGGGCGAGCCACACCGGCGCGCCACGAGCACCACGGCTCGGCCCGGACGCCCGCTCGCCAGCGGTACTCGGCGACGGCACGATCCTGTGGGCGACCTCGCACGAGCTGGTCGCGCTGCGCGAAGAGCGCGTGCTGTGGACGCTCGCGGCGACCGCTCCCATCACCACCCCGCCGGTGGTGCTGGGCAGCGGCGGCGTCGCGGTGGGAGACCGAGCGGGCGGAGTCCTGGCCGTGGACAGGGCGGGCGCGGTGCTCTGGCGAGCGACGCTGCACGAAGCGATCACGGGGATCGCGCCGGCGCTCCTCGGCCGGTGGGTGATCATCACGACCCACGAGGGAAAGGTCGAAATGCTCGACGCTCGGCGCGGCACCGCGCGCTGGTCGCGGCGCCTGGGTGCCGAGAGCGCCGCGGCACCGATCGTCGCCGCGAGCGGCGCGATCTGGGTCGGCGCGGCCGATGGCCTGCACGCCTACTCGTTCGAGGGCGTGGAGCGCCCGGTCGCGCGGATCGGCGAGGTGGCGGCCTCCCCGGCGCTCGGGCGCCACGGCAGCGCGATCGCCGTGGCGGGAGCGGCGCTCCATGCGGTGGGGCCCGACGGCGTGATCCGCTGGCGGTTCGAGCTCGGCGCCCGCGCGGCTGCCGCGCCGGCCACGGACGTGGCGGGGCGCGCGTACGTCGTCACGACGGACCGCCGCGTCCTCGCGATCCGCGACGCGGGGACTCGCGGCGTGCGCCTCTTCGAGGTCGAGCTCCACGACGCGCCGCTCGGCGCGCCGGTGGTGGGCCCGCGGGGCGCGCTGTACGTGGCCACCGCTCGGGGGGAGGTGCTGGAGCTCGGCGCGCCGCTGTCCGGGCTCGGTGAAGCGCTCGCGCCGGCGGGGTGCACCTGCGCGGTCGCGAGCTGCACGCCGCTCCTCGATCGGTGCGCGGCTGAGCCGGGCTGCGCGGCGATCGAGCGCTGCGCGCGCGCGCACCGGTGCCGCGGCGCGGCTTGCCGCCTGCCCGACGCGTGCGCCCCGGTGATCGAGCGATACGGTGGCGTACTGGGTCAGAGCGCCGTGGTCGCCGCGGGCACGGACCAGTGCGTGCGCCGCGCGTGCCGGAGCTGCACGTGACCAGCGCGTGCCGGCGCGCGGCGCTCTTCGTCGCCGTCGCAGCGGCGGCGTGCGGAGGCATGACGGAGGCCGAGCGCTCGGGCGCGGGCGGCGCGGACGCGAGCGTGGCGGGGCGCGCCGGCGCTGGCGCGACCGCGGGCACGGGGGGCGGCGCCGCGTCCGGCGGCGCGGGCGCGATGGGCGGTGCGGGCGGCAGTGGCGGGACAGGCGGCGCCGGTGGCGGCGGTGCGGGCGCGAGCGGCGCAAGCGGCGGTACGGGCGCGAGCGGCGGCACCGGTGGCGGCGACGCGGGCGGCACCTCCGCGTTTGGCGGCGCGGGTGGCGCCGCCAGCGACGGCGGTCGGCCCACGGGGTATCCGGACGGCGGAGGGCCGGTGTGGGGTACGACTCCTTGCTCCACCAACCCTTACTGGCCGGTGCCATGTCCCAATGACGGGTGGTGCTTCGTTGGCCTGGTCCCAGGCTGTGTCGGCTGGAACTTCGGGACCTGTGCGGCGCGGCCGGTCGCGTGCCTCGACGTCTGTCCTGGCGTCTGCGGCTGCGACGAGAAGTTCTACTGCAACGACTGCCAGGCGAACGCCGCCGGCACCGGCGTCTTGAAGTATGGGCCATGTCCGTGAGCGGGCGAGACCGCGCAGGGACCTCGAGTGCGCTCGCTCGCGCCCTTCGCTTGGGCGTGCTCCTGACGGTTGCGACGAGTGGTCAGCACCGATGAGGGGAGGCATGGGGGGCGGTCCGGCGCGGGACCGCGCCGGGCGTGACCGCGCGCCCCGCGCGCCCCGCCCGCTCGCTCAGTGTTGCGCGGTGCAGCGCAGGCACGGCGCGGGCTCGCCCGGCGCGCACTCCGCCTCGCCGCACACTCCGATGACGCCGTCGCGGAGCTGGCACCGCTCGTAGAGCTTCTCGCAGCGGGAGGGCGGCGCCGGGTGCTTTCCCTTCTCGCAGGCGGACACGGAGAACGCGAGAGCCAGCGCGAGGAGGAGATCTTTCATGACGCGGGGTCGTATGAGAGCTCTGGAGCGCGTCGACGAAGACTGCGGGTTCGCGCCGGACCGACCATCCAGGCTACCATTCGTTTGCGGAGGAGCGAAGCTTCGTCGGCAGCGCGCGCTCCGCCAGCGCGGCTACCACGAGGCGAGGGTGTCGATTTGCTCGGTCGAATTGCGGCTCGAGCGGGCTCGGATTTACGCCGCGAAGTCCAAGCAGTACGGAACTTCCGAGGTCGAAGGGGGTCGTTAGGGCGTGGAACCGATGAAGATCGCAAAGTCAGGGCTCTTCTGCTTGCTTCTCGTGGTGCTCGCCGCGTGCGGTGCGAAGGAGCGCCCGCTCGCGCCGCGAACTCAGACCTGGGCCGAGCTCCGCGTGGTAAGGAGCGGGGTTCGCGTCACGCCGCCGGGAGACGCCGAGCGCGAGCCGTACCTGCGCGAGCGGCTGGTAGACGGCGAGCGCGTGCGCCTCGAGCAGGGCGCGCTCGCGTGGGTCCGCCGTGACGGCGGCGCGACGCTGCTGGTGAGCGGCCCGGCGAGCCTCACCCTCTACTCGGATTCGCTCGAGGTCGAGTCGGGGCGCGTGTTCGTCGACGCGCCCGGCAAGACCGCGCTCGTGACGCCGAGCGGCGCGCTGCGGCTGTCGAAGGTGCGCGCGAGCATCGAGGTCGCGGCCGGTGGGAAGACGAGCGCGTACGTCCTCACCGGTGAGGTCCGCGCGGGCGACGAGACGCGCGCGCGCGCCGGTGAGCGGCTCACGCTCGCGAAGGGCGCCGCGAGCGCGGTCGCGCCCGAGCTCGTGTGGAACGACTGGACCGGCGGGCTCGCCACCACCGATCGCGTGGCCGCGCCCGCTCCGTTCGGGGTGGGCACGGTGGGCGCGCGGCCGCCGGGCAGCACCGGAGCCGCGCGCGCGCCGCTCGCCATTCAGCGTCTCGACGTGCGGGTCACCATCGACGGCGATTTCGCGCTCACGGAGGTCGATCAGCGCTTCTTCAATTCGAGCTCCCAGACCGTCGAGGGTGTCTATCGGTTCCGGACGCCCACGCGGGCGAGCCTCGCGCGCTTCGGCGTCGACCGTGACGGCACGCTCACCTGGGGCCGCATCAAGGAGAAGGAGGCGGCCGCCGCGCAGTATCAGTCGAACGTGTACGCCGGCTCGACCGAGGATCCGGCGCTCCTCGAGTGGCAGGCGCCCGGCGAGTACGCCGCGCGCCTCTATCCCATCGGGCCCGGCGAGACGCGCCGGGTGGTCGTGCGCTACACCGAGTGGCTCGGCCGGACCGGCCCGAAGGGCGAGCGGCGCGAGTACCTCTACCCGATGGCCGCGGAGGGAGCCGAGGAGTCCCTGCCGCACATCGAGGAGCTCACCGCGACCATCGACGTGAGCCGCGCGCGCGCTCGGGAGATCCGCGCGGGCATGGCGGGAGTCCGCAAGGGAAACCTCGTCATCGTGCGCGAGCAGGACTTCGTGCCGCGCGCCGATCTGGCGGTCGAGCTCTTCGACGATGGCCAGGCGAACCCGGTCGCGTATCGCGCTCGGCACTCGTCCGACCTCGCCGTGCTCGCTCCGGAAGATCGCTCGCGCGCCGGCGCGAGCGCGCTCACCGAGGCGGACTACGTGCTCGTGCCGGTGCGTGCCCGCGACGTGCCGCTGCCGAAGGGCGGGCTCGACTTGGCGATCGTGGTGGACGCCTCCGCCGCGAACGAGCCGGCGGCGATGGCGCTCGCGCGCACCGCGACCGCGTCGCTGCTCGATCACCTGTCGAAGGACGATCGGGTCGTGGTGTGGGCGGGCGCGGACGACCTGCGGCCGGTGGCGCCGGGGCTCGACCGGCTCGCCGCGCTCGACTCGGCGGGCAAGCACACCGTGCTCACCTCGCTCGCCACCCTCCAGCGCGGCGGCGCGACCGACCTCGGCGCGATGCTCGCTCGCGCGGAAAGCTCGCTCGATCCGGCTCGGCGCGGCGCGGTCGTCTACCTCGGCGACGGACGCGCCACGGTGGGAGAGCTCTCGCTCGCCGCGCTGAAGAGCCGCCTCGCGAAGCTCGCGCATCCGGTGCGCCTCTTCGCGCTCGGCATCGGCGCCAGCCCCGACATGGGGGTCCTCTCCGGGTTGGTCGCGGGCGGGTTCGCCGAGCGGGTCGACAGCGGCTACGACGCAGCCGAGACCTCGCTCCGGCTGTTCGAGGTCGCCGAGCGCCCCGCGCTCCTCGCCACGTCGATCGAGCTCGGGCCGCGCGTCGAGCGCGTGTATCCTCGTGATCCCGACACGCTCCTCACCGACGAGACGGTGCTGGTGATCGGGCGAGTGAAGGGCGCGATGCCGGAGAGCGTGGCGCTCGGCGGAGCCGCCGGGAAGCGGTCGCTCCCGCTCGCGCGCGCCGATCTCGACGACCAGGGTGATCTCCGGCGACGCTGGGCTGGCGCGCGACTCGACGAGCTCATCGCGAGCGGAGCCGGGCGCGCGGCGCTGGTCGACCTCGGCGCGCGCTACGGGATCGTGACGCCGGTCACCTCGTTCTACGTCCCCACCCGGGAGGAGCGCCTGGCGGAGGACGAGGCGCGCCGCGCGCGCGAGCTCGCGCGCGAGCGGACCGAGCTCGAGGAGGGTGAGGCGGCCGCCTCGGCGGCGGAGGACTCGAAGGAGGGCGGCACCGGCACCCGAGCCAAGGGCGAGGAGGGCTCGATGGGCAAGCTGGGCTCGTCGAGCCGCCGCTACGCGGTGGCGGGGCCGAAGGACGACGGGGACCGCGAAGCCGCGCAAGATTTTGGGATCATCGGCCTGCTCAATTCCGGCGCAGGCGCTGCGGCTCCCCCTGCCCAGGCCGTGGCGGCGGCGCCCGCGGCGGCGCCGTCGCCCGCGGCGGCGCCGACCGCGCCGCCCCCCGCCGCCGAGGTCGCGGCCTCGCCGGAGGGCTCTCCGGCGAAGGCAGGCGGAGCCTTCGGTAACGACCTCGCCGGCGCCACGGGCGCGGGTGGGCTCCAGCTCTCGGGGATGGGGGAGGGTGGTGGGGGCCGCGGCGACGGCATCGGTCTCGGTCGTATCGGGGCCATCGGGCACGGCGGAGGCACCGGCGCGGGGCAGGGCTTCGGCTCTGGAGGAGGCTCGCTCGCCGGGACGCACGCGGCGCCGGCGCCGAAGCTGGAGGCGCTGTCGCCCACCGTGACCGGCGGGCTGCCGCCCGCGGTAGTGGCGCGGATCGTGCGCCAGAACTTCGGCAGGTTCCGCGCCTGCTACGAGCGCGGTCTGGCGCGAAACCCGATCCTCGCCGGTCGGATCACCGTGAGCTTCACCATCGACGCGGGCGGCGCCGTCTCGGACGTCGCGAGCGCGGGCTCGGACGTGCCCGACCCGCAGGTCATCGAGTGCGTGCGAGCCGCGTACACGAACCTGAGCTTCCCGCAGCCCCCGGGTGGCACCGCCAGCGTCACGAACGCGATCGTTTTCTCCTCGGGCGGTTCGGGCGTGGCCGACGGCCGCGCCGCGGCGCTGATCGGGGTGAACCTCACGGTCGACGGGCTGCCGCGCTACGTGATGGGCTGCGGGCCGGCCTCGAAGGTCTCGCTCGGTGATCGGGTCCTGCTCTGGCGCGAGCGCCTCGCCGCGGTCGCGGGCAGCCCGACCGGGGTCGAGAACGTGTATCGCCTCGCGCTCGCCGCCTGCGAGGCGCCCACCTGGAACGAGCGACGCCGCCTGCTCTCGATGATGCTGGACGCGCTGCCTCGGGTGAGCGGACGCGTCGCGCTCTGGCGCCTGCTGTGGAAGGAGCGCGCGGAGGCCGACGCGCTCTACCGCGGGCTCGTGGCGCGGGTGAAGACGCCAGCAGAGCTGCGCGAGCTTCACCAGGCGCTCGGGCTAGAGTCGATGGACCCGACCCTGCTCGCCAAGAAGATCCGTGAGGCCGGCTCGCCCGCAGCGCGGGTCGCGGCGCTCCGCCCGCTGGTGCAGGTGTGGCCCGACGACTTCGAGGTCGCGCTCGCGCTCATGGACGCGCTCGAGGACGCCGGCGAGCGTGGCGCCGCGCGCGAGCTCGCCAACCGGCTGCGCGCGCGCCCGGACATCGACGCTCGCGTTCGCACCGCGGTGGGCGAGCTCTTCCTTCGGCTCAGCGCCTCCGCGAAGGACCCGGACGACCAGCGCGCGGACGCCGCCGCCGCGCGCCGCACGTTCGGCGAAATCGTGGAATACGCGCCGGACGATCCGGTGGCTCGGCGCCGCCTCGGCGATCTCCTGCGCGCGCATGGCTGGTACGCCGACGCCGCGCGCCAGTACGAGACGCTCGCCGAGCTCGCGCCGGATGATCCGGTGGTGCCCATTCTGCGCGCGGCGGCCGCCGAGGGCGAAGGGCAGCTCGAGGCCGCGGTGCGCTGGCTCGAGCGAGCCGAGGCGGGCGGCGCGCCGGGGGCGGGCGTCGATCGCAGCCCGGCCAGCGTGGCGCGCGCGCTCGCCGCGACCTACCTCGCCTGGGGTCGCCTCGAGGCGCGCGCCAAGCATCGCGACGACGAGCTCGCGGCGCTCGTGACGCGCGCCGAGCGCGTGCTCGCCGACGAGCGCGGCGGCCAGGCGAGCGCGCCTCGGGTTCGCGTGGTGCTCACCTGGGCGCACCCTGAGTTCCACCCGTCCCTCTACTCCGACGCGCTCGGGGCCGTGATGCCTGCGCCGGAGGGCGACGCCGTGCTCGGCGTCGCGCAGGTCCGGGTTCCGCGCCGGACCGGCACCAAGCTCGAAGTCCGACTCGAGCCCGACGAGCTCGAGCGGGCCGCGCGACTCGGCGCCGAGGCCGTGCTCACGGTGATCTTCGACGAGGCCGGCAAGGGTGAGAAAATAGTAAAGCAAAATATAAAATTTGAACCCGGCGCGCCGGCCACGCTGAGGTTCACGCTCGGGGACGGCGAGGTGAGTCGTGGCTAAGGCCTATCGAGAGCTCGGGGTGCTCCTCGTGGTTGCGCTGCTCTTCGGTCTCGGGGTGTGGAGGCTCACCCGCCACGAGGTGCGCGCGCTTCCGGCTACGCTCGCGGATCTCGAGACCGTGCACGCGGGCGTGAAGGTCGGCGGAGGCGTCAGCGCGGGCGTTCGCCGGCTCCGAGCCGGCGACGAGCTCGAGACGGACGGAGACGGACGCGCGCGGATGCGGCTCGACGACGGCACCAGCGTCGTGATCGATCGCGCGACCCGGCTCAGCGTGGGTGAGCGCGGGCTCCGGCTCGAGCAGGGGCGCCTGTTCGTGCTGGGCGCCAAGGGCGCGCGCACCACCATCGAGCTCGGGCAGGCGACGGCGACGCTCACCGGCGTGAACGCCGGGGTCGAGCGGCGGGGCGACCAGTCGACGCTCTACGCCGCCACTGGCGAGCTCCCACTCTCTGCGGGCGGCAAGGACTACAAACTTCAGCGCGGCGAGCAGGCCCGAGTGAGCGGCGCCACGGTGACCATCACGCCCGCCAAGGTCTTCGAGGACTGGACCGGCGGGCTCGCGGTGCCGTGGGGTGCGAGCGGCGCGCCGCGCCGCGCGGTCGGCGAGCTGTGGGGTCGTGCGGAGGGCGCGGCGCTCGGCGATCCCGGCTCGCCGCTCACCATCCGCTCGCATGACGTGTCGGCCGTCCTCGACGGCGAGGTCGCCACGACGCGGCTCGAGACGACCTGGTTCAACGGCGGCAGCGACCGCGTGGTGGGCGACTATCGCCTCGCCATCCCGCCCGGCGCGCTCGTGGAGAAGTTCGCCTGGCAGCTCGGCGACGGTCCGCTCCAGCCAGGTAGGATCGGGCTCGCGGACCGCGCCCGCACCGTGCTCCAACCGGAGGGCGTCGTGCTCGAGTGGGCCGGCGAAGGCTGGCTCCGCGGCAGCCTCCCCGGGATCGCGCCCGGCGCGACCGTGACCATCCACATCACGTATGTCGAGTGGCTCTCACCGCGTAAGACGCCGACCGGCGAGCTGGTCGCGGAGTACCGCTACCCGATGGCCGCGGCTGGCGAGCCGCCGCTCATCGGGGAGTTCTCGGCGAGGCTGGATGCCGGTCCGGCGCGGCCGGCGGCGCTGTCCGCCGGCCTCGGCGCGGCCGTCAAGGGCGCGACCGCGGAGCTTCGCAAGCAGGATTTCCTGCCGGTCGCGGACTGGGTGGCCGAGGTCTCGCTGCCGCCGTTCGACGCCGCGGCGCGGCTCTACGTCGCAGCGCCGGACTACGAGGAGGAGCTCAAGACGGTGCTGGTTCGCACCGAGCTCCCGCCCGCGGCGCCCGAGGCTGGCGCGACCGTCGTGCTGGTGGTCGACTCGAGCGGGAGCGCGGAGCCGGCGCTGCTCAACGTGTCGCGCGCCTTCGTGGGCGCCGTGCTCGGAGCGCTCGGTGCGCGTGACCGCGTGCTCGTGCTCGCCGCCGATCAGACGGTGCGTGCGGTCGGTCCGGCGGAGCTCGGGCCCGCCGATGACGCGCGCAAGAAGGCGATCACCGCGGCGCTCGCGCGGCTCGAGCCCGGCGGCGCGACCGATCTCGGCCGCGCGCTCGAGGCCGGCGCGGACGCGCTCCCCGCCGATGCGCCGAGCGGGCTCGTCGTCTACGTCGGCGATGGCTGGCCGACGGTCGGTGATCCGACGGTAGACGCGATCCAGGCGCGACTCGCCCGCCGCGCAGGCGGCGCGCCGCGGCTCGGCGCGGTGGCGGTGGGCCCGCTCGCCAACCGCGCGGCGCTCTCCGCGCTCTCGCGGGGCAGCGGTCCGCTGCTCGAGATCGCCGATGCGAGCGACGCGGGGGCCGCGGCCTCGGCGCTGGTCGCCGAGGCGCTCCGGCCCACGGCGGCCGACGTGACCATCGAGCTCGGCCCCGAGATCGAGCAGGTCTATCCGCGCCGCGCGCGCGCGGTGGTCGCCGGCGACACCGTGACCGTGGTCGGCAAGATGCGCGGCGCCGCGCCGAACGCGGTGATCCTCCGCTGGCGAGACGCGAAGGGCGCGCACGCGGAGCGGCGGCTCCTCGCGCCTCGCAAGGCGACCGATGAGGGCGACCTGCGCCGGCGCTGGGCCGCCGCGCGCGTCGAGGACATCCTGCTCACCGGCAAGGGCCGCGAGGCGGCGACCGACGTCGCGCTGCGCGCCGCGCTCATCACGCCCTGGACGGCCTTCACCGATGGGCGACCCGTCTACCCCGCGAGCGATCTCGATCGTCGCCTGCTCGAGTCGTCCGGCGACGCGACCGCGGCGTTCGTCGCTCCGGCCTCGCCGCTCGGCGCGCTCTCGAACATCCCGGACGAGATCCCCGCGCTCGCTCACGACGAGATTGCGCTCTCGGACTCGCTCGCCCGCGCTGCTGCGCGCGTGCTCGGCGATGCGGGCGACAGCGTGCGCGCCTGCCGCGACTCGCGCGCGGCGCTCCGCCCCGAGCTCTCCGGCTCGCTCGCCGTGAGCTTCGAGGTGGGGAGCGACGGGCGCGCGAAGCACGCGCGGGTGGTGGGTGACTCCGCGCTCTCCGACGACCCTGCGCTCAATCGCTGCGTCGAGGTGGTGGTCATGGGGCTCGTCTATCCGACCGGCGGCGTCACGGTGCGGGTAAACCAGGTCATCCTGCTCCCGCCGCCGCGGGCCGGGATGCAGCGCTCGAAGTGCTCCGAGACCTCCAAGCTCCCGCTCCCGCTCCGGCGCGGGGTGTGGCGCGAGCGGCTCGAACGAGAGGGCGCTGACGCGGTGTTCTTCGCCGCGCAGCGGGCCTGCGAGCTGCCGACCTGGTCGGCGCAGCGGGTGCTGCTCGAGCTCTTGCTGAACAAGGCGCAAGACGGGGTCGAGCGGGTCCGGCTCGCCCGCGTCCTCGACGACGCCGGGGCGGGTGAGGCGGCCGCGTTCCTACGCCGCGAGGCGGTGCGGCGCGCTGCCTCGCCGGACGAGCTCGCGAGGGTGCGCGCCGCGCTCATCGGCGATGAACGCTACCCGGTCGCGACCTTCAGGAAGCGCTACCGCGAGGCGTCGAGCGACGAGCAGCGGCTCGAGGTGCTGCGGACGTTCCTCGCGGTCGCGCCGCACGATCCGGGGCTTCGCCGGCGGCTGCTCCTCATCCTCGAGGCGCTCGGCCGGCGCGATGCGCTCGCCGAGGAGGTCCGCCGCCTGCGCGTCGACCCCTTCGCCGACGCCGCGCTGCTCGCGGAGGCCGCCTCCGCGCTCCGCCGTATCGGCGACGAGGGCGAGGCGCGCCGGACCTTCGGCGAGCTCGCGGAGCGCGCGCCGTCCGATCCGTGGGCGCGCGCCTTCCTCGGCGATCGTCTACGAAACGAGGGTTGGTTCGATGACGCGACGGCGGCCTATGCGGCCCTCGATCAGCTCATGCCGGACGACGCCGCGGTGCTCATCCGCCTGGCGCTCGCCGACGCGGGCGCGGATCGCGTGGACATCGCTCGCCGGATGCTCGCGCGCGTCGCGCAGACCGGCGGGCGGAGCGGGGATGGCGCGCTCGCGAGCCTAGCGGAGCAGCTCGCCTCGGTCGTGCTCGCAGAGGCGCGGGCTGGCAAGGGCGTCGCCGGGGACGACCGGGAGCGCCTCCTCGCGGCCTCGCTCGAGCTCGAGCGCACCGCCCGCGGCGTGACGCTCTTGGCGTTCTACCCGGCGGCCGCCGTGCCGCTCACGGTCCAGGTGGTGCGCGGCGAGGGCAAGGCGCGGGAGGAGCTCCCGGCAGAGATCTCCGCGCCCGGGATCGGGGTGGCGGCGCTGTCGTTCGATCCCGACGGCGCGGGCGAGGCCCGCGTCAGCCTGACGCGCCCCGAGGACCTGCCGCCGAGCGCACCGACCCGCGTCCGCCTGCGCGCGCTGGTCGCGTCCGGCTCGGCCGCCGCGCCGCCGAAGCTCGTCTCGCTCGACGTCGACGTGCCAGCCACCGGTAAGCCCGTGGAAGTGGCCTTTCGAGATGGCGCGCTCGTCGCGCCGTGAGCCCGGTCTCGCGCTCCGAGCTTGCGCGGGAGCGCGGGCTCGTGCAAAGAACCGGAGGCGAGATGGCAAAGCTCGAAATGGAAGACGTGAAGCTCGGCGCAGGCCGGGCGGCGGTGGCCGGCCAGCGGGTGACGGTGCACTACACCGGGACGCTCACCAACGGCAGCAAGTTCGACAGCTCGCGCGATCGCGGGCGGGGCTTCACCTTCACGCTCGGCGCGGGCGAGGTGATTCGCGGTTGGGACGACGGCGTCGCGGGCATGCTCGTCGGCGGAGTCCGCAAGCTCACCATCCCGCCCGAGCTCGGCTATGGCGCGCGGGGGTTCCCGCCGGTCATTCCGCCGAACTCGACCTTGCTGTTCGAGGTCGAGCTCCTCGAGGTCGGCTGATTGGGCGCGGGCGCTCGAGCGCTCGGCGCACTCGCGCTCCTCGCCGCCGGGTGCTCGAGCGGCGCGAGTGAGCCCGGCTCGAGCGCGGACGCGGCGGCAGGCGCGCCGGGATGCCCCGAGGCATCCGCGCCGAGCGGGCCGCCGCCGAGCTGCGCAGGCGGGCTCGAGTGCCGAGGGCGGAGCTGCTGCGAGAGCCTCCGGGTGCCGGGCGGCTCGTTCATGATGGGCCGGAGCGCGGACGGCGCGGACGCCTACGACACGCAGAGCTGCGAGCTCTGCGGGCGCGATCAGCCGGAGATACCGGCGAGCGTGCATGACTTCTACCTCGATACCTTCGAGGTGACGGTGGCGCGCTTTCGTCGCTTCGTCGACGCTTACGACGGCACGCCGCCTGCGCCCGGGTCGGGCGCGTACCCCGGCGTGTGCGCGAGCGGCTGGCAGGCCTCGTGGAACCCCATGTTGCCTGCGTCGCGCGAGGCGCTGCTCGCCGCGCTCGAGATCTACGACGGGTGCGGGTGCTCGAACTACACCGAGGCGCCCGGGCCGCACGAGGACGAGCCGGTCAACACGGTGAGCTGGTTCATCGGCTATGCGTTCTGCATCTGGGACGGCGGCCGGCTGCCGTCCGAGGCCGAGTGGGAGTACGCCGCGGCGGGCGGCGACGAGAACCGGTTGTTTCCGTGGGGAAGCGAGCCGCCGGATGCTTCCCGGGCCGTGTTCGGCAACTCCGAGGGCGCCCCTCCGCATCAGTCGGTGGGCGGCCTGCCCGGCGGCGCGGCGCGCTGGGGCCAGCTCGACATGGCGGGGAGCGTCTGGGAGTCGTGTCGCGACGGGTTCATCAATACGCGCTACCTGACCGAGACGTCGTGCCACGACTGCATCGACCTCTCGCTCGGCGGCTCCGGGATGCGCCGAGGGGGCGGCTGGACCTCGGAGCCGGTGGAGCTTCGAGCCGCCACCCGCAGCGGCTATTTCTTCGGAAGGCCGTCGGTGGTGGGCGGGATCCGCTGCGCTCGCGACGCGGCACCGCGGGAGCCGTAGCGACGCGCGCCGAGCGCGCCGCTCAAGACAGCTCGAGCTTCAGCCCCTCGCGCGCGACCAGGACCTCGACCGCCTTCGTCTCGCCGCCCATCCAGGTGGTCGCCTGCCGAGCGATCGCGTCGAGCTCGTCGTCGGTCCGGTTCGGGTCGTGATGGTAGAGCGCCAATCGTCGCGGCGCCGCGAGCACGCCGAGCCTGAGCACCTCGTCCACCAAGGAGTGCCCCCAGCCCTGCTTGGCCGGCATGTCCGCGCGCACGTACTGGGAGTCGTGGATGAGGAGGTCGACGCCCTCGCTGAAGCGCGCCAGCTCCTCGATGGTGACGCGAGCCGCGGCGCCCGAGGCGCTGAGCTCGTTGTCGGTGAGGTACGCGAACGACGCGTCGTCGTCGTCGACGCGGAAACCCTGCGCGCCGCCCGGGTGGTTCAGCTGGATGCGGCGTACCCGCGCTGAGCCGATCCGCCAATCCGAGCCGATGGGTCGCGCGAACTCGACCCTCGCGGGGATGTCGTTTGCGCTCACGGGGAAGTGGATGTCATCGAAGATGGTGCGCTGGAACCGCTCCTGCGCGTCGCTCGCGAGCGGATAGATGGAGAGCGACGTGTCAGGGTGCCAGAGCGGCGCGAAGAACGGCAAGCCGAGGATGTGATCCCAGTGCGTGTGTGAGAGCAGGAGGTGCACGGCTGGCACGGCACCTTCGGCGAACAGCGCCTCTCCGAGCTTCCGGATCCCGGTTCCGGCGTCGAACACGAGCAAGGTGCCGTCGCCGAGCCGCACCTCGACGCACGAGGTGTTGCCGCCGTAACGAGCGGTCTCGGGGCCTGGCGCAGGCACCGAGCCACGCACTCCATGGAACATGACGCGCATCGGGCGACTCACTCTACCAGCGTCGAGAGGCTCCTCGCGCGTCCTCGAGGGCCGGCGGAGCAGGGGTTGAAGTTACAGTGTGAATGAAATCGGGCCCGCCGCGCCTCGGCTCTGGGCGACTCCTCGCGAGCGCGCCCTCCGGCAGGCGATCGTAGGGCCTCCTCACGGAATGCGATGGATCACCGCCGGGCTGTCGACGCCGCCGTCCGCGGCGTGATCCGTCACCACGAACACCGTGGAGGCCGACGGGGTCGCGGTGGTCTCGAAGGTGCATGACGTCCTCGACGCCAAGAACGGCGAGAGGACGTTGACGCCGAGCGCGTCCGCCGGCGCGCGATTGTAGAGCACCGTGCCGGTGGCGGCGCGCTGAGCGCTCACTGGCAGGAGCCCTGCGCTGGTGATGAGCCCCGACATCTCACCTCGACCTCCGCCCCCCGAGGTGACGACGATTACCCCTCCTCGAGCCAGGAAGTCGGAGAGCGTGCTCGCCCAAGCGGTGCCGAGCGCTCCGAGCGCGCCGGCCGGCGCGGCCTCCTCGTCGTACACGAGGAACACCTCGTAATCGAAGCCCGCGAGCCTCGTTTGCACGTCCGCGCTCGAGGTGGCCGCCGTGAGGGTGAACGTCCGGCCCTTCGCGCTTG
Organism: Polyangiaceae bacterium; assembly: GCA_035063585.1. Lineage (GTDB taxonomy): Bacteria > Myxococcota_A > Polyangia > Polyangiales > Polyangiaceae > JAPSGB01. The sequence continues at coordinate 347,096 of JAPSGB010000003.1, forward strand.
CGTACCAGCCGAGCGCCTGGTTCACCCGGGTTCGGGTCGCGTTCGATGCGTACTCTCCGTAGGTCAAGATTCGCACTGGGCTCGCGACCGGAAGGAACACTGCGTTGCCGAGCAGCGTGGTCTGCGGGGAGCTCTGGAAGTTCTGTTCGAAGCTCATGCAGAGCAGGGCGATGTGCCCCGCGGTCGCGCCCAGGCAGTGTCCAGCCTCGCAGATCCCGCTCGGGCAGAACCGCCCGCACGAGCCGCAGTTCAGCGGATCCGAGTCGAGATCCACGCAGGCGTTCGCGCACAGGACGAGCGGCGGCGGGCACATGATGGAGCCGTCACCGGTGGAGCCGTCACCGGTGGAGCCGTCACCGGTGGAGCCGTCACCCGCGGAGCCGTCGCCCGCGGAGCCGTCGCCCGCGGAGCCGTCGCCCGCGGAGCCGTCGCCGGCGGAGCCGTCGCCCGCGGAGCCGTCGCCCGCGGAGCCGTCGCCGGCGGAGCCGTCGCCCGCGGAGCCGTCGCCCGCGGAGCCGTCGCCCGCGGAGCCGTCGCCCGCGGAGCCGTCGCCCGCGGAGCCGTCGCCGGCGTCGTTCGAGCCGCATACGCCGGCCGTGCAGGCTTGCCCCTCGTCGCAGGTGCGCCCGCAGGCGCCGCAGTTGCGCGCGTCGCTCGCGAGCGAGACGCACGCGCCGTCGCAGCGCGTGAGCCCGTCGCGGCAGTCGCCGCCGACCACGCCGGTGTCTCCGCACGCGGCCGGGAGGCCGAGCGCCAAGAGCGCGGCGAGCGCCAGGTGTCGGAGCTTCATGGCGTACCTCCGGGGTTCTCGCTGGCGGGGTCGTCCGGGCCGCCGGTGCGAATCGTCGTCTTCTTCTCGCGGGTGATGGCGAACTCGACCCTCCGGTTCATGAACCACGCGCGCTCGTCGTTCTGCGCCACGAGCGGCTTGGTCGCGCCGAAGCCCTTGGCCGATAGGCGGTCGGCGGCCACGCCGTGCTTGATGAGGAATTGTCTCACGCTCTCCGCGCGCGCCTGGCTGAGCCTCAGGTTGAAATCGGCCGGCCCGCGCTCGTCGGCGTGTCCCTCGACCTCGATGTGCACGTACGAGGGATGCTCGAGGATGAGCGTCGCGACGCGCGCGAGCAGCCCGAAGCTCTCGCGGCGGATCTTCGAGCGGTTGGTCTCGAAGTGCACCCGATCGTCGAGCACGATCCGATCTCCGACCACGCGCACCTGCTCGCTGTCCGGGCAGCCGTCCTCGTCGGCGTAGCCGTTCTTCGTCTCGGGCTCGTTCGGGCACTGATCGGTTGCGTCGGGGATGCCGTCCTGATCGTTGTCGGGGTCGGGGCAGCCGTCCTCGTCCTCGAAGCCGTCCCGGTCTTCGGGCTCGTCCGGGCATCGGTCCTTCGCGTCGGGGATGCCGTCGCGGTCGTTGTCGGGGTCGGGGCAGCCGTCCTCGTCCTCGAAGCCGTCCCGGTCTTCGGGCTCGTTCGGGCATCGGTCCTTCGCGTCGGGGATGCCGTCGCGGTCGTTGTCGGGGTCGGGGCAGCCGTCCTCGTCCTCGAAGCCGTCCCGGTCTTCGGGGTCGTCGGGGCAGCGATCGAGCGAGTCGCGGATGCCGTCGCGATCGCGGTCGCCGTCTACGGCGCGCTTCGCGCCCGCGCCGAGCACCGCGTGCACGCCGAAGAGGAGCAGGTTCGCGTCGTCCGGGCGGAGCGCGCTGTCCGGCTGGAACACGTGCGAGAGCCCGACCATGGGCCCGAGGCCGAGCCGCCCGCCGGCGAGCGCGAGGTCGTAACCCGCGCGCGCCTCGACGAGCGCGCGGGTCAGCCCGCCGGTCTCCGCGACGCCGGCCGCGCCGGCCAGCCACAAGCCCCCGACCGCGCTCGGCTCGCTCGCGGCCCCGGCGAAGGGGCGGACGCGGAGCCCGAGCGCGCCGGTCAGCGCGGTCGCGCTGCCGTGGGGCGCGAGCGTCGGGTCCGCGGGCGCGGCGCGCTCGGAGAGCCAGAGCGCGCCGAGCTCCGCCTCTACCCCGAGCGTGGGCCAGAGCGGGAGCTCGAGCGCGGCGAGCCCGCGCGCGCCGAAGCCGAACTCGCTTCGCTGATGGCCGGTCACCGCGCGCGCGAGCGTGCCCTCGCCGTGCAAGCGCAGCGGCTCCGCCGAGGCGCTCCCGGCCCGCGTCATGAGCGCCGCGGCGAGCGCGACGCCCGCGAGCGCCCCGGCGAGACTCCCGAGACGCCGTTCGGAACTGCGGTCGCGGAGCAGCGCGCGCGCAAGCATGGATTCCACGAATATGCACGAACCGTTCCTCGCTGTCCATATTCGGAACTACGTGGAAGCTCAGCAGGTTTCCCTGCGCTCCGGCCGCTCGCTGGGTCATCCGGACCTCTTCCGGCGTTCGCGTCGTGGGCGGCGAGTCCGAGTGACCTTCTCTTTCGCGGGCTCGTCGCCCGACCTCGCTCGTCGCCGCTGCGCGCGCCGCGCGATAGCGATAGAGTGCGCCGATGACGCCGCGCGTTCGCGCGCCCGCGGTCGCCGGGCGCTTCTATCCCGCGGACGCCGCGGGTCTCGAGCGTGGCGTCGAGGCGCTCCTCGGCGCGGAGGCAGCGCCCCCCGAATCGGCGCTCGCGGTCATGGTCCCGCACGCGGGCTACGCCTATAGCGGCGCGATCGCCGGCGCGACCTTCGCGCGGGTGCGCGTGCCGGCGCGTGCGGTCGTGCTCTGCCCGAACCACACCGGAGTCGGCGCGTCGCGCGCGCTCTGGGCCTCCGGCATCTGGGAGCTTCCCGGTGGAGCGATCGAGGTGGATGCCGAGCTCGGGGAGCGGCTGTCCATCGAGGCGGGCGTGGTGGATGACCCGCGCGCGCACCTCGGCGAGCACGCCATCGAGGTCGAGTTGCCGCTGCTGCGCGCGCGTCGCGCGGACGTGAAGCTCACGCCGCTGGTGCTCGGCCGGCTCCCGCTCGCCGCCTGTCACGAGGTCGGCGAGGGGCTCGCGCGCGCCATCGACGAGGTCGGCCGAGACCAGGTGCTCGTGGTGGCGAGCAGCGATCTGTCGCACTACGTCTCGGCCGAGCGCGCCGCCGAGCTCGACCGGCTCGCGCTCGCCCGGGTCGAGGCGCTCGACCCGGACGGGCTCTACGAGGTCGTCGGGCGCGAGCACCTCTCGATGTGCGGCTTCATCCCGGTCACCGTCATGCTGGTCGCGGCGCGCGCGCTCGGCGCGACCCGGGCCACGCTGGTCCGCTACGGCCACTCCGGCGAGGTCACGGGCGATCGCTCGCGCGTGGTCGGCTACGCGGGCGTCGTCATCGCGTGAGCTGCGCGGCTCGACGCGGGAGCCTCGCGCCATTACGTTGTCGAGACCATGTCAGATCTCGCTCCCGGGCTCCTGGTGGCGGCGCCGCCGCTCGGCGACCCGAACTTCGATCGCTCCGTGGTGCTCCTCGCGTCGCACGGCCCGGAGGGCGCGTTCGGCTGGGTCATCAACGGGCGCGAGGTCATGACGCTGCAGGAGCTCCTGGTTCGCGCCGAGGTCACCACCGAGCTGGTGGACGTCGCCGGCAGCGTGCGGATCGGAGGCCCGGTGAGCCCCGAGCAGGTGTGGCTCGTCTACCGCACCGAGCACCGCCTCGCGGAGCTCGAGGGTCAGTTCGAGGTCGGTGAGGGCATCACCGCGACCGCGTCGCGCAAGGTGCTCGAGGCGGTCGCCGCCGGCCAGTTCGCGAACCCGCTGGTCGGGCTGGTCGGCTACGCGGGCTGGGCGCCGAGCCAGCTCGAGAACGAGATCCGATCGGGCGCGTGGCTGCCGACCGACGTCGAGCCGTCGATCGTGTTCGACTGCCCGCGCGACCGCGTCTGGACGCGCGCCTACGAGCGCGTGGGGACCACGCCCATCGCCTTCACGTCGCGGACGGTCGGCTCGGCTTGACGCGCGGCGCGCGGGTCACCTGGGCCGCGCTCGGCGGCGCCGCGCTCGCGCTCTCCGCGTTCGGGAGCGCGAGCGCCGGCGATCCGCCCGCGCCGCGCGCGCGCCCGCGCGGCTGCCCGCCCGAGATGGCGCGAGTCGGCGAGTATTGCATCGATCGCTGGGAGGCGTCCATGGTCGACCGCCGCACCGGCAACCCGCTCTCGCCGTACTATCCGCCGGCGCGCGTGCTGCTCCGCCGCGTGCGCGCGGTCTGGGAGACGGAGCGCCTCGCGGAGGGCAGCCCGGGGGCGCGCGCGCTCCCGCTCCCCGATATTTCCACGTGGCAACGAACCCACGCGTTCGAGCCGAAGGCGGTGTCGCGTCCGGGGGTCGTGCCGCAGGGCTACCTCAGCTATCACCTGGCCAAGAGGGCCTGCGAAAACGCTGGCAAGCGCCTCTGCACGGAAGATGAGTGGGTGACCGCGTGCAAGGGTCGGCGCGGCACCGCGCAGCCCTACGGCCCGGCCTTCGAGCGCGCGCGCTGCAACGTCTTTCGGCGCATCCATCCCGCCGCGGTGCTCCACGACGACGCGTCGGTCGGTCACACCGATCCGCGCCTCAACCTCGTCGTGGAGGACGGCCAGTGGCCGCTGCTCGCGCTCACCGGGGCGACCACCGGGTGCGTGAGCCAGTGGGGCGCGGACGGCGTCTACGACATGGTCGGCAACCTGGACGAGTGGATCGCCGACGAGCACGGGGTGTTCGTCGGTGGGTTCTACGCGCGCTCCACCACCAAGGGCTGTGAGGCGCGGGTCGCGAGCCACGCCCCCGCCTACTACGACTACTCGCTCGGGACGCGCTGCTGCGCCGACGCCGCGCGCTGACCCGCCTCCGGCCCTACTAGTGAACGAAATCAAGAATGGTTCACTCGAGGCGAACCTGCCTCGCGACCGGCGGCGGTCTCCAGGTTTTGCCGGTCCGGCGCGGAACCCCGCGGCGCGCCGCCTCAGGCCGTCACGCCGCCGCCGACCAGCCGCGCGAGCCGCGCGAGCGCGCTCGCGACCTCACGCGCGAGCGCCGGTTCCGCCGGCTCGACCGCGAAGCGTGACCAGCCGAGCACGATGAGCCGCTCGCGCGGGACGAGCGGCGAGGGTAGGGAACGGAGCACCAGCGTCGAGCCGCCGTCCTCCTCCCACTCGAGCGCGACGTCGCGCCCCGGGACGTTGGCGAGCACGCGCCCGCTCATCGGCGCGCCGCCCGCGAGCTCGAGCTGGTAGCGTGAGCCCTCGGACCCCACGCTCCCGCGCCGCGCCAACCAACCCCCGAGGGCGGAGGCCGCGGTGAAGTAGACGTGGAGCGTCTCGCTCGACACGCGCGCGGGCTGCGCGAACCAGGTCACGCGGCGCTCCCGTCCGGGGTGACGCTCGAGCGCGTGCGCGAGCAGCGCGAGCGACACGCGCCACGAGGAGGTGACGCCCGCGCGCTCCTCCTCCGAGTCGGGCTCGGTGTGCTCGAGCAGGAGCTTGCCCGGCGCGAGCGCGAGTGTGACCCGCGCGCCGCCACCCTCGAAGGTGATCCGGCGGTGCCGGTCGAGCTCCGCGATCTCGAGCGTGAGCGCCGCGCCGAGCCCGGGCCACGCGAGCTCGAGGGTGCCGCCCGGCGTCACGCTGCCCTTCACCTCGTCGGCCTGCCAGCGTGCGAGCCCCTCGGGCGTCGCGCACGCCTCCCACACTTCCCCGGCGGTCGCCGTGACGCGCTGCTCCAAGCGGATCATCGCTCGACCTCCCTGGGCGCCGCTCGCGTTCGCCCTCGCTGCACGGCTACAGCGACCCCGAAAATGCGGCGCGCTTCTCTGCAATTCACACCGCGCGCACGCTCCGATTTGCTCTGCGCCATCTCGCTTCGTGCTCTAGATTACCAGGCCTCGGGCCGGGCGCTCCCACTGCTCGCGAGGCCCGAGCGATCCACTGCTCGAGATCCGGAGTAGCCGCACCATGCGTCATCCTTCCCTGCTCGTCACCTCTCTCGTCCTGCTCCCGCTCCTCTCCGCCTGCAGCTCGGCGAGTGACCCGGGTCCGTCGGTGCTCGCGCGCAGCATGGCGCGGATCTCGGGCGGCGCCGTCGACAACACGCACACCGCCGTGGTCGGCATCTTCATGCAGAACGGCCACATGGGCGGCATGTGCACGGGCTCGCTCATCGCGCCGAACCTGGTGCTGACCGCGCGACACTGCGTGGCCTCGCTGCCGAGCGAGTCGGTGATGTGCGGCTCCACGACCTTCGGCGATACCTTCCCGGCGAGCTCGTTCTACGTCACCACCAACACGACCTTCAGCTACGACCAGAGCGCCTACGTCGGTTCATCCGAGGTGCGCGTGCCGAGCGAGGGCTCGGACGCCTGCGGCTTCGACGTCGCGCTCATCATCCTCTCGAAGCCGATCCCGGCGAGCCAGGCCACCCCGTACGTGCCGCGCGTGGATCAGGAGGTCGTGGTGGGCGAGCCCTACACCGCGATCGGGTTCGGGCAGACGAGCGACGGGAGCCAGAACAGCGGAGGAACGCGAATGCAGCGCGGCGGGCTGCGCGTGAGCTGGCACGCCGGCGAGAGCCTCCCCGAGGTGTGCGGCAGCACCATGTGCGGCTACGGGCTCGCGTCGAGCGAGTGGCAAGGCGAGACGGGGGTGTGCTCCGGGGACTCGGGCGGCCCGGCCATCGACGCCGAGAACCGCGTCATCGGGGTCGTCTCGCGCGGCAGTCAGGGTTGCCAGACGCCGATCTACGGCGGGGTCGCGCCGTGGAAGGACTTCATCATGCAGGGCGCGCTCGACGCGGCAGAGGCGGGCGGCTACGAGCCGCCCTCGTGGGCGCTCACCGGCAGCACCGAGGGGAGCGGCGGCGCGGGCGGCGCGAGCGGCGGCGCAGGTGGCGCGAGCGGCGGCGCGGGCGGCGGGAGCGATGCGCAGGGCCAGTCCTGTAGCGCCGGCGCTCCGTGCCCGACCGGCTACGCGTGCGTCTACGACAGCGATCCGAGCCACGCGTATTGCGCGGCGGCGTGCGCCTCGAACAGCGACTGCGAGGACGGGCTCGCCTGTAACCCCGCGCTCCACGCCTGTATGAGCCCGCCCGCGGCGAGCGAGCCCGCCTCCGCGGAGAGCGCCAGCGGTTGCGCGTTCGTGCGAGACCGCGGCCCGGCGAGACCGGTGCCCTGGCTCATCGGCGCGGGGCTCGCGCTGGTCGCCTCCCTCAGGCGACGCCGCTGACCATCGCGCACGCCTCGACGCGGCGAAGCGCCCGCGCACGAAAGAGCCCGACCCGGTGAGACCTGGTCGGGCTCTTGGCCATCTCCGGTGGAGCAGAGGGGGATCGAACCCCTGACCTCCGCATTGCGAACGCGGCGCTCTCCCAGCTGAGCTACTGCCCCGGGACTTAGGGACCGGGAGGGTAGCCACGGCCTCTCTCCTGTCAACCAGAATCGACGCGCGTTCGAGTTGGCACGATCCTGTCCCGGCGCCTCGAGAGAGCGGTTGACCCGCCCTTCGCGGTGGTTATGTTCGGGCCCGACCCCACGATTCGCGAAGCGGATCGGAACCGGGCTCGCGACGGACCGACGGACGATTTCGAGTCCGCCGTCGTGGTGCCAGCGCCCTCGGGGCTTTCGACCAGATCGCGGTAGGAGAAGACGACAATGGGCAAGATCATCGGCATCGACCTCGGCACGACCAACAGCGTCGTCGCGGTGATGGAAGGCAAGGAAGCGAAGGTCATCATCAACGACGAGGGCTCGCGTCTCACGCCGTCGGTGGTCGCTTGGGACGACAAGGGAGAGGTCCTGGTCGGCACCATCGCCAAGCGGCAGGCGGTCACGAATCCGGAGAACACCGTCTACTCGGTCAAGCGCCTCATCGGGCGCCGCTACGAGGAGCTCGGCGACGACCAGAGCCGTGTCCCTTACAAGATCGTGAAGGGCAAGAACGGCGACGCCTGGGTCGAGGTCGTGGGCAAGCCGATGGCGGCGCCCGAGGTGAGCGCCAAGGTGCTCCAGAAGCTGAAGAAGGCCGCGGAGGACTACCTCGGCGAGAAGGTCACCGAGGCGGTCATCACGGTGCCCGCGTACTTCAACGACTCGCAGCGTCAGGCCACCAAGGACGCCGGCAAGATCGCGGGGCTCGAGGTGAAGCGCATCATCAACGAGCCGACCGCGGCCGCGCTCGCCTACGGGCTCGACAAGAAGGAGAACGAGGTCATCGCCGTGTATGACTTCGGCGGCGGCACCTTCGACATCTCGATCCTCGAGGTCGGCGACAACGTCGTGCAGGTCATCAGCACCACCGGCGATACGCACCTCGGCGGCGACGACGTCGATCACGAGGTCATGCAGTGGCTGATCGCCGAGTTCCGCAAGGACACCGGGATGGACGTGTCCAAGGACAAGATGGTGATCCAGCGCCTGAAGGACGCGGCGGAGCAGGCCAAGATCGAGCTGTCGAACAAGCAGGAGACCACCATCAACCTGCCGTTCCTCACCGCCGACGCGAGCGGGCCGAAGCACCTGCAGAAGCAGCTCACGCGCGCCAAGCTCGAGCAGATGATCCAGCCGCTCGTGGACCGCACCATGGAGCCGGTGAAGAAGGCGCTCGCGGACGCCAAGAAGAAGGCCTCGGACATCAACGAGGTCGTCTTGGTCGGCGGCTCGACGCGTATCCCCATGGTCCAGGAGACGGTCAGCAAGTTCTTCGGAAAGGAACCGCACCGTGGCGTGAACCCGGACGAGGTCGTCGCCATCGGCGCGGCCGTGCAGGGCGGTGTGCTCGGCGGCGAGGTGCAGGATGTCGTGCTGCTCGACGTGACGCCGCTCTCGCTCGGCGTGGAGACGCTCGGCGGCGTGATGACGGTGATGATCCCGAGGAACACCACCATCCCGACCCAGAAGAAGGAGATCTACTCGACCGCGGCGGACAGCCAGACGAGCGTGGAGATCCATGTGCTCCAGGGCGAGCGCGCCGAGTCCCGCTATAACCGCACGCTCGGAAAGTTCCACCTGGAAGGCCTTCCCCCCGCGCCGCGCGGCGTGCCGAAGGTCGAGGTGACGTTCGACATCGACGCCAACGGCATCCTCTCGGTCATGGCCAAGGACATGGCTACCGGCAAGGACCAGCGCATCACCATCACCGCGTCGAGCGGTCTGAACGAGGGCGACGTCGAGCGCATGGTCAAGGAGGCGGCCGAGCACGAGGCGGACGACAAGCGCCGCCGCGACGAGATCGAGCGCCGCAACAAGCTCGACAGCCTCTCTTACACCCTCGAGAAGCAGATCACGGAGAACAAGGACAAGCTCGACGCGAGCGACGTCGCAAAGCTCGAGGGCATCATCAAGGAGGGTCGCGAGGCGGTCGAGAAGCAGGATGACGCCCGCGTGAGCGACGCCCTCGAGAAGCTCGAGAAGGAGGCGCACGCCATGGCCACCAAGCTCTACGAGGCGGCGGGGGGCGGGCCCGCGGCCGAGGCGGCGGCCGGAAACGGCTCGCCCGGCGCCGGCGCGGCAGCGGGCGGCAAGAAGAGTGACGTCATCGACGCGGAGTTCGAGGAAACCAACTGAGCGTGACGGCGCAGGACGTCGTGATCGTCGGTGGAGGGCCAGCCGGGCTCTCCACCGCGCTCTTCCTGGTTCACGCGGCTCCCTCGCTCGCGGGGCGCATCGTCGTGCTCGAGAAGGCGCGCTACCCGCGCGAGAAGTTTTGCGCCGGCGCGATCGGAGCCCGGGCGGACCGGCTGCTCGGCTCGATCGGCGTGGTCGTCGACGTGCCGTCGGTGTGGTTCGACAGCATCGCCTTCCGTGCGCTCGGTGAGACGACCGTGGTAAACGAAGGCCGGATCGGGCGCGTCGTCCGGCGCATCGAGTTCGATCACGCGCTCGCCCGCATCGCGCGCGAGCGCGGGATTCGGATCGTCGAGGACGCGCAGGTCACCGGGCTCACGCGCGTGCCCGGCGGCGTCGAGGTCGAGAGCCTCGCCGGTCGTTTCCGAGCGCGCGCGCTGATCGGCGCCGACGGCGTCACGAGCGTGGTGCGAAAGTGGCTCGGCCTCCCTTCCTCGCGCTTCCGAGCGCAGGCGCTCGAGATCGATACCGAGCCGGTCGCGGGGGATCTCTCGCGCGACGCCATCTTGTTCGACGTCTCGCATCGCGAGCTACCGGGCTACTACTGGGATTTCCCGACCATCGTCGACGGTCAGGAGCTCGTTTGCCGCGGGGTCTACCTGCTCCGCATGGACGACGACCAGCCGGCGCCGGAGATTCAGGACGTCCTCGAGGCCGAGCTCGAGAAGCGCGGGCTCCGCCTCGCTGATTACAAGAAGAAGCGCTACGCCGAGCGCGGGTTCGAGCGCCACGCGCCGGTGTCGCGCGCGAACGTGCTCTTGGTCGGTGAGGCGGCCGGGATCGATCCGGTGACCGGCGAGGGGATCGCGCAGGCCATCCAGTACGGCGCCGTCGCGGGCGGGTACCTCGCGCGGAAGCTGCGCGGGCGCGACCTCGACTTCGCAGACTGGCCCGCCGAGATCCGCGCGACGATGATCGGACGCGATCTCTTCGTGCGCTCGGCCGGCGTCAACCTCTTCTACGGCCCGCCGCGCGCGTTCATCGAGCGGTTCCTGCTCGACACGCCTGACTTCATTCGAGTCGGCATCCAACATTTCGCGGGGAAGCCGTGGTCACGCGCCGCCATCCTGCGCGCCTGCTGGGGCGCGGTGAAGAGCGGCGTCCGCTGGACGCTCGGTGACGGCGGGCGCCGAGGTCCGGTCGAGAACGCCCTCGAGCGCGGCCCCGCCGCCTGAGCGGGCGGCTGCCTCGTCGGTCGGCGCCCGGGAGCGCCGCGGGTGTGGCGGGCGGAGCGCTGCTCGTCGAGAAAGCCCAGGACTCGAGGCCGGGGGTCGGTCCGGCGCGGCCGGCGGCGGGGCGCCTCGCTCCCGGAGGCGTCGGCGGTGGTTCCCCTCCGTGCCGGGCGGTGTAGAGTCCCCGGCCATGAAGCTGCTCCGTCGCTCGTCCTTCGCGCTCGTGTCGCTCGCGTTGCTTGCCGGCTGCGGCGGCGGAGGGGCAAAGCCTCCCGCGGCCCCCGCGAAGTCTGGCGACGCGGTGATGCCGACCGAGCACATCACGTCCGAGGCGCGGCCCGACCTCAGCCCGGTGCCCGCGCCGGAGGGGCTCATCGCTGTCGCGCGCATCACCAACCCGGGCGGGCTGGCGGACCGCGCGCTCGGGTGGACGGGGCTGCCGCTCGACTGGCGGGCGCTCCTGACGAAGAAGGATCCCGACCTGTTGAGGGTCCTCGCGCCGGCGGCGTCGATCGACGCTGCGCTGGTGCTCGATCCAGCCAGCAGTGACGACGACCCGAAGTTCCTCGCCGCCGTCTCGGTGCCGCTGAGCTCGCTCGATCTCGCGCTCGAGCTCGCCCGCAAGAACAGCGCGAGCGTGCAAATGGTGCGACCCGGCGTCTATCGCGCGTCGATGCACGGCAGCGACTGCGCCCTCGCGGCGGCGGCGGGCCCCGCGCCGGCGCGCCTCGTCTGCGGAGACAACGACGCGCAGGTCGACGCGCTCTTGCCCTACGTCACTCGCACGCTGCCCACCGAGCGGCTCACCTCGTCCGATATCCACTTCGAGTTCCGCGCGGCGCCGGTCCAGATGCGCTACGTGCCCCAGCTCCGTCGCCTACGGCAGATGGCGCTCGGCGCACTGCTCGGCAAGCTCGAGCTCGACAGCCCGGCCTTCGACCGGGCGCTGTCGGACGTGGTGCACAGCGTGGCCGACGAGGCGCTCACGCTCGTCGAAGAGCTGGACACCTTCGCGATCGACGCCTGGCTGCGAGACGACCCGGCGCTCATCGAGGCGAAGGCGTCGCTCCGCTTCAAGGGCTCGAGCTCGTGGGCCGTGCAGACGCTCCTCGACGCGGGCAAGCGCGCCGCGCCGCCCTCCGACATGTTCTGGCGGCTGCCCGCGGACGCGGGCGCCGCGAGCTTCTCGGTCGGTGCGGCTCCGAAGCGCTTCGAGCCCATCGGGCACACCCTCGGTGAGCTCGCCGACGGCTACCTCGCGCACGAGAAGATGCCGCGGAAGACCCGCGATCAGGTGGTCGATCTGCTGGAGGGCCTCTTCTCCCTATCCTCGGGCGCGGTGACCGCGCACGGGAGTTTGCCCGCTGCCACCGCCGGCCGTGACCAGCCCGTCGAGTCGGGCGCGAGCGCACGCGAGAAGTTCCGGAGCATGCTCGGCTGGTACGTCATCGGCGTGGACGTCCAGGCGGAGACCTACCGCAAGCTCCTCGGCACCTTGATGAGCGTGTTCAACGACCCCCAACTCCGCAAGCCGCTCGGCGTCGACGCGAAGCTGTTTCCGAAGCTCACCACGCGCGCGGCGCGCGGCGCCGGGCTCGCGCCGGGCTCGAAGGCGTACGTGCTCACGCTGCCGGGGGAGCTCTTGAAGGATTTCGACGGCCCTTCGTTCGTCGAGGGTGAGGCCGGTCCTCGGAAGAAGCAGGTAGTGCCGGCGCCGCTCTCGATCGTGCTCATCCTGATGCCGGACGGCGCGCGGACCTGGCTCGGCATCTCCACCGACGAGGCGGTCCTCAGCGCGAAGCTCGCCCAGGTCCGCAAGCCCGCCGGTGACCAGAGCCTCGAGAAGCGCGCCGGGCTCGGCGCACTCCGCACCGGGAAGGTGATCTCGGGCGGCTTCATGACCGTGGCCGGCGTGCTCGACTCGCCGAACGCCCTGAGCGAGCTCGGGATTAGCCCCGGGACGCTGCTTCGCGCGGCGCCGCACCACGGCGAGACGCCGATCCTGATGTCCTTCACCGTAGAGCCGGGAGCGGCCCCGTCGCTCGTGTGGCGCTCGACCACCCCGCGCGCGGTCGTCGAGGATCTGGCGACCATCGGCACCAGCGTGGCCGGCGGACTCCCCGTCAAGCCGTGAGCGGTGCGCCGAGCCGGGCGGCCCGGTGAGTCGGCGGGCCCGGCGCGCGGACGGCGCCCGGTGACGCCGGCCGCGCCGGAGCGGCCTCTCTCTCCTCGCGGTTGATGGGCCGGCTGACCGGCCTCTGGAACAAACCGGCGCACCCGCGAAGTTGGCCAGCCTCGGGGCGTCATGTAACCAACGGTCGCAGGATGTGTGCATCAAACCGACATCTGGTCGCGCTGGCGCTGCTGCTCGCCGTTGGGACGCTCGCCGGGCGGGCCAGCGCCTGGGTCGAGAGCGCGGTCGAGTCGGACGTGGTGACCATCGACGTGGATCGCTCCGGGATGGCGACCGTGGCGCACGAGCTCCTCGTCAAGGTGCGCGGGGGGCCGCTGCTCGGCATCGAGCTCGCGGGCATCGACGCCGACGCGGAGCCGCTCCCCGACGCGACGGTGACCGCGGCCGGGAGCGGCGCGGTCGCGCCGCTGCCGCTCCTCCTCGGGAAGAAGGACGACGGGACGTTGCGCGTCGAGATCGACGCGCCCAAGGGGATCCGGACCGGCAGCTATCTGTTCAAGCTCGCTTACCGGACCCACCTGATGGCGCGCCAGCCCGTCGCGCCGACCAGCGCCGAGGTGACGCTCGGGTGGACCGGTCCGCGCTTCGACGACGGCATCGACTCGGCGCGGGTCGTGTTCAGGCTCCCGCCCGCGCCGACCGCGCCGCGCCTGCCCGCGGTGGGCGAGGGAGGCGAGCCCATCGACGGGCTCTTCCTCGCGACCTTGCGGCGCGCGGCCGACAAGGACGAGCTCGAGGTCGCGCGCCCGCACATCGCCAAGGGCGAGCCGGTGCGCTGGCAGGTGACGGTCGACGCGCGAGCCTTCGACGGGCTCGCCCGAGCGGCCGCGCCGGCAGAGGTCTTCGCGCCGGTCGACGCGCCGCCGAGCGCGCGGACGCGCGCGCTCGCGGGCGCGATCGGGCTCGCGCTCCTGCTCGTCTACGCCTGGCTCGTGATGTGGAAGTGGCGCGCGACCACGCGCGCCTGCGTCGCGCGTGGCGGCGCGCCGCGCGCTCTCGTGCCGCTGCCGGCGGCGTGGCGCGCGGTGCTCGCCGGGACGGCGCTCACCGCCGCGGTCGCGATCGGGGCGCTCACCGAGCTGCCCTCGCTCGCGGGTGTCCTCTTGCTCGCTGCCATGGCGCTCGCCGTTCAGCTCCCGCCGCGCGCCGCGCCGCCGCTGCGCGCCCCGGGGCGCTGGTTGCCGCTCTCCGACGAGGAGGCCTTCGCGAAGGAGCGCGCGAGCGCGCCGGGGCGCTGGCTCGACGCCGGCACGCCTCGAGGCTTCCTCGTGTTCGCGACGCTGCTCGGCGGCTTCGGCGGCGGCGCGCTCTTGCTCCTGCCGCGCTCGGCGTACCACGCGCTCATGCTCGCGCTCGCCTCGGCGGTGCTCCTGCCCATCTTCTGCACGGGGCGCGCCCGTGAGCTGCCCGCCGACCTCGCGCGCGAGCCGCGCGCGCTCCTCGCGTACCTCGCGCGGAAGCTGCGGAAGGACGACTCGCTCAAGGTGGTCGCGTGGGCGCGGATCCCGGACGGAGCCCACGACCCCGATGAGCTCCGGCTGCTGGTGATGCCGCGCCGCGCGCTCGCCGGGCTCACCGCCCTCGAGATCGGCGTCGAGTACCACCACGGCCTCGGCGGTCCCATCGCGCTGCCCTGCGTGCTGGTGCGCGCGGTGGACGGCTCGCTCACCTATCGCTCACTCCCGCGGAGCGTCACCTGGTCGCGCGGGCGCAAGCCCGAGGAGCGGGTGGCGGTGCTCCGCCCGCGGCTGCCCACCCGCGGCATGTGCCTCGGGCTCGTGCGCCGGCTCGCAGAGATGCTCTCCGCCGATGCTCAGCCGAGCAGGCGTTCGAGCTCGGCGGGCAGGGGCGAAGCGGCGCGGAAGCCCGCGACCAGCTCGTCGCCGCTCCACGCGATGTAGCTCGCGTGGAGCGCGTGGCGCGCGCCGAGCAGGCTCGCCGGCGGCCCGCCGTAGCGCGCGTCACCCGCGATGGGGTGGCCGAGGTGGGCGAGGTGCGCGCGGATCTGGTGGCGATAGGCGCGCGACACCTCGAGCTCGAGCAGCATGAACGGGCCGCCCCGGCGAACCACGGCGTAGCGCGTCTGGCGGGGCCGACCGCCCTCGCCGACGAGCACCCGCCGCGGATCGCGAGGATCCGTCTCGATGGGCGCGTCGATGAGCCCGCGCTCGGGGAGCGGCGCCCGGGCGACGATCGCGAGGTAGCGCTTCTCGAGCCGACCTCGGGTGAGCGCCGCTCGCAGCCGCGCGAAGGCCGCCTCGTCACGCGCCACCAGCACGAGCCCGGAGGTCTCGGTGTCGAGCCGGTGCACGAGCCCCGGCTCGCGCGGGCGGTAGCCGACTCCGGCGAGCGCCGGGTAGCGGCCGAGGAGCGCGCCCGCCAAGGTGCCGCGCTCGCGCAGGGAGAGCGGCGCGGTCGGCTGCCCCGCCGGCTTCTCGACCACCAGCGCGCGCGCGCCCTCGTAGACTACCCGGAGCGGGAGGTCTGGCTCCGGCTCGAGCGCTCCCGCGCCCTCGAGCGCGACCTGGATGATGGTGCCGGCGACCGCGAGCTCGCCCTTGGTAGCGCGCCGCCGCCCGACGCGCACCGCGCCTGCGCGGAAGAGCGCGGCCGCGCCGCTCCGCCCGAGCCCCGGGATCCGCGCGACGAGCAGTTTGTCGAGCCGCTCGCCGGCCGCGCCGGGCTCGACCAGGAGCGAGAGCTCTCGCGTCACCACACGCCGGTCGCGCCGGCGCCGATCACCGGCGCGCGCCGTCCGTCGGGGCTCACGCTCTCGCCGATGACGCCGCCCCACGGCTCGAGCGACGCCAGCGCAGGCCGCGTCGCGGCCTGACGCTCCGCGCGGGGGCGGGTGATGAAGAGGCCGACGCCCGCGCCCACGAGCGTGCCGGCCGCCACGCTCGCGAGCCAGGCGCGATCCTTGGCGGCGCTCGTGGCGCCGCCGAACACGAGCGGGCCGGCCGACGCCGCCCCCGTGAGCCCGCCGAGCGTCGCGCCGAGATCGACCAGCAGCACCCGCGACGAGGCGACGTGCACCTGGGTCGCGAGGGCGCCCGCGACGAGCACGCCGGCGCCCGCGCCGTAGCCCATGCCTCGCGCCGGCGTGACGTCGAGCCGGCCGTGATAGGCGAGCTCGGCCATCCCGCCGAAGAGCAGCCCGAACGCGCCACCCGAGTGGGCGAGCGCCGCGCCGCCCTCGCCCATACCCTTCATGGTGAGCGAGGTCGTGGCGAGCGTGATGCCGGCGCCCGCCCCGATCACGCCGTACACGTAGCGGTCGCTCGCCAGGCTCACGCCATATCCCTCCGCGAGCAAGAGGCCGGTGGCGGCCGGCCACCACGCGCCCGCCGAGAGGTACCAGGCGTCGCCGAGCCCCACGTCCCACTCGTCGGCGACGATCATCGCCCCGCCGAGGCCGATGCCGGCCCCGAGCGCGACCAGCGGATAGGTGAGGCGCGGGTCGCCCGAGCCGCTCGCGCGCTGCAGCGAGAGCCCGATGTAGCCCCCGAGCACCGCGGAGTTGAGCGCGAGGACGGCGCGCCCCTCGGAGCGCGCGTGCGACACGGTGTCCGGTGGGGGCCGTCGCGGCGCCGCGGCCTCGGCGTCGTTCGCCGGCGCGTGACGCCCGGCCTGCACGACGTCGCGCAGCATCACCATCGCGCGCACCTCGAAGTCCTTGGGCGCTACCCGCTCGACCCGCGAGAGGACCACCTTCGAGCCGGGCGCCACCGCGACGATGCGGAGCTCGAGCGCTCCGTCCTCGAAGGAGAGCCGCGGTGAGATGACCCAGCCGTCTGCCGCGCGCTCGACGAGCGCCGTCTCGTCCGGCTCGACCGTCTGGGAGCGGCGCGACACGTCGAGCGTGAGCCCGAGATCCTGCGCCGACTCGCCCAGGATGACGTCGAGCTGGCGTGCCCAGCGGGTGAGCGCGCGGCCGTCGTGCCGCTCGGGCCTCCGGAGGACCGGTGCGGCGCCCGGCGCGTCCGAGATGGGGGAGACCGTTGGGAGCAGGGTGACGTCATCGGGCCCCGCGAGCGCACCGCGCGCGCTCAGGCTAGCGAGCGCGCCGAGCGCGCACCCGAGGAGCCAGCCACCGCGCCGCGTGATCACCGCCCTCCTTGTACCGCCCCCGCGGGGACGGCTCAAGTCGCCGTCAGAACATCACGGTGGCGTTCAACCAAGCGTCGAACGCGTGCGAATCATCGACCTTGAACCGACGGCCCGGGACGTTGATGGCGGCGCGGTAGTTCGGGTTCGGGATGCCGGTGGCCCGCTGCCGCGTGCCAGAGATGCTCTTGCATGAGCCGGCCTTCTGGAGGCTGCCGTTGAACTCCGGGTTGCAGGCCTGGTCGAAGCTGATGAAGTGCGACTGGACGAGCGTGTAGCCGCCGCCCAGGTTGAATTTCACGTACTCGCCCGCTTGCCAGGTAAACTGCGCGCTCAGGTTGTAGACGCCGTGCTGCTGCACGTCGGTGAGCCCGGTGAAGTACACCTTCTGGGAGTTCGGGTTGACGACCGACGGGGTCTGCCCTTGCGTGCCGGCGTCCGGGTTTGGCTGATACTCGGCGAAGTTCGCGCTGCGGATGCTCGGCGCGTCGCTCGAGCCGAGCGCGTCGAAGAGCTCGGAGTAGTCGCGCCCCTCGGACACGTAGGTCCCGGTCAAACGAAAATCGAAGCTGATGCGCTGGAACTGGTCGCGGACCTCCCAGGGGATCACGCTCATGCCCATGATGATCGACCCGCGGAGCGGCGGGTGATTCACGAGCGAGCCCTTCAGGCTGGTCCCTCCGTAGTCGCTCGAGTTGCTCTGGAACTCGAAGAGCGCGCGGAAGCCGCCGTACGGCTCGATGTACTTGATCCGCTTGGAGAGGAAGGTGTGCGCCTCGAGCCCGGTGGTTCCGCGGCTGACGCCGGGCTTGCGCGCGCCGGAGAACGTCCCCTCGAGGTTGCCGGCGTTCGGAGTGTTGTAGATGGACTCCCCCGACACGCCGTTCCGGTTGATGTCCGAGGGGTACGCGCAGTCGACCTGCTTGCCCGGCTGGTTCAGCGGCTTCGGGCTCGCGTTGCAGGCGTGCATCGGCTCGGAGACGTCGAACCGCCCCTCTACACCGATCACCCAGGTGGGTTTGGTCCGGTCGCGGTACTGATCCATCACCCCCACGTCGAGCCCGACCGCGAAGTACTCGATTCCGCTTCGGGTCGGAGAGTTGAACGGCAACCGGAAGAGCTGTTCGCCCGGCGCGCCCTCGAGCACCACGCTCTGGCGCTTGTCGCTGCCGTCGACGCCCTCGATCTTCCGGTCGTCGGACAGGATGATCGGCATCCGCAGCACGAGCGCGACGTTCTTGTAGATCCCGATGTCCGCGCGGGTGTTCAGCCGGCTCGTCGACTGGCTGTACGTCCCGATGTTCATCGTGTCGTTGATGAACCCGCCGCCCGACAGCCCCGGCTGCGCGATGAACGTCTCTCGACGGATGGTCGCGCTCGACCAGGTCTGCTGATAGCCGAGCGTGAGGTTGAGATCGAACGGATCGGTGTCGTCGAAGGCGTCGACGACCTGGGTGATCTCGGCCGGCTCGCTCAAGATGGTCGGCTCCGACACCTTGCGCGGCTCGTCCGCGAGCGCAGAAGTGCCCATGCCTAAGATGGCGGTCGCAATCGCGACGCCAAAACCCAGCCGCAGCGCGTCAGAACTATCCATGCGTTGGTGGCCCACTCGACGTCGCCCGTCGTCAGCGGACGCTAGCGGCGACCGGGCGGAACTGTCAACGGGCCATCACCTCGGGGGCACCGGAACCTGCCGCCAGAGGCGGTCGGCGGCTTCGAGCTCGGCCCACTCGGCCCTCCGTTTCTCGGGGTCGGGGGTGAGGCCGAGGGCCGCCCCGGCCACCGCGCAGAGCCGCCGGGCCGCCTCGCGCGCCCGGACGTGCCGCGCGGCGCGGTCGCCGAGCGCGCCCGCGTCGGCCTCCTCCGGCGGGGGCGCGAGGACCTCCCGCCCACGCGCCTGGGCCTCGCGCGCGGCGGCCTGGCAGTCCTCGAGGGCGCTCGCCGCCGCGCGGGGCCTGGCCACCACGCTCGCCCGGCCGCCTGCCTCGAGGTGCGCGGGGCCGGTGCGGACCGCGCCCCCGGCCGGCTCGAGCCAGGCGTCCCCGGAGCGGACCCGCGCCTCGACCTTCATCGGCTCGACGCGCAGCTCGAGCTGGGCCTCCCCGTAGGTGAGCGTCGCGATGGGCGTCGCCACGAGCACCTCGGCGCCCGGCCGCGCGCCGCGCCCGGCCGCGGTGGTGAGCCGGCCGCGAGTGAGCCGCACCTGCTCCTCGCCTCCCGAACAGAGGGTGGCGGTCGCGGGGCCCGTCAGGGTGAGCTCGCGGGCGCTGTCGGCGTGCCGCACGGTGAGGCGCGCGCCGTCGGCGAGCTCCACCCAGCTCCGTCCGTCGAGCGGCGCCCCCTCGGCGAGCGCCGCGCCGCCGTGCATGGTCACCGCCCCGCTCACCGAGAGCGCGCGGCAGCGCGCGCCGAGCGTTCGCGGCGGTGCCGCCGCGCGCGGGGGCGGAGGGGCGGAGGGCCGGGGCGTCGCGGCCGGCGTCGCGCTCGCGGCGCCATCGGACGCCTCGGGGCTCGGCGGCGCCGGGCACCCGGACGCGCCGAGCGCGAGCGCGGCGGCGACGGCGAGACGAAGCGCGCTCAAGACGGCTTTTCGAGCGAGGGGGGAGGTGGCGGTAAGACGAGGGTCGTGCGGTCGTCGTCGTCGTCGTCGAAGATCTCGCTCGTGATGTCTTCCATCGCGAGCTCCTCCTTCGCGTTACCGAGCTCGCGGCTGGTGGTGGCGAGCCGTTCGGCGAGGACCCCGGTGAAGGCCCAGAGGAGCTTCACCGCGAGCTGGTGCTCGGTGCGCAGGATCTCGAAGAAATCTCGGCGCCGGAGCACCATGATCTCGCTCGCCTCGGCGGCGAGCACGGTGGCCGAGCGCGGCTGGCTCCGGATGAGCGCCATCTCGCCGACGTGCTGACCCGCGGCGAGCGTGGCGATCTCGGCGTCGTGACGCATCACCTTCACCGAGCCGGTGAGCACGATGAAGAGCTCCTCGCCCTTCTCGCCCTCGCGGATCACGGTATCCCCGGCCGGGTAGGCCATCACCTCGGTCACCTGCAGGACGCGCAGGAGCTCGCGCTCGTTCAGCGCGCGGAAGAGCGGCATGCGCGCGAGCGTCTGCCGCTCGAGCTTGAGGCGCTTGGCGCGCTTCTCGTCGCGGCTCGCGGCGTCACCGACCGTGACGATCACCGCGGTGATGTTGTCCTTGCCGCCCTGCGCGTTGGCGTGGTCGATGAGCCGCTGGACCGCCGCGTTTGCGTCCGGCAGGAGCAGCTGGCGGCCGAGCCCCTCGAGATCCTCTTCGAAGTAGCCGCTGAGGCCGTCCGAGCAGAGGAGGAAGCGATCCCCCGCGATGACATCGATGATGAGCGACTCGGGCTCCGCGTGCTCGTAGACGCCGACCGCGCGGGTGATGGCGTTCTTCGGCGCGAGCTTCTCGATCTGCTCGCGCGGCAGCTTCCTCCGCTTGATGAGCTCGTTATAGACGTTGTGATCTTCGGTCACCTGCTGGAGGGTGCCGTCGCGGAGGAGGTAGATGCGGCTGTCGCCGACCCACACGATGAAGGCCTGGTTGCCGAGCACCAGCACCGCCACGAGCGTGGTGCCCATGCCGCGCTTGCTCGGATCCTTGGTCGCCTCGGCGTGGACGCGGCTCGAGGCGTGGTTCACCGCGAACTCGAGCAGGTTCGTCACGTCGCGCCGGGTGACCTTGCCGGCGCCGCGCGTGCCGTCGAGGAAGTCCTTCAGCATCTCGTGTTCGCGCTTGAGCTCCTCGTGCACGACCCGCACCGCGATGGCGCTCGCGACCTCGCCGGCCGCGTGGCCGCCCATGCCGTCGCACACCATGAAGAGCCCGAGCTTCTTGTCGACGAGGTAGTTGTCCTCGTTGTGCTCGCGCTGCTTGCCGACATCGGTCAGCGCTGCGAACTCGACGGCCAGGTCAGCGCTCATCGGACGAAGTCCCTCATCTTTTCCGGCGCAGGATAGCGACAACGGATCTCGGGCGCTACCGTTCGCGAGCCCCCCTCCGCCCGGGCGCGCGGCCGGGCGCCCCGCCGGGGGGAGCCCTCCTCAGGCCCCGAGCTCCGAGTCGAACAGCGACGCGCCGCCGCCCCGCGCGACGACCACGTGATCGAGCAGCGCGACCCCGACGGCCTCGCACGCCTCGGCGAGCGCGCGGGTCATGCGGACATCCTCCGGGCTCGGGGTCGGATCGCCGCTCGGGTGGTTGTGGACGAGCACGATCGCGCTCGCGCCGTCGCGCAGCGCCGGGCGGAGGACGTCGCGCGGCCCGAGCGCGCAGCCGTGCAGCCCGCCCTGCGCCACGCGGCGCGCGCTCTTCAGCCCGTTTCTGCCGTCGAGACCGAGCAGCCACACCTCCTCGTGCTCGAGCGTCGAGAGCCGGGGCTCCGCCCAGCGGAGCACCGCCTCGAACGAGCCGAGTATCGGGCGCTGGTCCGAGCAGAGCGCGAGGAGCGAGCGCCGCCCGAGCTCGAGCGCCGCGGCGACCCGGACCGCCTCGGCGACGCCGAGCTCGCGCCGCTCCGAGAGCCCGAGCGCGCCGAGACGCGTCAGGCCGGTGAGGCCGCCCGCCTCGTCGAGCAAGCGGCGCCCGCGCGAGAGCGCCGAGCCAGCAGCGCGCGGGGCGATGATGAGCAGCGCGACGAGCTCGGCGTCGTCGAGCGCGTCGATCCCTTGGGCGAGCGCGCGGCGACGAAGCTCGGGCGCGGAGCGAGAGGAGCTGGCCGGTGACATCGTCGAGCCATCGAGCACGATCCGTGCCCGCGCCGAACCGACAAAAACCCAGCGGACCGCAGCGCGCCGAGGTGGCGGTCCGCCGAGCCCGCCGGCGGCCGCCGCTACTCGACCCGCTGCGGCTCGCCGCGCGGCAAGAGGGTGAGGAAGTGGGCGAGCGCGGCCTCGACGGCGGCGGCGTCCCGCGCGTCGAAGGTGAGCTTGGTCTTGTAGTCTCGGTCGAACCACTTGGGATAGGACCCGACCTCGACCTCCGGGTGCGCCGACACCACGCGGTCGAGGAGCGGCTTGAGCTCGCCCTCATCCATCTGGGTGAAGACGGCGCGCGAGACGAAGGGCTCCGGTCCGCGGAGCGCGGAGCGCACCACCGCCAGCTTCATGCGGAAGATCTCGGGCACGCCGGGCAGGACCCACACGTTCCGCATCACCACCGTGGGCCAGAGGATGTCGGGGGTGGTGGCGAGGCGCGCGCCCTCGGGCACCAGCGCCATGCGGAGGTGTCCCTCGGTGATGCGCTCGCCGTAGGCGCCGCGGAGGAGCGCTTCCATGGTCGGCTCGACCCTCGCCTCCACACCGAAGCCGCGCGCCACGCCCTCGAGCGTGATGTCGTCGTGGGTTGGGCCGATGCCGCCGCTCGTGAACACCACGCCGTACCGCTCGCTGAGCGCGCGGACCTCGGCGGCGATGAGCTCGAGGTCGTCGGGCACCATCACCACACGCGCGAGCTGGATGCCGAGCGCGCGCAGCGTCCGCGCGAGCTCGACCAGGTTGCTCTCGTGGATCTTCCCGCTGAGGAGCTCGTTGCCGATGAGGAGCGCAGCGGCGGTGTCGACCACCTCGACCGGCAACCTGTGGGGGCGCGCCACCGTGCTCCTCCTCTAGTCCGAGGCGAGCTCGCGGACCACCGGCTCGCCGTCCTCGTCGATGCCGAGCAGCTCCTCCACGCGCTGCTCCGCCGCGTCGAGGCGCGCCTGAGAGGCGCGCGCGAGCCGCACGCCTTCCTCGAACAGCTCGAGCGACTCCTCGAGGGGGAGCTCTCCGCCCTCGAGCCGCTCGACGATCTTGCCGAGCCGCTGCACGACGTCCTCGAACGATCGCTCGCTCGCCTCTCCCGCGGGCGCGTTCGCCGCGGCCTTGACTCCCGTCTTCGGCTTGCTCATCGGCTCCGCGCCGGAGCGTGTTCGCGGTCGTCGCGGGGCGCAAGTCTCACCTCGAATGGGCCGGGGGGCAGCCCGGTCACGACGAGCAGGCCGTCCGAGTCGGCGCGCGCGGCGCGCGGAGGACCGGAGGCGGGGAACACCAGCGCGCGCCGGCCGGCGACCGCTCTCGGCGGTCCCTCCACGACCAGCCAGGCGACCCCGCGTCCGTCGAGCGGAGGCGCGACCCGCGGACCGAGCGCTCGCCGCGCCGCCTCGCGCACCGCCGCCTCGCCGTCGAGCGCCGCGGCGAGCGCGAGCGTGCGCTGGCCTGCGCCGCGGCTCCCGAGCGAGGTCACGAGCGCGCGTCGCACGAGCGGGTCGGTCTCGAAGCGGTAGGCGTCCTCGAGCAGCCCGGTGGCGTCGGGGCGCGCGCTCGCGGCGAGCCCGAGCGCCGTCGCGCGCCGCACCATCACGTCACCGCTCGCGAGCAGCTCGCTCACGCGCTCGCGGACGGTCGCGTCGTCGCGCACGGCGAGCGCATACGCGTAGATCGGGGCGCGGAGCTCGTCCTCCTCGACGCCGGCGAGCAGCGCGCGGGTCGGGAGCGTGTCCGCGACCGCATCGGATGCGGGCGGGGGCGCGAGCGCCTCCCGGAAGCCGGCGACCTGCTCGCCGAGCACCAGCGCTCGGACCTCGGCGGCGCGCGCCGCGAGCCGCCTGGACGCCGGCCTCGCGAGCGCACGCGCGAGCGCGCGCGCGGCCGCCTCGCCCGGGCAGAGCGCGAGGGCATACGCGGCGAACGGCGCGCGGTCTGCGCGCGCGAGCTCTCGCTCGAGCACCGCCGCCGCGCGCTCGCCGCCCGTCCGACCGAGCGCGGCGAGCAGCGCCGGCACCTGCTCGCGCGGCGCGCGCGCGAGCTCACGCTCGAGGACCGGCAGTAGCGCCGGTTCGGACGCGGCCTCCGCGAGCGCGAGCCCGTCGCTCGCGGTCGCCGGATCGCCGATGAGGGCGGCGATGGCCGTGCTCGCACCGGGCGCGCGCGCGAGGGAGAGGATGCGCGCGCCGGCCACGCGGAGCGCGGCCGGTCCGGGTCCCTCGGCCCAGCGCTCCGCGAGCGCGACCGTCTCGTAGTCGCCGAGCCGCGTGAGCGCGAGCGCCGCGGCGGCGCGGACCTCGGGCGAGCCGCGGCGCACCATGCCGCGCAGCGCCTCGAAGGCGCGCTGATCGCCGAGCTCGCCGAGCAGGCGCGCGAGCGTCGGGCTCGGCAGTCCGCGCGCGGCGAGCAGCGGCGCGAGCGTGCGAGGGGGGTGCGCGAGGATCGCGTCGGCAGCCGCCTCGGCGGACGGGCCCTCCAGGCGCACCGCCTGGCCGAGGGCGGCGAGCGCGGCGGAGGTGCCGGAGCGTGCGAGCGCGAGCGCCGCGCTCCGCCGCGTGAGCGCCTCGAGCGGGCCCGCGCTCGGCCCGGTCCCGCCCGCACCGCTCGTGAGCCGCACGAGCGCGCGTCGGACCACGTCGTGGCGCGCGTGCGGAGCGAGCGCGCGCACGGCGACCAGGCGGTCCTCCGCGGTGCGGGCCGCGCCGCCAGGCTCGAGCGCCTCGACCAAGAGCGTGAGCGCGCGCGGGCTGCCGTCGGCGCCGAGCCGCTCGAGCGCGCGCTGGCGGTCCGCGGCCCGCTCACTCGACGCGAGGCGCGCCGCGACCTCGAGCGCGAGCCGGCCCTTCAGCGAGCCGCGCGGCTCGGACGAGCCGGCGCTCGCGCGCCCGCCGATCCCCGGCGGCGGCGCGAACGGACCCGGCTGCCCGCGCGCAGCGGGCGCGGCGCCGAGCAGCGCCGCGCCGGTGAGCGCCGCGAGCGCTCGGCGGCTCACTGCCCAGGCTTCGGGGGCGGGGGCGGGGGGAGCGGGGCGACCGGGCGCGGCACGGGCGTCGGCAGGCGCAGGAGCCCGGGCGGAGGCGTCGAGATCTCGACGCCGATCCCGCTGGCAGCCGCCCCGGGCACGTCCTTCACCGCCGCCCAGCCGACCGACTCCGCCGCCTCGGAGCGGCGCGTGTAGCTCTCGAGCGCGATGATGAGCGTGAGCGACTTGGTGAGCGCTTCCTGCTCGGCCTCGGCGGTCGCGGCGGTTGGGCGCACTCCCACCATCATCGTCCAGGATCGATGTTGATTCAGGACTTGGGCCATGGCGCGGAGCGTCGGCCCGCTCGCCGGCGCGAGCTCCACCGCGCCTCCCTTCACGGTGAAGCGCGGCGGCTGCCGGAAGCGGATCGAGCGCTCCGGGCCCTTCACCTCGACCTCCACGAGCGGCCTGGCCGCGCCCGCCCGATCGCTGTCGGGGCAGCCGTCGTCGTCTTCGAAGCCGTTGAAATCCTCCGGCCGATCCGGGCACTCGTCGACCGCGTCGTCGAAGGTGTCGCCGTCCTGGTCCGGGCTCGGGCAGCCGTTCAACGCCGGGTCGGAGAAGCGCCAGCCACGGACGTTCGGGCAGGCGTCCTCGCCGTCCGGCACCCCGTCCTCGTCATTGTCGGGGTCGGGGCACCCGTCCGTGTCCTCGAAGCCGTCCCGGTCCTCGGGTTGGTTCGGACACTTGTCGACGTCATCCATGACCCCGTCGCCGTCGCTGTCCTTCACGGGGCAGCCGTTGCGCTTCGGGTTCGCGCTCTTCGGACCCGCCTCGTCCGGGCAGGCGTCCTCGCCGTCCGGCACCCCATCCCGATCATTGTCCGGATCGGGGCAGCCGTCGTCGTCCTCGAAGCCGTCCTCGTCCTCCGGCACGGTCGGACACTGGTCGTCGGGGTCGGGCACGCCGTCGTCGTCGTTGTCGAAGTCGGGGCAGCCGTCCCGGTCCTCGAAGCCGTCCCGGTCCTCGGCGAGCTCCGCGCACTCGTCGAGATCGTCGGCGATGCCGTCGCCGTCCTGGTCGTAGAAGCGCGGCGCCCACCCGACGCCGAGGACGCCGCGCACGAGCGGTACCCCGACCGCGGAGTCGAGCGGCGCCTCCACGCCGGCGGTGAGCGCCACGTCCCCGACGCCGTAGCGCGCCGACGCGCCGACCATCGCCGGCGACTGGGCGCCCGACGCGAACCTCGGGGTGATGGCGACCGCGCCGTGGGTCTCGAGCGTCCACGCCCAGCGCCCTTGGTCGTCGAGGCCGAGCGCGCGGGGATGGAGCGTGACGCCCGCGGCCCACGGCAGCGAGTGCCCGAAGTCCTCTCCGACGTAGGTCCGCTCGGCGCCGCGCACTCGTGCCCCCGCGCTGGCGCGGACGTCGAGCACGATGAGGCGGAGCTCGCCGAGCAAGCGGAGCTCGCCGACCGGTGTCCCGTCGGAGGCGTAGCTCGCGCGGTCGCCGATCGGTGCCGAGACGCGGCCGAGCGCCGCCAGCCCGAAGCCGCCGAGCTCGCCTGGGGGCACCAGGGTGGCCTTGGCGCCGAAGGTGGCGTCGCCGAGCGCGGTCGCCGGCAGCGCGCCGGCGCCGATGGCGGTCGCCGCGTCCCCCGACTGGTAGAGCACGGTCGGGAGCTGCAGGCCGACCGCGAGCCGATCCCCGATGCCGAGGCCGAGCAGGTAGTCGAGCGAGAGCTGGTTCTCGACCGGGACGGCGACCGTGTTGCCCGCGTCGTCGCGGATGACGATCAGGCGATGCTCGTAGGAGAACCACGCGCCGGCGTTCCACGCGCCCGGGCCGGGCGTGCGGCTCGGCTCGAGATAGAGGGACCCCTCGGGATCGGTCGGCGGGTGAAAATCGCGAAGATCGAGCGACGGCACCGGCTGGGCCCGGGCGAGCCCTGCCAGCAGCACGACGGACGACGCGCCCGCCGCGAGCCATCGGCGCATGTGCATGGAACGAGAGGTTAGTGTGATGGCGCGAGAAGATTGAGAAAAAAATGCTCGCCGCTCGGGGTTTCTTGCCTGGGCGGCGCGGTCGCCGCATGGTTCGCCCCGCATGGACGCCATCCGGATCGTCGGTTCCCGGCCGCTCGTGGGCACCATCCGCGTCGGGGGTGCGAAGAACGCGGCGCTGCCCATCCTCTGCGCGACCCTCCTCAGCGACGGTGAGAGCCTCCTCCGCAACGTGCCCGGGCTCCGCGACATCGACACCACCGCCGCGCTGCTCCGGTTCCTCGGGCGCGGCGTGTCGGTCGACATCCCCGAGGTCCGGGTGACGTCGGCCGGAAGAGCGGACGTCCGCCCCGAGGCGCCCTACGAGCTGGTGCGCCAGATGCGCGCGAGCGTGCTGGTGCTAGGCCCGCTGGTGGCGCGCTACGGGCGCGCGAAGGTCTCGCTCCCGGGCGGCTGCGCCATCGGCGCGCGCCCCATCGATCAGCACCTGCAGGGGCTCACCGCGCTCGGCGCTTCCATCAAGGTGGAGCACGGCTACGTGGTCGCCGAGGCGCCGCGACTCAAGGGCGCCGAGATCGTCTTCGACATCCCGACCGTGACCGGCACCGAGAACCTGATGATGGCGGCCGCGCTCGCGCGCGGGCGGACCACGCTGGTCAACTCCGCGCGCGAGCCGGAGGTCGAAGAGCTCGGGCGCGTGCTCAACAAGATGGGCGCGCGGGTGGAGGGCGCGGGCACCAGCATCATCCACATCACCGGCGCCGATGAGCTCGAGCCCTTCGATCACGCCATCATCAGCGATCGCATCGAGGCCGGTACCTTCATGGCGGCGGTCGGCGCGACCGGCGGGGACGTGCTGCTCGAGCACGCGCCGATGGACGAGCTCGAGCCGGTGATCTCCAAGCTTCGGCGCGCCGGGCTCGAGATCGAGCGAGAGGGCGAGTCGGTGCGAGTCGCCCGCCGCGGCGAGCTCGTCGCGATCGACGTGACCACCGCTCCGCACCCCGGGTTCCCGACCGACATGCAGGCGCAGTTCATGGTGCTCATGTGCCGTGCGCGCGGGCGCAGCCTGCTCACCGAGACCATCTTCGAGAACCGCTTCATGCACGTCCCCGAGCTCGGCCGCATGGGCGCCGACATCGATACGCGCGGCAACGTCGCGGTCGTCACCGGCGTGTCGCGCCTGACCGGCGCGAGCGTCATGGCGACCGATCTGCGCGCCAGCGCGTCGTTGGTCATCGCCGGCCTGGTCGCCGACGGCGAGACCATCGTCCGGCGCGTGTATCACCTCGATCGCGGCTACGAGCGCATCGAGGAGAAGCTGGCCGCGGTCGGGGCCCGCATCGAGCGCATCGAGCTCGAGCGAGGCTTGCCGTGAGCGCCCCCTTGACCATCGCGATCCCGAAGGGGCGCGTGCTCCGCGCGCTGGCGCCGCTCTTCGAGCGAGCCGGCGTCGATTCCCGGCCGCTCGCCGCCGACGACCGCAAGCTCATCCGAGAGAGCGAGGGGGGCGCGCTCAGGTTCCTGCTCTTGAAGCCCGATGACGTGCCGACCTACGTCGAGTACGGCGCGGCCGATCTGGGCGTGAGCGGTCGCGATACCCTGCTCGAGCGTCGCTACGAGCTCTACCAGCCGCTCGATCTCGGCATCGGCAGGTGCCGCATGGTGGTCGCCGGGCCGCGCGGCGCGGAGGTCCCACCGGTGCCGCGCGTCGCCACCAAGTATCCGCGCATCGCGCTCGAGCATTTCGCCTCGCGGGGCGTGCAGGCCGAGGTGATCCTGGTCCAGGGCTCGGTCGAGCTCGCGCCTCTGGTCGGGCTCGCGCACCTCATCGTCGATCTGGTCGAGACGGGCACGACGCTGCATGAGAACGGGCTCGAGGAGCGCGAGGTGATCTGCGAGGTCTCGAGCGTGCTCATCGCGAACCCTAGCCAGTACAAGCTCCGGCACGCCGAGATCCAGCCTTTGGTCGCGCGACTGCGCGGCGCCCTCGCGTGATTCCGCGCCGCCTCGACCATCAGCCGGTGGTGAGGCAGACTCGCATGCGTGAGGCCATCGAACCCCCGGAGCGGCTGATGCGGCTTACGCTCGGCGCGCGAGCAGCGGCTTCCCGCGTCTCGCGCGCGGCGGCGCTCGCGCTGGCGCTCGCGGGCTGCTCGGGCGGCGCGGCCGACGGCAGACCGAGCTTCGACGGCGATGCCGCGAGCGAGGACGGCGGCGCGAGCGGCGACGCGGCGAGCGAGGATGGCGGCCCGACCGAGGACGCCGCGAGCGACGCCGCCGACGCGGCGAGCGACGGGGAGGCCGGGTGGACCTGCGATCCCGACGCCGCTCCCTTGCCGAACGAGGGGCTCGTCGAGGCGCCCGGCGGCGGCGGCTGTCCTCCCGGGATGGCCCGCGTGACGGACTTCTGCATCGATCGCTACGAGGCCTCGCTCGTGCTGATGTCGCCTGCGGGCGGAGTGACGACCTGGTCCCCGTTCGTGAACCCGGGGGCGGAGCAGGTGCGCGCGGTCTCCATCGCCGGGGCGGTGCCGCAGGCGTACATCGACCAGCCTCGGGCCGCCGACGCCTGCGCGCGCGCGGGCAAGCGCCTCTGCACCGACGACGAGTGGCTCATGGCCTGCGAGACCGCCGCGGGATACACCTATCCTTACGGCGAGGTCCGCGAGCCTGGCGTGTGTAACGACGCGCGCGCGGTGCACCCCGCCGAGGAGTACTTCGGCACGACGGACCCGTGGATCTACTCGGAGCTCGATGACGCCTGCCTGGATCAGCTCCCTGACAGCCTGGACCGGTCGGGCGCGAACCCCGGCTGCGTGACGCCCGAGGGCGTCTACGATCTGATGGGAAACCTGCACGAGTGGACCGCCGATCCTGCCGGCACCTTCCGCGGAGGGTTCTTCGTGGACACCGTGCGGAACGGAGACGGCTGCCGATATGTGACGACGGCGCACCAAGCGAACTACTGGGACTACTCGACTGGATTTCGCTGCTGCGCGTCGTGAGGCGCGGCGCGCGGCCGGCTTGCTCGTCACGGAGGTCGGGCCTATCCTCGTCGCGCATGGGGTCACGCCTCGCGGCCGCGCTCACGCTCGTGGTCGCCGCCGGCTGCGACCGCGGCGACGTCGCGCCGCCCGGGAGCGCGTCGGCGCCACCAGCGGCTTCGCTTGCGCCCGTGGCGCGTGCGAGCGCGGCCCCCGCTGCCGGGGGCGCGTCGTCCGCGCCCGCTCCGGTGGCTCCCGCGACCACTTGCAAGGGCGTCACCCTGGGCAAGTTGGCCTCGCTCACCGCGCGCGGCGGGAGCTTCGCTGGGCTCGCCGCGCGGGCAGGTTCCGTCTATCTGCTCACCGCGCAGCAGGCCGCCGCGACTGCCACCTTGACCCGCGTCGGTCGCGATGGCCGGAGCGCGACCGTGCTCGGTCGCTCGACGGGGCCGGGCGCGGTCCAGGGCCTCGCGCTAGACGACCAGGCGGCGTACTTCGTCCACGGCAAGCGGCTCGTGAAGGTCCCGCTCTCGGGCGGCGAGCCCGTCACGCTCCGGACCGGCGTGAAGTGGCCGCTCGCGTCGAGCGGCGGCGAGGTCCACTACGTCGCGTGCGATCTCGCGCTGAAGGAGGACGCGCTCATGAGCCTCGCGCCCGCGGGCGGCGAGCCGCGGGTGCGAGCGCGCTGGCCGCGCACCGGGACCAGCAAGGACTGCCACTACGGCGGACTGGCGGTCGCGCCGGTCGAGGCCTTCGTGTCCGACTGGACCTCACGCACCGTTCGCGCCATCTCGCTCACCGACGGGAGCGTGCGCGAGCTCGCGACCCAGGTGGCGTTCCCCGGGAGAATCGACGTGGAGCCCGCAGGCGTCGTGTTCCAGGCGAGCGCGGGGCTCTTTCGCGTGGCGAAGACCGGCGGGGGGGCCGTGAAGCTGAGCGATTACGGCGCCACGCCATTCAACTATCTCGCCTGGGACGAGCGCCGCTTCTACATCTTCGACGCGGAAGCTTACGGCGAGCGGCACGTGCTCCATGAGCTGCCGCGAGACGGAGGGGTCTCGAAGGAGATCGAGTGGTTTCAGGTGCGAGACGTCACGGTGGGCAGCGGCGTCGCGGACCTCGCGGTCGACGACAGCTGCATCTACCTCGCCCGAGACACAGGCGCTTTCGTCGAGCTTTTCGCGAAGCCGAAGCCGTGAGAGAGGGTCATGAAGAGCGTACTTTGGAGCATGTCTGGCATGGTCGCCTTCGTCACCGTGCCGGCGCTCGCAGAGCCGGCGCCGAGCGCGGAGTTCCCGCCCGTGGCGTCTCCCAGCGCGACTCCGTCCGCCGCCGGCGCGCCCGCGCCGCCGCCTTCGAGCGCTCCGCCGGCCCCGCCCGCGCCACCGCCGCCGCTCGCGCCGGCCGGCGCGGGACCCGACGCCGCCTCGTGGGAGGCCGAGCTCGTGCGCGCGCGCGAGGACATCGTGCGCGGCGACTACGCCGGAGCGTCGCGGCGGCTCACGCTCCTGTTCGCGTGGGCGCCGACCCCGGTCGACGAGGCCCGCGCGCGGGAGCTCGCGTACGTCTCGAGCGCGCTCTTCGCGCGTAGCGGGTCGCCGAAGCTCACGCTCTCGGAGGATCGGACCCGCCGGACCTCCGACGAGATCTCGAGCCTCTACGCCGCGAGCGTCGCCTATGGGCTTGGCAGCGGCGCATGGCTCGCGTTCCAGACGGAGCCGGGCAGCGCCGCGGGCGCCATCCTGCCCGCGTTCGCGTTCGCCGGCGTGTCCGCCGGCGCGGTCGCGCTGATCGACTCCGGGACTCCGTTCCGGTACGGCGTTCCGCAGGGAATCATATCCGGCGCCAGCCTCGGTCTCATGGAAGGGCTGACCTGGACCTTATGGAATCAGGCGCGGACCCACCATCGAGACGAGTGGTCCGAAAAGACGATGGCCACGGTCATCTGGGGTGTGACCACCGTCGGCGCGGGGCTCGGCGGGCTCGCGGCGTCGAGCGCGCCGACCACGCCGGGCCGCTCCAGTTTCGTCGGCTCCGGTGGGCTCTGGACGGGTCTGGTGAGCGGTCTCGCTGGAGCTGCGCTTGCGAGCGACGGGCCACAGAGGGACGACACCGCGCTCCTCTCCGCGGCGCTCGGGCTGAACGTGGGTGCCGGTGCCGCGATGCTCGCAGCGTCGAGGGTGAACCCCAGCGTCTCACGGGTTCGTTACCTCGATCTCGGCGGCGCCGTCGGGATGATCTCGGCGAGCGGGCTGTACCTGTCGGCCGACGACGACGTCCGAGACGAGCGCGCCTTCCTCGGTGTCACGGCGGCCGGTTCGGTCGCTGGCCTCGCCGTGGCGTGGCTGCTGACGAGCGGAATGGCCCCGTCGCTTCCGCCCGATGATCGCGCGTCGCCCGAGCAGCACGCGAGCGACCGGCCGCTCGTCGCGAGTCTCGCGCTCGCGCCGGAACCGTTCGCGGGCGGCGCCGGCTTGGGCGTCCGCGGTGCGCTGTGGTGAGCCGGACGCTCCCGCCTTCGTGGGGAGCGAGCCAGGCTGCCTAGGCTGAGCGGGTGGGTCGTTCCGGCGCAAATCGCGCCGGCGAGCTCGCGGAGCTACACCCGTTCGGCGAGCTTGCCCGCGCGGCTCCTCGCCTCGAAGATGACGGGCTCCGCCTCCGCCGCCGTGAAGCCGAGCCGCTCGATGAGCTTGCCGAGCACCTTCTCCTCGCCCTTCGTCTGCTTGCCGTCGGCGTGCGTGAGGAGCGCGGCGTGCGCCAATAGGAGCGCGCGATCCTCGCGTTCGAGGTCGTCGAGCGCGAGATCCGCGTCGAGCGTACGCTTCTTCTTCGCGTACTCGAGCAACTCCTGCTCGTCCTCCGCGCTCGCGTCGAACGCCCAGAGCAGCCCCTCGATGAGGCCCGCCTCCGGTGCTTTCACGGTACCGTCGGCCCAGGCCACGGCGATGAGCCCCCTCAGGATCGTCTTCTCTCTCGGTGTCACGCCGCCACTATCTCCCGAGTCGCGTGAGCGGCGCAACCGGCCCCGGAGCGCCTCGGTCAGAACGGCTTATAGACCATCAGATAGATGATGATGATGATGCCCGTCGTCTCGACCATCGCGAGCACGAGGCCGCGCGGCTTGTCCAGGAGCTCGCCGAGCTTCGCGAGGTCGGGCGGGTCCGCCTCGGCCGCCAGGCGAACCGCGCGATAGTAGGGGACCGCGAGCGGGATCGCCGCGCCAAACAGCGCGAGCAGGAGCGCGAGCGACACCCAGGGCCAGTACGTGTGCTCCCAGCCGCGCGCGTAGGTGAGGGCGAGCCCGGCGCCGAGCAGGAGCAGGAACGAGAGGTACATCGCGGTCCGCGTGGTGCGCGACAGCTCGAGGTAGGCGCGGACGCGCACCGGGTTCCGCTCGCGCATCAGTCGGAAGGTGACCGCGGCGGTGGCGCCGTGGACACCCACGAAGAGGAACGCGCCGAGCAGGTGAAGGAGCCTCAAGAAGACGACCCAATCCATGTCTGCGCGAGCTTAGCGCAGGCCCCGGCGCGCGGCGCAAGACGCCGCCGTCAATCGCCGCGCACTTGACTCGCGATCAGGCGCATCACGCCTCACGCGGTCGACACGCGCGAGAGCATCGACGAGTCGTCCGTGCCGCCGGTCGCGACGCGCGCGGATCGCGATCCCCGAGCGTCGCGCCTCGCTCGGCGTCGCCCCGCGCGCCACCTTCTGATAAGATCCCCGCGTGCTCACGGGCTCACGGCGCGCCGCGCTCGTCTCCGCGCTGGTTTGGCTCGCTGCCGCGTGCGGTTCGAGCGAGACGGGCTCGTCCGCCCGCGCGCCGTCGAGCGGTGGCGCGTCGGGCGCCGCGGGCGCCGCTCAGGCGCCGTCGAGCGGCGGCGCGTCGGGCGCGGCGGGCACCGCTCAGGCGCCATCGAGCGGCGGCGCGTCGGGCGCCGCGGGCGCCGCTCAGGCGCCGTCGAGCGGCGGCGCGTCGGGCGCGGCGGGCACCGCTCAGGCGCCATCGAGCGGCGGCACGTCGGGCGCCGCGGGAACCGCTCAGGCGCCGTCGAGCGGCGGCGCGTCGGGCGCGGCGGGCACCGCTCAGGCGCCCGACCCGCTCGCGGTGGACCGGGAGCGCTTGCTCGAGAGCTACCTCGCGTTCTTGAAGACGGAGCCCGCGAAGCGACAGACGAACGGCCTCAGCGGCGGGGAGCTCGCGAGCGCGTGTGAGCTCTGGCAAGCTCTCGATCCCTCGGCGCGCGCGACGTTCCTCACCCTCACCGCGCGGATGCAAGGCTCGCGGCTCGGCGCGGACGGCTCGTCGATGCTCTCGCACGTGACGCGGCTCTACCGCGTGGTCGGCGGCGATGGCGCGACCGCGAAGAGCCCCGGGAGCTGCGGCGGAGGCGAGAACAACCGCATGCTCATGAGCATGGACGCCGCGCTCCACGACGCCCTCCTCGCGGCCGCCGCGCATCGGGGCGCCGTCCAGCCGAGCGGCGCGCGCGATCTCTCGGACGTGGTCGCCGCGAGCTTCTGGCGCGAGTCCCGCGATCTCGGAGGCGCGCACGCTCCCTTCGACGCCACCAACGAGACGGAGGGCGGCGCGCCGCGCGGGCAGACGCAGTACTTCTCCGCTCTCACCTCGAGCGCCGCCGGCGCGCCGCTCGGGCGCACCGATCTCGAGTCGCTGATCGATCCGCTCGCGCTCGAGCTCGATCACGACTACGACTGCTTTCACTCCTCGAACCCGCTCTGCTCGTACACGCTCTATGGTCCGGCCTGCCTGCCCAAGGCCACCCAGCTCGGGACCGCGATCTACGAAGCGAGCTACGGGAGCTTCGACGCCGGGTTCTCGCCCTGCCCGTGAGCGCCCGCAGGGTCGGCGCAGCACCGGAGGCTCACGAAGTAGTAAGTAAAGTCCGGCGAGTGGCTGGTCGTCACCGGGCGGCAGGCGTTGCGCACGTGCCCCCACGCGCCGCCCTTCAGCGCCGCGAACACCGCGCGCTCGCGCGGGCGATCGTGATCGGCGAGCGTCCATTCGTCGAAGTTGCCGGTCAGATCATGGACCCCGTAGTCGCTCACGCACCGAGGCTTCGCGCCGCTCGGCACGCTCTGGTCCAGCCGCGCGAGCTCGGGCTCTCGCACGCTCCGGTCGCTCGAGTAGATCTTCTTCAAGCTCGGCTCGATCCAGCGGTTGTCGATGTTGCAAATGTCGGCCGAGCGCTCGTATCCCGCGGGGAACGGCTTCTCGTCCGGGCCCTCGCACGCGGCCGTCCATTCGCTCTCGTAGCAGAGCCGCTTGCCCTCGGCCGCGCAAAGGCCCGAGGCGTCGTAGAAGCTCACCATCACCGGCGGGTGCCCGCCCTTCTGGTTCGGGTACTCGTACTCGTCGATGCAGAAGTCGAGCGCGACGCGCGAGCCCACGCAGCGCGGCGCTTCCTCTTTGAACTCGTGGCACAAGGTGAGGTGGTTCGGCTTGTCGTAGGAGCTCTTCAGGCAGGTGCGCTCGACCTCGGTGCAGAAGTCCTTCCGCACGTGGACCATGCCGGGGGGGCAGCTCGGCGCGGCCGGCGTCCGGTCCGGCTCGATGGGCGCGCCGGAGTCCGCCGCAGGCTCGCTCGCGTCGGGCGCCCGCGTGCGGCTCTCCGCGCGCGACCTCGGCCGATGCGCGCCGGGCGGCGCGTCGGCGCGGGGCGGCGCTTCCACGCGCGCTCCGCCGCAAGCGCCGAGGAGCGCCGCCGTCGCGATGAACCACCGCTGCCGCATCGCCGGTCGTATAGCAAGGACGATCGCGCCTCGCTCGACAATCGACGGCGCGCGGCGGCGGGCCCCACCGAGCCCGCGCAGAGAGACGCGCCGGCGACGCCTCGAGCGTGCCCTGCGCGAGGCGCCGCCGGCGCGATGCGGAGTCGGGCGGTCACGACCCGACGTCCTCGCCCTCCTTCGGCGGATCGAGCACGAGGTGGGGCAGCATTCGCTTGAGGCCGCGGGGTCCGATCCCGCGGACGCGGAGCAAGTCGCTCGCCCGGCGAAAGCGCTTCAGCTTGGCGCGCAGCTCGACGATGCGCTCCGCGCGCTTGCGCCCGACGCCGGGGAGCTGGGTGAGCTCGTCGACGCTCGCCACGTTGAGGATGACCTTGCCGTCCTTCGTGATGCCGGAGCGGGCCGGCGCCTCCGGAGCGCCCGCCGCGCCGGCGTCACCCCGCTGCTCGGCGGGCTCGGCGCGCGGCGCCGCCGCGCGCGCCCGCGGCGGCGCGGGGCGCGTCTCGTGCTCCGCCGGCGTGTCCGCGTGGAGCGCGAGCCAGGCCGAGCCGATGTTCGCGGCGAGCGCGGGCGTCGCGGGGACGCTCACGCCATCGAGCCCGGTGAGGATCGAGACCGCCCCGATCCCGGCGAGCCCGAGCATGCCAGCGGTGAGCGCGAGCGCGCGGATGACGACCGGCGCCCACACGCTGGCGCGCGCTCGGGCGACGCTGCGCCCGAGCCGGGCGCCGAGCGAGAGCCCGGCGGGGG
Source organism: Polyangiaceae bacterium (assembly GCA_035063585.1). GTDB lineage: Bacteria > Myxococcota_A > Polyangia > Polyangiales > Polyangiaceae > JAPSGB01. The sequence goes on from JAPSGB010000003.1 coordinate 383,323, forward strand.
AGCTCGCTCTGCGAGCTCCCCCGCCGTCCACGGCCGCCTGGTCCACCGAGGCCATGGACTCCCGGTTCACGCGAGCTCCGCGAGGGCTTCGGCGTGGCCGTTGCTCGACCCGTTCGTGGCGCGCGAGCCCGGCAGCGGGGTCGCCTCGTCGCGCGGCGACCAGTCGCGGATCTGCATCTCACCGGTCACGGGCACCGCCTCCAGCTTGACGTTGAGCGAGCCGTCGCTGTTGACGAAGGCGACGCCGACGCGGTTCCAGTAGCTGCGGCCGTTGCGCTCGGTGATGACGTAGACGATCTTGAGTTTGCTCTGGTCCATGATGTGTTCCTCCTGTGCTGCGCCGTCCGGGCGGCGCCGCGGGATTGCGGCGCTCGGCGGGTGGCGGAGGAGGTGAGTGCGAGCCGCGTGCCAGCCTCGACGTCGCGGAAAATCCGCAGGAAACGCCCTGCGCGCGGGTGGCGAAACGAGTTTCGCCGGCGGCGGCCGCCACCCGCTTTGCCGACCGGGAGCCTCGGCACTAGGCTCCTCGGCGATGTCCACCACGTCGCGCCGCACGTTCCTCGAGGGCGCGGGGGCGTTCGGGGCCGCGCTCCTCGCCGGCCAGCACGCCCACGCCGAGGTCGACCCCATCACCGCGCTCATCGCGCGCCCGCCCGCAGGGTTCTCGCCCATGGCCGCGCCCGGCAAGGTGGTGAAGGTGACCAAGAGCGGCGATTTCGCGTCGCTCATGCAGCCGAATCAGCTCTGGCCCAAGCCGGAGGTGGCGCGCCACATGCTCGAGAAGGGCCTCACCGCCTTCACGGGCGCGCCCAACGTCGTCGAGGCGATGAAGAAGTTCATTCACAAGGACGACGTCGTCGCGATCAAGGTGAACGGCATTGCGCTCGACACCCTCGCGACCAACTTCGAGGTCGTCCTGCCGGTCGTGGAGGCGGTCCTCGGGGTCGGCGTGCCCGCCGACAAGATCACCGTGTACGAGCAGTACCCGACCTTCCTCTGGGGTACCCGCGTCGGCAAGAAGGGCTACGTGCTCCCTGCTGGCGTAAAGACGGCGACCCACAACAACGCCAACCACCCGATGCCCGACATCCGCGTCTATCAGGGCATCAAGACGCGCTATTCGCGGTTTTTGACCGAGGCGACCGCGGTCATCAACATCAGCATGATCAAGCATCACTCGATCTGCGGGTACACCGGGCTCATGAAGAACATGACGCACGGGAACGTGAACAACCCGGAAGATCACCACGCGCACGCGGCGAGCCCGCAGATCGCCATGCTCTACAACCACCCGATCGTGACCAGCCGCCAGCGCCTCAACATCACTGACGGCTTCAAGGTGAAGTACGATCTCGGCCCGCTCGACAAGCAGCCGGCGACCAAGACGCCGCACGGCGCGATCTACGTCTCTACCGATCCGGTCGCGATGGACAGCCTCGGCTGGAAGATCGTCGACGACGAGCGCAAGGAGCGCAAACTCAAGCTGCTCAGCCAGCTCCAGAACGCGCCGCGCTACATCGAGACGGCCGCCGAGCTCGGCCTCGGCGTCCGCGATCTGAACCAGATCCGACTGCAGACCGTGGAGGCGTGAGGCGCGCGGGCGCGCCGATTTCCGCGCCGCCCGGCCGCCGGCCCCGCCGAGGCAGCAAAAAACCAAGGGAGTACAGAGGGTTACTCTTGTGGCTCGGGTGGTTGTAAACTAGCCGGGCGTGGCACGTCGAACGGACATGACCGGGCGATGGCTCCTCCTCGCGGCGCTCGGGGCGGCGGCGTGCGCGCCCGCGGCGATGCAGCAACCGGCGGGCGCCCCCGCGAGCCCCGGGAAGATCGGCGGGGCGAGGCCGGCCAAGGCGCCCTCGCCGGGCCGGCCGGCGGACGAGCGAGCGGCCGCGCTCATGCCGCTGCTCGAGGCGCCGTGGGGCTGGCGTGACGACAAGGATGGGCAACTCCGCGCGCCGCTGCCCGACTGGGAGCGCTGGACGCGAGTGCGCTTCTGGGGCGTCGAGCACTTCACGGGCTTTCGCTACGGTGACGACCACCGCGCGCTCGCGATCGTGCTGGTGCAGGAGGTGCCGGAGGGCACGCCCACCGACAGTCGCTCGTGCATGCGGCGCTTCGAGGCCTGGGCGCGCCCGAAGGCGAAGGCGTTCGGCGTCGAGCTCGGCCCCATCGGGCAGCGCGATGCGCGCTGGCAAGACGACGCGCTCTCGGTCGAGTACGTCGACGGCGCGGTGGACTTCATGTTCGAGCACCGGGAGTTCTCGGCGGCGTGGGCGACGTTCCCGGCCTATCCGGACGCCTGCCTCGTGTACGCGGTGGCGGTGCCCTGGCGAGGGCACGCCGAGCTCGCCCGGCAGATCCGCGATCGCTGGGTCGACGAGGGCTTCGGCGGGCTCCGCGCGATGACGCAGAGGGCACCGCACCGGCTGCCGTGAGCGCGCGCTCGGCGCGAGCCAGGGCGTTCAGCTCGCCCCGAGCGCGCCCAGGATCCGGGCTACCGCGTACACGCACACCGCGAGGAGCCAGAGCGCGGCGCGCACCCGCATGCCCTCCTCGAGCCCCCACCAGGGGGCGAGCGGCGGCACCACCAGCGCGACCGGGCCTCGCCACCAGGGCTTGCGCCAGCTGAGGCCGTAGGCGAGCGCGACGTGCACGGTGACCAGCAAGGCGAAGGAGCCCGCCAACGTGAGCATCGCGACGACGTCCATGGCCTCGCGGGCCATCCTATAGTCGCGGGAAGCGGCGGGCCCCACTGGAATTCGGCCCGCGTCGCGACCGCGGAGGTCCTTTCGGTGAAGCGTGACCGCTCCCCGAGGAGCCGCGGGGCCCTGGGCGGCCGCGCGCCGCGCCCTCGGGTGGGGCCTCGCCGCCCCGGGGGCCGGCGCGCCCGGCGTGAGGCTTCTGGACGCCGCCACCCGGGCCGCTGCTAGACTCGCGTCACTGTGCGCTCGTCTCCTCTGATCATCGCTGCTGCGCTGGGCGGCCTGCTCGCTCCACTGCCGCTCCTCCTCGGCTCGGCGCAGGCCGATGACGGTATCGCCGCTCGCCCCGACGTGCTCTCCGTCGACCAGCTCGCGCCGGGCATGAAGGGCTATGGGCTCACCGTGTTCGAGGGGACCACGCCGGACAAGTTCGAGGTCGAGATCATCGGCGTGCTGAAGAACTTTCAGCCGCGCCAGGATCTCATCCTGATAAAGACCAAGCACCCGCGCCTCGACGCCGCCAAGGTGGTCGCGGGGATGAGCGGCAGCCCCATCTATATCGGCGGCAAGATGATCGGGGCCTACGCCTACGGCTGGACCTTCGGGAGCGAGCCGGTGGCCGGCGTGACTCCGATCCGCAACATGCTCGACGAGCTCGCGCGTCCGCTGCCGAAGTGGATCAACGGCTGGCCGCTCGGGGTGCCCTCGGCGAAGCCCGGCGCGAAGCAGGCGAAGGCGGGCGTCGATGGCGGGCTCCGCTACGCCGGTCGCATCGATCGCTATGACCTCGAGGCGCACGCGCGCGAGGTCGCGCGCGGGCGGAGCGTGACGCTCCCCGGCGCGAAGAGCCCGCTCACGCCGGTCGCGACGCCGCTCCTGGTCGGCGGACTCTCGGGCAGCGCGCTCGGCGTGGCGGAGCGCTTGCTCGCGCCGCTCGGCCTCGAGCCGGTGCAGGCCGGCGGGGGGAGCGGCGCGGCCGAGGCGGGAGCGCCGCCCAGCTACGTCGACGGCGGCGCGATCGGGGTGGAGCTCATCTCGGGCGACGTGAGCGCGATGGGCCTCGGGACGGTCACCCGCGTCGAGGGCAACCGGCTGGTCGCCTTCGGACACCCGATGATGCAGTCCGGCGTGACCGCGCTGCCGACGAGCGTCGGCAAGGTGCTCTGGTTCCTCGCGAGCGACATGCGCTCGTTCAAGATCGGCTACGGGGTGCGGCCGCTCGGGGCGCTCGTGAACGACCGTCAGGCGGCGATCGTGGTCGACTCGAACCAGAAGGCGCCGGTCATCCCGGTGACGATGAAGGTGAAGGGCGCCGAGGGCGCCCCGTTCACGACCTGGAGCTTCAAGGTCGCGCACGAGAAGTTCATGACGCCCTCCTTCATGGCCATCGCGCTCGGTAACGCGCTCCAGGCGACCGCGGCCGAGCGGCAGGACGTGAGCTGGATGGCCAAGAGTCACCTCGTCATCCAGGGGCACGGCGCGCTCGACCTCGAGGATTTCGGGGTCGCGGTGGGCGGGACCCCGGAGGCGGGCGACTTCATACGCTCGAACCTGGTCCGCGCCGTCGGCGGCCTGATGAACAACTCCTTCGCGCCGCTCATCATCGAGCGGGCCGACATGACCATCGAGCTCCGCTACGCGCGCGACATCCTCCGACTGCGTGGCGCGGAGTTGCTCGAGCCCGAGGTGGAGGCCGGGAAATCGGCGCGGCTCCGGCTCACCTTGGTCCCGTACGCGGGCGCGGCGATCCAGAAGATCGTGTCGGTGCCGATCCCGCGTCACCTCGCCGGCCAGACGGTGACCCTCGAGCTTGCGCCCGGCTACACCAAGCCGCTCGACGTGGCGGCACCCGAGACGCTCGAGGCGCTCATCCGGAACCTCGAGAGCTCGACCTACCCGCCGAAATCTCTGGTCGTGTCGTACGCGGCCGGCGCCGGCGCCCTCGCCTATAACGGTCACGTCGCGCGCGATCTGCCCCCCGGCGCGTTCGACGCGCTGCGCCCGACCTCATCGTCGGTCGCCCCCGAGGCCTTCCGCTCGGAGACCCGCCTGGTCGTCCCGCTCCCCGAGTTCATGACCGGCCAGGACACGGTGGTCCTGACCGTGAAGCCCGTCCTGCGATGAGTCGCGCCACCTCCCCGTTCGATGATGCTCGCTTCGACGTTTCCCGAAGGATGCTCCCCGTGACCCAGAAACGAACTGTTCGCGTTACCGCTGTCGTCCTCTCCGCGCTGGTTCTCGTCCTCGCCGCCACCGAGGCGCCGGCGGTCGGGACGCGACGTTTCACGCTGGAGAGCGGAGAGGATTTCAAGGGCGGCGACCTCAAGGGCGTCGCGGTCGACTCCATCGGCCGCGTCCGCGCCGGCTTCAACCTCGGCGCCGTCCCGGTCTCGCAAGGGGTGTCGATCTGGAGCATCCTGCCGCTCGCGGACGGCTCGCTCCTGCTCGGTACCGGTAACGAAGGCAAGCTCCTCTCCTACAAGGGCGGCGCCGTCAGCGAACTCGCCGCGACCGGCGCGCTCGCCGTCACTTCGATGACCGAGGCGTGGGGTGGGGCGGCCGTCCTCGGCACGCTGCCCGACAGCAAGCTGATGAAGTGGGCGGGAGGCAAGCTGAGCGAGCTTTCCACACTGAAAGGAGCGGAGCACATCTGGCAGGTCGCCTTCGACAAGAAGTCGAACGCCGTCTTCGCCGCCACCGGTCCCGAGGGAAAGCTCTTTCGCGTCGAGGCGAACGGCACCGCGCAGGTCTACTTCGACGCCGAGGAGCAGCACCTCATGAGCGTCGCGGTCGCGCCGGACGGCACCGTCTACGCGGGCGCGAGCGACAAGGCCAAGCTCTACAAGATCACCGGGCCCGGGCGCGCGAGCGTCCTCTATGATTTCGGGCGCACCGAGGTGCGCGCGATCGTGGTGGGCAAGCAGGGAGAGGTATTCGCCATCGCCAATGAGCTCTCGACCGGCAGCTATGTGCCGACTCGCGGTGGGCGGGGCGCGCCGGCCGAGGCCAGCCCCGCGCCGTCGGTGCCGAAGACCAAGGGCAAGGGCACGCTCTACCAGTTCTCTCCGGACGGCACCCCGGACCAGCTCCTCGACGACAAGGACGAGCACTACACGAGCCTCGCGCTCGGCGAGGACGCGCGCCCGTACGTCGGCACCGGCGTCGAGGGGCGCGTCTATACGGTGGACGACGCTCACAACGCCGTGTTGGTCGCCGACACCGACGAGCGGCAGGTGTCAGCGCTCCTACTCTCGGGCAAAGCGCAGTTCGTGGCGAGCAGCGATCCGGCCGTGCTCCACCCGGTGCGCGGGATCGGCGGCGCGGACGCGGTGTGGACCAGCAAGGTGTTCGACGCCGGCATCCGAGCCCGCTTCGGCAGGATGAGCTGGGTGGCGACCGGGCCGCTCGAGCTCTCGACGCGCAGCGGCAACACCAAGGAACCGGACGACACGTGGAGCCCGTGGAGCCCGCCCATCGCGGCGCCCGCCAAGCTCGCGAGCCCCCCCGGCCGATTCCTCCAGATCCGCGCGCGCTGGAGCAAGAGCAAGGACGCGGTCTTGAGCGAGCTCACGGTGCCGTTCCTCACCGACAACCTGCGCGCGACCGTGACCTCGATCGACGTGAGCGTGGGTGGCGCGTCGAAATCGAGCGGCTCTTCGGGCGGCGTGAGCGCCTCGGGCGGCCCGATCTCGAAGGGGAACGACAGCAAACTCTCGCTCTCGTGGAAGGTCGACAACCCGGACAGCGACGAGCTGAGGTACTCGGTCGAGTATCGGATGCTCGGCTCCGAGCACTGGTTCTCGGCGCTCAAGCCCGGCGAGCGCCTCACCGCGTCGACCTACTCGTGGGACACCAAGGACCTGCCCGAGGGTCGCTATCGCGTGCGGATCACCGCGAGCGACGACATCTCGAACCCGCCCGGGACGGCCAAGCAGCATCAGCTCGAGAGCGGGGTCGTGATCATCGACAACACGCCGCCCACCATCGAGGGCCTGAAGGCGAACGGACGTCGCGTGGCCGGCACGGTGGTCGACGGGGTGGGCCCCGTCCAGCGCGTCGAGATCGCCGTGGCGGGCACCGACGACTGGGTGCCGTTCTTCCCGAAGGACGGCATCTTCGACGACCAGCGGGAGGAGTTCGACGCCGACGTGTCCTCGCTCTCCCCGTCTGGGACGGCGCTCCTCAGCGTGCGGGCGTATGACGGCGCCGGCAACTTCGTGGTCCGGAACCTGCTGCTCAAGTAGCCGCGCGACCGCGACACGGCTGCCACGGTCACGAGCCGAAGGGCCGCGCGGAACCGGCCGAATCCGTGAGGTTTTTCCGAGCGGCACGGGGCGTGCTTCGAGGGTCGTGCTAGGTTTCGATGTCCGCCCTTCCGACGATGACACGCTTGGCCCGCATGGTGAGAGGCTCGCTCCCGCTCGCGTGGGTTGCCTTGGCGCTCGTGAGCGCGTGCGGCGACGCCGACGAGTCGGGGCTCGCCGGCAGCTCGACCTGCTTCGGGCCCCAGTGCGTGGCCGCCGACGCCGGTGATCGCGACAGCTACGTGGTCGACACCGGCTCGCCCGAAGGCGGGATGGGGATGGAAGGGGGGCTCGGGGCGCTGAGCCCGCTCTGCGGCACCGGGTGTCTCCCGGACGATCCCGCGGCGTGCGCCGAGTCGGCTCCCGAGGCCGGCCTCGCGATGGACGGTGGGGCCCATGACGCGGGCGGAGACGCCGCCGATGACGCGGCGGACGCCGGCTCGGCGCCGGGTGATGACGGCGCGGAGCCCCGTCCCGCGCCGCCCGTCTACGGCTGCCGCGTGCAGAGCGTCAGCGGGTCGTTGGCGGGCGTGTGTGAACCTGCGGGCGCCGGGCTCGCCGACGCGCCCTGCGCGACGAGCGCCGACTGCGCGCCCGGCTTCGGGTGCGTGGGCGCGGGCGCCGCGGGCCAGTGCCGGGCGTTCTGCTGCGCGGGCGAGTGCGACACGGGCGCGGGGGAGTTCTGCGCCGAGCGCCCGCTCCGCGGCGCGCCCGACCCGAGCGCGGGCGCGCTGCGCGTGCCCGTGTGCGTCCCGGCGGACCACTGCAACCTCGCCGAACCCTACCCGTGCGTGGCGGCGAGCGCCGAGGGCTGCACTTGCAGCGATCCGGCGACCGCGTGCATGGTCGTGGGCACCGGCACCACCGCCTGCGTGCCGCCGGGCACCGGCAAGGTCGGAGAGCCGTGCCCATGCGCGTGGGGTGAGGTCTGCTCGCGGGCCACCGGCACGTGCCTGCAGATCTGCTCCCTCACGCTCTCGGACTCCGGCTGCGGCGCCGGCAAGTGTCAGTCGTCGAAGGAGCTCCCGGGCGGCTTCGGGGTCTGCGTGGGCGGCGCCGGTGACGCCGGCTGAGGGGTCTCGAGGGGGGTTGGCTCGGCGCGAGGCAGCGCGCGGGGCGCCGGCGCGTGGCGGCGCGGGGCGCGCTCGAGCTGCGTGTTGAGCTCGGCGCCGAGCAGCAGCGCCGCGCACCAGATCCAGAGCCACGCCATCGCGATCGCCACGGCCGCGAGGCTCCCGTAGAAGAGCGCGTAGCGCGCGAGCGTGCTCACATAGTAGCCGAACGCGTAGCTCGCGAGGCCGCCGAGCGCCACGCTCAGCGTAGCCCCCGGCCACACGCGCCGCTCTACGCCGGGGAACACCACCGCGATGCGGAAGAACCCCGCCAGGAGCACGACCGCTGCGGCGACCATGACCAGCGCGGCGAGGTAGCTCGAGGCGCCGACCATGATCTCCGAGCGCCCGTGGGTGACGAGCTCGAAGATGCGAGCCGGCCCCCCCGACACCAGCAGCGCGACGTAGCTGGTCGCGCCGACGCCGGCGATCGACGCCACCACGCAGCCGAGCGCGAGCAACCGCTTCTTCCACCAGGGACGTCGGTGCGCCTCGAGCGAGATCTCGAACACCCGCATGAAGGTGTGGAACGCCGACGAGCTCAGCCAGAGCGAGCCCAGCACGGCCAACGGCGCCACCGCGCCGTGGAGCCGACCGAGGCTGCGGTTCATGATGGCGCGCACGGCGGCGGGGCTCTGATCGACCACCGCGGACACCGCACCGAGCGCCGAGGGGCTCTCGCGGACCAGAGTGGCCGACGCCCAACCCGCGAGCGCGACCATGGGGATGGTGGCGAGGAACAGATCGAACGCCATCGTGCTCGCCGCCTGCGCGAGGTGATGGCGTCGATAGCCCTGCACGAGCGAGTACAGCCCGCGCCGGATCGGGCCGCGGTCGAAGTACGCCTCGACCTGCTGCTCGGCGCGCGCGCTCGCGGAGCGCGCGCGCGCCGGGAAGGTTCGGGCCTTGTCGAGCATCCGGGGGACGATGCTATACGGGTCGGGTGACGCTTCACCAGCAGACGATCGTGATTGGGACGACCGGACCGGGGCTCGTCGACATCACGCGGCGGGTTGCGGAGGTGGTCGGAGCCAGCCGGGTCGAGACTGGGCTCGCCACCGTGTTCGTCCAGCACACCTCGGCGAGCCTCGTGATCCAAGAGAACGCCGATCCGGCCGTGCTCCGCGATCTCGCCCGCTGGATGGCCGAGCTCGCCCCCGAGTCGCGGCGCTGGGAGCACGATGCGGAGGGGCCCGACGACATGCCGGCCCATGCCCGCGCCGCGGTCACCCGCTCGAGCGAGCACATCCCGGTGACCGGCGGGCGTCTGGCGCTCGGGGCGTGGCAGGGCATCTTTCTCTGGGAGCATCGCGGCCGCGCTCATGAGCGGAGCGTGGTGGTGCACGTCGCGGGGGAGTGATGGCGGAGCTCGTGCCCCCCTGCGCCTTCGACGAGGCCTTCCTCGCCGATCTGCCTTACGACCCCTCGGTGCTCCTCTTCGATCGTGTGCTCGAGCTCGACGCGAGCGCGAGTCGCGTCCGGTGCCGGATGCCGACCGACGTGCCGCTGCCCTTCACCGATCAGCAGCGCGCGCACCCCGTCCGCCACCCGCGCCACGTCGCGGGCGCGGTGATGGTTCACGCGACCGGGATGCTCGGCTTCGTGCACGCGTATTACCTGCTCGGGCTCCGTCATCACGAGGGTTGGGTCGGCTATGGCGCGTCGATGCACGACGTCTCGTTTCGCCAACTCGTGTCACCGGGCGCGCCCATCGAGGCGACCTGCGTCGCGACCAAGCTTCGGCTCGGACGCACCCGTCACGTGGTGCGCTACGCGTTCACCTTCGTTCACGAGGGCAAGGTCTGCTACGAGGGCGCTCAGAGCGCGTTCTGGCTCAAGGTAGACGCCGCCGCGCCGCCGCGCGAGCGCTAGCGCGCGAGCGCGCGTCGATCCAAGCTCTCAGCTACTGAAATGCTCGAACGCTCCCCGCTCTCGCTCGGAACCGATCTTCGCCGCCGCGTCGGCGCCGCGGTGGTCGATGGCTTCTTTCGCGGCGTGAGCGCCGCCGGCCGGCTCCACCCGCGCGCGCGGCCCGAGCGGCACGACCTCGAGGTGCTTCGCGACGTGCCGTATCGCCCGAGCGGCCTCGCCGAACATCGACTCGACATCTATCGGCCGCGCGCCGGCCGCGGCGAGGGGCCGCTCCCGGTCGTGCTCTACGTGCACGGCGGCGGGTTTCGCATCCTGTCGAAGGACACCCACTGGATCATGGGGCTCGCGTTCGCGCGCCGCGGCTACCTGGTGTTCAACATCAGCTACCGCCTCGCGCCGCGCGCGCCGTTCCCGGCCGCCATCGAGGACTCCTGCGAGGCGCTCCAGTGGGTTGCCCGGAATGCCGCGCGCTACGGCGGAGATCCGTCGCGTCTGGTCTTGGCCGGCGAGAGCGCGGGCGCGAACCTCGTCACCTCGCTGGCGCTCGCGACGAGCTATCGCCGCCCCGAGCCGTGGGCCGCGCGCCTATTCGACGCCGAGATCCGGCCGAGCGCGGTGATCCCCGCGTGCGGGCTCCTCCAGGTCACCGAGCCCGAGCGCTTCCGTCGGCGCTGGCCGAAGCTGAGCCCGTTCATCTACGACCGCCTCTTCGAGGTGAGCCGCGCCTACCTGGGCGATGACCTCGTGCATCGCCCGGGCGCGCACGATCTCGCCGATCCGCTCGTGTTCTTCGAGCGCGGCGAGCGCCCGGAGCGCGCGCTGCCGCCGTTCTTCGCGCCCTGCGGGACCAGCGATCCGCTCATCGACGACACTCAGCGCTTGAAGCGCGCGCTAGATGGGCTCGGGGCGGAGTGCGTAGCAGAGTACTATCCTGGCGAGCCGCACGCCTTCCACGCCTTCGTGTTCAAGGAGAACGCGCGCCGCTGCTGGGGGCACACCTACGCGTTCCTCGACGAGCACCTCGGCTCAGCAGCTCACGCCGAAGAAGAGTAGGTACTGGTACGGGAGCTCGTCGTAGCTCCCGCAGAGCGCGAGCCCCGCGTCCTTCATCTCTCGCTCGACCTGCGCCGGCGCGATCCGCATCGCCTCTGGCGGCCCCACGGGGAGCTCGCCGAGCTTGAAGTCGAGGATCGCCACTCGCCCGTTCGGTGTGAGGTGCTCGGCGAGCGCGCGGAAATACGCCGGGCGGTCCTCGATGTGGTGATAGGTGTCGACCACGAGCACGAGCTCGGCCTGGCCCGTGACGCGCGGGTCGTTCGGCGCGGCGAGTCGCGCCTCGACGTTCGTGAGCCTCTCGCGCGCGGCGCGCTGCTTCAGCCAGTCCACCATGTCCGGCTCGACGTCGATCGCCAGCACCTTGCCTTCGGGCACCGCGCGCGCGAGCCGAACCGTGAAGTAGCCGGTGCCCGCGCCGAGATCGATCACGGTCGCGCTCTGCGAGAGCCCGAGCGCTCGCACGACCGCGTCGGGGCGCTGCCAGGCGTCGCGCGCCGGATCGTCGAACACCTTCGCCCAGCGCTCGGCGTCCTGGAAGCGGTGGTGCCCGGAGCCCGCGTGCGCGAGCGGGGGTCCGCCGTGAGGTCCGCCGTGGGCGCCGCCGTGATGGGGGTCTGGGCGGACCGGCGCGGAGGCCGGCGCGCGCGCTGGCGCGGCCGAGCAGGCCGCGATGACGAGGCCGGCGAGCAGGGCGCTCGCGGCGCCCGGCGCGTTCTTCGAGAGCACTCTCATGTCGTCCTCCAGTCGAGCGCGTCACTATAGGACATCGGAGGCGAGGGTCGGGTCATGGCCGTCGTATCGGGTGAGGCAAGCGATTCACACCGACGGGCGTTCACGGCGTTCCCGCGCCGGGCCGACAAGTCCCAGACTTCACGGCCGGGGGCCCTCGGCACGGCGGCTGCAAGCGCGGTTGCATGCGCCCGGTCACCGCTGGTTGGCTCCTCCTCCTGTTCGGCTTGGCCGGCGCTCCCGGGCGCGCGCGCGCGCTCGGGCTGGCGCTCTCGCCGGACGGCGCGGCGCGTGTCACGGAGCTCCGCGTCGCGCTCGCCGAGGGCGGCGCGCGCCGGACGCTCTGGAGCGAGCTCACGTTGGCGTGCGAGCGAGGCGAGGTCGCCGTGCTGCTACCGGTCGCGCCCGGCGCGCTCCTGGATCCCGCCGGCGACGAGTGGTTCGCGGCGCTCGATGCGGCGACCGCGCCGCGGATCGTCCCGCGCGGGGTCGCGCCCGCGGGTTGCGCGACGACGCCGCGGGTCGAGGTCACGCTCGCCGCCGAGCCCCGCGCGCGGCTCGAGCCGCGCGAGCTCGCCGAGTTCGACTCGGTGGACGAGGTCGAGCGCTGGGCCGTCGCGCGCGGCCTCGCCCTCGACGGCGCTGCGTCGGCGCGCCTCGCGCGAGCCGGCACGCGGTTCGTCGGGCTCGTGTACGACGCGCCGAGCGGCGGAGGCACGACCGCTCCCGTGCGAGTCGTGGAGCCGGCCCTCGGGGGCGGCGTGCCGCTCTCGCTCGCGGCGCGGCCCGGAGCGCCGGTACCGGTCACCGTGTTCACGCTCACGGGCGGCGCGCGAGCGCTCGCGCCCGGCATGACCCTCGACGCCTCGCGGCTCGGGCCGACCTGGCGGTGGCGGAGCGGCTCGAGCGACTACGCCGATCGCTCCGCGGTCGCGCTCGAGGAGGCCGTGAGCGCGCTCTGGCTCGAGGAGGCGCGCTCGCCGGCGCTGCTCTTCGACCTCACGCTGCTCCCCGGCGCGGCCGGGGCGACGCCACCGGTGGTTGGCGGCTACCTCCAGCGCGCCGCGGCCTCGCGCGCGACCGACTGCGCGGCGGCCGCCGACGCGGCGCGGCGGCTCGACTGGCGGGTCGCCGAGGCTTGTCCGGCGGGCGTCCTGGCACGGGTTCGCGACGACGCGGGGGCCGAGCCCCCCTGCGTCGAAGCAGTGGCGCCCGGTGAGACGGATCCTGCGACGCTCCGCTGCGATGGCGCGGACGATCTCGCGCTCGGGCTCGCCGGCTCGCGCCCCAACGAGGTGGTCGTGCTCCGCGCGCGAGGGCTCGTCACGGCGAGCGATCCGATGGCCACGCTCGAGCCGACCGACACGCCGAACCATGCGCCGATCATCGTCGCCGCGCGCACCGACGCCGCCGGGTGTGAGCCGGCGAGCGGCACCGGCGGCGCCTCGGGGCAGGATCCGGGCGGCGGCGTGACGGGCGCGGGGCAAGGGGGAGGAGCGTCCGCGCCACGGGGCGAGCGCGCCGGCGGCTCCGACCAGACCGTCCAAGTGGCGCTCGACGCCGGCTGCGACTGGGGTTCGTCGTCGTCGAGCGATGGGTCGGCCTGCTCGGGCGACAGCTCGTCGTCTTCGAGCGACGGTGCGACCTGCTCGGGGGACAGCTCGTCGTCTTCGAGCGACGGGTCGGACTGCTCGGGGGACAGCTCGTCGTCCTCGAGCGACGGGGCGACCTGCTCGGGCGACAGCTCGTCGTCTTCGAGCGATGGAGCGACCTGCTCGGGGGACTCCAGCTCGGGTAGCGAGGACGGCTGCAGCGGCGGCTCGGAGGGCTCGGAGGGAGACACCTGCTCGCTCAGCCGGAGGAGGGGGCGCCCGCGCGCCAGCGTGCTCCTGCTCGGGCTCGCGGCCGTGGCCTTTCCGCTGCGGAGAGCCTCGCGGCGTAGCAGGCCCCCGCGCACCTGATGAATCCCGGCTGCTTCGCGCCGAGATGCGCGTTATGTTCCTCGGGCCATGACGAGGCTGCTGGTGCCGACGGACTTCTCGGAGACCTCGCGTCTCGCGCTAGGCTACGCGCTCTTCCTCGCAGAGCGGTGGGACGCGAGCATCGAGGTCCTGCACGTGTGGCAGCTCCCCGCTTACGTGAGCCCGGACTTGACCCTGTGGCGAGCCGGCGCGCGCGAGCGGCCGCTCCACGAGGTCGCTGCCGCCGAGTCCGGCGCGCGGATGGACGAGTTTCTGAGGCCGCTCGACGACGCGCAGCGCCGTCGAGTGACGGTTCACGTCCGCTCCGGTGAGCCGGTCGACGTCATCCTCGAGCAGGCCGCGTCGAGCGCCGCCGAGCTCATCGTCATGGGCACCCAAGGCCGCTCGGCCTTCTCCCAGCTCTTCATGGGCAGCGTCGCGGAGCGGGTCGTGCGGCGCGCGGCGTGCCCGGTGCTCACGGTCCGCGCGCACCCCGAGGACGACGCCCGGGAAGGGTGATGCGTTTCATCAAGAGAGGAGAGGCCTCATGCCCCAGCTGAACCGAGTCCTGGTCCCCACGGATTTCTCCGATTGCTCGCGCGCGGCGCTCGACTACGCGGTGAAGTTCGCGCAGTCCTTCGGCGCGACCATCGATCTGCTCCACGTGTGGGTGATACCCCCCTACATCCCGCCGGAGGCGATGGTCGGCGTCCCCGGCAACGACACCCAGAGCCTGAGCGAGCTCGCGCGCGGGTCGGCGGAGCAAGAGATGCAGGACTTCGTCAAGGCGCTCCGCGAGCAAGGGATCGCGATCGAGCGGACGCTGCTCGACTCGGGCGATCCCGGGCGGACCATCGTCGACGTGGCGACGCGCGACGGCCACGACATGATCATCCTCGGCACGCACGGGCGCACCGGGCTCTCGCATCTCCTCATGGGGAGCGTCGCGGAGCGGGTCGTGCGCTACAGCACGGTGCCGGTCCTCACCGTGCGAACGCCGGCCAAGGCCGCGCGCTGAGTGCGGGCGCATGGACCGCGCGCCGGACCTTCGCGTCCTCGACGAGCTCCGCCCGTCGGCCGACGCGGGCGCGCGCCTCCGGCACTTCCACTCGCTAATCGCGCCGCAGCTGCCCGGCGTCGCCCGGGAGCTCGTGGGCGCGCTCACGCGGCTCGGCTCCGCGAGCGCCGGCGCTCCCTCGGATGACTCCGCGCTCCTCGTCTGGCTCGAGGCGGCGCTGCTCGGGCCTCACGACGCCGAGACCGTCACCGCCCGAGCTCGGGAGGGAGCAGCGAGCGTCGAGCGCGGGCTCGACGAAGTGGCGCTCGTCGCTACGGTGGGCCTCGCACGCTCGCGGCTCACCGAGCTCGCGCTCGACGAGCTCGCCGCGGACGCTGCGGGCCCGGGCCCCACGCTGCAGGCGCTCGGGCTGGCGCTCGATCAGGCGCTCGCCGCGATGCTCGGCGCGAGCCGAGCCCGCGCCCTCGAGCGCTCGAGGGTCGACGAGCGCATCGCCGCCGTCGGTCAGGTCGCCGCCAGCATCGGGCACGAGCTCCGCAACCCGCTCGGCGTCATCGACTCTTCGCTGTCGCTCATTCGCCGGCAGCTCACGCGCGCCGGCGCGCTGGACGGCGCCGTCGTCACGCTGCTCGACAAGATCGAGGTGGAGGTGGTCATCTCGGGCCGGATCATCACCAACCTGCTCGACTTGGCGCGCAACCGCCCGCCTCGTCGCCAGCAGGTGGACGTGGCCGCGCTCGTGGAGCACGCGATCGAGCTCGCCGCGCTCGGGCCGGGCGTGCAGCTCCGGTGGGAGGTCGAGCCGGGCCTCTCGCTGTCCGGCGATCCGGACCAGATCTGCGGGGTCGTGACCAACCTGCTCGTGAACGCCGGAGATGCGATGGGGGGCGCGGGAGGCGTCTGCCTCCGCGCCTGCCGCGACGACGGCGGGCTCGCCATCACGGTCGAAGACGAGGGCCCGGGGATCCCGCCCGAGGACGCCGAGCGTATCTTCGACGCGCTCTTCACGACCAAGTCGAAGGGTACCGGGCTCGGCCTCGCGCTCGGCCGGCGCGTCGCCGCCGCGCACGGCGGCCTGCTCGTGTTCGAGCGGCCCGCGCGGGGCGCGCGGTTTCGGCTCTGGCTCCCGGACGCCTAGCCCGGCTGGCCCAGCCGCATCCGCGCTTGCTCCACCCTACTCGCTCGACCAGACTCCGGCCGTGCGTCAGAGGCCCTCGGCTCGCTTGCTTCGCTCGGTCGTCCGCGGCGAGCGAAGGCGCCTGCGTCGGGCGCTCGAGCGCTCGGAGCGCCATCACCGTCAGCTCATCGAGGCGATGCCCGGCTTCGTGGTCGTGCTCGACGCGGGCGGCGCCGTCACGCTCGTGAATCGTGCGTTCGAGCTCGCCACCGGGCTGTCCCGCGACGAGCTCATCGGCCGCGCCGCGGGTGACTGGCTCGGCGACGGCTCCGGCGACCGGCCCCTGCGGCTCGAGAGCGGAGGTGAGCGGCTGGTCCGCTGGCGTCTGGTCAGCGTCGACGGGGGACGGGAGACGTACGCGATGGGCGTCGACGTGACCGAGGAGCGCGGCGCCGAGGCGCGCTCGCGGCGCGACGAGCGGCTCGCCGCGGTCGGCACGCTCGCGGCCGGGCTCGCGCACGAGGTCCGCAACCCGCTGAACTCCGCGCTCCTCCAGCTCCAGCTCCTCGAGCGCCGCATCGACCAGGGGAGGCTCGAGCCGGAGCCGCTCCGCAGCGTCGCGAGCCTGGTGAAGGATGAAATCCGGCGCCTCGATCGTCTGGTGGAGGACTTCATCTCCTTCGCGCGCCCGCGCCCGCTCATGCTCGAGCCCACCGACGTGGGCGCGCTGGTGTCATCGGTCGCCGAGCTGGTTCGCCCGGACGCCGCCGCAAAGAACGTGGCGCTCGAGCTCGAGCCCGCGCCCGCGCTCGCTCCGGTCGAGCTCGAGCCCGAGCGCATGCGACAGGTGCTGCTGAACCTGATCCGAAACGCCTTCGAGGCCATGCCGGAGGGCGGCCGACTCTACCTGCGCGTCGGCGCGGCGGCGCGGCCCGGGGGCGCGCGCATCGAGGTCGAGGACACCGGCTCCGGCATCCCCGGCGGCGCCGCGGTGTTCGAGCCGTTCTACAGCACGAAGTCCGCCGGCACCGGGCTCGGGCTCGCCATCGTGCATCGCATCGTCACCGAGCACGGCGGCAGCATCGAGGTCGAGTCCGCGCCGGGACGGACCTGCTTCGCGATCGTCCTGCCGGCACCCCCGGCTGCGCTCGCGGAGATTGCGTAAGCACGACGCAAAGCTCGCGCGTCACGGCATGCTGGCGCAAACTCTGCGCCGCCGCTCGGCGAGCGGCCGCATGTTCGCGCGGACTTCAGCGATTCTTGCGCGTGGCACGTCGTGTGCTTGTGCAGATTTCGCGTATCGCCCCGGGAGGACTGAGATTGGCCGCTAAAGGACGCATCCTCGTCGTCGACGACGAGTCCAACGCCAGGAACGCGCTCGCCGAGCTCTTGAAGGAGGAGGGCTACTCGGTCGAGACGGCCGCGGACGGCTTCAAGGGTCTCTCGCGGTTCCACGAGTTTGGTCCCGACCTCGTGCTCACCGACCTCAAGATGCCGGGGATGGACGGCATCGAGCTGCTCGGCAAGGTGCGTGAGGCCGATCCGGACGTGTCGGTGATCGTGACCACCGCCTTCGGCGCGGTCGAGACGGCCGTCACCGCCATGCGCGCGGGCGCGCTCGACTACCTCACCAAGCCCATCAACATCGACGAGCTGCTCATCGTGCTCGAGCGCGCGCTCGAACAGAGCCGGCTCCGCCGTGAGGCGCACGCGCTCCGTTCCCAGCTCGCGGAGCGCTACCGCTTCGATAACGTGATCGGCTCCTCCCCGAAGATGCAGCAGGTGTTCAAGACGGTGGCGCAGGTCGCGCCGAGCCGCGCGACGATCTTGCTCACCGGTGAGTCCGGCACCGGCAAGGAGCTGATCGCGGCGGCGATCCATCATCGCTCGCCGCGCGCGGGCGGCCCCTTCGTCAAGCTCCACTGCGCGGCGCTCGCCGAGAGCCTGCTCGAGAGTGAGCTCTTCGGCCACGAGCGCGGAGCGTTCACCGGCGCCGATCGCCGGCGCGAGGGGCGCTTCGAGCAGGCTGACGGCGGGACGCTCTTCCTCGATGAGATCGGGGAGATCTCGGCGTCGACGCAGGTCAAGCTCTTGCGCGTGCTGCAAGAGCACGAGTTCGAGCGAGTGGGTGGCAACCAGACGGTGCGGGTGGACGTGCGTGTCATTGCGGCGACCAACCGCGAGCTGAAGCAGCAGGTCGCCGAGGGGAAATTTCGCGAAGATCTCTTCTATCGCCTCAACGTCATCAACATCCACCTGCCCTCGCTCCGCGAGCGCACCTCGGACGTGCCGGCGCTCGCCACGCATTTTCTCGAGCATTACGCGCGCGAGAACCAGAAACCGATCACGCGCTTCAGCGACGCCGCGCTCTCGCGGCTGGTGGGCTATGACTGGCCGGGCAACGTCCGTGAACTCGAGAACGTGGTCGAGCGCGCGGTAGTGCTGGCCGAGGGCGCCCAGATCGAGCCCGCGCACCTGCCGCCCGAGGTCGAGCCCACCATCGAGACGCGCGCCGCGCCGCTCATCCCCGGCGCGAACATGGCTGACATCGAGCGCTTCGCGATCCTCTCCACGCTCGAGGCGCAGGGCGGTTCGACCAGCCGCGCCGCGGACGTGCTCGGCATCAGCGTGAGGAAGATCCAGTACAAGCTGCAAGAGTACGGTCGCGCGCCGAAGAGCGGCGTCCCGGCGGTCGGCGCGAAGTGAGGGCGCCCGCGCCGGCGGGCTCGAGCGGAGGGGTGCCGGTCCGGCGCGGAAGCGCGCCGGCGCGCCGGCTCGACTCTCGCGAGATCTTGGCGGCGCGCACGCCGCGCTGGCGTCCCGCGCCGCACGCGATAACGCTCACCGCATGACCACCGACGCGGAACCCTTCCGCCGCTGCAGCACCTGCAAGAAGCCCATCGATTTCGAGGCCGCTTACTACGAGTGCAGCGTCTCGACCTGCAACCGCAAGCGGACCGGGCTCTACTTCTGCTCGCTCGGATGCTGGGAGGCGCATCTGCCGATGATGCGGCATCGCGACGCCTGGGCGGTCGAGGCGCGCGCGCCGACGCGCGAGGCTCACGCCGCCGAGGAGCCCGACGAGCCGGCGCGCGTCGAGGCTGCGCGTCCGGCGATCTCCGAGCCCGCGCGCGCGTCGAGCGCCGAGCACGGCGCGGAGGCGCGGCGGCGCGTGGTCGCCTCGCCGCCCGACGCCGCCGAGGAAGACGTCCTCGTCGTGGTGTCGAAGCTCAAGGCGTACGTGCGCGCGCGCTCCGGTATGAACACCTCGGACGCGGTCGCGCACCGGCTGTCGAACCATCTCCGACGCCTGTGCGACGCCGCCATCCAGAGCGCCGAGCGCGACGGGCGGCGGACCCTGCTCGAGCGCGACTTCGACCGCCGCTGAGCGCCTCGAGAGCGCCCGAGGTTCCTCCGAGACGCGCCGACCGGCCCACGGGCCGACCAGCGGCGCGAAGCGCGTCACGCGACGCGCGAGGCGGCCGGGACGCGCGCTTCCGCGCCGCCGCGACACCAGGACCCCGACCGGGCGCGCGGCAAGCTACCATGCCCCTCGTTTCACGATGGCATCACAGCCCAAGAAGCCGAGCTTCTACCTGCAGTGGCTCTTCCCGATCGTCACGCTCGCGCTGGCGGCGTCGGTGGTGTTCTGGGCGCTTTGGACGCTCGACTGGTTCGCGACCGGTGGCCCGCCCCGCTCGACGGCGACGGGGCCGCTCGACCGCTACCTCTCCTTCGACCCCGATCACATCACCGACGCGGTGAGCGCGCTCTCGGCGATGGTCGCCGGGGTGCTCGGGTTGGTCATCACCGTCGTCTCCATCATCGTGCAGCTATCCGCCGACCGGTACACCGGCGTCGCGCGGATGTTCTTGAAGGACAAGCTGAACCTCACGGTGATGGCGTTCTACGTCATCGGCACCGTGATCGGGGTGTGGCTCAGCGTGGCGATCCACGCGGACTACGTGCCGCGCGCCACGCTCCTCGTGATGATCTGTATCACGACCTTTGGGCTCCTGTTGATGGCGCCGTACTTCGGGTACGTGTTCTGGTTCCTCGAGCCGATGAACATCATCGCGCGCATCCGCTCGGACGCGGTCAAGGTGGCAGCGGCGGGGCTCGAGGCCACGCGCTCCGGCGCGGACCCCCAGGCGGCGACCCTGAACGCGATGGAGGAGCTCACTGACCTCACCAGCAACTCGATCTCCGGCAAGGACAAGATCATCGCGAGCGGCGCGGTCGACGCGCTCAAGGACTTCACGCTCGAGTACTTGAAGAAGAAGCCGATGGCAGTGGACGACTGGTTCATCATCGGCGCGGGGATTCGTGAAAATCCTGATTTCGTCGCCATGGACCCTGAGTCGCTCGCGGATCTCGAATCCCGACGGACCTGGGTCGAGTGGAAGGTGATGCGGCAGTATCTCGGCATCTACAACGAGGCGCTCGCCGACATGCGCGACATCAATTACCTCATCGCCATCGACACCCGTTACATCGGCGAGGCGGCCGGGGAGGCGCGAGACCAGGAGCTCACCACGCTCGTGTACCGGTTCATGAACTCGTACATGCGCGCGACCTTGAACGCGCGCGACGTCCGCACCGCCTATAACGTGCTGAACCAGTATCGCTTGCTGGTAGAGGCGCTGCTCCGACAGAGAAACGGGCGCGCGGCGATCGAGGGGGTAAAGCACATGCTCTACTACGGTCACGTGAGCTTCGACATGAAGCTCACCTTCGTGACCGAGACCGTGGCGTACGACGTCTCGTCGCTTTGCCAGTACGCGCACGAGCAGGGCTCGCCCGAGGAGGGGCAGATGCTCGAGCAATTCCTCGAGCTCGATCGCCCGCTCCGGGTGAGGAGCCAGGAGTCGGCTCTCCTCGGGGTGCGAAAGGCGCAGGTCAAGCTCGCCGCGTACTACCTCGCGAACGGTGAAAACGAGAAGGCAAGGAACATCTCGAAGGACATGGAGGGAGAGCCGCCCGAGCGGATCCTCACCATCCGCCATGCGCTCGAGTCGGTGAAGAGCAAGGATTTCTGGGAAATCATCGACCGCGGGCGCAACTTCGAGTACATGCCCGAGCCGCAGCGCGAGCAGCTCGCGGTGTTCTTCGGTTGGCTCGGCATCGACGATGCGTCCGGCTCCGAGGGCGGCGCCGCGAGTCCGGCGCGCTGACGCGCGCGACGCTCGGCGGCAGTTCACGCACGCATCGGCGCGTCGCTGCGAGAGGGTCCGGCGCGTTCGCGAGCTCGACTAGACGTTCGCGAAACCCTCGCCCGCTCGCCTTGGAAACGCGAGCGCCTCGGTCTAGGGTGGCGGCCCATGACTCGTCGCGTCGTAGCGCTCGCGCTCGCCCCGCTCGCCGTTCTCTCGTGCAGCCCGACCACGCCGCCTGCCGAAGCGCCGCCGGTCGCGCCGGTGGTCGCGCCCGCTCCGGAGGATGGCGAAGAGCCGGTGACGCCGCCCAAGTACTCGCGGCTCGGGCGCGAGGAGCTGAACCGCCTGGCGGTGCGCGCGAACCTCCCCCTCTACTGGGCGGAGGACGAAAACCACGACGGCGCGGTCGACCCCGGCGAGGTGCACGCGCTCCTCTTCTATCCGCCCGCCGCGCGCTGGACGGAGCGCGGCGCGTTCACTCCTGCGTTCGCCGCCGCCTACCAAGGGCTCCTTCACGCCGCCCAGGCAGGCGCGCCGAGCGAGCCGCGGGAGCGGCTGGTGCTGGAGGATCTCGATCAGGGGAGAGCCACGCTCGTGCGCTCCGACCTGAGCGGGCTCGACGCGGCCGAGCAGGCGTTCGTCGCGCGGATCCTCGAGGCGACCGCGGTCATCGACGAGCTCTACGACGTGCAGACCGGGGCGGCCGCGCTGGCGCCCAGCGTCCCGAGCGGCGACGCGGCGAGCCAGAGCCTGTTCCGGAGAAACCGGGGTCCGAAGTGCCGCGCGCCGAAGACCGAGGGCAACCCCGAGTGCTCCGCGATCCCGGGCGCGCCGAAGCCGGTCGTCGACGTGTATCCGGCGAGCGTGCAGACGGGGCCCGATTTCTGCGCCGCGCTCGAGAAGCGCCCCGACGCCAAGACGCTCCTCACGCCGTTCACGGTGGTGCGCGAGGAAGGTGAGCGGCTCGTCGCAGTGCCGTACTCCAAGGCCTACGCCGGGCCGATGGGGCGCGTCGCCAGCGCGCTCGACGCGGCGGCTCGAGCGCTCACCACTCCGAGCGAAGGCGCGCTCCGGAGCTACCTCGCCGCGGCCGCCGGGAGCTTCCGCTCGGGCGACTGGGGTCCGGCCGACGAGGCCTGGGCCAAGATGACCGCGACCAACTCGAAGTGGTATCTTCGCGTCGCGCCCGACGAGACGTACTGGGATCCGTGCAGCCACAAGGCCGGTTTCCACCTCACCTTCGCGCGCATCAACCAGGCCTCGCTCGCGTGGCAGGAGAAGCTCACTCCTCACCGGAAGGACATGGAGGAGTCCCTCGCGAAGCTGATCGGCGCGCCCTATCGCGCCCGCCCCGTGACCTTCCACCTCCCCGACTTCATCGACATCGTGTGGAACGCGGGCGACGATCGCCAGGCCTTCGGCGCCACCATCGGTCAGAGCCTGCCGAACTGGGGCAAGGTCGCCAGCGAGGGCCGGGGGCGCACGGTCGCGATGAGCAACCTCTTCACCGACCCCGACAGCCGCGCCATGCGGCGCGAGCAGGCCGCGTCGCTGCTCGACGCCGAGGCGATGAAGCTCTTCTCCGATGAGCCGATGCCCGGACTCCTCGACACCATCTTGCACGAGGCGACCCACAACCTCGGCCCCGCTCACGAGTACAGGTATCGAGGCAAGACGGCCGACCAGGCCTTCGGCGGTGAGCTCGCCAGCATGCTCGAGGAGCTGAAGGCGCAGACCGGCGCGCTCTATTTCCTCGAGTTCGCCAAGACGCGCGGGCTCATCTCGCCCGAGCTCGCCGCGCAGGCCTACGTCGACTCGTTCGTGTGGGCCTTCGGTCATATCTCGCGGGGTATGACCACGCCGGACGGCCACCGCCGGCCCTATAGCCAGCTCGCCGCCATCCAGCTCGGCGCGCTCATCGACGAAGGCGCGCTCACGTGGGACCCGAAGCGGCCTGCCGCCAACGGCCGCGACCAGGGGGCCTTCAGCGTCGAGCCCGCGCGCTTCTCCGCCGCCGCCGAGAAGCTCATGAAGCTGGTGGCCACCATCAAGGCCAAGAACGACCGCGCCGCCGCCGAGGCGCTGGCGAAGCAGTACGTGGAGGGCGACGCGGTGCCGATGGCCACCATCGCCGAGCGCTACCTCCGCTTCCCGAAGGCGAGCCTCGTCTACGCCGTCGACCGCTGAGCCCAAGGCGCGCTCACTCGAGCATCGCCCGCCGCAGCGGCGCGTTCTCGACGTCGCGGCGCGGCGTGTCCCGTGGAGTCGCCGCACGGGCTCCTATCTGCGCGGCGCCGCCGCGCGCCCGAAGGGTCCCTCGCGAGGCCCGGTCCTCGCGGCCCGGGGTGTGCCGTCTTCCGGCGCGCTCGCTTTCCGCGAGCGAGGCCGCGCGGGTCCGTTGCGCGTCGCTCGCCGCCTTGACAATCCACGCGGGAACGGTCTGACTTACTCTGATGCGGTTCATCTCGTTTCTCTTCGCTTCTTTCTCCTGCGCGGTCTTGCTCGCTGCATGCTCGTCCAAGCCCGAGGTCACCGGGCGGCCCGGGCCCGCGTCGTCGTCTACCGGGGGAGCCGCTGGCGCTCCGCCGACTGGGCAGGCCGGCGCCGGTGGCACGGGTGGCGGCTTCAATGTCGGATCGGGCGGGCAAGCGCAGGCGGGCGCGGGCGGCGCCGGTGGCGCGCCCGGGCCAGAGCCCGCTTACTGCGGCGATGGGCGGGTGGATTCCGGTGAGTCCTGCGACGACGGCAACGCCGACTCGGGCGACGGCTGTTCGGCGGGCTGCCAGCTCGAGCAGGGCTTCGCGTGTCTCGAGCCGGGCAAGCCGTGCGTCTCGACCGTCCGGTGCGGCGACGGCAAGATCACGGGGGCCGAGACCTGCGAGGACGGCAACACGACGCCGGGCGACGGGTGCTCGGACACCTGTCGGCTCGAGCCCGGATACAGCTGCTTCGTGGTTGGCGCTTCGTGCGAGGCCGCCGCTTGCGGAGATGGCCTGCTCGCGGGCCGCGAGCAGTGCGACGACCACAACACCGCCAGCGGAGACGGCTGCTCGTCGACGTGCTCGCTCGAGCCGGGCTACAAGTGCGACGTCCCCGGCGCCGCTTGCGAGCAGACCGTGTGCGGCGACGGCAAGCCGGAGGGCACCGAGCAGTGCGACGACGGAAACCACGACATGGGGGATGGCTGCACCCCGGAGTGTAAGCTCGAGCCCGGTTGCCCGGTGGCCGGCGGGCCGTGCACGACCCGCTGCGGCGACGGGTTCCGCTTCGCCGGGGACGCCAAAGAGTGCGAGGACGGCAACACGAAGAGCGGCGACGGCTGCTCGGCGGACTGCAAGATCGAGCCCGGCTTCACCTGCGCCGAGGTGCCGTCGGCCGACAAGAATCGCCTCGAGCTCCCCATCGTCATCCGCGATTTCGATCAGACCCACCCGGACTTCGAGTCGTTCAGCGGGAGCGGCACCGCCAACTTGGTCGAGCAGACGCTCGGCGCCGACGGCAAGCCGGTCTTGAGGGCCACCCTCGGCCAGATCACCAGCGCGGCCACGTTCGCGCAGTGGTTCAAGGACGTTCCCTGCGCTCCAGGCGTCAAGAACGACTGCAACATCACCTTCTTGCAGACGCTCGCGCTCGACCGAGTCGGGATGTCACCAAGTTACGCGTTTTCGAGCAGCGCGTTCTTCCCGATCGAGGGCATCGGTTTTGGCAACTTCCAGTCCCCGTCGCATAACTACAATTTCACGAGCGAGGTCCGCTATTGGTTCCAGTATAAGGGCGGCGAGATCCTGAATTTCACTGGCGATGATGACGTCTGGGTCTTCATCAACAAGAAGCTCGCGGTCGATTTGGGCGGCCTACACTCCGAGCGGAGCGGGAGCATCACCCTCCACGCCTCGGACGGGACCGGCTCTGCCTCCGATTTCGTCGGCGCGAACCGCACGGTGAGTCTCGGGCTCGCTCTCGGTCAGGTGTATGAGATCGTGGTCTTCCAGGCCGAGCGTCACTCGACCGGCTCGAACTACAAGCTCACGCTCGGCAACTTCACGAACCTGCCCACCACCTGCCAGAGCCAGTGCGGTGACGGCACTCGCACTCCCGACGAGGTCTGCGATGACGGCACCGCCGCAAATGACGGCCGCTATGGCGGATGCAACGCCGACTGTACGCGGGGCCCCTTCTGCGGCGATGGCGCGCTGCAAGCCGGAGACGGTGAAGCCTGCGACGACGGCGTGAACTCGAGCCCGTACGGCACCGGCAAGTGCGCGCCCGGCTGCAAGCTCGCGAGCTACTGCGGAGACGGCAACGTCGACAGCGCCTTCGGCGAGAAGTGCGACGATGGCGCCGCTCGGAACGACGGTCGCTACGGAGGATGCAAGGCCGACTGCACGCTCGGGCCGCGCTGCGGGGACGGCAAGAAGGATGCGGGGGAGGAGTGCGACGAAGGGAAGAACAACGGGGGCGACACCTGCACCGCCACCTGTAAGCGGCGCGACATCAGGTAGCCGGCGGCGGCTTGCCCCGCCGCGCGCGGGGCCTCGAGCCGCCCGGCCCCGCGCCGAACCGACCCAAAAGAACCACGCTGCCCGAGCCGGGTCCGCTCGCGCTTGCGCTCGCGGTCGAGCTGACCAAGGTTTGCCCCCGAGATGCTCTCAGGGAAGCGAGGCAAGAGATGAGTGAACCGATTCGTCGAGTAGGCGTCATCGGCGCCGGCGTGATGGGCGCCGGCATCGCGGCGCATCTGGCCAACGCGAGCGTCGAGGTGCTCTTGCTAGACATCGTCCCGCCTACCTTGACGGACGAGGAGAGGAAGAGCCGGGCGGCGCGCAGCCGCTTCGCCGAGGCGGGGCTCGCGGGCGCGCTCAAGGCGAAGCCTGCGGCCTTCTTCCACAAGAGCCGCGCGGCGCTGGTGACCACCGGGAACTTGGAAGACGATCTCGCCGCGCTCGCCGGGTGCGACCTCGTCGTCGAGGCCATCGTCGAGCGGCTCGACCTCAAGCAGCAGCTCTTCGAGCGGCTCGAAGGGGTGATCGGGGAAGAGACGATCGTCGCCTCGAACACCTCGGGGCTGCGCATCCATGACCTGGTCGCGGGGCGCGGCGAGCGATTTCGTAAGCACTTCTGCGTGATGCACTTCTTCAATCCGGTGCGCTACATGAAGCTGCTCGAGTTGGTGGCGGGCCCCGAGACGGACGCCTCCGTCATCGAGCGGGTGCGACGCTTCGGCGAGGAGGCGCTCGGTAAGGGTATCGTGCTCGCGAACGACACCCCGAACTTCGTCGGTAACCGGATCGGTACGCACGCGATGCTGGTCGGTATCCATGAGATGCTGAAGCGGAAGCTCGCGCCCGAGGATCTGGACGCGGTCACCGGGGCCCCGATGGCGCACCCGAAGAGCGCGAGCTTCCGCACCGCGGACATGGTCGGCCTCGATACGCTGATGCACGTCGCGGACAACTGCCACGCCGCGCTCACGAGCGATCCGGAGCGTGAGGTCTTCGCGCTCCCTCCGTACGTCCGCACCATGGTGGAGCGCAAGCTCCTCGGCAACAAGACGAAGGGCGGCTTCTACCGGAAGAGCGGGACTGACATCCAGACCTTCGATCCTTACCGCCTCGAATATCGCAGCAAGGGAGGGGACGGCGCGATCCGCGGAAAATGCAAGGAGCTCGGCCAAGTCGAGGACCCGAGAGAGCGCGTCCGTAGGCTCTTCGCCGACGAGGGGCCAGCCGGAGATTTCGCCTGGAGCATCCTCGCGCGCGTGTTCGCTTACTCGGCGAGCATGGTCGGCGAGATCACGAGCAGCATCGCGAGCATCGATGATGCCATGCGCTGGGGCTACAATTGGGAGCTCGGCCCGTTCGAGGCGTGGGATGCGATGGGCTTCGAGCGCGTCTGCGAGCGGATGGTGAAGGACGGCATCGCGCTGCCGAAGAGCGTCGTCGAGATGCGCGCCAAGGGCGCGAAGTCCTTCTACGACGGCGAGCGGCTCTTCGAGCTCGGCCGCGGCGAGTACGCTCCGCGCGCGCAGGACCGGCGGGCGCGCCCGCTCTCCGCGCTCCGGCACGGCTCCGCGCCGGTCCTCCGCAACGGTGGCGCCGAGGCGTGGGATCTCGGCGACGGCGTGCTCGGCGTGACCTATACGAGCAAGGCCAACACCATCGATCAGGACGTCATCGCCATGCTGGGCGAGGCGGTCGAGCGCGCCGAGCGCGACTTTCGCGCGGTCGTCATCGCCAACCAGGGCGAGCACTTCAGCGTCGGCGCCAATCTCTTCGGAGTGGTGGTCGCCGCGCAACAGCAGCAGTGGGACGCGCTCGGTGAGCTCGTACACGCCTTGCAGCAGGCCGGCCAGCGGCTGAAGTACGCGCGCGTCCCGGTGGTCGCGGCGCCCTTCGGCATGACGGTCGGCGGCGGGCTCGAGGTCTGCCTCGCGTCGGACGCCGTCCAGGCCTCGGCCGAGACCTACGCGGGGCTGGTCGAGGTCGGAGTCGGGCTCGTTCCGGCTGGCGGCGGCTGCACCAACCTCGTGTGGCGCTCGCTCGAAGGCATCCCGGAGGGAGCGGACGTCATCGTCCAGTCGCTCATCGCGCAGGTGTTCAAGAACATCGCCATGGCGAACGTCGCGACCAGCGCGGAGATGGCGAAGGAGTACGGGTATTTCCGCAAGACCGACGGCGTCACCTTCGACAAGGCGCGGCTCGTCTCGGATGCCAAGGCGCGCGCGCTCGGGCTCGCCGAGAGCGGCTATCACCCCCCTGCGCCGAGGAGCCACCTGCTGCCCGGCGAGAGCGGCGTCGCGACGCTCGGCATGATGGTGGACACCCTGGTCGCCGGTGGTTACGCGACCGAGTACGATGGGTTCATCGCTCGCAAGCTCGCGCGCATCCTCTGCGGCGGCGAGGCCGGCGCGGCGGCTCCCGTCACCGAGCAGCAGATGCTCGATCTCGAACGCGAGGCGTTCCTGTCGCTGTGCGGTGAGGAGCGAACCCTCGCCCGCATGCAGCACATGCTGATGAACAACAAGCCGCTCAGGAACTAGAGGAGAGACCCATGGCGGATATCGCAATCATCGAGGCGGTTCGTTCCGCGGTCGGCAAGGCCGGGAAGGGCTCGCTCGCGCACAAACGCCCGGACGAGCTCGCTGGCGAGGTGATCGCCGGGCTCCTCGCGCGCGTCCCGGCGCTCGAGCCCGACATGATCGACGACGTAGTGCTCGGCTGCGCGATGCCGGAGGGCGAGCAAGGGCTCAACGTGGCGCGGGTCGCCGCGCTGCTCGCCGGGCTGCCGGTCGAGACGGGCGGCATGACGGTGAACCGCTTCTGCTCGAGCGGGCTGCAGGCGATCGCGATCGCGGCGGGAGCGGTCGCGCTCGGCTCGCACGAGATCGTGGTGGCCGGCGGCGTGGAGAGCATGAGCATGGTGCCCATGACGGGTAACAAGATCAGCGTGAGCCCGGTCGCCATGAGCCATGGCGGTGGTGTGTACACCCCGATGGGCATCACCGCCGAGAACGTGGCCCAGCGCTTCGAGGTGAGCCGCGAGGCGCAGGACGCCTTCGCGCTCGAGAGCCAACAAAAGGCGGCGCGCGCCCGGGCCGCGGGGAACTTCGAGGACGAGGTCGTGACCGTCAGGGCCGTTCGCTACGAGGGGGGCAAGCACGTCGAGTTCGATTTTCGCACCGATGAGCTCATTCGCCCCGACACCACCCTGGAGGGGCTCGCGCGCCTGAAGCCGAGTTTCGCGGTGAACGGCTCGGTCACCCCGGGCAATGCCTCGCCGCTCAGCGACGGCGCCGCCGCGGCCCTCGTGATGTCGAAAGAGAAGGCGGCGGCGCTCGGTATCAGGCCGCGCGCCTGGTTCCGGCACTTCACGACCGCCGGGGTCGATCCGACCATCATGGGCATTGGCCCCATCCCGGCGGTGGAGAAGCTCTTCCGTCAGACGGGGCTCGCGATGAAGGACATCGACGTCATCGAGCTGAACGAGGCGTTCGCGTCGCAGTCGGTGGTCGTAAAGCGCAAGCTCGACATACCGAGCGAGAAGCTCAACCCGAGCGGCGGCGCCATCGCGCTCGGGCACCCGCTCGGCTGCACCGGCGCCAAGCTGGTGGCCACCATCATCCGCGAGCTCGAGCGGCGCAAGGCGCGGCGCGGCATCGTGACCATGTGCATCGGCGGCGGGATGGGCGCCGCGGGGCTCATCGAGCTCGCCTGAGCCGCGGCTGCTCGGGTAGGGCCGGCGGCGAGCGCCGGGCGTGCCGCTCCCGGCTTTCCCTCCCGCCCGGCGTGGTCTAACGTCGGACGCGGGAGGCAGACTTCATGAGCTTGAACCTCGCGCTCGTGCTCCGAGAGAGCGCACGACGCAGCCCTGACGCCATCGCCCTCGGCATCGGCGACACACGGATGAGCTACGCCAAGCTCGACGAGCTCGCGCGCCGCTTCGCTGGCGCGCTCGCTGGGCTCGGGCTCACGCGCGGTGAGCACGTGGCGCTCATGCTGCCGAACGTTCCCGGTTTCACCATCGCCTATTTCGGCGCGCACTACGCGGGCGCCGCGGTGGTGCCGCTGAATGTGCTCCTCACCGCGGACGAGATCGCCTACCACCTCGAGGACTCCCGCGCGGTGGCGCTCGTGGTGTGGGAAGGTTTCGCCGAGCAAGCGGCCGTCGCCTTCGCGCGGGTCGCCTCGTGCAAGCATCTCATCCTTGCCCGCGCGGATGCGAGCGATCTCACGGCGCCGGGCGGTGCGAAGAACATGTCCGCGCTCATCGGCGGCGCGACGCCGGTCACCGAGCTCCCCGACACGACCGCCGAAGACACGGCCGTGATCCTCTACACCTCCGGGACCACCGGGCGGCCGAAGGGTGCGGAGCTCACGCACTTCAACATGTTCTATAACGCGCAGTTCACCGCGACGCGGCTCCTGCCGATGGGCCCGGACACCATCGCGCTCGCCGTCCTCCCGCTGTTTCACAGCTTCGGGCAGACGGTGATGCACAACGCCGTGCTGTTCGCGGGTGGGCAGATCGTGCTCTTGCCCCGCTTCGAGCCGAAGGCGGCCTTCGAGGTGATGCAGGCGCGCAAGGTGTCGCTCTTCGCCGGCGTCCCGACCATGTATTTTGCGCTGCTTCATCACCCGGAGGCGGCGAAGTACGATCTCTCGAGCTTACGCTTTTGCGCCTCGGGGGGCGCCGCGATGCCGGTCGAGGTGATGCGCGCGTTCGACGCGAAGTACGGCGTGAACATCCTCGAGGGCTATGGGCTCTCCGAGACGTCGCCGGTGGCGAGCTTCAACGTGCTCGATCGGCCGAAGAAGGCCGGCTCCATCGGGCTCCCGATCTGGGGCGTCGAGTTTCGCTTGGTGGACGCCGCGGGCGCCGTCATCCTCGCGAATGACGTCCCGGGTGAGATCCAGATCAAGGGGCACAACGTGATGAAGGGCTATTTCGAGCGGCCCGAGGCCACCGCCGAGGCCATCCGCGGTGGGTGGTTCGCGACCGGCGACATCGCGACGCGCGACGCGGAGGGCTACTACTTCATCGTCGATCGCAAGAAGGACATGGTCATCCGCGGTGGCTATAACGTGTACCCGCGCGAGATCGAGGAGGTGCTCTACGCGCACCCGGCGATCGCCGAGGTTGCGGTCATCGGCGTGCCGGACGCGTCGCACGGCGAGGAGGTGAAGGCCGTCCTCGTGCTGAAGGCCGGCGCCACGCTCACCGCGGACGAGGTCATCGCCTACACGCGAGAGCACTTGGCCGCGTACAAGTATCCGCGGCTCATCGAGTTCCGCGACGCGCTGCCGAAGGGCCCGACCGGCAAGATCCTGAAGCGCGAGCTCCGCTGAGACGCGGCGGCGCGAGGCCGTCGCGAGCCGCTCGGGACGCGCTCGGGGCTCGCGCCGCAGCTTGACGCACTTCAGCGCTAGCGGCATGATTCAAGCATGCTTCGTCGGGTGTTGGGCGTAGCCTCTCTCGCCGCCCCGCTCATCGTCGGCGCGTGCGGCTCTTCGAGCGGCGACGACTTCTTCGCCGGAGGCGGCGCGAGCGGTGGCTCACCCGGAACCGGAGGGATGAACGCGGCAGGAGCCGGGGGTGGCGCCGGCGCGGGGAGTGGAGGCGCGGGCGCGGGCGGGCTCGTCGGCACGGGCGGCGGCGGGGCCGGTTCGGCGGGGGCTGGTGCCGCGGGCTGCGACCTCTCCGGTCGATGGGCCTCTTACGCCGAGATCCGCGTGAGTTGGCCGGGGACGGCCGTGATCGAGGGAGGCAGCGGCGCGATCCAGGTCTGGCTCTTGCACGAGCGTACGCAGGCGGGGAGTGCCGTGGATGACGTCGTGCACCTCTGCGGGGTGCAGCTCCCCGGCTTCGACACCGGGCTACTCGGCGCCTACGAAAAGTACGCCGTGCGCTTCCTCGCCGAGACGTTCGATCCGTTTCCGACCTTCCCGGCGCGCGCGACCGTCGATCCGGCGGGGGCGGTCGCGTCGGAGCCCTTCGCGATCGTGTTCGGCGTAAGGCTCGCCAATCCGCTGGTCGACGCCTGGCCGGCGCTGAGCAAGCTCCAGTCGGAGGACACCGACGTCGACGGGAACCCCGCGGTCACGGTGTCATGCGAGCGAGGCGGGGGCCACTCGCTGCCTCCGGTAGAGATTTCTCGGTTGAAGCGCGCCAAGGCGCTCTTCGTCGCGTCGCGCACGGCGGCGAAGCTCGCGGCGTCGCTCGCCGGTTGCGATGAGATGAGCGGCACGGTGACCGCCGTGCCGGTCGGCCAGGGCTCCGGGATCGGCTCGCACATCACCGGGTGCGAGCTCGAGGGCGGAGGGTCCTGCAGCCCAGCGCAAGCCTCGTTCGTGGACTCGAACTCTCCGGTGTTCGGCCCGGCCGAAGGGAGCACGTTCACCTCGAGACGTGTCGACGCCGGAGCGACCTGCGCCAACGTGCGAGGGATGTACCCCTGAGGAGCAGGCGGTCCCCGCGCGCTGGGCCCGCCGCGCACGCCGAGGTCTCCGGAGCGCGGCGAGTCCGTCGAGGTTGTGAAGCGAGCCGGGGACGGGCATCATCTGACGGATGCTGAGAGTTCGAGCGTCGTGGTGGCGCGGCGCGCCCGCTGGTCGTGCGCTCGCGGGCGCGATCTCGCTCGGGGCAGTGGCGTGCGGCGCCGCCCCGACCGACGGAGATTTTCACGGAGAGGAGCCCATCGGCGAGGTCCGACAGGGCATAACGGTCGATCAAGCCGTCTCGGGTGGCTGCTCGACCGCGACCGTGGCCGGGCTAAATCAGCAGATCATCGACGGGATGAACTGCCTCATCGCCGGTGGCGCGCTGAAGGAGGTCCCCGCGCGCTCGAACTTCAAGAAGGGCGGGACCACGCTCGCCTGGATGCAGCCCGCGGCGGTCGACGCGCTGGTGGCGGCGCTCGATGCGCGGCCGACCACCACGTTTACCGCGAACTCGATGTTCCGCACGGTCGCCGCGCAGTACCTGCTCTATCGCTGGTACGAGGCGGGAAGATGCGGCATCCAGCTGGCGGCTCCCCCGGGCACCTCGAACCACGAGTCCGGGCTCGCGATCGACGTGCAGGAGTACTCTACCTGGCGGTCGACGCTCGAGGCGCGCGGCTTCGTCTGGCTCGGCAGCGGCGACGTGGTCCACTACGATTACAAGGGCGCGGGCGCCACCAACTTGAAGGGCAAGGACGTCCTCGCGTATCAGAGGCTCTGGAACCTGAACCACCCCGAGGATCTCCTCGACGAGGACGGCGTCTACGGCCCGCAGACGGGCGCGCGGCTCGCGAAATCGCCGGTGGACGGCTTCGCCAAGCCGCCGACGTGCGGCTCCGGCGGGGCGGGCGGCGCGGGCGGTGGGACGGGTACCGGGACCGGCGGCGCCGCCGGGACCGGCGGCGGCGCGGGCGCGCCGGGGAGCGCGGGCTCGGCGGGCGCGGCAGGTGCGTCCGGCGGCGGTGGCGCAGCCGGCTCGTGGGTGGGCGACGGTTCGCTCTGCACCCCCGGCGAAGCGGCCTCGTGCGTGTGCCCGCGGAGCGAAACGGGCTATCAGCTCTGCGCGGCGGACGGCGAGAGCTACGACGACTGCCACTGCCTCGCGTCGTCCGGCACGGGGGGCGGTGGCCAGGCGACGCACACGAGTGCGGACGCCGGCGCCGGCTGCTCGTGCGCCATGCCGGGGCGCGGGCGCGCGCATGCGGCGTGGCTCTGGGCGCTGCTGCCCGCCTCGGTGGTCGTCCTGCGGCGCTGGCGCGTCCGAGTTCGGTCCGGCCGCTCGCGGGATTGCTAGGTCAGGGGGGCTCGGGGCGCTATCATGGCGCCCCATTTTCCTCTTCTCATCTTGGAGGAGCTCGTGCCCAACGCGTTCATCTCAGGAACCGGATTCTACGTGCCGCCCGAGATCGTGACCAACGACGATCTCGCGAGCCGCTTCGGCATCGACACCTCGAACGACTGGATCGTCCAGCGGACCGGGATCGAGGCGCGGCACTTCGCGGAGACCGGCGTCGCCACCTCGGACCTGGCCGTCCCGGCCGCCGAGCAAGCCATCGAGCGCGCCGGCATCGATAAGCGCGACCTCGACATGATCATCTTCGCGACGCTCTCGCCCGATCATGCGTTTCCGGGCTCGGGCGTCTACCTCCAGCAGAAGCTCGGGCTATGCGACGGCGACCACCCGAAGTTCGTGCCGGCCCTCGACGTCCGTAACCAATGCTCGGGCTTCGTCTATGCGCTGGCTACCGCGGCGAGCATGGTGAAATCGGGCGGCGCGCGGCACGTGCTCGTGGTGGGCGCCGAGAAGCACTCCGCGGCGCTCGACCTCACCACGCGCGGACGCACGGTGGCGTCGCTCTTCGGCGACGGCGCGGGCGCGGTGGTGGTGAGCCGGACGGACGAGGATCGCGGTATCCGCGGCTACT
The DNA here is from genome assembly GCA_035063585.1 of Polyangiaceae bacterium. Taxonomy (GTDB): domain Bacteria; phylum Myxococcota_A; class Polyangia; order Polyangiales; family Polyangiaceae; genus JAPSGB01. The sequence continues at coordinate 417,272 of JAPSGB010000003.1, forward strand.
ATCTCGGCGCCGATGGGCGTCACGCGGACGTCCTCGCGCAGCGGGTGTGGGACATCAAGAATCGCCCCTTCATCCCGCTCGGCGAGGACGGCATGGGGCGTCTCCCGCCGGAGGACATGTTCGCTCAGATGAACGGCAAGGTCGTGTTCCGCCACGCCGTCGAGCGGATGATTGGCGCGCTCATGCAGGCGTGCATGGCCGAGAACATCACCCGAGACGACATCGATCTCTTCGTCTTTCACCAGGCGAACATGCGGATCAACGAGTACGTCGCCAAGCAGATCGGCATCCCGGAGAACCGGCTCGTCCACAACATCCAGCGCTATGGCAACACCACCGCTGCGACCATCCCCATCTTGCTCGCCGAGGCCGAGCGGAGCGGGAAGCTCGAGCCGGGGATGAAGGTCGCCATGGTCGCCTTCGGCTCGGGCTTCACCTGGGGCTCGGTGATCGCCGACTGGTGAGCCCGCGCGCGCCGGCGCCGAGGAGCGGCGAGTGAGCGAGCTCATCCGCGTGGTTGGAGCGGCGATCCTCCGCGACGGTCGCTGTCTGGTCGCGCGCCGGAGCGCCCGCATGTCCGCCCCGCTCGCCTGGGAGTTTCCGGGTGGAAAGATCGAGCCCGGTGAGACGCCCGAGGCCGCGCTCGTGCGCGAGCTCCGAGAGGAACTCGGCGTGGAGGTCGAGGTCCGAGAGTGGCTGGGGCGGGGCGTGGCGGGCGCCGTGCGCCTCGACGTCTTCGTGGCTCGCCTGATGGAAGGAGAGCCGGTGCCCCGCGAGCATTGCGAGCTGCGCTGGGCGCGCGCCGACGAGCTCGGGCGCTTCGCGTGGGCCGCGGCGGACGTGCCGGTGGTGAAGCGCGTCGCGGCGCGCCTCGGCGGTGGCCCTCAGTCCTCGAGCGAACCGCCGCGGAGCTCGTAGCGCTGGAGCAAGCGGTAGAGGTACATCCGGTCCATCTTGGCGAGCCGCGCGGCGCGGCTGATGTTGCCGTCGGCGGCGGAGAGCAGCGCCTCGAGGTAGCGCCGCTCGAACGCGGAGACGACCTGCTCCTTGGCGACCTTGAAGGGGACGTCCGGTGTGAGCTGGCTCGCGGCGGCGGCGGGGGGCGCCTCCGAGGGGCGGCGTGTGGAGGCGGGCGCGGCCTGATCGAGCACCACGGTGCGCTCGACGTAGTTGCGGAGCTCGCGGACGTTTCCCGGCCAATCATGGCGCGTCATGTCCGCCAGCACCGCGGGCGTGAACAGGTGCAGGGAGTCCTCCGCGTTCAGGGAACCGAGCACCACGCGCACGAGCAGGAGCAGATCTTCGCGTCGCTCGCGCAGGGGCGGCACCCGCACCGTCACCACACCGAGACGAAAATAGAGATCCTCACGGAACCGTCCGTGGTTCACCTCCCGCTCGAGTCGGCGGTTGGTGGCGGCGAGCACGCGCACATCGACCCGGCGCGCCTCGTTCTCGCCTACTCGGCGGATCTCGCGCGCCTCCAGCGCGCGGAGCAGCTTCGGCTGCATCGAGAGCGGGAGCTCCCCAATCTCGTCGAGGAAGATGGTGCCACCGTCGGCCGCCTCGAACGCGCCGACGCGCGCGTGCTCGGCCCCGGTGAAGGCTCCGCGCGCGTGACCGAAGAGCTCGCTCTCGATGAGGCTCGGCGAGATCGAGCTGCAATCGACGATGAGGAACGGCCGCTCCGCGCGCTCGCCGCGCCGCGCGAGCTCGGTGGCGACCAGCTCCTTGCCCGTGCCGCTCTCCCCCTCGATGAGCACCGTCGCGTCGCTCTTCGCCACTTTGTCGAGCACCGCGAACAGGTGCCGCATCGCGCGCGACTCGCCGTAGAGCTCGCCGAAGCTCGCGCGCTCCGGGAGCGACTCGACCGAGGTCGAGCGGAGCTCGCGCACGCGGACGACGGAGTCACCGAGCTCGATGCGGCACGACGGCAGCGGCAGCTCCGCTTCGCGAACGCGCACGCCGTTCACGACCGTCCCGTTCAGTGAGCCGGCGTCGCTCAGCGCCCACCCGCTCTCACCGCGCGTGAGTCGGCAATGAAAGCGGGACACTCTCGGATCGGCGAGCGCGAGCTCGTTGCTCGGGTTCGAGCCGAGGCGGAAGAGCGCTCCGTCGAGCACCAGCGTCCGACCGCTCGGCACCCCGGCCTCGCGCTCCACCACGAGCTCGAGGCGGGGCACCGGGAGCGCGCTCATGATGCCGCGCAGCGTCTGCAACTGACTCCCGCGCTCGCTTCCGCTCATCCTTCACCTCCGACCGAGTTGCTGCCCACAGGCATCACCTGCTGCTGCCTCGAGGGAGCAACTTGCGCTCGTTCGCGGCTCGTCGCCGCTCGGCAAGCCGAAGGATATCAGGAAGATGTGCCCGTGGGTCTGCGCCGGAACGGTCCTTGTATGGGACCTCGCTCATGCGCCTCTTCGCCACCCTGATGTTCCCCGCGCTCTTGCTGTCGACCCCGGCCGGCGAGCCGCGCGCCGTGACCGCGGCGAGCGCGCTGGCGGCCGCGCTGCCCACAGTGGACCACCTCGGCGCCGCGCCTACCGGCGAGCCGGCGGCTTCGCGCGTCGAGCCGTCGTCGCATGCGCTCGCGGCCGAGCTGGCGCCGCCGAGCGAGCCCGCGCTGACGGCCGAGCCCACCCTGTCCCCGAGCGCGCCGGTTCGCGTCCAGGCCCGCTCCGGCAAGGTGGTGCTGCTCCCTCGCGGCTGCGCGTCGGCGTCCGGCCGCTTCGACCTCGTCGTGCATTTCCACGGCGCCCCTGCGCGCGTCACCGAGCTCTTCGAGCGCTCGGGCCTCGACGCGGTGCTGGTCGTAGTGAACCTCGGCGCCGGGTCGGGGCCGTACGAGAACACCTTCGCGCGGCCCGGCTCTCTCGACGGGTTCCTCGCGAGCGTCGACGCGGTGCTAGGCAGGGCCTGCGGGCGCGCGCCCCGGCAGGTGAAGCGGCTCGCGCTATCGAGCTGGAGCGCCGGCTACGGGGCCACCTACCGGATCCTCTCGCGCGCCAGCGACGCGGCGCGAGTCGACGCGGTCTTGCTGGCGGACGGGCTCCACGTCGGATTTCGCGGCGGATTCCGCAAGGTCGACGGGCTCCAGCTCGCCCCATTCGAGCAGTTCGCTGCCGCCGCCGCGCGCGGAGAGCGGCTCATGGCCATCTCCCACTCGGCCATCGTTCCGCCCCGCTACGCGAGCACCACCGAGACGGCTCACTACCTGCTCGCGTCGCAAGGGGTGACGCCCGCTCGCGAGCGCGAGCCGGGTCCGCGCCGCGGGATGCTCGAGATCTCACGGGGTGATCGCGGCGAGCTCCACGTCCGCGGCTTCGCCGGCACGAGCCCCGATGCTCACGCCGATCAACTCTACGCGATGGGCGACACCGTGCTCCCGTTCCTGGTCGAGCGCTGGCGCCGCTGAGCTCCTTCGTGAGGGCGGCGCCGCGGGCGGGGGAGGGGTTTGCCGGGGCGGCGCGGAACCGCGCGTGGCGCTCGCGAGCTTGGCGCGACGATTCCGTATCGGTTAAGGTGCGGGCCTCATGAGCCTCGAGATCATCGGCGTCGGCTTCGGGCGAACGGGCACCTTGTCGTTGAAGCTCGCGCTCGACCGCCTCGGTTTCGGTCCGTGCCACCACATGGTCGAGCTCTTCGAACGCCCCGAGCAAGCCCGCGCGTTCATCGCCGCGGCGAACGGCGCAGAGGTGGATTTCGCGGAGCTCTTCTCAGGCTACCGCGCCGCCGTCGATTGGCCCGCGGTGTACTTCTGGCGAGAGCTCCTCGAGCGCTTCCCGAACGCCAAGGCGATCCTCACGACGCGTGACGACGACTCCTGGTATGAGAGCATGAAGAAGACCATCTTTCTCGCTCATGAGCGCATCGGGCGGCACGCCGAGGTCCCGCCGGGCACCGTGCTGGCGATGAACCGGAGGCTGGTTGGGGAGGGGACCTTCGACTGGCGCTTCGACGATCGTGACTACGTGGTCGGCGTGCATCACGCGCACCTGGCCGCGGTGCGCGCTGCCGTCTCGCCCGAGCGGCTGTTCGAGCTCGACGTGCGCCAGGGCTGGGAGCCGCTCTGCCGTGTGCTCGGGGTGCCGGTGCCGGATGAGCCGTTCCCGCGCGTCAATTCCACCGAGGATTTCCTGGCGCGGATGACGCGCGTCGAGCGCCGCTGAGCGACGCTCACCTCGGGCAACGTTCGGGCGTTCTGTCGAGCGGCTCGAGGTAGAAGCGCGCCTCGTCGACGCGCACGCTGCCCGTGAACCCGGTGACGACGAGCCCGTGGCAGAGGGCGCTCCGCGCGATGCCCGCGCGATAGACCGCGCGCGAGCGCTCGGCGAGGACCTGCTCTCCGTCGGTGAGCCGCACGACCAGCCCGCCGCGGGTGAGATCGGCGACGCTCACTGCGAGCAGCGGCGCGCCGCCGTCGGCCGGTGGGGTCATCGCCGGGCTCACGTCCGGCGCGCCGACGCTCACCTCGAGGTTCGGGTGTTTGGAGAAGAGGCTCGCGCCGTTGCTCTTCACGTCAGCCAAGCGGAGCGTGAGCCTGGTGTCCGGCGGCAGGAGCGCCTCGCAGTCCCCGCCGCAGTCGACGCCAGAAGGGCAGCACGCGCAGAGCGAGGTGCGGTCCGCGCAGTCTTGCGGGAGCCACGGGCTCGCGGCCTCCTCGCTGGCGTCGCCGGCTCCGCCTTGCTCGGCGTCGCTCGGCGCGGTCGCGAGCGGTGCGCCGCTGCGCTCGGTCGCTTCGGGCGTCGGGCGCGAGGCCCAGGCGCTCGGCGCTGAGGTCGGTGCGCCGCGCGCTCCTCCGCCGGAGCCGAGCAGCAGCCACGCCGAGCCGGCGGCCCCGCCGAGCGTGATCGCCGCGAGCGTGAGGGTCGCGACGAGCCCGCCGCGACTCCGGGGTGCGGGTGGCGCCGGGCTCGCGACCGGCGAGGGTGCGGAGCGTGGGGACGCCGTCATCGGCGTGCTCCGCCTGCTCTCGGCGGAGGCGGCCAGGGTCGGCGCGAACGAGGCCGCGGGCCCCGCGAGCGCCGTCGGTTGCTCCGCGAGGGTTCGATCGGCGCGCCCCGGAGCGCGGCTCACCGCGCCGGAGCGCGCCGCGAGCTCGAAGCGGGCGGCGAGCTCTTCGCCGCTCGGGAGGCGCCGCTCGGGTCGCATCGCCAAGCAGCTCCGGAAGAGGTCGTCCCAGCCCGCTCCGAGCTCCTCCGCGGGGAACTCGAGCTCTAGCTCGGCCAGCCGTCGATACTCCAGCCCGAAGTCGACCAGCGTGGCTCGCGCCGGCAGGCCGGTCGGGTGCGCCCCGTCGAGCAAGAGCTGCCAGGCGAGGACCCCGAACGCGAAGACGTCCGCGGTGGGCGATGAGGTGTGATGACCGAAGCGCGCCGGGTCGACGAGCTCGGGCGCGAGATAGGGGAGCGTGCCGACCACCCCGTGGAGCGCGGTGAGCGGATCCGGGTTGCCCTGCGCGGCGGCGATCCCGAAATCGACCAGCTTGACGGTGTCGGCGCGCTCCGGAGCGTCGAAGAACGTGGTCGCGACCATCACGTTGTCGAGCTTGATGTCGCGGTGGACGATCCCTCGACCATGCAGGTAGGCGAGCGCGCGCGCCACGTGTCCGAGCGCGATTACGCGGCGCTCCGGCGTGAGCCTCGGGTCGTTGGCGAGCCGCCGCAGCGAGTCGCCATCGACGAAGTCCATGCTGAGCCCGACGACGCCGAGCCGCAGATCCTCGAAGAGCCCGTAGCACTTCACGAGCGACGGGTGATCGAGGCTCGCGAGCGCGCGCGCCTCGCGTCGCATGCGCTCGACCTCGGCCGGCCGAGTGCGATCGAGCATCACCAGCTTGAGCGCTCGCGGCCGCTCGGGCTCGAGCGGGTCCTCGGCCTCCCAGACCGCTCCCTGCCCCCCTTCGCCCAGCATTCGCCGGAGGAGGTAGCGATCGACGCGCTCGCCGGGAAGGAGCTCCACCGGAGCGCTATAGCGTAGCTCGCGCCGAGGACCAAGCGGCGGTCAGCTCGCGCACGTCTGATGAACGAAGTGCGAGCGCTCGCGCACCGTCGTCCAGCGCCGGAAGGTGGCGTCGAGCACCGGGTCGTTCGCGCCGAGCTTCTCGAAGAGGTAGTCCTGAATGCCCTTGTGCACCGCGCAGAGGTGGCTCTCGCGCATGCGCCCGTGGATCGAGCCCTGGGTCGCGTAGCTATGCACCGGGCACACACCGCAATAGGGCTGGTAGACGCAGTCGACGCAGTCGGGCTGCGCGTCGAGGTTCGAGGCGACCAAGAGCGCGCGCACCGTCTCGTGGGTCATGAGCTCGCGGTAGCTCGAGGTGCCGAGCTCGCCGATCTTGAAGGTGTCATCGCCCATCTGATGCATCATCCGGCCCTCGTCGCACGTGAAGATCGAGCCATCATGGTCATACGCCACCTGGCCGATCCCTGCGCCACACGGCGAGCGGATGTCGAGATAGTTGGGGTCGTCTCCCGTCAGGATCTTGGTGAGGAAGATCGACGCGAACCGCTCGAGCACCTGCGTTCCTCGCGCATTCAGCTCGAGGATGTAGTCCACCGCCTCCCGGTAGAAGTCGAGATAGCGCTTGCGCTCGTACTCGATCCGCGACGCGGTCATGCTGGCGAACCCAAACGGATCGACCGGGCGGAGGAAGATGGCGTGGCAGCCGAGCTCGACGTAGGTGTCGACGATCTCGCGCGGTCGCTCCAGGGCCGCCCGCGTGGTCGTGAGGAGCGCTTCCACGTGATAGAGGACGGGGTCGAGCCCGGCGGCTCGATAGCGGTCGTTGATGCGCTGGATCCAGACCGCCGCTGCTTGCCACGCGTTGCCCGAGGGCAGCACCCGCTGCTTGTTGTGAAGATCCTGCGGGCCGTCCACGCTGGTACAGATCTGCACTCGGCGTGAGACGAGGTAGTCGAGCCGCTCGTCGGTCATCAGGCTCAGGTTGCTCACCAGGGTAAACTCGAGCTCCTTACCCACCGCCCGGTTCTTCTCGAGCGCGGTCTCGATGATGTGCTGGATGACCGGGAAGTTGGCGAGCGGTTCACCGCCCTGAAATTCGATGGTGATGCGCGGAGAGGTGCTCCTCAACGCCATCTCCACGGTGCGCTCCGCGGTCTCCTTCGACATGTCGGTGTCGGTGCGGTCCATCGGCGCGCGGCTCGCGTGGCAGTAGACGCACGTCTCGTTGCACCGGAGCGTGACCACCATGACGTGGAGGTTGGGGCCGTAGCGGAGGAATCGCTTCTTCTCGCGGTGACGGCTCGCGAGCGTCGAAGGGTCGATGAGACCTGCGAGGAAGCGGCGCTCATGGAGCCGCCTGCCGAGCGCCGACCCGGGATCGACCGGGCCCGCCTGGAGCGCGCGGAGCTCGTCCTCGCTCACCATCACCCAGTCGCCAAAGGCGCTGGTGAGGAGGACCGACCCTCCGACGCGTCGGTACTTCAGCGGTACGAGGCCGCTCGACCGTGACCCCAGCTCGCCGCCCGCCATGAGGCTCATGCCCCCCAGTGTATCCGGCCGCCGTCGTCTCCGCCCTGGCGCTCGGACGGCGACCTGAGTGAAATCATCCCGCGCCGGGCGCGGCGTCGCTCCACTCGAGCACCATCAGGCACTGGTCGTCGTCGGAGGCGCGACAGGCGGGCTCGGTCACGACGACCCGGTTCGATGGGCTGAGCTCGAAGATCCCCTCGAGCCACCCCACCACGCTCATGCAGTGCGCCCGGTGGGGGGCGGCGAAGTTCCTCAGCTCGATCTCGAGCTGTGACTCCCCGATGCGCCGCTGTATGAGCGAGCCCGAGTCGTAGTGCTTGTGCCAGAGCCCGCCCGCGATGCCCATGAAGGTCGGGATGTCCACCGTCTTCGAGAAGAGCGTCTGCCAGGCCCCCGCGTTCTGGCGGGCCGCGTAACGCCCCATCCGTGGGACGAGCTCGAGGTCCCCCGCGCCGAGCAGCCGATCGATGACGACGTTCATCTCGAGGAACAGCGCGAAATCCACGTAACCGGGCGGCGGGTTCGCGGCCATGACGAGCGCGCGGAGCGGGGGCGAGAGCGCGTCGCGGACGCGCGTGTGCGCGCTCGAACCAAATTCGTCGCGGACGAAGTCGTCGCGGACGCGGATCGCCGAGGGATCCACGCCGGCGACCTGCTTGACGGCCTTCCAGAGTCCAGAGCTTGCCATCGCTGTCATCCTCCGGCCGAGCGGCGGCCCGCGTCGCGCGCTCGGCTCGTATAAGACAAGGTCTTCGAGTACTTCCTCAGGGCGCATCGAGCGAGCGGCGCGTCGTCGCGCGCCCGGCTGGAGCTCCCGCCGGGCTCGCCGCCCGAGAGGGACCTCGGGCCCAAAGAGCGTGTCCTCTGCCGGGGCTGGATGCAAGCGCCGCGCGGCGGGCACGCGGGGTTCCGCGCCGCACCGGCAACCCTCTTCACGTGATGGTGGAGGCCGCGACGCGCCCTCCGGTGGGCTCAGCGGCAGGTGAGCCCGGTGCCCCAGAGCGCGTAGCCCGAGCCGTCCTTCACCAAGTAGACGACGAGCGCGTCTCCACCGCTCGCCCACACGCTGCCTTGCCCGGCGTCCAGGCCGCTCGGCGAGAGGTCGAGCGCCTCGCCGACTCCTTCCAGCGCGCGGTCGAGCAACTGGGCGCGGATCGAGCGCTTGCCGGCCGTGCCCTCCGTCCACTGGAGCAGCCAGCGCGAGCCGCTCATCGCCGCGGCTGACGGAGAGATGGTGTCGCCACCCGGACCGCCGCCCGGGAGCGGGAATGGCACCGACCGCTCGGGAGCCGCGCCGGCCGGCGCGCTCGCGAGCCTCACCGTCCAGGGCGCGTCCTCGGCGGAGCGCGCCGCGAAGCTGACCAGCGTCCCTGCGCCGTCGGCGGCGATGCTGGGCGTCCCGACCTGCGCGCCCCCGGCGTCCACCCGGGTGAGCGCGCTCCGCTTCTGGCGCTCCGCGGTCAGCCAGCCGACGCGGATCACGCCCTCGCCGTCGCGCAGCGTCACCGCGTGCCCGACGCCGGCGACGCTCGCGACGCGCGGCACCGTGAGGCTCGCGTCGCCGAGCGCTGGCCAGACGACGTCGGGTTCGGAGTAGCCGATGGCCGTTGCGAGTCCACCGCGGGCGCGCCCGATGATGAACGGAGGTGTTCCGTCCACGGTGCGCGGCGACTGCAGCGGCCCGCCGTCGCGATCGGCCGTGAAGGTCAGCAGACCGCCGGTGGTCAGCGGCACCACGCCGAGGAGCTCGCTCGGGCCCGAGCGGCTGAAGGCCGGCGTCACGGCGAGGGTCGCCGGATCGACGGTGACGCCGACGGCGACCCCGGGCGCGCTCGCGTAGCCGAGCGCGACGGCGCGCGAGCCCGGCACGCTCGTGAGCGTGAGCGGCACCCTCGGCGCGACGCGCGGCGCGAGCAGCTTGGCGGGCGCGCCGACCGAGCATGTGGAGAGCGCCGCGCCCGAGGCCGCCGCGCGCGGCGCCGCGGACGGGACGCGAGCCGACGCGACCGGCAAAGGTGCGCTCGACGATGCCGCGCCAGACGAAGGCGCGCCGGCTCCGGCGCGCGTCGCGCTCGGGTCGGTCGCGCTCGCGACGGGCGAGGCTTCGTCTCCGTCGTGGCCACAGGAGCGTGACAGCCCGGCGAGCAGCAACAGGCCGAGCGAGGTCGCGAGCACGCCGACCACGAGCAGGCGGCGCTTCCGCTCCGCGCCCGCCCCCGCGCCCGAGAACGCGCGGAGCGACCGCGGCGACTCGGCGTCCTCCGGCGGTTCCAGTCGGTCGGGAGCCTCTGGGATGACCGCTGGCGGCTCGGGCGAGAGCTCTGGCGCGGCCTCGAGCGCGGCGGGCGACGGCGTGAGCGCGCTCGGCGCGGCCTCGGCCTCCTCGCTCCCCGAGCTCAGCGCGACGACCAGCGGCGCGGTCGCCGGCTCGGGCGGCTCGTCGCCCGCGTCGCCGAGCACCATCTCGACGTCGAGCTCCGGGAGCGGGGGCTCGGGCGCGGTGGGCGGCTTCGGTCGGACCGGCGGCGGGGGCGGGGTCGAACGCGGAGCGACCGGCGGCGGGGGCGAACGCGGCGGCGCTGGCGGGATGGTCGGTGGGCGCGGGGGCGGCTGCGGCATGGCCGACGCGCGCGCCGCGAGCTTCGGCAGGCGCGAGGTCATCGCGGTCGCGGGCGGGGTCGGGCTCGGCCGAGGAGCGAGCGGGGCGCGCGGCGCGCTCGCGCGCGCGAGCCGGTCGTAGGTTGCATACTTCGCGAGCGGCGGCTTCGGCGGCTCGATGAGCGAGGAGTCACGCTCGGGCTCCACGAGCGCTCGGCGCGCGAACACCGGGATCGCCTCGGCGAGCTCCGCGATCGTCGAGGCGTGGTGCCAGTCCGTCCAGCCTCGCCGCCAGACCAGCGTGCGCGCGGCGAGCCGCCCGCTCTTTAGTGATGCCTGGAGCTCGTCGCCGTCGGTGAGCTTCTGCTGGCCGGCCGGGTCCGACCACCACCAAGCGTCCTCTGTCGGAGCAGCCACTCTGGTCCTCCAGCGGCCGAGCCTAGATCGAGTCGCGCCCGAGAGGGGAACCCGCCGGACTTTCGGCCGAATCTCGGGTGTCCCGCGCCGCTCGACACCCGCCGCCGGGTGCCGGGTAGGGGGATGTCATCCATGTAGGTCCATCTCCTTCCATTCTGAGCGGCCCGCCGAGTCCGCTATTTCCATTCACGCTGCGCTCGGGCATGGACCTGGATGAGGTCATCGAACGACGGGGGACTCATCATGGGCGAGAGCGAACGAGGGGAGCGAGGGACACTCACGCGAGAGCAGCGGCGCTCGCGACGCAAGCGAACGGTGCGCGCGCGCACCATCAGCGTGAAGCGCATGAGCCTTCGTGAGCTCGCGCTCGAGCGCGAGCTGAACCCGCTGGACGAGGCCGCCCGGCGACCCGCGACCCGCGCCGAGTGCGTCGATGGCCCGCGCCCCTGCCCGCACGTCTGGTGCCGCCACCACCTCTACTTGGACGTGTCCCCGCGGACCGGCGCCATCAAGCTGAACTTCCCCGATCTCGAGGTGTGGGAGATGGGCGACTCGTGCGCGCTCGACATCGCCGACCGTGGCGGCGTGACGCTCGAGGACGTCGGCGCGATCCTCAACGTGACGCGCGAGCGGATCCGCCAGCTCGAGGTCGCCGTGCTCTCCAGGCTCGGCGCGCTGCGCGACATGTGGAGTCTGCGGGAGCTCATCGACGACAGCCCGTGCGCGCTCGGTCCGCTGCTGCGCGAGCGCGCCTCCTGAGCGTCACCGTGGGGGCGGGAGGCGGCGCGGCGGGACCACGACGCGCCGGGGGGCCGCGGCGCCGCCGGTCCGCGGGATGCGATAGGTGTGCCCCGCGATGATCCGCGTTCCGCGGAGCTCGTTCGCTTCGCGGAGCGCGGCGACCGTGGTCTGGTACTTCCGCGCGAGCATGCCGAGCGTCTCGCCCCGCTTCGCGACGTGCGAGAGATAGGTGACCGGCGGGCGCACGAGCCCTCGCGCCACGAGCGCGCGATACGCGCGGCGCCCGCCCTCACGCGCGAGCGGGCTGTAGAAGCGGACGTGCAGGTGGGTCGCGTGACCTCGCCAGTGGAAGATGAGCGGCCGCGTCTTCCCCGGCTCGCCGTGAAAGAGTGAGTCGAGCCACGCCCGGTCTTCACCGATGCGCTCGGCGTGCTCCTCGAGCAGGGTCCGGACCGAGTGATCCACGAGGATGAGCTCGACGTCCGAGCGGGTGACCAGCGCGCGAACGAGCGCCCAGGTCCGCGCGCGGTCGAGGTTGTCCGCGGTCGCGCGCGCGTACCACCGCGCGCCGTTCAAGTAGTAAAACCCGAGGTCCACGTCGCGCCCCGCCTGGTGGCTCACGTGCGGAGCGAGCGGACCGCCCCGCTTCGCGCTCACGTGTCCGATGGCGAGCGGCGGCGTGTTCGGGAACTCTCCATTTACCGCCTCGACAGCGGAGGTGATGGCCTCGATCGTCTCGCGAGTGCCCCAGGTGTCTCCTGGATCTTCGAGCTCCCAGAGCGGGCTCTCCGGAAGACGGACGCCGTTCACGAGCGCGCCCGCGTTCGGCGTGCCGATGCTCAGCGAGCCGAGCGAGCCCGGATCGTCGCGGAGGCGCCGCTCGAGCTCGGCGTCGCTGAGCCCCGCGAGCGGGCTCGCCGGCGTGGTGTCCTCGCCCGGCGCGACCGCCGACTCCGCGTCGTCGTCGTGATCCTCGAGCCCGCTGTCCAGCGATGGCGCGTCGGGGTCGTCGTAGAGCGAGCGGCGCTCGACGCGGGGAGGCGCCGCCGGCTCGGGCCGAGCGGCGGCGAGGGGCTGCCGGTCCGGCGCGGCCGGCGACCGGGGCTGCTGCCGGTCCGGCGCGGCCGGCGACCCGGGCGCCGGCGCGGCGCGGGGCGGGCTCGTCGCGCCGGCGCACGCGCTCGTGCCGGCGGCCGCGAGGAGCAGCACCGAGAGCAGGTGTTCGAGCGCGGTCGCGGCCATCGGTCGACGGGGTCCTCTGACAGCTCGCGTCGCTCGGCGCAAGCCGCGGGACCGCGCGCCCCGAGGAGTCTTGGAACGATGATTGCATCATGGAGACGTAGAGGTCGGGTCACGATGTTGTGCTCGGACGTGATGCGGATGGAGGTGGACGCGCTCCCGCCGGACGCGACGGCGGAGGAGGCCGCGCGAAAGATGCGGGAGGAGCTGGTCGGGTTCTTGGTCGTCTGCGGTCCGAACGCGCGCGTGCTCGGCGTGCTCACCGATCGCGACGTCGCGCTCAGGGTGTGCGCGGCGGGGCTCCCGTCGACGACGCCGGTGTCGGAGCTGATGACTCGAGAGATCGTGTCTTGTCGTCCCGAGGAGCCGCTCACGCGCGCCGAGGACCAGATGATCGCTCGGCAGAAGTCCCGAGTCGTCGTGATGGACGAGGACGGGACGCTCCACGGGGTGATCAGCCTCACCGACGTGGCGCACTTCGAGGAGCCGCTCCGCGCGGCGCGGGTGCTCCGCGAGATCACGGCGCGCGAGTTTCGCTCGGTTCCCCGCAGCCGCCGGAGCCTCCTGCCCGCGCCGCTCTGAGCACCCGTGATAATTGCGCCGGTCGCCGCGCTCGCGGCAAGCCTTGCGTGGTCGCGGAGCGGCCGGGCGGCAGGGCGCCGGCGCGCGGCCGGCATGTGGCTCGCATCGAGCTCGCCATGAAGAGACGCCGCGCTGGGCTGACGAGGGCCGGCGAGCGCGCTCGCCGCGCCGGCGACGAGACGCTCAGCGCCTCGTCGTGAGCGTGCGACCGAGAGGCTCGACGGCTTCGGCCTTTCGCATCACTCCGCTGGTCGGCGGTGAGATGAGGCTGCTCACTGCGATGAGCTCGTCGAGCCAGCTCGGCGTGTTCTTGCGGACCACGAAGCTTGCCCCGCTCGCGAGCGCGCCGTCCACGTCCGCGAGATCGTCGTCCTCGATGAGCAAGACGCAAGGCAAGCTCGCGCCCGCGCGGATCACCGCTTCGATCACCTCGGTTCCGCGCCGACCCGGCAAGCCCTCATCGGCGAGCAGCCAGCGGTAACCCTGCGCGAGCAGTCGATCGAACGCTTGCTCCGCGCTCGACACGACGTGAGCCTCGAAGCCGAGCGCGCCGAGCGCGCTCGCGACCGCGTCCGCCGTCCCGTGCTCGCTCGCGACCACGAGCACGCGGTTCGTGTCATCCCCCTCGCTCATTACCATCACTCGACCCCCCTAGCTCGCAGAGCATAGCTCATCCTCCGCCGGACTTGACTGAAGGTTCGAGCGACGGGAGATATTCCGACGCGAGCGCGGCGCCCGGCCGAATCGCGGTTTTCGCCTTGGAATGACTGTTGCAGACGGGGCAGACGAGGGCGCCCGCGACGGGACCCGAGGAGCAGGAGCAGTAATGGTCGTCGAAGAAGTCATGTCCCGCGATCCGATCGCCGTCGAGGTCACCGAGAGCATCGGACAGGCGCTCGCGAAGCTCGCGGAGGCCGATATCCGGCATCTTCCCGTGGTGGAGGATGGCGCCCTCGTCGGGATCGTCAGCGACCGCGATCTCCGCGCCTTCACCCCCGCTGCCCTGACCGAGTACGAGCGGCCCGACGTGGTCCGGGAGCGGCTCGACCAGGCGGTCGCGACCGTCATGGCGGCGGACGTGTTCTCCGTGGATCCGGAGGCGGAGCTCAGCGAGGTCGTCGAGCTCATGCTCGACCACAAGGTGGGCGCGGTCCCGGTCGTGGAGCCCGACGGGTCGCGGCTGGTCGGCATCGTGAGCTACATGGACGTGCTGCGCGTCCTCGCCGACCAGCTCTGAGCGACGCGCGCCGGCTCCATCAGCCGGCGAAGGCGCCGGGGCGCTCGTCGCCGAAGCAGAGCCCGAGGTCCCGCGCCGACTGCACCACGTTCGAGTCGAGCGGGACCTGGCGGAGGCCCCGCGTCGCTTCGTCGAGAGGCACGAAGCGCGGGGCCCCGCCGCGCATGGCGACCATCCCGCTCCCATCCGCCTCGGCCAGCATGCGGGTCGCCGCGCAGCCGAGCTGCAGCGCGAGCACCCGATCGGCGGTGACCGGCGAGCCGCCGCGCTGCAGGTGGCCGAGCACCAGGCTGCGCGTCTCCTTGCCGGTCTTCTCGGCGATTTCCTGCGCCACGAGCTCGGCGATCCCGCCGAGGCTCTGTCCTCGCTCCTGTCCGCGGTGGACCGACTTGAAGAGCGCTTCCCCCCCCACCGGATGCGCGCCCTCCGCGACCACCACGATGGAAAAGGTGCGTCCGGCCCGCTCCCGCTGCGCGATCTTCTCGGCGACTCGGTCGAGCTCGAAGGGAATTTCCGGGAGCAGGATCACGTCGGCGCCGCCCGCCAGCCCGGAGTAGAGCGCGATCCAGCCCGCGTCGCGCCCCATCACCTCCACCACCATGACGCGCTCGTGCGCCTGCGCGGTGGTGTGGAGCTTGTCGATCGCGTCGGTCGCGGTGGTGATCGCCGTCTCGAAGCCGAAGGTGACGTCGGTGCCGGCGAGATCGTTGTCGATGGTCTTCGGGACCGCCACGACCCGTGGCAGCCCGCGGGCGAGCAGGTCCGCCGCCAGGCGAAGCGAGCCGTCGCCGCCGAGCGCCACCAGCGCGTCGAAGCCGCGCGCGATGAACCGCTCGACGAGGAGCGCGGACAGATCGGCGCGCTCCCGCTGGCCGTCGCGGAGCACCGGGTAACGGAACGGATCGTCGCGGCTGGCCGCGCCGAGGATGCTCCCGCCCAGGTGGGTGATGCCGCGCACCGCCTCACGATCGAGCCGAACCAGCCCGTCGCCGTCGCCCTCGAGCAGACCTCGATAGCCGTGCCGGATCCCCCACACCTCCCAGCCTCGCTGGGTCGCGCTCAAGGTGACCGCGCGGATCACGGCGTTCAGGCCGGGAGCGTCTCCGCCCCCCGTGTTGACGGCAATCTTCCGGATGGTCATGGCGCGGACCACAGCACATCTCGTGCCACTTGGCATGGCCGGCGCGGCGCCGGCCTCGTCGGCCATGCGCGAGGCGGCGAGTTGGGGTAGGGTTCCGTCGCATGGCAGAAAAGGACTCGAGGAACGGCGCGGGCCCCGAGGACGGCGTCGACGCGATCCCCGTCTCCGGGATCAAGCCGCTGTGGCTCGGCCTCGGCGCGGGCGTGGTGCTGCTCGGCGTACTGGTGACGGCGGTCGTCAAGATGTCGAACCGCGGCCACACGCCGAAGCACGACGACACCTCGGAGCAGGCTGCGCTCCAAGAGGCCGAGCAGAAGAGCGAGGACGCCAAGGAGCAGAAGGAGCATCTGCTCACGACTCAGCGGAGCCTCGCGCGGCTCGCCGAGGAGCAAAAGGCCGCGGCGGCGGCCTCTGCGGCGGCGGCCGCGCAGGCCGAGCAGGCGCACCCGGTCGCGGCGGCGCCGGTCGGCGGCGGAGCAGGGCCCGCGCCGGCCGCCGCGAAGCCCAAGCCGAACCCGAAGGCGGCGTCGAAGCTCGACAGCATCGGCGACGACATCGCCGGCCAGCTCAAGTAGCGCTCGAGCTCACTCGACCACGACGAGCGGTAGCTTCAGCTCTCGGGGCTGGTTTCCGCTCACCACCTGCACCGACACGATCTCGCCCGCGTGGCGACCGTCGAGGAGCCGGTAGAGGTCGTCGTAGGTCGTCACGGGGGCGCCATCCACGCCCACGATGACGTCGCCGATCACGTAGTCCCCGCCGTTCGAGCGCACGCCGCGGAGCCCGGCCCTCTCCGCGGGCGAGCCGGGCATCACGTCGAGGACGACCACGCCGCGGAGGCCGAGCTGGCGCTCGAGGCGCTGCCGCGGATCGATCCGGACGCCGAGCCCAATCTGCTCGACGCGACCGGACCTGATGAGCTGCGGCACGATCTTGTCGATGGTGCCGATGGGGACCGCGAAGCCGATCCCCGCCCACGCGCCGCTCCGCGAGAGGATCATGGTGTTCATGCCGATCAGGCGTCCGGAGCTGTCGAGCAGCGGGCCGCCCGAGTTGCCCGGATTGATCGCGGCGTCGGTCTGGATCATGTCGCGGATGGCGACCCCGCCGATCCCGTTCACCTCGCGCCCGAGCGCGCTGATGATCCCGCTCGTGAGGGTGTGGTCGAGCCCGAAGGGGTTCCCG
The DNA here is from genome assembly GCA_035063585.1 of Polyangiaceae bacterium. Taxonomy (GTDB): domain Bacteria; phylum Myxococcota_A; class Polyangia; order Polyangiales; family Polyangiaceae; genus JAPSGB01. Next base: position 433,903 of record JAPSGB010000003.1, read on the forward strand.
ATGGCGATCACCTTCTGGCCCACTTCGAGGGGCGGCGCGGCCTCGTAGCGGGCGATCGGCCGGAGGCGTCCGGTCGGCACGTCCACCCGCACCACCGCGATGTCCTTGCGCGGCTCGACGCCGACCACCACCGCCGGATAGGTCCGCTGGTCCTGCAGCGTGACGGTCAGCCTCTTGGCGCCGTCGACCACATGGAAATTGGTCACCACGTGCCCCTTCACGTCCCAGATGAAGCCCGAGCCGGAGCCGATCGGGACCTCGGTCGTCCCTCCGGCCATCGGGTCCGTCACCAGCTGCTGCTGGGTCACGAACACCGCCGAGGGCGCCGCGGCGCGAAACACCGCGATGGTGTTCTGCTCGTCCTCGGTGCGCGAGCCGGGGGGCGGCAGCGTCGGCGCGGCCGCGCTCGAGGCGGACGTCGCCGGCGCCGCGGGCGCGGACGGGGCCGGGACCGGGTGGCAGCTCACGATGGCTACCGCGAGCGCCACGAGCAGGGGAGGAGAAGGGCGAGCTCGCATCGGCGAGTAGCTATGCCGCCGTGCGGCGGCGGCCGCAACTGCTCGCCTGGCCCCGGGATCCGCGCGATACTGCCGAGGTGGAGTCGCGCGCCCGCTTCGAGCACGTCGAGCCGTACCGGACTAGCCGGATCCGTGCAGACGGCGACTTCGACCGGCTCGCCTTCGCGATGCGCGTCCTCGGCGTGCTACGCCCGCGCCGCGTGAAGGTGGCGGTCTATCGGCGGCTGCGTGAGCTCGAGGTCGAGCGGGGCGCGGATCTCGCGCACGAGGGCGCGTCGTGGGCGTTGGTGGGGATCCCGCCGGACGCCTCGCGGGAGCAGATCGCGTACGCGCTCGTCGAGCTCGCTGGACTCGAGCGCTCGCCGTTCTTGGTCGACGCGCTGGTGGCGCACGCCTCGCGTGAACGCGACTGAGCCAGGGGTTGCCGGTCCGGCGCGAGAGCTCGCGGCGAGCCACCGCGTTGCGGGACCATCTCGCGTCGGGTAAGAGGAGGCGCATGCGTGGAGCCCTCGCCGTCGCGCTCGCCCTCGCGGCCGGTGCGGCACGCGCAGAGCCCGCGCCCGAGCCTCCCCGGCCGGCGACCGCTCCCGAGGCGACGCCGTGGTGCGCGCCGGAGCTCGAGGCGCTCGCCGACGGGCTGTGCAGCTACGCGCCCGAGGGCGAGTCGGCGACGCGCACGCTCGTCGTCTTCCTCCACGGCGTCATCAAGCCGGACACCACCTGGCAGTACGCGCAAGAGCGCGCCATCGTGCGCGGCGCCAAGCGCCACGGCTTCTCGGTCATCATGCCGCGCGGCCGGCGCGGAATCGGCCCGAAGGGCATGCAGGACTTCTTCACTTGGCCGACCTCCGTGAAGGCGCAGCGCGCCGTCGAGGCGGAGCTGCTCGCCGAGTGGTGGAGCGCGCGGGCAGCGCTCGAGGCGAGAAGCGGCCGACCCTTCGAGCGGGTCTACCTGGTCGGGTTCTCGAACGGCGCGTACTACGCCGCCTCGCTCGCGCTCCGCGGCAAGCTAGCGGTGGACGGCTACGCGCTCTTCGCGGGTGGGGCGGGCGCGCGGTACCTGGTGGGGCCCGCGAAGCACACCCGCCGTCGCCCTCCCATCTACGTCGGGTACGGCCTGAAGGATCCGGCGCACCACGATCCCGAGAGCCTCGCCCGCGCGCTCGACGAGCTCGGCTGGAGGCACCGCGCGCGCGCGCGTCGCGGGGTCGGCCACACCATGACCGACGCCGGGCTCGCCGAGGCGCTCGACTTTTTCCGCGGCCGTTGAGCGGTGCTATCCTCCGCGCCGTCACATGAAGACGGTCGGGATCGTCGGGTTTCGAGGCATGGTCGGGTCGGTGCTGGTCGAGCGCATGCGCGCCGAGCGCGACTTCGACGCCTTCGAGCCGCTCTTCTTCTCGACCTCGCAGGCGGGCGCGCGCGCGCCCGAGCTCGGTCGCGAGGTCGCGCCGGTCGCCGACGCGGGGGATCTCGACGCGCTCCGCAAGCTCGAGATCGTAGTGAGCTGCCAGGGTGGCGACTACACGAAGGCCGTTCACGGCGAGCTCCGCCGCTCGGGGTGGAAGGGCTACTTCATCGACGCCGCGTCCACGTTGCGGATGGAACCGGACGCGGTCATCGTGCTCGATCCGGTGAACCGCGCGCTCATCGATGCCGCCCTCGCGCGCGGCGTGCGGGACTTCGTCGGCGGCAACTGCACCGTCAGCCTGATGCTGATGGCCATGCACGGCCTCTTCGCGCGCGGCTGGGTCGAGTGGGTGAGCTCGATGACCTACCAGGCGGCGTCCGGCGCGGGCGCCCGGCAGATGCGCGAGCTCGTCCAGCAGATGCGCGTCCTCGCCGACGCCGGCGCGGAGCTCGCCGATGACCCGGCGAGCTCCATCCTCGAGCTCGACCGCGCCGTCGCGGCGGCCGCGCGCTCGGAGGCGCTGCCTCGCGCCGAGCTCGGCGCGGCGCTCGCCGGTAGCCTGATCCCGTGGATCGATCGCGCCGTCGACGGCGGGCGGACGCGCGAGGAGTGGAAGGGCTCCGCCGAGACGAACAAGATCCTGGCGCTCGAGCCGCCGGTCCCGGTGGACGGGATCTGCGTGCGGGTCGGCGCCATGCGCTGCCACAGCCAGGGCCTGGTGGTGAAGCTCCGCGAGGACGTCCCGCTCGCGGAGCTCGAGCAGGCCGTCGGCACCGCGAATGACTGGGTGCGGCTGGTCGCGAACGACAAGGAGGCCACCCTCGCCGAGCTCTCCCCGGCCGCCGTCTCGGGGACGCTCGCGGTGCCGGTCGGGCGCCTCCACAAGCTCGAGATGGGGCCGACCTACCTCGGTGCGTTCACGGTCGGCGACCAGCTCCTCTGGGGCGCCGCCGAGCCGCTCCGGCGGATGCTCCGCATCCTGCTCGAGCACCTCGGCTGACCGCGCCGCCGGCCGCGCCGGGCCGACCGAGCCCCTCGGCGCGAGGTCGCGCGGCCCGAGGAGGCGCGCGAAACCGCTGAATTCATGGCGCCCATTGAAGCCGCCGCGAAGGTGTGGGACGTCCCGGCGCATGGGCCTCGAGATCGATTTCTCGGAGTTCGCGGCGGCGCGCGTACGCGAGGCGGTCCGCGACTTGATGGAGCATGCGCCGCCGGCGCTGGTCCCGGCCGCGTCGCGGCTCGAAGCGGACGCGCACGCGGTCGGGCGCGACGACGCGAGCGCCGCGCGCTTCCAGTCGCTGCTCGAGATTGGCTACCTGGTCGCCTCGGCGGACGGCTTCGCCGACGAAGAGCGGACCGCGCTCGCCGCGCTGCTCGAGTCGGTGCTCGGCGAGGCGTTCACGCACGACGAGCTCGACCTGCACTTCCGCGATCTCGCCGACGGGGTGGAGATGCTCGGCCGCCGCGAGCGCATGCGGCGCGCAGCCGACGACTTCGACGATGGCCTGAGCCGCAGCGAGGCGCTCGGCTTCGCGACGCTGGTGGCGGTGGCCGACGGCGTGGTGGCCGCGCCCGAGGCCCGCGCGCTCGAGGAGCTCGGAGCCTTCCTCGGGCTCGGCTCGGACGAGGTGACGCAGGCGGTGACCCGCGTGACGAGCGAGCTCGCTCGCCGGCTGCGAAGCGGAGGTGCCGCGTGAGCTTCGTCAACCACATGTCGAAGGAGATCAACTGTAAGATCGTCTATTACGGGCCCGGCCTGTGCGGCAAGACGACCAACCTGCAGTACATCTTCGAGAAGACGAGCCCGCAGGCGAAGGGCAAGATGATCTCGCTCGCCACCGAGACCGAGCGCACGCTCTTCTTCGATTTCATGCCGATCGATCTCGGCACCGTGAAGGGCTTCAAGGTGCGGTTCCACCTCTACACCGTGCCCGGGCAGGTCTTCTACGACGCGAGCCGCAAGCTCATCCTGAAGGGCGCCGACGGCCTCATCTTCGTGGCGGACTCCCAGCCCGAGCGCCTCGAGGCGAACCAGGAGAGCGTTGCCAACCTCGAGACGAACCTCGCCGAGTACAACCTGCGGCTCGACAGCGTTCCCTACGTCGTCCAGTACAACAAGCGCGACATGCCCAACGTGGTGCCGGTCGACGAGCTCCGCGCCGCGCTGAACCCGCTCCGGGTACCGGACTTCGAGGCCAACGCGCGGCTCGGCCCGGGCGTGTTCGACACGCTGAAGGGGCTCTCCAAGCTGGTCCTCGGGCGGATGCGCTGAGGCGCGCGCGCCGGCCCCGGGCTCAGCGCGTGTCGAGCCCGTAGCGGCGGAGGATGCGCCGCGCGACCGCGTCGATGTGCACCTCGTCGGCGCCGTCGTAGATGCGCGCGGCCCGCTCGTGGGCGTAGAAATGGGCGAGCGGCGTGTCGTCGGTCATGCCGAGCCCGCCGAGCGTCTGCACGGCGCGATCGACCACGCGGCCGAGCGTGCGCGCCACGCTGAACTTGATGAGCGAGATCTCCTCGCGCGCGGCGGGCGCGCCCTCGCGCTCGATTTTCCAGGCGGCGTGGAGCACGCTGAGCCGCGCGGCGTGGATCTCGGCGCGGCTCTCGGCGATCCACTGCCGCACGATCTGCTGGTGGCCGAGCGCTCTGCCGGGAGCGAGCTCGCGGGTGGCGGCGTGCCGGCACATGAGGTCGAAGGCGCGCTCGCACACGCCGATCCAGCGCATCGCGTGGTGGATGCGCCCCGGGCCGAGGCGCTCCTGGGCGAGCGCGAAGCCGGCGCCCTCCTCCCCGAGCAGGTTCTCGAGCGGGACGCGCGCGTCAGCGTAGCTCACCTCGCCGTGGCTCGCCCAGTCGCCGCCGCGCCCGCCCATGATCGAGAGGTTGCCGATGAGCTCGAAGCCGGGGGTGTCCGTCGGGACGATGAGCATGCTCGCGCGCCGGTGCGGCTCGGGCGCCTCCGGGCTCGTTACCGCCATGCAGATGGCGAAGGCCGCGCCGTCGGCGCCGGTCGAGAACCATTTGTGCCCCCGGATCACCCAGGCCTCGCCCTCTCGTCGCGCGGTGGTCCCGAGCCAGACCGGGTTCGAACCGGCGAACTCGGGCTCGGTCATGGTGAAACAGCTCCGGAGCTCACCCCGCGCGAGCGGCTCGAGGTAGCGCCGTCGCTGCTCGGGCGTGCCGAAGTGCATCAGGAGCTCCATGTTGCCGACGTCGGGCGCCTGGCAGTTGAAGACGTAGTGGCCGAGCGGGCTCCGCCCGAGCTCCTCGCTCATATGCGCGAACTCGGTGAGCGAGAGCCCGGCGCCGCCGTGCGCTTCCGGCAGGTGGGCCGCGAAGAGCCCGGTCTCGCGGGCGCGCGCGCGCTTCATGCGAAGCTTCGGCAGCAGGGCCGGAAACCCGTCCCGCGCGAGCTCGGGCTCGAGCGGGAGGAGCTCGGTCTCGACGAAATCGTGGATGATGTCGCGGATCTCGCGGACCCGCTCGGAGGGGGTGAAGTCCATGGCGTGCTCCGGGAGGCTGCCACATCTCGAGCCGCGCCGAGGCCTCCCTCGAGGGGGTGTCGGGGCGGCGCGGAATCCGCGGGGCGCGCGCCCGGGTGAGCCTCGTCAGGCCTCGGGTCCGCGCGCGCCCTCCCGCTGACCAAAGTCATCGCCTCGCGCGAGGCCCGACCGCAGTCTCCCGCGCATGGAAATCCTCGACGCCCGCACCATCGCGCCCGCCGTGCGACACACCACGATCTTCGACACGTTCGACGCGCTGCCGGTCGGGGGGCGCTTCGTGCTCGTGAACGACCACTACCCGAAGCCGCTCCTTTACCAGTTCTTGGCCGAGCGCCAGGGCCAGTTCGAGTGGAACGTGCTCGAGGCGGGGCCTGCGCTCCACCGGGTGGAGCTCGTGAAGCGTGAGGATCCGGAGGCGCGCGGGGTGCTCGAGATCTTGCAGGCCGATCACGAGCGGCTCGACGCGATCGCCGAAGAGCTCGACGAGAAGCTCGGCGCCGGTGAGGTCGCCGGCGCGCAGGGCCGGCTCGGCGAGCTCACCTGCGGCCTCGAGCGGCACATGCACGCCGAGGAGGCGGCGCTCTTCCCTGCCTTCGAGCGCGCGACCGGCATGGCCGGCGGCCCGATCCACGTGATGCTGCACGAGCACAACCAGATCCGTAACGATCTGGCCGGCATGGCGAGCGCGCTCCACTCGGGAGACGCCTCGCGCGCGAAGTCGACGCTCGCCAGCATGATGTCGGTGCTCGCCGAGCACAACGCGAAGGAGGAGAGCATCATCTACGGGCGCACCGATCAGGCGCTCGACGATCGCGCCCGCGACGCGCTGGTGCAGCAGATCCTCACCGTCTGAGCGCGAGCATCGCCGCGCTCAGCGGAGGTAGAGCCGCAGCCGCGCGAGCACGGTCCGCGGCCAGCCCGGCGTGTAGTGGATGCCCTCCACCGGCGCGGGCTCGTAGGCGAGCCGCGTCTCGGTCGCGAACTGGACCTCGCGCCACTTGGCGCCGAGGAGGTTCTGCACGTCGAGCCCGAGCTCGACGTCCCTCCAGCGCGCGCCGGCGCTCGCGTCGACCACCGTGAAGCCCTCGGCCATGAGCGCGCCGTCGGGCGTCGCGGGGCGCGAGGAGAGCGCCTTCAGCCGGAGCGCGCCGAACGGGCGGAGCGCGCCGAAGCGTGGCTCGGCGCCGACCCCCGCGGTCAGGGTGCGGGTCGGCGCGAGCGCGACCGAGCCGGCGTTGCCCGCGTTCTCGCGATAGCGCGCGCGGGTGAAGGTCGCGTCCGCGTCGATGAAGAGCCACTCAGCCAAGCGCGCGCGCGCCCCGAGCTCCGCCCCGAGGCGGCGCGTTCGCCCGGAGGCCTCGGTGCCGCCTGCGTCGCCCACCCACACGAGCTCCGAGTCCATGTCGAGGCTGAACGCCGCGGCCTGCAGCGCGACGCCCGGGTGGGGCGTCAGGCGTGCGCCGACCTCGGCGCCGGTGGCCGGCACCATGAGCGTGGCGGCGGCGCCTGGGGCGACCGCGCCCCGCGCGTCGTTCGAGTGAAATCCGCGGCCGACGTCGAGGAAGAGCTCGAGCGGCGAGGCCGGGCTCAGCACCACCATCAGCTTCGGCAAGAGGAGCGCGGCGCTCTTCTCGCCGCTCGCCGGTCCCAGGTGGTCGCGCACCCCGACCCGCAGCCCCTGGGCGCGGAGCCCCGGGATGAGCCTGAGCCAGTCGGTGAGCCGCGCGTCCTCCTCGAGGTAGAGGCCGAGCGAGTCCTCGTCGATGCGGGCGCGGACCCGCGGCTCGAGCCGCGCGCGCGCCTGGTCGTGGTAGAGCCCGTTGTCGATCCCGTCGCTCCGGAGCTGGAGGCCGCCGGTGGTCGTAAACCTCGCGCCCCCCCAGCGATCGCGGCGCCGCACGCGCACCTCGCCACCCACCACGAGTCGATCGTCGGTCTGCTCGATCTCGTCGCCCCGGAGCGGGTCCTCGAGGAAGAAGGTGAAGTTCGAGTAGAGCCCGAAGCGATACTTGACCGCGTACGCGCGCGCCGAGAGATCCGTGCGTTCGCCGAGCCGCTCCCACGCGAACGAGAGCTGATGTCGATCGGTGCGGCCCCCCTCGCTCGGATCGACGTGTCCGAAGCGCTCGAGGCACGGCGCGCCGTAGGCGCTCGGAGGCGGCGCGAGTGGCTCGCCTTCGCCGCACACCGCGCGGGCCGGGATTTGCCCCGAGCCGTTCCAGCGCGCGCCGTACGACATCAGGGTCGCGCTCAGCGTGCCGGCGCGCTCGAAGTCGTGGGTCGCGCGGAGGTAGGTCTTATACTGCCGATAGTCTTCCGAGAGCTCGAAGGGCCCGCGATCGGTCTCGAGGTCGACCGCCGCCACCATGCGCCAGCGCTCGCCGAGCTCGGGGGAGGCGGCGTAGAGCGCGCGCAGGATCCCGAACTCTCCCGCGCCGAGCTCGACGAAGCCCTCCGGGAGCCGCTCGGCGAGGTGCACGTCGACCGCTCCGGCGGTCGCAAAATCCCCGAGGCCGGCGTAGTAGGGGCCCTTGTAGCCGTCGACGGAGGCCACCAGCTCCGGGATGAAGAAGTGGAGATCGGTGTAGCCCTGGCCGTGCCCGTGGCTCGGCAGGTTGACCGGCACGCCGTCCACGAAGAACGCGACGTCGGTGCCGTGATCGGCGTCGAAGCCGCGGAGGAAGTACTGGTTCGCCTTGCCGCCGCCGGCGTGCTGCACCGCGAAGAGCCCGGGCACCGCCTCGACCACGTCCGCCGGCCGGCGTTTCGGGCGCAGCGCGAGCTCGCGCCCCCCCGCGTGCGAGCGCGACGCGGCCTCGCTGCCGGGGGCTTCGCCACGCACGGTGACCTCGATGGGCGCGTCGTCGCCGGGCGCCGCGCTCTCGGCGGGTGGAGCCTCATCCGGCGCAGCGAGCGCGACGCTCGGACCGGCGAGCGTGCAGGCAGAGAAGAAGAGCGCGGGTACCGCGCGCCAGGGGTCGCCCATGCGCGCGACCGTAGCACGATATTACAAAATCGTAGCATGCCGTGAGGCGTGTCGGACCGGCGCCGGGCTTCGCGCCGGACCGACATCCCTCCGGCTCGCCCGAGCGCTCAGACCGGGAGGCCCTGAGCGTCGAACATGCCCTCGAAGAGGGCCGAGCTCAGGTAGCGCTCGCCCGAGTCGGGGAGCACGACGACGATGGTCTTGCCCTTGTTCTCGGGGCGGTTGGCGACGCGCACCGCGGCCGCGACCGCGGCGCCCGAGGAGATCCCGGAGATGAGGCCCTCCTCGCGAGCCAGTCGCCGAGCATAGCGGAAGCCGTCTTCGTCGGTGACCGGCTCGATGGCGTCCACCACGGAGAGATCGAGCACGTCCGGTACGAAACCGGTGCCGAGCCCCTGGAGCTTGTGCGGTCCGGGCTTGAGCGGCTCGCCAGCGCGCGTCTGGGTGAGCACCGGGCTCGCGGCGGGCTCGACCGCGATCGAGGTGATGGCCTTGTGCTTCGTGTGCTTGATGTAGCGTGACACGCCGGTGATGGTGCCGCCGGTACCGACGCCCGACACCAGGATGTCGATGGCGCCCGCGGTGTCTTCCCAGATCTCGGGGCCGGTGGTGGTCTCGTGGATCTTGGCGTTCGCGGGGTTCTTGAACTGGTGGAGGAGCACGTAGCGGTTCGGCTCCTGCGCGGCGAGCTCCTCGGCCTTCACCACCGCGGCCTTGGTGCCCTTCGCGCCCTCGGTGAGGATGAGCTTCGCGCCGAAAGCAGCCATCAGCTTGCGCCGCTCGATGCTCATCGAGTCCGGCATGACGAGCGTGATGGGGTAACCGCGCGCGGCGGCCACGAAGGAGAGCGCGATGCCGGTGTTGCCGCTGGTCGGCTCGATGAGCTCCTTGCCCGGGCCGAGCACCCCGCGCTTCTCGGCGTCCCACACCATCGCGGCGCCGATCCGGCATTTTACCGAGTAGGCCGGGTTTCGCCCCTCGACCTTGGCGAGGATGGTGGCGGGCGCGCCGTCGGTGACGCGGTTCAGGCGGACCAGCGGGGTGCGCCCGATGGCGAGGGTGTTGTCCTTATACCAGTGCGGTTCGGTCATGAGTCCTCCGGTTTCGCGTCAATGTATCCGTTATAACGGACGAGGTGTCAAGGGCGGATCGGGTTTGACGCTCGACGGGCGCCGGCCGATAGCCGGGGGACCGTGGCCGCGCGTCGCAAGTCCTCCGAGCCTTCCCCCAAGCGTCCGCCGCGCGCCGCGCGCGCGCCCCATCCGCCCCCGAAGGCGGGGCCCGAGCGCGCGCCGAAGCCCGCGCCGCTCCGCGCGTCGAGAGCCGCCGCGCGCGATCTCACCCCGGCGGTCGCCTCCAACGTGCGGCGCCACCGCGGGGAGCGGGGGTGGTCGCTCCAGCAGCTCGCCGACGCGAGCGGCGTGAGCCGCGCCATGCTCGGGCAGATCGAGCTCGGCAAGAGCGCGCCCACAATCAACGTGCTCTGGAAGATCGCGGGCGCGCTCGGCCTGCCGTTCTCGGCGCTGCTCGGGCAAGAGGAGACGTCGTCGACGGTGGTCCTGCGCGCGGCCGCCGCCAAGGAGCTCCGCTCCGCCGACGGCACCTTCTCGACGCGCGCGCTCTTCCCGGTGGATCGCCCGCGGCAGGTCGAGTTCTACGAGCTCCACCTCGCGCCCCACGCCTCCGAGCTCGCCGACGCGCACGCGCCCGGCACCGCGGAGAACCTGGTCGTCACGCGGGGCGCGCTCGAAATAGCGGTCGGCGGCGATCGCCGCGTGCTCCATCCGGGGGATGCCATCTTCTTCCGCGCCGACGAGCCGCACGCCTACCACAACCCGGGCGCCGAAGAGCTCGTCGCGTACCTGGTGATGACCTACGTGCGCCCGGGGTGAGCTCCGCGCGGCGCGCTTGCTGCGCTCGGGCGCCCTCCCGTATGGTGTGCGGGCGCATCCTCGCGCGGCGGACGACCCAGCGATGCTCACCAGACTGCGGGTGAAAAATCTGAAGGCCTGGGGCGAAGAGCTCTGGGAGCCGGGCGTCCCGCTCGGCCCGATCACGCTCTTTCTCGGCCCGAACTCGGCCGGCAAGACCTCGCTCTTGCAGGTGCCGCTGCTCCTGAAGCAGACCTTCGACAGCCCCGATCGCACCCTCGACCTGAACCTCGGCGGGCGCGCGAGCGATCTGGTCGATCTCGGCAGCTACGAGTCGCTCATCCACGGTCACGACGTGCGCCGCGAGCTCGGCATCGGGCTCACGCTCGACGCGGGCGTGGTCGGCGAGCCCGCGCGCGGCCGCCCGCTCGACTACACGGTGACCTTCACGTTCGCGGGCGGCGCGCCGGTGACCGAGCGGCTGGTGCTCGCGGAGGGCGGGCAGGCGTACGTCGCGGAGCGCCAGGCGAAGGGTGGGTACGCGCTCGAAGCGCCCGGCTACGAGGCGCCGCGCTCCCGCGGTCGGCCCGAGGCGAAGCGCAGCTACCAGCCTGCGCGCTCGGTGGCGTTCTCGCCGGCGGCCATCGCGCGGCTCGGCGAGGCGGGGGCCCGCGTGCAAGATCTCTCGCTCCGGCTCCGCGAGACGGTGTCTCGCATCGCGTACCTCGGCCCGCTCCGCGAGCAGCCCGAGCGGAGCTACCTCTTCAGCGGGGTCGAGCCGGGCGAGCTCGGTACTCGCGGCGAGTACGCCGTGCACGCGCTCCTCGCCAACGAGAACTCACGCAAGCGACGCCGGAGCGGCGAGGAGAGCGGGCGCCAGTGGCTGGTCGAGCGCGTCTCGGAGTGGCTCTCACGCCTCGGCGTGGCCGACCAGCTCGTGCTCGAGCGCCAGGGCAGCTCACGGCACTACGAGCTCACCGTGGTGCGGCGCGGACAGCGCGCCAACATAACGGACGTCGGCTTCGGGATCTCCCAGGTCTTGCCGATGCTGGTGCTCGCGTACTTCGTGCCGCGGGGGACCACCATCGTGGCCGAGCAACCCGAGCTCCACCTGCACCCCCGCGCGCAGGTCGGGCTCGCCGAGCTGATGGCGAGCGTCGCGCGCACGCGCGGCGTGCAATTCCTGGTGGAGACGCACTCCGAGCACCTGTTCCGCCGGCTCCAGACCCTGCTCGCGCGGGAGGAGCTCTCGCCGGAGGACTGCCGGCTCTACTTCGTGGATCGCGCCGAGCGCGACGGGACCGCGCTCACCCCGCTCGAGGTCGACCCGTATGGCCGCGTGAAGAACTGGCCCAAGGACTTCTTCGGTGATGTCATGGGCGAGACGGAGCGCCACGTGAAGACCATCATCGAGAGGCAGCGCGGCGAGGGCGCCCCGCGTGGTTGATCACCTGGTCGACACCAACGTGCTCATCGTCGCGAGCGCGGCGGCGCCGCCCGGCTTCGAAGACGTGCCGGTCGGCGCGGACGAGGTGAAGCTCGTGTTCGACTGGCTCACCACGTTTCGCGACGACCCCTCGCGGCGGCTGGTGCTCGACGAGCTCTTTCGCATCTTCGACGAGTACCGTAATAAGCTCGATTTTCAACACTACGGGCTCCAGGTGGTTCACGCCAAGCTCGAGCGTTGCCTCCGCACGGTGCCGGTCGAGTACGACGCGGACGGGCACGGGGTGGTGCCGGCCGGGCTCCGGGCCATCGATGATTCGGACAAGAAGTTCGTCGCGGCCGCGCTCCGCGACCCAGCGAGCATCAGCATCGTGAACGCGACCGACAGCGACTGGAGCGAGCACCGCGAGGCGCTCCGGGCGCACGGCGTCGCGGTGGAGGAGCTCCTCGGGTGACCGAGTTCTTCCGCTTTCCCCACACGGCGCATATCGCCTGGCTCGGCGCGGGCGCGCCCCGCGGCGACAAGGTGCTCTCGCCCGACGAGCTGCGCGAGCTGCTCGCCGGAGAGGTGCTCATCGAGGAAAAGATCGACGGTGCCAACCTCGGGTTTTCCGTGGATGAGCGCGGCGCGCTCCGCGCCCAGAACCGCGGCGCGTACCTCGAGCTCGCGACGGCGCGTGGACAATGGAAGCCGCTCACCCGCTGGCTCGCGCCGCGCCGGCAAGCCCTCGCGGAGGCGCTCGGCCCGGCGCTCATGCTCTTCGGTGAGTGGTGCTACGCGGTGCACAGCGTGCGCTACTCGCGCTTGCCGGATTGGTTCCTCGCCTTCGACGTCTACGACCGCGCGGCCGGGGAGTTCTGGAGCGTCGCGCGGCGCCGGGAGCTCACCGCGCGGCTCGGCCTCGCGGAGGTGCCGGAGCGCGCGCGCGGCGTGTTCGAGGCGCGCGCGCTCGAGCGGCTGCTCGGCGAGTCCGCGCTCACCGACGGCCCCGCCGAGGGCATCGTGGTGCGGCGCGAGGAGGCGGGTCGCCTCCGCGCGCGCGGCAAGCTCGTGCGCGCGGAGTTCGTGCAAGCCATCGAAGAGCACTGGTCGCGCCGCGCGCTCGAACCGAACCGTCTGGCGGCGTGGGGCGACCGCGCGCGCGACTGACCGAGCCCGCGGACCGCAGCGAGGCCGAGGTCGGTTCGGCGCGGCCGGCGCCCGGTGGTGCGGTTCCCGCATGTGTCATCCCGCATTGACGAGTCTCGGACACTTTGCGCAGTGTCGAGCGCAGGTCGAACCATGAATGAGCTCGTCGACGGGGTCCGGGAGATCGTCGCCCGGGAGATCGCGCCGCGCGCGGCAGAGGTGGATCTTCGCGGGGAGCTGCCGGAAGGGTTCGCGCTGAAGCTCGGTGAGCGCGGGCTCGCGGGACTCGCGCTGCCCGAGGGCTACGGCGGCGTCGGGGCGGACCTCGCGACCTTCGGCGCGTGCCTCGAGGCGCTCGGCGGCGGCTGCGCGTCGAGCGCGTGGGCGCTCGTGTCGCACAGCGGGTGCGCTCGCGCCCTGCTCGCCTTCGGCGCGGACGCCCAGAAGGAACGCCTCTTGCCGGCGCTCGCCGCCGGTCGCCTACTCGGCAGCGCGATGGCGGGCACCGAGGCCGCCGGCGGCTCGAGCGCGGCCGGCACGCGCACCCGCGCGCGCCGCGACGGCGATGGGTGGGTGCTCGATGGGAATAAGGAGTTCATCTCGCTCGCGGGTCTCGCCGACCTGTTCCTCGTCATGGCGCGTACCGGCGACGAGCCCCTGGCGCTCGGTTGTTTCCTGGTGGAAAAGAGCGATCCTGGGGTCTCCTTCGGGCGGCGCGAGGAGCTCTTGGGCGTGCGCGGGCTGCCGGTTGGCGGCATCGGATTCGCCGAGTGCCGGCTCCCGGCCGAGCGTCTGCTCGGTGCCGAGGCGGGCGGCCTCGCGGTGATGGGCGCGATGGGCGCCTGGGGGCTGGTCGGCGCGGCCGCGGCCTCGCTCGGGATCGCCGCGGTCGCGCTCGCCGACGCCACCGCGTACGTGAAGGAGCGCGTGGTGGCCGGCGCGTCGCTCTCGACGCTGCCCGGAGTGCAGCGCGCGCTCGGAGAGCTCGCCTTCGAGCTCGCCGGCGCCCGCGCGCACCTGGCGCAGGCGATCCGCGACGTCGAGGGCGTGAAGGGCCCGCCGCTCCCGCTCTTTCGCGCCAAGCTCGCGGCGACCGAGGCCGCGGTGCGGATCACCGATCGCGCGATGGCGCTATACGGCGCGGCCGGCTACTCGCGCGCGCTCCCCGCCGAGCGCCGCGCCCGCGACGTCCGCGCCTTCACCATCCACTTTGCGAACAACGAGGTGTTGAAGGACATGCTCTCGAAGGCTGCGGTGGCGTGAGCGAGCAGCGGGCGCGCCCCCGCTCGGGCTGGTAGGGTGCGCGCCCCATGCGTACCTCCCCCGTCGCCGCGCTCCCGCTCCCCCTCGCCTCGGCCCTCGAGGCGCACGGGTTCACCAGCCTGATGCCGGTCCAGACGGCCGTGCTCGACGCCGCGCTCGCCGGCCGCGACCTGCGCATCGCGTCCAAGACGGGCTCGGGCAAGACGGTAGCGCTCGGGCTCGTGCTCGCCCGTGAGCTCGCCGAGCTCCGAGCGGACGACGAGCTCGACGTTCGAGCGCGCCGCGCGCGGCCGCGCGCGCTCGTCGTCACGCCGACGCGCGAGCTTGCCGCGCAGGTCGCCGGCGAGCTCGCCTGGCTGCTCGCGGCCGTCGATGCGAGCGTCACGACGGTGACCGGAGGCACGAACCTGCGCGACGAGCGCCGCGCGCTCGGCAAGGGGGCGACCATCGTCGTCGGCACGCCGGGGCGGCTTCGCGATCACCTCGGAGCGGGCGCCATCGACGCGAGCCGCGTCGCCACGGTCGTGCTCGACGAAGCCGACCAGATGCTCGATCTCGGGTTCCGTGAGGATCTCGAGGCGATCCTCGGTGAGACGCCCGAAACGCGCCACACGCACCTGGTATCGGCGACCTTCTCGCGTGACGCGCTCGCGCTCGCCGACGAGTTCCAGCGCGAGCCGGTGAGCGTCGACGGCACGCGGCCCGGCGGCGCGAACGACGACATCGCGCACGTCGCGCATCTCGTCCGGCATGACGAACGCAACGCCGCGCTCGTCAATCTGCTGCTGCTCGCGCCGAAGGAGCGCACGCTCGTCTTCGTGCGCACGCGCGCCGACGCCTCGGCGGTCGCCGACGGGCTCGCGTCGGTCGGTTTTGCGGCGCGTCCCCTGTCGGGCGAGCTCGAACAAGACGAGCGCACGCGCACGCTGGAGGCGTTCCGTCAGGGCGCGGTCGAGATCCTCGTCGCGACCGACGTCGCGGCGCGCGGGCTCGACGTCGCCGACGTCTCGCGGGTGATCCACGCCGATCCGCCCGGCGACGCGGAGGCGCTCACGCACCGGAGCGGCCGCACGGGGCGGGCGGGGCGCAAGGGGACCGCGATCGTGCTCGTGCCGCCGGCGATGCGCGAGCTCGTGGGCCGCCTCTACCGGCACGCACGCATCGAGCCGACCTGGGCGCCGGTGCCGACGCAGCTCGAGGTGGAGCGCGCCGCGGACGAGCGATTTACGCGCGAGGTCGGCGCCGACTCAGGTGAAATCGACGCTCGGTTCTACGCGCTCACCGACCGGCTCCTCGGGCTGCGCGAGCCGCGCGAGCTCGTCGCGGCGCTGCTCGCGCGCCTCGACCAGGGCCTGCCGCGCGCGCGCCCGGTGACGCCGATGATGCCGCCCCAGGCGGAGCGCCGCCCCGCCCCCGGCCGGCGTCCGCCGCTCTCACCGGCGGCCCGGGCCCGCCGCGACGGAGCTGCGCCGACGTCGTTCACGCTGTTCCGCATCACGTGGGGCTCGCAGCATGGGGCCGACGCGCGTCGCTTGCTCGCGGTCGTCTGTCGCCGCGGGGGCATCGAGGGCAACCAGGTGGGCGCGATACGCGTCGCGGAGCAGTGGTCCACGTTCCAGGTCGGGGCCGAGGTGGCCGAGGAGTTCGGGCGCGCGGCGGCCAAGCCCGATCCCCGCGCGCCGCGCGTGCGCATCGAGCGGTGGCTGTCGCCCGACGAGCGGGCGCCGCGCCGGCCCCGCGTGCCCGCGCCCGCGCGCGCGCCGCGCCCGGACGCGCCGCGACCGGCTGCCGCCGGGAAGGCTCCTGGGAAGCGTCGAGAGCCGAAGCAACGGTAGGCGGACCGTGCCGGTGAGCGTCAGGGTCGTTGCCGCCTGGAGTCACGCTGTCGGCGTCAGCTCGGCATGACGTGGCGGCGGCGCTCGCGCCCGGACCGGACGCGGCGCCCCGCCGGTCGCGGCAGGGCGCGGCTGCTGATGACGGATATCATGGAAAGCGAACATGTCAGCATGTAATGCATGCGCGTCATGTCCGACCGCACGCCCAATCGAGTTCGAGAACGGCGGGAGCTCCGCGGGCTCTCCCAGACCACGCTCGCCGAGCGCGCCCGTCTCAGTCGGCAGAGCGTGGGTGCCATCGAGGCGGGCCGTGCCGTTCCTGCCGTTGACGTGGCCCTGCGGGTCGCGAGCGCCCTCGACTGCAGCGTCGAGGACTTGTTCGCCGATACCGGCGAGGCGCCCATCCGCACCGAGGCATCCCGCGCGACGATCACCGGGCGGGTCGCGATGGCTCAGGTCGCAGGGCGCTGGGTATCCTACCCGCTCGATGGGATCGGCACGCGTACGTCGGCCGACGGTCTCGCGGTCGGCCAGCGTGAAGGGCCGCTCGAGATAGAGCCGCTGCGGCCGCTCGCGGATGCTCGCGAGAACGTCGTCATCATGGGGTGCGCTCTGGGCCTCGGGCTCGTCGCGGATCGGTTGAACTCGCGCCCCGGACCGGGCCGATTCCTCTGGCTCTCGCGCTCGAGTACCGCGGCGCTCGAGGCCCTCGCGAGCGCTCATACGCACGTCGCGGGCGTACACCTCGTCGACAAGCGTACCGGCGCCGCGAACGTCGAAGACGTCGCTCGCCACACGGCCGGCACGGACGTCGTGCTCATCACGCTGGCGCGCTGGGAGGCAGGGCTCGTGACGGCCCCCGGCAATCCGAAGGGCGTCAAGCGCGCCAGCGACCTGGCACGCCGGGGTCTGCGCCTGGTGACACGAGAGGAGGGCTCGGGAGCTCGACGCCTCTTCGACCAGCAGTTGCGCGAAGCGGGGGCAGCGCGTGTAGCCCACTCGATGAGCATAGAGGCCGCAGGGCATCTGGAGGTCGCGCAAGCCGTCGCAATGGGTGCCGGCGACGTCGGGGTGGCGACGCGCGACGCCGCGCTCGCGTGCGGTCTCGATTTCATCCCTCTTGCCGAGGAGCGGTACGACCTGGTCGTCCCGCTCGCGTCCATGGAAGACGTGCGGATCGCGCGCCTCCTCGACGTGATGACCTCGGGGGCCACGCGCCGAGAGCTCACCTCACTCGGCTACGACGTGCGGTCCTGCGGCGACCGCGTCGCCCAACTCCCAGCCGCTTGACCTCGAGGAGTAGACCATGAGCTTTCATTTTCGCACCCTTCTCACCGTCATCACCGCCTCGCTTCTCTTGCTCGTCGGGTGCGGAAACGACGGGCAGCCAGCCGCCCATGCGGGCATCGATCGCGGCCCGGCCATTCTCGACATCGAGGGCGATCCGAACGGGCTCTGGTGGGATGACGCGAGCCAGACGCTCTACGTCGCCGATGACGACGGAAACCGCCTGCTGCGCTGGACCGACGAGGATGGCTTCTCGTTGATCGAGAACCTCACCGCCGCGCCCGAGCAGGGTGCCGGGCTCGGACAGCTGGTGAGCACCAGCGATGGCACGCTCGTGGTGACGCGGTTCGGCCACGGTACGGCCGGCGCGGTGGTGTTCGTCCCGCCGTCGGGCGGCGCACAGGACGTACCCGGCCTGGCCGTCGAGCGACGCCGCATCGGCCTCACCATCGACAGCGACGGTAAGCTCTACGATTCCTGGTTCGTTCGTCAGGCGAGCGGTGAGCGAGTCGGTGCCGTCGGTGCGCTCTCCCTCGCGGGCACCGAGAGCGAGATCATCACCGGGCTCCAGAAGCCCGTGGGCGTCCTCGCCGTCGGCGAGAACCTCTTCGTCTCGGATCAGGATCTCGGGCAGGTTCTGCGGGCCCCGCTCAGCAACCCTTCGGACTACGAGGTCCTCGCGGCAGTCCCTTCGCCGGACTTGCTCGCGGCCGGACCGAACGGCTCGCTGTTCATTGGCAGCGAAGGAGGTAGCCTCTACCGCATCGAGGCCAGCGGCGCTGCCGCGGTGTTCCAGGCCGGGTTCGACACCGTTCGCGGCATGGCTTACGACCCCACCAACCGGCGAGTCTTCGTCGTGAATCACGTCGGGCACGAGGCCGAGGGCGTCACCCACACCATCCACATCCTTCCCGTGGACTGAGCCCGTGCGCCGCTCGCTCGCGGTCGAGGCGTTCCTTCTGAGCTTCACGTTCGTCACGCAGGCGGGGGCGCAAGAGCCCGGCGGCGTCGCCCCAGAAGGTTCGTCCGTGGCGGCGCCGAGCCCGGGGCCGACTGCCACGGCGCCGGGTCCGGCGGCTCCAGAAGTGCTAGCTCGCGTCGCGCGGCTCGAAGCCGAAATAGCGGAGCTGCGGAGGCGCCCGGCCCCGGCGCCCAGCGAGACGCCGGCGCTGCAGCCCACTCTCTTGGGCGAGCTCGACTACCGCGTCTACCCGTCGGAGCTCGAAGGCAACACCGGGTTTGCGCTCGCGCGTCTGCGCCCCGGGCTGGTCCTCACGCCGACGCCGTGGCTGCGGGCCGTCACCGCGTTCGAGTTCGCCGACGAACACCCCACCATCATCGACGCCTTCGCGAGGGCGCGGCCTGCCGAATGGATCGAGCTGACGGCGGGTTACTCCAAGCCCCCGCTTTTCGCCTCCTTCGTCTACGAGCCGGTGCATACGATGCCCTTTCCCGATCGTGCACCGGTCATCACCGCGTTCCGAGTGCGCCGCGACCTGGGCGTGGACGTCCACCTCGGCCCGCGCAGCGTGCCTCTGGAGGGCTGGCTCCGGGTCGGCAATGGAACCGGCAGCGCGCTCGGCAACGACAACGCGCTGCCGGCCGGATACGCGTCGCTCGATCTCGTGCTCGGGCGCGCGTGGGCCGGCGCTGCGCCGGAGGCCCGCACGTATGGGCTCCGGCTCGGCGGGGCCGCCCTCGTCGAGAGCCCCCGCGATCGCGATGGGATTACGGGCCAGACGCCGCTCGGCTTCGTGTACTACCGGCCGATCGTGGTGTCCGGTCTGCGTGTCGTCGGTGAAGGCCACCTCATCGGCTACGCGGGACCGCTCCGGCTCACCGTCGAGGGCGCCGCGTCGCGCGAGGAGCGCTCGCGCGACGATGACGGCAATCCCTCCACCCCCCGCATCGAGCTTCCCGTCGTGCATTCCTACGGGCTCACCGCGGAGCTCGCTTGGGTCGTTCTCGGCCGCCCACGAGACGTCGGGCGTGCGCCGGGCGCCGCGGCCCGGCAGGGCGGCGCGTGGAACGGAGGAGCTCTCGAGCTCGCGGCTCGTTACGACGGCTCGTGGCTCGGAGCAGGCGCGCGCGACGTCCGATCGGGCGGCTCACAGGGAGGCGCGCTGGCCGTGAAGTGGTGGCCCACCGAGTTCCTCGCAGCGAGCATCGCGGGCTACGTCACGCGCTACGACCATCCACCGCTCGAAGAGCCCAACGAGCTCTGGTCGTGGGGCGGGCTCGCGCGACTCAGCTGCTTCTGGGGCCTTCCCGGCCAACCTCCACCGCTCGGCGCGCGATAGCCCACGGTGTCAGAGGAGTCGTCCGGCCTGCCGAGCCCTCGCGGGGGTGAGCGGACGTGAGCGCGCGCGGGCGCGCGGATGGCAACGTGACCGAATCTTCCACGCCAAGCAGCTCGGTGACTTCATACGCAGATGCGGCCGCACGCGTGGGAGGAGGCTCTCGCCCGGTCTTCGCAGGTTTGTGTGGGCTCATCGTGGCGCGCGGCGCCGCAGGAGCTTGCGACCGCGACGGCCATGGAGCACGCCGAACACCTGCACGGCGTCCGCCTCGTGTCGGAAGTAGACGAGGTCCGGGAAGCGGCGGAGTACGACCCGACGAAGCGTCCGGTAGACGACCGGAAACGACTGCGGCGCTTCGGGCGCCCCCGCGAAGGCTGCGTCCACCGCGTCCACCGTCCTGGGCGCCCGCGACGCGGTCTATCGCCGTGCCCGTCGAGCCCACCCCGAGCGCTGGACCCGCGCCACCAGGGACTGGGCTCCCGTAGGCCCCGTTACGCTCAACCGGCCGCGCCCCCCGCGCAGGAAGGAGGACGCCGCCCGGAGCGCGGCGTAGACACATCATGTGCGACAACTACCTTGACACTCACCGCGAGGTGTCCGGCCAGCCATGAGCGCGAAACGAGGGGATGCTTCAGGTCTACGAGAGCACCGACTCGTGACGCTGCAAGAGCTCGGCCGTCAGCGTCATGTCCGCTTCGCTGATCAAGACCCGATTCGGACGTTCGGGTCGCTCGGGCACGCCCTGCGCAACACGGTCTCGACTTGGTTCTTCAGGTCTGCGTCCATCATCCCGACTGGAGACGATCACGCGGAAGCGCGGGTTCGCGATCAGGGCGAGCGCGGGGTTCGACGGGTAGCGCGGGCTCCGGTTTCTTGGCCGGCGTGACGGGCGTCGCGTAGCTCGACGCGCCCTCGA
>JAPSGB010000004.1:0-208094 GCA_035063585.1 Polyangiaceae bacterium
GCCCGCGCTGCCGCCGCCCGAGCCCGCGCTGCCGCCGCCCGAGCCCGCGCTGCCGCCGCCCGAGCCCGCGCTGCCGCCGCCCGAGCCCGCGCTGCCGCCGGAGCCCGCGCTGCCGCCGCCCGAGCCCGCGCTGCCGCCGCCCGAGCCCGCGCTGCCGCCGCTCGACGTGCCGCCTGCTCCCGCACCGCCGGCCGCGCCGCCGAGGCTCGTCCCGCCGCCGCTCGCCGGCGCATCGCCGGAGGCCGCGCACCCGGCCGCGACGCCGGCCACGCCGGCCAGCCAAACCCCCAGAAATACCCAACGCATGGGCTCCTAGAAGCAGCCCGTCGGGCTCCTGTCAAGTCAGCTCGACACTTTGCAGATAACTTTACTATTGCCTCGGACGGAGTCTCGCGAGGCCCCCCTGCCCGCTCCGCCCATTTCGAGCTACGCTCGCGCGCGAACGGGCAAGCGGAGGAACGCATGGCGAGCGAAGAAGAGCACGAAGCCGAGAACGAGGCGGTCGAAGATCCGATGATGCCGGAGGTGCCGGAGGACGTCGACGTGGATCCGATGCTCCTCGCGCTCCTCCACACCGCGGCCTTCCTCGACTTCTCGGACGACACGCTGGTCCACCCCGACGCCGCGGGCGACGTGCTCGAGCACGTCGGGCTCTACGTCCAACGGCTCCCACCCGAGCGCCTGGATGATCTCGGGGATCAGCTCGAGATCTTGGCCGAGCACGGCGCCGGGGCCGGGTGGCCGCCCGCGATGCTCGAGTTCGTCCGGGACTTCCTGTTCAACTGCGGCCTCGACGGCGATGAGGACGAGGAGCGCGACGACGACGACGCCGACGACGAGTAGCGCGGCGCGGCTGCATCACCTCGCGCTCGGCGCGCGGGACGTGCGGCGCGTGAGCGCGTTCTATCGGGACGTGCTCGGCCTCCGCGAGCTCGCCGAGCACCGCGACGACGCGGGCGAGCTTCGCAGCGTGTGGCTCGATCTCGGCGGCGCGTGGCTCATGATCGAGCGCACCGCGGCCCAGCCCCGCCGCGTCGATGGGGTCGGCGCGGGGCCGTTCTTGCTGGCGGTTCGAGTCGCTCCCGACCAGCGCGAGGCGCTCGAGCGGCGCCTCGCGAACGCCGAAGCCCCCATCGAAGCGCGCACCGAGTTCAGCTCTTACGCGCGCGATCCCGAAGGGAACCGCGTCGCCATCAGCCACTACCCGGAGCCGCCACTCGGCGAGTGACGGCCGAGCGGGGCATCGCGCTCAGCCACCCGGCATCGACCCGCCGAGCGCCCCGACCATCTTCGCGTCCATGTCCGCCGGGAAGGTGTGACCGACCTTGCCGAGCGAGAGGAACGTCGCGGGAAATCCGGCGCGGTCCAAGCGCCGCGCGACCGCGCGCATCCCGTCGTAGGTCGTGTCGAGCTCACCTGCCGCGAGCACCACGCTCGACACGCCGGCGCGCTCCAGTTGAGCGCGCTCGAGCGCGACCCTGGCCGCGATCACCACCACGCGCGACCAGCGGCCTCGCCCCTCGAGCGCGAGCTTCAGCGCGGCCGTGCCACCCAGCGAGAAGCCAGCAATCCTGCCGTCATCCTCGCTGAGCTCGCCAGGTCGCGCTGCGGTGAGCGCGGCGACCGCCGAGTCGACCCGGCGCCCGACGTCACCGAGCGACCACGCGGTGCCGCCGCCTTGGCAAGCGACGCCGGCGCGCGGACACACGAGCCAGCCGTGGCTCGTCGCCGCCGGCGCGATCCACGGGCACTCGATCTCCGGCGCGTCGCACATCCCGTGCAGGAAGACCGTCACGGGCTGCGGCCGCGCCGCGCTGACCGGCGGATAGACGAGCACCGTCTCGGCGGAGTCGAGCCAGAACGGCGCGGCGTCGCGCACGGGCTCGCTCGGCTCGGCTCGCGCGGGCTGGCTCGGCTCGGCTCGCGCGGGCTGGCTCGGCTCGGCGCGCGCGGCCGGCGCTCGGCTCGGCTCGGGCGGCGTCGCGCTCGCCACCGGGCGCTTGGTGTGGTTCGTCTCGCTCACGCAGGCCGCCGCGAGTAGGGCGGCACCCCAAATCATCTTCATCATCGTGTCCTCCTCGCGCTCGGCGCGTCTGCGTCGAACATCGGTGGGCGGACTCACTTCGTGACGAACTATAGCTTGGTCGGAGGCGCCGGGGCCTGCGACGGCTCCGGGGCACGCGGCTCCGCGTTCGACTCGGGCGGCGCGCTGAGCGGCTTCGGCACCGTCGTCGGCGCGAGCTTCGGAGCCTCCTTCATGCGGAGGTCGAGGGGGGCCTTCGGCGCGATCCTCGGAGCGGTCTTGCGCCCATCGCTCGGCGCGGGCGCGGGCGCGGCGCTCGGCGCGGGCGCGGGCACGGCGCTCGGCGTGGGCGCGACCTGCTCGTCGATCGACGGCGTCAAGGGCGGGGCGGCCCGAAGCGCACGGGCGGCGGCCTCGCGCGCGGACTTCACCGGCGGCGCCGTGTCGCCCGCCGGATCGAGCGCGCGCGCGCGGTCGAGCCCGTCGACGCACGCGCGCCACCGCGCAGCCGCGCAGTCGTCGAGGGCGGCGCGCCGGAGGCGCCCAGCTTGCTCGAGGCGCGGAACGCGCTCTTCGGCGATCGGCGCGACCTCGGTGAGCGATCGCGCGCGGTGGAGCGAGTAAATCGCGAGCACCACGCCCGCGAGCGCCGCCGCCACGCCGAGCTCGACGGCCCAGCGCCGGCGATAGTGCTGGCGCATCCGCGTGACGCGCTGGCGCACGCGCGGCGCGGGGACCTCTTGCTCGGCCGCGATGTGCTCGAGCTTCTCGCCGTCCGCCTCGCGCAGCATCCACTCGAGCGTGCGGTCGGCGCCCTCTCCGGCCGGGAGCTCGCGCTCCGCCCAGCGCAAGAGATCGCGCGCGCCGAGCGGCGCGCTGTCGGCGCTCACCTCATCGCTGAGGTCGCCGTCGTGCGAAACCTCACGACGCCGCCTGCGGTAATGATCGACGATCTTGTTCTTCGCGATGGCGAAGAGCCAGCGCTCGACCTCTTGCCGCGTCGCAGGCGCGCGCCGCGCCGCGAGCGCGTCGGTGAGCGTGGTCTGCACGACGTCCTCGGCCTCGGCCGCCGCCATGCGCGCCGCCACGAAGCCGAGCAGCCGCGCGCGGAGCGCCGGATCGCCGAGCACCGCGCCGAGCTCGAAATCTTCGTCGCCGATCGCCATGGGCATCGCCATGGGGGATCATCGTCGAACCGCGCCAGAATGTGACAACGCGCTGCAGCAAGTGGTAATTGCTGGTTTTTTGTTGCCGGTCCGGCGCGAGCCCGACCGGTTCGCCCGCCGGCGGCCGGCGTCGTAGCCTCGGTGCGTGACGTGGCGGATCGAGCGGCTGGTGCCCGGCGGTGACGGCTTCACGCGCCTCCCCGATGGCCGCGCCGGGTTCGCGACCGGCGCGCTGCCCGGGGACGTCATCCTGCCCGAGCGCGTCGAGGATCATCGGAGCTACCTCCGCGCGACCAGCTTTCGGCTCGTCGAGCCGAGCCCCGAGCGCGTCGAGCCCGCGTGCCCCATCGCCGACGCGTGCGGCGGCTGCGACCTCATACGACTCTCGCGCGAGGCCGAGCTCCGCGAGAAATCCGCGATGCTCGGCGAGGCCCTCAGGCGCACCGGGGGGTTCCGCGATTTGCCAGCCCCCCACCCCATCATCACCGCGGGGAGCGAGCTCGGTTACCGTTCGCGGATCCGCGTGCGCGTCGACGCCGAGGGGCGGGTCGGCTACTTCGCGCGCGGGACGCACGAGCTCGTCGAGCTCGAGCGCTGCGCGGTCGCCACGCCCGAGGTGAACCAGGCGCTCGCAGAGCTTCGCGAGCGAGCGCGCTCCTCGCGCGTCGAGCCCGGCGAGCTCGAGCTCCGCGCCACACCGGGCGAGGCGCGCGTCTCGCTCCCGGAAGGCGTCGAGCTCTACGCGCCCGCGGACGCCTTCGCGCAGGTGAACGCCGCGGTGAACGAGCGCATCATCGTCGATCTTCTCGCCGGCGCGCGGGAGCGCGGCCTGACGACCTTCTGCGATCTCTTCGCGGGCGCCGGCAACTTCGCGCTCCCGCTCGCGCGGGCCGGGCTCCGCGGCGTGGCCATCGAGCGCACCGGGAGCGCGATAGAGGCCGGGCGACGCGCCGCGAGCGCGCAGGGCCTCGCGGTGCGCTTCGTCGCCGGCGACGTGGCGCGGAGCCTGGCCCGAGAGCGCGGGCCATTCGAGCTCGCCGTGCTCGATCCGCCGCGCGCGGGCGCGCGCGAGGTGCTCGCGCCGCTCGTCCGCCTCCGGCCGCGCTCCATCGCCTATCTCGCCTGCGACATCGTCACGCTCGCGCGCGACCTTTCGGCCCTCACCCGCTCGGGCTACGCGCTCGAGCGGGTGACTGGCTACGACATGTTCCCGCGCACGCACCACCTCGAGGCGCTCGCCTGGCTCGCGAGAGCGTGACTACTTCTCGGGGCCGCCGTGCTCTTGCCGGTAGCGGCCGAGCGCGCGCCCGAGCCGCTGACCCGTCTTCCGCAGCGCGGTGACGAACTTCGCTTGCTCCTTCGGCGTGAGGAGCTTGGCGACCTCGTCGAGCTCGTTCTGGCGCATGGCGGCGAGCCGCTTCTCGCTCGCGCGGAGGCCGGCGAGCGCCTTGGCGTACGCCGCCTGATCGTTGCTGTCGGAGGCGAGGAGTCTCTCGATTTCCTTCCGGTGCTTCCGCTCCTCCTGGCGCGCCGCGCGCTCCGCGGCCACGTTCTTGTCGAGCACCTTCTCGACCGCGAGGGCCTTCTTCTCGTCGAGCCCCACGCGATCGCGCAGTATGCGCTTTCGCACTTCCCGCATGCGCTCCTCGACCTGCGCGCGCTTGCCCGCGGGCGAGCCGCCCGGCGGAGGGCGAGCGAGCGCGGGCGCGGACGCCGCGAGCGCAGCGAGGAGCGCTCCACCGGCCAGGACATTCTTCAAGAGCATCGGTCGTCTCCTTGCGGCATCAACCGCCGTTGTCGAGCAGCTCCGCGGTCGCGTAGAGCCAAGCATCCAGATCCGCGTCGGACGGCGCGCCGCCGAGCACGGCGACGCCCAGCTCGCTCGACGAACCGAGCCCATCCGCGCCGGTTCCGTCGAGCGACTCGAGCTCCGCGTCGTCCTGCGCGCTCTCGGCCGCGGGCGCGGGCGCGGACACCACGCGCGCTCCGCCCGATGGCGACGCGACGACGAGCGCGCTCGGCCGTGGCGGGAGCGAGCCCGACCCGACCTCACCGGTCGTGGTGCCGACCGACAGCGCGAGCGCTCCCGCGCCGACCGCGACACCCGGCAACCACACCCAGAGCGAGCGCCAGACCGGCCGCTTGGCGCGGGCCGGTATCTCGGCGGCTCGCGCGCGGAGCCGCGTGAGCCCGAGCCCGGTCGGCTCATCGGCGGTGGCGTCGAACAGCGCCTGCAAGCGCGCCTCGTCCTTCTCGAAATCGTCGCTCATGGTTCTTCCCCGAGCCGCTCGCGCAGCTCCTTCAGCGCCAAGTGCACGAGCACCCGCGTCGAGCCCTCGGTGGAGCCGACCGCGCGCGCGATCTCATCGTACGACATCCCCGCGTCGAGGCGGAGCAGCGCCGCCTCGCGCCGCTTCTTCGGCATCGCCGCGAGCGCGACGCGGATCCGCTCGGCGGTCTGCTCGGCGGCCAAGAGCTCCGCGGGATCGGGCAGCGCTTCGGGCGCCGCGCTCGCGTCCTCGCGCGCGCGACGGCGGCGCTCGGTGCGGAGCAGGGTGTGCGCCTTACGCACCGCGATGGCTGCGAGGAACGCCTTGAGCGAGGTGTCCGGCTGATAGCGACCGAGCTGCTCATACCCGATGGTGAGCGCCTCTTGCACGGCGTCCTCGGCGAGCGCGCGGTCACCGCACGCGCGCGCGGCGATGCGGAACAGCATCGCGAGGTGCGGCTCGACCAGCGACGCGAAGGCGCGGCCGTCGCCGTCGAGCGCCCGCGCGATGAGCTCTCGTTCGACGCTCACGGTGCCCGCGTTGTCACTGCTCTCGGGCGGAAAATCCAGCGCGAGCGCCGCTGCGAAGACCGGACTCGACATGCTGAGAGTGCATCGGCGCCGCGGGGCCGGTCGTTAAATGCCGGTTCGGCGCGGAACCGCGCGGTCCGGGGTCGCGCGGTTCCGCGCCGAACCGGCAACCACAAACACGTGCAGTTACCGTACGTTACGCGCACACCCGGCATGACGTGTCGGGTTTGAGCGCGGGCTCGGCGGCGCTCTTTGTATCCTCGGGGGATGACGCTCCCCGGATGGTCGCCGCGCCCCCTCGGCGCTCTGCTCGCGTTGGCCGGGCTCGCGTGCGCGTGCGGCGCGCCCTCGACCGATGGCGGCGCGCTGCCCGCTCAGGCTGGAGCGGCCGGCTCCTCGGGGAGCTCCGGATGGACCGGCGATTCCGGAGGATGGCCCGCAGGGGGCGGCGCCGGGGCCGGCGGGAGTAGCGCAGGAAGCGGCGGTGGCGGCGGCGGCGGCGGTGGCGGCGGCGGCGTGGACGGCGGCGCCGGTGGCGGCGGAGCCGGTGGCGGCGGAGCCGGTGGCGCGGGCGGCGGAGACGCGGGCGGCGGAGACGCGGGCACGCCGCCGCCCGAGCCACCGCCTGCGGTGACCGTCGGGACCGTCGCGTTGACGACGCTCTTCGGCGTCGCCGGCACGGAGACCAAGTACAGCGTGCTCCAGGGGGGCGGCTCGGACGGCGCGAACGCCTACTTCGTCGTGATGTACAAGGAGCCGGGTGATATCCACGTCACGCAGCTCGTAAAGTACGGAATATCGAGCGGCAAGCGGCTCGCGAGCGCCTCCTTCGGCGCGCCAGGCAAGGCCACCAACGCGCTCGGGCACGGCAACGACCTGGCCTACGACACCGACCGCGCGCTCTTGGTCGTGCCTGCGTGGACCAACGATCAGTCGACCCAGCCACCGAACAACCAGAAGACGCTCCGCCTCATCGACCCGGCGACGCTCGAGATCGTCGGCGTGCTGACCGCCGACATCAGCGTGACCAATCTCTGTTACGTGAACCGCACCTTCGTGGTCTTCTCCGGGAACAAGCTCCGCTCGTATGACGCGAGCTTCGCGCTCAAAGGGATCGTCGGCTTCGATCTCCCTGCGGCCGCGAAGAAGTACGCGCCCGGCGGAGACGTGGGCATCGGGCAAGGGATCGATTGCGACGGCGATTACGTGTACATCACGCGCTGGCACTCGGCCGAGAAGACCAACCGGCTCTACGTCGCGAACTGGAAGGGTCAGCTCGTCGCCGTGTATACGGCCAACGGCCCGGAGAGCGAGAACCTGATGCACGCCTCGGCCGCGCGCATCCTCTACGGCTTCAACACCTCGGCGAGCGCGGGGGATCTGCGCCGCATCGACAAGTTCCAGTACGTAGTCCAGTACGTCGCCGAGGGCGGGACGGGCTCGATGGCGACCACGCGCGTCTTGTACGGGCGAAATACGCCGCTCAGGAAGAACACCTTCACCCGCGCGGGCAAGCAGTTCGCCGGCTGGGCGGCGGAGCGGGAGAGCGACGGCAAGTGGCGGTATCAGAGCGCCGACCGCAGCGCGGACGGCTGGTACGAGCAGGGGAAGCAGCCGAGCGGATACGGGTATTACGTCTACGGCGATCAAGCGATCGTGCTGAGGTCCGCGCCCTTCGGCTACGTGAAGATGCACGCCCAGTGGAAGTAGCCGAGGCGCGGGCCGCTCGCGACGCACGGCTCGAGGGCAGCCCTTGCGCCGAGCCGCCGCGATCTGCGAGCCTGGCGAGATGAAGCGTTCGCTCATCTTCTCGTGCGCGCTCGCGCTGGCGGCCTGCTCGAAGAGCCCAGCTCCCTCGCCTGGACCCCAGCCCGGTCTCGGCGCCGAGGCCGCGGCGCCGCCGCTCGGTGCGGCGAGCGCGGTCGCGACGGCGAGCTCGAGCGGCGCGGCGAGCGCGGCCGCGAGCGCGTCGGCGCCGCGCTCCACGCTGCTCGACGAAGCGGCGTTCGCGGCGGCGCACGCGGCGGACGCGAAGAGCGCTCCCGCGCTTCGCGGCGCGACCGTCGAGCTGGCCGGGACTCGCGCGTACCTGAGCCTGCCGAAGCAGGGCAAGCCCCCCTTGGCCGGGCTGGTCGTCATCCACGAGTGGTGGGGGCTCGACGATCACATCGAGCGCTGGTCCGATCGGCTCGCCGAGGACGGCTACGCGGCGCTCGCGGTCGATCTGTTCGACGGCAAGATCGCGACCAGGCCGGAGGACGCGGCCGCGCAGGTGAAGGCGCTCGATGCGACGCGCGCCCGCACCACGCTGCTCGCGGCGAGTCATTTCCTCCGCACGGACCCGCGGGTCCGCGCGGAGAAGGTCGGCGCCATCGGCTGGTGCTTCGGAGGGAAATGGTCGCTCGAGCTCGGGCTCACCGATCCGAAGCTCGACGCGGTGGTCGTCTATTACGGGCAAGTGCCGAGCGACCCGGAGAAGCTCGCGGCCCTGAGGTCGCCGGTGCTCGGGATCTTTGGAAAAAAGGACGCGAGCATCCCGAGCACGCAGCTCGACGGCTTCGAACGCGCGCTCGACACGCTCCACATCGAGCACCGCGTGCTGCGCTACGACGCCGACCACGCCTTCGCCAACCCGCGCGGCGCGCACTACGACAAGGTTGCCGCGCGCGACTCGTGGCGTCACGTGCGTGAGTTCTTCGCGCGACGCTTGAAGGGCGCGCCAGCCGCCCCGTGACGCCGGCCGCGCCGGACCGGCAGCTATTCTGCGACGTAGGGCTCGAGCAAATCCCGTGGCTCGAGCGACGGGGTGATCACGCGGCGCGTCCACTCCGGGATGGTCACGCCGTCGATCTTCGAGTCGTAGAAGCTGAAGAGCGCGGTGTGCTGCTTGCCGTCGATGAAGAAGCGCGCAAACTGCTCGGGGTGCGCGGCGCGGAGCGCGTCGGTCTCTCGCATGAGGAGGTCGTGAAAGCCCGGGCCGCTCATGCCGAGGAAGAAGTTGCCGATGGTGTCATCCTCGTAGGCGCTGAACATCCCGACGCGGAGCGTGGGATCGTGGCTCATCGCCCAGCCGATGAGCGGCGTAAACTGGCCGTTCTTGCACTCCTCGCAGGAGGGAGGCACGAACTGATCGAACTTCCACTCCTCGCGCGCCTTGACGAACGTCTCGGGATCGTCGGGGTTCGTGAGCCCGGCACCAGCGTCGTTGATGACCGAGAGCGGCGTGTGCGGATAGGCGAGCCGCACGACGGCGGTCCCCATCAGGGTGCCGTAGCCGCCGGCGCTCGAGCCCGCGAGCACGATGCTCTTCGGTGTCGGGAAGTCCTGGAGCGCGATGTCGATACCCGCCGACAGGTTCACGAGGCCGCGCTGGTGGCGCATTCCGTCCGGGCCGCCGAACTTCGGATCGACGAGATCGTTGTCGCCCGAGAACACCGAGCCGTCGCAGTAACTGACGAACACCACGTCGTAGGAGCCGAGCGGGTTCTGCTCGGTGTTCCCGTCCGTCCAGCCGAGCGGGTAGATGCCGGTGCCCGCGGTAGAACTGGCGGCGCAGAGATCGCTCCAGCAAGCGCCGCCGCCCTGGAGATAGATGAGGAGGTTACGCGAGGTGCCGCGCCGCGAGAACACCCGAAAATCCGTGTTCAAGAGACAAATGGGGCCGTGCGCGGTCGAGCCCGGCTTCCAAATGTAGGACGTCGTGCCGCGCTCGTCGGACAGGACCTCGTCGGGGCGTGAGGTTCCTAGATACTTCCCGACCCCGACGTCGATGAGCTCTTGCTGCGCGGCGTCGTCGAAGCCGGGGCGCGGTCCGCTCGCACCCTCGAGCGGCTCGTCGGCGCCGCAGGCGTTGAGGGTCAGCGCGAGCCCGGCGAGCGCGATGGACGACTTCCGCATCTTGGTGCCGCGACTCTAGCACTCGAGCCCGCCGGTCGTCCGCTCGGTAACCAGGCTGCGCGCGGCAGAATCGTCGATTCGCGAGGCGCCGATGTGCGTGCGAGTGCGATGGTCGGTGCCCGCAGCTCTTCGAGGGGGGAGCCTCACCTCCCGGTGAACTTTGGCTGTCGCTTCTCGAGGAACGCCGTCACGGCCTCCCCGAGATCCTCCGAGGCGAGGAACGCGGCGTTCCAGGCGGCGACGTAGTCGAGCCCGTCGGCCACGCGCCGACCGCGCCCGAAATCGAGCACGCGCTTCACGCCGCGCACGGTGATGGGTGCATTCTCTACGATCTGGGCGGCGGTCGACTCCGCCAGAGCCAGCAGCGACTCGTGATCGGGCGCGACGTCGTTCACGAGGCCGATTTCGCGGGCTCGCGCGGCGTCGATGTCGCGGCCAGTGAAGGCGAGCTCGCGCGCGTGTCCTTCCCCGACCACGCTCGGTAGCCGCTGCAGCGTGCCGAGATCTGCGACGATCGCGATGCGCGTCTCACGCACGCTGAACCTCGCGTCACTCGCGGCGTAGCGGAGGTCGCAGGCGCAGGCGAGATCGATGCCGCCGCCGATGCACCAGCCGTGGATGGCGGCGATGACCGGCACCGGGCACGCGGCGACCGCGCTGAGGTAGCTCTGCAGACGCAGGATGGTCTGGTGGAGCGCGAGTCGTGGCCCGGCGAGCCCGCCCTGCACGCCGCTCCCGAGCTCAGCCATCGCGGCGCCGAGGTCGAGCCCGTAGGTGAAGTGCTGCTGGCTCGAGCGCACGATGACCGCGCGCACCTCGGGATCGGCGGCGATCTCGTCGAACGCGGCGCCGAGCTCCTGGAAGAGCCGTGGCGGCATGGTCTTGACCTCGATGGTGACGGTCGTTACGTGCTCGCGGGAGGTGACGCTCAAGGTCTCCGGCATGCGCGCGAGCATGCCTCGAAATCGGGGCCGGTCGCCGACGAAAGTGGGCCCCGGCCGGGTCAGCCCCGGGGCAGGAGCGCGGTGAGCCCCTGCACCAGCCGACGCTTGCCGCGCCTCCAGGCCGCTCGAGCGAGGCGCGCCGCGAGCGCGTCGGAGGGCGGCACGACCTCGACCGAGTCTCCGAGCGCGACGCGCCCCGGTCTCGCCACCCGCGCGTAGACTCCGAGGCAGCGCTCGGCGTGCGCGGCGATGGTCTTGATGATGCGCGGCTCCGCCGCGAGGCCAGGCTGCGGGCGGGTCGGCATCGCGCAGCGCACCGTCGGCGTCACCACGCTCGCCCGGAGCGTGCCGGCCTCGAGCGAGCCGCCGCACCAGCCGAGCTCGACCGGCTCGGCGCGTCCGGGCGTCTCGATGAGGAGGTTGGGGCGGAAGCGGCGCACGTCGAACTCGCACGCCGGGGCGAGCGCGCGCATCGCCGCGAGGCTCGCGGTCGTGAGCACGTGGAGCGGGAACGCGTCGAAATACGTACCGCGCGGCGTGGCGCTGAAGCTGAGCTCCGCGAGGAGCGCGAGCGGGAGCGTCGAGAGATCGGGGAGCGACTCACTCGGCGCGACGCCGAAGAGCTCGCGGAGGGAGCGCTGGTTCGCCTGGTTCGCGTGGTAGTGCGCGCCGTCGCGCGCCGGTGCGAGCGAGGTGAGCGCGACGCGTCTGCCCACGAAGTCGGAGAGGTGCCGGTCGAGGTCGGCGTCACCGCTCCGGACGTGGCGACCGTCGGGGAAGCGAAGCTCGACCGGCGGCACGCGCCGCGGCGCCTCGCCGGCGCGCGGCTCTTCCAGGTAGCGCGCCTCGATGAGCATCAGGCGTGGCAGCTTCTTGGCGCTCGTGAGCTCTCCGCGCTCGAGATCGCGCACCGCCCAGAGACGGTCACCTACTGCGCCGCGACGCTCGAGCTCGAGCTCCCGCCGACGCTCGCCCCCCAGCGACTTCACGGGGAACCGCCAGAGCTCCTTGATCGTGCCGACGCGCGTACGAGCCACGCCCGAGCCTAGGCGATCTCAGCGCTCGCGCGCGAGCGCCGCGCGCATCATCGCCGGCCCGCGCGCCGCACCCGCCCCCGTTAGTGATCCGCCCACTTCTGCACGACGGCCATCTGCACCTCGCCGTCGAAGAAGAAGCGTTGGCTAGCCGGAGCGGCGCCGTCCTGCGGATCGGCTCCGAGCAGCAGCCGACTTCCGTTGATGGACACCCCCGCGGTGACCGGCCCGGCGGTCGTCGAAGCATCGGCGCTGTTGTCGATCCAGAGCCACACCGAGCCATTGCCATCGTAGGCGCCGGTCACGATGAACGAGCGCGTGGTGTCGAGCGCGGTGATCGGCGCGGTCGCGTACCAGTACTGGCCCTGCGCGAACACGGCGAAACGCAGGACACCGGGGACGCCCGCGCCCTTGTAGAGCTCGAGCGAGAACGAGCCGGCGTCAGCCTTGCCGAGGATCACCGCGGTGTCACCAGCCTTCGGGGTGAGGGAGCCGAACTTGACCACGGCCGACACGAGATAGCCGGCGTTCGGGTCGTTGTTCATGTTGTTCGGGAAGGGGAGGTACGCCTGCTTCGAGGAGTCGAACGAGAGCACCGTGCCGAAGAGGCTCGACCCGGACGCTCGCGTGACGAACGAGGGACGCTCGGCGCCGCCAACCGGCGTGATCTGGGAGAGCGAGTTCGCTCGCTGCCAGCTGAGGCTCCCGCTCGATTCCTTCTGCCGTGCCGTGTTGAAGTAGAGGACTCCGTTGGCGTCGGCGACCACCGCGCGGGCCCGGATCACCGGGTAGTCGCTGGTGATCACGTCGACCTCGTCTCGCATGCTCGCGACGAACACCTCGCCGAACGTGACCGGGATGGTCCACAGGTTCACCCCGAGATCGAGGCTGCGCGCGTACGCGAGCGCGCCGAAGAGATTCCGCGTCCGGTACTCGAATTCGACGCCGTGCATCCCCGCGCCGCGCACCGACGAGATGCGGTTCTGGAGCGCGGCGATGTCGTTGCCGTCGCCGCCCCCGTAGAGGACGTGCAAGCGCACGTAGGGGCGAAGCCCGGCATACTTCGCACGGCCGAGGAGCTTGCGAGCGATGCGGAGGTTGTCCGCGATCGCGTCGAAGGCGCGGAGCACCACCGGGCGACCCGATTTTCCGTAGCCGTTCGCGACCAGGAGATCCAGCACCGCTCCGATGAATGCGTCGGTCGGCGCCGTCTCCTTGCTCTCGATGAAGAGGATCTGATCTCCAGACTTCAGCGCCGCGTCTGCGAGCACGTCCGCGAACTTCGGGCCCACGATGGCGGCGCCGTCGTCGTGCTGCACGTAGACGGTACCGCCGGTCTCGCGGATATCGAGCTCGATGAAGTCCGCGCCGTCCGCCTGCGCCTGGTGCACCTTGGCGAGCGTGTCGGCGAGCGCGGTCGCGCCGGTCGACGCGTAGCAGTTGTGACACGAGAGCCCGGTCGGGTGACCGTAGGGAGTCTTCGGGAGCGCGCGAGCGATGCCGGTCGCGTAGGGCTGGCCATCGCAGGCGACATTCGAGGTGTCGTCCGTCCAGGCCGCGGGAGCGAGCGCCGGCAGACACGCCTGACAAGGGTCGCTCGGGTTCGGAGCGCCGGACTCGACGCAGCTCCCGCCGATCGAGCAGGCGTCTGCGCCGCAGGGGTTCGCCGCGCCGCCCGCGCCTCCGCTGCCCGCGCCTCCGCTGCCCGCGCCCCCGCTGCCCGCGCCCCCGCTGCCCGCGCCCCCGCCGGCTGCTCCGCCGACGCCGCCGGCGCCTCCGCTCGAGGGACCACCCGCGCTCGCATCGGGAGAGCCACCGGCGCCCGGCCAGCCGGCGCTACCCGAGTCGGAACCGCCGAAGCCCGCGGCACCGGCGACGCCACTGTCGGGGTGCGCGGTCGAGCCGTCCGGGGTTCGCGAGCTCGCCGCGTCGTCCGTCGTTCCAACCGCGCACGCAGCCACGACGAGGGGCGCCGCGTAGAGCGCCGGGTGGCGAATGAGGTGAAGAAAAGTTCCCGTCACGAGCGGCGAGTCTAGCATGTAAACGAGGAGCACGGCCCGCGAGCGAGGGCGCGAAGGGGAGACAATTTCGAGGCGTTCGCCGGCCGTGATAATGTAAAGGGCGAGCAGCTCGCGAAATTGGCGGCCATGGTCGGCGACGACAAGTACTACGACGACGACGGCGGGGAGCGCACCGCGATCGTCAGCCTCGCGGAGCTCCGGCGGGGCGCGGCGACCGCGCCGCGAGACCGCCACCTGCTCATCCGCGTGCAGGGCACCGAGCTCGGTCAGGTCCTCGCGCTGACCGCGAGCGCCTACACCTTCGGTCGCAGCGCCGAGTCGGATCTCTGGGTGAATGACACCGGGATGAGCCGCCGGCACGCGCGCCTGGTCCGAGACGGCGACGGGTACGTGCTCGAGGATCTCGAGTCCGCCAACGGGACCTTCGTGCAAGGCGAGCGCGTGACCCAGCGGCGGCTCCGCGACGGAGACACCATCCAGCTCGGGCCGCGGGTCGCCTTCAGATATTCGCTCACCGACGTCGACGAGGAGGGCGCGCTCCGCAGGCTCTACGAGGCCAGCGTGAAGGACGCGCTCACCGGCGCGTGCAATCGTGAGCACCTCGATGAGCGGCTCAAGGCGGAGGTGTCCTACGCGCGTCGGCATCACGCCGCGCTCTCGCTCATCATGCTCGATCTCGACCACTTCAAGCGAGTGAACGACACCCACGGCCACCCGGCAGGGGACGCGGTGCTCGTCGAGGCGAGCGCGCGGATCCGGCGTGATCTGCGCGCCGAGGACATCTTCGCGCGCTACGGGGGCGAGGAATTCGTGGTCATCTTGCGCGGCATCGAGCTCGAGAACGCGGCCCGGGTCGCCGAACGGCTCAGGCGAATCATCGCCGCAGCGCCGGTATCCTTCGAGCAGACGCTCATCGCGGTGACCGGGAGCTTCGGGGTCGCATCGCTCGGTGAGCTCGCCGAGCCGAGCCCGGAGGCGCTCATCGCGGCCGCCGATCATCGGCTGTACGCCGCCAAGCGCTCCGGGCGGGATCGCGTGGTGAGCGAGGGCCGCGCTCAGAGTTGACCACTGCGGTGCGCGAGCGCCACGAGGTGGGCCGCGAGATCCGTCTCGCCTGCGTTGCTCCGCGCCACCGCGCCGGCGCTGAGCGACGAGATCTCCGCCCGGCGGCGCGCAGCGAGCAGGTGCTCGCTATAGAGCGTACCTGGCGCCCAGGCGCGAAGCGCCTCGAGCAACCGGCGAAAGTTCTCGATGGTAGTGGGCGCCACGCGTGCGCCGAGCCCGCCGTAGCGGAGGCGCGACTCGCAGAAGAAGATCGGCTCCGCTCCGTCGTGATGAAAGAGATAGAGCACCCGCTCCCGCTCGCTCGACTCACGATGCTCCCGGTTCACGACTGCCTTCGAGAACGACAGCCCGCCGGTGAGCGCGGCGCGACCGAGGCTGAGCTTGCGCGTTCGGGTCTCGATGGTCTGCTCCGCGTCGCCGTCGTGCGTGGCGCACACCAGCGCGAGCGCGCGCTCCGCTCGGAGCCGCCGCTCGCCGCGCGCGGGCGCGGAGACGACGAGCACGGGCGGCGCGCGGGGCGCCGCGTCGAAGGAGAAATCACGCGGCGCGAACATCGCGCTCGAGCTCACCACCGCCGTCTCGTCGCAGGCGACCGCGCCGTGACCGCGCGCGCGGAGCCGGGCGAGCGCGTCCGTGGCGCGGTCGCGGTCATCGGTGCGCGCGATGACGAGCGGGAGCGGGCCGGCGAGCACGAGCCGCGCGTCGTAGGCGTTCCGGCCGAGCAGCGGCGCCAGCGCGGCGAGCTCGGGCTCGCGCGGCCCCTCGGCCCAGCGCGTCAGCGCGACGACGTACACGCCGTGAGCTTACGCCGCGGCCGCGCCGCGCGGCCAGCGCGCCGCACCGACACTCCTTCCGCTGCTCAGGCGCGGCCAGCGCGCCGCACCGACACTCCCTCCGCTGCTCAGGCGCTGCCGAGCGCGCGCCAGTCGAGCAGGTTCACCCGCTCGCTCGCGAGCGCGTACTCGACGGTAGTCTTGTGCTCGGTGCGATCGCCACCGATCTGAAACGGCACCGGGTGCGAGAAGGTGGCCTGGCAGCGATCGACCAGCCACGAGTGCATCTTCGGAGTACCGATCGCGCCGCGCCACAGCTCGCGCATCCGGAGCGTCGCCTCGATGGCGCTTCCCGAGTAGACGCGCATGCAGAAGCGACCGGGCATCCTGCCCGCGTGCGGGAAGGCGCGGAACCCGAAGCCCCACTCGGGCGTGGTGCCCGCCGCGCACACGCTGGTCGGCCCGCGGTAGAGCACCTGGCCGTGCTCCCCGCCGGGGAGCGGGCGGACCATGCCCGCGTCGTCGACGAAATAGGCGTCGGAGCCGGTGTTCACGAGCTCGACCTCGGTGCGCGGCCCGCCGAAGTGACGCGGGATCGTGCGCGTGAACATGCCGTAGAGGTAGCCCGCGAGCCCCTGGCGCATCCGGCGCGGGATGAAGCTCACCGCCTGCTTCTGCTCGTGGAAATCGTCGATCATCTCGGCGTCCCAGCCGGTGCCGGCGAAATGCGCGAGGGTGCCGTCGATCTCGAGCAGCTCGAAGAGCTTCACGGGGAGCGCGCCGAGCGGGATCGAGCCGAGCGCCTGGACGGCGCGGCGCAGGCGCGGCGCGCCCATGACCCGCGCCCAAGCGTTGCCGGTGCCGAGCGGGAGCAGCCCGAGCGGCGTCTCGGGCGCGCCGCCCTCGGCGAGCCAGGGCACGCTCACGCCGGCGCGCGCGGCCTCGCGCGAGGCGTTCAAGAGCCCGATGGCGGTGCCATCTCCGCCCGCGGAGATGACCACGCGCGGCCGCTCGCGCGACAGCTCGCGAACGAAGCCCGCGGTGTCCTCGAGCGAGCGCGAGGTGAGGATGCGCGCGCTCGGCAGCGCGGCCCGCGAGAGCGCCGCTGCGGCTTGACCGCCACGCCGGGCCCGCGTGTTCACCACGACGGCGATACTCACGATCCGGCAACCTAAGTCGCTTCCGAGCGCGCGACTGTCAGAAAACCGTCACGGCACGCGACGCGTCGTGTCAATTTGCCGGGACCCGGGCTTGACGAAGCCCGCGATAGGAGCGAGACCGGGGTCTCCGAGAGAAAGCACCCGACGATGACCGACTACGACTTCAAGCTGGGCCGACTCGAGCGAAGAGACCAGGGTTTCGAGGGGCGCCTCGAGCGCGTGCTCGCGCACCCGCCGGCGGCGGTGTGGCGCATGCTCACCGAGCCGAGCGGGCTCGCCAAATGGCTCGCGCCGGGGACCATCGAGCTGAAAGAGGGGGGCGCGGTCCACATCGATTTCGCCGACAGCGGCCGCGTCATCGATAGCAGGGTGACCGAGTGTGAGCCCGAGCGGCTGCTCGTCTACTCGTGGAGCAGCGGGCAGGAGCCTGAGCGTCCGATGCGGTGGGAGCTCGCGCCCGCCGGCGAAGCGACCCGGCTCACGCTCACGGTGACGCTCCCGGCGGACGACGACGCCGCGAAGTCCTGCGCCGGGTTCGACGGGCACCTCGAGATGCTGGCCGCGGCGCTCGAGGGGATCCCCGTGAAGTTCCCGTTTCAGATCTACAAGGACGCGCGCGCGGGCTACCAGGCGATGCTCGACGGGTAGCCGTCCGCGCGCGTCAGGGCCCCTCGTGCTCCTCGGGGCGCTCGATCACGAACCACCGCTCGCCGAGGTTCCGAGGAGCGAAGTGCACGCGGATCCCCGCCTCGCGCGCGGCGCCAACCGCGCAAGCGACGGTCGCGAGCAGGCAGATCGCGCCCGAGACCCACATCGCGGCCGGCGCGCCCCACAGCTCGGTGACGCCACCGATGAAGGTGGCGCCGAGCGGGGTGCCGCCCGCGAGCACCAGCATGTAGAGCGACATCACCCGCCCGCGCACCTGGGCGTCGGTCGAGAGCTGCACGGTGGCGTTCGCCATCGCGTTGAAGCCGATGGCGAGCATGCCGCACGGCGCGAGGAGCAGCATGAAGAGCGGCACCGCGCGGACGAAGCCCAAGATGAGCATGGAGAGCGAGAAGAGCGCCGCCACCGTGAACAGGAAGCCGAGTCGCACCGTCGCTCGCCGCGCCGCGAGGAGCGCCCCGGCGAGCGAGCCCACGGCGAGCGTGGCGTTCAACCACCCGTAGAGGCTCGCCGTCGAGGCGAAGGTGAGCTTCGCGTAGGCCGAGAGGATGATGGCGAAGTTGAAGCCGAAGGTTCCGATGAAGAACACGAGCGCGATGAGCCACTTCAGCTCCGGCCGCGCCCAGACGTACCGCAAGCCCTCCCGGATCTGTCCCGACTGACGCGCGGCGCGCGGCACGGCCTGCATGAGCCTCGGGTCGATCCTGAGGAGCGCCGCGATCATCGCGAGGAAGCTCACCGCGTTCACCGCGAAGGCCCAGCCGGAGCCGCTGGCGGCGATCATGACGCCGGCCACCGCCGGCCCGACCAGCCGCGCGAGCTGGAAGCTCCCCGAGTTCAGCGACACGGCATTCCGCACCAGCCGCGCCGGCACCAGCTCGTTCACGAACACCTGGCGCGCGGGGTTGTCGACCACCGTGACCAGTCCGAGCAGGAACGCGACCGCGTAGACGTGCCAGACCGCGACCGCGCCAGCCAACGTCACCACGGCGAGCCCGGCGGC
Organism: Polyangiaceae bacterium; assembly: GCA_035063585.1. Classification (GTDB taxonomy): domain Bacteria; phylum Myxococcota_A; class Polyangia; order Polyangiales; family Polyangiaceae; genus JAPSGB01. The sequence goes on from JAPSGB010000004.1 coordinate 18,553, forward strand.
GAGGAGCCCCATGACGGCCTGCGTGACGAAGAGGAGCCGCCGCTTCTCATAGCGATCGGCCACCACGCCACCGTAGAGCCCGAACAGCATGAGCGGCAGGAACTGGAGCGCCATGGTGACGCCGACCGCGAACGGCGAACGGGTGAGCTCGAGCACCAGCCAGTCTTGCGCGATGCGCTGCATCCAGGTGCCGATGTTCGAGATGACCGCGCCCCAGAAGTAGAGCCGATAGTTTCGCTCGCGGAGCGCGGCGAAGGTCGCGACGCGAGCGGGCGCCGCCGGCGGCGCGGGAGCCCCGGCGGCGGGCATGCTCACCCGAGCGCCCGCCGTCATGCCCGGGGTCGCGCGACCGATCGCGCGGGGCGCTCCGATGACCACGGGGCCAGGCGCGCTCTCGGCTCTTCATACCGATCCGTCATCGGGGAGGACCGCTCAGGGCTCATCTCGGGGTCGTGACGCCGGAATGATGGAGCCGCCGGACGGAAGGGCAAGGGGCTCCCGCCGAGGCGCCGAGAAAGCCTCAAGGGAAGCGGGTGAAGAGGTCCCCGAGCGCCTCGGCGTTCGCCGCGTCCCCGAGCGGCGGCGACAACCCGAAGATGGTCTGCAGGGTGCGGAGCGTCGAGCTATGGCTGTAGGGCGTGCGGTTCGCGTAGCCGACCTTCGCGAAGGGCGAGAGGACGATCATCCCGATCGGCTGGTTGCCCGTGAAGCCCTCGTCCCAGGTGATGAAAATGGCGCCGCCCTCGCGGTACGCGCGCGAGGCCCGGATCCGAGGGATCTCCCGGCGCAGCCAGTCGTCCCCCTGCTGGACCGGCCCGGGCCCGCAGTCGTCGTGCATGATGTTGCAGAGGTTGGGTATGAGCAGATTGTAGCGACCGATGGTCCCTTCCTCGAGCGCACGCGCGAAGTCCTGGTACGGGAAGATGTGCGCGAGGCAGTTCGCCGCCTGCTCGTCGCGGCAGTCTTTCCCTGACACATCGTCAAAAAATACCATCGGGTCGTGCTTCGGCGCGTACTTTCCGTGGTTCGTGAGCGGGCACGCACCGGGCTTCATGTCTTCCTGGTAAGAGCGCCAGTCGATCCCCGCGGCGTCGAGCTGGCGGGTCAGGTGGTCTCGACCGCGCGCGCAGTTCTTCGGGCCGGGCGGCGCGTCGGAGACGAAACCGAGCGTGTCCCCGGCCTCGAGCCAGATGTAGTTCGGCTCGCTCGGGTGGAGCGTGCCCTTGGGCACGTTGTGGTAGTTCTCCGCGTGCGCGCCCTCGGCGAGGAGCGAGTTGATGAAGGGCGCGTCCCGGTTCCCCTTGATGGCCGAAAAGTCGCGGTTCTCCATCACGATGAGGAACACCGTCTCGATGGCGCGGGCCCGCGCGGCGCGCTCGGCCGGAACCGGCGCGCTCACCGCAGGAGCCACGCACGGCGCAGGCGCTGCCACGCTCGCGGCGGGAGGCACGCGCGGCCCCGCAGGGACGCCGCTGCTCGACTCGCTCGGCCGGTCACACCCCGAGACCGCGAGCCCGAGCCCCGCCACCAAGACGCCGCCGGCGAGCCGCATCGCGGGAAGGTAAGCGCTCGAATCGCGGCGGTCGAGCCCCCCCCTGCCGACTCCGGGGTTGGGCCGGCGCGGCCGGCGGCGCGGCGCGCCGGCGCGGCTCAGCGGTCGAGCACGTGGCGCGAGGGCACGGCGCAGGAAAAATCTGCGCTCATGACCACCGTCTCTCCGCGCCGCACGTCGACGTGCACGCGGTAGCGCTTGCCCTCGTGCTCGGTGACGTTCGCCTCGGCGACCACGCGCTCGCCCACCACGACCGGGGCGCGGAACGTGGAGTCTGCGCTCGCGAGCACCACCGTCGGCTCGTTCACCGCGAGCATCGCGGCGTAGTCGGCGAGGCCGAAGATGAAGCCGCCATGCACGAGCCCGCGCTCATCGGCGGCCATCTCCGGCGTCGCGGTGAGCGCGACCGTGGCGCGCCCTCCCTCGAGCGCGACCGGCTCGCCGCAGAGGCTACGGTTGATGGTGAGGTGGGTGCGAGGCTCCATTTTCCTCGCACGATAGCGCGAGCTCATCGCGCCGCGCCACCTGGGCTCGCCGCGAACATGGCCCGGCGCCGGGAGGCCGTGCTAAGCGTCGAGCTCGATGAGTCTCGGGATTCGACGCTCACTCGCGTTCGCCGCGGTGCTCGCCGCGGGCGGCGCTGGCGCGGCGGCCCAGCTCGGCTCGGCCTCGGCGCGGAGCGCCGCACCGGACCCATCGAGCGGCGCGCGTGGAGCGCGCTCGGCGCGCGCGGCCCCTCTGTCGATGCCCGAGCCCGCGACGCCGAGCGCGAGCGCGACGCCGGCCGCGCCGGACCCGCCAGCCCCGGAGGCCCCCGCGCTCCCGCCCGGGCTCACCGCGCGCGCGGTCGACACGCCCGATCTCACCCAGACCGACGCGGCGCTCGGGCTGCCGGGCAACGGCAACTCGTACTGCGGGCCGGTGGCGGTCTCGAACTCGCTCATGTGGCTCGCCGCGAACGGCTACCCCCTGCTCGCGCCGGACGGCGAGACACCGCGCGAGCAGCAGGTCGAGCTCGTGCGCCTCATCAGCAGCCAGAAGTACATGGCGACCGGCCCGCGCTCGGGCACAGGCCCGATGGGGCTCATGCACGGGCTCGACCGCTACGTCCGCCGCGCCGGCTACGTCGTGACGCGCCTCGAGTACGAAGGCTGGCGGCAGCACCCGTACGAGTTCACGCGCCACGAGCCGCACCCGAACCTCGAGTGGATCGCGAGCGGGCTCGGGCCGCGTGGCGCGGCGTTCGTCCACGTGGGTTGGTACGCGCCGAGCCCGCACGCCGAGGCCTACCGGCGCAAGGGCGGGCACTGGCTCAGCGTGGTCGCGGCCGGTAAAGACGAGGCGGGGAGCGACGCCCCCGACGTGCTCGTGCTCCACGACCCCGCGCCGTACCAAGACGGCGGGCCAAAGAGCGTGTTCGCGCGGGCACGCCGCATCGAGGGCGGCTGGATGCTCGACGGGAAGGCGGCCTTTCCGGCCAAGGGGTACTACGAGCTCACCGGCGGGATGGCGCTCAAGGAAGCCGGCGAAGTCGCCATCATCGACGGCGCCGTCGTGCTCGAGCTCGCGCCGCCGTCGTGAGGCGGGCGCTTCCGGCCCCTCGGCGCGCGCCCCCGCGCGAACGCCAATAGTTCACAGTATACCTTAGTATTGTAAATAGTTTATAGTTTACTTTAGTATTGTCGGGGCGGCGCGGAACCGCGCGCTCACGGCCCCTGCCGCGGTATCGAGACGACGTCGCGAGTGTTCGGATGCTCGGCCGAGGTCCACACGCGATCGGTCGAACGCTCGTAGTAGAGATCTTCGGCGCCGTGCACCCAGGCGGAAATCTTGCTCTCCTGCCCCACCTTGGTGCGGTAGAGCCGCCCCCACGACTGATACTGGCTCGAGGACGAGATGTAGATCTCGCTTCCACGCGTGAACGCGCCCTGCATGCGGCTCTGCCCGGAGATGTATGCGCCGGTCGCGTGCACCAGCCCGCCCGTCTCCGTGAGCCAGCCGGTGGAGAGATCGAGCGGCCACTTCGCGAGCCTTCCAGTGACCGTGTCGGCGACGTACTCGCCGTTCATGATGGTCGGCGGGGTCGTCGTGCGATCGAGCCCGGCGAACGAGAACAGGATCTTGCACGCGCCCGAGGGCTGCCGATAGCGCGCGATCTGCCCAGCGACGTACTCGTATCCGAAGGCGTCGACGCGACTTCCGCTCACTCCGATCCGTGACTTGTCGTCGGTGTGGGTCACCCGGATGATGCGCGAGAGATCGAACACGCGGAACCCCTGCGCGGTGTCGGCGACATAGAGCAGGTCCTTTACCCACACGATCCCGCCGCCGTGGAGCGAATCGCCGGTGCCCGTGAGCACCGGGCCGAAGCTCGCGCCGTTCGGTTCGACGAGGAGGATGTGCCGATAGCGAATCTGGTTCAGGTTGCTCAAGTCGACGAGCGAGATCCGGATGCCCTTCGGGGGGCTGTTCTTTCGGTCGTACCAAGACGCGATGACCCTGCGCTTCGTCTGCCCGGTGTCTTCGCTTCCGGTGATCCCCTGCGGGTACCAGTCCGCGGTCGCCTGGTCGCCCGAGTTCCATCGAAAGCCGAGGTAGGCGTGGTTCTTCAAGCGCTCGGCGGTGTTGGCGCTCACGCCCTTGGTCGCTTCCCGGTTGAGCTCGAGCGCGTCGAGCGCGACGTATCCCTTCGCCTTCGCCGCGATTTGATCGAGCTCGGCGCGCGCGGTCGCCGAACGATCATAGAGCTTCAATCGGAACGCGCACGACTCGAGCGGCTCGAGGTGGTGCTCGGTCGCGGTGCCTCCGACCCTCGCGCAGTCGGTGAGCGCCGGGCACGGCTCGGGCTCGGGCTCCGGCTCGGGCTCCGGGTCCGGCTCGGGCTCCGGCGCGGCGTCGGGCTCGCCGTCGTCGATGATGCCGGAGTCGGGCGCCGTCGCGTCGTCCGGCTCGCGCTCGTCGTCGGGCGGCGTCGGGACGGCGCCGTCGCCGTCCGCCGCCGCGTCACCCTCGGTGGAGCCGTCGTCGCGGCTCGCATCGAGCCCCGCGCCGCCGCCCGCGCCCCGCGCGGCCGCGACCTCATCGCTCCCGGCCGAGCCGCACGCCACACTCGTGAGCGCGACGATGACCGCGGTTCGCCCGGCGCGCGTGAACTCTGCTCGCATGCTCGCGACCTTACCATCCAGCGGAGCCGGGTGGCCACGCGGCTCAACTCCCGTTCGGTTGCCCCATGCGGAGCGGCCCGCCGCGCGCCGTCGACCAGAGCAGGCAGTTCTCGGCCGAGCCCGGGATCTTGAAGACGTCCATCCCGTGATCGAAGGTCTGAACGAACACCTCGAGCACGCCGTCACCGTCGAGATCGCCCACCGCGGGCGCGGCGGGAGCGCCGTTGCCGTTGCCGTTGCGGCCAGGGTTCGGCAGCGAGACGTCATGGAGCAGCGAGCCATCCGCCCCGAGAATCACCAGGTGACCGGAGTCGGTGACGTCGGGAGCTCCGTAGGTCGTGAAGAGAAGCTCGGGCGAGCCGTCCTGGTTCAGGTCGGCGACGCTCGCCTCGGAGGCGTACATGATGCGCTTGCCGAACGTGTAGTCGAAGCGCCAGATGCGCTGCCCCCCGGCGTCGAACGCGTACATGAAGCCGTCGTTGAGCGAGACGATGAGCTCAGGGCGAGCGTCACCTTGGATGTCGACCGTGGCGGCCGCCGGCACGCCGCCGGGCGGGTAGTAGCCGTCCACCGTGATGGGCGTATCTCCATGCGGAAGCACCTCCCAGCCGGCCTTTCGCATCGCCGAGCGGCTGCCGTCTCCGTAGGCGCCCTCGAGCGCCATGATGGCGTAAAATTGCGTCTCATAGGGCTCGTGCTGCTCGGCGTTCGGGACGCCGACGACCTCGTTCTTGCCGTCCCCGTCGAGGTCCACCACGTTCGGCGGAGAGGCCGTCCACTGGAGCCAAGGCGTCTCGTTCACGTCGGGCCAGTCGCCGCTGTGCTGGTGATAGTGCGCTTGCTCGACGCCCGGCTCGAGCCAGCGGATGAATTGCCCCCAGGTGAGGCGCTCACCCGCGTGCTCGCTCTCGCGGTTAGTGAACCACGGCGCGGCGTCGATCGCGACGCCATCCTTCTTGAAGGCCTGGATGTGGTGGTTGTCGTAAGTGACCAGGATCTCGAGATCCGGCTCGTCATCGATGTTGCCGATGCCGACGTTGAGGCCGTAGCACCCGTAGCCGCTGTGACCCATGCCGTTGCGATCGGCGTCGTTGCCGGTGCCTTTCCTGTCGTTATAGCGCGGCCAGGCCTGCCACGAGAGCCCGGCAGGCTGATAGAGGCTCCCGTTCGCAGAGTACGCGAACACCTGCGCGCCCCCGCTCTCGGTGCTCGCCGTCTGCGTGGTGGTAGCGACGATCTCGAGCGCCCCATCGCCGTCGAGATCCCCCGCCGCGAGGCCTCGCACCTCGGGCGCCTCGCCGGCCGTCGTCGTATCCACCGGCCAGCCGCTCTTCTTGCGTAGCTTTCCTTCGGAAAACTCGTACCCTAGCACCCGCTCTCCGTTGCCTGCGATGACGTCGACCACGCCATCTCCCTCGAGGTCGGCGACCACATGTGGCGCGTACACGCGGCCGTCGCCGTCGGAGACCTTGTCGAGCAACCGCCCGCTCGAGTCGAAGACGTAGAGCGAGTAGTACGCGGCCACGAGCTCGCGCTTGCCGTCGCCGTCGAGATCGGTGACGACCGGCGAGGCATACCAGCTCGTCTCGCCGTCGAGATGCTTCCAGAGTACCGGTGCGGCGACCTCGCCGGCGCTCGTCCCCTTCTGGCAAGTCGGGTTTCGCGTGCCACCGGTGCTGCTGCCGCCGCGCGGAGCTCCGCCCTCGCTCTTCGATTCGCCGCTCGAGCACGCGGCGAGCGCGCCGAACACCGCCAAGCTCCCCGCCACCAGCCCAACTCTCAGGCGTCGCTGCATGACGACCATTCTATACCGCGGCAGGCGGGCGGCGAGCGATTGAGCGAGGCGGCGCTTCCGCCCCCCGCCGTCCGGAACTATCCTCCGGTGCAGGATGGCCCCGTTCTCGCTGGCGCCGATGACCCCGGGCGATGCCGAGACGCTCGAAGCGTACGGAGACATCGTCGCGCTGTCGTTCGGGTTCACCGGCGAAGAACGCGCGGCGTGGGCGGACAACACGCGGTTCGGGGCGATCCGGATCGCGCGCGAGGACGGCGCGGTGCTCGGCGGGAGCGTGAGCATCGACATGGGACAGTACTTCGGCGGCGCGCGCGTGACGCTCGCGGCGATCTCCGGCGTGGTGGTCGCGCCCGAGCACCGCGGGCGCGGAGTGGCGCGCGCGCTCGTCGAAGCGGAGCTCTCGCGTGCCGCGGAGGACGGCGTCGCGCTCGCCGCGCTCTACCCGACCACCTTCGCGCTCTACCGCAAGCTCGGCTTCGAGCCGGCCGGCTGCCGCTTTCGCCACGCGGTGGGCGTCGCGGAGCTACCGCGGGCGGAGCGCGAGCTCGAGGTGCGCGCGCTCCGCTCGGAGGACACCGCCTCCCTGCGCGAGCTCTACGAGCTCGTCGCGCGCGACGAGCCGGGCTCGCTCGCTCGCAGCGACTTCGTCTGGAACCGCATCCGCCGGCCGCGCGGCGAGCACGCGCGGGGATACCTCGCCCTCGCCGACGGAAGACCCGAGGGCTACCTCTACCTCACGCAGTCGCGAAACGCGCGCGGGCGCTACGACCTCAGCCTCTCGGATTTCGTGAGCGCGAGCGCGCGCGCTACGCGCGCGCTCCTCGGCTTCATCGCCGAGCATCGCACGCTCGCCGACCAGGTGACGTTCGCAGCCGGCCTCGGCGCTCCGGCGCTCGCTCACCTGCCCGAGCGAGCCAGCGCAGAGGTCGCGGAGCATTGGATGCTCCGGCTGGTCGACGCGCGCGTCGCGCTCGAGACGCGCGGCTACCCGGCAGGCGTCTCTGCGCGGCTCGAGCTCGAGCTCGACGATCCGCTGCTCGCGAACAACCGCGGGCGGTTCGTCCTCGAGGTCGAGGAGGGGTGCGGGCGCGTCGCGGCCGGCGGCGCGGGAGCGCTCCACGTCGGCGCGCGCGGCCTCGGCCCGCTCTACAGCGGGTTTGCCGCGCCGCGCGCGCTCGCCCGCGCGGGGCTCCTCGCCGGCAGCGAGCGCGCGCTCGCGCTCGCTGCCGCCGTCTTCGCCGGGCCGACACCGTCGATGCGCGACCGCTTCTGAGGCGCGCCGCCCGTCGCCTGCCTCACGCCGAGGCCGACGGCGTCGAGGCGGCCCCGCCGTGCGCGTAGAGGCGCTCGCGCACCTGGCTGCGCTGCTCGAAGCGCGCATCGCAGGGGGTCGCTTCGCCGGCCGTCACCGCTTCGGCGAGCGCGACGCCAACCTCCGCCTCACCCGCTGCGACCACGCTCGCTCCGGCACGCCGGAGCGCCGGCGCGTCGCGGAGATGCGCGCAGCGCGCGAGGACGCGCAGCTCCGGATTCAAGATGCGCGCCTGACGGATGATCTCCGCCGCGTCTTCCACGCCGGCGCTGAGGACGAGACTCCCCGCGGTCGCGATGCCGGCCGATTCGAGCGTGCCGGGCCGGAGCACGTCGCCGTACATCACCTCGACGCCCTCGGCCTCGAGCCGGCGCACCGTCTGCAAGTTGAGCTCGATGACGGTGACCCGCGCGCCCCGCTCGAGGAGTAGCTGATGCACGATGCGCCCGACTGGCCCGAAACCGACCAGGATCGAGTGGCTCGGGTCGATCGCCGGGCGCTGGGCGAGCGGGGCCGGCTCCGCCTTCCATTTCGCCGACGAGAGCCCGCGCGCCCACCGGTATAAGGTGGGGTTCATCGCGATCGACAGGATCGAGACCGCGATGAGCGCGTTCCATCCCTCGTCACTGAGCAGCCCGAGGTCCTTGGCGACCGCGCCGAGGATGAAGCTGAACTCGCCGACCTGCGAGAAGGCCGCGCCCACCGGGATGGCGGTCGCCGTCGGCCGGCCGAGCACGCGCACCGTGAGCGCCGCGGCGAGCGGCTTGCCGATCACGACGACGAAGAGCACCGCGCCGACCAAGAGCGGCGAGCGCACCACGCTCATCGGATCGAAGAGCATGCCGACCGAGACGAAGAAGAGCACCGCGAAGGCGTCCCGCATGGGCACCGCGTCGCCCGCTGCTCGCGCGCCGAACTCCGAGCGCCCGACGGCGAGCCCGGCGAGGAACGCGCCGAGCGCCATCGAGACGCCGAAGATCTCGGCGGATCCGACCGCGATGCCGATGGCGAGGACCAGCACCGCGAGCGTGAAGAGCTCACGCGAGCGCGTCTTTTCGATCCGGTCGAGGGCCCGCGGGATGACCCATCGCCCGAGCACCACGACCACCGCGAGCAGCCCGACCACCTTGAGGCCCGCGAGCCCGAGCGCAGCGCCCGCGCCTTCACCAGTGCTGGCCGGGCCGAAGAAGATGGGAAGTAGGAGGAGGAGCGCCACCGTGAGGATGTCCTCCACGACCGTCCAGCCGATCGCGATATGCCCGATGGTGGCGTGGAGATCGTGCCGCTCACCGAGCACGAGCGCCATCACCACCGTGCTCGCCACCGAGATGGCCATGCCGAGGATGAAGCCCGAGATCCACGACCAGCCAAAGAGGTGCAGCAGCCCCGCCATCATCAGCGTGGAGAGGGTGCTCTGGATGAGCGCGCCCGGCAGCGCCACCGTCCACACCGCGAGGAGCTCCTGGAGGTGGAAGCGGAGCCCGATCCCGAAGAGGAGCAGGATGACGCCGATCTCGGCGAACTGGTTGGCGACCGCGTGATTGGCCACGAACCCCGGCGTGAACGGCCCGACCAGCACGCCGGCGAGTAGGTACCCGATGATCGGTGAGAGCCGCAGGCGCAGGGCGACGAAGCCGAGTACGAGCGCTGCCGCGAGGCCTCCGGCGAACGTCATGAGGATGCTGAGATCGTGCATGGCGCGGGGCTCGGACCCTAACACGCGAGGCTCCGCCGAACCGCTCGACGCGAGCGGGTCGTCCGTTTCGAGCGCGCAGCCGAGCCGGGGCGCTACACTCGGCGGCATGAACACCCCGAGCCAGCCGCTCGTCCGCGCGCTATTTCGCGCCTGGAGCCGCGTCTACGACCAACCGATCTTCCAGTGGACGCTCTACTCGCGCATCCACCGAAAGCTCCTCGCCGAGGCGCGAGGGCTCCACCCGCGACGGATCCTCGACGTCGGTTGCGGCACCGGCGAGCTACTGGTGGCGCTCGCCGCGCGGTGGCCCGACGCGGAGCTCGCCGGGCTCGATCTCTCGCCGCAGATGCTGGCGCGAGCGCGCGCGAAGGCGTTCGCGCATCGGGCCGAGCTCGTCGAGGGGAGCGTCTATGAGCTCCCCTTCGCGGACGGCTCCTTCGAGCTGGTGACGAACACGGTGAGCTCGCATTTCTACACGGACGGCGCGCGCGCCTTCGGCGAGCTCGGGCGCGTGCTCGCCCCAGGCGGCACGCTCCTCCAAGCGAGCCTCACCACCTGGCCGCTCGAGCTCGTGCCCGGGCTCGCTCGACGGGTGACGAGCGTACCCGGCGCCGTCTATCGCGGACTCGGCGCGCAAGAGGAGCTCCTCGAACGCGCCGGGCTCCGGGTGCTCGGCGCGCGGCTCATCTTGCCCGGGGTGCGGCTCTACCACGCGCGAAAACGGTGATTGTTGCTATGGTAGCAACAATCATTTGCGATCAGCCCGGCTTGTTCCATCGGGGGCCGGAGCGCATGTTCTCGCCGCAACCCTGAAACCGAGGAGAGCGGAACACATGAGCCAAGTAAACTGGGATTTCGACCACGCGCACTCGAGCGTCAACTTCTGGGTCCGGCACCTCATGGTGTCGAAGGTGCGCGGCCGCTTCGCGACGTGGGACGGCACGTTGTCCTTCGATCCCGACGATCTCACCACCGCCAAGCTCGAGGTCACCATCGACGCCGGGAGCATCGAGACCCGCGAGGAGAAGCGCGACGCGCACCTCCGATCGCCAGATTTCCTCGACGCCGAGAAGTTTCCGAAGCTGACCTTCAAGTCGAGCAAGATCGAGAAGAAGAGCGGCGACAAGTACGCGCTCTCGGGTGACCTCACGATTCGCGGCGTGACCAAGCCGGTCACGCTCGACGTCGAGTACTCGGGCACGGTGACGGACCCGTGGGGCGGTTCGCGCGCGGGCTTCTCCGCGAGCACCAGCTTGAACCGCCGGGATTTCGGGCTCGAGTGGAACCAGGCGCTCGAGGCCGGCGGCGTCCTCGTGGGCGACAAGGTGAACCTCGATCTCGAGATCGAGGTCATGAAACAGAAGGCCTCCTGAGTCACTCCGGCGTGCGGCGGCGAGCGCGAAGGCTCGCCGTCGCGCCGCTCGTGGCCGGCGTGTAGACGAGCGCGCCCTCGGCGCCGCGGTCGAGCTCGGCGGCGTTACCCTCGTCGGTGTCGATGTGCATCTCGAGCCGGTAGTTCGGGGACACCCGGATGAGCACGCCGCCAAAGACCAGCTCGCGCGGGCCGCCGCTGATGGCGACCTCGACCTCGTCACCGTCGCTCACGTGATACGCGGCGGCGTCGGCTGGGGTCATGTGGATGTGCCGCTTGGCGCAGATGAGCCCCTCGCTGAGGCGCACCGTGCCAGCCGGGCCTTCGAGCGTGACGGGCGCCGAGCCTCGGGTCTTCCCCGAGTCCCGGACGGGGGCGTCCACGCCGAGCAGGAACTCGTCGGTGCGCGAGATTTCGACCTGGTTCGCCGAGCGGAACGGCCCGAGGAAGCGCACCCGCTCGAGCCGCCCGCGCGGCCCGATCAAGCTCACCTGCTCCTCGCAGGCGAACTGTCCGGGCTGCGAGAGGTCGCGGTAGTGGGTCGGCGTCGCGCTCGGACCGAAGAGCTTGGCGAAGGTCTCCGCGTCGAGGTGCACGTGGCGCGCGCTCACCGCGATGGGGATGGGCGCGGGGTTGTCGACTCGGGTGCGCTCGGCGACGATGGCCGCCGTCTCGAGGGCGATCATGCGCTCTTCGTTGGTGTTGACGACCAGCGCCGCGACGCGCGAGGCGTCTCGACTGACCCGCGCCACGTCTGTCGTGGAGTCCAACCGAACCGAGCGATTCCGATCCTCGTCGAAGGACAGCCCGAGAAAATCGAGGCGCTGGAGAATTCGGCGGCGCATGCTGACCGAGTTCTCGCCGATGCCGCCCGTCAGCACGATCGCATCGAGCCCGCCCATGGTCGCCGCGTACGCCCCGACGTACTTTTTCACGCGGTGCGAAAAGACCGAGATGGCGAGCCGGCAGCGATCGTCTCCCTCGGCGGCGCGCGCCTCGATGTCGCGCAGATCCATGCCCACGCCGCCGAGTCCGGCGAGTCCGCTCTCGTGGTTCAAGATGCGATCCACCGCGTCGACGTCGAGCCCGCTCCGGAGGAGCGCCAGCACCGCGCCGGGGTCGAGATCGCCTGCGCGGGTGCCCATCACCAGGCCCTCGAGCGGCGTCATGCCCATGCTGGTCTCGGTGGAGTGGCCGTACTCTACCGCGCACGCGCTCGCGCCGTTGCCGAGGTGCAAGGTGACCAGGCGCAGCTCGCCGAGCGGCCGCTCGAGCGCGCGCGCCGCCCGCTCCGCGACGTAAGCGTGCGAGGTGCCGTGAAAGCCGTAGCGCCGGATCCCGTGTTCGGCGGCGAGCGCGGGCGGGATGGCGTAGGTGCGCGCGCGACGCGGGAGCTTGGCGTGAAATGCGGTGTCGAACACCGCCACCTGAGGGAGCCCCGGCCACAGCCGGCGCGCAGCGCGGATCCCGGCGAGATTGCTCGGGTTGTGGAGCGGCGCGAGCGGTACGCAGGCCTCGATGGCGGCGATGACCGAGTCGTCGATGAGCGCGGGCGCGCTGAAGCGCTCACCGCCGTGCACCACCCGGTGACCGACGGCCGTAAGCTCGTGCTTCCGCGCCGCCCCGGCAACCTGCTCGAAGGCCTCGAGGTGGCTCTGCGCCTCCCCCACCCGCTCGAGCTGGCCTTCGAGGAGCGCGGTGGCGCGCTCCGGGTCGACGATCTGATACTTGACGCTCGAGGAGCCGGTGTTGAGGACGAGGATCTGCATCGCTCGGGAGGCTAGGTGACCGCGCATCCGATGGCTAGCCGAGCGTGAGACGCGCGGCCAGGGTCAGTGGCCGCCGAGCCAGCCGACCCCGAAGACGACGCCGACCACGCTCGGGATGAGGCCGATCGCCGAGCCTAGGACGTAGTCTTTGGTGCGAATACCAGTGAAGGCGAGCGCGTAGTCGAGCGGCGGTGAGAGCCAGAGCACGAGCCTCAGCACGATGACGCTGCTCACGGGGTGCGTCTCCACGCGCTCCAGCATCTTGGCGAGGAGCCGCCAGCGCGGCGTCCACGAGCGCTCTCGCTGGCTCCGCATCCCGCGAACCACGAGGAAGGGCACCGTCACCGACAGGACCGCGCCGAAGTAGGCGAGCAGGAGCCCGTTCGTAGGACCGAAGGCGGCGCGCGCGAGCGCGATGAACACCATGCCGGGCACGTGCACGAGCTCGCCGATCACGAAGGCGAGCAGGTACGCCGGTGGCGCCCAGGCTCCGAAGGAGTCCACCCAGCTCGCGATGGCCGCCTGGGTGAGCCGCCCGGTGTGCCAGGCCCACACGCCCAGCGCCGCGCACGCCGCGAGCAGCAGGAACAGCGCGATCTGCCGGACGCGGAGCCAGGTCATGACCAGGCTCCGACTCATAGCACGGCTCTACGGCGTGAGCGGGAGGTCAGCGACGTCGGTCCCGAAATGGCCGAGCCGCTGCACCTTGGCGCGGTCCCCGGCGATCGAATAGACGAGCTGGTCGACGAAGACGCTCCGCTCGACCGCCGAGTTTGCGCTCGACCACCAGGTGGAGCAGCTCACCCCGGCGCGACCGTGATCGATACCGCCGAGGCGCTCGAAGCCGCGTTCGACGTTCACGTCGTAGACGAGGAGCCCGCTGAAGGTGAGCCGATCACCGTACGCGCCGTCGCCGCCGCCCTCGCAGATGGTCATCGGGATGGCGAGCAGCCCGCGCTCCGGGAAGTAGTTGAAGGCGAGGTGGTCGGTGGCGGCCGCCGAGCTCGAGCCGCGTGAACCGATCTTCTCCTTGTGGAGGAGCTTCGGTTCGGTCGGGCTCTTCACGTCGAAGAGCTGCAGGATGACGCCATCGAAGTACGCGAAGTCTCCGTGGTCGTCCGCGTCGAAGCCGATGCTGAGCAGGTGGTCCGGGTCGAGGCGATGGATGTAGGTGGAAAATCCCGGGATCTTGAGCTCGCCGAGCACGGTCGGGCGCGCGGGGTCGTAGAGATCGAGGACGAAGAGCGGGTCCGTCTTCTTGAAGGTGACCACGTAGCCGCGGTCGTCGTCGAAACGTACCGCGCGGATGTCCTCGCCCGGCGCGATCCCGGAGATTGCGCCAACCCGCACCAGGGCGCCGCCCGCGCTCTCCCGCAGGATGGAGAGCTCGCTCTCGACGTTCGGATCGGGGACGCGCCCCTTGCTGGTCGCGACGCGTAGGTAACCGTACCACTCGTCCATCGAGAACTGGTTCAGCACGTGGCCAGGGACGACGCCGCTGCCAACGTAGCGCGTGTCCCCCGCGCGCTCACCGATGCGGAACTTGTGCACCGCGCTCACCTCGCCGGCGTTGGAGTAAAACCAGCGGCCTCGGCCCGGGCGACTCCGCGTCACCGCGACGTAGAGCGCGTCGCCCGAGGCGTACACCGCGCCCGGTCGGCTCTCGATGGTCTCGGTCGTGACCGGTGAGCGGTCGTCACCGAGCTCGAAGGAGACGATCGAGGTGAACGCGTGGCCGTCGTCCGCCTTGGGGCGGAGGAGTCCGCGGCAGAGCGAGGTCTTCTGGCCGTCCTCGGTGAGGGTCGGCAGCGCAGCCCGAGACGCGCGGATTTTCCGCTCGTTCTCCCGCTTCAAGGCCGCGAGCCGCGCGCGCACGGTCGCCTCGCGGACGCCGCACCACGGCAGCTCGACGGGCCAGGTCGCATAGCTCGGGCGAGGCGAGTCGCCGTCGGCGACCACGGTATGGATCGCCTGGCCGATACGGCGCGCCGCCATGAGCGAGCCGGAGAGCTCGAGCTCGCGCAGTCGCCTGGGCGCCGATGGCTTCGAGACGTCGAACACGGTGATCCGCGTCGAGGAGCCATCGCCGGCGAACTGGCAGTCGTAGCCGTAGGTGCACGACTTCCGGCTGCCCGCGCTCGAGCTGTACACGACCGCGCGCTCTCCCTCGACGAAGAGCTCGCGCGCGGTGCCGGGGAGCTTGGTGACCGAGACCACGCGCGGCCGAAGCGCCTCGACGATGCGGAGCGCGCCGTTCATCGCGAGGTAGAGGTAACGGCCGTCGGTCTTCACGAGATCTGCCTCGTCGACGCCAGCCACCTGGTTGTTGGTCGACGAGTACTGGGTCGCCTTCGCGGCGGCCATCGGCCGCGAGCCCACGACCAGCCGCACCCCCGCGCCCCGGCCATACGCGACGCCCCCGCCGCCCGAGCCGACCCCGCTCAGCCCGAGCCCGCCGTAACCGTAAGACTCCCCGAACGCGTAGGCTCGCCGGGACTCCTCGTCGCGCCGCCGATACTCGGCCCAACAGCTCGGCTGCTCGGCGACCCATGCACCATACTCTGCGTCGACCGCGGCACGCATCGCGCGGATCTCGTCCGCTATCCGCCGCTCCTCGAGCTCGGTCTGAGCCTCGCATCCGAGCGGCTCGAGGCGCGCGTCGGCGAGCACGTCGGCGGCCGGCTCACCGGCCATCGCGGCCGTCACCACCGGCGGGGGCGGTCGCGCCGGCGGGCTCGCCGAGGCATGCGCCGGCGGCGCGATGGCGGCCGGCGGCTTCGCGACGATGGGCGGCTTCGGTGCACGCGCGGCCGGCGGCGCGGCTCCGGGCGCGCAGCCGAGCGTGGCGAAGCCGAGGAGCGAGAGCGCAAGGCCGAGCCGCGAGTGCGAGGGGCGCATGGGGGTTCCGACCACCACGCGTCGCGAAGGTTCCCGCGAGCGGGTTCGAGCGGCCGCGGGAGGTCGGGGCGGCGCGGCCGGCGGCGCGGCGCGCCGCCCCTTGACGCCGGCGCGCGGAGCCCGCAATCCGGCCTCATGAGCGGACAGGCCGCCAGGGTTTGCCTGGTATTTGGCGTCGGGCCCGGGCTCGGCGCGGGGTTCGCGCGGCGCTTCGCGGCCGAAGGCTACCGGGTCGCGCTCCTCGCGCGAGGCCTCGGGTTCACGAGCGCGCTCGCCGCCGAGCTCCCCGAGGCGCGCGCGTACGCGTGTGACGCTACGGACGCCGCCTCGATCGCCGCCGCCTTCGCGCGCGTGCGCGCCGAGCTCGGCGAGCCGGACGTGCTCGTCTATAACGCGGGCTCGGGGATCTGGGGCGACGTCGAGTCGATCACTGCCGCGGAGTTCGAGCTCTCTTGGCGCGTGAACGCGCTCGGCGCGTTCCTCGCGTCGCGCGAGGTCATCCCGGGCATGAAGGCGAAGGGGCGCGGCGCCATCGTGTTCGTCGGGGCCACTGCCTCGCGGCGCGGGGTGCCGCGCACCGCCGCCTTCGCGCCCGCCAAGGCGGCGCAGAAGAGCCTCGCCGAGTCGATGGCGCGGACGCTCTGGCCGGCCGGGATCCATGTCGCGCTCATCATCGTCGACGGCATGGTCGATCTCCCGCGCACCCGCGACCGGATGAAGGACGCGCCAGACTCGTTCTTCATCCGACCGGACGACGTCGCGGAGCTCGCCTTCCGCCTGGTCGAGCAGCCGCGCTCCGCGTGGTCGTTCGAGGTCGAGGCGCGCCCGTTCGGCGAGCGCTGGTGACCTCAGCGAGCGATTCCGCGCCGGAGCGGCCCCCCCCAGGAGCCGCGCGCGACGGCGTGGCGGCGCGAGGCTCCGCGCGCGTGGGCGCTCCGGCGGCGCGGCTCGACGGACGCCGGCTGCGGCGCGGCGGCGTGCTCGCGCTCTTCGCCGGATGCGCGGCGCTGCTCGCGCTCCACGCGCGGTATTACTGGCCGTTCTTGTCCGACGACGCGCTCATCTCGCTCCGCTACGCGGAGCGATTCGCGAGCGGTCACGGGCTCACTTGGACGGATGGGGAGCGGGTCGAAGGGTACACCGATTTCTTGTGGGTGCTCCTCACCGCGCTACCCATTCGGCTCGGCGCCGATCCGATCGCGACCGCGCGAGCGCTCGACGCGCTGGGGGCGCTCGCGGCGCTCGCGCTCACGTCGTGCACGCCGCGTCCCCTGGCTCTCCGCGGCGTGCGCGTGCTCTCGGGCGGCCTCGGCCTCGCGCTCCTCGCGCCGCTCGCGGTGTGGTCGATCGGCGCGCTCGAGCACGGGTTCATGGCCGGCGTCATCGCGGCGGCGCTCGTCGCGCTCGCGCGCGCGCTCGGCCCGGGCGGTGGCCGGGGGTCGCTCACCGCCGCCGGGCTCGCGCTCGCCGCGCTGGCGCTCCTTCGAGCGGACGGCGTCGTGCTGGCTCTCGCCGGTACGCTCGGCGCGCTCCTCGCCGGCCGGCCTTCCCGCGCGACGCTCCGGCGCGCCGCGCTGGTGGGGCTCCCGACCGCGCTCGCGCTCGCCGCGCAGCTCGCTTTCCGGCTCGCCTATTATCGGCAGTGGGTGCCGAACACCGCGCTCGCCAAGGTGAGTCTCAACGCGGAGAGGCTCACGCTGGGGCTCGAGTACGTGCGGGACGGCGCGAAGCCGCTCGTCCCGATGATCGCGCTGGCGCTCGCGCTCACGCTCGCCGGCTGGAGGGAGCTGCGCCGCGAGCGGTGGCTGCCCGCCGCGACCATGACGCTCGGCTGGTCCGCTTACGTGGCGCTGGTCGGCGGCGACATCTTCCCGGCGTGGCGCCAGCTCTTGCCGGCGATGGTGCCGCTCGCGATGCTCATCGCCGAGGGGGCCGAGGCGTGCGCGCGGCGCCATCGGCTCGGCGCGCTCGGCGCGGTGGCGGTGGCGCTCCCGCTGCTCGGGCTCGGGTTCGCCAGGCAACATGGGGACGGCACCAACCGGCGCGGCAAGACCGAACGATGGGAGTGGGACGGCCTCAGCATCGGCCCGATGCTCGGGCGCGCGTTCGGAAAGCAGAAGGCGCTGCTCGCGGTGGACGCGGCCGGCGCGCTTCCCTACTGGTCGAAGCTCCCGAGCCTCGACATGCTCGGCTTGAATGATCGCTTCCTCGCGAGCCATCCGCCGCGCGATTTCGGTCACGGGGCCATCGGTCACGAGCTCGGCAACGGCGCGTACGTGTTCGAGCGTCGCCCCGACATCATCGCGTTCAACAACGCGGCCGGCGCGCCCGAGCCAGGCTTCCGCTCGGGCCGCGAGCTGCTCCAGCTCCCCGCCTTCCGTGCCGAGTACCAGCGCATCCGGGTCCGGGGCGCGGGCACCTCGCCCGTGACCGGTTGGCTCTGGCTGAGGCGTGAAGGCGGCCCGCTCGGGGTCTCGCGGGCCCGAGAGGCGATCCGCGTCCCTGGCTACTTCTTCGCGGGCGGCGAGGCGGAGGCAGGGCTCGACGAGGGCGCTCGCCTGGTCACGCGCGTGAGTGCCGACGCGGGGGCCAAGCTGCCCACCTTCGCGCTGCCCGCCGGAGCCTGGCGGCTAGAGCTCGAGGCGCCGGCGGCCGGAGCGCGCGTCCGCTATCGCTGCGACGGAAGGAGCGCGCTGCCGCCGAGCGACGTCATCGAGCTCGACGCGCCGAGGTCCGTCGACGCGCTGGTAGCCGGGGCGGACGCCCCGTTCTCCATCGACCACGCGGTGTTTCGTCGCGTGCCCGGCAGCGGCGGACGGTGCCCACGCGGCGGCCACGCGCTCGAGCTCTCGGCCGAGGCCCTACCCCCGGCGCGACCCGACGGCCTCGCATGGGACGCGGCGGAGAACGTGCTGTTCGACACCGCCGGTGTCCGCGTCACCCTCCCCGAGCCATCACACGCGGGCGGGCTCGAGCTCGCGCTCGACGCGAACGACGGGTATGAGGTGGAGTTCTACTCGGGTCGGCGCGCGCTCGAGCGAGCGAGCGTCCCGGTCGCCCGCGGCTCCGGGCTCGTCACACGGCGGTTGCTCGTGCCCGAGCCGGCCGCCCTCATCGGGTTCGACGCGCTCGAGGTGCGGCCCGCGCGGGGTGACGGGTACTATTCGATGGGCCACCTCGCGCTCACCCCCTAGGGAGCCGGAGCTCAGGGCGACTCACCCGAACGGACGGGATATCCCTTCGACTTCCACACCCCGAGCCCCTCCTCGAGCACGGTGACTTTCGTGAAGCCTTGCTTCTGGAGCGCCACGGCGAGCTGGCCGCTCTCGGCGTGCGGGCACGCGCAGTAGCAGACGAGCCAGGCGCTCTTCGGGAGCTTTTCGAGATATCGCGCGACGTCGTAGAAGGGCACGCTCACGGCGCCCGCGATGTGCTCGAGCGCGTAGTCGGCCGGCGCGCGCGCATCGAGCAGCGCGAGCTTCGCGCCTCGGTCGAGCTCGTGCTTCACCACGTCCACGCGAGTGGTCGCGGGATACTTTGCGAACCCGGAGGGCTCGGGGCCGTGCGGGTTCAGCGGCACCGGCCCGAGCGCGATGGGACCGCTGAGCCGCGGACGCGCGGGGCTCGGCGGCGCAGGGCGCGGCGGATTTCTCAAGAACGCGACCACGTCCTCCACCCCGCCATCACCGAGCTTCTTCCCAAAGGCCGGCATCTTGGTGCCTGCGCGCCCCTCTTGGATCGCGAGCCGCAGGAAACCGTTGGTAGCCTCGCGGAGAAAATCCACGTTTCCGATCCGCACATAGGGGCCGCCCACTCCGTGCGCTCCGTGACAGCGCTCGCACTCGACCTGATAGATCCGCTCTCCGCGCGTGGCGTCACCCTTGGCGAGCCGCTCGTCGAGGTTCGCGCGCGGCGCGTGGTCCCAGGTCCGGAGGTACTGGACCACGGCGTCGATGTCCGTGGCCGAGAGCGGGCCGCCGCGCTCCTTCGACCACGCGGACATGGTCGAACCGGCGCGCCCGTCGGTGATCGCGGCGCGGAGGAAGGAGTCGCTCACCGATGCGAGAAAATCCGGGTGCGCGAGCCGCGTGGCCTCATCCGCGCGGTAGCCCTCGCCCCGCTCGCCGTGACAGACGGCACAGAGGCGAGCGTAGAGCTCCTGCCCGTGGCGCGCCTCGGGCGGGAGCGCGGCGTTGGGATCGGTCGCCTTGCGGCTGCACGACGCCGCGGCCGCAAAGGCGAGCGTGAGCCCGAGGATCATCGAGAGAGCGCGCATGATGGCGACCAGGCGCGAGCATAGTGGCGCGCGAAGAAGCGAGCCAGCGCCGAGACGCCAGGCTCGCCCGAGCGCGCCTCGCGAGCCCCGATTCGAGGCCGCCGCAGACCGCCGCTCCCGGCGGCAGCTCCCCGGGTTCTTGGCCCAGCTCGCGCATGGAACGGAAAATTGCCTCCGCCATGCCCGGCCGACGCCTCTTCTCCATCCTCGCGCTCGCGTGGGTGGTCGGCTGCGCCCCGGGCGCGGGCGACGATGCCGCGCTGTCGCGCAGCCGCGAGAGCGCGCTCCGCGTGGGTGAGCACCTCCCGGAAGGAAGCGAGGCGGCGACCGTCGGCGCCATCGAGGAGCGTATCCGCAAGGGGACGCCGCGCTTCGGCGCGCTCGTCGAGTGCGAGTGCCCGAGCATCGTCTTCAAGGATGAGGAAGGCACCGGCTCGGATCGGGTGATGACCCCGCGCCTGCGCGCCGGGCTCGAGCGGCTCTCGCGCCTGGTGAGCCGCCGCTGGGGGCTCGCGCTCCGCGTCACCGAGGCGTGGGATGGCGAGGGCGAGCACGGCCCCGAGAGCCTCCACTACGAGGGACGCGCCGCGGATCTCACCACCTCCGACGTCGATCGCGCCAAACTCGGCTGGCTCGCGCGGCTCGCGGTCGAGGCCGAGCTCGACTGGGTCTACTTCGAGGACGCCTCGCACGTGCACGTCTCGGTGCGCGCGGAGACGCCCTCACGACGAGAGCGCAAGACCGCGCGCTGAGCGCGGCGCCGCGCGGTTGCGCGAGCCCGCCCCCGGTCCTAGGCTCCCGCGCCATGTCCGCGCAGGGTGAGCGACGCTTGATGAGAATCGCCGGCCCGCTCCTGGTGGTCTGGATCGCGGTCGTCATCGTGTGGATCGGGATCCGGAAGTCCCGTAACCCAGCGGGTGCTCGCGGGCGGCCCGCGCCGACGGCGCCGCCGGCGCGCGGCGAGCTCCCGGTGCTGTGGGACCTCCCGCGCTTCTCGTTCGTCGATCAGCACGGGTCCACGGTGACCGATCAGTCGCTCCGCGGGCGCGTGCTCATCGTGGATTTCATCTTCACGCGGTGCACCACCGCGTGCCCGCTCATCACCGCCAAGATGAACCTGCTCCGGCGCGCCATCGAGCGGCCCGACGTGCGCTTCGTCTCCGTCTCCGTCGACCCCGACCACGACACGCCCGAAGCGCTCGCAGCGTACGCTGAGCGGTGGACCAAGGATCCGCGCTGGCTCCTGCTCAGCACCACGCCGAGCGGGCTCGCCGACCTCACCGGGAAGATGAAGGTCGCGCTCGCGAAGGGCGATGACGAGGAGAACCCCATCGTCCACGGGAGCCAATTCTTCCTGGTCGACGGCTCCGGCCGGGTGCGCGGAGTCTTCGGCAGCGGCGACGACGAGGCGCTCGGGCGGCTGGTCGCCGAGGTCGCCTCGCTCGAGCTCACCGCGGCGAGCGCCCCAGGCCCGGCCGAAGCGCCCGACCGCGCGCTCTCGGGGATGATGCTCTATCAATCGCTCGGGTGCGCTGGCTGCCACGACGACGCCCGCGTCGCACCGCTGCTCGGGGGCGCGCTCGGCCGAACCGTCTCGCTCGCGGAGGGCGGCACCGTGACGGCGGATCGCGGCTATCTCCGCCGAGCCATCGTGGAGCCCGCGGCCGAGCTCACGGCGGGGTTCGCGGTGCCGATGCCATCCTATCGCGGGCGCGTGAGCGACGCGGAGCTCGACTCGCTCATCGACTATGTCGCGTCGCTACCCGCGCCCACGAGCGCCGCGAGCGCCGCCGGCGCGCCCGGCGAGCAGGTGACCGACCCGGTGTGCGGCATGAAGGTCGTCGCGAGCGAGCCGGCACCGCACCTCGAGCACGACGGGAAGACGTACTTCTTCTGCAGCGAGCTCTGCCGCGACCGCTTCGTGAAGGAGCCCGCGAAGTACCTCGAGCGCCGCTGACCCGGGCGCGCCCGCCGCCGCCCTCGGGTCAGCTCCCGAACCAGCGACGCCAGAACGGGTCGTGCTTCTTCGGCTCCGGTGGCGGCGCGACGCGCTCGCGCGGCGGCGGCTGCGCGAGGGCCTCCTCGGCGGTGACCTCCCGGGCCGCGATCTCCTCCGCGCGCTGCGCGGGCTCGGCCGCTGGCTTCGGCGGAGGCCGGCGGACCGGGGGCGGAGGCGGCTTGGGAGCCTCCTCGAACACGGAGTCGAGCCCCCACGCGCTCGGATCTTCGAAGCCTTCGCCCGCCGACACGCCTCGCGTCCCGAGCGCCGACGAGTGGACCGGCTCCGCGTCTCCGGCGAGCACGCCGGAGAAGTCATGGAGCGCGTCGATGATGAGATCGCCGATCATCGCCGAGGCGTCCGGCCCGCGAGCGCGCCGCTTGAGCGCCCGCTCGTCGGCGACGGCCTTCACGAGCTCGGCGACGTCCGTGTAGATGACCGGTGGCCGGCGCGTGAGCACGATCGCCAAGTCGCGCGCGAGCTCGTCGCCGGTGCCGTAGCGATGGGCGCGATCACGAGCGAGCGCCTTGGCGAGCACGCGGACGACGTCCTCGGGCACATCGGGGCGAAATTGGCGCAGATCCGGGATGTGCGCGTCGCGGACCAGCTTGAACGTCTCGAGATCGTTCTCGCCGAGGAAGAGCCGGCGGCCGGCCAGCATCTCCCACAGCAGGATGCCGGCGGCGAAGAGGTCCACGCGCTGGTCTGCCCCGAGCCCCAGAGTCACCTCCGGCGCGAGGTAACCGAATTTTCCCTTCACCATGTCCTCGTCCTCCTCGGTGAGGTGCGAGCTGGCGCGCGCGAGCCCGAAGTCGACGAGCTTTACCTCGCCGTAACGCGTCATGAGGACGTTTTGCGGAGAGATGTCGCGGTGAACGATCTCGAGCGGGCGCCCCTGGTGGTCACAGGCCTGGTGCGCGTAAGCGAGCCCCTCCGCGATCCCGAGCGAGATGAGCAGCGCCACCTCGACGCGCATCTGCTTGCCGTGCGCCGTGAGATGCTCGAGCACACCCTTGAGGTCCGCGCCGTCGACGTACTCCATGACGATGAAGTGCGAGCCGGCGCCCTGCCCGATGTCGAACACCTGCACGCAGCGCGAGTGGCTCAAGTAGGCGCCGAGGCGCGCCTCGTCGAGGAACATGTTGATGAACTCGCGATTGGCGCTGAGCTTGGGGAGCACGCGCTTGATCGCGACCTTCTTGCGAAACCCCTCGATGCCCGCGCTCTCGCCGCGGTACACCTCCGCCATTCCGCCCGCCGCGATCCGCTCGATGACCTGATACCGCTGACCATCACTCATGGCTCTTCACCATTGTCGCATCGGTCGACCGGGATCGGACGGACAATCAGCCCGCGGCTTCCGGAAATCCCGGCGCGCGGCGGCCCTCGCGACGAGCCCCGGCGCGGGCGGCAGCGTCGCCGGCGAGCGCCGTCCCATCGCCATGGTATCCTTGGCGGCGCCATGCGGACGGCTCTCTTCCTTCTCTGTCTCGCCTCGTTCGGCTGCGCCACCTCGGGTGTCGACGAGCAGGCGGACCCAAACCACCACCCGCAACCGGACGCCTCCACCCTCCCTGACGACTCGGGCATGGATGGCGGCGGCGGCGGCGGGGGCGCGCCGAGCGAGGCGGGAACCTGGCCCGGGAGCTGCACGGACGGAGAGACCGAGGCGTGCTACTCGGGTCCGCCGAGCACCAAGGACGTCGGCGCCTGCCGGCACGGGACGCACGCCTGCCAGGGCGGGGACTTCCCGGCGAGCTGCACCGGGGAGGTGCTGCCGGCCGCGGCCGAAGCGTGCGACGGCGTCGACGACGACTGCGACGGAACCATCGACGAAGGATGCGGGTGCAGCGAAGGCGAGACGAGGCCCTGCTACACGGGTGCGCCAGGCACCGACGGCGTCGGACCGTGCAAGGCGGGGACGCAGACCTGCGCCAGCGGGACGTGGAGCGCGTGCTCGGGCGCGGTGCTCCCGCTCGACGAGACGTGCAACGCAGTCGACGACGACTGCAACGGGAGCGTAGACGACCAGGTCGGGCTCCGCCTGTATTCGAGGCTATTTACCGCGACCGCGTGGACCAAGGAGTACCTCTCGAGCGTGTGGACGGGGCCGAACGCGCCGCCGCCCTGCGCTGTCGTGCTGGAAACGGTCCTCATCACCGACATCGATCGGCTCTTGGTGTTCACGGCGGACGGGAAGCTCTACTTGCGCAAGAATGGCGTCTGGGGCCCGCCGATCGATGACGCGCGCACGGTCTTCGGCAGCCTCCCGGTGAAGTTCAGCTCCGTCTATCAGGTGCCGCACTCGCTCTTCCCGCCTCACACCGCGCGCGGCGCGGACCTCACCTTCTCGGCGCCGCCCAAGGCGTACATCTACGCGTACAGCCAGGAGGACGTCGTCTCGGCCGCGAACATCGTCGACCTCTCCGACGACCGGGACGCCGGCGGCCCGAATCAGCCGGGGGAGCTCCCACTCTGGTCGCTCGAGCAGTTCGATCCGTCGCTCTTCGGGCAGTCCGCCGAGGCGAGCCAAGTCTACACGGAGTACGAGAGCGGCATCGTCTATCGCTTCGACGCGGCCTTCGTCTGGAGGAGCTGGCCCGCTGCGCTCAGCCCCATCTGGTCGGGGACCACGGGCTCGCCACCGGCCAAGAGCTGCGTGGCCGGGTTCGCGGAACACACGCCCGAGAAGATGTATCTCGTCTGCCCGTGAGGCAGCGAGCTCGCCACCCGCCGAGCCCCAGCCCGCTCCCGGTGGCGCCTCGTTCGGGGGTTGTCGGTCCGGCGCGGAATCACATCCGCGCGATGGTCGCGATGCCGAGCAGCCCGAGCCCGCGCTCGAGTTGGCGAGCGGTCAGGTCGCAGAGGACGAGGCGCGTGTCGCGGGTCGCTCCGGCGCTCTTCAGGACCGGGCACGCCTCGTAAAATGAGCTGAATTCGCGCGCGAGAGCGTAGAGGTGATCGGCCACGAGGTGCGGATACCCCTCCGCGGCCGCGTGCACGGCGTCGCCGAAGGTGAGCAGCTGTTTGGCGAGCCCGAGCTCCTCGCGCGCCTCGAGCACGAGGGGCGCGTCGAGCTCGAGCGCGGAAGGCTCGACGCCACCCTTCGAGAAGATCGCGCCGATGCGCGCCCGCGCGTACTGCAGGTACGGTCCGGCGTTCCCCTTGAAAGAGATCATCTTGTCCCAGTCGAACTGGTAGTCGCTCAGGCGATTCTGCCGGAGATCCGCGTAGCGCACCGCGCCGATGCCGACCGCGCGCGCGACCGCGTCGAGCTCGGCCTCGGGCACGTCGAGCCCCTCCTCGCGGATCCTGGCGCGCGCGCGCTCCTCGGCCTCGTCGAGGAGCGAGGCGAGCGTCACGGCCCTGCCCTCTCGCGTCTTCAGCGGCTTGCCGTCCGGACCCATCACGGTACCGAAGCCGAGGTGCTCCAACTTCATCTCTACGCCGAGCTTGCGCGCCACCGCGAAGAGCTGCCTGAAATGGAGCGACTGCCGCTGATCGACGACGTAGACGGACCGATCTGCATGGAAACGGTCCCGCCGGTAGAGAATGGTCGCGATGTCCGTGGTGGAGTACAAAAAGGCGCCGTCCTTCTTCCGCACGATGAACGGTGTCTCCACCTTGGAGAGCTCCGGATCGTCCTCGAAGAACACGCAGAGCGCGCCGTCGTCCTCGCGAGCGATCCCGCGCGCCAAGAGCTCACTCACGACGCCGGGCAAGAGCTCGTGGTAGGCGCTCTCACCGAGCCACTCGTCGAAGGTCACCCCGAGACGAGCGTAGATCGCCTCGAGTGAGCGCCGCGTCGCGGCCACGAACCGCTCCCAGAGCGCGCGGTTCTCCGGAGCCCCAGCCTGGAGTCGCGCGAGCTCGGCGCGCGCGGCATCGGCGAACGTCGAGTCCGTCTTGGCCCGCTCGGCAGCGTAGCGATAGACGCGCTCGAGTTCCGCGATGGCGTCCTGCGCGAGCGCCTCCTCGGAGCCCACCTCACGCATCCCGACGATGAGCAGGCCGTACTGGGTGCCCCAATCGCCGAGGTGGTTGTCCCCGATGACCTCGTGCCCGACCGCGCGCAGGATACGCACCATCGCGTCGCCGATGATGGTCGAGCGCAGGTGGCCTACGTGCATTTCCTTTGCGATGTTGGGGCTCGAGAAATCGACGACCACGCGCTCGACGGGCGCGGCGGTCGGGATCCCGTCGCGCGCGCGGTCCCTCGCGTCCTCGAGCAGCCGCTCGGCGAGCCACGCGGGGGCGAGGCGGAGGTTCACGAAGCCGGGGCCCGCGACCTCCGCCGTAGAGAACGCGGGCGCGGCGGCGAGCCGCTCGGCGATCGGGGTCGCGAGCTCACGCGGCCGCTGCGCCAGCTTCTTGGCGAGCGGCAGCGCGCCGTTCACCTGGTAGTCGCCGTGCTCGGGGGTGGTGGTCGGGCGGACGCCGGCGGGCGCGTCCACCCCGTGCGCGGCGCGGATGGCGTCCGCAGCCAGCGTCTCGAGGGTCGAGAGGAGTCTCATGCGAGCGCTCTTCGTAGACGCGGACGGCCGGGCTGTCCACCGGGCGCGTCGCCGCGACGGTTCCGCGCCGGACCGACCTCACCCAACCCCAGGCCCCCGGCTGCGACCGCAACCGAGCCGGGCGGGCGCGCGCCTTCAGTTGAGGCCGTACCGCTTGAGCTTGTCGTACAGGGTGCGAAGCCCGATCCCGAGGCGCTCGGCGGCGCGCTTTCGATTCCCACCGACCTGGGAGAGCGCGTGCTCGATGGCGAGGCGCTCCAGGTGCTCGAGCGTCCCCGAGCCGGGATCGATGGCTGGCTCGCGCGCCGCGCTCACCGGATCGATGATGACGTGCTCGGCGGTGATGACACGATGGTCGGCGAGGATGACCGCGCGCTCGAGGGTATTTTCGAGCTCGCGGATGTTGCCTGGCCAGGGCGCGCTCTCGATGCGCGCGAGCGCCGCCTCGTCGAGCACCAGCCCGGGGCGCCCGAGCTCCGCGGCGATGCGCGCGAGCAGGTGCTTGGCGAGCGGGCGGATGTCGGCGCGTCGTTCCCGGAGCGACGGGAGCCGCACCGGAAACACCGCGAGCCTGTGGTAGAGATCTTCGCGGAAGCGACCGACCGAGACCATCTCCGCGAGATCGCGATTGGTCGCAGCGATCCAGCGGACGTCGGCGTGCATGGTGCGGGCGCCGCCGACTCGCTCGAAGGTGCGCTCCTGCAGTACGCGAAGGAGCTTCGCCTGCAAGTCCGGGCGAAGCTCGCCCACCTCGTCGAGGAAGAACGTGCCTCCCGCAGCGAGCTCGATACGACCCCGCCTCGAGGCGTGCGCCCCGGTGAACGCGCCGCGCTCGTGACCGAAGAGCTCGCTCTCGAGCAGGTGCTCGGACAGCGCCGCGCAGTTGATGGCGACGAACGGACCGGCGCCGCGCGGGCTGTGGCGATGGATCGCGCGCGCCGCGACCTCCTTGCCGGTGCCGCTCTCTCCCGCGAGGAGCACGGTCGCGTCGGTGCGCGCGACCTTGTGGAGCGCCTCGACGATGCGCTGCATCCCAGCGTCGGCGTATCCGAGCGGTGGCGACTCCAGCTCGGCGCGTGAGGCGCCCTCCTTGAGCGTCAGGAGCGAGCGCCGCTCGAGCGCGCGCGCAGCGACCAGCCGGAGCTCGGCGGGGCTCTCCACCGGCTTCTGCAGGAAATCGAAGGCTCCGAGCTTCATCGCCTCGACCGCGAGATCGATCGAGCCGTGGGCGGTGAGCACGATCACCTCGAGCTCCGGCTGCAGCTCGCGGGCGCGCTTGAGGAGCGACAGGCCATCCATGCCCGGCATCTTGAGATCGGTGATCACGAGGTCGAAGGCGCTCTTGGCGAGCTCGGCGAGCGCCGCCGCGCCGCTCGACACGGCGCGCGCCACGTGTCCTTCGACCTCGAGCGCTTCTGCGGCAAACTCGCGGATGCCTTCTTCGTCGTCGACGACCAGTATGTGTCCCATCACTTGGTGCCCTGTCCCGGAATGACGATGCTGAAGAGCGCGCCACCACCCGGATGGTTTGCGGCGTCGAGCTTGCCACCGTGCATCTCGATGATGCGGCGCGCGACCGCTAACCCGAGCCCAACACCCTTGGCGCGTTTGGTGTAAAACGCCTCGAAGATGCGCTCTTCCTCTCCCGGCTCGAGGCCGGGCCCGTGATCGCGGACGGAGATGCGGAGCCCTCCGTCACCCTCACCCACCGCGACCTCGACGGGCGCGCCTCCCTCGGTCGCTTGGATGGCGTTGGTGAGGAGATTGCTCAAGACTTGGCGGAGCCGCTGGGGATCGAGCCGCCAGATCTCCGGGGCGGAGGCGCACGCGATCGTGACCCGCGCACCATCCACCGCTTCGACGGCCTGCTGCACGAGCTCGAGCGGACGGGCGTCGGTGAGCTCGACCTTGCCGGAGCGCAGAAAGTCGAGGAGCGTCGTCCCGAGATCCTCGAGCCGCTTGGCCTCGGCCACGATCCGGTCGGCCTTCTTCCGCTGCTTGCTCCCGTCCTCGAGCTGCTCGGCGAGGAGCTGAGCGTGCCCCTTGAGCGAGGCGAGTGGGTTTCGCATCTCGTGCGCGAGCACCGCGGACATCTCCCCGAGCTGCGCCAAGCGGCCCTCGCGCTCGAGCTGCTCCTCCTCGCGCTCGCGCTGCTCGAGGAGCCTCGAGAGGACGACCGCGACGACCAGGAAGGTAGCGGCGACCAGCACGCTCACGAGCAAGGTTCGGTTGGCATCGGCCTGGATGCGATTGGCCACGATGGGTTCGAGCTCGAGCACCAGCGTCGGGCGCTCGGCGTGCTTCGGACCTGGGGGGAACACCGCTCGCGCTCGCTCGGCGCTGCGAGTGACGGTGAGCTCGCCGTTCGCGGCGTGGAGACCCGTGAGCTCCGCGTGCCCCACCGCCGCCACGGGTCTGCCGTCCGCGGCCAGAAACCCGACGTAGCGGAGACCTGCACTGCGCTGCTCTTCTAGAAAGCGCTCGAGGGCGGCGGTCGACTCCCACGGAGCCTGCTCGTGCGGGAGCTGTCGGAGGCTACCGAGGAACGCGCCGACCTGACCGCGCACGAGGAGCGAGGACGCCTCGTCGATGCGCCGCTTGCTCGCCCACGCGGTCCACGCCAGCGCCACCGCCATCGCCGCGGTGATCGCGATGAGGGCGTGGCGCGCCAGGCGCTGGCGCCCGCGATGACGAGCGGAGCGGCGAGTTCGCATCATGAAGCTCGCGGCGCGACGAGCCGCCCCATCAGGTGATCGATGGCGAGCGCAGCCTCGACCGCGTCCACCTGCGCGCGCGTCACGCGAAGCTCCGCCAGTCGAACGCTATCTTGGGCCTGCTGCACCTCCATCGGTAGGCCCTGACCGAGCGCGAAACGCTGCTGCTGGTAGGTGAGCTGAGTCCGCGCGATCTCGAGGGTGCGCTTGGCGGTAGCCAGCCGAGCCCGCGCAGCCTGCGCGTTGGTCACGGCGGCGAGCGCGGTCGAGGCGATGCGATCGCGTGCGGCGCGCAGGCTGGTGCGAGCTCGAAGCACCGCGAGGCGCGCCTTCTCGCGCTCGGCGTCCTTCTTGCGGTCCTCGAGCGGGAGCTGAAACACCAGCCCGACCTGGGCGCTCCACCAACTCATGCTGCCCGCCCGCTGCCAGGAGTGCGGGAGCTCCGAGCTCACGCCGTTCGTCTCGAGATATCCGGAGAGATCTAGCCTCGGGCGCATGTCGTCGCCGGCCGTCTGCGCCTGAGTCTCGGCGAGCCGGACCTGGTCCTCGAGCTCGGCGAGCTCCACGGAGTCCTGCCGGATCGCCGCCTCGACCGCCGCCGCGCCGGGCAGCGGCCCCGGCTCGGGTAGCTCGGTGCTCGGCACCAGTCGCTCCGGGCTCGGGCCGAGGGCGCCCACCAGCTGGCTCAAACCAATCGAGCTCTGCTGGCGGCTCATCTCCGACGAGACGACGGTCTCCTCGAGCTGCGCGGTGGCGGTCTCATAGGACGCGAGATCGGCGACCGACAGCGCTCCGCTCTCGAGCTTCTGCCTCGCTTGCTGCTCCTGCTCCTCGGCTAGCGCGAGCGACGCGCGGTTGATGGTCACGACCCGCCCGGAGTACCAGAGCTCCCAGTACCCGAGCGACACGTCGCGGATGAGCTGGCTCTCGACCCGCCTCTTGGTCGAGCGGGCGGCCACGCGGGCCACCCGCGCGGCCCGGAGCTGCGCCTCCCCGATCTCGGTGCCGGCACCCCGAAGCAGCGGCTGCGTCAGCGACGCGCGCGCCGTCGCGACGTAGCCGGCGCCCGGAAATCCCGTGGTCCCCGTGGTAAGCCCGGAGGACTCCGTGTCGTAGTGCTCACCCTGCACGCGGAGCTGCGCCACGGTCCCCATCGGGAAGGTCCGGCTCAGCGTGCTACCGAGCACCACCGAGCGGTTCGTATTCGAGCTTACCGAGTCTTCACGACCGAGCCGTGGCGAGTCCATGGTCGTGTAGCTGCCGTCCGCCTGGAAGGTATAGGGGTACCGTCCCTCCTCCATGAGGACGCTCTGCTCCGCGCTGTCGATGTCGGTCCGTGCGCCCGCCAGGCCCGGATTGTTCGCGAGCGCGGCCGCGATGACGTCCGGGAGCGCGACCGCGCGCGTTCGCGCGGCTTCCTCCTGCGCCGTCGCGCTCGCCGAGTATCCAGCCACGAGCATCCCCGCGATGAGAGCCAGCTTATTCATGTCTCAATGCCTCGATCGGATTCAGCCGCGCCGCCTTGTGCGCGGGCAGGTAGCCAAAGAGGACCCCCACCGCCGCGGAGAACCCGAAGGCCAAGAACAGGGTCCCCGGCTCCACGATGAAGGGCATCCCCATGGAATGGGTGACCGCGAACGACGTCCCGACGCCGACCGCCATGCCGATCAGCCCGCCGAGCGTCGAGAGCACCACGGCCTCGACGAGGAATTGCAGCATCACGTCGCTCGCCAGGGCTCCGATCGCGAGGCGGATCCCGATCTCACGTGTCCGCTCGGTCACGTTGACGAGCATGATGTTCATGATCCCGATGCCGCCCACCAGCAGGCTTACGGCCGCGATCGCGCCGAGCAACGTCGTCATGGTGCTGGTCGAGGCGCTCACGGCCTGGGCAATCTCCTGCATGTCACGCACCGAAAAATCGTCATCGGCACCCTTGGCGATGTGCCGGCGCTGCCGGAGCAAATCAGTGATTTGTTGCTCGGCAACCGCGGTGGACGCGGAGCTCTCGGCCGTGATGAAGATCGTGTTGATGTCCGTGGTGCCGATGAGCCGCCGCTGTACGGTGCGGAGCGGCATGATCACGATGTCGTCCTGATCCTGCCCCATCCCGGATTGCCCCTTCGCCGTGAGCAGCCCGATGACTTGACAGCTCACCTTCCCGACTCGCATCTGCGCGCCGAGTGGATCTCCGGAGCCGAAGAGGTTCTGGCGCACCGTCTCACCGATGACACACACCGCGCGCCCAGCCTTGACCTCACCGTCGGTCATCTTGCGGCCCGAGGCGAGCGTGTAGTCGCGGGTGAGGAGGTAGTCGTTCGTCCCGCCGATGATGGTGGAGCGGGAGTTCTTGTTACCGACCACCAGGTCTTGGGAGGTCTGCGCGGTCGGCGCGACATACTTCGCGCGCCGGACCTCGCTCCGAATGGCCTCCACGTCCGCCATCGTGAACGGCGACGCCGGCGTGTAGCTCGACGACCTCCGCCCCGCACCCGGGCTCACGATGAGCAGGTTCTGCCCGAGCTTGCCGATCTGGTCGCGGACGCTCTCGCTGGCGGCCTTGCCGATGTTGACCAGCGCGATGACGGCCGAGACCCCGATGATGATGCCGAGCATGGTCAGGAACGAGCGCATCTTGTTCCTGCGAAGCTCGCGCATCGCCATCATCAGGGTCTGGAAAATCACGGACGAGCTCCCACCGAGCGTGGCGGGCGGGAGACCGGTCCGCTCGTCAGGATCTCTTCGGGGCGCCCTTCGCCGAGCACCTTCCCATCGCGAAACATCACCACGCGCTGCACGTAGGCGGCCATGTCGGGCTCGTGCGTGACCATCGCCACGGTGATCCCGCGATCCTCGTTCAAGCGCACGAGGAGCTCCATGATGTCGACCTTGGTGGCCGAGTCGAGGTTCCCGGTGGGCTCGTCGGCGAGCAGGAGCGACGGATCGCTGACCAGCGCACGGGCGATGGCGACCCGCTGCTGCTGTCCGCCCGAGAGCTCACTCGGGTGATGGGTGTAGCGCGAGCCGAGCCCCACCGACTCGAGCGCGGCGAGCCCGCGCTCGCGTCGTTCTTTGGCCGGCACGCGGCGATACACGAGCGGGAGCTCGACGTTCTCGAGCGCGGAGGTACGAGACAGGAGGTTGAACCCTTGAAATACGAACCCGATGTAGTGTCGTCGCAGCATGGCGCGCTCATCCGCGCCGAGCCCGGCGACGTCGACCCCGCGAAACAGGTACTCGCCAGAGGTGGGCGCGTCGAGGCAACCGACGATGTTCATCGTGGTGGACTTGCCCGAGCCGCTCGCACCCATGATCGCGATGAACTCGCCAGAGTCGATCCGCATGTCGACGCCGTCGAGCGCGCGCACCTCGGCGTCTCCGCTACCGTAGATCTTCGAGATGCCTCGCAGCTCGACCACCGCCTCGCGCGCAGGCTCGGTCACGGCGCCTCTTCGGAGTCCTTGACGTCGGTGATGACCATCACGCCGGGTTCGAGCGCCGACGCGCTCACCTCGGTCTTGGTGCCGTCGGTCGCGCCGGTCTTCACCTCGACGCGCCGCGGTCGTCCATCCTTCAGGATGTAGACCGTGGGCGCGTTGGGATCGATCTTCGGTGCCGCCGAGCCCGCGGGCTTCGAGGAGCTTCGACGGCCACCCATGAACGGCAAGAACCCCATCGGCGGCCCACCACGGGCGCCCGTCCGCGGCGGCTCGAAGCGAAGCGCCGCGTTCGGGACCAGGAGCACTCCCTTGCGCTCCGAGGTCACGATCGACGCGGTGGCGGTCATACCCGGGCGGAGCAGGCGCTCGTCATTGTCCACCGAGAGTTCCGCTGTGTAGGTGACCACGTTGGTGCCGGTCTTCGGCATGCTGTGGAGCTTCACGAGCTTCGCCGGAAACGCCTTGTCCGGGTAGGCGTCCACCTCGAAGCTCGCCTCTTGTCCCTCCTTCACGCCGCCCACGTCGGCCTCGTCCACGTCCACGTCGAGCTCGAGCTTGGTGAGATCACGAGCGAGGGTGAAGAGCACCGGGGTCTGAAATCCGGCGGTCACCGTCTGCCCTTGCTGAACGGTCCGATCGAGCACGATGCCCGAGATGGGCGAGCGGATGATCGCCTTCGATAGCTGCGTATTCGAGGTCTTGAAGTCCGCGCGGGCGCTCACTTGCTGCGCGGACGCGGTGCTCATACCCGCCTTGGCCTTGGTATAGGTCGCCTCGGCCGTCTCCAGATCCTGGCTCGAGAGGAGCCCCTTCGCGAAGAGATCGCGAGCGCGCTTCACCTTCACGTCAGCGTCGTTCAGCGTGGCCCTCGCGGACGCGGCGGCGGCCGAGGCGCTGGTCATGCCGGCCTTCGACTGGTCGACTCGCGCCTGGAGCGTCTCGGGGTCGATCTCCGCGAGGACGTCGCCTTCCTTGACGTGATCGTTGATGTCGAAGTTCACGCGGACGACGCGCCCGGTCACTTCCGCACCCACCTCGACCGAGTCGACCGGGTTCAACGTGCCCGTCGCGGTCACGGTCTCACGAAGATCTCCGCGCTCCACCGGCACCGTGACGAAGTTCGCGCCGGCAGGCGCCTGCTTCGCGGTCATCGCGCGGTAGCCGAACCCGAGCCCAAGCACGATCAGGAGGGCGATGACGCCGAGGATCCAGCGCCGCCTCGCCCGCCCGCGGGGGCGAACCTTCTCGAGAACACCAAGTGCGTCTGTTCCAGCCATGCTTCCGAAGTCCGCAGAGGTCGCCCTGTATGCAAGTTACACACCGCTTGTAATATCTGCTAAAAAGCCAGTAAAATCGGAAGGTAATGACCTCGAGGCGGCCGCGTCCACGCGGAAGCTGCATCGCTCGAGTGCGATTTCTGCAGCTGGCCCGACGGAACGCAAGGGGGCGATCGAAATCCCCCCGCCCTACGCTGCTGTGCCACGGTGGGCGCGCCGCGATGACCGACGCCGGCTCGCTCGTCCCCGATCTGCTCCACCCGGCTCCCGCGTGCCGGCTCGACCGGGAGCGCACGCGCGTCGCTCTCGAGTTGGCGTTCGCCGGGGGCCCGGCGAGCGCGCTCTTCGAGGAGGCGCTCAGCACGGCCTCCCTCGCGCCGAGCCGGTGGGAGCCGGGGTGCTTCGCCGGCGATCTCTTCCTCACGCGCTTCGTCGCCGGCTGCCTCAAGCTCCGCATCGGGACCGCGGAGCTCGCGCCGAGCGTCCCCCAGCTCTGCAGACTGCTCGGAAACCCGCCGGCGGAGCGCAGCGTCGTCGAGTTTCGCCGCGCCGTCCTCGGTGAGCTCGCCAGCACACCAGCGCTTCGCAGCGCGCTCGAGCAGCTCTATTTGCACCTCGCGCGTCTGAAGACGCTGCTCGAGAACCCGGAGGGGATCCAGGACTTCGATCCTCAGCGCCGCCAGCTCGACGTGCTCGCCGCCCTGAAGGAAGTCATCGAGCGAGCCGCGACGGGCTTTGGCGGGAGTGGGACCGGGCTCGCCCGCCTCACGGAGTACGGGCGCCGAGTCCGCGAGAGCGAGCCGTATCGCTCGCTCTCCGATCTCCTCCGCTACGACGAGAACATGGCGACGCTCGACCTGCGGGTCGGGATCGGCGCGGACGGAAGGATCCGCGGGCTCAGCATCACCGCGGTCGAAGAGGATCGACAGAACGTCTTCTCGCTCCCCGCCTGGCGTCGCTGGCTCGCGAAGGTGGAGCTCTTCGCACGTGGCTATCGCATGAGCGACGGAGAGCTCATGGCGCGGCTCATCGACGCGGTATTCAGCGGCGTCGCGCATGAGCTCATCGCGCTCATCCAACTCCACCGCGACCTCGAATTTTACCTCGGCGCGCTCGGCTTCCGCGACGCCGCGCGCGCCGCGGGGCTCGAGATGTGTCTCCCCGAGCTCGTCGAGGCGAGCGAGCCGCGCGAGCTCATCGGGCTCTATAACCCGCTCCTCTTGATGAGCGGCATCCAGCCGGTGCCCTGCGACCTTCGCACCCGCACCATGACCACGACCGTGCTCGTCACCGGTCCCAACTCCGGCGGCAAGACACGGCTCTTGCAGTCGGTCGGGCTCGCTCAGCTCCTCGCGCAGTCAGGCCTCTTCATCCCGGCGCGCGCCGGGAAGGTGGCGCTCGCGAGCGCGCTGCTCGTGTCGCTCATCCAAGTCGCGAGCGCAGAGCAGGCCGAGGGCCGCCTCGGCATGGAGCTCATCCGCATCCGCGACTTGTTCGAGCGCTTGTCACCGGGCGCCATGGTGCTGCTCGACGAGCTCTGCTCGGGCACCAACCCCTCCGAGGGAGAGGAAATCTTCGAGCTCGTGGTCGAGAAACTGAGCCGCCTCGAGCCACAGGCGTTCATCACGACGCACTTTCTCGCCTTCGCCGCGCGCCTCGAGCAGGAGCAAAAGTACGACTCCCTCGCGTTCCTCCAGGTGGAGCTCGAGCAAGGGAGCCCGACTTATCAATTCGCGCCGGGCGTCGCGAGCACCTCGCTCGCGGGTCAGGCCGCCGAGCGACTGGGCGTCACGGGCGAGCAGCTCGAGGCCCTCGTCGAGCGCAGCCTCGCTCGAGACCGAGGCGCCTCCTCGGGCCACCGGAGCTAGCGCGAGATGCCGACGCTCCTCGTCACGCGCAAGATGCCGCGTGAGCTCGCCGAGCGCGTTCGCGCGAGCGTCGGCGGGCAGGGTGATCGCCGCGCTCGACGCCGCTCCCGGCTCACCGCGCTCGTTCGTTTCGCGCTCGTCGTACTCCTCGTCGCGGCGGTCACCCAGATCGTGCTCGTCACGCGGCGCGCCCGGCTCGAGCTCGAGCGCGTGCGGGCGACTCTGCTCGAGCGCGTGCGTAGCGAGGCCGCGACGCTGGAACCCGAGGTTCGCCGCGTCCGCGCGCGGGTGGAGCCCTGGCTCATGCGCTTCGAGGGAGCTTACGAGGGGGATCGGATCTCGCCTGAGCTCGCTCACGAGGGCGCGCTCGACCGGGCGCTCGGGCGACCGAGCCTCTACGTGCGAGGCGCGCTCTCGCGCCTCTCCGCCGACGCGCCGGAGTCTTACCCGGACGCCTTCGTCCTCTGCCTCGTGAAGCCGCCCGGCGACCGCACCGAGAAGTCGCTCCGTGCCATGGCCCGCGCCGCCGCGACGAGCAGAGGGCTCGAGCCAGCGCGCGGATTCGCGCGCTACGGAGACGCGCTCGTCGTCTTGCCGCTGCTCGAGCCGGGCTTTCGCGCGCGCGTCTCGGCGACCGGAGATCTCGCGGCGCTCGAGCTCCTAGGCCAGGCCTTCGACCACGCGCCGCTGGCGAGCGCGAGGCGAGCCGCTCGGGCCGAGCAGCTCCTCATCGTGGTGGACGAGCCCGGCGCGGGGAGTGCGCCCTCCGAGCTCGACGGTGAGCGGCCGCACCCGGTGCGCGTCGGCTTGGTCGATCTCACGAAGAACGAGGTGCTCCTCCGCTTGAGGAGATCGGTCGACCCTTCGTGGGCCTCCCCGGCTGCGCGCGCGCAGCACGCCCGCGGGATGGACGGCTGCATGCTCGCGCTCGACGTCCGCGCGGCGGTTCGCGACGCACGCTGAGCTCAGCCGGGCACGGTCGGGCTCGTGGCTCGCGTGGCTTGTCCGGTTCGCCGGTTCGGCGCGGCCGGCGGCGCGGTCAGGGCTTGGGCACGACCCGCACGTGGTGTTCGGCGACCGACGGATCGGTCGTCACGCTCACGATACCCGTCGCCGCGTCGACCGTGACCGTGCCGCTCGGGTCCGTCGGCAGCTCGACGTCGAAGCCCGCTGGGTAGGTGCGCGCGGGGATCACGAGCTCGGTCGGGCCCGTCACGCCGTCGCGCTGCTCGAAGGTGAGCTCGAGCGTGCGAGTGTCCGGGTCGAATCCGAACGCCACCGGCTCTCCGGCGATCGCGCGCGGATAGGGCCGCACGACGAGGTCTGTGACGGGGTTGTCGGTGCCGTCCTCCGCGTGGAGCGCCGAGCCGCCCGCCGGGCCCGAGTCATATGCCCAGTACGCCCAGCCGATCTGCATCCGATCGGCCATGGCGAGGGTTTTCGCGACGAAGGCCGGCGCGTTGGGATCTTCCCACTTGAACGCCCACCACTCGCCGAGCAGCATGGGGCAATCCTGGCGCGCGAGGTCCACCGTGCGCTGCTCTTCCCAGAGCGATACGGTCTGGTCCTTGGCGCTGAAGCTCCCGCTCGCTTCGGCCGCCGACGAGTAGAGGTGCGGGGCGTACACGATGCGCGGCTCGCCGTTACGCGGGTCGGCGAGCTTCGGCAAGTACGATGGAGAGCCATTGGCAGGAGCGCCGTAGCGCGGCTCGATGAAGATCCAGTGATCGCGATCGACCGTGCGGATCGCCCGGATCATGCGCTCGTAAAAGGTGGCGAACTGATTCTCGTCGAAGCGCTTCGAGGAGCCGCCGTCGTCCGGAGACTTTCGGAAGAGCGCCTCGGCCGCGTCGAACTCGGAGCCCGGGAAGGGCTCGTTCATGAGGTCGTAGCCGATGACGTTCTCGTCCCCGGCGAACCTCTTCGCGAGCGCTTGCCACACCCCGGCGTAGTGTTGCTGTAGATCCGTGTGGGGCCCTTCGAGCGCCCAAAAATTATCGAAAGCACGCTCGACAGCGGGCTGAAAGTAGTTGAGCGCCCAGAGCTCCTGGAGCTCGAAGGGCTGCCCGTCGTCGCGGATCGCCCAGTCGGGAGCGCCGTCGCAGCAGAATTTCCGCGCGTAAACGTCCTGATGCATGTCGAGCATCACACGCACGCCCGCCGCGCCGAACCGCTCGACGTCGGCGGCGATGCGCTCGATGTACGCGGCGTCGATGTTCCCGGGCGTCGGCTCGAGCGCGTCCCACAGGACGAGGTAGCGCACGAAGTTGAAGCCCCACGCGCGCGCGATCCGGTCGATGTCTTCATCAGTCACGTTGGGGGAGCGCAGCGCGTCGTTCTTCGCGCTGTTGCTCACGTTGACGCCGCGCAAGATGAGCGCGCGCCCCTGGGCATCGGTGATGAAGCGCGGGCCGGCTGGCAGCTGCGACGGAGCGGAGCCCTCCGGGGAGGGGCTGCAGCCTGCGGCGAGCAACGCCATGACGGCGCCGAGGCGGCGCGGAAGGTTCAGCACGAGCGTCATGCTAGGCCAGGATGCGGCGGCCAGACGACCCAATTGCGCCATGCGCGAGCCGCGAGCGAGGTGAGCGAGCGCGAGGGCCCTCGTGGGCGAAAGGAATCGCTGGCGCGGGAGGACGCGTAGCCGGGCTGCGGCGCGCCCCCGGGCGCGTCGGCTCGCAGCGGTCAGGCCGCGGGATTCCGCGCCGGACCGACCCCCCGCGAAGCCAGCTGCCGGCTGGCTCGGGCGGTTGCGACGGCGCTCCGTTCTCGCTGCTTCGGCCGGTCCTGCTGCGGTCTTGGTGCTTGCTCGGCGCCGCCACGCTCGCGCTCCGCGAGGGCGCCATCAACCTCCCACGCCCGGGCCTGGCGCGCCCCGGTGCGGACCGCCGCCGCGCCTGGCACACAGGCCTCGTCGCTGGCCCCACGCGGTCCGCTCGCCACCGGCGCGGACTCGCCGGCGCGCGAGGCCATCGGCCCTCGAAGTTCAGCTGTACGAGCGCGAGCGCGATTGGCGCGATGA
This sequence comes from Polyangiaceae bacterium, assembly GCA_035063585.1. Taxonomy (GTDB): domain Bacteria; phylum Myxococcota_A; class Polyangia; order Polyangiales; family Polyangiaceae; genus JAPSGB01. Next base: position 57,218 of record JAPSGB010000004.1, read on the forward strand.
GTTCGAGTCCACGTAGAAGACTGGGGTCGGACGAGCTGGTCGTGACCGAGGACGGCAAGGTCGCCGACCGTTTCCCGACGGGCGGCGGCAGCGGCATCGAGCGCATCTCTGACCTCGACGGCGACGGTCGCGACGAGCGGATCTTCAGCGGCGCCTTCACGGGGCAAGGCGTCACGGAGTCCTCCGCCAGTCTTTTCGCGTCGTCGCTCCCACGCGGCGGGCATACCTCGTCGCTGCCACCGCGCGGTCGCTTCCGCCTACCCCGCGGCTACGCACCTCAGGCTACGCGTGGCATGCTCGGGGAGACCACCCATGAAGCTCATCGAGCTCGAATACTGCCGCGTCGACACCCCGCTCGGCCGCTTCGTGCTCGCGGCGCGCGACGGCGCCCTCGAGGGCGGGTGGTTCGAAGGGCAGAAGTACTTCCCCGCCATCAGCGCCGAGACCGGTTGGCGCGTCGCGACGCCACCGGTACTGGAGCGCGCGCGCCGCGAGCTCGACGAGTATTTCGCCGGACGTCTGCGACGATTCGAGGTGCCGCTCGCACCCGAAGGCACGCCCTTTCAGGCGCGCGTGTGGCGCGCGCTCGAGGCCGTCCCGAGCGGCGAGACCGTGAGTTACGCGGAGCTCGCTCGCACCATCGACGCGCCGCGGGCGTTCCACGCGGTCGGAGCGGCGGTCGGGAGAAATCCGATTTCCATCTTCATCCCATGCCACCGCGCGGTCGGTAGCGACGGGAGCCTCACCGGCTACGCCGGCGGCCTCGACCGCAAGCGGTGGCTGCTCGCGCACGAGAGCCGTGCGCTGGTCCTGACGGGGCATCCGGCGTAGGCGGGGCACCCGGCGAAGACGCGGCGCGCGACGTGCTAGGTCGAGCCATGGACGGACCGCTGATTCTGCTGGAGGCCGGGCCGAACGGTGGCCCGGCGCTCTTCGCCGAGCCGCGGGAGGTCCTCGCCGTGCGGGAGCCCGAGGCGCTCGCGCCCGCGCTTGCCCGGCTCGACGCGGCGCGCGCGGAGGGGCGATACGTCGCAGGCTTCATCGCCTATGAGGCGGCCTATGCGCTCGCGCCTCGGCTCGCGCCCCTGTCGCGCGGCGAGGGTCCGCTCCTCGTCATGGGGGTGTTCGACGAGCCGCGCGACGCGAGCAGGCTCCTGGCTCGCGCAGACACCGAGGCGTCCCGCGCGCGGATGACCGCGCCCGAGCCGCGGGTCTGCCGCGCCGAGCACGCCCGCGCGCTCGCCGGCGTGAAGGCTCACATTCTGGCGGGCGACTGCTATCAGGTAAATCTCACCTTTCCCCTCTCCGCGCAGCGAGTTACCGGCACCGATCTTGGTCTCTACGGCGCGCTCAGGAGAGCTGCGACGCCCGGGCATGGAGCGTACGTCGCGCTCGGCAGAGGCCCGGTCGTCATCTCATGCTCGCCGGAGCTCTTCTTTCGAGTGGGCTCGCGCGGTAACATCACGGCCCGGCCCATGAAGGGCACCCGCCCCCGTGACCCGGATCCGGAGATCGACGCGCGCCTCGCCTTCGAGCTCGCGACGAGCGTGAAGGATCGCGCCGAGAACCTGATGATCGTCGATCTCCTCCGGAGCGATCTCGGTCGGCTGGCGCGCGCGGGCTCGGTGCGTGTCCCGCAGCTCTATGCCGTCGAGCGCTACCCGACCGTCCACCAGATGACCTCCACCATAACCGCTGAGCTGTCCGCGCCGGCCGCCCTCACCCGGCTCCTGCCAGCGCTCTTCCCTTGCGGCTCGATCACCGGGGCGCCCAAGCTGCGCGCGATGGAGATCATCGCCGCGCTCGAGCCCGAGCCGCGCGGCGTCTATTGCGGGGCGATTGGCTGGATGGCGCCCGATGGCGGCGCAGACTTCTCGGTCGCGATCCGGACCTTGGCGGTCACGGGAGACGAGCTCACCTTGAACGTGGGCGGCGGTGTGGTGGCGGACTCGACCGCCGACGGTGAGTGGGAGGAGGCGCTATGGAAGGCTCGCTTCGCGGGCTCGGCGGTGACCCCGAGCTGCGGCTGATCGAGACGTTCGCGGGTGACGCCCCCGAACAGCGGCTCGCACGACACCTCACCCGCATGGCGCGGGGCGCGGCGCGCCTCGGCTGGCCGTTCGACGCGGCGCGCGCGCGCGCCGCGCTCGACGGGACCCGAAGCCGGACCCTGCGCGTACGGCTGACGCTCGACCGCACCGGCGACCTCCGCGTGGAGAGCTCCGCGCTCCCGCCGCGGTCGTCGCTCTGGCGGGTCGCGGTCGCGAGCGAGCGGCTCGAATCGGCCGATCCTTGGCTCGCGCTGAAGTCGACCCGGCGCGCCCCGCACGAGCGAGCCCGCGCGGGGCGCGCTCCGGGGATCGACGAAGTGCTCCTCCTGAATGAACGCGGCGAGGTCTGCGAGGGCGGCATCTCGACCCTCTTCTTCGATCGCGGCGACGGCCTCCGCACGCCCCCCGTCTCGTGCGGGCTACTCCCCGGGGTGCTGCGCGAGGAGCTCCTCTCGCGCGGCGCGCGCGAAGAGTTGCTGCTCGCCAGCGAGCTTGCGAGCGTGCGTCTCTGGATGGGAAACTCGCTGCGCGGGCTCATCCCCGCGGAGCTCGAGCGAGCGCAGCCCGCGCGCTGAAGACCTGCCGCGCTCTCTTCGAGCCGAGACGAGGGCCTGTCGGACCGGCGCGCGACCGCTCGCCGCGCGTTCAGGCGCGCAGCGTGATCGCGGCGTTCGAGATGACCGGCTTCTGGCGCTCCTTGCAGTCGACCTCGAGCACGATGCGCTCGCCCTCCCGCCAGTAGCGAGTGACCAGCGTCTCACCGGGGAAAACCACCCCGCGGAAGCGCGCCGCGTAGCGCGCGACGCGGGTAACGTCCCCGCCGAGCACATGATCGACGATCGCCTTGCAGGCGATGCCGTACGAGCAGAGGCCGTGCAGGATCGGGCGGTCGAAGCCGCCCATCGCCGCGAACGACGGATCGGCGTGGAGCGGGTTCTTGTCGCCGCTCAGCCGGTAAAGGAGCGCCTGCTGAGGCAAGGTCGGGGACTCGACCACGCCGTCCGGCTCGCGCGCGGGCGGGAGGTTGCCCGGCTCGGGGCCGCTCTCACCACCGAAGCCGCCCTCGCCGCGGAGGAAGACCGAGAAGCGGTTCACGAACAAGGGCTCGCCCCGGTCGTCCTCGCTGGTGACGTCGATGACCACCACCGCGGCCTTGCCCTTGTCATAGATGGCCGCGATCCGCCCGCGGTGGCGCGCGGTCGCGTCGAGCGGGATGGCGCGCATCACCTCGATCTCTTGCTCGCCGTGGAGGAGCATCATCGGGTTGAAGTCGAGCCCGGGCACGCCGAGCACGCCGGCGAGCGAGCTGAACACCGGGATCACGGCGAAGCTCGGCAACACCTTGAGGTGACCCTCATAGGTGTACTCGAGCTCCTTCGGATCGGTGGGCGGGACGCCCGCGCCTACCCCGAGGTGATAGAGGATGACCTGGTCCGCGTTCCACGAGCTCTGATTCTCCGGGAACTCGAACCCGAGCGCTCTCGAGGGATCTATCGGCATACGCGGCACTCTAGCCACCGCGGCCGAAATTCGGAAGCCCTTCCGGGCGGCGCCCGGGTCACCCCGACCGAGGGGGGAGCCCCGCCCAGCTCGCGCCGAGCTCGCGCCGATACACGTTCACGTAGAGGTCGGACAGGGTGAGGAAGACCGCGACGATGAGCGGTCCGTAGAGGAGGCCCATCACGCCAAACTCGCCGATCCCGCCGAGCACGCTAAGAAAGATGATGAGGTCGTGCATGCGCGTGCTCCGGCCGATGAGGCGCGTCTTGATGACGTTCTCGATGACGAGCCCCTGTACGGAGCAGAAGGCGAAGAACCCTATCGCGGCCGCTACGCGCCCCGTGTAGGCGAGGTAGAGCGCGGCGGGCACGGTGACCACCGAGATGCCGACCAGCGGCAGGAAGGCGAACAGCGTCATGACGGTCCCCCAGAGCACGGGCGACGGCAGCCCGACCACCGCCATGGCGAGGCCGCCGAGCAGGCCCTGGAGCGCGCTACCAACCCCGTTACCGATCAGGATGCCGCGCGCCACGCCGTCGAACTTCCGGGCGAGGAGCTCGCCGTGCGCGTCGGGCAAGGGTGAGAGCGCCTTCACGAACCGTCGCAGCCGGTCCGCGTCGACGAGCAGGTAGAACACCGCGACCAGGACCACCATGACGTGAAAGAGGAGGCCGAGCGTGCTGCCCACCAGCGCGGTCGTCTCCTTCACGACGCTCGCCGTGAGCCAGTCGCGCGCGCGGACCGCGGCCTGGGCGAGCTGCTCGTGGTTCACCGGGAGGCCGACCGTATGGAGCACCTCCTCCACGCGCTGACCGACGCTGCTGGCGAACGCGACGCTGTCGCTCGCGTGCACGCGTCTCGCGAGCGACACGGCCTCCTTGCCGAGGGTGGTCAGCACGAACGCGATCGGGCCTGCGACCACCACCACGATGAGGGCCGTGACGAGCCCAGAGGCGAGCCACTCGCGCCCGCCCAGGGCGGCGGCGAGCCGCCGCCAGAGCGGGCGGAACATCGCGACCAGGATGAAGGTCACCACCAGATCCGGGATGAAGGAGCGGAGCACCAGGAAGAGCCCCGCGAGCGCGAGCGCGAGCAGGGCGAGGAAAAATGGCGGCGCGAGCCGCTTCCGTTCGGCGCGCTCGCTGAGCGGCGGGGGCTCGTCCAGGGTCATCGTCTCATCCCTCACCCTCGACCAACGCGCGGTGCAGCGAGCGCACCGCGCGGCTCACGTCTCGTCCGTCGATCACCATGCTGAGGTTGATGGCGCCATGCCCGTAGCTCATCATCTCGACATTCACCCCCGAGTCGGCGACCGCGCGCAGGATCCAGGCGCCCGCGCCTGGGTGCGCCGGCATCCCCTGGCCGACCACCGAGAGCACCGCCTTGCCGGTCGCGAGCCGGCACGCGCCGAGCGCCTCGAACTCGGGGAGCGCGCGCTGCACCTCCGCGTCGTCCGGCATGGTGAAAGAGACGCTGATCTCGGACGTGCTCACCAGATCGATCACGATCCCATTTCGAGCCGCGACCGCGAAGATCTCCGAGAGGAACCCGCGCTCCCCGAGCATGCGCGGCGAGCTCACGGTGAGCACGCTCTGGTTCTCCTTGTACGCGACGCTGGTGACCGCGCGATCGGGCTCGCCGAGCGTGCGCTCGATCACGGTGCCCGGGTGCTCGGGCCGGTTGGTGTTGAGCACGCGGACCGGGATCTCGTTCGCGGTCGCCGGGACCAGCGTCGCGGGGTGCAGCATCCGGCTGCCGAAGTAAGCGAGCTCCGCCGCCTCGTCGAAGCTCATGCGCGCGATGCTCTGGGCCTCCTCGACCAGGCGTGGGTCGGCGGTCATCACGCCGTCGGTGTCGCTCCAGATCTCGACCTCGCGCGCGCCGAGCGCGGCGGCAAATAGCGTGGCGGTGAGATCGCTGCCGTTGCGCCCCACGGTGGTGAGCTCGCCGACCGCGCTCTTGCCCACGAAGCCGGTGACGATCGGCACCACGCCCGCGGGCACCAGCTCCGCGAACGCGCTCTTCACGCGTCCCTCGAAGCCGGGCAGCGGCCGCGCGGCACCGAACACGGAGTCGGTGACGAAGCCGAGCTCCCAGGCGTCGTAGGCGCGCGCCGGGAGCCCGCTCGCGGAAAAATACTCGGCGATGACCCGCACCGCCATCCGCTCGCCGAAGCTCGAGACGTAGTCGAGGCTCCGTCGGCTCAGCTCGCGGACCAGCCGGATGCCGTGCAAGAGCTCGGTGAGCTCGTCGAAGAGCGGCGCGAGCGTGGCCTCGCCTACCCCGAGCTCCCCCGCGATGGCGCGCTGCGCCTCGACGACGGCGCTCCCCGCCCGCTCGTCGCCGCGCGCGGCGGCCTCGCCGGACGCGATGAGCGCGTTGGTGATGCCCTTGTGCGCCGACGACACCACGATCGGGCCCCGCGCGAGCCGCCCGCGGACGATCCCGAGCACCTTTTCGATTTGAGCTCGATCGGCGACCGAGCTGCCCCCGAACTTCATCACGAGCATGGCGCAAATCTCCGGCGAGCCGCGCGGTTCCGCGCCGGACCGGCAAGGGACCAGGGCCCGTCCGGCGCGGGGCGGCGCGCGACTAGTAGCGGTAGTAGTCCGGCTTGAACGGTCCCTCGACCGGCACCCCGATGTACTCGGCCTGCGCGGGCGTGAGGCGGGTGAGCTTCGCGCCGAGCTTGTCGAGGTGGAGCCGCGCGACCTCCTCGTCGAGCTTCTTGTCGAGCACGTACACGCCGACCTCGCGCCGGTTCTTCCACAGATCGAGCTGAGCGAGCGTCTGGTTCGTGAACGAATTGCTCATCACGAAGCTCGGGTGGCCGGTGGCGCAGCCGAGGTTCACGAGCCGCCCCTCGGCGAGGAGGAAGATCGAGTGCCCGTCCGGGAACGTGAAGCGATCCACCTGCGGCTTGATGGTGGTCCGCACCACGCCGGGGTAGCTCATCAGCTTGGCGACCTGGATCTCGTCGTCGAAGTGGCCGATGTTACACACGATGGCCTGGTCCTTCATCTTCGCCATGTGCTCGGCGGTGATGATGTCCTTGTTGCCGGTGCAGGTGACGTAGATGTCCGCCTCGGCGAGGGCGTCTTCGATGGTGGTCACGGTGTAACCGGCCATGCAGGCCTGCAGCGCGCAGATCGGATCGATCTCGGTCACCATCACCCGGCAGCGGCTACCGGCGAGGGACTCGGCCGACCCTTTGCCGACGTCGCCGAAGCCGCAGACGAGCGCCACCTTGCCGGCGAGCATCACGTCGGTCGCGCGGCGGATGCCGTCGACCAGAGACTCCCGACAGCCGTAGATGTTGTCGAATTTGCTCTTGGTGACCGAGTCATTGACGTTGATGGCCGGGACGAGGAGCTCGCCGCGGTCGCGCATCTGGTAGAGCCGGTGCACGCCGGTCGTCGTCTCCTCGCTCACGCCGATGAGGTCGGCGACCACCTTGTGCCAGTGCTTCGGATCCTCGGCGAGCACCCGCTTCAAGAGCCGGTTGATGAGCCTGAGCTCCGGGTTGTCGGTCGGCTCGTCGAGGATCTTGGCGTCCTTCTCCGCCGCATAGCCGCGATGGATGAGCAGCGTCGCGTCCCCGCCGTCGTCGACGATGAGCTGCGGCCCCTTGCCGTCCGGCCAGGTGAGCGCGCGGTAGGTGTACTCCCAGTACTCCTCGAGGCTCTCGCCCTTCACCGCGAAGACCGGCGTCCCGGTCGCCGCGATGGCGGCCGCCGCGTGATCCTGGGTCGAGAAGATGTTGCACGAGGCCCAGCGCACGTCCGCGCCGAGCTCCTTCAAGGTCTCGATGAGCACGGCGGTCTGGATGGTCATGTGGAGCGAGCCCGAGACGCGCGCGCCGGCGAGCGCCCGCTCCTTGCCGTATTTCGCGCGGGTCGCCATGAGGCCGGGCATCTCGTGCTCGGCGATCTCGATCTCCTTGCGGCCCCAGTCGGCGAGCCCGAGATCCTTGACGACGTAGTCCTTGCCGGTGGCGCCCTTCGGGCTCGTGGTGGTCACGCTCTCGGTCATCTTCAATCTACCTTCTTCGTTGGGGGTTTCGGTCGTGTTCCGGGCGCGTTCCGAGCACCCAAAGCCAGCCGATGTGCGCGTCGGGGCCGCTCCGCGGATAGGGCGGGATCTCTCCGAGCGCAAGCTCCGCGAGCCCGGCGTCCTCCGCGAAGCCGCGGAGCTCGTCGGGGGAGAAGCCGAGCCAGACGTCCGCCTGCGCCTCGCGCATCGCGTCGTCGTCGTGGCGCGCGTAGTCGATGACCAGCACGCGCCCGCCGGGGCGCGCGAGCCGCGCGAGCTCGAGGAGCGCGGGGCGCGGGCGTGGCGCGTGGTGGAGCACTCGCGCCGCCACCACGAGGTCCGCTCCGGGGCCGAGCGCCGCGCGGACCGCGCGCCCGTCGAACGGCTCGAGGACCAGCTCGACGTTATGGTAGCCGCGCGCATGCACCCGCTGGCGGGCGCGAGTGAGCTGCGCCTCGCTGCGGTCGACGGCGACCACGCGATGGAAGAGCGGCGCGAGGAGATCGAGGAGCGCGCCGTCTCCGGTGCCCGCGTCGACCGCGAGCTCGCGCGCGGGCAGCAGCGCGCCGAACGCGGCTAGATACGACGGCAGCTCGGGCGCCAGCCCGATCTCGCCCGACCTCGGCTCGGCGAAGAACTCCCGCGCGCGCGCCTCGCGCTTCTGCACCACCTCGGCCACCCGCGCGAGGCTCCCGTCCTCGACGCAGAGCCTCCGTCCGGCGCCGAGCGCGTCGATGATGACCGGATCCTTGCGCGCACCGCCCGCCAGCCGCACGAAGGTGCGGTTACCCTGCTTGCGATCGGCGAAGAGCCCCGCTTGCCGGAGCTGCGCCGCGTGCCGGGACACGTTCGGCTGCGCCTCGTCGAGGAGCTCGGCGAGCTCGCCCACGCCGAGCTCCTCCTCGGCGGCGAGCGCGAGCAGGCGGAGGCGCGTCGGATCGCCGAGCAGGCGGTAGAGGTGCCACCGCGAGTCGCTGTCGAGGGCCGGCTGCATCGCGCGGGGAGTCGTATGCGTTCATGCACATGAACGCAAGTGCTCACGCAACACACTTGAATCATTCATATTTTGCTGGTTCGGCGCGGAACCGCAAGGGACGGGCGGCGCGGCCGTCGCGATCCCGGGGTCGAACGACGCGGCTTAGCGGCGCTCGTCCCAGTCGAGCAGGATGGTCAGCGCGGTCGCGCTCGCCCCCATGAGCCGCATGCGCGGGCGCGTCCGCTTCATGAGCAGGAAGAACACGTTGAACCCGGCCTCATAGACGAGGTGATAGAGCGGGTCGTCCGAGTAGGGCATGTCGTGGACGTGAATCGTCGCCGAGGTGCGCTCGACCTCCACGGTGACGTGCGGGGGGCCGCGCCGGATGGCGCTGAACACGGTCGGGTAGCGGCGAAGGAAGAACCCGGGCGAGGTCACGCCGAGCAGGGCGCGAAAGAACCGCTTCATCCCGAGCGTGAGCGCAAACTCGAGAAACTCGAGGAACCGCTCCCGGTCGCGGTCGCAGATCTCGGACCAAATCGCAGTGACGAGGTCGTGCAGTGCGACCTCGGGGTACCACCCCGACGTCAGCGGCTCCTCGAACACCCGGCGCGTCGCCTCCGGCAGGGCTGCCGTAACCCGCGCGAGCGCGCCGGGCTCCGCGCGCTCCACGAGCGCGTCGCGCGCCGAGACGAAGTATACCCCCTTGACCTCGCTCGTCGCCGCCATGCTCAGCCCCCATCGACGAGCTGGCGCGCGAGCGTCTCACCGAGCGCGGCGGTCGCCGCATGGTCCTCGATTCTCGGCGGGACTCCGCCCGCGCCCGTGAAAGCGATGTACGTCACGCCGCTCGAGGCGCCGCCGGCCGCGCCGCCTCGACCTGAAGCCCCTGAGCGACCCGCGGCTCCCCCACCGCCTGCGCGGCTGCTCGTTCTGGCGCTGCTCGACGCGCGGTCGCCGGTCGGGTCGCCATCGCTGCTCGAACCGGCCGCCACGGCCAGCAGGGAGAGCCCCGCTAGAGCCTCTCGTCTCATCCACTCCTCCGCCGGCAGGCTAGGCGTTTTCGTAGCGGATGTCACCCAAGCTCCGGCCGCCTGTGCGCGCTCGAGCTCCTCTTGGCCTCGGTCAAGGTTCAGGCGCGAGGGTGGCGGCGAAGTGACGCAAGACCGGCGGCTCCTTCACGATGCGGTAGCCCCGGAGCGAGCCGAGCCGCGCGGCGACCCGCTCGGCCGTCTCGATGACCCAGTCGACGTGGCTCGCGGTGTAGACGCGGCGCGGGAGCGCGAGCCGCACGAGCTCGTGGCGCGCGGCGTCGCCGAACATGAAGGAGCCGACCTCGACCGAGCGCACGCCGCCCTCGCGATAGAGCTCGACCGCGAGTGACTGCGCGGGGAACTGGGCCGGAGGGATGTGCGGCAGGGCGCGGGCGGCGTCGACGAACACCGCGTGGCCACCGGGCGGCTCCACGATGGGGAGCCCCGCCTTGCGGAAGCCGGCCGCGAGATAGGCGACGGTCGCCTCGCGGTAGCGCAGGTAGTCCGGCTCGAGCGCCTCGTCGAGCCCGATCGCGATGGCCTCGAGGTCGCGCCCGGCGAGCCCTCCGTAAGTGGTGAACCCCTCGGTGAGGATGAGCAGCGTCTTGAACCTCTCGGCCCAGTCGTCGCGGTTGGTGGCGAGCACGCCGCCGATGTTGACGATGCCGTCCTTCTTGGCGCTCATCGTGCAGCCGTCCGAGAGCGCGAACATCTCGTGCGCGATCTCGCGCGGCGAGCGACCGCCCTGCCCGGGCTCGCGGCGGTGGATGAGCCAGGCGTTCTCCGCGAAGCGGGCCGCGTCGAGGAAGAGCGGGATCTGCTCGCGGTCGCATAGCTTGCGTACCGCGCGCAGGTTCTCGAGCGAGACCGGCTGCCCACCGGCCGCGTTGTTGGTGAGCGTCATCATCACCAGCGGCACGCGCGCGGGGCCGGCGAGCCGGCGCTCGAGCGCTGCGAGATCCATGTTCCCTCCGAAACCGGGCGCATCGACGATCGGGATGTCGTCGGCGACCCCGCCCACGTGCTCGAGGTTCGCCCGCGTGGTGTCGAAGTGGGTGTTGTTGGGGACGACGTCGCCCTTCTCGATGATCGCCTCGAACAGGATGCGCTCGGCGGCGCGCCCCTGGTGCGTCGGGAAGATGTGCCGGTACCCGGTGATGCGCCGGAGCGTGGTCTCGAAGTGCTCGAAGGAGCGGCTCCCGGCGTAGGACTCGTCTCCGCTCAGGAGCCCGGCCCACTGGTGATCGCTCATCGCGCCGGTGCCGGAGTCCGTCAGGAGATCGATCGTGACCTTCCACGCGGGGAGCTTGAACAGGTTGTAGCCGGCCTCGGCGAGGAGCGCCTCGCGCTCGGCGCGCGTCGTGAAGGGAAGCGGCTCGACGGCCTTGATGCGGAAGGGCTCGATGACGGTGCGAAAGGTGTCGTCCATGGGGGTGTCTCGCGGCGACGCTGCCCTACGACGGCGAGGCCCGTCAAGCAGCGACGCGGAGGATGCGCGCGCGCTCCGTGAAGCGCGCACGCGCGGGGTGAGCCCGCGTCATTTCAGCGGCGCGAGGGTGACGTCGGTGACCGCCTGGCACTTGATGTCGACCGTCTGCCCGACGCTCAGCCACCTGCCGAGGGGGTTCTCGCCGACCCGGGTGTAGCGCAGACCGCAGCGTGTCCGGAGCTTCTGGTTGGCCTGTCCCGCGGCGATGCCGGTGAGATACACCTCGCCCGCCTCGGCGAAGCGAACCACGAGGTAGCCCTCGTTCACGGGGAGCTTCGAGCCGTCCTCGCCGGAGAGCTCGCTCGCAGACGCCGCGGACGGCGTCGCCTCGGGCGCGCTCGCGGGCGGCGCGGCCTCGGGCGCGCTCGCGAGCGGCGCGGACGGCGCCGTATCGGCGGCGCTCACCGGCGGCGCGGCGAGCGCTTCATCGAGCGCGCTCGCGGGCGGCGCGGCGGTCCTCGCGGCCGACCGGAGCGCCAGCGCGCCACCGACCGCCGCGCCCACGACGACGAGCGCCGCCACGGCGAGCGCAGCGTGAGAGCGACGCTGCGCGGGCGCAGGCCGCGGCACGCGCGGTGGCCCGCTCGCCTGCGATACGGGTAGCGGCGGCGGGACCGCAGGAGCCGGCTCCGTCACGGGCGGCAGGGCGGCGGGAGCCGGCTCCGTCACGGGCGGCGCGACGGGCGAGGCCGCTTCGGCGGCTGGCGCGGGCGGCGGTGTCGAGAGCGGCGGCGCGAGCGAGACAGGCGCGACGTCGAAGGACTCGTCCGGCGCGGCGAGAGGTGGCGAGGGCCGGGGCGCGGTCTTCGCCAGAGTGGGCTTTGGGGGCGGCCTCGACTTGACTCGCGCCGCGGCGGGCGCCGGGGCTTGGCGGCGCGTCGCCGCGCCGGTGAGCTCGATCGCGGGAGCCGAGGGCACCGGCTCGGTGAGCGACTCGAGCTCGGGCCGCGACGCCCGCATGAGTCCGCCCGGCCCAGCGCGTTCGGCGAGTGAGGCGTAACCCTCGTGCCAGGCAGCGAGCCCGTTGCCCATGCCTCCGACCAGCGTCACGCCGAACCCGGCCGGCCCGGAGGCGGTGGCGGTCGCGCCGAAGCGCTGCCGCCACACGACGCGGCCCTCGAGCCTGACGCGCGCCTTGCTCCGCGGCGGACGCAGCTCGAGCCAGAGCTCGTCCGCCTCGACGGGAGCGAGCGTGCGGACGTAGAGCCCGTCTTGGCTGACGTTATACGAGAAGCCGATCTCATCGTCGTCCGCGCCGGCGGCGCGGAACCACACGAGCGTCCCGTGCAGCACCCGATCGCTCTTCCGCCCCGAGTTTCTGCCCTGCTCGGCCAGCTGGTTGGCGGTGAAGAGCACATTCTCCGGTGGCGCGAACGCGCCGACCACCGCCACCTGCTCGAGGTGCGCGACGGCCTCGGCGAGCTCCGAGAGCTCACGGCGGGGAGCGGTAATGACCCAGCTCGGCGCACCCCGTCGCTTCCGCGACGCCTCGGCCAGCTTCACCACCGACTCGAGCTCGGCGCTCGCCACGATCAGGCCGAGCTCCTTCTTCTCCGAGTAGTACTCGAGCGCGCGCGCGTCGAGCGCGAAGCGCACCTCGTAGCCCGCGTTCGAGAGCACGCGCCCGATGACGTCGCGGCGACCTGCGTCCGGATCGGCGACCACGGCGCGCCCTCGCGCCGGCGGAGGGACGAGGGACTCGTTCGACGGGGCGAGGCGGAGCCGCGCGATGAGCCCGGCCCACGCGCTGCTCGGGACCACGTCGTCGGCGCCCATGGCGTATAGCTTCGCCACGTACGGGTCGTCGAGCTCGGAGGCGAGCGCGATGAGCGGCACGGCGGCAAGCTGCTTCTTGCTGCGCAGCTTCTGGCAAGCCTTCTCGACCTTTGGGATGGAAGGCTCGAACACCACCGCGCGCGGCTCGTGCTGCTCGAGCCAGGTGAGCGCGGCGCCCGTGTCCTCGAGCACGACGAGCTCGAGCTGGTCGGCGGTCGCGATGACCCCGAGCTTGCGCTTACGCTCGGCTTCGAGCCGAGCGATGAAGAGGAGGCAGCGCGGCGCCGGCATGCGAGGCTCCCATCCTAGCCGCCCCCGGTCCTCGCGCGAAAGCGGCGAGCGCGCGAGCGAGATCGAGCGGCAAATCCCCCGGGGAAATCTCGCGAACCGCGCGGCGGAGGGCGCCTGCGCGGCCCGCGCGCGGCGAGCGACGTGGTACGCTCGGCGGCTAGAGGTTTTCGTGCGCCAAACTCTCACGTCGCTCGCGCTGGTCTCACTCTTCGGCCTGTCCGCCTGCGGTGGCGACGACTCGACCGGCGGCGCGCCCGCCCGGGCCACGTCGGTCGCACGCTTCTCGCTCGCCGAGCGCGGCCCGCTCGCATTCCTCGACCTTCCGTTCCCGAGCGATCTCTACTTGGACGAGAGCGGCCACGCCGACATCGCGAGCCCGGCCGAGAGCACGCCCGCGCTCGACCTCGCGTTCGCGCTCCTCCGCGAGCGGCGCGGCTTCTGTCGCGGCTGCAGCATCACCTTCCCGATCGAAGGCGCGCTCGAGCCCGAGTCGCTCCCGGGAGATGCCGGGCCGGACAGCGTGGCGAGCCTCGACGACGCCATCGTGCTCACACGCGCGGATGGCACCGGGGAGCCCGTCCCACTCGAGGTCGACTATGACACGGTCGACTCACAGATCGTGGTGCGGCCGCGCTACGGCGTCATCCTCGAGCCGGCGACCGAGTACGTCGCCGTGCTCACCGACGCCATCCGCGCGGCGGACGGGACCGCGCTCGGCCCGGACGACGCGTTTCGGCGAGCTCGCGACGGCGGCGGAGACGCGGCCGCCCGGCGCGCGCGCGCCGTCATCGCGCCGGCGCTCGACGCGCTCGCGCGGGCCGGCCTGTCGCGAAAGCGCGTGGTGAGCGCCGCGGTCTTCACCACGGACGACGAGCGCTTCATGCTCGAGGCGATCGCGCGCGAGGTCGCGGCCGCCCCCGCGCCGAAGCTCACCGTCGAGCGTGTCATCGCGGAGGCGGGCGGCGGCCTCGACGAGCTCCTCGGCAAGCCGTCCGAGGCGCGCCCGGGCACCGACAACCCGCCCTCCGACGGCGTCGGCACCGAGAGCATCGTGCACGACGCCATCGCCTTCGTGGTGCTCGGCACCTTCCAAACCCTGCGCATCGTGAGCGGCGCAGGCACCGAGATCGGCACGCCGCGCCGCAGCTCGGACGGCTCCTTCGACGCAGGTCCCACGCCCGAGACGGTGCCCTACGTGCTGGTCGTCCCGAAGAGCGCCGATCTCGCGCACCTCCCGGTGGTGTTCGCGCACCCCGGCTTTCCCTCGACCAAGGCCATCGCGCTCCACGTGGGCAACACCTTCGCCAAGCTCGGCATGGCGACGCTCTCCATCGATCCGTTTCAAATGGGCCACCGCGCGACGAGCGCGAAGGATGAACAGCTCGACTTCCGCGGGATGCCCGGCGCGGACGGCTTCTACGAGCACAGCGACACCTCGGTCGAGCTCCACGTGCTCGCTCAAGCGGGCGCGGCGCCGGGTCACCAGGGTGATCTCGCGTACGTGCTCGGCTTCTTGTCGCAGATGACCAGCGACGCGGCCATGAGCGTCAAGCTCATCCGCGAAGGCGACACGAGCGCGGTCGGTGCGGCCGAGCCCGGGCTCGCCGGGTTCGCGTTCGACCCGAGCAAGCTCTTCTACCTCGGGCAGTCCTTCGGGGCCTCGATGGGCATGATGACGCTGCCCATCCTACCCGCGGTGAACGCCGCCATCTTGAGCGTCGGCCCGCCCGACATGATCGAGAACAGCTGCAACGGGCCCGGCAACCGCCCCGGCTTCGAGCTCATCACGGTGAACCAGCTCGGCCTCTCGCGCCCCTTCGAGGAGGCCGGGCGGCGGCTCGCGATGAACCCCCGCATGAACCTCGTCTCTTGGGCGACCGAGCCGCTCGCGCCGAAAAATACGCTTCGCTATCTCTTCGATCATCGCCTCGACGACGCGCCGCCGCCGGACGTGCTCTTCTTCTACGCCGAACACGACGAGCTGCTCGGCCAGACGAGCGGCGAGGAGATCATGGGCATCGCCGGCGTCCCGGTGCACGGCCCGACCATGCTCGCGAACGTCGCGCCGCTCACCGCGCCGCTCTCAGCCAACCGCCAGACTCCCACCGGCGCCGTCACCGCGGGCGTATGGATCCACGACTCGAACCACTCGCTCATCCGGCAGAAGCACGTCGAGCTCGACTACCAGACGCCGTTTTTCCCGCCCTTCGAGCGCCTCGCGAGCCCGCTCGCGCACGAAAACCCCATCGAGCAGGCCCACGCGCAGATGTCGGCGTTCTTCGCGACGCGACTGGCGAGCGGCCGCGCGCAGATCATCGACCCCGCAGCGCCATGACCTCCGCCGGCGCCGCCCGTGAAGCTCAGCTCGCGGCGCTGACCGCCGCGATCTGCTCGAGCGCGGGCAGGTCGATGATCGAGATCCGCCGCCCGCGCGCGACGACGCCGCGCTCGCGCAGCTCCGCGAGCGAGCGCGAGAGCGTCTCGGGGCGCATCCCGAGCACGCGCGCGAGGAGCTGCTTCTGGATGGTGATGGCCTGGTCACCGAGGCCGGCCACGTGTCGGCTCAAGAGGAAGCGCGCCACACGCTGGGTCGCGCTCCCCTCGAGCGCGATGCGCTCGGCCGTCTGTCGCGAGGCCTCGCGGAGCGCGAGCGTGAGCACCACGCCCTGCGGCGACGCCATCGGGCCGACCCAGGACTTGAAGTCCTTCGCGCTGAGCGCGCACACCTTGATCTCGGTGAGCGCGTGCGCCTCGCACACGGAGGGCTCGCCGAGCAGCGCCTCGAGCCCGAGCAGCGCGCCCGCGCCGCGCACCATGCAGGTCCCGGCGGCGGCGCCCGTGGTCACGCTGAGCAGCACCTGCCCCGAGCGGAGGTACCACGTCGCCTCCGGAAGGCGGCCCTGCTCGAGCAGCACGGTGCCCGCCGGCTTGATGGTCTCCTTGAACGGGCAGGCGTTCGGCGCCGAAGCGAGCCCGAGGACGCAGGTCGCGCACTCCGATTTCGGCCCCGCGCCGCTCTCCCCTGCCCCGTCGTCTCCTTGAACCACTGGAAACATCTTCATAATTGCAACATAGAGGTTCCCCCCTGGAGCCCGCCTGTCAAATGACTTTCGTCAGGTATTGGGGCGCTCGCCCCCAGCACGCGCCATGATCGCCCTCCAGGCCGTCCGACCGGAAGCGCTCGCCGCCGCGGCGTCGCCGATGACGCTCGCCGAGGCGCGCAAGCTCGTCTCCGCGGTCCATCGGCTGGGCGTCCTCCCCGAGCGCGTCCCGCACGTGCGCCGCGCGGCGCTCGAGGTGGCTCGCGCTCGCGGACACCTGCCCGCGCTCCGGCTGGTCGCCGAGCAGGCGAGCGCGCTCGATCCGTTCGTGAAGCTCGCCTTCGAAGCGCCCGACCAGCGTCGCTTCGAGACGGTCCGCATCCCTCTCGAGCGGCCCGGGCGGTACAGCGTGTGTGTAAGCTCGCAGGTCGGCTGCGCGCTCGCCTGCACGTTCTGCGCGACCGGCCGCATGGGCCTCGCGCGGAACCTCGAGACCTGGGAGATCGTCGAGCAGGTCCGTGAGGTCGATCAGCGGCTCCGGGGTGTCGGTCCGGCGCGAAGCCGCGCGGGGCGGCCGCGCGTGCACGGCGTGGTCTTCCAGGGCATGGGCGAGCCGCTCGCGAACCTCGACCGCGTCCTCGAGGCGATCGGCGTGCTCACCGAGCCGTCGGCGCTCGCCATCGACGCGCGCGCCATCACGGTGTCGACCGCGGGGCTCCCCGCCGGGATCCTGCGCCTCGCGCGCGAGGCGCCCCGCGTGCGCCTCGCCGTCTCGATCGGCCACGCCGATTCCGCGACTCGCCGACAAATCATGCCGGTAACCCGCGCGCACTCGCTCGACGAGGTGCTCGACGCGGCGGCCGGGCACGCGCGCATCACGCGCCTCGCGCCGCTCTGGGCCATCACGCTGCTCGAGGGCGTGAACGACGCCCGTGAAGACGCGGTGCTGCTCGCTCGGCGCGCGCTCGAGTTCGCCGCCGCGACCGGCGTCAGGCCGCGCCTCAGCGTGCTCGCGTACAACCCGGACGGTGAGGGCGCGCCCTATCATCGCTCGTCGCCGGAGCGCGAGCGCGCGTTTCGCGAGGCGCTCCACGCGGTCGGCGTGCCGACCCATCGGCGTTATAGCGGCGGCAGCGACGTCGCGGCGGCGTGCGGTCAGCTCGCGCTCCGCGAATGATGGGGGGCTCGGCTCACGAGTACGGCGGCTTGCCCTTCGGCCAGTCCGTCGAGATCTGGTGACCGTATAGATCGACCAGGAGCTTTACGGCGTCGGCGTTCTGCATCAAGAAGCGCATGTCGCCGCGAATCTTGATCTTGCCGCGGAGCCCGGCCGTGATGGGGTCGAGCTCGCCGGCGGCGATGCCCTCCCACACCGTCGCGGGCGCGGTGAAACGAAAATCGAGGCCCTTGCCGTCATGACGACCTTCGAGCGGCTTGTAGTCGGTCACTTCGCCGCCATCTAGGACGATGAGGAAGTCCACCCGCGCCTCGGCTGGCACGTATGGCGAGGTCGAGTCACCGAGCACCTCGAGCGCCATCGCCATGCGGCGCGTCGGCGCGATCTTCCGAAACTCGGCCGAGCCGTTGATGAGCTGCTTCATGTCGTCGTACCAAGCCTCGGAATAGATGACGGACATCCACGCCTCCTTCAGCGGAACACGAGCCATAGCGTCACCACCAAGAGGGCGGCGACCATGAGGACGATAGCAACTCCGCGACCCGCTCGGGATTCTTGGATCTTGAGGAGCTCGGAGACCCTCCACAAGAAGAGCGCGTCGCCGGGGCCGCAACGGACCGAGATCTTACCGCCGAGCAGGAGCGAGCCCATGCTCTCTTCACCCGAGAGCAGGTGCGCGACCGAGAGGAAATCTCCCTTGATCCAGGGCCACGTCGCGCGCTCCGAGTCCGCGATGTCGATCCGTTCGCCGCCGAAGCTGACCCGAACTCGCACCGACGAGTCCTCGACCGCGAGCACGGTGACGGCCCCGCGGATCCGCTCGGCCGCGCGCCGCTTCTCCTCCGAGGCCTCGAGCGTCTGTTCGAGGTACTGGTGGAGCAGATCGGCGAGCCCGCTGGCGCTCTCGGCGCCCTCGAGGACGACGCTCACACCTCGTCCCACCAGCGCTCCATCCCGAAGTCCTCCGCGATCACTCGGAGGCAGTTGTACCCTGGCGCGAAGGTGATGTAGCCGTGCGGATGCTGCGAAGCGCCGCACATGTAGAGCCCGGAGATGGGCGTCCGGTAGTTGGCGAGCTCCTCGGTCGGACGGCGCTCGAGCAGGTTCTTCGGGTGGACGCGCCCCACCATCCAGTCCCCGAACCGGTAGTTGATCATCTTCTCGGCGATGTCGAGCGGTGTCTCGACCGCCGTCTTCCGAGTGAGGCCCTCCGGGTTCGCGCACTCCTTCATCCACCGCGCGAGCACCTCTCTTCCGAACTCGGGGCCGCGCCGCTCCCACGCCTCGGCGCCGCCTTCGGCGAGCGTGAAGGGCGCGAACACTCGCACGAGTCCGGTCGCCTTACCCGGGGGCGCGTCGGTCGGGTCGTAGAGCGAGTTCACCGCGACGTTGAGGCGGAGCTTCTCGGGGAGCCTGCCCTGTCGGATCGCGGAGAACTCGTCGTCGAAATCGGCGAGCGAATCGAACCCGACGTTCAGGATCCACGCGCGATCGATGTCAGGATCGAACGCGGCAGCGTGGTAGCGCGGCAGCCCGTTCATCGAGGTGTGCAAGTTGAAGAGCGTCGCGTCCTGGTACTCGACCTGCTCGACCTCGCGCAGCGTGCGCTCGGGGACGCGCTCCGGCGGGAGGAGCTTCTGGAAGGTCTGGTTCACGTCGATGCTCGAGGCGACCAGCTTGTGCGCCCGGACGAAGCCGCTCGGTGTGCGGACACCGATGGCGCGGCCGTCTTCCACGACAATTTCCTCGACCGGGACCTGCGGAAACACGCGCCCGCCCGCGCGCACGATGACGCGCATCAGCGCGTGCGCGAGGCGGTGGCTCCCGCCGAGGCAGAGGTGCCAGTTCGTGATCTTGCCGAGCAGGACCGGGTAGCTCACCGCGAGCCCCTTGACGTGCGGCTGGTAAGCGCAGATGGCCGCGTGGAACGCCAGCATCGCCTTGATGCGATCGTTCTCGAAGTGGCGGTTCAGGAAATCCGCGACCGACATGCTCCGAAGCCGCGCCGTCAGGAATTCCGTGCGATCCTCCACGCCCCACGAGGCGAGCGCGCGGGTGAGATCGCGGAGGCTGATGGGCGGCGCGAACATCAGCGTCCGCACCATCAAGTCCATGAAGCCGCTCACCTCGTCGTAGAGACGCATCCAGGTATCGGCGTCCTTCTTCGAGAAGCGCGCGAAGCTCTGGTAGGTCTTGGCCATGTCCGTGTGGATGGTCATGGCGGTCCCGTCGGTGAAGATGCTGCCCATCTGCACCTCGGGGTGCGCGTACTCGACGCCGTTGTCGAGGAGCGCGAGGTCGTCATAGACGGGGCTCAAGCCGACCAGCGAGTGATAGTTCGAGTGCAGGTTGTGGAGAAAGGCGGGCTCGGTCACCTCCTCGGTGCAGAGCCCGCCCCCCTCCTCGGTGCGGCGCTCGAGCACGGCAACGCTCCAGCCGCTCTTGGCGAGATAGCCGGCGAGCGCCATGCCGTTGTGGCCGGCGCCGATTACGACGGCGTCGAAGCCGCCTTCGAACATGGGGGCGGTCGCGTCGGTCATCAGTAAAACCTCGTGGGGCTCTGCCAGCTCGGCGGGAGCCCGAAGTCCTCACACATCACCTTGAAGCAGTTGTAGCCGCAGGCGGCGGTGACCCCGCCGCCCGGGTGGGTACAGCTCCCCGCCAGATAGAGCCCCGGGATCTCGGTGCTGTGGTGCGACGCGCCGGCGAAGGGACGGAGCCCGGTGAGCTGGTCGATGCTCATGCGACCGTGGCTGAAATCCCCCTCGCGCATCCGCATGCTGCGCTCGTGGTCGAGCGGAGTGTGGAGCGAGTGCGCGATGATGTTGTCGCGCGTCATGTTGGGGGCAAACTCCGCGTAGAGGTCGAGGAAGCGGTCGTTGTACGTCTCGCGAACGTTCTCCCAACCCGCCTCGTCGAGCGCGCTGGCGCGCGGAAAGAAGTACCACCCGGTGAGGTTGTGCTTGCCGGCGGGCGCCTGCGTCGAATCCCAGAGCGAGTTCACCCAGATGGCGGCGGCCGGGAGCCGCGGCACGCGGTCGTCGTGCGCGTCACGGCAGTAATCGAGCACGTCCTTCGCGGAGTCGTAGCCGACGATCTGGTACCAGGCGCGATCGATCCCGGGATCGTGCGCTGCGGACTTGTAGTGCGGTGGCTCGTGGAGCGCGACCGCGATCGAGCCGAGCACCTGATCCGGGCCGTCCTTGAAGTTCTCGGTCCGGCGCCGATAGTAGTCGGAGAGGTGCTCCGAGCCGACCAGATCGAGGAGGGTGTCCTTGAGACCGATCGCGCTCACCACGGCGCGCCGCGCGCGATACACCGAGCCGCCGTGGAGCTCCACCCCGACCGCTCTACCGTCCTCCACGAGGATCCGCTTCACGCGGCTCGACTCCCGCATGGTGACGCCCTGGCGCAGACACGCGGTCACCATGGCGCCGTTCAGGCGATGGGTGCCGCCCACGATCATGCGCCAGCAACCGGGCATGAACAGGCAGGAGAAGAGGAACGCGTAGCCGGACGCCGGCCACTCGAGCGAGGAGGCGCCGAACTCGATGGACACGCGATAAAAGAGCGCGCGGATCTCATCAGCCTCGAAGGTCTCGTCGATGCAGTCGCGCACCGACTTGAACGCGAGCTCCTCGTCGAGGCCGAACCAGCTGAACCCGGAGCCCATCATGATGAACGGGTTCGGGAGCGGCTCGCCCACCTTCCACGGCAGCGGCGGCGTGTAGAGGCTCGACGCCATCATCGGCTCCATCATGTTCGCGATGGGCTTCAGCCGCCGCCAGGTGTCGGCGTCCTTCTTCGAGTAGCGCTCGAAGCTCCGCGCGGTCTCCTCGACCAGCTCGTTGCGATAGATGAGCACCGGCGGGCGGCCGTCGCGGAACGCGATGCCTGCCTGAATGTCCGGGTAGATGGTGCGCGCGCCGAGCTTCTCCAGCTCGAAATCGGAGAAGAACGGCATCACATGGAGGAACTCCATGAAGTTCGCGTGGATGTTGTGACAGAAGCCGGGGCGGGTGGACTCCGCCGTGTACACCGCGCCTCCCCACTCGTGGCGCCCCTCGAGCACGCACACGTCGAGCCCGGCGCGCGCGAGGTACGCGGCGCAGGTGAGCCCATGGTGACCTCCTCCCACTATGACGACGTCGTGCTCGCGATGCTCCATTGGGCCGCGAGTATCAGGGCAGGATCGCCGGCGCCGCGATGATGGAAGTCAACTTGAGCCCCATCAAGGCACCGGGCGCAGGGCGCGCGAGCCGCGCTTCACGGCGACCGCCCCCGGGACGTCTCCGCGCTCGCCGGGAGCGCGGAGCTCTCTGGTCCTGAGCCGCGCCGCCGAGCGCGCTCAGTCGCCCGAGCCGCCAGCCCCGCCGCCGCCGTCGCTCACCGGTGGCGACGCGTCCGCGCCGCCGTCGGCGGGACACCCAGGCAACGACACCGGGTCCCGAGGCGCTCCCGCGAACTTCGCCTGCGCCGCCTCGAACCCAATACCGACGCTGAGCGAATCGCACCGCTCGCTGTCATCGTTCACCCCGTTCCAGATCACGTCCGCGTTCAGCCCGAGTTGCCCGGTGGCGAGCGCGTAGAGCGGGTGCCCAGGACACAGGCCGAGCTGACCGAAGGACTCGATCAGATCGGAGCTGCGAGCGCGACCGGCGATGGTGCCGTCCGAGATGCGCCACTCACCGTCCACCTGCTCGAGCTTGCCGACCACGAACCCGCGCTGGAGCTTGAGCGGGTACGCCCACGCGGCAGATTTACCGGGGAACCAGAAGAGCGTGTTCTCCGGGAGCTGCGCGACGATGTACCCCTCGCGAACGTACGCGCTCGGATCGTTCAAGTTGGCGGGGGGCAGGCTCTCGCCGGTGAGCGTCCCGTCATAAGTGCCGGTCTGGATCGTGAAGCGGTCGTCTATCGTCCAGCATCCGTTCTTCTTCCACGAGCCGACCGGGGCATCCATGTCGCACTTCCAGGCGCCGCGCTCCTTCTCGAGGCCCGGAGACGGATAGAGGTCGACCCGAACGCTATCGTCATTCGGTTGCCCGTTCCACTTGGTAACCCGAAACACGAAGTTATAGTCACCCTTGCAGAGCGCGCAGTCGAAGGCGTCGTTGCTGAGCCCGAAGTCCTTCCCGATCCCTTGCAGCGACACCGCGTCCGCCTCGAGGTGCCCGAAGGTGTTGTCTCGACACTCATTGCCATCGGGGCTCTGGCCAGTGGCCGGATCGCACGCGAAGGCCTCGTCGTTGGACTTACAGGTGGGCGACAGACTGCAGAGTCCATCGAGATCGAACCCGAGGTTCTTCCACGCTCCGTCGGTCGGCTCGCCCTTGCGGTCGAGCGAGCCGAGCGCCATCGAGCGGAGCGCGAACACCAGCTCGCCCACGTCCCCGGACGGGGTGTTCTTCGGCCGGTCTTCGACCGTCGGCATCCCGGCGGACACGCACCCGTCCGCTCGCTTGTACGACCACCAGCCGAGCCCGCTGCCCCACTGGTCCCGCGGGATGGGCGCGCCCTTCGCGTGCTCGGACTTCAGCAGGGACTCGCTGTAGACGTCGCAGGCCAACGGCACGAAGAGCCCGGTGAGGAGCAGCGCCAAGAGCCAACGAACACCACGCATGACGCCGCAGCCTACCGCAAATCGCTCCCGCGCGGACGGATTCTCGGCCTCCCTCCTGGTCCTGCGCGCCTGCGCGGGCCGAGCCGAATTAGAAGCGCGTTCGGCGAGGGAGTCCCGCGCGCGAGTCGCCTCGCGCTCCCGAGCATGCTCCGCAGAGGAGGGGGGCGAGCTTGCCGGTCCGGCGCGGAATCCCTCCGGGCGGTCGCCGCGGGGCGCGGGGGACGGCGGCGCGAGCCTCGAGCGCGCCTCAGCCGAGGCTCGCCGAGAGCTTGGCAGAGAGGTAGCGCGAGACGGTGATGATGGGTGTCATCGTGTGGGTCGACGAGGTTGAGGGGAAACCCGACGAGTCGAAGACGTAGACGCCGCGCGTGCCATAGACGCAGCCATCGGGATCGGCGGCGCCGCGGCTCGCCGAGGCCGCGAAGCGCACCCCGCCCTGCTGGTGCGCCGACAGGAGGGGGGCCGTCGCAGGCTCGAGCGTGAGCGCGTCGACGCGGTCGAGGTCCGCCTCGGAGCGCAGCTCGATGGGCCGCGAGGCGGGGACGAGGACCCGAGTCGCCCCCGCGGCGAGGTAGATCCGGGCCGCGACCCTTACCGCCTCGCGCATGCGCTGCTTGTGCTCCGCGCTCTGCTGGTAGCGCACCACCGGGCGGCCGGCGTTCGACACCTCGACCGTCCCGGTTGCCTCATCCGGCACCAGGCAGAGCGCGGCCGCGACGTGCGCGTACGTGGTCATGAGCGTCTTTCCCTCGGCACCCGTGAAGGGGAAGAGGGTCGAGACGATCCCGGGAGTGCCCATGATGGCCTCGATGCGAAACCCGGAGAGGCCTCGCTCCGCGTCGATGCGCTCGTGGTGTGTGACCGCGTAAGCCTGCGGAATTCCGCGAAAGGCGTCCACGCGCTCGTCGAACAGACCCGTCACCGGGATCTGCGGCTGCAGTGACACGTCACGACCGACTCGCGAGTTACCGAGCCCGGAGCGGAGCAGGAGGGCCGCGCTGCCAATCGCGTTCGCCGCCAAGATGACGATCTTCGCCCGCACCTCGAAGTCACGTTGCTCGTGATACCCGCGCGGATCGAGCGTCCGCGCGCGCACGCGCTTCAGCTCGCGCGTCCCGTCGTCGATGCGGACCGCGCGCGCCCGGGTGAAGAAGCGCACGCCCACCTCCAGGGCGCGCGGTATCGAGACGAAGCGGGGGTTACGCTTGGCGTTCGCGGGGCAGCCGATGAGGCAAGTGCCGAGCCCGATGCACCCGACCCGGTTGTGCATCATGTTCTCCCCGCGCAGGCCGAGCGCCTCTGCGCCCGAGCGGAGCAGCTGGTTGGCTCGGTTGAGCTGGCTGTCGAGGATGCGCGAAGCCGAGAGATCTTCGAGCGCGGCCGCACGGTGTGGCGAGAGCGCCGCCTCCGTGAACTCGGTGAGCCCGTGGCGACGCCGCCAAAACTCGAGCACGCCGTCCGGGATCGGTACCACGTCGCAGGCGTTGATGACGCCACCACCGCCGAGCACGCGCCCTTGCAGGATCGAGACCGCGCGATTGTCCGTCATGCGGCCGCCGCGGTCCATGTAGAGCTGATCGTACATCGCGCCGTCGCGCTGGGTGAGCTCGGGGCCCGTGTAGTCTCCTCCCTCCTCGAGCACGACCACCTCGTGCCCTGCCTCGGCGAGCACGCGCGCCGCGGTCGCGCCGCCGCATCCGGAGCCGATGACGCAGATCTCGGCGTCGACTCGCCGAGGCTCGGTTCGCCGCGAGAGATCGACGAGCTCCCCGCTCACCGGTGGCTCCGCGTGGAGAAGGACGGCCCCGGGTAGCCGATGGCGGGCCAGACCGCGCGATGATCGTAGTAGACGAGCGAGAGGAACCGCTTGAGTGAGCCCGCTATCTGACGCCGAATGAGCGAGTCGCTCGAGAGCCAGCTCTCCCACTCCTCGAGCTGCTCGGCGCGCGAGAGGTTCGAAAAGGTGGCCAGCCGGCGGTCGAACAGGAGCGGCCCGAATTCGAACAGCGCGAGCGCTTGCTTCGCTTCCCGCTGCACGTCCGGCGGCTCGTCGGCGAGGTAGCCGTCGAACGCGCGCGCGAGGTCGAGCTCGTCAGCGCCCGGCGTGATGGCCCCACCCGGCGGCAAGTGCGCGCGCGCCACCGCGGCGAGCGTGCGATATTCGGCGTCACCGAGGATGCGGAGCCCCGCGACCCGGGGCGCGCTACCGCGGAGCCCGAGGAGCGCGCCACCGCTGGCGAGCGCGGTCGCCGTGAGCCCGAGCCCGAGCAGGAGCACGCGCCGGCGCGTCACCGACATGATCGACCGCGGTGGCTCCGGCGAGCGTGGAAGGGTAGGAGCCGGGGCTCGAGCGCCGCGCGGGCGTTCGAGGGGATTCGGCGATTTCTACGCGGATCGCGACCGCGCAGGTAGGGTCCCGGGCGCGTGGCACTTCTGATAGGCTGACGAGCCATGACGGAGCCGTGGGAAGAGCCAGAGTATCATCGGAGCGGCTCGGCGCTCGTGTTTCCGCGCGACGAGGGCTGGCATCGCCTGATCCCGCGCGTGCCGGGCAACATAGCCAACCCCTCGCTCAGCGAGATGGAATGGGTGTACGTGAACGCGCACGTCGTGGAGCAAGGCGGCGCCGGGCGGCGGTTCGTGGTCTTCGCCGCATGGTTCACCCAGTACCTGCGCTTCCTCGTGGTGCGGGCCTGGGATAGCGGTGACCGCTACCTCGGGGCCTGGACCGGGACCGCCTGGGGCATGCTGCGCGCGTCGCCGGAGCAGCTCGATCTCGAGTTCTCCCACGGCGGCGGCACCGACACCTGGAAGACGATTGCTCCGTTCTCTACCCGGCTCCACGCGGTCGATGACGCGAAAGAGTTCACCGTCGATCTCGACTTGAAAAATACCAAGCGGCCCTACGAGGCCGGAGGCACCGGATACTTGCCGTTCGGCAAGCACGGCTCGTTCTACTACTACTCGCTCACTCGACTCGCGGTCACCGGAACGCTCGAGCTCTCGAAGCCGGGCGGCGGGACCGAGAGCGTCTCGGTGAAGGGGTTCGGCTGGTACGACCACCAGTGGGGGCCCTTCTTCGTGACCCCGTTCCGTACCAAGAGCCTCGAAGAGTACGAGTGGATGAGCGTCCAGCTCGATTCGGGCGACGAGCTCCTCCTCACCACGGTGTGGGATCCCGGAGGCATCACGCCGAGCCTCGCCGCTTACGGAGGCGCGGGGCTCATCCGAAAGAACAACACCTTCGACAAGCTCATCGGCGCGCATCGCTGGAAGCGCACCAAGTTCTGGCGCTCACCCGACCAACACCAAGTCTACGCAGCCGGCTGGACGTTCGATGCGCCCGAGTGGAACACCTCGCTGGTCATGACGCCGCGCTACCCCGATCAGCTCACGCCAATCCTCGACAAGCCCCCCGCGAATCTGGTCGGCAGCGTCACGCGGCTCTTCGAGGGGTGGACGAACTGGCTCGGCAGCTTCTGGGAAGGGAGCTGCGCGGTGACCGGCACTTTCGACGGCGCGCCGGTCACCGGCGTCGCCTTCGCCGAGCTGGTCAAGCGCTATGAAGACCCGGAATTCCGAGTGGAGATCATCAAGAACGAGGCGGAGCTCACCGTGCTCGAGTGGAAGGTGAGAAATCCCGACGATCAGGTGCGACTGAAGTCGCGCTTCTTCCTCGAGCGGTTCGACGGCACTCCTCTCGTCGACCAGCCGGATCTCGATGTGCCGGTGATGATCCTCGACGACCCGGCGCTCCCCAAAGGTCAGCCGCTGGTCGCGCGCGTGGTGGTCACCTCTCTCGACGGCTCGCTCAGCGGGACCGGCACGACGGTAGTGACCCTCCGCTGACCGGCGCTCAGCCAAGGCTCGCGAGCCCGGCGAGCCCGCCCATGGTGGCGACCCACGCGAGCGTGGCGAGCCAGACGATCCCGAGCGTGAGCCGCACGCGGTTCCAGTAGCGAGGGATGTCGTCGCCAGGAGGGAGCAGCGCGGCCACCAGCACGCCGATGCCGAGGAAGCGGTGCAGCACGCCGATCGCGTAGAGAGCGGCGAGCACCATGGCGACGCGTGAGGCGAGGAGGCAGCGACGCGCGCCGAGCGTCACCCCGGTCGTCACGATCCCAGCCGCACGATCCTCGTCGCTGTCGCGCGCGACCTGTATGAGCTCGAAGGCCGCCGAGAAGAGCGCCAGCTCTCCGAGGAGCCAGAGCCCGGTCGAATTACCGAGTGGCACGCCGGCGAGCGGCATGGTCGCCCCCCAGAGCGCCATCGCGAGGACGTCGAAGTACGCGGTGCGCTTCAGCTTCGCCGAGTAGAGCCAGCAGAGGCCCGCGCCGCCGACGAGCGCGAAGAGCAGCCCGAGGTCGTGGACGAGCGCGATGGCGGCGAGCATCACGGCGAGCCCGAGCTGCGCGCCGAGCGCGGCCGGCCGGTGCTCGGCAAGGAAGCGCGTCTTCTTCTGGTCGCGACCCCCGGCGAGATCACGCTCGACGTCGTAGTAGTCGTTGGTGAGATAAGCGAGCAGGTTGAGGAGCAACGCGAACGCCG
Organism: Polyangiaceae bacterium; assembly: GCA_035063585.1. Lineage (GTDB taxonomy): Bacteria > Myxococcota_A > Polyangia > Polyangiales > Polyangiaceae > JAPSGB01. Next base: position 84,756 of record JAPSGB010000004.1, read on the forward strand.
AGCGAACGCCGACCTCTACCCAGGGCAGCCGGAGCGCGAGCATGATCGCCACCGCGGCGATCAGGTTCGCCATCTCCAGCCTGCGAAGCCGGTAGACGAGGACGTCCGTCAGGATCTTGAGGGCGGCGAACATTCGGCGATGAAGCCCGTCGAGCCGGAGGCACGTCGCCCGGCGCCGCTCGAGGCTAGCATCATCTCAGCGGCTCAGGCGCTCGCGACCACGGGCGGGACCCGCTCGATCCAGGGGCGCGACGCCTCGAGCTCCGCCGCCAGGCGAAATAGGGTCGCCTCCTCGCCGTAGCGCGCGGCAAAGTGCGCTCCGACGGGCAGCCCCGCGGCGTTCCAGTAGAGAGGGACGCTCATCGCCGGGTCGCCGGTGACGTTCTGGATCGGCGTGAAGGGCGAGAAGGCGCCCGAACGCAGGAGCGGAGCGAGCGGTGAGTCCGGTGGTGCGTCGAAGCTGCCGAGGGGCGGCGGCGGTTCAGCCAGAGTCGGCGTGAGCCAGACGTCGTAGTCCGCCATGAAGCGCGCGACCTCACGAGCGATGCGCTGAAGAAATGTAGTCGACATGAGATACGCCGCGGCCGAGTGCTTTCGGCCGAGCTCGGCCAGGGCGAAGCTGAGCGGTTCCACGTTGTCCCGGGTGGCGGCCACGCCGCCGAGCATCCCGAGCCCGTCGAGGGTCGCGGTCGCCCCGGCCGCCCACGGCACCATGAACGCCTGCATCAACAGATCACCGGAGATGGGCGGCTCGCGCTCCTCGACGTGATGACCGAGCGACTCGCAGAGCCGCGCCGCGTCGCGGGCGGCCGCCACGCAGTCCTCGTGCACCGGCACGCCGGTCGCGGCGCGGGTGGAGAGCGCGATGCGGAGCCTACCCGGCGCAGTGCGCGCCTCCTCGACGTATGGGCGGACCGGCCGAGGCGCGAAATAGGGGTCGCCCGGCATCGGGCCCTCGGTCACATCGAGGATCGCGGCGCTGTCGCGCACCGAGAGCGTGACGGCGTGCTCGACCACGAAGCCGCCCATCACGTCTCCGAGATCCGGTCCGAGCGTGATCCGACCGCGAGTCGGCTTGAGGCCGAAGAGCCCACAGCAAGAGGCCGGGATCCGGATCGAGCCGCCGCCGTCGTTGGCGTGGGCGGCAGGCACGATGCGAGCCGCGACCGCCGCGGATGAGCCACCGCTCGAGCCGCCCACCGAGTGGCCCAGGTTCCACGGGTTCTTGGTCGCCCCGAAGAGCACGGGCTCGGTGGTCGGCAGGAACCCGAATTCCGGCGTGTTGGTCTTGCCGACGAAGATGAAACCCGCGCGCCGGAGCCGCCGCACGAGCTCGCTGTCGTGATCGGGGACGTAATCCTTCAGCATGCGCGACCCGCTGGTCATCGGGACCCCCGCGCACGCGGCGAGGATGTCCTTCACGAGGTAAGGGACGCCGCGAAACGGCCCGTCCGGTATCGCGCCGCGCGCGGCGTCGCGCGCCTGCTCGAAGAGCGGGAGGATCACCGCGTTGAGCGCGGGGTTCACCTGTTCGATCCGGCGGATGGCGTCGTCGACGAGCTCGAGGGGCGAGGCCTGCTTCGTCTTCACCAGCTCGGCGAGAGCGGTCGCGTCATGATAATCGGGCATGCAGGGTAGTCTCACGCCGCCGCGCCTCGCTTGGGAAGCGGAAACGCGCCGCCGGCCGCGCCGGACCGCCATCCCCTCACGGCGCTTGCCTCGTGGCAGAGGCCAAAGGAGAGTCGAGCGCCGGTGTCCCCGCTAGCCTCACGCCTGCTGCGCACGCGCTCGCTCGACGCGCTGGTGGACGAGGCGAGCCAGAGCGAGCACGCGCTCCGGCGCACGCTCGGCCCGTGGAACGTGATCGCGCTCGGGATCGGCGCGATCATCGGCGCAGGCATCTTCGCCACCATCGGGACGGCCGCTGCCGGCGACGCAGAGCGGCCGGGCGCGGGCCCGGCGCTGCTCGTGTCATTCCTGCTCACCGCGCTCGTGTGCGGCTTCACCGCGCTCTGCTACGCGGAGCTCGCCAGCATGGTGCCGACCGCCGGCTCGGCGTACACCTACGCATACACCACGCTCGGCGAGCTCATCGCGTGGATCATCGGGTGGGATCTCATCCTCGAGTACGCGATCGGCAACGTAGCCGTCGCGATCTCGTGGGCGAATTACATGAACACGCTGCTCGATGGGCTCGGCCTGTCGCTCCCGACCTGGCTCACCGTCGATTACCGGACGGCCGCGCAGAAGATGCCGGAGGTCATCGCCGGCGCGCCCGACCTCTTTGGCGTGCCGATCGTCTTCAACGTGCTGGCGCTCGGCATCGTGTTCGCGCTCACCTTGGTGCTCGTGGTCGGAGTGCGCGAGAGCGCGCGTTTCAACCTCGCGATGGTGCTCGTGAAGCTCATCGTGCTCGGGTTCTTCGTGGTGGTCGGCGCGACCTACGTGAAGCCGGACAACTTCCGCCCCTTCGCGCCCAACGGGCTCGCCGGGATCGGCGCGGGCGCGGCCGTGGTGTTCTTTGCCTACATCGGCTTCGACGCGGTCAGCACCACCGCCGAAGAGGTGAAGAACCCGCGCCGCAACCTGCCCATCGGCATCATCGGCTCGCTCGTGGTGTGCACGCTCATCTACCTGGTGGTGGCGGCCGTGTTCACCGGGATCATCCCCTACCGCGCGCTCACCGAGCTCTCCGCGAGCCAGCAGGCCGAGCCGCTCACCATGGCGATGAAGTACGCGAGCATGCCGAGTTGGATGGTGGGACTGGTCGCGTTCGGCTCGGTTGTCGCGCACACCGCCGTGCTGCTCGTGTTCCAGCTCGGACAGCCGCGGATCTTGTTCGCCATGAGCCGGGATGGCCTGCTCCCACGGGCCATGGCGCGCGTGCATCCGCGCTACCGCACCCCGCACGTGGCGACCATCGTCACCGGGCTCCTGGTCGGCGGGGTAGCCGCGGTCGCCAACATCGACGAGATGGTGGATCTCACCAACATCGGCACGCTCTCCGCGTTCATTCTCGTGTGCATCGGCGTCACGGTGCTCCGCCTCCGCGAACCGGAGCGCGAGCGCGCGTTCCGGGTGCCCTTCGGCCCTTGGCTCGTGCCCGGGCTCGGGGTGCTCTCTTCGGGGTTTCTCATCGTGTATCTCCCGCCGACCTCATGGGCGCGCTTCTTCGCCTGGCTCGCGGCCGGGATCGTGCTCTACGCCGCCTACGGCTATCGTCACTCGCGGCTCGGGAGCGTGACGCGCCAATAATCCCCATGGAAATGGCGTGGCCGCTCCGCCGTAGGGCGGCGGGACCGAGCGCTGCCCTTGACCGCTCCGCGGAGGCCGAGCAGCATCCGGGGCCGTGGCAAAGCGCAAGGTCTTGATTCTGGGTGGCGGGCTCTCGGCGCTCTCGACGGGGATTCACCTGCTCCAAGAGGGGGGAGCCGCGAAGTTCGACGTGACGGTGCTCACCATGGAGCACCGCTTGGGCGGCAAAGCGGCGAGCTGGCGACTACCCGACGGTCGCTACATGGAAATCGGATTCCACGCGGTGTTCGGCTACTACAAGGCGCTCCAGACGCTGCTCGCGCGCGGCGGACACCCGGTGACCGATCCACGGTACTTCACCGACAACGAGGGCGTTCACCTCATGTACGAGGCGAGCGCGCGCGCGGTAAACCGCCTCGATATCCCGCAAGGGCCGCTCGACGTCGCGGCGTTCTTCCACAACGGGTTCATCGGCTATCGAGGCATGAGCTTCACGGAGAAGCTGGAGGCGGCCCGATGGTTCGCCACTACCGGGGTGCGGCTCCTCACCCAAAAGGTCGACGAGGCGCTCGACGAGCACGCCTTCACCGCGTATGCGGTCAGCACGGGGCTCGCGCTCGGGCTCACCCAGAAGAGCTGGTTCCGCTATGTGCTCGATCTTGCCTTCAACTTCCCGAACGAGGGCTCGGCCTACGTCGGCATGTACGGGTTTCAGCGCCTCATGGGCGTCGACAGCAGCACGGTCCACTACGTAAATGGTCCGCTGAGCGAGGTCATCGTCGCGCCGATCGCCAAGCTCTTCGTCGATCTCGGCGGCAAGATCGAGTTCTGCACCAAGGCCACCCGCATCGAGCTCGACGCGGCCGCGCGAACGGTGAAGAAGCTCTTCACGCAGGCCACCGCGACGCCGGTTCCCATCCCCGGGGTCGTGGATCACGTCGAGGCGTCTCCCATCGGTGGCAGCTACTCGCTCGCGGACGCTCCTTATCCGACCGGGGACCCCGCGCCCGCGGTGGGCGCGCCCGAGGTGGAGCGCAGCCTGGGCGTGGATTTCGACGAGCTCGTCTGCACGCTCCCGGTGGACAGCACGCGCGCGCTGCTCACCACCACCTCGAATCCGCGCGAGGCCGTCCTCGAGGTACCCGAGCTCCGCCGGATCTGGGGGCTCCGCAGCGTCGCGTCGCTCTCGCTGCGCGTCTGGCTCCCCCAGAAATGTATGCCGTCGGACTACACCACGGTAGTGATGGGCACGCCGCAGCCCGCGGCGACCATCATCGATTATACGAACCGTGTGAGCGAGCTCACCACCAGCACGTGGGGCTCGGTGGTCGAGTTCGAAGGTCAGGAAGGGCTCCACGCGGGCCTCGACGACGCCGTGATCGTCCGCGAGCTGCTCGAGAGCTTCGTCGCCCTGCCGTTCGTGGACAGGACCAAGGTCGACATCGCCCACGTCATGGCAAACTCGAACGGCTGCCACCACGATTTCAGGCGCAACACCGCCCATCACCTCCGCTATCTCCTGATGGAGCCGGGGCACTGGAGACACCGCCCCTCGCAGTCCGACACCGGCTATCGGAACCTCGTCTTCGCAGGCGACTGGATGCAGGGCACCCAGCCCACCGCGAGCATGGAAGCCGCGGTCCGCACGGGCCGCGTGGCGGCCGATCTCTTGCGTGATCGCGAGGGGCTGCCGGCCGCGATCGAGTGAGCGCACCGCCCCCCTGGGCGCTCGAGGACGTACCCGCCGACTCGGTTCTCGTGGTCGGCCCGGCGCGGAACCACCCGGTGCGGTCGCTCAGCGCGAGACCCAGCTCACCCGGAAACGCCACCGGCGCGACGAGAGCTGCTGGTAGGTCGTCTTGAACGGGGTGCGGCCGAGCATGGCGATGATGGTGTCGGCCCAGCCGGCCATGAGCTCGATGAGGCCATCGGGCAGATCCGGGTCGTCGAGCTCGCCGATGAGGTGGTCCTCCGCCTCCTCGACTACGAAGAACTGACCGATGGTGCTCTGCCGCGACCACACGCTCGACGCACGATTGAACACCATGGCAGGCGTCGCGAACTTGAGGAACATCCGGTACACGAGGTGCACCTGATAGCGAGCCGCCATCCCGCCGAGCTCACGGAGTTCGTTGGTATCCCCGTTGGTCGCTTGCTTGAAGGCTCGGAGGAGCTCATGCATGTGCACGCGCGGGTACCAGTTGTTGGCGAAGATCGGCTCCGAGAAGAACTGCCGAGACGCCGGCGACAGCTTCGCTTCGACGGCGGCCCATAAGGCGCTCCGATCGCGCTGTAGCGGCGTGACATACGAGAGGTATGACATGCCCTTCACTTGGGCGTTGGCGTCAGGCACGGCGCACGGGTTCTTATTCTACAGGCTCCGCGCCCTTTTCGGTCCATCTATAGAAGCCGAGCCCAACTTTCTTCCCGAGCCGACCGGCGCGAACCAGCTGACGCAGGATGACGGGCGGGCGGAACTGCTCGCCGACTTCCCTCTGGAGGTGCTCGAGGATCGCGAGCCGCACGTCCAGGCCGACCAGGTCGGTGAGCTTGAGCGGCCCCATCGGGTGGCGGTATCCGAGCTCCATGGCCCGATCGATGTCGCTGGCGGAGGCGACCCCCGCCTCGAGCATCCGCATCGCCTCCGCTCCCAGCGCGACCCCGAGGCGGCTCGAGGCGAACCCCGGGACGTCGCGGACCACGATGGGCTCCTTCCCGATGAGCGCGGCGAACGCGAGCGCGCGAGTCACGCTCTCCTCGCTCGTCCCGAGCCCCCTCACGATCTCGAGCAGGGGCATCACCGGGGGCGGGTTGAAGAAGTGCAATCCGATGGTGCGGCCGGGCGCTCCGATGCGGTGGCCGAGCTCCGTGAGCGACAGGCTCGAGGTGTTCGACGCGAGGAGCGCCTGCTCGGGAGCGTGCGCGAGCACCGTCTGGAAGAGCTCGACCTTGACGCTCATGGATTCTGGCGCCGCCTCGATGACGAGCTCGGCGCCGGACACGGCCCGCGCGAGGTCTGGTTCGTCGGTGATGCGCGCGAGGAGGGCGTCGCGCTCCGGCGCGGCGAGCTTGCCCTTGGCGACCCGCTTCTCGAGCTCGGCGCCCACTGCGACGCGCGCCGCCCGGAGCTGGGGCTCGGACACGTCGAAGAGCCGCGCGGCGAGCCCGTGTGCTGCGGCGACCTGCGCGATACCGCGCCCCATCGTGCCGGCGCCGAGGACCGCGACCGTCTTCACCTCACCCGTCATGGCCAACACCTAGGGTGCCGCTCGCGCCGCGACAAGCGCCGCGTCACCGCTCGGCCGGGGCAAGCGGCTCACCGCAGGTGACGCACTTCCGGGGCGCGTGGTCCTTGTGATAGATTTGCGCGCAGTTTGGGCAGAGGCGAGCGTCCCGCTCGAGCGTGATGAGCTCCCCGCTGGCGGCGCACTCGCGACCGGCGACCTGGTAGTCGTCGATCGTCCGCACCTCGCCGTCCGTCGCGGCCGGCTTGGGTAGCCCCTCGACGACGCTCGTCTTCACGTCCATCGCGCGCGGGATACGCCGGGCGCCCTCAGAGAGGATCCAGGCCGCTGCGACCGGGTGCATGCGGAGCGGGACGGCCAGCGTCACGCCACTCGTGCCCTTGGCGACGAGCTGTCCCTGGTCGACGCCGATACGTTCGATGTCGCACCACGCGAGTCGGACGATCTGGTCGCCCTTGTCCACCGCGAGCCCCACGTCACCGACTCGCACCGGGTGGGCCCCTGCGTCCCCGAACCAGAGCGCGACGCCGAGCCCGATCACGCCGGCGGTGACGATCCACCGCGCGTAAGAGTGCGGCGCGTCGCTCAGCCACTGATCATAGACTCCCGCGCCGAGCACCAGCGCCCCGAGCATACCGCCCCCCACCGCGAGCACCGACGTCTGGGTCTGCTTCGGCAGGAAGCGGCGCTCCTTCCGCTCGAGCGGCGCCTTCTTCTTGCCCTTCTTCTTGCTCTTGGCGGGTTCGGCCATGGGTTCGAGGGAGGGGAGCCTAGACCAAGCCGCAGGAATCGGCTACGCCCCCCTTGGGCCACGCCGCTTCGGCCAGAACGGCGGCATCGAGCCATGAAGCCGTCGTTCTGGGACAAGCTCGGCGCTGCGCTCCTCCTCGCCTTGCCGGTCGTCACCGTGGCGGTGGTCGGCTACGCCGTGTTCGTGGCGGGGGCGACGCGCGCGGTGGTGGCCGCGCGCGTCTACGGCGGACCCACCGAAGGCGTGGAGGCGCTGAGCCTCCGCCTCGAGGTCGTGGAGGCTGGCGGCGGCCTCCTCGCGCGGGCGCCGCTCGAAGAGGTATCGGTGATCGCGCTCGCGGAGGGGCGGCAGGCACGCTGGTCCGGGCGCCTCGACGCGGACGGCATGGCGGCCGTCGCGCTGGCGCTCCCCTCGCCTTCGCTCGCGCCCATACAGGTCGAGGTGCGCGCGAGTCAGGCGAGCGAGCCGCTCGCGCGCGGGCGCGTCGCGCTCTCGCGGCGCGACTGGCTCTCCCAACTGCGCGAGCGCGGAGGGTGGCTCGCCGGCCAGCGCAGCGGCGCGCTCTCGATCATGGTCGCGCCCGGCCGCGGCGCCTTCGCGGTCTCCTTCGAGGATCCGCTGCTCGTCGAGGTACGCGACGCGCGCGGACCCGTGGCGAGCGCCGCGCTCGGCTTCGAGCCCGAGGGCTTGACCCTCGCGCCACGGCTCGACGTGCACACCGACGCGCAGGGGCGCGCCGTGGTCGGGCTCACACCGAAGGACTTCCACGTCGCGCTTCGCGTCTCCGCCGTCGCCGCCGATGGCCGTCGCGGCGAGTGGTACGCTTCCGTACCGGTAGTGGCGGGCGCCCTCCACGCGCGGGTGACGGGCGGGCGCGCGCTCGTCTCGTCGGCCATCCCTCGCGAGCGCGCCTACTACGCGCTCATCACCGGGCGCGCACGCGTCACGGGTGGCGCGCTGGCGCTCAGCCCGACCGACTCGGGCGGCGCGCGCGGCGAGCTCGCGCTGCCCGCGCTTCCCCCGGGACCCGCGTGGCTCGAGCTCTCGAGCGAGCCCGGGCTCGAGTCGCTCGGCGCGGTCGGCTGGCCCCTCGAGGCGAGCTCCGGCGAGCCGCCGCGCTCGCGGCTAGTCCCCGATCGGCTCCTGCTCGACGGGCTCGTCGAGGCGAGCCTGCGCGATCGCGCGCGTCGCCGCCAGGCGCAGCTGTTCGCGGGGCTCTTCTCGCTCGGCGCGGTCATGCTGCTCGGCGCGGGCCTCACGCTCAGGGCGCTCCGGGCCCGCGCGCGGCTCGACGCCAGCCTCCGCGGGGCGGGACAGTCCACCCAAGAGGTGGAGCGTGCGATGGCGGGCGGCTTCGGCGCGACGCTCGCAGTCGCGATCCTGTGCGTCGCGCTCGGGCTCGCGGTGGTGGCGCTCATCGCCATGGTCAGGCTCTCGTGACGGCGGTCGGAGCGTGGGGGGCCGTTGCGAAACGCGCCGGCTCGACCTAGCGTGCCCGGGCGTGAGACCGCTGAGCCCGATTCCGCGCCGGACCGGCACCCTCATCCATCGCGCGCTCGGCGTGCTCGCAGTGCTGGCGGCGGCTTGCGGCGCTGGTAACCCGCCGGGGCCTGCCGCGGCGGCGCCGCGCGCTCCTCACGCCGCGAGCGCGCCGAAGCCCGGAGGTACGACCCGCGCGGCGCCGCCGGTCATCGGCGCGCTCACCGCGGATCGCGTGAAGCTCGCCTGGGAGGCGGCGGTGGGCGGGTTCGGCAAGGCAGTCGCCATCGACGGCACGCTCGGCCGCGTCGCGGCCGCGAGCGGCTCACTCGTCAAGCTCTATGAGCTCGCGAGCGGGAGGCCGGCGGGCTCGCTCACCACGTGCCCCGACGTGATCCGCGGCGGGCTCGGCTTCGCGAGCCGCTCGCTCGTCGTCGTGTGCGAGTCGGGTATCCAGCGCTTCGACCCGGTGAAGCTGACCCGGCTCTCAGCGCCTCGCGCGAACCCATCGAGGATCACGGCGGCGAGCCTCTCCGGCCATCGGCTCGCGCTCGGCCATCACGACGGCGTGGTGCGGATCTACGCGCTCGACGGCGCGCCGGCCCTCGAGATCGCGGTGCCGGGCCCGCCCATCGACGTGAAGAGCCTGGCGCTCGACCCCGCGGGCAAGCGCGTCGCGGTCGCGTGGGTGCAAGGCTCGATCTGGTGGTGGGAGCTCGCGAAGCCGGACGCCCCGCATCCGCTGGTGCGCCACGAGAGCGAGGCGGACAGCGTCGCCTTCAGCGACGACGGCGCGCTCTTCGCCGAGGAGGGCGAGCCGCTCCAGACGACGGTGTGGAGCTTCGCAGGCGCGACGCCCGCCGAGCGCACGAAGCTGAAAAATGGCGAGTGGGTGAAACGCCTACTGTTCACGCGCGATGGCAAATGGCTGATCCGCGGCGGAGCGGACGGCCTCGAGCTCGCCGAGCTCGGCGGGCCGCGGCGCGTCGCGCTCGACACCACCGGCCAGGTCGAGGACGCCGCCCTCGACGAGCGCGGGGCGGCGCTCGCCGCCATCGACCGCCGAGGGCGGCTCACCGCCTGGCGCGTCCGCTGAGCGAGCCGGGCGCGCGCGGCAGCGGCCGGCGATAGATCTTCCATGCGCGTCGCGCGTAGAAGCCTTCGTACGGGAGGCGGCCATGTCAAAGAAGCTCCGATACGTGACCCTCGGCTTGCTCGCGGCGGCGCTGCTCGTCGCCTTCGCGGCCAGCGCGGACGCGCCGCGCCGACGCTGGTGGCGCCCGAGCCCTCCGCCGGATGAGCCGCGGTATCGCGTCACGCTGGAAGACCGCGCGGGCCGGCCGCTCCGGACCTTCTCTCGAGGCGGCCGCGTCTTCGTGCTGGGGGAGAACGGCGACGCCTACGTCATTCGCATCGAGAACCTCGGCGCAGAGCGCGTCGAGGCGGTGGTGAGTGTGGACGGCCGCGACGCGGTGAGCGGGGACGTCGCGAGCTTCGTGAATCAGCGCGGCTACCTCATCCCCCCGTACGGCTCGGTTCGAGTCGAGGGGTTCCGGCAGAGCCTCGACGACGTCGCGACCTTCCGCTTCTCCGATCCTTCGGACAGCTACTCCTCGCGGCGCGGCACACCGGAGAACGTCGGCATCATCGGCGTGGCCTTCTTCGCCGAGCGCCGGCGCCCGGTGGTCGCCGAGCCCCGGTGGCGCCCAAGGCCACCCGAGCGCGCGCCCCAGCACGGTCCGCCACCCCCCCGGCCGACCGACCCGAGCGGAGCCGGCAGGCCGTCCGCGGCGGCGCCGCGGGACGCCGAGCGACGCGCCGAGTCAGACGGGAATCTCGGCACCGAGTACGGCGAGAGCCGCTACAGCCCGGTCTCGACCACTCGCTTCGAGCGCGCCACGCCGGCGCGACCCACGCGCATCGTGACCTTACGTTATGATGACGCCGAGGGGCTCGAGGCGCGCGGATTCGACGTGTTCCGACACCGTCGCGCTCCGGTCGTCCAGCGAGAGCCGCGCGCGTTTCCTCATGACAGCGAGCTCCGCTTCGCGCCCCCCCCTTGAGCCTCACGCGGAGCGGTGGGGCGACGCCGAAAGCTCGTCCTCCCCGCCGATGCTGTGGGTATACTACACCATCGGATGCGGCCGGAGACCCCTCATCGAATACGGGTCCTCGTAGTGGACGACGAAGAGCCCGTGGCGCGCGCGATCGCGCGCGCGCTCGGGGACCGCTTCGACGTCACGCTCGCGCACAGCGTGGACGGAGCGCAGCGCGCCCTCGACCACGCGAGCTTCGACGTCGTGGTGTCGGACATCTGCATGCCCGGCAAGAGCGGGCTCGATCTCCACGCCTGGCTCGAGGCAAGCTCCCCGGAGATCGCCTCGCGGGTGGTGTTCATCACCGGCGGGAGCCCGAATCCGAGCGAACGCGCGCGGCTCGCGCGCCTGCCGAACCCTTGCCTCGGCAAGCCATTCCATACGGAAGAGCTCGAGGACATCGTGCTTGCGGTCGCGAAGAGCGCCGGGTCGCGCGCTCCTTGAGCGCGGCGAGCGACCCCGTCAGCACGAGGGCGCGGGCGGACGAGCTTCGGTGAAGAGCCAGGTCATGGCCTGGATCATCGGAGCGACGTCGGCGGCCGCCGCGAGCTCACGGCATGAGTGCATGGCGAGCATCGGGTTTCCGACGTCGACCGCTCGGATCCCCATCCGGGCCGCGGTGATGGGCCCGATGGTGCTCCCGCAAGGAAGATCATTGCGAGACACGAACCGCTGCGACGAGACTCCAGTCGCGGCGCAAGCCTGCGCGAAGAGCGCGATGCCGGGCCCATCGCTCGCGTAGGATTGGTTCGCATTCACCTTGATGACAGGGCCTCCGCCGAGCCGCGGGGCGTGCTCCTTGTCGTGCTTGTCGGCGTAGTTCGGGTGTATGGCGTGCGCCATGTCCGCCGAGAGCAGGAACGAACGCGCGAACGCGCGCGCGGCGGCCTGGCTCGTGGCGTGCGGGGAGCTCCCGGCGACCCGCTCGAGCACGCTGGTGAGAAACCTCGAGCGCGCCCCGGCCGCGCTCTGGCTACCGACCTCCTCGTGGTCGTAGAGCGCCACCACTCTCGTCGCGTCACCCGGCGCGCCGGCGCTCGTGAGGGCGACGAGCGCCGCGTGGCAGCTCCCGAGGTTGTCGAGCCGCGGCGCGCTGATCAGCTCGGCGGCGTCGCCGATGAGCGCCGAAGGAGCGCTGTCGAACAAACACAGATCCCAACCGAGGAGGTCGTTTGCGCGGAGCCCCTCTCCGAGCTCCTGCGCGACCAGCTCCTTGAACGGCGGCGCTTCCGGGTCGGTCGCCATGCCGAGCAGCGGCGTAAGCTGAGTCTGCGCGTTCAGCTGGAGCCCGTGGGTGTTCACCTCGCGGTTCAAGTGAATGGCAAGGTTCGGGATCCGGCAGATTGGACGCGCGAAGCGCACGAGACGCGTCGTTCCATCGGCGAGCGCGACCCTCCCGGCCGCGCCGAGGTCGCGGTCGAGCCAGGTGCTCTGGAGCGCGCCGCCGTAGACCTCGATCGCGAGCTGCCGGTATCCGCTGGCTCGAACGTCTGCGTTCGGCTTGACGCGCAAACCCGGGGAGTCCGTGTGCGCGCCGATCAGCAAGAACCCTCCGCGCTCGGGCGGCGCCGCGCCGCACTCGAACGCGACCACGCTCGCGCCGCCGCGCACCACGTAGCGCTTCGCGCCCGGACCGAGGTCCCACGGCTCGCGCTCGTCGAGCGCCGTGAACCCGTGGGCTTCGAGCCGGCGCACGGACGCGGACGCGGCGTGATACGGGCTCGGAGAGGCGTCGATGAGCTCGAGCAAATCGCGGGTCGACACGGCGGCGAATATAGTACACCTCCGCGGTGCTCACCCGAGACGTCCGAATCGAGGGGTTCACGGCCACCGATTGGCTCCGTCTGGCCGAGCTCGTGCGGCCGGCTCGAGAGCGGCCCGGTGAGGGAACCTCGCGCGTGGAGTCGAGCGCGCGAGGGGATGTCGGTCCGGCGCGCAGACGCGGGGGAGTCATCGCTATCACGGTGGGCGCGGAGCTCCGGAAGCTCCTGAGCACGGAGCAGGCGCGACTCGAGCTCGACGGTGAGCCGTGGCCGGTACCGCTCGCCGAGCTCGCGGCGCGGCACGGCGTCCGCTGGGCGGTCGCGGTGAGCTCCGATGCGCTCGAGGAGCTGACGGAGCGGTTCGCCGATCGGCTCCGCCGCGAGCACGATCTCCTGGCGCAGGGGCTCCTCTTGGTCGGGATTCTGCGCGAGCTCGCCGCGGAGGGCGCGATCTCCGCGTGGCCGTGGCACCCGGCGTCGTGGCCGGTCCCGCGCGAGCGGGTCCTCCTGCGCGCCCTCGACGCCCTGTGTCCCGACGGCAAGACGCTCCTCGTTGGCGCATTCCACCAGGGCGAGCTCGCGACCTGCCTCGCCGCGCACCGGCGCGCGACGGGCTTCGACAGGCTCGTCGGGCCGGGTCTCTTGCGGCGCGAGATGGGCCTGGTGAGCGGCGATTGGCGTCGCGACTACCGTCACCTCGCCCGCGCCGCGGAGCGGACCGTGGGCGAGCTCGCGAACGGCTGCTTCGGAGAGCTCGACACCTTTCGCCGGCTCGTCGAGGAGCCTCGCCCCGGCGCGTGGGCGGCCGCGGTCGCCGCGCGAGACATCGTGCTCTCCCCCGCGGTCCCGGCGATCGCCGTGCCGCTCGGGGTGGACGCCGGACGCGCCGCACTCGCGAGCGTGCGCGCCCTCGCGGACCGCTTGGGCGCCACGAACTGGCTCGAGGAGAGCGCGCTGCTTCGGCCCGCGCTCGAGCGGATGCGCGAGCTGACCCCTGGCCGTGACGAGCTCGAGCGCCTGCTCGGCTTCGATCCGATCGTGCTCGTGCGACGCCTCCTCGGTCGAGGCGATTGAAGGCGCACGCCCGGCGCGGTTCCGCGCCGGACCGGCAACTCCACCGTGCCCCGACCGCGCTTTACCCGGAGCGCGGACCGGGTGAAGATGCGGTCGATGGTCGCTCCCGGGCGCATTCGGCGCCGGCTGACGCTGGCGATCGTGGTCACGGCCGTCATCCCGCTCCTCGCGGCGGTCTGGCAGGCCGATTTCTACGTGAGGCAGACCTCCGCCCGCTTCTACACGCCCGAGGTAGGCGCGCACCTCTGGCGTTCGCTCGCGCTCTACCAAGAGCTCGCGCGCACGGTGAAGGCTTCGATGCGCGTCGAGGCCGCGGCCATCGCTGCGCGCGAGGACATCCGTCAGGCGGCTGCGCGCGGCGACCAAGCGGCGCTCGCCGAGGCGCTGCGAGCGCCCTTCGACGACCACGCGGATCTCGTCTCGCTCACGGTGGAAGACGCGGAGGGCACGCGCCTCGGGTTCGCCGACCGAGGCCGCCCGCTCGATCCCAAGAAGGAGAACGCGCTCGAGGTGACGCGCCCGCTCTCCGACGCCGCCGAGGGGGAGGCCGCGCCGCAGCTCACCGCGGTGTTCGCCGCCGATCGCGCGCGCTTCGACGAGCTCGACGAGATGAGTCAATTCGTCGACACCTATCAGCGCATCGAGCGCGGTCGACACACCTACGACAAGCGCTTCGTGTACGCGTTCGCCGCGCTGCTCGGCATCACCATCCTCGGCGCGGTCGGGGTGGGCGTCCTGCTCTCGCGCGGCGTCTCCACTCGGATCAGCGAGCTCGCCGACGCTACTCGGCTGGTAGGCGCCGGAGATCTGTCGATCCGCGTCCCCGAGTCCGGCACCGATGAGATCGCCGATCTGGCGCGCGCGTTCAACCGCATGCTGAGCGAGGTCGGCGCGAGTCGGGCGCGCATCGAGTACCTGCAACGCATCGGCGCGTGGCAGGAGATGGCACGACGACTGGCGCACGAGATCAAGAACCCGCTCACGCCCATCCAGCTCGCGGTGCAGGAGGTCCACCGGCGCTACTCGGACGGGGACGCGGGCTACACCAAGCTGCTCGACACTACGCTCGAGATCGTCGAGGACGAGGTCGCGACGCTTCGCCGCCTGGTGAGCGAATTCAGCGATTTTGCCCGGATGCCGCAGGCCGAGTTGGTCGAGCAGGATCTGGTCACCTTCCTCGCCGAGCAGCGCGAGCGGATGAAGGTGCTCGACGAGGAGGGCACGGAGCGCGACGGCGACTCGAGCGCGCATCTGCCCGGCGAGGGCTTCGCCGTGGAACTCCCGAGCGGCCCCGCGCTCGCCTGCATCGACAAGCAGCTCCTCCGGCGGGCGCTCATCAACCTGATCCGCAACGCCGCGCAGGCGATCGGCGAGGCAGGGCGTGCGGGAGGGCGCATCGTGGTTCGACTCCACCGCCGCGGCGACTACTGGGTCATCGACATCGACGACGATGGCCCCGGAATCGCGGAGGAGCTCCGCGACGCGATCTTCGACCCGTACGTCACCACCAAGACCGACGGCACGGGCCTCGGCCTCGCCATCGTAAAGAAGATCGTCGTCGAGCATGGCGGCAGTATCCGAGCAGAGGCGAGCCCGCTCGGCGGCGCGCGCATACGCGTCGAGCTGCCGGTCGCGGGCACCGCGGCGGGGACCGCCGCGCGCGACGCGAGCGACTGGCGCGAGGTGCCCTCGTCGGGTAGAGCGGCCCGTCGCGAGCCCTCAGCATGACGGAACATCACCGCGAGGCCGCGACGAGCGCCGCACCGAAGGCTGCGCGGCGCGGTGGCCGCGTGCTCTCGCGGCGTCGCGTCGTGCTCGCGCTCGGCGCGGCGCTCGTCGTAGGCGTCATCCTGCCGCGGGTGTGGTCCCGGCGTCGCGCGAGAGCGGTCCCCGCGCCGGACTTCGTGCTGCCCGTCATCTATAACGGTGAAGAGGGCAGCCGCGTACGGCTCTCCGATGCTCGCGGGAGCGCGGTGCTGCTCGACTTCTGGGCGAGCTGGTGCGGACCGTGCCAGGAGCAGGCGCCCATCGTCGACGAGCTCGCCCGGCGGTATCGAGCCCGCGGCCTCGTCGTCCTCGGGATCGACACCGGTGACGAACAGGAAGCCGCGATCCGCTGGGCGCAGAGTCGCAAGCTCTCGTACGCGGTGGCCTTCGACGGCGGGGAGGTCGCCGCGGCGTATCGCGTCGAGGGGCTGCCCACGCTCGTGGTCATCGATCGGCGCGGACGAATCGTGGCGACCCGGACCCGCGTGGTGAGCGAGGCTGAGCTCTCGCGCTTGGTCGACGAGGCGCTCGCCGAATAGGCGCGAGGCGTGCGCCTCGCGCGCGAGTCTGTTAGTGTGGCAGGCGCGATGGAGACCTTCGAGGAGTTTTGGCCCTTCTACGTGCGCGAGCATCGGAAGAAGCTCACGCGACAGTTCCACTTCGTCGGGACCACGCTGGCGCTCGGCTGCGCCGCCGGCGCGCTGCTCACGCGCCGGCGCTGGCTGCTCGCGCTGGCACCGATCGCCGGCTATGGGCCCGCGTGGTTCAGCCACTTCTTCGTGGAGAAGAACCGCCCCGCGACGTTCAAGCACCCGCTCTGGAGCCTGCAAGCGGATTTCGTCATGTGGACGAAGATGCTCCGCGGCACGATGGACGCCGAGGTCGAGCGCGTGCTCGCCGAGAGCTCACCGAAGATCGACGACGATCCGGAGATCCGGACCAACATGCAGACGGACGGCACGCTGCACTGAACGAACATGGCGGCCCGCCGCGGGCCGCCCCATGGCTTCCGCGCGCGCCCGCTCGAGCGCGACGCTCTCGGCGGGGCTTGCCGAGCGCGCTCGGGCGGGCTTCACTGTCTCCCCCATGACGGTCCACGCGATCATCCTCGCCGGCGGGAGCGGAACTCGCTTCTGGCCGGCATCGCGTCAGGGAAACCCGAAGCAACTCCTCCCGCTCGGCCCGCAGGCGGACGAGAGCCTGATCGCCGCCACGGTCAGGCGAATCGCGCCGCTCTGCCCGCCCGAGCGCACGCTGGTCGCCACCGGCGCGAGGCTGCTCGACGCGACACGGCGCGCGCTGCCGGGGCTCCCCGACTCGGCTTTCCTCGGCGAGCCGATCGCTCGCAACACGGCGCCGTGCATCGGCTGGGCGACCGCCGTGGCGGCGCGCCGCGACCCGGACGCCGTGGTCATGGTGCTGCCGAGCGACCACCACATCGGCGACGTCCCGGCGTTCCAGGCAGCGCTCGCCACCGCGCTCGCGGCGGCCGAGCGCGGGCGCATCACCACCATCGGGATCACGCCGACCCGCCCGGACACTGGCTTCGGCTACATCGAGGCCGGCGCGGGCGACGACTCGGGCGTGCGGCGCGTCGCGCGCTTCGTCGAGAAGCCCGATCGCGTACACGCCGAGGAGTATCTCGCGAGCGGCCGGTACTTCTGGAACAGCGGGATGTTCTTCTTTCGCGCTCAGGTGATGCTGGACGCCATTTTGCGCCACCTGCCCGCGCTCTCCGAGGGCCTCTCCCGGGTGGAGCGCGCCGCCGCGCTCGGGCCCGACGCCGAGCGCGAGGCGGTCCGCGCCATGTTCGAGGCCGCCGAGCCGATCAGCATCGACTACGGCATCATGGAGAGAGAGGCCGAGCTGAACGTCGTCCCGGGGAGCTTCGGTTGGAGCGATCTCGGGAGCTGGGAGAGCGCATGGGAGCTGTCGCCGAAGGACGACCAAGGCAACGCAGCCCCCGCGAGCGCCATCTTGTGTGATTCACGGAGCAACCTGGTCCGAGATCTTCGCACCGATCGCGCCGCCCGCGTGATCGCCCTGGTCGGCGTGGAGGATCTCTGCATCGTCGAGACGGACGACGCCTTGCTCGTCATCCCACGGGACCGCGCCCAGGACGTCCGCCAAGTGGTCGCCGAGCTCACTCGACGCCAGGAGGAGGATAGACTGTGAGGCGCTGGGGCCCGCTCGTCACGGCGATGATCACCCTCGCGAGCTGCCACAACGCCACCAAGGAGACGGAGTGTGCGCGCTTCGTCGAGCTCGTGAACGGGTCGCTCGTGGAGATCAACCGTCACACCCGGATCCAGGGGCTCGACGGGCCTCGCATGGTCACCGAAATGACCCAGCTCGCGAGCCTCTACGACAAGCTCGCCGCGGACATCGGCAAGCTGCCGCTGTCCACCTCGGCGCTCTCGACCCGGGCGGAGGACTACCGGCGCATGGCTCAGAGCGCGGCGAGCGCGGCGCGACATCTCGCGACGGCGGTCAGCGAGGCCGATCCGAAGGCGCTGAGCATTGCCGATCACGAGTTCAAGGCGGTCGTCGAGCGCGAGGCGAAGCTCATCGAGGCCATCGACGCCGAGTGTAAGCGCTGAAGCCGGCGCTCAGCCCTTCGGCATGATGAGCCAGTAGAACGCAGCCGCGCCCATGCACCAGCTCCACACCGTCATCACGTCCGAGAGCCTATAGCTCGAGACGGGGACCTCCTCGGCGTTACTCCAGCCCCACACGAACGCATAGGGGAACACCACGAGCCCGAGCAAGGCCGTGGATGCGCTCTCGTACTTGTACATCTGGTAGGCGACCACCAAGAGGCAGCCAACGCTGAAGACGGCGAAGCAGAGCACAGCGGGAAGGAGTCCGGTCATGGTTCCTCGGCGCGCCGGGCGAAGCGGCGCGGGGGCACATGCTGCGAGAAATCGCGCGTCGGCGCAAGCTCGCGCCCGGGGGCGGTCGGCCCCCGGCCACCCGGGGCGCCCTCGTTCAACCGCGGCGCGCCCGCGGCTTACGCGCTGCGGGGGCGGCCGAGGGGCGCCGCTTCGGCCCCGAGTCGCTCGCCGCGCTCCGCTTCGCGCCGGTCGCCAGCGGGCGCGAGAGAGCGCTCGACGCCCCGGAGGAGCCCTCCAGCTTCCGGATCTCGTCGCGGAGTCGGGCCGCCGTCTCGAACTTCAAGCTCTCCGCCGCGGCAAACATCTCCTGCCGCAGCACCTCCAGGCGCTCCGCCCGCGCCTCCTCGGGAGCCTCCGTCATCGCTCGCTCCGCCGCGGCGCGAGCCGCCGGCGAACCGCGCGGCACCGCGTAGTAGTCGGTGGTCCCGCTCGCCGGATTGATGTCGAGGATGGCGCGCCGGATGGTCGCCGGCGTGATGCCGTGGGCTTCGTTGAAGCGACTTTGGATGTCTCGTCGCCGAGCCGTCTCGTCCATCGCGTACTTCATGGAGGGCGTCACCCGATCCGCATACATGAGGACCTGACCGCCCGCATTTCGAGCCGCGCGGCCAATGGTTTGAATGAGCGAGCGCGTGCTGCGGAGGAAGCCCTCCTTGTCGGCGTCCAGGATGGCGACCAGGCTCACCTCGGGCAAGTCGAGCCCCTCACGGAGCAGGTTGATGCCCACCAAGACGTCGTACTCACCCGCGCGGAGATCACGGAGCAGATCGATACGCTCGAGTGTCTCTACGTCGGAGTGGAGATAGCGTACGCGTACCCCGAGCTCTGCGTAGTATTCGGTGAGATCCTCGGACATCCGCTTGGTGAGCGTCGTCACGAGGACTCGCTCGTTCCGAGCGACTCGCGCTCGAATCTCGCCGAGCAGGTCGTCGACCTGGCCCTCGACCTTGCGGACGATGATCTCGGGGTCGAGCAGCCCCGTCGGGCGGATGAGCTGCTCGACCACCTCTCCGTGGGTGCGCGCGAGCTCGAAGTCCCCCGGGGTGGCGGAGACGAAGATCACCCGCCGCATGTAGTTCTCGAACTCCTCGAACTTGAGCGGCCGGTTGTCGAGCGCGCTCGGCAGCCGGAACCCGTACTCGACCAGCGTCTCCTTGCGGGAGCGATCGCCGCGATACATCGCCCCGATCTGCGACACGGTCTGGTGTGACTCGTCGATGATCATGAGGAAATCGTCGGGAAAGTAGTCAAGTAGCGTCGGCGCGGGGTCCCCAGCTTTGCGGTTCGAGAGGTGCCGCGAGTAATTCTCGATACCCTGGACGAAGCCCATCTGCTCGAGCATCTCGAGGTCATACTGGGTTCGCTGCTCGAGCCGCTGCTTCTCGAGAAACCGGCCCTGCTTGTCGTACCAGTCGAGCCGCTCGAGGAGCTCGGCGCGGATCGCGCCGATGGCGCGCGCGAGCTGCTGGCGCGGCGTGACGTAATGCGAGCCGGGATACACCGAATACTTGTCGAGCGCGCGGAGCACTCGTCCGCGGAGCGGATCCACCTCGCTGATCGCGTCGACCTCGTCGCCGAAGAATTCGACCCGAATCGCGATGCTCTCTTCATACGCCGGGAAGATCTCGACCACGTCTCCGCGAACTCGGAAGGTGCCGCGGTGAAAATCGACGTCGTTTCGCTCGTATTGGATGTCCACCAGCCGCCGAAGCAGGCTGTCGCGCCGGAGCTCCTCGCCCTTGACGATCTCGATGAGGAGCCCCTCGTACGTTTCGGCCGAGCCGATGCCGTAGATGCAGCTCACGCTGGCGACGATGATGACGTCCGGGCGTGACAGCAGCGCGCGGGTCGCCGCATGCCGCATCCGATCGATCTGATCGTTGATGATGGCGTCCTTCTCGATGAAGGTGTCAGTGGTCGGGAGGTACGCCTCAGGCTGGTAGTAGTCGTAGTAGCTCACGAAATAATGGACCGCGTTCTCCGGAAAGAGATCGCGCATCTCGCCGTAGAGCTGGGCCGCGAGCGTCTTGTTCGGCGCCATGATGAGCGTAGGGCGACCGAATTTCTGAATGACGTTGGCGACCGTGAAGGTCTTGCCGCTGCCGGTGATACCCAGCAGGGTCTGGCACGATCGCCCCTCGTCGAGGCCGCGGAGGAGCGCGTCGATCGCCTGGGGTTGATCCCCCTTGGGCTCGAAGTCGCTCCGGAGCTTGAACGGCTGATCCATCAGCGGATCTGCCATCTTCCCCCAGCCGCGGCTCTCTTTCAACCCCCGCTCAGCCGCCGAGCCGCCCCCCCGCCCACGCTTGGCGCGTCTCACGCTCGCGCTCGCGCTCGCGCTCGCTTCGCGCTCGGGCCGACTCGACCCCCAAAACGAAGTGGGCGGCCCCGGGAAGGAGCCGCCCAGCTTTCGGTCGCCGCGTCAGCCGCGAGCGCGCGCTACTCGGCCGGCGTGGCAGCCGGCGTAGCGGCGGCCGACGGGCCGCCCTCGCTCCGGATCCGCATGCCGTAGAAGGAGCGCCACACGAAAAACAGGCTGATGACGAAGAACACCGCGGAGAGCGCCATGCTGACACCCGCGCTGAGATCCACCGCGAGCTCCACGGCCAGGAGGCCGAAGAGCGTGGTGAACTTGATGATCGGGTTCATCGCCACGCTCGAGGTGTCCTTGAAGGGATCGCCGACGGTGTCGCCGACCACGGTCGCGTCATGGAGCGGGGAGCCCTTCTCCTTGAGATCTACCTCGACGACCTTCTTCGCGTTGTCCCAGGCGCCGCCGGCGTTGGCGAGGAACAGCGCCTGGTAGAGCCCGAAGAGCGCGATGCTGACGAGGTAGCCGATGAAGAAGAAGGGCTCGTAGCAGGCGAACGCGAGCGTCCCGAAGAACACCACGAGGAAGATGTTGATCATGCCCTTCTGCGCGTACGTGGTGCAGATGGCCACGACGGCCTTGCTGTCCTTGATCGACGCCTTCTCGACGCCCTCGAGCTTGATGTTCTGCTTGATGTACTCGACCGCGCGATAGGCGCCGGTGACCACCGCCTGCGTCGAGGCCCCGGTGAACCAGAAGATGACCGCGCCGCCGGCGATGAGGCCGAGCAGGAACGGCGGGTGGAGGACCGACAGGTTCTCGAGGTTCGACTTCAGGCCGTCGGTCAGCATCACGATGATCGAGAAGATCATGGTGGTCGCGCCGACCACGGCGGTGCCGATGAGCACCGGCTTGGCGGTGGCCTTGAAGGTGTTGCCCGCGCCGTCGTTCTCCTCGAGGAGGTGCTTGGCGTTCTCGAAGTTGACGTCGATCTTGAAGTCGCGCTTGAGCTCGCCCTCGATGCCCTCGATGCCCTCGATCACGCTGAGCTCGAACACCGACTGGGCGTTGTCGGTCACGGGGCCGTAGGAGTCGACCGCGATGGTGACCGGGCCCATGCCGAGGAAGCCGAACGCGACCAGACCGAAGGCGAACACCGGCGCGGCCTGCATGATCGCGTCGACGCCCATGCCGCTCACGTAGTAGCCGGTGCCCATGAGCCCGAGGATCACGAGGCCGAGCCAGAACGCTGCGTAGTTGCCGGCGGTGAGCCCGGAGAGCACGTTGAGCGAGGCGCCGCCCTCGCGCGAGGCGGTCACCACCTCGTCGACGTGGCCGGACTCGGTCGAGGTGAAGACCTTGACGAACTCCGGGATGATGGCGCCGGCGAGCGTGCCGCAGCTGATGATGATGCTCAGCTTCCACCAGAGGGAGGTGTCGCCGCCGAGGTTCGGGATGATGAGGTAGGAGACGATGAAGGTCAGCACCACCGAGACAATCGAGGTGAGCCACACCAGCCAGGTGAGCGGGGCCTCGAAGTTCATCTTCGGGGCGTTGCCGTAGCGCGCCTTCTGGATGGCCTCGTTGGCGAAGTACGAGAACGCGCTCGCCACGACCATCATGATGCGCATCGCGAAGATCCACACGAGGAGCTGGACCTGGATCACCTCGGTCGGCACCGCGAGGAGGATGAAGCTGATGAGCGCGACGCCGGTCACGCCGTACGTCTCGAAGCCGTCCGCGCTCGGGCCGACCGAATCGCCGGCGTTGTCGCCGGTGCAGTCGGCGATGACGCCCGGGTTTCTCGCGTCGTCTTCCTTGATCTTGAAGACGATCTTCATGAGGTCCGAGCCGATGTCGGCGATCTTGGTGAAGATGCCGCCGGCGATGCGGAGCGCCGAGGCGCCGAGAGACTCACCAATCGCGAACCCGATGAAGCAGGGGCCCGCGTAGTCCGCCGGGACGAACAAGAGGATGACGAGCATCATGATGAGCTCGACGCAGATGAGCAGCATCCCGATGCTCATGCCGGCCTTCAGCGGAATCGCGTAGACCGGGAACGGCTTGCCCTCGAGGCTCGCGAACGCGGTTCGGCTGTTCGCGTAGGTGTTCATACGGATGCCGTACCAGGCGACCCCGTAGCTCCCCGCGATGCCGATCAAGCTGAAGGCGAGGATGATGAGCACCTTGGCGGCCGCGAAATGCTGCAGGGCGCCGAAGTAGACGACGATGATCGCGCCGATGAATATCTCGAGCATCAGGATGAACTTCCCTTGCCCGATGAGATACGTCTTGCACGTCTCCCAGATGAGCTCGCTAATCTCGCTCATCGATTTATGCACCGGCAGGTTCTTCACCTGCGAGAGAAACGCGAAGGCGAGCAGGAGTCCGAGCGCAGTCACCACGAACCCGCTCATCAGCAGGGCACGCCCGCTCATGCCGAGCATCTGCACGCTCGCGAGATCGGGAAGGACCAGGTTGGCCTCACCGCCGCCGTGCTCGGCGGGCTGAGCCCAGGCGAGCGCGCTCATCAGCAGAGTGGCGATGAAGGCCAGCAGGGCCATCACCCGTGAACGATTGCGACGCGCTGCGTCGCGAGACGAAGACACTGACATCGGAGACCTCTACACTCGTTGCATGCGCGCTCCGCTCATCACGCGGCCCGCGCGGCTTCGAGGGGTTGGCCGCCACTTCGCGTGGCGCTTCAGCTCGCCTCGGCTCTCTCCCGAACCGGGTGGAAAGCGACGGCCAATTACCAAAAACCAGTCGCCATGCCAACGGACGCGCGCTCGAGCCGGAGCGCACGTTCAACATGTTGATTTTATTGTTGTTTGTTCCGGCGCGGAAGCTAGGTGGGCGTCCGCTACGGAAATAGTGCCACTTCCGGGAGCCCGAGGCCGTCGGCGAGCCCGAGCGCCACGTTGAGCGCCTGGACGGCCTGCGCCGAGGCTCCTCGCGTCAGGTTGTCGATCGCGCCGAACGCGAGCACGGTCCCGGTGCGCTCATCGAGCGCGTAGGCGACGTGGGCGCGCGCCGACCCGCGGACCCAGAGCGTGTCCGGTAGCCGGCCCTCATCGAGCACGGTGACGAGCCCCTCGCGGTAGTGCTCGCGCGCGGCGGCGCGACACGCCTCGGCGGTCGTCCCGGGCCGCGCGAGCGCGTACCCGACGCTCAGGATGCCGCGCGTCATCGGGACCAGGTGCGGCGTGAACACGACGGTCACCGGTTCGCCGGCGGCGCGGGACAACTCCTGCTCGATCTCGGGCGTATGGCGGTGCGCTCCGGCGACCTTGTAGGCGCGGAGCCCCTCGCTGGTCTCCGAGAAGTGCGTCGACGGCGCGGGCGTGCGCCCGGCGCCGCTCACGCCACTCTTCGAGTCGATGATGATCCCTCGCGGCTCGACCAGCCCGCGCGCCAGCAAGGGCGCGAGCGGGAGCACCGAGCTGGTCGGATAGCAGCCGGGCGCGGCGATGAGCCGCGCTCCCGCGAGCTCCGCTCGGTGGAGCTCGGGCTGACCATAGACGGCGCGCGAGAGCAGCGCAGGCGCCGGGTGCTCACCATAGAACGCCGCGTAGGTCGCTGGATCGCGGAGCCGGAAGTCGGCCGAGAGATCGACCACCCGCGCGCCGGCTTCGAAGAGCGCGGCGCCGACCCGCGCGCTGGTCGCGTGTGGGAGCGCGGTGAACACCACGTCGGCGCGCGTGGCGGCGGCCGCGGCGTCGTCCGGCTCGAACCGCTCGAGCACGCGGTCGCCGAGCCCGGCGACGCCGTCCATCGAGGGCAGCACCTCGCCGAGGCGCCGGCCTGCGCGCTCACGCGCCGCGACCCACGCCAGCTCGAGCCGCGGGTGCCCGTGCACCAGTCGGAGCAGCTCCGCTCCGGTGTAGCCGGCGGCGCCGACGATCCCGACGCGAACCCGTTCGGACATGGGCCGCATCTACCACGCCGCGACGAAGCGCTCGGCGCGATCTTGCGCCGAACCGACCTCACCCCCACAAAAAGCAGCTCGGCGCCCCGAACCGCCGGGGCGCCGAGGCGAGCGCATGCTCAGCGCTTCGAGTACTGGAAGCGCTTGCGAGCGCCAGCCTGACCGTACTTCTTGCGCTCCTTCTTGCGGGCATCGCGGGTAAGGAACCCGGCGCGCTTGAGCGCGCCGCGCCGCTCGAGATCCTCGCTCGAGAGCGCCCGAGCTACGCCGTGGCGCACGGCCTCCGCCTGCGCGCTGTGCCCACCGCCGGCGACCGTGGCGCGGACGTCGTATTTGTCGGTGAGCTCGAGGAGCTCGAGGCTCTGCCGCGCGACCATCCGCGACGTCTCGCGCTCGAAGTAGACCGCGACGTCGGTGCCGTTGATCGTGATCTGGCCGCTGCCCGGGGAGATCCAGACGCGCGCGACGGCCGTCTTGCGCTTGCCGGTGGCGTAAAGAGGGGTAGTAGCTTCGGACATTGCTTCTGTTCTCGACTCAGAGCGGGAGGGGCTCGGGCTTCTGGGCTTGGTGCGGGTGGTCCCCCGAACCGTAAATCTTGAGTTTGCTCAGCATCTCGCGGCCGAGCACGTTCTTCGGGAGCATTCCCTTCACGGCGAGCTCGATGGGCCGCTCCGGGAAGCGCGCGATGAGCTTCTCGAAGCTCTGCTCGCGGATGCCGCCCGGGTAGCCGCTGTGCCGGTAGTACTTCTTGTCGGTCGCCTTGTTGCCGGTGACCTTCACCGCCGCCGCGTTCACCACGATGACGAAATCGCCAGTGTCGAGGTGCGGCGTGTAGGTGGCCTTGTGCTTGCCGCGGAGGATGGTGGCGACGCGGGTCGCCAGCCGACCGAGCGGCTGATCCTTGGCGTCGATGACCCACCACTTGCGGGTGGCCTGTGCCTCGGCGGTTTTCGCCATGTAAGTGCGCATGATGAGGGACCTCTGACTCGGGTGCCACGGGGCCGCTCCGCGACGAGACGCGCGGCGCGGGAGCAGCGGGGGGGTGGTTTCTAGCCGCGAGCCCCCGGCTCGTCAAGAACGCTCGGGGGGCCGGGTCGCGCCGGGCGGAGGCCTAGCGAACGGGCTTGAACCCGGGAGGAGTCCGGGCCAGATTCTTGGGTCTTGCACGCTGCCTTGACTCGGGCCACCCCCGCCCCAGGCGGCGCCGCCCCTCGGTCGACCCGGGAAAGGCCTGGATTTTCCGATGCATGCGACAGGTAACCTGAAAATCCTCGATGAGCTCGTGTCGCTTGGCGCGATCACGGCTGAAAATCAGGAGGCCGTGCTCGCGTACTTGCAGCGGACCGGCGGGCGCTATGAGGAGGCGCTCCTCGAGGTGCGCGCCCTCGACGAGGTATCGCTGCTAAAGCACCTGGCCGCCCTCTATAAGACCCGCTTCGTCTCGACCGAGAAGCTCGCCAAGGCCGACATCGACCGGGGGACCCTGGATCGCGTGCCGAGGAAGCTCGCCGAGCAGGAGGGTATCTTCCCCGTGCTCTTCGACGGTCGAGCGAGCGTGCTCAGCGTGGTGGCCGCCGATCCCGACAACGCGATGGCGCTCCAGGAGCTCAAGCTCGCTTCCGGGGTGAAGGAGCTCCGCGTGTTCGTGGCGCGACCGGCGTCCATCCGCGCCGCCATCAACAAGGCGTACGGCGGAGACATCCACGCCTTCGCGGCCCTCGACAAGAGCGCTCACGAGCAGTTCACCACCATGCTCGACGTCTACGAGCGGAACTTGGTGAGCGAGGAGAGCCTGACTACGGCCCTCGCGGCTGAGCGGTCGGGCGGCGATCGGATGTTGTCGTCGAGCGATCTGGAGAAATCGACCGCGACGGTCTCCGGGCGCGCGCTCGCCAACGATGCGTACCTCGAGACGCTCAACGTGCTGGTCTCGCTGATCGAGAATTCCAGGCCGGATCTGCGCGGTCACTCCGCGCACGTCGCCCGGCTGATGAAGAAGGTCGGTGAGCGGATCGGAGTGAGCGAGGTCGAGCGGAACGGGCTCGTCATCGGAGGCTACATCCACGACCTCGGGAAGATGGGCTCGTACCACCTCACCTCCCTCAACGTGAGCGAGTACGAGGGGCACCGGGTCTCGGCCGAGAAGCTCTGCCGCGCGCCGGCTCGCCTGCTCGAGGCGGTGAAGCTCCCGCGTGAGATCGTGGCGGCGGTCGAGTCGATGTACGAGCGCTACGACGGCAAGGGCCTCCCCGGCTCGCTCTCTGCCAAGGACATCCCGCTCGGCGCGCGCCTGCTGGCGATCGCGGACACCTACGCCGATCTCACCCAGAACCCGCGCAACCCCTTCCGCAAGACGCTGAGGCCGCTGCAGGCGTGCGACGTCCTGGCCCGCTACAAGGGGAGCATCTTCGACCCGAACCTGGTGGACCTCTTCAGGCACACGGTCACCGGCGACGACCTGAAGGCGCGCCTGCTCGCGAACCGCCACCGCGCGCTCATCGTGGATCCGGATCCCGAGGAGACGACGGTGGTCGAGCTCCGGCTCATCGAGCAAGGCTACGAAGTGGAGATCGCGCGCACCGCGGAGGCCGCCCTGAAGCTCCTCGAGCGCGGGGAGACGGAGGTCGTGGTCAGCGAGATCGACCTGAAGCCGTCGGATGGCTACGCGCTGCTCGCCGAGGCGCGCCGTCAGCCCTGGGGCCAGGGGCTGCCCTGGGTGATCGTGACCAGCCGAACCGGAGGAGCCGAGGCGCAGCGCGCCTTCCAGATGGGAGCGGCGGACTTCATGACCAAGCCGGTCGCAGCGGATCTCTTGGTCGCGAAGATCAGCCAGATCCTGGAGCGCGAGGCGACGCGGGCCGGCACGAGTCGCGGGGTCTCGGGCTCGCTGCAGGAGATGGGCCTACCGGACATGGTCCAGGTCTTGTGGCACGGCCGGAAGACCGGCTCGCTCAAGCTTCGCTCCGGGACCGACTCGGGCGAGATCCATTTCGTGAACGGCGCGATCTATAATGCCCTGTGGGCGAAGCTCCGCGGGGAGGACGCCTTCTACGCGATGCTTCAATTGACTCAGGGGGACTTCGCGCTCGACCCGAACTTCACCGCTCCGCAGCAGCTCATCCAGGCGAGCCCCGAGGCGCTCCTCTTGGAGGGCATGCGCCGCCTGGACGAGGCCGCGAGGTAGCTCCGCGGGGGCTATGGCTGGGCGGGCGTAGACGGTGCCCGCGCGAAAGCGCGCGGGACGGCGGTGCCGCGGGGCCTGCCGTCATGGCGCGCGGCGTGGTAGGGTTCGAGGTCCGGTGCTCATGGTAACCACGCACCGCTCGGAGCTCTCTCGCCGTGCCGAAAGATCCGCCGCCTCTCCTCGGCTTCAACAACAACGTCAAGCACGAGGGGCGCATCTTTCACATCCAGACCGAGGACTCCGGCATCCGGCGGCCGCGGATCGTGACGCACCTCTTCGCTGACGGCGGCCGTATCCTGAAGACGACGCGCACCGACTACAGCGAGCACCTCGGGCGTGACGACATGGTGGCGGTCGTCAAGCGGATGATGAAGGGGCAGCACAAGGCGATGTTCATCGCCTTGCGCGCAGGTGAGCTCGACGCGCTCATCTTGGAGGCTTGCGGGCCGCTCTCGAGCGCCGCGCCTTCGGAGGGCCGCTCGGGGCGGCGCTCGAAGCCGCCGCCGAAGCCCTCCCGGCCACCGCCGCGCGCGAGCGAGCCGCCGCCCTCGGAGGCGAGCTCGAGCGTGCCCACTCTCGAGCAGTTCGCGCCCACCGCCGAGCAGCTCGCGGCGGCGACTGCGGTCGCCGCGATGCCGCGCCGAGCGCCGCGGGCGCGCAGCCTCTCGAACCCGAGCCTCCGGCGTGTCGGGCCGAGCGTCCCTCCGCCCTCGCGCGGAGAGCTCGAGCTCGACGTGGCCTCCCTCGACGAGCACCCGCCGGCCCCACGCCTCCCCGACGCCGCGGTCGGCGCGGCGCTCGAACCGCTGGCGGGGCACGAGAGCGGAACGCACCGCGCCGCGCGCTCGAGGACTCCGCCGCCGCTCCCCTCACGCGGCACGCCGGCGCTCGGCACACCGAGCAGCGCGGCGCCGCAACCCTCCGGCAAGTACGCCGCGTCGCGACCCGCCGCGATCTTCACCGAGCCGTCGCCGGAGAAGCGCAGCATCTTCGGCGAGAGCATGATCAGCGAGAAATCGCTCGACGAGGTGATCTTGAGCTACCTCGCCGACGACCTCGAGACCCCCTCGGGAGACTGAGCCGAGGCGCCCCTCTCCGGAGGGTGGTCGGAGCGGCGCGGAACCCGGGTTGGGCGGAGCACGCGCTCGGGCGGAGCGCGCGGCAGATACCGGGTTGCCTCGGGCCGAGAAATTCTCGAGCATACTCGTCGAGGGTGCCTCGGGGTGAGCGGAGCCGACTACGACGAGCTGAAGAACCAGGCCTCGCGCTTTCGCGCGCTCGCGAACGCCGCGTTCGAGGCGCTCGCGCTACACGAGCACGGCGTCATCACCGATGTCAACGACGCGTTCGTCGAGCTCTTCGGCTACGCGCGCGAGGAGACGGTCGGCAAGCACGTCATCGAGTTCGCCGCGCCGGAATCGCGTCCGTTGCTCGAGGAGAAGCTCCGCTCGGGGGCCGTGAGCGCGTACGAAGGGCTCGCGCTCCGTAGAGATGGAACCCGCTTCGCGGTGCAGGTCCGCGGTCGTCCGATCACGGTGGGCGGCATCGAGCTTCGCGCGGTGGCGCTCCGGGACATCGGCGGCGCCCGCGCGATGGGTGGAGTGTTCGACCGCATCACCGAGTCGGTCGTGGGGCTCGACGCGAACTTCCGGTTCATGTTCGCGAATCGCGCGGCGAGCGTCGTGTTCCGCACCGACATGAAGCCCCTGATCGGGTCGGTGGTGTGGGACGCCTTCCCGACCATGGTCGGCTCCGCGCTCCAGGCGCAGCTCGAGCGCGCGCGAGAGACACAGGAACCGACCGAGCTCGAGCTCGACTCCCCCATGCTCGGGCACACGCTCCACATCCGCATCTTCCCTTCGCCCGAAGGGATGACGCTGCACACCCGCGACGTGACCGAGCAGCGGCGCCTCGAGGGCCAGCTGCGGGAGGCGCAGAGGCTCGAGGTGATCGGGCAGCTCGCCGGGGGCGTCGCGCACGATTTCAACAACCTCATGACGGTGGTGCTCGCGAACGCGAGCATGCTGCGGCGAATGAGCGCGCCCGGCGGGCCCTTCGACGCGGGGCTCGCCGATCTCGAGTACGCCGGTCGGCGAGCAGCGGAGCTCACGCAGCAGCTCCTGGCGTTCGGGCGCCGGCAGGTGATGCGCCCGCGGCCGCTCGACTTGAACGAGATCCTGCGCGAGAACGCGACCACCGTGCAGCGGCTCGCCCGCGAGGACACCGAGCTGCGCCTCGTGCTCGCCCCGGAGCTCGGGGTCATCGAGGCCGATCGGGTCCAGGTCGAGCAGGTGCTCATGAACCTCGCCGCCAACGCGCGCGACGCGATGCCGACCGGCGGCACGCTGACCATCGAGACGAAGCACGTGACGATCGGCGAAGCGCGCAGCCACGAGTACGCCAGCGTAAACCCGGGAGAGTACGTGCTCCTGTCGATCAAGGACACCGGCGTCGGGATGGACGCCGAGACGACCGCGCGGGTGTTCGAGCCGTTCTTCACCACCAAGGAGCTCGGGCACGGGACGGGCCTTGGCCTCGCGACGGTGTTCGGGATCGTGAAGCAGAGCCACGGGCACCTGCGGGTCGAGAGCGCGCGCGGCCAGGGCTCGACCTTCGAAGTGTATTTCCCCCGCGTGGCGGGCGCGCCCGCGCCCGTCGTCGCGCCTGAACCAGCCGCGCGCGCAGGCTCGGGTTCCGAGACGATCCTCGTCGTAGAGGACGAGGGCGCCGTGCGCCGGCTCCTCGGCGCGGTGCTGCGGAGGGCCGGGTACACCGTCATCGAAGCGAGCGGTCCGACCGAGGCGCTGGCCACCTGGGAGGCCACCGGAGGCGCAGCGCTCCTCTTGACCGACGTGGTCATGCCCACCATGGACGGGCGAAAGCTCGCCGCGGAGCTCGCGCGGTCGAGGCCCGAGCTCCGCGTCGTCTACATGTCGGGTTACACCGAGGACGTCATCGTGAACCGCGTGCTCGACGCGGGGGTCTCGTTCCTGCAGAAGCCCATCACGGTCGACGAGCTGTTGCGAACCGTGCGCGCTACGCTCGACGCGCCGGGGCCGGCGCGCCGCTGAGCGGCCGGCGCGCGCGCGACGAGCCCGCGGCGTCCAGGCCGCCAAGGCAAGACCCGGGGTTCCGCGCCGGACCGACCATCGCTCGGCCTGGAAGCTCGGCCCCGGCTCGTCCTCAGTGGCCGCGAGGCGGTCAGCGTTCGGGTAGATCGCAATGCGGTCACCGAAGCTCGGCCCCGGCTCGTCCTCAGTGGCCGCGAGAGGGCGCCGGCTTCGCGCCCCAGATCCGCAGGCTCAGCGCGAGCCCGAGCACCGTGAACGGCAGGAGGAACAGCGGCCAGTACGACCAGCTCCGAGTGGTCAGGAACCCGAGGCTCACCGACTGAAGCGCGGTGCCGAGGTAGACGAGGCCGTCGATCGCCCCGACCGCGGTGGCGGCGGCCTTCCGTCCGCCAAAATCCATGGTGGCGGTGCCGCTCAACACGCCATGGCACCCGATGGTGGCGAGGCTCATGAGGAACACGACGACCCCGAGGAACCACGGGCTCAGCGGCAGCTCGGGACGCGCGCGAAGCAAGCGACCATCGCCCGCGCGCTGGACGGGCGCTGGGTCGGGCAGCGCGAGCGTGACCGTCTGCCCGGCGCGTTCGACGACCGCCGGGATCGGCCGCGCACCGACACCGGCGGGCCCTGCGTGCTCGGCGCCGCCGCTGGCGCAGGCGCACTTCGCGCTACTCCATGTGGAAGCGGAACAGCGCGGCTCCCAGCAGCTCACCGCCCGCCGCACGTCCGTCCAGCCGCGGATCCGGTCGACGCCGGCGATGCTCACGATGCGATCCCCAGCGTGGAGCCCGCTCTCGGGAGCGGCGCTGGCGACCACGTTCTCGGCGGGCGAGAGCGTGAAATACATCACCGCGGTCGAGAGCAGCATCAAGGCGTACATCCCGGCGGCGGCGGGGCCGCGGCGGCTCTGAAAGAAGAGGTCCGACACCCACCCGGCGACGTTGCCGCCGATGACCCCGGAGACGAAGAGCAGGCCGCCCCACCCGCCTTGCAGGAACGGCGCGAGGAACGCGAGGCTGGCGAGCGCGGCGAGGACCGCGCGACGGCGGCCGCTCGCATACCGCGCGAGCACGCCCGACACCGCCGCCGTGGCGAAGCAGGCGACCACCACCCCGAAGTGCTCCCAGGACCCGTTGCGGAGCGGATGCGCGCTCGGGAGCGCCCAGATCTGCGACGCGTAGATGGGAAACCAGTGCATCACGCCGTTCCGCACCACGCCGGTGCAGAACTCGATCCCGGCGACGGTGAGGATGATGGGGTTGGTGAAGAGTCGCTTGAAGAGCTCGAGGGTGGGCAGCGGCTCCTCACTGGCATCACCGCTCGAGGCGTCGCCGGTGTCGAAGTCCTGGAGCCCCGCCTGGCTCGGTCGATCGCGGAGCAGGAACGATTCGATGACGAGGATGAGCGCGAGCAACGCGGCTGGAACGACGAACACCACCCACTCGGTCGGCTGCTCCTTCCAGAAGCGCTTCGCAAGCTCGAGAAACCACGCATTTCCGGTGAACGCGAAGAAGATCCCGCTGGCGATCATCGCACCGAACACGCCCGAGAAGCCGCCGCGCTCGGTCACGTGGAACCAGTGCGCGTTCACCTTGACGATGGAGACCGCGCCGTAACTCTGAAAATACATGTTCACCGCGTAGAGCGCGCTGAACACGCCGCGCAGCGGCGCGGCTCCCGGGCTCTCACTCGCGAGCACGTGGGCGAGATAGGCGCCCATCGCGAGGTTCGCGAAGAGCGCCCCGGTGAGGCCTATCAACATGCCCTTCCGCCCGCCGACGCGATCGACCAGGGGACCGTTCACGAGAAAGGCGAGGGCGTAGGTGACGGTACCCGCCGCGAAGATGAGCCCGAAGTCCTCGTTCGTCATCAGGTGACCCAGCGAGGTCTTGGCGACGGTGAGGTTGTACCGGCCCATGTAGAGCAGCGCGTAAGCGAGCCCGAGGGGGAACCAGTTGAGGAAGCGCCGAGCGCGGAAGGCCGCGTCCCGCGGGTAGGTGGCTGCGCTTGGGTGCGGGTCCGCGGCGGTCATGTGGCCCGAGGATACACGCCCGCGCCAGCGAGGGCAGCGCGCGGGCCGGCGCCGGAGGCGCCGCTCACGGTGTTATTTTGCGCGGACCTGACGCTCGCCCCTTGACGCCTGCTCGATATGTGGGAAGCGTCGGGGCCCTCGCGGCGAGGTAGCCAAGTGGTTAGGCAACGGTTTGCAAAACCGTCATACGCCGGTTCGAATCCGGTCCTCGCCTCCGAAACAAGAGCGGCGTGAACGAGCGACGGCGCGAGCGCGCTCTCACGCGACTCGCGCCGTCTGCCTACTCGACCGGTGCGGGCTAGTTCAGCATGACGGGCTCTTGGCTGAACATCTGCCGCTCGACCTCGCGCTCTTCGTCACCAGCCGTGGTGTCGGCCTCCATGAAGTTGCGGTGCTGATGCCCGGGGCGCGTGAGACGGCAGTACGCGTTGAAGATGCTATTGAAGAGCGCTGCCTGCCGCGCCGACGCCTCCTCGGGCAAGAGGCCGGCGCGCTGGGACAGCGCGTTCACCTTACGCATGATCGAGCCGGCGAAATCGAAGGCGTCGATCCCGAGCTCGGAGAGCTCCGGCTCGAGCAGCATCACGAGCGGGAGCGCGGGGAGCGTCATCGCGAGCCGCCGGCGACGCGCGCGCCCGCTCCGCTTCTGCCGGTCGCTCAGCGGGAACTCCTTGAAGTAGTTGGCCGGGAGCGCGGTGTGGCGTGACTCGTCGAGGTGGAAGAGCCGGAGGATCTCGAGGCCCGGCATCGACGAGAGCAGCCCGAAGATGCTGAGCGCGATGGTCTCGACCAGCACGTTCATGCCGAAGAACTTGTCGAGCCCCTTGGCCTTGAGCGCCCCCTCGAGGAGGAGATACTCCCAGGCCGTCTGCCGCGGGATCTCGACCCCGAACGCCTGCACGAGCTCGCGCATCACCACGAAGTGCTTGGCCTCCTCGAGCACCTGCATGGTGAGCGCCGCGCGTGCGCCCGTGCTCTTCACCTCGGTGAGCAGGCTCGCCGAGGTGAGCCAGGCGTAGGCCTCGCCGTGGCCGATCGCAGAGAGGATCGCCACGATCGCCTTCTTCTGACTCGTGGTGTAGTGGCGATCGAGCGTCGCGCGGAACTCGTCGCTCGTGATGCGCGCGCGCGCGGCGCGCTCCTCGTGCGTCATGCTGCGATCGGCCTGCTCGTAGAGCGCCCGCTCTTCGTCAGAGCAATCGCGGAAGCTCGACCAGGGCGCCACCGCCTCGGCCTTCCAGAGCAGCCGCAGGCTCTTGTCGTAGTGCTTGGCGCGGAGCTCGTCTCGCGCGCCGCCGATGAACTCGTAGCGCTCGTCATCGTAGGCGGCGGCACGGCCGCCGATGCCGAGGCGCTCCGCCCAGCGATCACGCGCGCGGATGGCGTGGTTGGCAAGCCTCTCGACGCTGCGGTTGATCGCGGCAGCGCGCTCGTTGTACGGCAAGGGCGACGGATTCATCGGAGCCTCCTTCTTGCGAGAGTGAGCTACCGAGGACAGTAGCACGCAACCATGCCCGATCGATCCCGTGAGCGGGGCCCATCGAGCGACCGGCGGACGCCGCTCGCTCACACCACGCGCGCGCTCACCGCTTCAGCGATGCGTCACTCCGGGCCACACTGGCCTCGTCTGACAAGAGGCGGCGTGGGGAGCGCTCATCGCGTGAAGTTCAGGCTCGTGGGAGGCGCCTCGTCGAGGAGCGTCGCGCCCGCCGTTCCGAGCCGATCCCCGCGAACCGACAGACCCGGACGCCGGCACCAAGGACGGCGAGCTGCGCGGTGGCCTCGCGCGCGCGTGGCTCTCCCACACGCGCGCACCCGGCGCTCGACGCTCAGTGCTGCATCGGCTTCCAGTCGGGGTGGTCGAAGAACTTCGCGTAGGCCTCGAGCGCGTTCATGACCTTCACTGCGCCGCCCATGCGCGCATCGCCCTTCTTCATCTCTGCAGCTCCGGCGGACACCTGCGCGAGGACGAGGTGAAGCTGCTCATCGGCCGCCTTCGGCAGCTTGCACTTCGCGACGATCTCGCCGACCTCTGCCTCGACCGCGCCCGCGAGCTTCTCGTAGCCAGCGGGCCCGAGGCTGTCGTCGTGAATCGGCTTCATGTCGGCCTGGATGGCGTCTCGGATCTTGGTCATGCCGCTCCGGAGCGTCTCGTCCGTCTGCCACTTCTTGCCGTTGTCGAGGGTGAGCCCCGCGACGGCGTTACCCGGATCGACCTCGCCGTGACCGTGCTCGTGTCCGGCGGTCTCCTTCGCGGGCGCGGCGGCGGCGTGCTCGTGCGCCGCGGCGCCCTCCGCCTTCGCGGGCGCGGCACCGCCGTGTTCGTTCGCGGGCGAGCCGCTCTCCTTGCAGCCGACGAGCGCGAGACCAAGACCGAGAGCGAACGCATACTTGGAGAACATGTCGCTAGGACTCCTTTCAGGGGTCGAGAAGCGGTCGCAGAGCCGCGAAGGGTGCGGAGCGACCGGGCGGAGTATGGCCCAAGAGCGCTCGCGGGGCTCGATCGAGGGACTTGATGACCGATCAAGTAAGGGGATTCTGCTGGAGAATCTCGCGTGCTGCCCTATAAAGAAGGACGATGTCGAGTAAGCTCAGCGTTCAAGGCTCCGGCAGCCAAGACCCGCTCTACGACGCGCTCACGCGCGAGCATCGCGCCATCGATGAAGGGCTCCAAGCGACCCTCGGCTCGATCGAACAGGGCGCCCCCGACTACGAGCCGCTCAGGCGCGCGCTCGAGGTGCTCAGGCGTCACCTCTACATCGAGGAGGCGATGCTCTTCCCGCCGCTGCAGACGGGCGGGATGGCGGCAGCGATCCTGGTCATGCTGCGCGAGCACGGCCGGTTCTGGAACCTCATGAACGAGCTCGACGCAGAGACGACCGCGAAGCAGGCCGCCGAGGTCGGCAAGAACGCCAAGTTTCTCTTGGAGCTCCTCGAGCGGCACAACACCAAGGAAGAGCCCGTCCTCTACGAGCAACTCGCCGAGCAGCTCCCGGCCGCGGTGAGGGAGGAGATCATGGCTTTTCTTCCGGAGGGCGTGACGCCCGACGGCTGGAGTTGCGAGCGCGCTGGCGCCGAGTCTCGGTGAGGCGCGGCTGGCGGCCCGCTCACGCCCGGAGCCGCTCGAGACGAGCCTGCAGCTCAGTGCGCGGCGGCCTTCGAGAACACGTTGATGATGATTACGCCCGCCGTGATGAGCGCGAGGCCGGCGAGTAGCGGCCCGTCGAAGCGCTCGCCGAACACGAGCCAGCCGACCAGCGAGATGAACGCGATACCGACGCCGGACCAGATCGCGTAGGCCGCGCCCACGTGTATGGTGCGGAGCGCGAGGGACAAGAAATAGAACGCGACCAGGTAGAACGCGACCGAGCCCACTACCGGCCAGAGCCGCGTGAATCCGTGCGACGCCTTCAAGAGCGAGGTCGCCACGACCTCGGCGACGATGGCGACCACCAAGAACGCGAAGTTCGACATGCTCGAGGCTCCCGACTTGCTCCTTATACGTCAGGCTCGCGCTCGGGCGAGCTCTCGAGCGCGAGTCCTCAGAGATCCAGCGCCTGCGCCGTGGCGCGCGCGTCCGTCGCGTCCGCCAGGCCGAGCGGGCGCCGCGCCGGGCCGGCACCCCCCATCCCGGAGCGGGCGCGCTGCCGCTCGAGCCACCAGCGACGCGCGACGACACCCGCGACGGTCGCGAAGTGCCACGGGCGGATCCCGCTCCGCTCGTCCGCGTAGACCGGGCGCACCGGGACATCGACGGCGCGCAGGCCGCGCGCGGCGAGCATGCCGAGGAGATCGTTCGGATAGCCGAAGCGCGGCCAGAGCTCCTCGAGCGGTACCGCGCGGAGCGCCTCGGCGTGCGCGACGGTGAAGCCGCATTGCGAGTCATCGATGGTGAGCCCGGTCGCCACGCGCGTCAGCGCCGAGAGCAGCATGCCGCCGGCGCGACGCTCGAGCGGCATCACGCGGCGGTCGGGATGGAGGAAGCGGTTGCCCTTCGCGTAGTCAGCGCGTCCGCTCGCGACGGGCTCGAGCAGGGCAGCGAGGTCGTCCGGGTGCATCTGATCGTCGCCGGCCATCACTGCGATGAGCTCGGCGCGCGCCTCGAGCGCCGAGCGGTAACCGGTGACGATGGCGGCGCCGACGCCGTGGTTCTGCTCGTGGCGGAGCACCCGGACGCGCGTGTCTCGGCAGCTCCGCGCGACGGCGAGGGTCCCGTCGGGGCTCGCGTCATCGACCACCACTACGTGATCCACGAAGTCCGGCAGCCGCCCGAGCGTGCGCCCGAGCAGGCGCTCCTCGCGATACGCCGGCACCACCACCGCGACGGAGAGTCCTCGCCACATGCTCCTCCTCCGCTAGTCGGCGAGCCCGCGTGACGCAAGCGTTCTTCGGCGCGCCGCCGCGCGGACCGCGGCCGTGCTAAGCCGTCCGACGTGACCCGGCGCCGCATCGTCTTCGCGCTCGCCGGCGTGATGCTCGCGATGGTTGGCCTCTTCGCCTGGCGGTGGGCGACCTACCCGAGCGACCGCACGCCGGAGGGCGCCTACCTCCGGGTGATGACCGCGGTGAACCAGGGCAAGCCCGAGGCGTGCTTTGCCTACCTCGAGACGGAGGCGCAGCACGCGTCCTACACGCTGCGCGACTATCGAAGGAAATCCCGCGCGCGAGTGCTCGCCTCCTACCCCGAGCCCGAGCGCTCGCGACTCGCCGAGACGTACCGCGCCGAGGCCGAGGCCGCCGACGGCTCGGACCTGTTCGCCATCGAGGCGCGGCGACGCGGCTGGCTCGCGCGCTTGCGCCGCGATCTCTCGGGAATTGCCAAGGTGGAGATCCACGGCGAGCGCGCCACCGTCGAGACGGTGCGCGGCACGCGCTACCCGTTTCGACGCCGCGACAACGGCATCTGGGGGCTCACCTCGTTCACGGCCGCGCTGGTCGCTGACGCCGAGAAGGCGGCCCGCGACGACGCCCTGATCCAGAGAGCCGCCGACGACTACGATCGCGTGAAGTCCTCGAAGGCCCAGTGAGCGCGCTCAGCGGCGCGTGCGCGCGCGCACCTCGGCGTACGACGACCCGGGCGGCGCGCCGGTCTCGACCGGCAGACCACGACGGACCCACCCGGGGGTGAGCCGACCAAAGGCGTCGCGCGCTCCGTCCCATCCGGCGCTCATCTCCGAGAGCTCCGTGAAGCCGGCGCGCTCGAGCTGGCGCGCCGCCTGGAGCGAGCGGTTACCGGAGTGGCATCCGAGCACCAGCGGCGCCGAGCGCGCGAAGACGCGTTGCATGACCAAGGTGAACTCGGCGTTCGGGGTCACGCTGCCGTCGGCGCCGTAGTGGAGGAGCGGCACGTTGAGCGCACCGGGCGGGTGACCTTCCTCGAACTCGCGCTCGCTCCGCACGTCGATGTAGAGGGCGCCCGCCGCGACCGCCGCCTGGGCGTCCTCGGGCGATACCGACTTGATGGCCAACGTGCACTCCTTTGTCGCGGCCGCGCCGACCGGGGCGCAACCACCGCACGCCGCAGGCATAAGTCAGGGCGGCGCGAGCGCCAAGCCCCCGTGGCGCGCCCGCTTGGGCTAAGGTTCGGAGCGTGAGCGCCTCGTTCGGAACCGATCGAGTCCGTGTCGTCCCGCTCGGCGGCCTCGGCGAAATTGGCATGAACTGCCTCGCCCTCGAGCAAGAGGACGGCATCCTGATCATCGACTGCGGGATGAGCTTCCCGGAGAACGACCTCGGCGTCGACGTCATCCATCCGGACTTCACCTGGCTCTTCGAGCAGGCAGAGCGCGTTGTCGGAGTGTTCTTGACGCACGGTCACGAAGATCACATCGGAGGGCTGCCGTACCTGCTCGCCGAGCTCGACGTCCCCGTGTGGGGTCCTCCGCACGCGCTCGGCCTGGTGGCGAAGCGGCTCGCCGAGCACGGCTTCGAGCCGGGCGAGATCCCGCTCCTGCCGGCCGCGCCAGGGCAAAGCTATGAGGTCGGGCCATTCTCGGTGGAGCCGGTGCGCGTCGCGCACTCCATCGTCGAGGCGAGCGCGCTCGCGGTTCGCACGCGCGCCGGCCTCGTCGTGCACACGGGGGACTTCAACTTCGACCCGGATCCGCCCGACGGCGAGCCCACCGACGAGGCGCGCCTCGCGGCGCTCGGTGACGAGGGCGTCAGCCTCCTCTTGAGCGACAGCACCAACATCGACGTGCCGGAGCGCGCGGGCTCGGAGCGCGAGGTGGGCGCGGCGCTCGAGCGGCTGATCGGGCGCGCCGAGACGCGGGTGGTGGTGGCCATGTTCGCGAGCAACGTGCAGCGGCTGATGCTGCTCGGAAGGATTGCAGAGCGCACCGGTCGAAAGATTTGCCTCCTCGGCCGCAGCCTGAACACCCACGTGGAGGTCGCCGAGGCGATCGGGCGGCTCGCATGGCCGAGCCACCTCCGCATCCCGGCCGAGGACGCCCAGGCCTTTCCGCGCGAGCGCCTGCTCGTGCTGGCCGGCGGCTCGCAGGCCGAGGCAAGCTCGGCGATGGCGCGGGTGGCGGCCGGCACGCACCCGCTGCTCGCGCTCGACGCGGGCGATCACGTGGTGCTCTCCGCGCGCATCATCCCCGGTAACGACCGCCCGGTGTTCGCCATGATGGGAGCCCTGCTACGGCGCGGCGTCCACCTGCACACGCGAGCGAACGAGCCCGGCGTCCACACCAGCGGCCACGCCGGACGGAGCGAACAGCAGAAGATGCTCGCGCTGGTTCGCCCTGCGACGTTCGTGCCGGTTCACGGCACGCTGCACCACCTCGTTCGCCACGCCGAGCTCGCGCGCGCCCGCGGCGTGACTCGGGTCCACGTCATCGAGAACGGGACGCCGGTAGTGCTCTGCCGAGACGAGCTCACGCTCGACGGCGAGGTGCCGCACGGCCGCGTCGCCGTCGCACGGGGCGGCATGCCGCTCGACGACGACATCCTGCATCGACGCGCCGAGCTGGCGCGCTCCGGCGTGGTGAGCGTCGCGCTCGCGCTCGACGGGCGGGATCGCCTGCTCGGCGCGCCGAGCGTGGTCGCGCGCGGCGTCCCCGGCGCGGATGACGACGACGAGGTGCTCGGGCTCATCGCGCGCGCCGTCGAGCGCGCGCTCGAGCGCGTCCGCAACTGGCGGCGGGTGAACCTCGCCGAGGAGCTCCGGCGTGCGGCGCGCCGCGCGCTCCACGAGGAGTGCGGCATTCGCCCGGTGGTCGAGGTGCACCTCTTGAGGAGCTCATGACCCGCGCGCGCTCACGAGTCGCGCTGTTCGGCGCGGTCCTCGCCTCGTCCGCGCTCGCGGCGCCGGCCTGCGATCGCGCACGAGAGCCCGAGTCACGCCCGGCGCCGGCCGCGCCGAACCGACCTCCCGGCGCCCCATCCTCGGCGCCGGTCGCGCCCGCCGCGAGCGCGGCCGCTCGCGCGCCCGCGACCGCGCGGCTCGTCGCCATCGGGGATCTGCACGGAGACCTCGCGCAGACGCGCGCCGCGCTCCGGCTCGCCGGCGCGATCGACGAAGAAGACGACTGGATCGGGAAATCACTGATCGTCGTGCAGACCGGCGATGAGCTCGATCGCGGCGACGACGAGGAGGGCATCGTTGCGCTGTTCGAGAGCCTCGCGAAGAAGGCAGAGCGCGCCGGCGGCCGGGTGGTGGTGCTCGACGGAAACCACGACGTGATGAACGTGCAAGGTGATTTCCGCTACGTGACCCGTGGTGGGTTCATCGCCTTCGAGCGCTTCGCGCCCGAGCCCGGCGCGGCGCCCGAGCTCGAGCGATTTCCCGTTCATGCGCGCGGGCGCGCTGCGGCGATGCGCCCGGGCGGCGCCTTCGCGCTGCGCCTCGCCGAGCGAAACGTGATCGAGGTAGTGGGAGACACCGTGTTCGTGCACGGCGGCGTGCTCCTCCGGCACCTCGACTACGGGGTCGAGCGCATCAACCGTGAGACGCGCGCGTGGATGCGCGGCGAAGGGCCGCTCCCTGCGGTGATGAACGGCGAGGACGCCCCCACCTGGGCGCGCGACTACTCGCAGGGCGAGCCGAGCGCCGAGGCGTGCGACGAGCTCGGCCGGGTGCTCGCGCGCCTCGGCGCGAAGCGCATGGTGGTCGGGCACACGGTGCAAGAGGCGGGCATCACTTCCGCCTGCGACGAGCGCGTCTGGCGCATCGACGTCGGGCTCTCACGCTATTATGGCGGAAAGACAGCGGTGCTCGAGATCGACGGCGACCGGGTGCGCCCGCTCACGACCGCGAAGTAGGCCACCGGGAAACGATACGGGAGACGAACCTGATGTATGATTTTGCCATCATCGGCTCGGGGTTCGGCGGCAGCGTCTCGGCGCTCCGCCTGGTCGAGAAGGGCTACCGCGTGCTCCTCGTCGAGAAGGGGCGGCGCTTCCTCGCGGAGGATTTCCCGAAGACGAACTGGGAGCTCCGCCGCTGGCTCTGGCAGCCCGAGCTCGGTATGCGCGGCATCTTCAAGATGTCGTTCTTCCCGCACGTCACCGTGCTCCACGGCGTCGGTTACGGCGGCGGCTC
The DNA here is from genome assembly GCA_035063585.1 of Polyangiaceae bacterium. GTDB lineage: Bacteria > Myxococcota_A > Polyangia > Polyangiales > Polyangiaceae > JAPSGB01. The sequence continues at coordinate 126,151 of JAPSGB010000004.1, forward strand.
GCTCGTCTACGCGAACACGCTCCCGGTGCCGAAGTCCGATTTCTTCCAGGCGCCCTCGTGGGGGCACCTCGCCGATTGGGAAGCAGAGCTGAAGCCGCACTACGCGACCGCCAAGCGGATGCTCGGCGCGACCCAGAACCCGCACCTCACCAAGATCGACGACGTGATGCGCGAGGTCGCTACGGACCTTGGGCGCGCCGAGCATTTTCACCCGACCGACGTCGCGGTCTACTTCGGTGAAGCGGGGAAGACCGTGCAGGATCCGTATTTCGACGGCAAGGGGCCGGCGCGCACCGGGTGTGTCCTCTGCGGCGCGTGCATGACCGGGTGTCGCTACGGCGCCAAGAACACCCTCGATCTCAACTACCTCTACCTCGCCGAGCAGCGCGGGCTCGAGGTGCACACCGAGACCGAGGTGGTGCACGTCGCGCCCGGCCCGAGCCGGGCGGCGGGAGAGCGCGGCTACCGCATCGAGGGGCTCGTCGGGCTCGGGCCGGGCCGGCGAGAGACGGTTCGCTTCGAGGCCAAGAACGTCGTGTTCTCGGGCGGCGTGATGGGCACGGTCGAGCTCCTCTTGAAGCTGAAGAGCGACCCGAGCGGGCTACCGCTCTTGTCCGAGCGGCTGGGCGACCAGGTGCGTACCAACTCCGAGTCGCTCATCGCGGTCGTCACCGACCGGAAGGACGAGGACTACAGCAAGGGCATCGCCATCAGCTCCATCATCCACACCGACGATCACTCGCACATCGAGCCCGTCCGCTATGGCGAAGGGTCGGATTTCTTCCGCACCCTCATCAGCCCGCACGTGAGCGGCGCGTCCTTCGGGGAGCGGCTGAAGAACGTGCTCGGCGTGTTCGCGCGGAGCCCGCTCGCCTTCCTTCGCGCCGCTACCGTGCCGAACCTCGCCAAGCAGAGCGTCATCCTCTTGTACATGCGCACCCTCGAGGGCTACCTGCGGCTGAAGCGCGGGCGCGGCCTCACCACGGGCTTTCGCACCGGCATGACCACCGAGCTCGGCGAGGGCAGCGCGCCGACCGCGTCGATCCCGGAGGCAACCGAGCTCGCCTGGCGAGTGGCGAAGAAAATCGACGGTTTCCCGACCACGCTGGTCACCGAGACGCTGCTCGGCATCCCCACCACCGCGCACATTCTCGGCGGTTGCTGCATGGGGGAGTCGGCTGACGCTGGCGTCATCGATCGCGATCACCGCGTGTTCGGCTACCCGGGCCTCTACGTGATCGACGGCTCGTCGATTTCGGCGAATCCTGGCGTGAACCCCTCGCTCACCATCACGGCGCTCGCCGAGCGCGCGATGAGCAAGATCCCCGTCAAGAAATAGTATACGAGATACTTTACTTATTATTTGCAGGCGCGGCGCGGGACCGCGCGGGCCGAGCGCGCTAGCTCCTCACCGCCTCGCGGACGCGGCGGCTCGCGAACAAGAAGACGAGCACCATCGCCAAGAGCGCCGCGCTCAAGGCGTACGGATACTCGGGGTGGAGCTCGTAGAGGCCCGTCCCGACCAGCGGCCCGAGCATCCGGCCGAAGGCCTGCGAGGAGCTGTTCAAGCCGGCGACCGCACCCTGCTCGTCGTCGCCGACCGCGAGCGAGAGCGCCGCGGTCACGCCGGGCATGGCGAGCCCCTGGCCGAGCCCCTGGAGCACCAGCGCTATGGTGAGGCCCGTGAAGCCCTTCGCGAACACGAACGCGACGAAGCCCGCGAGCGCGATGGGGATGCCGCTCTTCAGGAGCACGAGCGGTGGCCATTTGAAGCGGCGGATGAGGTATCCTTGGACGAACACCGCGACCAGCCCATAGGCGACCAGGGCCTCGCCGACCGGCCGCGGCGTATGAGCGGCGTCGAGGTGCAGCCGGTCCTGAAAATAGAAGGCGATCGTCTGCTCCATGGCGACCGAGGCCAGGGTTGCGACCAGCCCGACGGCAAGCAGCGGCCAAACGCGGGCGTCGCGGAGCGAGAGCGGCGTCGGCTCGCGGGCCTCGACGTGGCTCTTGGGCTCCGGCAGCTTCCACCACACGAAGAGCGCGTTCAGGAGGGCGACCGCGCTCGAAAAATACACCGGCGCGAGCAGGCTCACGTGGCTGAGGGCGGCGCCGATGCCGGGGCCGAAGATCACCCCGAGCCCGAAGGCCGCACCGATGACCGCCATGCCGCTCGTGCGGTCGGCGCGGCCGGTCACGTCCGCGACGTAGGCCTGCGCGGTCGGCAAGGTTGCGCTCGAGAAGGTACCGCCGAGCAGGCGGGCGACCAGCATGAGGGCGAAGACCGTGAGCCGAGGCAGGACGCCGCGCATCCCGAGCTCGGCGGCGACTGCGAACAGGAAGAAGGTGATCGCGAAGCCGAGGATGCCGGTGAGCATCACCGGCTTCCGCCCGATACGCTCGCTCTTCCGCCCCCAGTAGGGGCTGATGAGGAACTGCATGAGCGCGTACGCGGTCGAGAACATCCCGACCTGGAGCTCGGTGAAGCCGAGCTCTCGCCCGAGCGGTGCCAGGATCGGAAACAGCACCGACAGCCCGAGGATGCTGTTGAAGAGGGCGATGAAGAGGAGGCTGATGGGCTTCACGAGCGAGGGGACCATAGCAGCAGAGCCGCGCCATCGGGACCGGGCTCGCCGCCGCCTGGGAGCCGACCTCGGGCGCGCCACCAGCCGGCGCGCCGCCCCGCCCCAGCGCCGCGCGCTGGCGCGTTCAGGCGGATTCCGCGCCGGACCGGCATCCCCCCATCCCTCCCGGGCTCGGTGTATAAGCGCGCCATGGCTGAACCGACCTTTCCTCCCATCGACGTCCCCGGCAAGGGGCAGCTCTACGCTCGGCTCCACACCACGCAAGGAGCGATCGTGATCGCGCTCGAAGAGCACCGCACCCCGAAGACGGTCGCCAACTTCGTGGGGCTCGCGACCGGCAAGATCGCCTGGACGGATCCGAAGAGCGGGCAAGGGATGCAAGGGACGCCGATGTACGACGGCGTGCGCTTCCACCGGGTCATCCCCGGGTTCATGGTGCAGGTGGGCGATCCGCTGAGCCGCCACGTCGATCAGCGCGGGCGCTGGGGCACGGGCAGCCCGGGCTATCGCTTCGGTGATGAGTTCCACCCGGAGCTCAAGCACGACCGCCCAGGCATCCTCAGCATGGCGAACGCCGGCCCCGGCACCAACGGCGCGCAGTTCTTCATCACCGAGGGGCCGACGCCGCACCTGAACGGCAAGCACTCGGTGTTCGGTCACGTGGTGGCTGGGCAAGACGTCGTGCACGCGATCGCCAACGCGCCGCGAAACCCGCGCGACATGCCGAACCAGGATCAGCTCATCGATCGCGTGGAGTTGTTCCGCAGCGAGACCGCGCCGACCGCGTAACCTCGCCCGGGGCCAGGGCGCTCGTCAGGCGCGCTCGAAGAGCGTGGCGATGCCCTGGCCGACCCCGATGCAGAGCGACGCGAGGCCGAGCCGCGCCTTCGGGTCGGCCTTCATCGCATGCATCAGGGTGACCACGATCCGCGCGCCCGACGCACCGATCGGGTGGCCGAGCGAGATGGCGCCGCCGCGCACGTTCACCCGCTTCGGATCGAGGTCGAGGCTCCTCACGCAGGCGATGCTCTGTGAGGCGAAGGCCTCGTTCAGCTCGATGACGTCGAGGTTCGGGGCGCGGAGCCCGGCGCGCGCGAGCGCCTTGCGCGTAGCGGGAATGGGGCCCTCGCCCATGTAGCTCGGGTCGACCCCGGCCGTCGCGTTCGCGACTAGCCTCAGGCTCGGCGTCACGCCGAGCTCCTTCACGACGCTCTCGCTCGCCAGCATCACCGCCGCCGCGCCGTCGTTGAGCGGCGAGGAGTTTCCAGCGGTGACGCTGCCGTCGGCGCGGAAGGCAGGCTTCAGCGCCGCGAGCGCCGCGAGCGTGGTGTCCGGTCGCGGGGACTCGTCGCGCGCGAAGACGGTGGGCGAGCCCTTCCGCTCGGGAATGGTCACCGGCGCGATTTCTCCGGCGAAGAGCCCAGCTTCCCACGCAGCCACGCCCTTTTTCTGCGACTCGAGCGCGAACTCGTCCTGCTCCTGGCGGGTGATGCCGTATTTCTTGGCGACGTTCTCCGCCGTCTCACCCATGCCGAGGAGCGGGAAGCGCTCCTTCATCCGCGGGTTCGGGTACCGCCAGCCGAGCGTGGTGTCGTAGATGGGCGGCGGCTGTCGCGAGAAGGGTTCCTCCGCCTTCGGCATCGAGAACGGCGCGCGCGTCATGCTCTCGACGCCGCCCGCGATCGCCACCTCACACTCTCCCACCGCGATCATCCGCGCGACGTCGTTGATCGCCTCGAGGCCGGAGCCGCACAGACGGTTCACGGTAACCGCGGGCACCTCGTACGGGAGACCCGCGAGCAAGAGCGCCATCCGAGCGACGTTACGGTTGTCTTCGCCGGCCTGGTTCGTGGAACCGAAGGCGACGTGGTCGATGCGCGGCGCGAGGGTGGGTTGCCGCTCGACCAACGCCGCGACGACGTGAGCTGCGAGATCATCCGAGCGGATTCGCGCGAGGCCGCCGCGATACTTGCCAATCGGTGTCCGCACGCCGTCGATGAGATAAACAGGGTTCAGCGCCATCGAGCGCATCTTAGAGCAGCCGGTGGGGGCAGGCACAAGCCGCCTGTCGGCGCCCCCGGACGGGAGCGCGCTTGACACCCTCCGGGGCGAGGGACACGAACCCTGCGTGTCGCGACTATTTTCGGCCGGGTTCGCGCTCCTGGTGGCGAGTCTCCTCAGCCTGACGGCGCGTGCCACGCCGCCCGGCGGGGCCGCCGACGCAGCGCGGGTCGCGCATTTGCTCGACTACATCGGGAGCGACTACCGCGGCGCAGTCCAAGGCGGTAAGGTCATCGACGCGCGCGAGTACGACGAACAGGTTGCGCTGGCCGGTGACGCCGCAAAGCTCCTCGGCGAGCTCGTGGGCCCGTCCGGGTCGCCCGGCGACCGCACGCTCGTCGACGCGGTGGAGCAGGTGCGCGCGCTGGTCACCGCGCGCGCGCCCGAGCGCGAGGTGGCCCGGGCCAGCGCCGCGGCGCGCGCGGCCGTCGCGGCCCGCTTCGAGCTGAAGGAGAGCCCCGACGCGCCGCCCGACGAAGCGCGCGGGCGCACGCTCTACGCCGAGCGCTGCGCGAGCTGCCACGGCGCCTCCGGCCACGGCGATACCGACACCGCGCGCGCGCTCGAGCCACGCCCGGCGGATTTCCATGATCGTTCGGTCTCCGGGAGGATGTCGCCCTATCGCGTCTTTACCACCACCGAGTACGGCGTCCCGAACACCGTCATGATCCCGTTTCCGGAGCTCACCGACGCCGAGCGCTGGGATCTCGCGTTTTGGGTCGCGTCACTCGATCACGAGCGCCCGACCACCCCCGTGCCGGAGGCACGCTTCATCACGCTCGCCGAGCTCTCGATGCGGAGCGACGACGAGCTCCGCGCGGAGCTCACCGCCGCCGGCATCGCCGGGGCCGACGTCGAGCGCTCGCTCGCCGAGCTGCGGACACGCGCTCCCTTCGAGCCCGTACGGGAAGGCTCGGCGCTCTCGCTCGCGCGCGCGGCGCTGCTCCGCGTGGTGCCGCTCTACCGCAGAGGTGACGCATCCGGCGCGCGCCGCCGGCTCCTCGACGCGTACCTCGATGGCGTGGAGCCCATCGAAGCGGCGCTCCGCGCGAAGGACGCCGAGCTCACTCGAGCGCTCGAGGGCTCGTTCCAAGACGCGCGCGCCGCCATCGAGCGCCGCGCGAGCTCGGACGAGGTCGAGGCCCGCGTGAACGACATGCTCGCTCACGTCGGGCGCGCCGAACGCCTGCTCGGCAAGGACTCCGCGGGGCAATCCTTCTGGTCCGTCCTGCTGGCGGCCGCCGGGATCGCGCTCCGAGAAGGGGTCGAGGCGGCGCTCATCATCGCCGCGCTCCTCGCCGTGGTCTCGAAATCCGAGCGCCCAGAGCGTAGGCGCGTCGTGCACCTCGGCTGGATGATCGCGCTCGCGGCCGGGCTTCTCACCTGGTTCGCGTCATCGTACCTGACCCGCATCTCGGGCGCTCGGCGCGAGATGATGGAGGGAGTCACCGCGCTCCTCGCGGCCGCCGTGCTCTTCTACGTGAGTTACTGGCTGCTCGCGCAGCGTGAGGTGGCCCGCTGGATGAGCTTCCTCCGCGAGAAGGCGAGCGGCGGGCGCGCTACCTTCACGCTATTTGGCGTGGCGTTCCTCGCCGTCTACCGCGAGGCCTTCGAGACGGTGCTCTTCTTCCAAGCGATCGTGTCACAACCGGGCTCCGGGCCAGCCGCGCTCGCCGGCATCGCCGCCGGGCTCCTCGCGCTCGCGGTCATCGTGCTCGTCTACGGGCGCGCCGGAAAGCTAGCGCCGCCGCGCGCGTTCTTCACCTTCTCGAGCCTCCTACTCTACGCGCTCGCGATCATGTTCATCGGCGAAGGCGTCTCGGCCTTGCAGACGACCGGCACCTTCCCGCTCCACCCAGCGCGGCTCCCGGCGCTCCCGGCGCTCGGCGTCTACCCCACGCTCGAGACCTACGCCGCGCAGGGGGTTCTGGTCGCAGCGGCAGCGGCGGCCTGGGTGCGGCTTCGCGCGAAACGGCGCGGCGACGCGGCCGAGAGCGGGTAGCGCGCGGACGTGGCGGCGCCGGGCCGGAGGCGCGCTCCGGAGCGCACCCTCAACGCGCGCGGAACGCGAGGCGGAACTCGTCCATCACCCTGCGCTGGCGCTCGATATAGCGCCACACCCAGAAGACGACGCCGAGCGTCGCGGCGAGGAAGACCAGCGGCGTCACCGAGCCGAGCGGAGCGCGGATGAGCGCGAACACCATGAGGAGCCCCGCGAAGAGGTGCGCGAGCGCGGTGTGACCGTTACTCGGCGCGAGCTCGACCGCGCTCGCGGCGTGGTTCTTCTGCGCGTGAACGATCGCCCGGAGCGCGAAGGGCAAGGAGAAGAACACGACGTAAATCGTGAACGGCACGTCTCCCACGAACGGCAGGAGCCCGACGATGGCGTAAGCCGAGACGAACACGCCGATGAGCACGTTCTTGGCCCTCCGCGCCCCGAGCCGCACGACGAGGGTGTTCTTGCCCGTCTTGGCGTCCGACTCGGCATCGGCGAACGAATTGATGACGAGCACGTTGGCGATCAAGAGCGCGACCGGCACCGAGACAGCGAGTGCGCGCCACGAGTACTCGCCGGCCTGTACGAAGTAGGTGCCGAGCGTGATCCCGACGCCGTAGGTGGTGGCGACCATGAACTCCCCCATGCCGGGCGCGAGGTTGATGAACGAGAACCTCCCTTCCACGCCGGAATAGAAGAGCCCGGCGGCGAGCCCGTAGAGGATGAGCGGAAGGAGCCCCCATCCGCTCACCGCGACCAAGTAGGCGCCGATGACGGCGGCGACCAAGCTGAGTGAAAATCCCCAGAAGCCCATCTCGGCGCGCGAGAGGAGCCCGAGCTGGATCATGCGCGAGCCGCCGCTGAAGGGGCGGAGCGCGGAGCGATTCTCGCCGTCGCGCTCGGCGTCCTTCCAGTCGTTGATCATGTTGGTGCCGACCTGAACGAGCAGCGCGGCGGCGAGGGTGAGCGCGAAGAGGCCAACCTTCAACGTGCCGGTCGCGGCCATCGCGAGCGCGCCGCCGAGCAAGACCGACACCAGCGACGCGATGAGCGAGAGCGGTCGGGTCGCGGCGCGGTACGCGCGCGCCTTGGCAGCGAGATCGTTCCACGGACCGGTCCGCGCTCGATTCTCGGGGAAGTCGAAGACGGTGGGCGGCTGTCCTTGGAGGATCTCGGGGACGAAGCGGTACTTCACCGTGAACGGGCGCACCCGAATGAACTCGAGTCGATCGAGCGCGCCTTGCTTTTCCATCTGGGCGACGATCGGCGAGCGCTCCCGCAGGAGCTCGACCGCGCGATCGCGGTCGCGGTCACGCGCGATTTCCGCGCGCCCGATCACCTCGCACTCTTCCATCTCCATGAACTGGTCGCCCTGATGGATGAGGAGCGCCGTCTCGGGGACGTTCAGCCACTGGGTGATCTTGGGATCGCCCTTCATGCTGGTGAGGTAGATATCCAGCCCCTCGTCCGCCGCGAAATGCATCATGCGGAGCCGCGGCGCTCCTGCGTTCGAGGTGCCGACCGCGCCTACCTCGGCGCGCCCCAGATAGGCGAGGACCTCTTCTTTCGATCGCTGTGCCATTCGTGAGCTCCGCCGCACCTTCTACCGAAGGTGCCGGGCTCTTGCAAAGCCGGCCGATGAGCCTGAAATGACCGCGCGGCCGCCGGGCGCATCGCTGCGCCTGGCGGCCGGCCACAGGGCGCTCGTTCGGGCTCAGGACCCGCCTTCGGCGGTGGGATCCTGGATGTGACCGACGAACAGGAGCGCGCCCGTCACCTCATCGACGATGGCGACCATGAACGGTCGGTCGAAGCGCAAGACGATCGGATCCTCGGTGGGGACGCTGGTCGAGCCCGCCGCGATGACGGCGGTCGCGGCAGCCGCTTCCACGCCCATCTCGTCGACGGCCATCATCGCCTTGTGGACCACGTCCGAGATGAAGAGCCGCTCTCCGTTCGGCGGCTCCGCGCACATGCCGAGGAAGTTCGCCGCGCCGTCGTCGAACGCCTCGGTCATCCCGGCCTCCTTCAGGATCTTGCCGAGAGACAGCGAGTCGGAGGTGAACTTGAATCGCGGCAGCGCCAGGTCCACGCGGTGATAGGCTCGACCATCGAGCATGGCCTTGAAGGCCGCCGCGTCGAGCCCCGCCTCGAATCCCCCGAGGGTGGCCTTCGGGAGCGCCACTACGAGCGACATCGCCTCGCCCGCGAGCGGGAGCGAGATGAGCTGCGCGTGCTCGTCCTCGTAGTACCGAGACTCCTTGTCTTGCTTCATGAACTGCGCGTTCACCGAGTTGCCGCTCCCGGTCGTGAAGGAGCCTGCCTCGGTCTGGTCCTCGCTGAACGGGTTGGCCCACGGCATCTTGAGGTGCATCGCGTTCACGAGGACGAGCCGTGAGTCAGGCGTGAGCGCGCCCTCGGGGATGAGGTCATTTATCTTGTGCTTGGTCTCGGCGCTCACCCAGTCGTTGATGCGGACCCGCTCGACGTCCGGCTGGTGGATGAAATCGGCGAGACGGACGCCCGTGCCATAGTCGACCGCGAGCGTGTCGAGGAACGGCTGCTCCCAAGAGTACGTCCCGTCACCCCAGACCGAGTTTACGATGTGAAGCCGGAAGTCGTCCGGCGACGGCGCCTCCGCGCCAGACGACATCGCCTCTTGCGCGGCGCGCTCGAGCGCGGCGGCCGCGCGCGACTCCAGCGCCTGATCGAGCGCGTTCTGCCCGGCGTGGGCGTCGAGGCCTGCTCCGAAATGAAGCACGCTCGCCATCTGGCTCGCCGTGTCGCCGAGCGCGCCGGCGTAGGTCATCGAGAGCGCCAGCGACACGCTGAGCGGGGAGGCCACCACGTTCCCGCCGGCGTGCTCTTCCAAGATGCGACCGTAGAGGTCGAAGGTGAAGGCGTTGTTCGCCGCGACCGTGCCCGCGAGGGTGTCGGCGGACACGCTCTCGGCCGGCGCGCGCGAGAGGTCCGAACGGGCCATGTCCGAGCCGTGGTTCGTCGATCCGGGCGTCGAGTCCGTCCCGGAGCAGGCGGCGAGTCCGAGGGCGATGAGGGTGGAGGCGGAAAAGAGGAGATTTCGCATCCCCGAGAGCAATGCAGCGGGTGTGCCAGGACGGTTTACCTCAGCATGGGCGCGCCTATGAGCCAGGAATCGCGCAAGTGATGTCGCCACTTGGCGCAACTTGGCACACCGGTCGCTCGTTGGCCGATGAGCTGCCGGTCCGGCGCGGCCGGCGGCGCGAGCCTCGGGCCGGCGCGGAAGACGCGGAAAATACCTCCGGCGCGCGCCGCGTCACGGGACGCCGGCCGCGCCGGACCCGCACCCCTCCACGCACCGCTAGGATGCGATGGCGCGCTCGACGATGGCCTCGGCAAAGCGGAGCGCGTGCCCGAGATCGAAGCAGGCGTCGAGCTCGGCTGGAGAGAGCCGCGCGGAGATGTCGGCGTCTTCCGCGAGCAACGCGCGGAAGGCGCCCTCGCCCGAGAACGCGCGCATCGCGCTCCGCTGCACGAGCTCGTAGGCGCGCTGGCGCGGGAGCCCGGTCGCGACCAGCGCGAGCATCACCGCCTCGCTGAAGAAGAGGCCGCCGGTGTGGTCGAGGTTCGCGCGCAGCCGCGCTTCATCGACGACCAGCCCCTCGACCAAGCCGGCCGCGCGCTCGAGCATGAAACCTAGGGTGGCGGTCGCGTCGGGCGCGATCATGCGCTCGACGCTCGAGTGCGAGATGTCGCGTTCGTGCCACAGGGAGACGTCTTCGAGCGCGGGGACGACGGCGGCGCGGACCACTCGGGCGAGCCCGCAGAGGTTCTCGCTGAGGATCGGGTTGCGCTTGTGCGGCATCGCGCTCGAGCCCTTCTGGCCCTTGGCGAAGCGCTCCTCGGCCTCGCCGACCTCGGTGCGCTGCCAGTGCCGGATGTTGGTGGCGAGCCGCTCGATGCCAGCGGCCAGGAGCGCGAGCGCCGAGAAGAACGCCGCGTGGCGATCGCGCGCGACGACCTGGGTCGCGACCGTCTCGGCGCGGAGGCCGAGCGCGGCGAGCGCGCGCGTCTCGAGCTCGGGCGATAGGTGGGCGTAGGTGCCGACCGCGCCCGCGATCTTGCCGACCGCGATCTCCTCGCGCGCCGCGCGGAGCCGCGCGCGGCCGCGCTTCACCTCGGCGAGATGCCCGGCGAGCGCGACGCCGAAGGTCACCGGCTCGGCGTGGATACCGTGAGAGCGGCCGATCATCGGCGTCATCACGTGCTCGCGCGCGCGAGCGGTGAGCGCATCGATCAGGCGGTCCGTCCGCTCGAGGAGCAAGTCCGCGGCGCGGGTCAGCAAGACCGCGAGGCTCGTGTCGAGCACGTCGCTCGAGGTCATGCCCCGGTGCAGCCAGCGCGCGGGTTCGCCGGCGAGCCCCTCGACGTGGGTGAGGAACGCGATGACGTCGTGGCGCGTCGTCTGCTCGATGCGAAGGATCTCGGCCGGATCCAGGACGAGCGACTGGTCACGGATGCTCGAGGCGGTGCCGGCGGGGACGAGCCCGGCGGCTTCCATCGCCTCGCAGGCAGCGAGCTCGACCTCGAGCCACACCTCGAAGCGCACGCGATCGGACCAGAGTTCGGCGAAGACGGCGGGCGTGTAACGCGGGATCATGCTGGGCCGACGCCTAGCGCAGCGTCGCGCGCGCGGAAACCCTCGTCAGCGCCGGAGCACTTGGGTGCCGTCCGCGCCGAAGATCTCCTCCGGTACCTCGGCGCTCGCGTCGAAGCGACAGCTCATGGTGCGGTATTCGACGTCCGGCGCGCCCGGCAGCTTTCGGAAGAGCCAGGCGTGCTCGAGGTCGTCGATCGGCACGAGCGCGGTCTCGTCCTTCGCGACGGGCGGCGCCGAGGACTCGAGCGGGATCCGCTCCACGCCGAAGGCCGCCACGCACGGGTGCTCCGGGGTGCCGTGCATCACGGCGAAGTCCGTGGCGAAGAGCCGTGGCGGCTCCGAGGCGTCGCTCACCAGGATCGGGTGCCGCGTGCCCTGGAAGTAGCCCTGAATGACCCGAGGCGTGCTCACGCGCTGCGTCTTGCTGCAGCGCGGCGGCAAATCCTGGTAGTCGAGCTGAGTCGGCACCGGGATCGGCGCGCCGACCAGCGCGCCATCCGCGCGCATCGGGAACACCTGGCTCGAGCGACGGACACCGTCGGCCGTCGCTTCGACCACCTGCTGCGCGGGCGTGCCATCGGCGTAGGTGGTGAGGCGAACGGCGGATTGGTCGAACGCACGCGGGTCCTTCCGCGCGAGGCTCACCGCGTCGAACGCCCAGCCATCTCCGGAGCGCCGCGCGCGAACGAACCCGGCGTCGGCGGTCAGGAAGGGCACGAACACCCCGCCGATCCGCACCAGATCCCGATGTGACGAGCCGAGGACGGACGGCCAGGAGACGGGCGGCACGACGGTGGTCGCATGGCCATCGGTGAAGAGGGTCGGCTGCTCGTCGCTCGGCTGAGCGCGAAGCCGCACCGCGATGCCACCCGTCACGATGCTCATGAGCGCCGGGCGAGCTACCTGCGCGCGACCGCTGCCACGCACGTAGTCGCCCGGCGCGTAGGCGCCCCCGTCGGCGATGCGCGCGTGACCGACGCGCCCTTCGACGAGGTTCGCCCAGCCGAGCTCGACGTCGCGCAGCCGCGAGCCTCCTGGGACCGACTCGGGCACCACATAGCGGAGGGCCGCCACTCCCTCGAGCTGGTACGACATCGCCACCGCCAGGCGCTCCGGCGCGCGCGAGGGCGGCAAGAGCGACACGGCCTCGACGCGCGGGCGCGCGCCGCCGGTCGCCTCGAGGATCGCGACCGACGCGGTGTCGTCGTTCGATGCGGCCGCGAACCACGCGACGTCCGCGAGCGCGGCCTGATCGACGCTCGGCAGCCTCGCGACGCCGCGGAGGCGCTGCCATCCGCCGTCATCGGTGACACACGAGAGCGCGGTCCGGAGCCGCCGCTCGGCGAGCGGCGGTAAGAGCGGCCTCGCGGGTGGGACGACGCCCTCGTCGTCGTCGGCTTGCCCGCGCCAGCCGAGCCGGGACAGCGTGTCGCCGAGCACGCAGCCGTCGACCACGCAGGCGACGCCGACCTCGCACCGCTCCGGCTGAGCGCAGAGCGCCGCGGGCAAGCGCCCGATGGGCGTCCAGGTGCTGCCGCCGTCGAGCGACTCCCAGCCCTCGTCCGTCCGTCGCGAGATCGAGAGCGCGCGGGTCCCCGTCGCTCCGACGAGCCGGGCGTCGTCCGGCGCGCGCGCGACCGAGAGCGTGCGCCCCTCGTCGTCGGTGACTACCAGGGTCGTGGTGGACGAGCGCGCGAGCACGAGCGCCACGCTGCCGTCCTCGGCTGCGCGCAGCGAGACGACGCGTAGCGAGTCCGAGCTCCGCTGATAGTGCGAGCCGTAGCGCTCGTCGGCGAAGGCGTCGGTGAGGTACTCGGGCGGGAGCCCCTCGAGGTCGCGCGCGTCGAAGCGGTGGCCGCCATCGTGAGAGACGTACACGGCGAGCGCGCCGTTCTTGGTGCGCCGGCCCACGGCGTAGAGGATTCGACCATCGACGCTCGCCGCGAGCCCGAGCGCGCTCCCCCGGAGCGCCGGGGTCGCGGCCGGCGCGAGCTCGACGACCGGCGCGCGCGGCTCCCGCTCGCCAGCGGCGGCCGGCGCGCGCACGCGACCCGCGACGGTCGACTTCGGCGTAGCCCGCGCGCGACGATGAAGCACGCCGCTCGGGCTGCAGCCGCGCGCCGGTGCCTCGGGCGTCGGTGGCGCGCAGAGCCCAGTGACGATGAGCGCGCCGCTCGCGCCCGCGGCGAGCGCCAGGCTGCCGAGCTTTGCGCGGATCGGGTACGGCTCGCGCAGGAAGTGTGCACCGCCATCCGGGCTGTGCCAGAGCGTGACGCCTTGCACGGTGTCGGCGCTGTCTGCGCTGACGCACGCGACCCAGAGCTCGGCGCCGAAGCCCGCCACGCGGACGTCGGCGCAGTCGTCGAGTACGGGGAGCGGGCGCTCCTCGAGGCGACCAGCGAAGCGGCCCGTGACCGCGATCCACTTGCGCGCGCGTGCCGTCGGACGCGCGAGCTCCAGGTAGCGCCCGCCGACGACGATGGCGCGCCCGGCGAGCAACGCCTCGGCGTCCGGGCCACGCTCGGGCGCGACCGGCAGCTTCTCGGGGCGCTTCGGCGAGTCGGCCACCGCGGGAGAGAACGAGCCCGGCGCGCTCGGACTCCAGGTACGTTGCCCGAGCATCGAGCTGACGCGGATCGCGCCGGGCGCCCCGCGCCCGAGCTCGAGCGCACCGAAGGTCGGGGCGTCGACGCGAGCCCAGCTCGCGCCGCGATCGCGAGTCGCGTAGAGGGCCTCCGGGACCGCGAGGGCCAGGCCTGCGCCCTCGTCGAGGAGGGCGACCGCAGAAAACCGCGTCGCGACCGGCCCCACCTCGTGCCACGTGGCGGCGCCGTCTGCACTCCGCACCAGCGCGCCATCACGACGGCGCACGCCGACGATGACGTCCCCCGCGGCGGCCGCGCGCGCGAGCGGCTCGACCGGGGAAGCGGTGCGCACGAACGCGCCCGCCGGCTCGCGCGCTTCGTAGGCGGTGCCGCTCTCGCCGATGAAGAGCCAGCCACCCTCGGTCTTCTGGATCGAGACCAGATCCTCGGGCGCGAGCCCGGACGCCGCTACCGCGCTCTTCGCACGCGGATCGTAGAGCCACCGCTCACCACGGCGCCCAGCGAAGAGCACGCGGCCCCCCTCGAGCTTGGTCTTCGCGAGGAGCGGCGCGGCGGCGCGCGGGTGATACCGCCACACTGCCGGCGATGGATGAGTCGGTGGCTCACCGCTCGACGCGACGAGCGGCGGCCGGCGGCGCGCGGGACCGGACGGACCACCCGCGCAGGACGCGACGAGCCCGAGCGCGACGGCGACTCCTACCCGCGCGATCATTCGCCGGCCATCTTAGCGCCGCCCTCGCGAGGCGGCACCCGCCCCGCGTGAGCGTGACGGGTACGACCACGCTCGCGGTCAGCCCTCGACCAGCGCGAGCAGCTTCGCCTTGGTGGTGAGCCCGACGTGCTGCGCCGCGCGCTCGCCGTTCTTGAACACCATGACGGTGGGCACGCCGCGGATGCCGTAGCTTGCCGCCGTCTTCGGCGCCTCGTCGATGTCGAGCTTACCCACCTTCACCTTGCCGGCGAGCTCCTCGGCGACCTGCTCGACGATCGGCGACAGCGCCTTGCACGGCCCGCACCAGGTCGCCGTGAAATCCACCAGCACCGGGACGCTGCTCTTCAGCACCTCCGCCTCGAAGTTGCCGTCGTTGAACGCGTGAATGTTCTTTCCTGCCATGATCTTTCCCGAGATGAGGACGCTCAACATAATCACGAGCGCCCGAGAGCGAAACCCCCGCGGCGCGCGAGGAAGCGCAAGCGGCCTTCTTTCAGCAATGATTCCGCGCCGAACCGGCATCTCCTCGAGGCTAGCGCTTCAAGATGCCCCGGAGCTTCTCTTTCAGCTCAGAGCTCGTCCAGCGCGGCAGATCCTCGGCTTCGAAGCGCGCCTGCTCGCTCGGAGACGGGCCGAGGACGCCCTCGCGGAGCCGGCGCTTGGTCGCGGCGTAGGCGGCGGGCGGGTGCTTGCCGAGCGCGGAGAGGCGTGCGCGCGCCGCGCCGAGCGGCTCGCTCGCGAGCTCGTCGACGAGGCCGATCTCGGCGGCGCGCGCCGGCTCGAAGAGCCCGGCGCCGAGCAGGACCTCCTCCCAGTAGCGGCGCGGGATCCGCTCCCGGGCGAGGTTGAGCACGCGCGGCGGGAACGCGAGCCCGAGCGCGACCTCGCTCAGCCCGATGCGTGCGGCCGAGCTCGCCGTCATCACGCGAACGTCGCAGGTGAGCGCGAGCACGCAGCCGCCGGCGATGGCGTGACCGTTCACGCACGCCGCGGTCGGGCCCGGATACGTGTAGAGGTCGAAGACGAGCTCCTCGAGGAGCGCGAGGAACCGCGCCATGCCCGGCGCGTCGAGCGAGGCGACCTCCTTCAGGTCGAGCCCGGCGCTGAAGGCGTCGCCCGCGCCGACGAGGAGCACCGGCGCGCCACCGGCGGCCCGAAGCTCGGCTCTCACCCGCTCCATGAGCGCGGTGCCCATCGCGTTCTTCCCGGGCGCTTCGAGCGTGATCGAGATCATCGGCGCGAGCATGCTATAAAGCCCGGCTCGTGTCTCGACGCGTGCGCTACGGGCTCCTCCTCGGGCTGCTCTCGTTTGGGTTTCTCGGGTTCGCGTGGTTCTTCGGCCAGAGCGCGTATACGCTGCCCGTCGCGCTCCTCTTCGCGTGGGCGACGCTCGCGTTTCAGGCGGTCGCCACGGCCTATCTCACCGCCGAGCCGCGGCTCTTCGGCAAGACGCCGGACGGGCGGCTACCGACGCTCCGCGCCCTGCTGCTCGGGCCATATCTGGCGCTCGCGTGGGCGGTGCGCGATCTGCTGATCACGTCGCGCACGGACGAGGCGCCGTGGCACGAGGTGGGGCCGGGGCTCTACCTCGGTCGCTACCTGAAGCGGGCGAGCGCGCTGCCGCCCGGGACCACCTGCGTGGTCGATCTCACCTGCGAGATGTCGAAGATCCCCGGGCTCGACCCGAGCGTCGAGTACCTCGTGGCGCCCGCCCTCGACGGCAGCCTCCCCGCGCCCGCAGAGCTCGACCGGCTGGTGACCTTGCTCACCCCGAAGGACGGCGTGCTCTACGTGCATTGTGCGGCGGGGCACGGGCGCTCGGCGGTGGTGTGCGCGGCGCTGCTCGTCACGCGCGGGCTCGTCGCAGACGTGCCCGCGGCGATCGAGCGGCTGCAATCGCTTCGCCCGCTGGTGAGCATGAACCCCGATCAGCGCGCGGAGCTCGCGCGGACGGCGCGCGTCGTCCGCGCCGCCTCGCGCTAGCGCTGGGGCATCACGGAAGCGGGGCATCGACGGCAGTCGAGGGCGCGCCGGGCGATGGGCACGACGTCCGTCTCAGAACGTCCCGGTCACGCCGGCCGACTGGAGGCCGACCCAGGGCTGGATACGCGGCGCGTGCGCGGCCTTCTCGTCGTGCTTGCCGCTCGACAGTAGAAACAGCGTGACGCCGGTCGCGATGCCGACGCCGCCCACGATGAAGCCGACCGTCGCGAGCGTCTGAGCGCTCTTCGCCGAGTCATCGAACCCGGCGGCGTCGGCGGCGTGGGGGTTCGATTTGAGGCACGGCGAGCCGCACGCCTCGAAGGCCGCGTCGGCGTCGGAGCGCTTGCTGCTCGACTGAAGCGCAAAGAGCGTCCCGGCGCCGAGCCCCACCACGCCCACGCCGAGCGCGACATATGAGCCGATGCGAAGTCCGTTGCCGCTGCTCTCCGCGCCCGAGCCGCGGTCGGGAGGGGTCGGCGGCGCGCTGCCCGGCGGCGCCGCCGGCGCGCCCCCAGCGGCAGGCGGCACGCTGGCGGAGCCGGCCGGCGCCGCGGCGTCCGCGGTCAGGACCAGGCTCACCGACTGGCTGGCACCTGCGGCGAGCGTGACGCTCTGTGTGACCGCCGCGAAGCCCGGCGCGGTCGCCTGGAGCTGGCGCGTGCCCGGGTCGACCGGCATCGCGATTCCGACCAGCGCCGGCGGGACCTTCTCGCCGTCCACCGTGACCGCGACGGCGGCGCCGCCGGCGCCCGTGACTTGGATGGTGAGGTGCGCGATCTTCGCCTCCACGTCCTTCACCTCGGCCTCGGCGGATTGCTGCGCCTCGCGAAAGGCGGCGGGCGCCCCTGGCGCCAGCTTGTCACGGACGATCTTGAGATAGAGCTCCTGAGCCTTCACGAGCTTGCCAAGCTTCACGCTCGCGCGCGCCATATAGAGCAGGTGCGGCGGCGCGTGGACGAGCGACTCGGCGCGCGAGAAGAGATCGATCGCTTCTTGCCATTGGCCCTTCTGGAACGCTGCGGCGCCCTGCGTCGCCGCGGCGCGCGCGCCCGCTGTCTGCTCCGCCGTCTGTGCGGAGCTGGCCGTCGTGCCGAGACCGATGACGAGAACGGCGGCGCCAAGCACGCCCGCGTGAGAAAGCTTCATGGGCCCTAGAGTTATCACAACCTCGGAGGAGGGGCGCGGCTCATGGATTCGGGCGGCGCGGGCGTCCCCGCCGCCGGCCGCGCCGCTCATGCTACCCTCCCCTCCGGATGCGGACGCTCGAACTACACCTCTATACGCTCGGGTTCGCTCTGCTCGCGGCCTGCGGGAGCGCAACCGGTGAACGCTCGGGCGGGCCTGCCGGAACGGGAGGCGGCGCGGCCACGGGTGGCGGCGCGGGCGCGCCCGCAGGCGGCGCGGCAGGCTCGGGGGCGACCGACGGCGGGATCATCGTCGACGACGATTCGGGGCCCAATGGGTCCTGCGTCCCCGACCACTCCGTCCTCACCCCGGCCGGCCCGGAGGCGGTGCTGGCGGCCGCGTACGCCTCCCTCTACACGGTGTACCACCTCGGCGCGGTGCCCGGCATGCCGCCTGGGCACCTCGGCGGGTGCACCATCGCCGCGAACGATCCGAACACCTTGCTCGTGGTCGGGGACTCGGAGAGCGAGACCGCCGGCCTCTGGGCAATCCCGGTCGCGCGCGACGCCTGCCGGCACATCATTGGCTGGAACGGCGTCGCGAAGAAGCTCGCCGACGCGCCGTTCATGGACGCGAACCTCCCCTACACCGACCAAGACGTCCTCCTCTACTCGATGTGGCCCTCGAACAAGCTCGGCCAGCTCCTGCCAGGCGCCACGAGCCCGAGCCTCGAGACCGATCTCAGCGCGCTCGGCGTGACCGACAGCCCAGGCGGGCTCGCCTTCGTGCCGAGCTACCTGCCCGCCGCCGGGCACCTGCGCGCGGTGAGCTGGCCGCTCGGCAGGTTCTTCCACCTCGAGTACTCGGTAAGTAACCCTCCGCTCCTCGATATCACCGGCGCGAGCCAGGCGGCCAAGGTGGTCGAGGGCGGCGGCTTCGCGTACGTGCCGCCCGGCTCCCCCGGCTTCGACCAACCGAGCCTCATCATGGCCGAATGGCAGGGCCGCGCGGTGGTTACCTACGAGGTGGACGACGCCGGCGATCCGATCGCTGGCTCGCGGAAGCCCTTCTTCAGCTCATTCCCTCAGCCTTGGGGGGCGTACTTCGAGCCCGAGACGGGCGACTACCTGTTTCTCACCTGGGTGAGCTCGCCGGATCGCGTCTACATCGTGCAAGGCTTCGAGAAGCCACCGCCGCCGCCGCCGCCACCCAAGTGAGCAGGCGCGCCGAGGAGCGCGACGCCTCGGCGCGGGCAGCGCCACCTCGTCTCAGAATCGACCGCGGAGCCCGACCGAGCCCGGCCCAACGAGCGGCACCACGCGCCCGACCTGCTCCTCGCTCGCGGAGGGAGCCGTGAGGAGCAGCACCGCGCCCGCGCCGAGACCGACCACGCCGACGATGGTACCAACCGTGGCGATGTCCGCTTGCGTCTTGCCGGTGTCGTAGAGCTCACGCTCGGAGGAGGCGCAAGCGTGGTTCGGGCAGTTGGTGTCGAGGTCGGCCTTGGTCGAGTGGGCCTTCAGCGCGAACACCGCGCCGACCGCGAGCCCGACGCCTCCCACCGCCAGGCTCACGTAACCGGCGGTGCGCGCCGCCGACGAGTGGCGCGAGGTGATCGCCGCGACGGGCGCCGGCCGCGCCTCCTCGGCCGGCTCGAGCTTCACATCGATGGTGCGCGCCTCGCCGACGGCCACCGTGAAGGTGGTGTCGAACGGCTTCATCCCGGGCGCCTCGGCGTGGAGGCGGTGCGCTCCGGGCTCGAGCGCGAGCGGCGAGCTCGCTTCGACCGTGACGTCGTCGAGGGTGAGCGACGCGTCGTTCGCGCCGGAGAGGACGATGGTCAGCTTGGGCACCACCGCCGAGACCCGCTCGAGCTCGGACTTGGCCTTGCGCTTCTCACCCGCCGAGGCGCGCGGGTCGTCGATCACGCTCTCGAGCAGCGACGCGGCCTCTCGTGGCGCGCCGGCCTTCTCCGTGACGCGCGCGAGCGCGAGCCGCAGCTTTGGCGTGTCGTTCAGCTCCATCGCGTGCTTCAGGAGGTCCCGCGCCTCGGTCCATTCTCCCTTACGCTCGTGCAGCTTGGCGTCTCGCACGGCCCGGCCAGCCGCTGCGACGTCCGCGCGTGATGGCCGAGCGCTGGCAGGCGCAGACGTCAGGGCAGCCGCGAGCGCGGCAGCCGCCAGGAATCCCTTACGCATGCGGGCCATGTTCTCAAGCCCGGGGCGCGCTCGCAACCGTTCCGCTCGGCGCGCAGCTCAGTTGTCGAACTTGAGCGAGTTTCCCTCGGCGTCCCGCATCTTGCCCATGCCGATGATGATGCGGTCGATCAGCGCCCAGAACCCGAGCCCGCCGAACGTGAAGAGCTTCAAGAGCCCGAGCCCCGTCTGCCCCAGGTAGAAGCGATCCGCGCCGAACATGCCGAGGAAATACGAGAGGAGGAACGCCACCGACTGGCTCCGGGTCGGGTTTCCGACCGGCGGGTCGCGAGCCAGCACGAGCCCTTCGGCGTCGCGACGCGCGCCCAGGCCAGTCACGATGGCGTCGATCATCGACCAGATCCCGCAGCCGCCGAGCGTGAAGAGCTTCAAGAGCCCGAGCCCCGTCTGCCCCAGGTAGAAGCGGTCGACACCGAACGCGCCGAGCAGCAAGGACAGGAGAAAGACGGTCGCCTGGTCCTTGCTCGACGAGCGCGTGAGGCCGCCGGAGCCGGACTGCCACGCCGGCGTGACGATCGGCGGCGCGCCGTAGGGACCGGGCCCGCCCCACCCACCTCCTGACGAGTATCCACCGCCGCTCATGTCGTGCTCCTCGCTCCCTCGTGAACTTGCGGCGAACCGGCCCCGCGCCCCGAGCGCGAGGGTGCCGCTCGGCGCGCCAGCTCGATCGCCCGCTCGATCTAGCATGGCACGCTCGCCAAACCTCCCAATTCCTCACGCCGGAGCCGTTACGTCCGCTCGACGCCGCGCGACCGGGCGGGCTCGGGTGTCCGAAGGCGTCGCACGCAGCGCGCAGCGCGCTGGCCACCGGCGAGCGACGCGGTACCCGGCGCTACCGGCGACGGGCGCGCCGCGTCCCGAGCACGCGAGCGTCATGATGGGTCGGGGAGGCGCGGCCGGCGGCGCGCGCCGGTCACGGTTCCCGAACCCTTTCCCTCACGCTAGGCTCGAACCGAGCCGATGGATCGCCGCGCATTTCTTTGGTTCGCGCTGGCCGCCGGATGCAGCCGCGCCCCCTCCGAGGATCGAGAACACGTCCCGTGGTCGTCGAGCCAGGTCGTCACGAGCGCGGCGCTCGCAAGAGAGCTCGGGGAGGCGCCGCCTCCGAAGGTCGTGCACGTCGGGCCACCGCAGCTCTTTCGGAGCGAGCGCGTGCCCGGCGCGGTGCACACCGGAGAGGGGGGCGACGCGGAGGGCCTCGCGGCGCTCGAGCGATGGCTCACGCCGCTCGAACGCGATGCGCGGGTGGTCCTCTACTGCGGGTGCTGCCCGTACCGGAACTGCCCGAACATCCGCCCCGCGTTCCACAAGGCAGTGGCGCTCGGCTTTACGCGGGTGCGCGTGCTGGATCTGCCGACTCGGTTCAAAGAGGACTGGACCGCGCACGGCCTGCCGGTCGAGCGCGGTTGACGCGGCCCCGCTCCGGAACGAATGACCGGATGATGAGCTCACGCCGATGAGCCGGCGCCTGCCCGCCACCGAGACGCTCGCCGAGGGCGCCCCACCGGACCGTCCGCAGGCCCGGGCCGAGGCGACCACGCCGTGCGGAGCGCTCGAGCAGCGAGGCTCCACGTGAGCCAGCGGTGGCGCAGCGCGCTCGCGCTCGTCGCGCTGTCGCTCGGCGCGACGGCCCGCGCCGCGGCGGCAGGGCCCGACGGCACGCCTCCCACGGAGAGCGACGACGTGTTCGCGGAGGTAGAGGCGGGGCTCTCGCCGAACGCGGCCGCGGGTGAGTCGGAGCGCACCGCGGCGGCGCAGGCGAAGCCGCGCGCGCGCACGTCCCCGACCATCCCGGCGCGCGCCGCGAGCGCGAGCGGCGTGATGAACCCGGAGCTGTCGGTCATCGCCAATTTCGCCGCGGCGGCCTTCTCCGACGAGCATCATCTCGAGAGTGGAGCGCACGATCCCGAGCGGACGGGCTTCAACCTCCAGGCGCTCGAGCTCAGCGTGCGGAGCGTCGTCGATCCGTACCTGCGGTTCGACGCCCACCTGGCCTTCGGGGAAGAGGGCGTCGAGCTCGAGGAGGCGTTCGCCACGACGCTCGGGCTCCCCGGCGGCCTGCAGGCGCGGATGGGTCAGTTCCTGAGCCGCTTCGGTCGCATCAACGCGACCCATCCGCACGCGTGGAACTTCGTGGATCAGCCCTTCGCGCTCGGCCGCATCTTCGGTGGCGACGGCAACCGCGGGCTCGGCGCCGAGGTGAGCTGGCTCGCTCCCCTGCCCTGGTACGTCGAGGCGGTCGCCTCGCTGATGAATCCCGGGAGCCCGAACACGGCGCGCAGCTTTGCCTCGGAGGACGAGCGCGCGGTGCGCGAGCTCGGAGCCCTCCTCTACGTCGGCGCGCTCAAGCAGTCGTTCGAGCTCGCGGATGACTGGACGCTCCTCTTCGGCACCTCCGGCGCGTTCGGGCCCGGCGCGGCGAGCGGTGAGCGCGCGGAGGTCTACGGCACCGATCTCTTCATGAAGTATCGCCCGATCACTCGCGCGAGCACCACCGAGCTCACCTGGCAGACCGAGCTCTTCTACCGCCGCCGTCACCTCGCCCTGCAGACGCTCACGGACGTGAACGGCTACACCGAGGTCTTCCTGCGGTTCGCACGCCGCTGGGGGACGGCCGCGCGCTACGAGCTCGGCACGCCGGCGTACCCGACCGGGCCGCGCGTCACGGACCCGCTCGACCCCGCCTGGCAGGCGACGCGCTTTCGGGTCAGCGCGAACGTGACCCACTGGCCGAGCGAATTTTCGCGTTTTCGGCTGCAAGGCTCCGCGGACATGCCAGGCTGGAGGCCTCGGCCCGTCTACGCGGTGTTCCTCGCCGCCGAGTTCGTGGTCGGTGCCCATGGGGCGCACACGTTCTAGAAGGGAGCGAGCATGCATCGAGCGTTATCATTGGTGATCGTGGCGCTCTCGCTCCTCTTCGGCCGGAGCGCAGAGGCCAAGCTCGCCGTCGTCACGAGCACCGCGACGCTGGCCTCGCTCGTCCGAGAGGTGGGCGGCGACCGGGTGAAGGTGACGAGCCTGGCGCTCCCCACGCAGGACCCCCACTTCGTCGACGCCAAGCCGCGCCTCGCGCTCGAGCTCAAGAAGGCCGATCTGCTCGTCGTGGTCGGGCTGGATCTCGAGATCGGCTGGCTCCCGGTGCTCCAGACCGGGAGCCGGAACGGCAAGGTGCAGGTCGGCGCAGAAGGCTACCTCGACTGCTCGAGGTTCGTGCGCGTGCTCGACGTCCCCGAAGGCAAGGTCGATCGCGCCGCGGGAGACGTCCACCCGCAGGGGAACCCCCACTACCTCTATGATCCGCGGCAGGCCGCGCGGGTGACCAAGGCCATCGCGGACAAGCTCGCCGAGCTCGACCCGAGTCACACCGACGACTATCGCAAGAACGCGCTCGAGTTCGTGAAGAAGCTCGGAAAGTCTACCAAGCTCTGGGAGGCCCAGCTCGCCCACGCGCGCGGCGCGAAGGTGGTCGCCTATCACAAGTCCTTCTCGTACCTGACCGACTGGCTCGGCCTCGACGTGATCGCGCACATCGAGCCGCGACCCGGCGTCCCGCCAACCCCCCACCACGTCGCGCAAGTGATCGAGCTCGCGAAGCGGCGCCAGGTGAAGCTCGTGCTCGAGGAGAGCTACTATTTCAGCGCCACCGGTGAGCTCGTAGCAAGAAAGATCGGCGCGACCCTGGCGCGGGTCCCGGCGGCCCCGAGCGCGACGCAGGGCTACATCGCGCACCTCGACGCCATCGTGAAGAAGCTCGCGCGAGTATACGAGAAGTGAGCGAGCTCCTGCTCCGCTGCGAGGCGCTGCGCGTCGGCTACCTCGGACGCGCGATCCTGCCCGCCATCGAGCTCGAGATCCGCGCCGGAGAGTTCTGGGCGGTGGTCGGGCGCAACGGCTCGGGCAAGACCACCTGGCTGAGGACGCTCCTCGGCCTGCTCCCGCCGGTGGGGGGTCGCGTCACGCGCGCGCGCGCCGACCTCTCTTTCTCCTATGTGCCGCAGCAAAAGACGATCGACGAGCTCTATCCGCTCCTCGCGCGCGACGTGGTCGGGCTCGGGCTCGAGCGGGGGTGGTCGTTCCTCGCGCCGCGGTTCGGCCGTGAGCCCCCGGAAATCCTGGAGGCGCTCGAAGAGTTCGGCGCGGGTGAGCTCGCCGGCCAGCCGTTTCGTAGCCTCTCCGAGGGTCAGAAGCAGCGCGTGCTGTTCGCGCGCCTCGCCGTGTCGCGGGCGGAGCTCGCGGTGCTCGACGAACCGACCAGCGCGATGGATCCGGTCGCGATTGACGAGGCCTTCGAGCTCCTGGCGCGACATCGCGAGCGGCACGCGCTCGCCGTCGTGATGGTGAGCCACACCGTCGACCGTCTGCGCCACTACGCGGACCACGCGCTCCTCGTCGACCGCGAGCGCGAGGCCGTGCTCGTCGGGAGCCCGGAGGCGGTCTTCGCAGATGAGCGCTTCACGGCGCGCTTCGGCGAGTCGGCGGGGGGCGTCTCGGCGCTGCGAGAGCAGCGTGCCTGAGCCGGTCCCCTCGGCGGGCGGCTCGAGCGCGCTCACCCACGACGAGCTGCTCGAGGCGTTCGGCGGCGAGCTCGGCGCGGGCCCGGAGACCGCCTCGAGCGCTGCTACGAAGAGGGCCCCCGCGCGCGGAGAAGTCCCCGAGCCGAGCGCGGACGCGCGTGACGAGAGCGCAGCGGGGACTTCGAGCGCAGCTCACGAGGCTCACCCGAGCCTGAGCGAGTTTCGCGAAGGATGGCAAGCCGGGCTCTACCGAGATCCCGTCTTGTGCGGCTCCTTCGCCGGGCTCGTGCTCGGCGTGCTCGGCGTGTTCGTGGTGCTGCGCCGCGCGGTGTTCGTGACCGCCGCGGTGAGCCAGGCGGCCGGTCTGGGCGTTGCGCTCGCCATCTGGTTCGGGATCGCCCTCGGCGTGTCGGTGCCGGCGGTCGCGGGCGCGCTCGTCCTCGCGCTCGGCGCGACCGCGCTGCTCGGCCGGCGAGAGCGCCCGACGCGCCTTCCGCGCGAGACGCTGGTCGCCGCGATCTATCTCGCGAGCGGAGCCGGCGCGATCATCGTAGGCGAGCGTATCGCAGAGGAGTCCCACGACATCGCGAACATCCTGTTCGGGACGGCCGTGCTCGTGCGCGCCGAGGATCTCTGGCTCGTCATCGGCGTCGGTTCGCTCGTGCTCTTCGCGATCGTCGCGGCGCGACGCGGCCTCTTGTTCGCGGGGTTCGATCCGGAGGGGGCTCGCGTCCACCGGCTCCCCGTTCGTCTGCTCGATCTGCTGCTCTGGGTCCTGGTCGCGCTCGAGGTGTCGGTCACCACCCGAGCGATGGGCGCGCTGCCCGTCTTCGCCTTCACGGTGCTCCCGGCCATCAGTGCGCTCAGCATCACGCGGCGCATGACCTCTGCGCTGTTGGTGGCCAGCGCTCTCGGTGGGCTCGCCGGCGGGCTAGGCTACGTGGTCGCCTTCTTCCTCGACCTGCCGGTCGGCGCCTCGCAGGCGCTGCTCGCGACGCTGCTCTTTCTCGGCTGTTCGGCCGCGGCGCGGGCCGGGCTTGCCAACCCGCTCATAACCGAGGAACGCTCCCGATGATGCTCGGACGTCGTGTACTGCCGCTGCTCGCGGTGCTCGCCGCGCTCGGCCCGGCGCAGCCGGCGGTCGCCGACGAGGGGCAGTGGACCCCCGAGCAGCTTCCGAGCCTCGACCTCGCGCACCTCGGCAACCTCGGCCTCCGCCTGAAGCCGGCCGAGCTCTGGAAGGACCGCGGGGGCCTGATGCGCGCCGCCGTGCAGCTCTCGGGGTGCTCGGGCGCGTTCGTGTCCGCCAGGGGGCTCGTCATCACCAACCACCACTGCGCTTATCGCGCGGTGCAGTCGGTGAGCACCGTCGAGAGCGATTTTCTCGGCCACGGTTTCCTGGCAAAGGGGGCGAGCTCCGAGCTGCCGGCGAAGGGCTACACGGTCGGGGTCATCGATCAGGTGAAGGACGTCACCGCCACCATCCGAGAGGTGAGCAACGCGGCGCCGGACGACCGCGCGCGCGCGCGCGCGGTGGAGCACAAGCAACGTGAGCTCGTCGCTGAATGCGAAAAGCAGGCTGGTCATCGCTGTCGCGTCGAGAGCTTCTCGCTCGGCAGCCGCTATGAGCTCATCGACACCCTCGAGCTCCGTGACGTGCGCCTCGTATACGCCCCGCCCGCCTCGGTCGGCGAGTTCGGCGGCGAGATCGACAACTGGATGTGGCCGAGGCACACGGGTGATTTCGCGTTCCTCCGCGCCTACGTCGGCGAGAACGGCGAGCCGGCGGACTACTCCGAGAAGAACGTGCCGTACGAGCCGAAGGTATCGCTCAAGCTCGGCGTGGAGGGGGTTGGCAACGGCGACCTCGTCGCGGTGATCGGGTATCCGGGCCGCACCGAGCGCTATCTGACTCTGGCCGAGCTCACCCAAGCCGTCGAGCAGGAGCTCCCCGCCGCCGCCGAGCTCGCCGGCGACTGGCTCGGCATCCTCGACGCAGAAGCCAGGCGCGGCGCAGCCGTGTCGCTCAAGATCGCGGCGCAGCGCAAGCAGCTCGCCAACCGCGAGAAGAACGCGCGCGGGATGATCGCCGGGCTCGCGCGGATGAAGCTCGTCGAGCGGCGAGCGCGCGAAGAGGCTCGGCTCCGCGCCTGGGCCGCCGGAAAGCCCGATCGCAAGGCAGGCATCGAAGCCCTCGACGCCATGGACCAGCTGGTAGAGGCGCGACGCGCTCGCTTCGCCCGCGAGCACCTGCTCACGAGCTTGGCGCGCGGGCCGAACCTGCTCGCGGTCGCGGTCGACGTCGCGCGGCGTGCCGGCGAGCACGGCAAGCCAGATCTCGAGCGGCGGTCCGGCACGATGGACCGCGACGCGGAGCGGCTATGGAAGCTCGAGGAGCGCCGCCTCGCCGACTACGACGTCCAGGTCGACGCGCGCCTGCTGGCCTCGCTCGGCGCGCGCGCCGCGAGGCTGCCCGAAGGTCAGAAGCTCGACGCGCTCGCCAAGCTCGGCTCGATCGCCGCCATCCAAGGCAAGCTCCGCGCCTCGCGGCTCTCGAACGTCGAGGCGACCAAGGCGCTGTACTTCGCCGCGGACGCGGCGCTCATCGACAAGAGCACGGACCCGATGCTCGTGCTCGGGCGCACTCTGGCCGCGGAGCTCGAGCGGCTAGACACCGAGCGCGACGCCGAGCAGGGCGAGCTCGAGCGAGTGGGGCCGGCGTACTACGCGCTACTCGAGGCCGAGCGCGGCGGCACGCTCTACCCCGACGCGAACGGCACGCTCCGCATCAGTTTTGCGACCGTGCGCGGCTACTCGCCCGAGGATGGGCTACTCGCGGTGTCACGCACGACGCTCCGTGGCGCGGTCGAGAAGTCGACGGGGGAGGAGCCGTTCAACCTGCCGCGCGCGGTCATCGAGCGCGCCGCCGAGGCGAAGAGTAGCTACTGGGCGGATCCCGACCTCGACGACGTGCCGGTGTGCTTTCTCTCGAACGCCGACACCACCGGCGGCAACTCGGGCAGCCCGGTCATCAACGGGCGCGGCGAGCTCGTCGGGCTCAACTTCGATCGCGTGTGGGAGAACATCGCGGGCGATTACGGCTACAGCGTGCCCCGCTCGCGCAACATCTCGGTCGACGTTCGCTACCTGCTCTGGATGCTCGATCGCGTCGCAGACGCCTCGGAGCTCCTGCAAGAGCTCGGCGCATCGAGCTACCGCTCCGCGCCGTCACGACGCGAGCGAACCCAGTCGGCGCGACGTCACCTCGCGGCGGGGCCGACGCTCTCAGCCGCGCCCGCCCCTCCGCCGGCGCCGAGCGCGGCGGCGGCGCCCGAAGCGCGGAGCTGCGCGTGCCGCGCGCCGGGAGGCCACACCTCGGGCCTGCTCCCCCCGCTCATCACCGCGCTCGGGCTGCTCGGGCTCGGCGCGCGGCGGCGGCGCTGAACCGCCAGCGCGCGCGAGCTCACGGGGTGGGTGCGCTCACCGGCGCGCCCCGGTGCTCTGGCGCCGAGGGATCGTCACGATAGTTCTCTTCCCAGGTGCCCCACCCTGCCCCGCCTTGGACATACGCCGGGCCGTAGCCCGTGCCGCTGAAGCGGTTGTCGAGCGCCGCGAGCTCACCGTACGCGTTGCCGTTCATCTCGTTCAACCCGAGCTGGTAGCCGCCGCCCTGCAGGAGGTTTCCACTCATCGTGAGGTTATGGATGGGGCCGCCATAGGTCTGGATGAAGAACGCTCCGGTCGCGTTCGGCGAGTCACAGTCGAAGCGGTTATTTCGAACGACGAGCCGTCGTGAAGGCCGCGCGCTCGTGTCGAAGTCGCGGACGGTGAAGGCGTCACTGTGGTTCCCGTCGGTCGCCGGATCGCCGTAGCCGAGCAGGCGGCCCACGTAATTTCCTTCCACCGTCGCGTCGAGCTCGGTGCCGGCGTTGAAGATCGCGATCCCGCTGCCGAAGTCGTGGAGGTAATTGTTCCTGAGATCCGCGACTCCCAGGAAGGCGGTGGCCATCGCGGCGTCGCGCAGGCTGAGCTTGGAGCCGTCGAAGTCCGAGTTCGAGATGGTCACGGTGCTCGGCGCGACGCCGCAGCACTGGTCATAATCGGTGGTCGTCACCACGGGCATCCCCTGGCCCACCGAGGTCGGCTGGATGCACACGCGATCGAGGGTGATGCCGCCGTTCGAGAGATCGAGCCCGGTCGTGATCCTCACCCGCTCGATGACCGCGCCCGCCTTCGGCTTCTCCGCGCCCGTGTACCGAGAGAGGCTCGCGCAATCGAGGCCCACGCCCGCGAGGCCCGTGTTCGTCTCGTCGAGCTCCCAGCCACGGCGCGCGCCGGCGCCACCATCGCCGCCCTCGGAGGCCGCATCGTTGGCACCGTCGGCGCTCGCATCGTCGCCACCGTCGGCGCTCGCATCGTCGCCGCCCTCCGCGCGCGCGGCGTCGAGCTCGCTCGCGTCGTTGCTCGCGTCTTGCGCGGCGCCGGGCGAAGCCGCGTCGTCACCGCACGCCGAGAGCGCGAGCGCCGCGAGCACCGTGGCCGCCACCATTCCGAGTCTCGCCAATTTCTCCTCCGAGACGCCGAGCGTACACGCCATTTACGAGGTGCCCTCAGGCTCGGGCGCGAGCGCTCGCCCGCGCGCTCTGACTGCGCGACCGTACAGGGTAGGTCCGTCCACTGTTTTCTTGTTCACTTATCCGATCGAGGATGATACGGCTCTTGCCGAAGATTCACGCGAGCCATGACGACGCCGAAGCAAACACCGCACCGACGTTCAGGGGTTGCCGGGGCGGCGCGGAACCGCGCGAAGGCGAAGCGCAAGCGCGCGGTCGCGAAGCCGAAGCCCGCGAAGACCGCGCGCAAGACCGCCACGCGCGCCGGCGCCACGCGCGCCGGCGCCACGCGCGCCGGCGCCACGCGCGCCGGCGCCACGCGCGCCGTCGCGAAGCCGAAGCCCGCGAAGACCGCGCGCAAGACCGCCACGCGCGCCGTCGCCACGCGCGCCGGCGCAAAGCCGAAGCCCGCGAAGACGACGCGCAAGGTCGCCACGCGCGCCGGCGCCAAGCGCGCCGTCGCCACGCGCGCCGTCGCGAAGCCGAAGCCCGCGAAGACCGCGCGCAAGATCGCCACGCGCGCCGGCGCAAAGCCGAAGCCCGCGAAGACGACGCGCAAGTCCGCCAAGCGCGCCCGCGCAAAGCCGAGGCCCGCGAAGACGCGCAAGTCCGCCAAGCGCGCCCGCGCAAAGCCGAGGCCCGCGAAGACGACGCGCACGATCGCCACGCGCGCCGGCGCAAAGCCGAAGCCCGCGAAGACGACGCGCAAGTCCGCCAAGCGCGCCCGCGCAAAGCCGAGGCCCGCGAAGACGACGCGCAAGTCCGCCAAGCGCGCCGTCGCAAAGCCGAAGCCCGCGAAGACGACGCGCAAGTCCGCCAAGCGCGCCCGCGCAAAGCCGAGGCCCGCGAAGACGACGCGCCAGACCTCGAAGGCGCCGCCGGCCGCGCCGAACCGACCCCAGCGAGCCTCCCAAGCGCTCGAGCCGATGGCGCCGGTCACGCTCGACGCGGCGGCCCCGCTTGCGTCGCAGACAGTCTCCGCGGCGCCGTCGTCGCCGGCGATGGAGCCGCCGCTCGCGGGAAAGCGCGAGCTGCCACCGGGCGTTCGCGTGGGCCGCTGGGGGGCGCGCGGGGAAGGAGGCTCGCCGCCGCCGGGGTTCGGCGCCGTCCCGACGCTGGCCGAGAGCGCGCGGCGCGCGCTGCCGCTGCCGATGCGCGCGACCGCGAAGCGCGAGCCCTTCTCCACGGAGCGCTGGCCGGAGATCGACGAGGCCGCCAAGCGCCTCGGGATCGAGCGGCTCACCACCGAGCAACGCCATGCGATCCGCGCGCTCCTCGAAGGCCGCGACCTGCTCGTTGCGCTCCCCGCCGGGGCGGGCAAGACGAGCGCAGCGCTGGTGGCCGCGCTCCTCACTCGGCAGCCCACGCTGCTCGTGTCACCGCTGATTTCGGCGCAGCGTGATCTCCATGATCGACTGCACGCGCGCCGCGCGCCGGTGGTTCGCGTCGACCCGGGTATCTTCGGCGAGGAGCGCAAGCGCGCGCTCGCGCGCTTCACCGCCACCGAGCCGCTCGTCGTGCTCACCACACCGGAGTCGCTGTCGAGCGACGACCTCACCTCGGCGCTTGCGCGCTCGGGGATCGGGTTCGTCGCGGTGGAGGACGCCGAGTGCACGAGTGAGTGGGCGCATGAGTACCGCCCGGCGCACGCCGAGCTCGGCCGCGCGCTCGAGCGCCTCGGCTCACCGCAAGTGGCGGCGCTCTGCGCGCCTTCGGTCGCCGCGGTCCGGCACGACGTGGCCGAGCGGCTGGCGCTGCGCGCGCCGCTCGTGCTCGCGGGCGACCCGGTGCGGGCGAACCTCGCGCTCGACGCCACGGAGGCCCGCGGCGAGGTGCGACAGCGCACGCTCGTGTCGCTGGTGATGCGGCTCGAACGGCCCGGGATCGTGTACTGCGCGACGCCGCGTGAGGTCGACGCCGTGCACGGCGCGCTCCGGGCCCTCCGGGTCCCCGTGCATCGCTATCACGGTGAGCTACCCGCCGGTGAGCGCGCCGGCGAGCAGCTGAACTTCCTGCTCCCGGGGCGCCGCGCGGTCATGGTGGCGACCAGCGGGTTCGCGCCCTCGACCGGGTTCGCGGGGCTCGGCGAGCTCGGCCGCTTGGAGCTGACGCCGGCGGGCTTCGGGCGCGGCCTCGAGAAGCGCGATACGCGCTTCGTCATCCATTACCAAGCTCCGGCGAGCCTCGAACAATACCTCCGCGAGCTCGGCGCGGCCGGGCGAGACGGCAAGCCAGCGAGCGCGATCCTGCTCTATGATCCGGCTGATCGCGGATACCATGACGCCGCGCTCGCGCGCGCGCGGCTCCGGCCGGCGCACGTCCTCGAGCTCGCGCGCGCGCTCGAGAGCTCCGCGCTCGATGGGCGGGCGGCATCGCTCGAGTCGCTCGCGCTGGCGACGCGCCAGAGCAGGCGGAACGCGGAGCTTGTCGCCGCGGTGCTGGCGGACGCGGGGCTCGTCGACCTCGCGCCGGGATGGGCGCGCGCGGCGGTGGCGGGGGTCGAGCTGTTCGAGCGAGCGCGCCGAGTGGCCGGCGCGCTCGAGACGCTCGCGCGCGAGGATGGGCGCCGGCTCGACGCGGTCGCCGCATACGCGCGGAGCGCGGGGTGCCGCACGCTTCACCTCGGGCGCTACCTCGGCATGAGTGACACCGTCGAGTGCGGTCGCTGCAGCGCGTGCGACGCCGCCGCGTTCGACGGCCGGCGCTTCGCCCCCCTGACGGAGCCCGCGCCCGGGCGGAGAGCCGCGCCGCGCTCCTTCGAGGTGACCCGACTCGACGTGTCGCGGCCGAGCTCCGCGCCACTCACGGCCAAGCTCGGCGAGTTTGTCGGCTGAGGCGGGTCGCGAGCGGCTGCGGCCGTCGCGCGGCTTGCGGTCGCTCACTGGGTGGCTAGGGTTCAGGCTCCGGCTCGCCGGAGGCGCACCATGGCGTATCGACTGGAAGCGAGCGAGAGCGTCGGCGCAGGGCTCCGGCGCGTCGCCGCCGAGGAGCTCGACGCCGCGCTCGAGGCGCTCGCACGAGCGCGCGGCGACGCTCCGGACGAGCCCGTGCACGAGCTCCGCAAGGGGCTGAAGCGGCTCCGCGCGCTCGTCCGCCTGGCCCGCAACGAGCTCGGTGAGCTGGTGTTCTACCGCGACAACACCTGCTTTCGCGACGCGGGCCGCGCGCTCTCGGGCGCGCGAGGCGCAGCGGCGCTGCGAGGCGCCCTCGGCGCGCTCGCCGAGCGGTACGCGGCGCGCCTCGACGCGGCGGCGCTCGCCCGTGCGACTCACGCGCTCGACGCGCGACACGGCGCGGCGCTCGCGACCGCGCTCGAGCCCGCGCACCTCGACGGCGTCCAGCGCGCGCTCGAGCTCGCGCGCGCTCGGGTGGAGGGCTGGTCGTTCACGCGCGACGACTTCGCCGTGCTCGAGCCGGGCCTCCGGCGTACCTACCGCGAAGGGCGGCGCGCCCTCCGAGCCGCGCGCCTCGACTCGTCCGCCGAGCTCGCCCACGACTGGCGCAAGCGGGTGAAGGATCACGGCTACCACGTGCGCCTCCTCACGCTCGCGTGGCCGGAGCAGCTGCGGGCGCGGCGCGACGCGGTCGACACGCTCGGTGAGCTGCTCGGCGACGACCACGATCTCGCGGAGCTCCTCGGGACGCTCGGCGGCGAGAGGCCGCCGCTCGCCGCGGGCGGCGAACACGCCGGGCTCATCGAGCTCGTGCTCGAGCGGCAGCGCGAGCTCCGCGCCGAGGCGCTCCGGCTCGGCGAGCTCGTCTACGCCGAGCGCCCGCGCGCGCTCGCGCGCCGCTTCGGCGAGTACTTCGCCTCCTGGCGCGGCTCGGCGCAGGGCGCCAGCGATGAGGAAGGGTGTCGGTCCGGCGCGAGCCCGACGCGTGACGACTCGCTCAGCCCGCCAGCCGCGCGATCACGGCCTCGGTGAAGGCGCGCGTCCCGAGCTCACCGCCGAGGTCGCGCGTCTTCGCGCCGTCCTCGAGCGCGCGGCCGTAGGCCGCCTTGATGCGCCTCGCCGCTTCTCGGCAGACCGGATCATGCCGCACGTCTGCGATGTGGTTCAGCATCATGGTCGCGCTCATGACGAGCGCGAGCGGGTTGGCGAGATCGCGACCCGCGATGTCGGGCGCGGAGCCGTGCACCGCCTCGAAGACGGCGTCCTCGTCGCCGATGTTCGCGCCGGGCGAGACCCCGAGCCCGCCGACCAGCCCCGCCGCGAGATCCGAGACGATGTCGCCGTAGAGGTTCTCGCAGAGGATGATGTCGAACTGCGACGGATCCTGCACGAGCTTCATCTGCGCGGCGTCGATGATGACCTCGTCATACTCGATGTTGGGGTAGTCGTTCTCGTGCACCTGACGCGCCTCACCGAGCAGGAGGCCGTCGCTCAGCTTCATGATGTTCGCCTTGTGAAACACGCTGATTTTCTTCCGCTTGCGGTGCGTCGCGTAGCGGAACGCCCAGTGCGCGATGCGGTGGCACGCCTGGCGCGTCGCCACCTTCATGCTGACCACGACCCCGTCCGTGATGAGGTTCTCGATGCCGCTGTAGAGCCCCTCGGTGTTCTCGCGGATGATGACCAGATCCACCCCGTCGTAGCGCGTCTTGACCCCCGGGAGGCTCCGCACCGGGCGAACCGCCGCGAACAGGTTCAGCTTCTTGCGGAGCGCCACGTTGACTGACGAGAAGCCGGCGCCGATGGGCGTGGTGCAGGGCCCCTTCAGCGCGAAATGGTGGTGGCGGATCGCCGCCACCGTCTCCTCGGGCAGCACGTCGGCGGCGCCTGCATCGAGCGCGGCGACGCCGGCCTGGCGCTCGACGAAGGCGAGCGGCGCGCCGGCGGCCTCCAGGATCTTTCGCGTCGCGTCCGCGACCTCTGGGCCGATGCCGTCACCCGGAATGAGGACGACGGTGTGCAGTGAAGGCATGCGCGGCACATAGCCGGGCTCGGTCCGGCGCGCCACTCCCGGGTTCCGCGCCGGACCGACCCAGCGGAGGCTGGCTAGTTGAGCTGGAAATTCTGGGTGGTGGAGCCGCCGACCGTGATGGTGACCGTCTTGGTGACCGGCGCGAGCGGCACCTTGGTCGCGGTCGCCTCCCAGGTCCCGGCGATGGCGTTCTGGAGGTTGTAGTTGCCGCTGCCGTTAGTGGTCGTGGACATGAGCCCACGGTTCAACGTGATGGTCGCGCCGTCGACCGGTTGCGAGCTCCCGTCGATGACCTGACCAAGCAGCGTGCCCACACCCGGGTCGGCGCCGAGCCGGACCTGGTAGTGGGCGGCCTTCTTGGTGAGGTAGCCGTGGGTGTCGACCGAGACGAGGTGGAAGAACCACACCCCATCGGGGAGGCCGGAGAGGATCTGCTGCTTCTGGGTCACGGGCACGAAGGTGTCCGCCTTGGTCGGCACGGTGTTCGCGTATGCGTCGCGCACGTAGTAAGCGCCGACCACGCTCTCGTCGGTGACCGGGAAGGTCCACGAGTAAAAGACGGTGTGGTTCGCCGACCAGGTCGTCTGTGAGCCATGGCTCGAGGAGGTGACGGACGGCGCGACCGTGTTGAGGTTGAGCCGGAACCAACCTTCGACCCGGCCGACCACGCTCGCACCGTCGACCGGGACGACGTGGAAGTAATTCGCACCCTGGACGAGCTGGGTCCGCGGCACGATCAAGTTCTCCGCCGCGAGGAAGTCGGCGTTGCCCGGAGTGGGGACCGTCGCCCTCCCCGTATCGAACAACTGGTAGTAGCCCTGCACGCTCGGGAACGGCTGGTTCCACGCGAGAGAGACGTCGGTGAAGTCGTCGTTGTAGTAGAGCGCCGACTCCGGGTGCGTGCTCGAGGTGATGGTGAGCGGCGGGAGCAGGTCGGCCGTCTGCTGACCGACGACCGAGCCGGTGATGGAGTGCGCGATGCCGTAGAGGAGCTTGACGCGCCCGTCCCCGCCCTTGCCGCCCGCGCCGCCGTTGTAACCCCCGCCGGCGGGCCCGCCGCTACCGCCAGCGACGGAGACCGCGCCGCTCAGGGTGAGCTTGTCGGCCGCGATGAGCACGGCGCCGCCGGAGCCGCCACCGCCGCTAGCGACGTAAGACACGTTCGGCGCGGTGCCGCCATCCTGCCCGTTGGCGCTGAGTTGGCCCGCGACGTCGATCACCGGCGCGATGAGGCGCAGCACCCCGCCGCCCATGCCGCCTTTGACCGGGGTCGCGGCGCTGGGCGCGCCTCCCTTGCCCCCCGGCGCGCCGGGAAGCACCACCGAGTCCACCGCGAGCCCAAAGATCGCGCCGCCTCCGCCGCCGTTGGTGCCGCCGCCGTAGGTTCCGTTGGCCCCCGCCTGCGCGTGGCCGCCGCCCCCGCCGCCGCTGCTGGTGTACGTGTAACTCGGGTAGCCCGTGTAGAAGTAAGTGCCATCGAAGCCCTTGCCATCGGGTCCGGCGCCGGTCGGCGCGATCACGATAGAACCGCCGTTTTCCACCGTGATCGAGTCCGCGATGAGGGTGAGGTCGCCGCTCGGCGAAGTGAGCGTCGCGCCGGAGCGGACCACGACCGCGCCCTTTACCACCACGACACCATCGAGGTTTCGGTTGCTGGTCACGTCGAGCCCCGGCAGCGCGCACTGCACGGTCGTGGCGTCGCAGTAGGTCGAGCCGCAGTCGCTGGTGACGTTCCACTTGGAACCGGTCGAGTCGCACTCCTCGACCTTCGCGCCATTGCAACGGGTCGCACCGGGTTCGCACGCGCCCGTGCAAAGCCCGCTCGCGCAAGACACCGCGCAGGTCTCGAGGTAGAGCCAAGCCGTTCCGCTCGAGTTGCAGATCTCGACCCCGCCGCTCGCGCAGCGGCGCGCGCCCGCCGAGCAGGGCCCGCCGGGGTTCCCGCCGGTGCCGCCGGTTCCGCCGGTTCCGCCGCCGCTCCCCGCCGCGCCGCCGGTGCCGCCGCCTCCGCTCGCGCCCGCATCCCCGCCGCTCCCGCTCGCGCCGCCGGTGCCCGTGCTCCCGCTCGCGCCGCCGGTGCCCGTGCTCCCGCTCGCGCCGCCGGTACCCGTGCTCCCGCTCGCGCCGCCGGTACCCGTGCTCCCGCTCGCGCCGCCGGTGCCCGTGCTCCCGCTCTCGCCACCGGTGCCCGTGCTCCCGCTCGCGCCACCGACGCCCGCGGAGCCGCCGGCCGCGCCAGCGGCACCGCCGGTGCCGCTGCCGTCGCCACTCGCGTCGGACCCGCCACACGCGGGCGCCCCGAGCGCGAGCGCCATCACGAACCAAGAAAGTCGATGTCCACGAGTCATGAATCCACCTCTTCTAACGCGCGGGCAAACCGCCCCGACCCGCCGTCCTCTACCCGCGAAGCGCGAGGAGCGCTAGGAGGCTCGTTCCGCGTCGTACGCCGCACGAGGCCGATCTCTCCCCGGGAGCGCAGAGCCCATTGACGCCTCGCATCACGGGCCTTGCAGGGGAGCTAGCCTCGACTATGCTCCGCTTCGACGCGGTGCGCCATGCGCGCACCAACGCCTCGAAGCTCGCGGAGGGGGACCACCCAACCTGAGGAGAACGGCCGTGGCCCAACCCATCAACCGCTATAAGGCTAGCCTACGCGACATCGACTTCGTGCTCTTCGAGCAGCTCGGGCTCGGCGAGCTGCTCGGGAAAGAGCCGTATGCAGACTGGGGTGAGGAGGAGGTGCGGCTCACCCTCGCCGAGGTGTACCGCTTCGCCACCGAGGTGCTCGGCCCGCTGAACACCACCGGCGACGACGGCTGCGTGCTGGAGGGCGGACAAGTGAAGACCCCGGCCGGCTTCAAGCAGGCCTGGGAGCAGCTCTACGAGGCGGGCTTCAAGAGCCTGCTCGTCGACCCGGAGTTTGGCGGTCAGGGCGCACCCCGCGCGCTCAGCGCGATGGCGAACGAGCTCACCAGCGGCGCCAACGTCGCGTTCGACATGTACCCGGGCCTCACCATCGGCGCCGCCGAGCTCATCGAGTCCTTCGGCACTCCGGCGCAGCGTGAGCGCTACTGCCACGCCATGTACGGCGGGAAATGGTCCGGCACCATGTGCCTCACCGAGCCGGAGGCCGGCTCGGACGTCGGCGCCGCCAAGACCACCGCCCGCAAGAACGCCGACGGCACCTACACGGTGAAGGGCACCAAGGTCTTCATCAGCGGCGGCGATCAAGACATCACCGAGAACATCGTGCACATGGTGCTCGCCCGCACCGAGGGCGCGCCTCCCGGCACCAAGGGGCTCTCGCTCTTCATCGTCCCGAAATACCGGGTGAACCCCGACGGCTCGGCGGGCGCTCCGAACGACGTCAAGGTCGCTGGCATCGAGCACAAGATGGGCATCAACGGCTCGGCGACCGCGCAGCTCGTGTTCGGCGATGACGACGCCTGCGTGGGGGAGCTCTGCGGCACCGAAGAGATGCGCGGCATGCGCCAGATGTTCCAGATGATGAACTACGCCCGCATCGGCGTGGCCATCCAGGGGCTCGGCATCGCCGCCACCGCCTACTTGAACGCGCTCGAGTACGCCCGCGAGCGCAAGCAGGGCGCGAGCATGAAGGCCTTCCGTGATCCGGACGCGGCGCGGGTCGCCATCATCGAGCACCCGGACGTCCGGCGCATGCTGCTCGACATGAAGGCGCGCGTGGAGGGCATCCGCGCGATGATCGCCAAGTGTTCGGTGCACATGGATCGCAAGGTCGCCCTCGACGGCAAGGACGACGCCGCCGCCGCGCGCGAGCTCGGGCAGGTCGAGCTCTTGACTCCGCTCTGCAAGGCGTACGCCTCGGATCAGGCGTTCCGGGTCTGCGAGACGGCCATCCAGGTCCACGGCGGGGTGGGCTACACCCGTGATTTCCCGGTGGAACAATACTGCCGCGACGCCAAGATCTTCAGCATCTACGAGGGCACCAACCACATCCAAGCGCTCGACCTGGTGGCGCGGAAGCTCCCCGCCGCGGGAGGCGCGCACATGCAGGCCTTCCTCGGCGAGGTGGCGGCGTTCATCGAGCAGCATCGCGCGCACCCCGCGCTCGGCCCGAGCGTGACGATGCTATCGAACGCGCACGAGGCGGTCGCCGGCTCGGCGATGCTGTTCCTCGGATGGGCCCAGGGCGGCGAGCTCGAGCGGGTCCCGCTCGCGGCCAACACCTTCCTCGAGATGATGAGCGAGCTCACGATCGGGTGGCTCCTCATCGATCAGGCGGTCATCGCAGAGAAGAAGCGCGCCGGCCTCGACCCGAGTGATCCGGACCACGCCTTCTACGAGGGCAAGCGCCACGGGGCGGTGTACTTCGCGCACAACGTGCTGCCCCGCGTGGTCGCCGGCGCCCAGATGCTGAAGAGCGGTGACCGGAGCGCGCTCGACATCCCGGACGCGGCCTTCGCATCACTTTAGCGATTGCTTTAGTTACACCGCCCAGCACTCAAGTCATGGGTTGAGTGTTGGGCGGTGAGGTCCGGGGGGCCGGTCCGGCGCGGCCGGCGGCGCGTGGCGCGGGCCGCGTGGTTCCGCGCCGAGCCGGCAAGACCCCCTCGCCTCAGGCGGGGCCGAGCTTGGTGCAATCGAGCAGGATCTCGATCGAGCCCTGGTCGGCCCCTTGCACCTTGTCACAGCTCGCCGGGCAGAGCGAGATCCGGGTCGGGCTGGTCGGGTCGTCGTAATAGAAACCGCCCGAGGGCCCACACGCGCCCACGTCCGAGACACGGCCGAGCGGGCTCGTGCCGGACGCGTCGGTGAAGTTGATGATGATCGAGGCGGGATTGACGAGCCCCGCGTCGGTGGTCGGCATCGCGTAGTCGCACGAGAGGAGCTGCCCGGCGACGTTCTGGAGCGCCTGAGCGAAGGCGTCGGCGCCGCCCGAGGAGATGTTGAACGCGGCCGGCCCCGTCCCAGCGGCGGTAGCGAGCGCATCGAGGAGTTGGAAACTCGCGCCCTGCATGCCCATCATGAAGATCGGCAGCGACGGGGTGCCGTTGAAGGCCTCCGAGCAGATCTGCGAGAGCCCCGCCGGCGAGGTATCGCAGCCCTGCGGTTGCCCGTCCGTCACGAGCAGCCCCACGCACTTCTCCTGCGGGTGCTGAGCGGTGTAGCCCCGGCAGAAGCCGGTGATCCCTCGGAGCGCGCCCTCGGTGGGAGTGCCGCCGCCCGGATTGGTTCCATTGATCGAAGCCATGATCGCGGCTCCGTTGTTCGAGAGGTAGTCCATCGGCACCGCAGGGGTGTCATAGGTGCTCCCGTTGCACGGGCCGCTCCCGGAGAAGAACTGGAGCGCGACCTTGAGGCCCTGAGAGCCGGGGTCATTGACGAACGCCTGAAGGCCGGCCCGGGCGTTTTCCCACCGATTTCCGTTATTCATGCTCCCGGACTTATCGAGCATGATGTAGAGGGCTACCGGCACCCGCTCGGCGTTCACGGTCACGTTCGCGCAGGCCGAGTCCGCGTTGAGCGCGCTGTCGCCGGCGTCGAAGTCGCCCGCGTCGAAGCCCGTCCCGTTGGCGCTCCCGCCGGTGCCGGTTCCCGCACCCGAGCCACCGCTCGAAGACGCGCCGTGCCCGCCGGTGCCCCCGGCGACCGTGGCTCCCCCGCCGTCGCCGCTGCCGCACGCCACCGCGAGCCCGAGCGCGCTCGCAACGCCGATCGCCATCCCCGACAGTCGCCTTGCCTTCATCGCGATTCCTCCAGGTAGCCGCACCGAGCTCGCTCGCCGGCGCCACACCTCGGCTCAGCATAGCGTATCCGGGGCGGCTCTGCGCCTCGAAGTCTCACGGAGTCACCGGAAACGGAAGCCGGGTGGCGGCCGCCGCCGGCGGCCAGCCGCCGCCACCCTCCGGACGCAAAGCATCTCGCCGGGTTCTGCGCGGCACGGCGACTGCAACCCGCGGCCGGCATGCTCACCGCCACCGCCACCATCTGCGGAAAGCCGCTCGGCCTCGCCACCGCCCATGCGAGCGCGGTCCTCGGACTCGACGCCCACCCGATTCTCGTCGAGGTGTGCTGTACGCGAGGCCCGGCCTTCTTCCAGATGGTCGGGCTCGCGGAGGCTGCGGTGCGCGAGGCGCGGGTGCGGGTGGCGAGCGCGCTCGCGCGCCTCGGCGTGCTGCTCGACGAATACGCGATCACGGTGAACCTCGCGCCGGCGGATCTCCGTAAGAGCGGCGCCGCGCTCGACGCCGCGATCGCGCTCGCCATCCTCGGCGCCATCGGGAAGCTGCCGGAGGGCTGCCTCGACGACGTCCTCCTGCTCGGCGAGCTCGCGCTCGACGGCTCGCTCCGGCCGGTTCGCGGCGTGCTGCCGCAGCTCGAGGGCGCCGCGCGGCGGCTCGGCCGCGCCGTGGTTCCACGCGCGAACGGCGCCGAGGCGGGACTGGTCGAGGGCATCGAGGTGCTCTTGGCCCGGAACCTCGCCGAGCTCGTCGAGCACTTCTCGGGCGGCCGCGCGCTCGCTCGCGCGGCGCGCACCGCGTTCTCGCCGGACTCGAGCACGCCGGGCGCTGGTGATCTCTCGGAGGTGCGCGGACAGTCCTCCGCGCGGCGCGCGCTCGAGGTCGCGGCGGCCGGCGGGCACAACCTCCTCTTCATCGGGCCCCCGGGCGGCGGAAAGACGCTCCTCGCGCGCCTCCTTCCCACCATCCTGCCACCGCTCACGTTCGAAGAGGCGGTCGAGACGACCGCCATCTACTCGGTGGCCGGGCTCGTCGACCCCGACAAGGGCGTCGTCGCGGCGCGCCCGTTCCGCGCTCCGCACCACTCGGTGAGCGAGGCCGGGCTGGTCGGCGGCGGCGAGGTCCCGCGCCCCGGCGAGGTCAGCCTGGCGCACCACGGCGTGCTCTTTCTCGATGAGCTCGCCGAGTTCCGTCGCGGGGCGCTCGAGGCGCTACGCCAACCCCTCGAGGACGGGGCGGTGTGCATATCGCGGGCGCGGGCGCGGGCGTGGTTCCCCGCGCGTCCGATGGTGGTGGGTGCCGTGAACCCTTGCCCGTGCGGCTATCGCGGGCACCCGCGCCGTGTGTGCCGCTGCACCGACAAGCAGGTCGCCTCGTATCGAGCGCGGTTGAGCGGCCCGCTCGTCGATCGGCTCGATGTGCACGTTCCCGTGCCGCCCGTGGACGTCGCGGCGCTCATCGGGATGAGCCGCGGCGAGCCGTCGAGCTCGGTGCGCGCGCGTGTGCTCGCCGCTCGTGAGCGCCAGCGCGAGCGGGGCGCGATCAACTCTGCGCTCGGTCCGCGCGCGCTCGAGCGGGTGGCGCGCCCGAGCGCCGACGCCGAGCGGCTCATCGAGACCGCCATCTCCCAGCTCGGGCTGTCGGCGCGGGCGTACGTGAAGGTGCTGAGGGTAGCGCGCACCATCGCCGATCTCGATGGGAGCGAGCGCGTGCGCGCGCCTCACGTCGCCGAAGCGCTGCAAGGGCGACTGCTCGACCGCGATCCCCTGGCGTGAGCACACGGTGCGCCCACGCCATCGAAACCAGAACCGGGAGAAGAGGAGACGAACC
Source organism: Polyangiaceae bacterium (assembly GCA_035063585.1). Lineage (GTDB taxonomy): Bacteria > Myxococcota_A > Polyangia > Polyangiales > Polyangiaceae > JAPSGB01. Next base: position 167,680 of record JAPSGB010000004.1, read on the forward strand.
ATGACAGAATCAGACAAGCAACGGGCGGTCGACGCGGCCGTCACCGGCATCGAGAAGGCGCACGGCAAAGGCTCGATCATGCGCCTCGGCGAGGACGCCCTGCTCGAGCCGGTCGAGGTCATCGCCACCGGCTCGCTGGCGCTCGACGAGGCGCTCGGCACGGGCGGCTACCCGCGCGGCCGGATCATCGAGGTGTTCGGCCCGGAGTCGAGCGGCAAGACCACGCTCACCCTCCACGCCATCGCCGAGTCCCAGCGGGGGGGCGGTGTGTGCGCGTTCATCGACGCGGAGCACGCCTTCGACCTCCGGTACGCGCGGGCCATCGGCATCGACCTCGAGAGGCTGCTCGTCTCCCAACCGGACAGCGGCGAGCAGGCGCTCGACATCGTCGAGATGCTGGTGCGCTCCGGAGCGGTCGACCTGGTGGTGGTCGACTCGGTCGCGGCGCTGGTCCCGAGAGCCGAGATCGAAGGCGACATGGGCGACGCGCACATGGGCCTCCAGGCGCGACTCATGAGCCAGGCGCTCCGCAAACTGAACGGCGTGGTCTCGCGTACGAACACGACGCTCATCTTCATCAATCAGCTCCGCCAGAAGATCGGGGTCGTGTTCGGCAACCCGGAGACGACCACCGGGGGCAACGCGCTCCGCTTCTACTCGAGCGTGCGGCTCGACGTTCGCCGGACCGGAAAGGTCACGGTCGGGGACGCCACGGTCGGAAACCGCACGCGCGTGAAGGTCGTGAAGAACAAGTGCGCTCCGCCCTTCACCGAGGCCGAGCTCGACATCCGCTGGGGGCTGGGGATCGACGCCGCCGGCGATCTCCTAGACACCGCGCTCGCCCACGGCGTCGCCGAGAAGAGCGGCGCGCACCTCATGTTCGGAGGGACGAGCATCGGGCACGGGCGGGAGAAGGCGCGCGAGGCGCTGCTCTCGACCCCCGCGCTCTTCGCCGCGCTGCGCGAGGCGACCGAGAGCGCGCTCCCGAGCAAGGAGCGCGCGGTGGGTCGGGCCGCCTGAGCCGGGCGCTCCCCGAGCGCTCACGCGCGGGCCGCGTGGGCGCGCCGGGGGGCCCGCCGCCTCGGGGCGCACTCGCGGGATACTCGCGCCCGGCCCGAAAAGAAATGGTAGGGTGCGCGTCCTCTTTCCACGAACGAGGAGATCTTTCATGCGGCTCGGCTACCGTGCGGTGTTTGGTATCGGGATTGCTCTCGGCGCGCTCGCCGCGTGCAGCAGCGATGACGACGGCAAGACGAGCGGAGGCAGCGGCGGAGCAGGCAACGGGGACTGCTTCCCGACCGCGCCATCCTGCTACGGGCCGGGCGGGCCGAGCGGTCCGGGCCACGAGTGCCTCGCGAAGACGGACAACTCGGGCCAGAAGATCTGGAAGGGTCGCCTCAGCCAGATCCAGGTCACCAAGCCCGACGCGCTGGCAAAGCCGTTCATCCAGTCCACGATCCTCGACAAGGGCGTGAACTTCAACCAGCCGGAGTGCAACTCGAACGGCAAGGGGACCTTCAACTGGCTCTTCGAGTTCGACTCGGAGTCGAACAAGCTGAAGATGGGCGGCGGCTTGCCCATCGAGAACCCCGGCGACCCGGGCTGCTTTGCGGTCCTGCCGGACGCGCAGATCCCGGTCGCGCCGGTGACCATCGACGTGACGATGAACGGCAACACGTTCTCGGCCGATGGCATCGACCTGACGGTCCCCATCTTCGTCACGCCCGGAGACACGACCAACGTCGTGCTCCTGCCGATCCACGGCGGGAAGTTCCAGGGCACGTTCAGCGCGGATCACAACTGCATCGGGGCGTACAACGGCGACAAGCTCGATCCCGCGATCGACTGCCTGGCGGACATGAGCGTCGATCCGCCCATCTACCCGTGGGAGAACGGCGGAACCATCGAGGGTTACATCGGGGTCGAAGAGTCGGACACGGTGTTCATCCCCGACCTCAAGAACAGCCTGTGCGTGCTGCTCGCCGGCGCGGCCGACTGGAAGGGAACCGACGGCTACTGCAAGACGTCGACCAAGTGGGTCGGCGGGGAGCGGCCCCAGGGCGACTGGTGCATCGCGACCAACCAGCCGGCCACGGCCGACTGCGCCGACGCCTATCGGCTGACTTCGGGGTTCGCGGCCAACGCGTATCCGATCAGCGGCGACTGCGAGTAGCGTGACGCCCGCGTGGCCCGCCCGCCCTAGGGCCGCCCGCCGGCGGGCGGGCGAGTCCTCCGGCCCTGCGTCGCGGCGGAGCAGCGCGCGCGCCATGGCCCCGCGGATGCCTGCGAAGACATCCGCGTTGACAAGCGAGGGCGCGCCACGAAGATGGTGAGGCCGGGGGCCCCCCGGAGCGCGGATGGCGACCCTCAGCTCCAGCATCGTCAAGCACGGCCTGGCCTCCATGAAGGACGTGGAGGAGGCGCTCGCACGCCAGGTGCTCTACGGGGGAGATCTGGCGACGAACCTCCTCGAGGTCACCGAGGTGAGCGAGGAAGCGCTCACGCGCCTCTTGGCGGAGAGCCACGGGCTGCCCGCCGCGCCAGCGGGTGAGTTACCGCACGCGCGGAGCGAGACGCTCGCGCTCGTGCCCGGCGAGGTCGCGAGGCGACACGGGGCCTACCCGCTCGACGACCGCGACGGCACGCTCGTGATGGCGGTCTCGGAACCCCTCCCGCGCGAGGTGGAAGAGGATCTCGGCTTCGCGCTCGGAGTGGAGGTCGACCAGCGGGTAGCGCCTGCGGTCCGCATTCAGCAGGCGATCGCACGCGACTACGGTCTGCCGGTGGATCGTCGCTCCCTCCGGCTCATCGCGAGGCTCTCGGGCTTGCCCGATCCAAGCCCCAGCTCGCTGCCGAGCCCGGGCCTCGGTGGCGCTCAGATGCCCCGGCTGCCGCGCCCGCCTTCGCTGCCGCCGCTCTCCTACCCGCTGGAAGCTCCGCGTGCGCCGGCGCCGCCCGCGTCTCCCGAGGGCCCCGTATCGCTTCGCCCCGTCGCGCTCGAGCGCCGCATGCAGGAGACGCCAGGTGAGTCACCACCGGCTCCGCCGGCTCGCGCCGTGACCCCGACTCCGCCCGTCGCGGCTCCCGAGCTCGCGGCGTGGGCGACCCAGGCGGGCCGAAGCGCGCGCGCGCGCACGCGTCGTCGCGGCCCGTACACCGCCGCCATGGCCGAGCGGGACCTCTCGCTCGCGGAGGGACGCGACGACGTGCTCCGCGCGGCCTTCGACTTCATGGCGCAGTACTTCGAGTACTCGGCGCTGTTCGCCGTCCACGCGGACATTGCCGAGGGTCGCGACGCGCGCGGTCCTGGCGCCGGGCGTGCTCAGATCACCGGCGTCGGTGTGCCGCTCGACTTGCCGAGCGCGCTGGCCACCGCGCGCGACGAGGGCGCGCTCCAGCTCTCGCGGCTGTCGACGGACGGCATCGACCGGGCTCTCGCGAAGGATCTCTCGCGCGCGCCCGGTCGCGTCGCGCTGTTTCTTCCGATCGTGGTCCGCGGGCGCTGCGTGCTCATCCTGTACGGCGATCACGGCGCGCAAGACGTGGAGCTCGGCGAGGTTGGTGACGTCATCGCGTTCGCGCCGCTGGTGACCGCGGCGCTCGAGCGCGTCATCGTGCGCCGAAAGCGCGGCGAGACCGGGCATCCCCCGCGAGTGCGCCGAGAGCGACGTCACGCGCCACGGCCGAGCCGCGACGAGCGCGCGGCGGCGTTCGTGCAGGCGCTCTCACTGCCGTCGCCGGCTGCGCCGTCGCCGGCCGCGCCGTCGCTGGCCGCGTCGTCTCCGGAGCCGCCGCCGAGGAGCCCACGCCTCTCGAACCGAGTGATCTCGGTCGGCGCGGAGCGGCGCGCGTCGACGCCGCCGCAAGGGACGCCCCGCGCGCTCGAGACGAGCGGCGCGCTCGAGCTGGCGATTCCGCTGACACGACCGAGCAATCCGGCTCCGCGAGCACACATCGAAGAGCCCCCGGAGGACGGCTGGGAGGTGGCCTCGCCGCGCGGATTCTCCGCGCTCGAGGCGGCGACCAGCCCGGGTGTCGGCCCCGCGCGCGCGGTGGGCTCGCGCCCGCCCTCGAGTCAGCGGCTCGAGTTGGTCCCCGAGACCGCGCTGGACGAGCCGGACGGCCCCGATCTGTCGTTCTCCGAAGAGGAGATGAGTGAGAGCGAGCTCCTCGGAGCCGAGCAGAGCCCGGTCGCGCCCCTCCGACGCCACGAGATCCCGCTCGCCGCGCCCTCGCGCTCCGAGTCGTTCCCCCCGCGCCGTCCGCGCCCTCGCTACAGCTCGGAGGAGCTCCGGCTCCCGAGCGTCATCGTCGATCTCGAGAGCGACTGCCGAGATCTGGTGACGCGCCTGCTCGACGGCGACGAGCTCGCCGCCGAGCGGCTCGTCGAACTCGGGCAGCCCGCCATCGCTGCGCTGGTCGCGCAGTTTCCCGGGCCGGTCGAGACGGAGCTGGGCGCCGGCCGCGGCGGGCGCGCCTCCGAAGCCGGCCCCATCCTGCGCACGCTCCGGCGATTCGGACATGAAGCCGTCCCGTTCCTGGTGGTCCGCACCGCGGATACGAGCCCGGACGTCCGAAGCTGGGCGACGCGACTGCTCGGTGAGCTGCCGAGCGCCGATTCCGCGCGCGCGGTGCTACGCCGCGTGATCGATCCCGAGCCCGAGGTCCACCGCGCGGCGCTCGCGGCGAGCCGACTGCTCTTCACTGACTCCGAGTCGCGCGAGGCGCTGCGCGACGGGCTCTGTGTGCTCGCGGCGGACGTCACGCAGAGCGACGAGGTCCGACACACCGCGATCGAGGCGCTCGCGGAGCTCCGCGAAGCCCGCGCCGTGCCGCGGCTCATCCGACTGCTCGAGGGCTCGAACCCGGACATCGTGAAGAGCGCCGAGTGGGCGCTCACCGTGCTCACCCGTCAGAGCTTCCGTCGTGACTCGGCGCGATGGCTCGAGTGGTGGAACGCGCACGCCTCCGAGCACCGCATCGAGTGGCTCATCGACGCCTTGGTCCACGAATCTCCGGAGCTTCGCCGCGCGGCGGGCGAGGAGCTGAAGAGCGAGACGAAAGAGTATTTCGGGTTTTACGACGATCTGCCGCCGAGCGAGCGCGCGCGCGCTCGAGAGCGCTATCGCGAGTGGTGGGATAGCAAAGGAAAGGCCAGATTTCCGCGCACTTGAGCGACCGGCCTCGGAGACGGCTCGACAACCTCGCCGGAGCCGTGGAAAGGTTGGGGCCCGCATGACAGAAGAACAGCACGGGACCGCGCTCCGCGCGGCAAACCTCGCGCTCACCGGGCAGCAGCGCCGCGAAGCGAGCCGCTTCGCGTCCATCGAGCTGCGGTTCACCGACCGGCGCACCGGGCCGTGGGAGATCGCGGCCATGGCCTCGGTCGCGTTCGCGGCGGCGCTGCTCGTGCTCGGGCTCTGGCTGGCCTGAAGCCACCACGGCCTCGACGGAGGCGCGGGCTCGGCCGAGCCTGGTCGGTCCGGCGCGGCCGGCGGCTATCGCCCGATCGTGAAGCGCAGCGAGTAGCTGAACATGACCGGCTTCCCGGGCTTCTCGAAGTCGACCTGCGCGAAGGCCGCCACCATGCACTCGCTGAACCCCTTGCCCTTCATCCCGGTGCGCGGCTGGAGCACGTCTGCTTTGCCTCCCGCACGGCCCACCCGAAGATCGACCCCGAAGGTGCCGCCCTTCGCGGGCTCGTCGACCAGCGTGTAGCAGCGCCGGAACGCGTCGTACTGCTGGGCGATCGCGCGGCGGAACGGCTCCTTGGTCGCGTCGTCGTTGGGCCCGCCGCCGATGTGCAGCCCGATGTTCTCGACCTTGACCTCGGGGAGCGAGGCCGGCTCCTCGGGAGCCGGCGCCTGAGCGACCGGCGTCACGGTCGCCGAGCCCGCTGCGGCCGGCGCCGCCGAGCCCGTGGCGGCCGGCGGGGCGCTGGCGGGCTCCGCGCCCACCACCGAGAACATCACCCCCGTAATCCCGACCCGACGCAGCTCCTCGAGCACCGCGAGGACCGCCCCGTGCGACACGCGCGCGTCCGCCTGGATGGTGGTCGAGCGCGCGCTCCGGTCCGGGCGAGCGCGCGTCACCGCGTCGCCGAGCGCATCGAGCGCGACCGGTTGCTCATCGACGGTGATCACGCCCGCGGCGTCGATCCGCACCACCAGGGGCTGGGCGCCGGCTCTCGGCAGCTCGCCCGGCGCGCTCGATGCGCTCGCCGACGACTCCGGAGCCTGGGGAGGAGGCGGACATCTCGACGCGCACCCGACGCCGGCCGCGCCGAACCCGCAAACCACCCCGACCGCGAGCCCGACGCTTACCCTCATGGGTGGCGAGATAGCGCGCTTTGCCGCGGCCTTCCAGCGAGCGTTTCCGGCGAGGCGCTCGTCGTGGCAATACCTCGTCATGCGAACCGCGATCGCGCAGGGAATCATCGCGCTGTTGCTCGCGAGCGCCTGCGAGCCGAAGCGCTCACCCGCGCCGAGCGCACCGACCAGCGACGCGAAGGCGCCGCCGCCCGGCTCCGCGCATGCGTCGTCATCGGCCGCGCCGCCGCGCACCTCGGCGGCGCGAGCGCCGTCATCGGCCGCGCCGCCCGCCGCGTCCGCAGCGCCTGCCGCGAGCGGGCGAACGAACGACCCGGCGGACACCCGGTGGCTCATCGATCAGCCAGTCGTGCTCGGCCCCGCCGCGCCCGCGACCGCGACCACGCGCGGCGTCGTGATGCTCACGAAGTCGGGCCGCGCGCGACTCGCGGCGCTCGACACGCGCGCGCCGGTGGCCGCGGACGAGCCCGCCCAGACCCCGATGGCGCCGCTCGCTCCGCCCGACGCGCTCGCGCCCTTCGCGCGCGGACCGAGCGTCGCCGGAGATTTCGCCTATTTCGTCTCGCGCGGACGCCTGCTCCGGGCGCGGGTAGACGCCGAGGCCGACCCCGAGACGCTCGCGGAGGGCGCGCGCGACGGCGTGCGTGTCGCGGCCGGCGGCGAGCGGCCGGTGAGCGTCGCCTACCTCGCGGAGGCGGAGGGCGGCACGCGCGCGCGACTGTGGCTCGAGGGTGCGTCGCCGCTCGACATCTCTCCCGAGGGCGCATCGCCGACCTCCGTCGCCCTCCTCGCAGACGGCGACACGCGGCTGGTCTTCTCGCTCGAGGGTCGCACCGGAATGTCGCCCGTGCATGTCCGACGAGTCAGCTTTCAATCGGGACGCGCGAAGCTCGACGAGGACGTGGTGGTGTGGGTCGGTGGGCCCGCGCAGAGCCTCACCGAGGTGAGCGCGGCGCGCGCGGGCGGTGAAGTCTTCGCGTTCGTTCCGCTCGAACGCGACGCCACGAGCTTCGGCCTCGCGAGCCTCGCGCTCGGCGCCGAACCTCGCATGGACGCGCCGGTCACCTGGCAGACGTACCCGAATGGTCTCGACCCCGCGCCGACCGCGACCGGGCGGCTCTGCGGCGCGGCGGTGATCGCCGCGGCGCGACCGTCGAGCGCTGCGCCGCACGCCCCGGTCGAGCTCACGCTCGCGCCGGTCACTCGCAACGGCCCGGGCGCGAGCGTGGTCATCGCCCGAGCGCCGGCCATCGCGGATCTCTCGCTGGCGGAGCTGCCGGCCGGCGCGCTCGTCGCGTGGGCGAGCAGCGGCCACGTCTTCGCCGCGCGGGTCCGTTGTCGGCGGGGCGGCAAGTAGGTTAGAAGGCTCGCGCTCCGCGCGATGGCCGTCGCCTCGCCCGAGCCCCCGCGAACCATGAAGAAGAAATCCAAGAGGAAGCCGCGGTTCACCGCCGCCACGGCCGACAAGCACACCCTCTACCAGCTCTCGGTGCAGGACGTGACCACCGAAGAGAGCTTCCTCTCTCGGAACTTCAAGAAGCTCCGTAAGCGCGACGCGCTCGATCTCCGTGAGGATTTCTGCGGCACCGCGCTCATGTGCGGCGAGTGGGTGAAGCACCACCCGAAGCGTCGCTCCACCGGCGTCGACATCGACGCGAAGGTGCTGAAATGGGGAAGAGAGCACAACATCGCTCCCCTCGGCGACGACGCCCGGCGCGTGACGCTGCTTCAGCAAGACGTACGCGCGCCCACGCGCGGCCGGCACGACCTCGTGCTCGCCTTCAACTTCAGCTACTGGATCTTCCGCACCCGCGACGAGATGCGCGATTACTTCGAGCGGGTCCGCGCCTCGCTCAAGAGTGACGGCGTCTTCTTCCTCGACGCCTACGGCGGCTGGGAGGCGGTCGAGCCGATGGTCGAGGCGCGCCCCATCCGCGGCGGGTTCACCTACGAGTGGGACCAGGACAAGTTCGATCCCATCACTCACGCCGTCGAGAACCACATCCACTTCGAATTCAAGGACGGCACGCGGCTCGACAAGGCGTTCTCCTATCATTGGAGGTTCTGGACCTTGCCGGAGCTGCAAGAACTCCTCCGCGAGGCGGGCTTCCGTGACGTGGTCGTCTACTGGGACACGAGCGACGACGAAGCAACCGACGATTTTCGCCCGCGCCGCCGCGCGGAGAACCAGCCGGGCTGGCTCGCGTACCTCGCGGCGCTCCGCTGAGCCGCGAGGTACGCCTGGAGTCCGCGCCCTTCCTCGACTCCCCGGCTCACTCTTCGACGGTCACCGGCACCTCGACCGCGACGCCGGCGGCGCTCACGACCAAGGTGCTCGCGCCGGGTCGCGCGAACCTCGCCGAGAACCTCGCGCCGCGCGTCCAGTCGAGCCCGAACGAGCTCGGCTCGACGCGGGCGACCGCGGAGTCCTCCGCGCGGAGCTCGACGGCGCCGGTGGAGAACAAGGGATTTTCATGCTCGTCCAAGAGCAACACCCGAAAATCGAGGCTGTCGCCGGCGTGTCCGGCGAGCCGGCTCACGGCTCGGGGGCGGTCCTCGTCGTAGCTCTCGAGCGCAATCGACGCCGCCTCGCGCACGTGGACGGTCACCGTATCGATGAGCGCGCCGCTTGCCGCGAGGAGCTGGAGCTGCGCGTCTCCCGATGCGTGCGACTCTACCTCGATCCGATTCGAGCATTCGCGCGTGTAGCCTGGGTCACAGGTCTGGCCGGTGTCGGCCAGCCCGTAGGCCTCGCTGCCTTGGGCGGTCGTGCGCGTGCATGAGCAGGTGCGGGCGCCGAGCGTGAAGGAGGCGACGCGGTCGTCACTCGAGAGCACCACGACGTCCGGCTCGGCCCCGTCGCCGGTCACCGCGATGCGCTGGGTCGCGCCCACCGCGAGCGGCTGGTCGAGGGCGCAGTCGAGGAAGCACTCCGCCTCGTAGCGGAAGCTCGCGCGACCGAGGTCGCCCGGCGTCTCGGTGTCGAAGCCGCAGCCGGTGAGCGCCGCGCTCGCGCCGAGCCAACCAACCATCAAAGAAGCGTGCTTGAAAGAGAGGGTCATGTTCAGGTCTCCTGCTGGTTCAACCAGCAAGGCCCGTGCCGCGGTCAGCGAGCGTGATTCCAGGGAAAATCCTGGAGTTCTGCGCTCGCCCCGGGTGTGCGCGGGAGGCCCACCTGGGCGCTCCGGGCTCGCTGTGCTCGCGGCGCATCACGAGTTGCGCGGCGCGCGCCGATGTCGTAGTTGACCAGCCGGCCAGTTTCTCGATCCGCGCACGCCGCGGCGAGAGCGACAACTCATAGAGGAGCGTGCGATGGGCAGGAAGGTGTACGTGGTCGGCGTCGGGATGACGAAGTTCGAGAAGCCCGGATCGAAGGACTGGGACTACCCCGCGATGGTCAAGGAGGCCGGCGAGAAGGCGCTCGCCGACGCGGGGATCGGCTACGACGCGATCGAGCAGGCGGTCGCCGGCTACTGCTATGGGGAGAGCACCAGCGGCGAGCGCGCGCTCTACGAGCTCGGCCTCACCGGGATCCCCATCTACAACGTCAACAACAACTGCTCGACCGGCTCGACGGCGCTCTTCCTCGCCAAGCAGCTCGTCGAGGGCGGCCTCGCCGAGTGCGCGATGGCGGTCGGGTTCGAGAAGATGGAGAAGGGCTCGCTCGGACCGAAGTACATGGATCGCACGAACCCCATGGATAAGCACATGCTCCTCATGATGGAGCTCCGTGAGTTCGCGCCGGCGCCGCCCGCCCCGCAGATGTTCGGCAATGCCGGCCGCGAGCACATGGAAAAGTACGGCACGACCCGCGAGCAGTTCGCGAAGATCGGCTGGAAGAACCACAAGCACTCGGTCAACAACCCCTATTCGCAGTTCCGAGACGAGTACTCGCTCGACGACATCATGAGCTCGAAGATGGTCTATGACCCGCTCACCAAGCTGCAGTGCTGCCCGACCTCGGACGGCGCCGGTGCTGCCATCCTCGCCAGCGAAGCGTTCGTGAAGCAGCACAACCTCCAGAAGAACGCCGTCGAGATCGCCGGCATGTCGCTCGCGACCGACATGAACAACTCCTTCGACGACAAGAGCTGCATCAAGATGATCGGCGCAGACATGACCCGTCGCGCCGCGCAGAAGGCCTACGAGCAGAGCGGCCTCGGCCCGGAGGACCTCCAGGTGGTCGAGCTCCACGACTGCTTCAGCGCCAACGAGCTCATCACCTACGAGGGGCTCGGCCTCTGCCCCGAGGGCAAGGGCGGCGAGCTCATCGACTCGGGCGCGGTCACCTATGGCGGAAAATGGGTGGTGAACCCCTCGGGAGGCCTCATCAGCAAGGGGCATCCGCTCGGGGCCACCGGCCTCGCGCAGTGCGCCGAGCTCAACTGGCAGATCCGCGGCCTCGCCGACAAGCGCCAGGTCGATGGCGTCAAGGCCGGGCTCCAGCACAACCTCGGCCTCGGCGGCGCAGCGGTCGTCACCGTGTACCGCCGCGCGGAGTTCTAGACTCCCGAGCGCTCGCGGCTCGAGCGCTCGGTCGCTCGAGCCGTCCGCTCCGAGAAATGGTCAAGCACTCGCTTGGCCATTTTGGTTTTTGTCGGCGCGGGACCGCGCGAGGCGAGAAGCGGCGCCCATCGGACGGGGCTTGTGATGGCGCGCGCGCTCGGGTATTCGTGAGGCGGCGCGGCGGCCAGGCTCGCGGGGAGGACATGATGCTCAATCGTCGAATCATCATTGCTGGATGCGTCGCGCTCGCCAGCGCAGCCTGTGGGAAGAGCGGAGCCGACGCGCCCGGGGCGGCGGGTGCCGCGAGCGGAGGCGCGGGGGGCGAACGCTCCGACTCGGGGGGCGCGAGCGCAGGCGGAGGAGCCGGCGCGAGCGGCGCAGGCGGGAGCGGCGCCAGCGGAGGCGCCGACGCGGGCGGGGCCGGAGGGCTCGCGGGGGCCGGCGGGAGCGGCGGCGCGACCGTCGATCCGAGCTGCACGCCTTCAGCGCTCTACGGCAAGCACGGCGAGCTCTGGCGCGCCGATGGCCGCCTCCGCGAGGTGGCCTGGGCCGGCTACCGCACCGGCAACGTCCCGCTTCCGACGCCAACCAGCCCGAGCCTGAGCGTGAGCGACTTCGGAGCCACGCCCGACGACGACACCGACGACACCCAGGCGTTCTTGACCGCGCTCGCCACCGCTACGAGCGGCGTCGTGACCATCCCGAGAGGGAGGTTCATCATCAGCGCACGGCTCGAGCTCAAGAAACCGAACCTCGTCCTGCGGGGCGCCGGTGCCGGGGCGACCGTGCTCTCCTTCCCGAGGTCGCTCGGTGACGTCTACGGCCTCACCTTCAACTCTGCCGGTCAATCGAGCTGGTCGTTCACCGGCGGGTTCATCCATGTGAGCGGGAGCGACAGCGGCGCCAAGCTCGCCGACGTCACCGCCGCCGCGAAGCTCGGCGACAAGCGCCTGGCGCTCTCGACGGTCTCGGGGCTGAGCGCCGGGATGTGGGTCCGGCTCTCGATGACGGATGCTGGCGGCACGCTCCTCGAGGCGCTCCACGCCGGCTACTTCCCCGGAAACGTCGGCGAAGACGGCGGCAAACAAGTGTCGCGATTCTACTCGAAGGTAGAGAGCGTCGACTCGACGGGCGTCGTGCTCGAGCGCCCGCTGCCGCTCCGCGTCGAGCTCGCGTGGAAGCCGGAGCTCCGCGCGGTCGCGCCGAAGGTGCGCGAGGTCGGGCTGGAGGGCTTCACCATGGAGTTTGCCGGCACCCCGTATCCGGGTCACTTCAAAGAGCGTGGCTACAACGCCATCTATCTCACGAACGTCGTCGACTCCTGGGTCCGAGACGTCACCATCCTGAACGCCGATTACGGCGTTGGCGTGAGCGAGTGTCATTTCGTGACGGTGACCGACGTGATCCTCGACACGACCTTCGACCGAGGCTCCCTCGTCGGGCACCACGGCCTGAGCAGCACCGGAAGCGGCGATCTGCTCTTTACGCGCTTCGACGTACGAAAGACGTTCATCCACGATCTTTCCGTGGACGGCTACGCGCGCGGCACCGTCTGGTCGGACGGGCGAGGCGTCGACCTTGCGATGGACCACCACGGGCGAGCGCCGAACGGCTCACTCTTTACGAACCTCGACCTCGGCGCCGGTACGCGACCCTTCAAGAGCGGCGGGAGCACGAATCGCCTGCCGCACTCGGGCGCCTACAGCACTTTCTGGAACGTCCACGCCGCGCGCCCGCTCGCCTTGCCTCCGGACGACTACGGCCCGCTCCTCAATTTCGTCGCGGTCACGACCGACGCCACGAGCGTGAGCTCGCCTTACGGTTGGTCCCTCGAGAGAGTCGACAGGGCCAAGCTCTGTCAGCCAGACTTGCACGCAGCGATGGTGCGTGACCTTCGCTGAGCCCAAGTGCTCAAGTTTCTAGGGGGAGGTCGCTTCGGCGCGGAATCACGCGGGGCGGGGGCGGCGCGCCTCGGCCAGAGCGCGGAGCTCGCCGCGCCGGAGCCGCCCGACGCGCACCTGGCTCGAGGTGCTCGCGAGCGCGCGGCGGTAGCCGGCGAGCCAGGCGTCCGGCGATGGGCATGGCGCCGGCTCGACGCCCGGCGCGAAGGTGAGGTCCACCGTGAGCGGACGGCGCGCGCGGATGATGGCGCGGAGCGCGTGCGGGGGCCATGCCTCGAGCCCGAGCCCGAGCACGTGTCCGACGCGATAGTCGCTGAGGATGGCTCGGAGCGCGCGCGCCGGCGCGCGCGGTCGCGTCACGCGGTAGTGCGTGGCCTCGGGCGCGCCGTCGAGCACCTCGGCGAGCGCGATGCCGCCCTCGCCCGGATACGCGAGCAACACGCGCGGGAGCGCGAGGCGCTCGACGAGCGCGAGCACGCGCGCGCCGTCTGCCCCGGACTCGGCGGGCGGCGCCGACAAGAGCACCAGCACGGCGGCTTCGCGCGCCCGGGGCGCGCGGCGCGCGTGAAACTCGAGCTCGTCGAGCGCGCGCCGAACCGCTGGCTCGACGGTCGGCGCGGGAGCCGTCCCCGCGACGAGCGCGGCGGCCGCGAGCCGCACCGGGAAGCCCGCCGCCTGCGCGCGAGCGCTCGGCTCGCCGGCGTCGAGCTCACCCGCCGCCGAGAGCGCGTCGGCAGAGAAGTATACGCAGCCGGGGAACCCACGCTCCAAGAGGGGATGACTCGGGCGCGCCGTGCGGCGCGCGAGCGCGGCCAGATGCTTGTCCGCTGCGCTCGGGCCGGGCAGGGCGCAGGCGAGCCCCGGCGCCTCGCCCGCGCGCGCCGCCGCGCGGAGCGCGCGGAGGAAACCGCGAAACACGCGCACCTCACCCTCGATGAGCACGACATCGCGCGCGCCGCTCACCGCAGGCTCTGCGCGCGCACGCACCTCGACGCGCGGACATTCGGCGGCGAGCTCACCGAACATCCGAGAGAGCTCCCGGGCTCGGCCGTCGTCCACGAGCGTGATCCGCACGTCGTTCCGCGTATGCCGGAGCACGCTCTCGACGGTGGCGCGCGCGCTCGCGAGGTCCGCAAGCCCGCGGATGACGACATCCACGCCGCGACGCCCGCGCGCCGCCACCCGTCTGACGACGACGTGCGTCTCCCCCGGGCGCGCGGGCGAGGGCTCGAGCCGCTCCACCGTGAGCCCGCGCGCCGCGAGCTCCCGCGCAAGCCACGCGCGGGTCCACGCGGCGTCGCGGGCGACGAGCACCGCGAGCGTGTCTCCGACGGCGAGCTCGTGCGCCGCACGAGCGAGCGCTCGACCGAGCTCGCGCCGCCGCGCGCCGAGCTCCACCGGGGCGCGCGGAGGCCCGGCCCCGGGCGGAGCGAAGCGTGGCCCCAGCGCACCGAGCGCGAGCACGCGCGCTTCGCCGCCCTCGTCGAGCGGGGTGAGCGAGAGCCGCACCGCTCCGCGCAGCGCGCGCTCGAGCGATACGACGATGAGGCGATCGATACCGTCCGCGACGACCTCGAAGCGAGCCGTGAGCGCGGGCCGCGCGGTTCCGCGCCGGTCCGACAAAATGGAAATCCGGCCCTGGCCGCGCCCGCTCTCGGTGAGCGCGCGCATGCGGATGACGAGGGTGCGCGCGCCGCGAGGGAGCTCGAGCGCGGGGGACTCGTAGCTCGCGCCCGGCTCGAGGCGCGCCTCACCGAGCGGGCTCGCGCGCTCGGAGACGCCACCGCGCGGCCGCCAACCCGAGAGCGCTGGGCTGCCGATGATGAGGGCGTCGCCGGTGGCGGCGGTGCGCGCGTCGAGGGCATCGAGCCACGCCGCGAGCTCGAAGGGCGCGGGCGGGGGCGCGGGGCTCGGGCGAAGCGCGCGGGCCGCGCGCTCGAGGAGCTCACCGAAGGACGCCATGCTCGGGCTCAGGAGCCACCGCCCGCGAGCTCGCGGAGCGGCTCGAGCGAGGTGAGCTCGAAGCCGTCGGGAGTCGTGTCGATGAAGCCCTGCTTTTGCCACGCGCTCACGCAGCGAATGACCGTCTCGACGCGCGCGCCGACCAGCCGCGCCATGGCGCCGCGCGAGAGCGGCACCGCGATGGTGATGCGGCCCGCTTCGTCTTCATCGCCGAAGCGATCGGCGAGGTGCAGGAGGAGCGTCGCGACCCGCTGCGCGACCGCGCCCGCGCTCATCACCGCGATCTTGGCGCGGAGCGCGTGGGTGTGATCGAGCAGCGCGCGGTTCACCGCCTGCGCGAGCTGCGGCTCACGCGGCATGGCCGCGAGCACCGGCTCGGCTTGCACGCGCACCACCTCGACGACCTCGCTCGCGGCGATCGCGTCGGCCGGGTAGCGGCCGCGCTCGAGCACCGCCGAGTCGCCGACGCTCTCGCGCGGCCCGAAGAGCGCGAGCAGCGAGCTCTCGCCGCCCGCGGTCGGCTGTACGATTTGCACCAGGCCGCGCTGAATGATGGTGAACGCCGACGCGTCGGCGCCGGCGCGCCAGAGCGGCTCGTTCTCGCCGAAGCGCGCGACGCGGGAGAGCCCGGCGAGCCGAGCGATCCAGGCGTCATCCAGTCCGCGGAAGAGCTTCGATGCCTTCAGGCGCCCTTCGAGCTTACTCGCGTCCACGGGGGGAGCCTAGCGCCGGCGAGCGGAGAAGGAACTCCCCGAGCGCCTCCCGGCGCGATCTCGACAATTTTGTCTCCGGGGCGAGCTCATGTCGGCCCCTCGCGCGTCCAAGGAACATGACGGCTCGACAAGTCGGCTGCGCCATCCTCGTCCTCTGGGTCGCCGCCGGGTGCGCCGCGGCGCGCCCGAGCCTCGGGCCCCCGGCGCCCGAGTCGGTGGTAGTCGCCGAGCCAGCTCCCGAGGCGCAGCAAGCGCCGAGCAGCACGGCGAAGGCGGACGGCACCGCCGAGCCACCGCTCGAGAGCCTCCCCGAGGCCGAGGCCGCGCTCGCGCGCGCGAGCGCCGAGCTCGACGGGCTCTACGGAGCTTCGAGCTCCGAGGTGGGGGCCCGCCCGAGCGCCGCTGCCCCGGCCGCTCCGGCCGACGCGGCGGGTGCGGCCGCGCCGGCGCAAGCGGCGCGCGCTGAGGGCGGGTCGAGCTGCGAGACGACCTGCCGGGCCTTCGGCTCGCTCCGTCGCGCCGCAGACGCGGTGTGCCGCCTCGCCGGTGACGACGACTCGCGCTGCGCGCGCGGCCGCAAGCTCGTGGCGGACAACGCCCAGCGGGTCGCCGCGTGCGGTTGCAAGTAGCGTCGGAGCGGCGCGCTGGCATCGCGGAGCCCGAGGCAGCGCGGCGACCCAAGGCGGGGCGGTGGGAGCGGGTCCGAGCGGGAACCTCGGAGGTGAACATGCACTCTCGAAGTCTGCTCCTCACCGTCGTGCTGCTCGGAGTGGCGGGCGCGCCCGCCGTCGCGCGAGCCCAGCCGGCCGCCGCGCGCCCGACCGGAGTCAAATCGACCGCGGAGCGCAAGGGAGGCTCGGTCTACGAGTACTTCACGGACCAGCTCGGCGCGGCTGGCAACGCCGCGACCGGGTGGGTGCTGACCATCCGTAAGAGCGCCGCGCGGAGCACGCTCATCCGCCCGCGCGTCAGCTTCGTGCCGGAATTGCTGAAGTCGGCGGACACGCTCTGACCGATGGAGCTCCGTGCGGTTCGACGCGTCGCGGCGAGCGGGCCGTACGGCGCGGGCGCGCTCGCCGCGAGTCGCACTAGACTAGATGCCAAGATGGCCGCCTCATCCTCGCCGGTCGGCAGGCTCGCGCCGAGCCCGACCGGGCTCCTCCACCTCGGCCACGCGCGGAGCTTCCTCTTCGCGTGGTGGCATGCGCGCGCCGCGGGCGGAAGCGTGGTGATGCGGATGGAGGATCTCGACGGCGAGCGCGCGCGTGACGAGCTCGTCGACGCCGCGCTCCGCGATCTCGAGTGGCTCGGGCTCGACTGGGATGGCGAGGTGGTGCGCCAATCAGCCGGGCTCGAACACCTGGAGGCAGCCCTCGGCGTACTCCTCGAGCGCGGGCTCGCGTACCCGTGCGTGTGCACCCGCGGGGAGCTTCGCGGGGCGGTGAGCGCACCGCAGCAGGGTGACGGCGAGGTGCGTTACCCGGGCACCTGCCGCGGGCGCTTCCGGAGTCGTGAAGAGGCCGAGCGCACCAGCGGGCAGCCGGCGGGGCTTCGTTTCCGTGTGGATGACGGGCCCGTCGTGCTGGACGATCGGCTGGCTGGGACGGTGCGCTTCGACGTCGCCCAGGAGGTCGGCGACTTTCTAATCGCGACCAAGCGACGCACGCCCGCCTATCAGCTCGCGGTGGTGGTCGACGACGCGCGCGCGGGGGTGACCGAGGTCGTGCGCGGTGACGATCTCCTCTCGAGCGCCGCGCGCCAGCGGCTCTTGCAAGACGCGCTCGGGCTGGCGCACGTCGACTACTTTCACGTCCCGCTGGTCGTCGACGCGAGCGGACGCCGGCTCGCCAAACGCGAGCGTGACCTCGGACTGGCGGATCTACGCGCGGGCGGCACCGACCCGCGCGCGCTGGTGGCGTGGGCCGCGCGGAGCGCCGGCCTCGCGGTCGATGAGCGCGTCACCGCGCGTGAAGTCTTGCCGATCTTTACCCTCGCGCGCCTCCCGCGCGCGCCCTCCCTCCTCGACGCGCCGACCCTCGCGGCGCTCCGGAGCGCGCGGTGAGGCGGCGGGCGCTCCTCGCCTTGCCGGCGCTGCTCGCCGCGCCGCGGAGCCTCGTCGCGAAACCGCTCGCTCGGCTCGCGCTCCAGCCGCTCGGCGGCGCGCTCGGCGCGGCCGACGTCGCCTTGGTGTCGATCGCGCTACGGGCCTTCTACGCGGTCGAGGTCACGCCGCTGCCTCGCGTCGCGCTGCCTCGACGCGCGTACTACCCGCCTCGCAAGCGCTACCGCGCCGAGAAGCTGCTCGATTTCTTGAGCGCTCGGGTACCCGTCGGCGCGCTCGGCGTGCTCGGGCTCACCGCCACGGACATCTCGACGACCAAGGGCGACATCGCGGACTTCGGGATCCTGGGGCTCGCCACCATAGACGGACGGGTCGGTGTGCTGTCGTCGTTTCGGTGCCGGCGACGCGCGCGAAGCGCAAGACACGCGCGCGAGCGGCTCGGCAAGGTCGCCGTCCACGAGCTCGGTCACGCCTTCGGCCTCGAGCACTGCCCGAACCGCGGCTGCCTGATGGAAGACGCCGAGGGCAGCGTGCTCACCTGCGACCGCGAGTATGAGCTCTGCGCGGACTGCCGCGGCAAGCTCGCCCTGGCCGGGCACCCGCTCGCCGAGGGCGGCGCGCCGCCCTGGCCGCGACCGTGAGCGCGGCGCGCAGCGTGCCGCTGCGTGACGCGACGCCGCGCGCTACTCCGCGCCGGCTCGGGCGGCGTCGCTCGGTTCGGAGCGCGGGACCGACGACGCCTCGGCGTGCGCGTCGAATCCGGCGATCTTGCGGAGCTTGCTCACGTCGAGGAGCGTGAAGCCCTCGTCGTCGGTGAGCACGACGCCCTCGTTCTGCCAGCGGACCATGACCCGCGTGGCCGTCTCGGGAGTGGTGGCGGTGAGCTCCGCGAGCTCATGACGCTGGAGCGGGACCGGAACCCGCCGCGCTCCGCTCGCGAGCGTGCTGCCGAAATGCTCGTCGAGCTTCAGGAGCTCGGTCGCCACGCGCTCATCGACGCGACCCGCCGCGAGCGCGTCGATCGCGTCGTAGAGCGCCATCACCTTGTCGCCGGTCGCCGCGGCGAGCGCCAGCGCGAGCGACGCCTCGCGCGACGCGAGCGTCTCGATGGTTCCAGCGGGGATCAGGGTGGCGGCGCCGTCGGTGAGAAACACGCTCTCGACCCGCGACGGGATGTGCGCGAGCACCGCGAGATCGCCGAGCACCTCGCCCTTGCCGGAGATCGCGCAGATGGCGGTCTTCCCGGTGGGGCCGGGCTGCACGATCTTGAGATAGCCGCTCGCGATGACCGCGAGGCCCATCGGGCGCTCACCTACATGCCAGAGGTGTCGGCCCCGCTGGTACGTCCGGTAGGTCGCTGCGGCGGCGAGCTCGTCGAGGATGCGCGGGGAGAGCGCGGAGAAGACGGGGCTGTCTTTGATCGACGTCAGCGCATCCACAATCACACCTTTGCCATGCAAGGCACATGCCTGGAGGGCTCAATCTAGGTGACTCTCGTCATTTACGCAAGGCCTTCAGCGACCTACGCGCGACGGCCGCGCACGCGCGGCCCGGTCGCCTGACGGTAGGCCCGAGGGGGGTGTCGGTCCGTCGCGGCCGGCGGCGCGCCGCTCATGCGCCATCGAAGCGAGGTGCGAGCGGCCGCGGAGCGCGCCTTGCCGGGCCCGAGCCCGGCCTCTATGCTGAGAGCGAGCTCGTGACCCCGCACCTGCACGGCCCGCGCTTCGCGGACTCTCTGCTCTTGTCGGCCACGTCGCCCGAGTGGGCGAGCGTCGCTGCGAGTCAGCTCGACGCGACGCTCGCCGACCACGCGCACTGCGAGAAGAAGGCGGCGGTGAGCGCGCTCGCGCTCATCAACGACTACCCGGAGGACGCGCGTCTGGTGCGCGCGCTCGGGCACGTCGCGGAGGAAGAGATCGCGCACTTCCGCGAGGTCCACGCGCGGCTCCTCGAGCGGGGCGCCACGCTCGACCGCGACCGCGGAGATCCCTATGCGCGCGCGCTCCTCGCGCTCGTGCGTAGAGACAACCGCGCCCGCAAGCTCGACCGGCTGCTCGTGTGCGCGCTCATCGAGGCGCGCTCGTGCGAGCGCTTCGGCCTGCTCCGGGGCGAGCTCGAGCTCCGCGGCGAGGCCGCGCTCGCGCGCTGGTATCAGCGGCTCGAGTCCGCCGAGGCCGGGCACGCGGCGCTCTTCGTCCACCTCGCGTCCGACGAGCACGGCGAGACGGAGACCACTACGCGAGTCGGCGAGCTCGCCCGCGAAGAAGCGCGCATCGTCGCTGAGCTCCCACTCGCGCCGCGGATCCACTGACGCCGCGCGCGGCGCGACGCCGGCCGCGACGGACCAGCACCCCTCCCTCGCTCGAGCTCAACCCGGCTTCTTGGTCAGGGTGAGGATCCAGCGACCGTAGATGTAGATCCCGATCGCGCTCACGATGCCGATCACGCCGAGCACCACCCAGAGCAGCCCGACGTGGTGCGAGTCGTGGAGGACCTGGGTGAGGTGCTGCGGCGTCTCTTTCGTGAACTCGACCAGCTTGTCGAAGGCCTCGCCCTGGTGAATGGCGGAGACGGCGTCGGCGGGCATGCCGCGCTCGAGCAGGAGCTCGCGCGCGAAGCGATCCTTCGAGGCCCAGCGATCATAGAGCGCGGGGCCGAGGAACCCCTCGATGCCCCAGCCGACCGCGAGCGGGATCTGCGAGAACCCGAGGTACATCGCCTTCTTGTCGGCGGGCGCGAAGTTGCCGATGAACTCGCTGAACTTCGGGCTCGAGAGCATCTCGCCGATGGCGAAGATGATGATGGCGAAGACCATCGTCCACCCGGCGACGGACAGCCCGATCATGAAGAGCGCGAGGGTGGCGAGCAGCGTACCTACCACCATGCTGGTCGTGGCGCGCATCCTCCCGCTCAGCCACGCGAAGAGGAAGCAGGTCACCATGATCATGCCGGCGTCGAGGTTCAGCATGCCTTCGGGCTGGATGTGCGTCCCCTCCTCGTTCATCACCACGAAGAACTTCACGACCGGGTTGGTGGTGCCGTGATGCCCGAACAGGGTCCGCACGACGTCCGAGGAGTCGACCCAGTCGTCGATGTGGGCCGGGAGGACGTCGAAGAGCGCGTTGAACATGAACCAGAACCCGCTGAAAATCGCGAGGTAGACCCACACGTGCTTCTTCTTGAGCTCGTGGAGCGACTCGCGAAATAGGCTCTCGCGCCGCTCGTGACCGGCCTTGATCCTGGCGTTGCGCTCGAGGCGCTCGGCCTTGCCCGGCTCCTTGTAGGTGAGGAGGAAGAGGAAATTCAGGCAGATGATGGCGGCGCACGCGAGAAACACGTACCGCCACTCCATCTTTCGCATGAACCCGGCGACCAGCGGTCCGAGGAAGCCACCGATGTTGACCGTCTGGTAGAAGACGCCCCACGCCATCGAGCTGTTCTCGCGACTGGTCGCCTTGACGAGCGTGCCCTGGATACCCGGCTTGAAGATCGCGGTGCCGGTCGCGAGCAGGATCGCTCCGGCGAAGAACCCGCCAAAACTCGGGAAGAAGGCCATCGTGAGGTAGCCCAAGATCTTCACGATGGTGGAGACGAAGATCGTCTCCTTGTACCCGTAGCGATCGGAGAGTCCGCCGGTGAAGACGGGCACCAGCGTCTGCGTCCACGCCCAGGCGGCGAGGATGATGCCGAACGACGTCATCGAGATCCCGAGCCCGCCCTTGCTCACGGGATCCTTGGCGTACAGGGTGGCGACCGCCTTCACGCCGTAGAAGGCGAGGCGCTCGACCATCTCCATGCCGCCGCAGATCCAGAACACGTAAGACAGTGAGGCGAGCGCCGCGAAGAGCCCGAGCTGAGGGACGTCGGCGAGACCGTGGGCGCCGCCCTCGGCTTCGACCGTCGCGGGAGAGGGCGCACCGAGATCCTCGGCGGGGCTCTCGGTGGTGGGGAGGACGTGCCGGTCGTCGTTGCTCATCTCGAGTTCGCTCGTGGACTGGGGCTCAATGGACGCCGTGCATCCGCTTCTTCAAGAACGGCGAGACGAGGAACGCGATGATGCCGACCGCGAGCGCGAAGAGCGCGATTTGCCCGAACACGCGGCCGTAAATCATGACCGTCTCGGTCGGCGGCGGCACCGCGCCCGCCGCCGCGCCTTCGCCGTGAACGCCGGTGAGCGCAGCGATGATGCTCGCGACGTACTGCGAGAACGCGGTCGCCAGGAACCAGGTACCCATCATCACGCCCACGATGCG
Organism: Polyangiaceae bacterium; assembly: GCA_035063585.1. Lineage (GTDB taxonomy): Bacteria > Myxococcota_A > Polyangia > Polyangiales > Polyangiaceae > JAPSGB01. Next base: position 189,406 of record JAPSGB010000004.1, read on the forward strand.
CGCGGGGGAGAGCTTGGTGATCATGCTGAGCCCGATGGGCGACAGGCACAGCTCCCCGGTCGTGTGCAGGAGGTAGCCGAGCACCAGAAACCCGATCCAGACGTGCCCGGTATCCTTGGCGCTGACCGCTCCGAACCAGAGGATGCCGAAACCGGCCGCGAGCTGGACCACGCCGAGCGCGAATTTCGTCGGCGTGCGCGGCTCGTGCCCCACCTTCGCGAGCTTCACCCAGAGCCAGCTGAAGATGGGCGCGAAAGACAGGATGAAGGCCGGGTTCACCGACTGGAACATCGAGGTCGGGATTTGGTGCCCGAACACCATGCGATCGACGTTCCGCTCAGTGAAGAGGTTGATGGAGCTCCCGGCCTGCTCGAAGAACGCCCAGAAGACCATGCTGAAGCTGATGAGCACGAGCGCCACCAGCATCGCGTCACGCTCCTCCTTGGTGGAGCGCGCGGCCATGAAGTAGATGAGCCCGGCGAAGACCACGCCGCCGACTACGAGGAGGAGCTGGCCCACCAAGGTGTTTCTCTGCACGAGCAGCCAGGCGATGGCGACCGCCACCGCGGAGCCCAGATAGATCGCGTGCTCGCGGCTCAAACCGGCGAAGACGGGCCTCCGGAGCTTGTCGACATCGGGCGGTTCCGCGACGCCTCCGAGCAAGCGCTGCCCCCACAGGAACACGATGAGCCCCGCCACCATCCCGAACCCGGCGAGGCCGAAACCGTAGCTCCACCCGTACTTCTCACCGAGGAACCCGCAGACGAGCGGCGCGATCCCCGCCCCGAGGTTGATCCCCATGTAGAAGATGGTGAAGCCGGAGTCGCGGCGCGGATCGCCTTCGTCGTAGAGGCGCCCGACCACCGTCGAGATGTTCGGCTTGAAGAACCCGTTGCCGCAGATGAGCAGCGCGAGCGCGAGGTAAAAGAAGGTCTGGTTCTCGATGGCCATCGCGAAGTGGCCGAGCGCCATCAAGACCGCGCCGAGGGTGACCGCCTTGCGATTGCCGAGCAGCCGATCGGCGAGCAGACCGCCGAAGATCGGCGTCGCGTACACGAGCGCGGTATAGCTGCCGTAGACGGCGTAAGCGGCCTCGTCGGTGAACTCGAACTTGTCCACCATGTAGAGGACGAGGAGCGCCCGCATCCCGTAGTAGCTGAACCGCTCCCACATCTCGGAGAAGAAGAGGACGTAGAGCCCCTTCGGATGCCCCTTCTTCACCTCCATCGCCGCTATGACCTCCGGCTCGTCATGGTCGGGCGGACAGTAAGGGAAACCGCGCCCGAGGCCAACTGCCCCGTGGAGGGGTGGTCGGCGCGGCGCGGAAAAGGCGCGGGGCGTCTCGCGCGGACGCGAGCGCGCTAGAGGTACGGCGCCGCGCGCGGCGCCGCTTCCGGGCGCACCACGCCGCGGCGCCGCAGCGCGCCGATGAGGCTCGCGATGCGCGCGACGTCGCCGAGCGAGAGCAGCCCGAGGAAGCCGTGCGGGCCGAAAACGGCTGCGACGTGCCCGCGCACGCCGGCGAGGTGCGCCCGCACCTTCTCGAGCGGCATCGAGGCGTCGAGCACCGGGATCTCGCGGCGCATGATGCCGGAGACGAACGCGCCGAGCCCGAGGTCGGCGATCCGCTCGAGCAGCTCGTCGCGAGAGACGATGCCGACCAGCGTCTCGCCGTGCATCACGGCGTAGTCGGTCTGGGGGCTGCGGAGCATGGTGTCGATCACGCTCCCGAGCTCTTCGCCGGGCGCAAAACTCTGCGCCTGGGGGTCGCAGGCGTCGCCGGCGGTGAGGCCGGAGAGCGCGTCGTGAGCCGCCGCCATCGCGCGCTCCTGGCCCGCCCCGAGGAACACGAACGCGCCGATGATGGCGAGCCACACGCTCGAGGTGAAGATCCCGAGCGCGGCGATGCCTGCCGCGAGGAGCTGCCCGACGGTCGCGGCGACCCGCGTCGCGCGGGAGCGCGGCATCAGCATGGCGAGGATGGCGCGGAACACTCGCCCGCCGTCCATGGGCAAGGCCGGGATCATGTTGAAGACGGCGAGCCCGACGTTGGTCCAGAGCAGCGCCGCGAGCAGCCCGCGCGCCGAGGGCGGACCGCTCATCGACTCGAAGAAGCGACCGTCGAGGAGCGTCTCGGGCCCGAGCGTCGCGAGCGTGACGCTCGCGAGCACGAACGCGATGACCACGTTCACGAGCGGCCCGGCGACCGCGATGAGCAGCTCGTGGAGCGGTCGCGATGGCTCGCGCTCGAGCCGCGCGAGCCCGCCGATGGGCAGGAGCACGATCTCGCGCACCTGCACCCCGACCTGCTGAGCGACCAGGCTGTGCCCGAGCTCGTGCAAGACCACGCAGGTAAAGAGCAGGGTGACGAGGAGCGTGCCGAACGCCGCGCCCTTCGGCCCGTGCGGCTCTCCAAACATGGCGGCAAAGTAGATGACCACGAGCAGGAAGCTCGCATGCACCTTGATATCGATGCCCGACACGCGGGCGACGCGGAGAGACCACTTCATGTCGACGAGCACCCCGGGCGGCGCGAGAGGAGCAATGTAAGGCGTACCGTGGCCGCTGGCGAGCCGGGCGCGTCGAGCGGCCGATTTGACGCGCGCTCGGCGCGGCGGACCTCTACGCCAGGTCCGCGCCGCCGGCCGCGCCGGACCGGCCTCCCCTGCCCTCGCTACCAGACCGCGCAGGTCTTTTCGGGGTTCATCGGCGTCCCCTTCTTGCACGAGAAGGCCTCGGCGAACTCCGGCAGGTCGGAGATCGCGCCGTTCACGCGAAAGCGCGCCGGCGAGTGGGGATCGACGGTGGCGGCGAAGCGCGCGTACTCGTCGCGGATCTTCGCGCACCAGATCTGGGCGTTCGAGAGGAAAAATTGCTGATCTTCGCTGAAGCCGTCGGCGAGGCTGACGCTCTTCGCGTCTCTCCGGAGCGCGCGGTAGGCGGCGAACGCGAGCTTCACGCCGCCGAGATCGGCGATGTTCTCGCCGAGGGTGAGCTCGCCGTCGAGCTTCACGCCGGGAAGCGGCGAGTACTTGGCATACTGCTCGGCGACGCATTTCGTCTTCGCCTCGAAGCGCTGTTTCACCGCCGGCGTCCACCAGTCGGCGAGGTTTCCCGCGGCGTCGAACTGGGAACCCTGGTCATCGAAGCCGTGGGTGAGCTCGTGCCCGACCACCATGCCCATCGCGCCGAGGTTCACCGGGATGTTCGCGGTCACGCTGTAAAATGGCGGCTGGAGGATCCCCGCCGGGAACACCATCTGGTTCTTCTGCGGGTTGTAGTAGGCGTTCACGGTGGGCGGCGTCATCTCCCAGTCGCCGCGATCGACCGGCTCACCGATCTTCCTGAGCTGGCGCGCGACGTCGAAGGCCTGCGCGCGGAGGAGGTTGCCCGCGAAATCGACCGGGGAGACCTCGAAATCGTAGGTGCGCCACTTCGACGGATAGCCGATGAGGTAGGCCATCTTCGCGAACTTCTGCTCGGCGCGCGCGCGCGTCCCGGCGTCCATCCAGTTGAGCCGGCCGAGCTCCTCGAGGAACGCGGCGCCGATGGCGTGCACGAGCGACTCGGCGACCTCCTTCGATTTTCCGCCGAAATGCTCCTTGACGAAGGGTTGCGCGAGCAGCTCACCGAGCGACTCGTCGGTCGAGTCGACGCAGCGCTTCCACCGCGGTCGGATCTCCTTCTGCCCGGTGATGAGTTGCCGCAGCTTGAAATCCTCCGCGACGAACGCGGCCGGAAGCGCGGGCGCCATCGCGTGGACGACGTGAAAGCTCAGGTAGCTCTGCCAGGCGGCGGCCTTCTCCTGGGTGAGGAGCTGGTCCATCCCCTTCAAGAACTTCTGGCTGGTCACGTTGATGTCGACGATCTTGGGGAAGCCGACCCCCTCGAGGTACCTCTTCCACGGAAAATGCGGCGCGGCCGCTTCGACGCCGGGCAAATCGATCTTGTCGTAGACGGCCTTCGGATCGCGTCGCTCGACCCGCGTCTGGCTGACGGTGGCGAGCGCGGTCTCGATGCGCATCACGTCCGCCGCGCCCTGCTTGGCCTTGGTCGCCGACGCGCCGAGGAGCGCGAGCATGGCCTCGACGTGGGCTCGATACGCGCGGCGAAGCTCCACCGACTTCTCGTCCGTCTTCGTGTAGTAGTCGCGATCCGGCAGGCCGAGCCCGCCTTGGTCGACCTCGCCGATGAAGCGGGTCGCGTCCTTGAAGTCCTGAGTCGAGCCGAAGCTGAAGAGCGGCGAGAGCCCCCGCTCGTGGAGCGCCGCGACCACCGCGCCGAGCGAGCGCGCGTCACGCACCGTCTTCACCTGGGCCAGGAGCGGTTCGATGGGGGCGAGGCCGGCCTTCTCGATGGCGGCTTCGTCCATGCAGGCGTGATAGTAGGCGCCGAGCTGCTTCGTCGCGGGCAGGGCGGCGTCCGAGCTCTCGGCGCCTTCCAGGATTTGCCTGAGAAACTTCTGGTTGTTCTCTTCGATGACGTTGAAGCTGCGATACCAGCGCGACTCCTCCGGCGGGATCTCGGTGCGCTGGATCCAGCCGCCGCAGGCGAAGCCATAGAAGTCGTCGCACGGGCTCACCGAGCGATCGAGCGCGGTGCCGTCGAGCCCGACCGACTCGAGCGAGACCGCCTCGACGATGGGCGCGAGCGGCGCCGGCTCCGAGGGTGGGCCGGGCGGCGCGGCCGGCGGCGCGCTACCGCTAGTAGCGCAGGCGCCGGCGAGGAGGAGCGCAGCGAGCGGGGTGAGGCGGCGGATTCTCGTCATGACCCGGCGGACCTTATCACCCGCTCGGCGGAGCGGGAGCGCAAAGCCGCCCACGCGCGGACCCATCGACACTCGGGAGGATCGCACCTAGGTTGCACGCGATGAATGGCGCCATCCTCGCCGCGCTCGCGGCGTTCGTCGCGGTCCTCGTCATGACCCGGTTGCTCGCCGCACGCGCGAGAGTGAGCGGCGAAGCGGCGCGCGCGCTGGTGCAGGCGGGCGCGGCGCTCATCGACGTGCGGACCCCCGGCGAGTTCTCGATGGGGCACCTGCCGGGCGCGCGGAACCTGCCGCTCGGAGAGCTGTCACGGCGAATGACGGAGCTCTCGAAGGACCAGCCCGTGGTCGTCTACTGCGCGAGCGGCGCGCGCTCGGCGATGGCGCGGCGCTCGCTCATCCGAGCTGGCTTCGACGCCCACGATCTCGGCCCTCAGCGCGCCTGGCCAGGCTGAGGGAGGCGGCGGCTCACGGCTTCTTCTTGAAGGTGCCGAGCAGGCTCGACCAGATCCGCCAAGTGATGGGGATGCGGACGCTGGCGCGGCTGCGCTCGAAGAACTTCTCGAGCGCCTGGATCTCGCCGGCGTCGAGCCAGATCCCGCAGTCCTCTGGGCACACGTCGATGAGGATCTGCGAGCCGAAGCCGTACGGGCGCATGTCCATTTCGGCGCCGCACTTCGGGCAGCGGGCCGGCCCCGCGAGCTCCTGGTTCGCCGCCGCGAACGCCTCGTGCATCGGATCGACGTCTTCGGCGAGCGCCTTCGAGTAGTCGTGCTCGGTCGTCGCCTGGATCTGCTCGAGCTCGCCCTTGTCGAGAAACATTCCCTGGCAGGAGGGACAGGCGTCCACCTCGATGTTGGCCTCGTAGTCCTTCGGTTCGAGGGTGGCTCCGTCGCGGGGGCACTGCATGACGGCGGAGCCTATCCGACGACGGCGCGCGGCGCCACGCCGCACCGCAGACTGACGGTCGTCATGGGCAGTCGCGGAGCACGGGGCAAAGCTCGAGGGATGCGGATCACCGACGCGCTCCTCGGCGAGCACGGGGTCTTTTACGCCCTCTTCGACCAGCTCGAGGCCTCCCTCGCGGAGGTCGGCACGGCGCGCGAGCTCGCCGTCGCGGTCGAGCTCTTGCGCGCCGCGCTCGTATCGCACGCGCGGCTCGAGGACGAGCTCTTGTTCCCCGAGCTCCGCGGCGAGGGCGAGGGCTCCTCGCCCGGCGGGCGCTCGGAGTCCCACGAGATCGACGGGCTGCTCGGCCGCGTGGTCGCGATGACCGACATCGAGGCGATGCGCGCCGCGGTGAGCTCGCTCCTCGAGCTCATGCGCGAGCACTTCATCAAGGAAGAGCGCATGGTGCTCCGGGCAGCGGCCAGTCGCTTCGACGAGAGCAAGCAGCAAGAGCTCGGCAGGCAGTGGGCCAAGCTCCGCAGCGTCGAGCTCTGAGCGGCGTCGCCGGGCCGCCGGGCGCGCTCAGTCGTCCGTCCACACGGGGGCGCGCTTCTCGAGGAACGCGGTGATCCCCTCGTTGCCGTCGTGGCTCGGGAGGAGGGACTCGAGGTAGTGACGCTCGGCCGCGTCGAGCTCCGCGCCGAGCGCGCTCGCCATCGAGCGGCGGACCGCGGTGACCGCTTGACGCAGGGAGTAGGCCGAGAGCCCGGCGAGCGCCGCGTCGTACCAGCCGAGCGCGGCGGCGAAGGGGTCGTCCGTCGACGAGAGGACGCGGGTCACGAAGCCCACCTCTTCCGCCCGGGCTACGTCGAGGTCCTCCCCGGTGATGAGCAGCCGCTCGGCCAAGCTCGCGCCGAGCCGGTGCGGCCCAATGGCTGCCAGCACCGGCGGGAGCACGCCGAGCTTGATCTCCGGGCAGCCGAACACCGCGCGGTCGGTCGCGAACACGAAGTGGCATGCGAGCGCGAGCTCGAACGCGCCGCCGAGGCAGCGCCCATCCACGACCGCCGCGACCGGCACCGGGTAGCCCGCCACCCGGCGGATGAGCGCGTGAAATCCTGCGAGCATGGCCGGCGCCTGGTCGCGCTGGTGCTCCTCGACCGAGGCGCCGAACGAGAAGTTCTTGCCAGCGCCGCGGATGGTGACGAGCCGGAGCGCCTTGGCGCTCGCGTGCTCCGCGAGCGCGGCGTCGAGCTCGCGCATCACGGCGCCGGTGAGGATGTTGCCCTTGGGGTTGTCGATCAGAAGATCGAGCACGCGAGCGTCGCGATGTAGACTCGAGGTGACCAGCATGTCGTTCTCTCTTCCTCGTCAGTGCTTCGGATCGAGCACCATCCGGCGGGTGAGCCGGTGCTCAGCGAGCGCGGTCATGAGCTCGTTCAGGCGGGACATCGGCGCGCGCTCGATGGTCGGCTCGAGCTCCACCTTGCCGCCATAGATGAGCTCGAGCACGGCCGGGTAGGCATCGACCGGGCAGCCCCAGCTCCCGTGGAGCGAGGCGTCGAAGGCCATCAGGTTCGACAGGCGCACGGTGACCTGCTCGCGGGTGAAGCCGACCACCACCATGGTCGCCCCGTTCGCGAGGAGCGCGTACGCTTGGAGCTGTCCGGCAGCGGTGCCGCTGCACTCGAAGATCCGGTAGCCGAGCGAGCCGACCCCCCAGCCCTTGGCGAACGCGTGCGCCTGCTTACGCACGTCCTTCGCGTCGCGGCCGCTCACGTCGATGAGCTCGTGAGCGCCGAGCGCCTTCGCCGTCTCGAGGCGGGCCGCGTGGACGTCCAGGACCACGACGTGCGCGCCGAGCGCGCGGGCTACCTGGGCGGTGAAGCCGCCCACTCCGCCGCCACCGACCACGAACGCCACATCGCCCGGCTGGAGCCCGCTCCGCCGCACCGCCTGGTACGCGGTGCTCACCGCGTCGGCGACCACGCCGAGCGCGTCGCGCCGGACGCTCGCCGGCGCGCCCTCGAGCGACACCAGAGCCGCCGCGGGGACGAGCAGGTGGGTCGCGAACCCGCCGTGGATGTCGTTGCCAGGCATCTTCTGGCGCGTGCAGGCGTTCCCGCGTCCCGCGCGACAAAAGTCGCAGTCGCCGCAGGGCATCACCGACGGCACCAGCACCGGCGAGCCGATCAGCGACTCGAAGCCCGCGCCGGCAGCGACCACGCGTCCCGAGATCTCGTGCCCGAGCACCAGCGGCAGCGGGTGCTTCGGCGCGACCGAACCGCTCGCGTAGCCGAGATCGGTATGACAGAGCCCGCACGCCTCGACCTCGACGACCGCCTCGCCGACGCCGGGCTCGGCGAGCGTGAGTGATCGCGCGACGAGCGGCTGGCCGACTGCTTCCAGTATCCACGCCTTGGCTTCGATGACCATCAGGGCTCCTGGTTGGCTGAGAGGTCCCCAGATGTTGGTGCGAGTCGCGCCAGCGGGCGCTGACGACCGTCAGCCGGAGGCGAGCTCAGTTGGCGAGCACCCGCCGCTTCGACTGCGGCCAGATGGCGTCCCAGTTCGCGCGGTAGCGGTCACTCGAGACCTGCGCGGGGCCCTTGCGCGCCGCGGCAGCCGGGACCTCGCGAGCCGCCGCCGGCGCGGGGAGCACCGACTCGACGTCGCAGACGAGCGGGAGCTCGGCGCGGGGGCGCAGCCGAACGACCTCGCCCTGGATCGGCTTTCCATCCTCGAGCGGGAGCACCGCGCCCGTCTCCACGCGGTCCTCGCGAAGACGGAGCACGCGGAGGCCTTTGCCGTCGTCGGTGCGGCCGTGGACGATCACCGCGTCGAGCTTGCCGGGCGCCGCGCGCGTAACCTCCGAGGTAGGGGCGCTCGACTCGGCGCTCGCGCGGGCTCGCTTCGCGGTCACTCGACTCAACTTAGATCAGGCGGCCGCCCTCGGCCAGGGCTCAGAGGCCGATCGCCGAGCGATAGACCCAGCCCTCGCTGCCCTTCGCGTCGTATTTCACGCGATACCAGTCGCCATTCTTCGCGGTGACGACCACGCGGGTGCCGCGGAGGACGCGCGCGACGACCTTCCCATCCTTCGGCGACTCTCGGATGATCGCCGCCTCCCACGCGACCGTCGCCTGACCGCTCGCGGCCGTGACGTCGGGCGCGGCGCCCGGCGGCGCGCCGCTCGCGTCAGTGCGCGGGACCAGAAACTCCGCGACGTAAAATACGGTGTAGCTCTCGAACTGATGCTCGACCCCGGCGAGCGAGAGCTGCTCGAGCGAGCTTGCCGCGCAGCGCTGGAGCTCGCGCGCGGCGGCCCCCGAGAGCGTGGTGCTCTTGCCGATGCCCGAGCCCTTGACCTTGCCCGACTTGAAATCGAGCTCGAAGCCGAGCGAGAGCGTCCCGGTCACCCCCTCGGCCGCCTTGCACTCGGCGAGCGCCTGGATCCTCGGGCCGAGGACCGCGCCATAAGCGACCGAGTCGCAGTTCTTGGCCTTGCGACCTTCGGAGTCGGCGCAGCTCGTGACGGTGGACTCCTTTACCACCACGCGCTGCGACGAAGACTCATCGATGGCCGGGGGCGCGGAAGGCGCCTCGGCGAGCTTGGCTGCCGGGGGCGGCGGGGCCGCGCTCGGCGGGGCCGGGGCGTCCGCGGACGCGACCGCGGCGGGGGCGGCCTCGCCATCGTCGGTGGGAGCCGCGGGCGCCAGGTGGATCCCCGCGAGCCGGGGCCACGCGACCCCAATGACGAAGCCCACCGCGGCGATGAGGCCGACACGCCCGAGGCGGGGGCCGTCCTGACCTGCCGCCGGGACCTCGACGCGGAGCGCTGCTCGACTTTGACGGGCCACTCTTCGGAAAACCTCGCTCGCGACCGCCTTAGCACGGACCGACGGCGTGGTAGAAATCTCCGGCCCCGCCGCGCCTCACCCGAAGCGCGGCGCAGGCGCTCCGCGCGCGCGGAGCCTGCCATTTGTGCTGGAAACGGCGCGGCGGAGAGCGCAGGATGCTCGGCGGGCGGTCATGAAGTCGTGCCCCAAGTGTAACCTCAAGTACCCGAGTCACATCCGGAGCTGCTTCATCGACGGCGTAGCGCTCGCGGACATCCCCGACCCGCGCATCGGCACGACCATCGGCGGCCGTTACCTCATCGAGAGCGTCGCCGGCGAGGGCGGTATGGCCACCGTCTACAAGGCCCGACACCGGCTCGTGGATCGTCCCTGCGCGATCAAGATCATGAGCGCAGGCTTCGCGCGCAACGAGGTCATCCGCGAGCGCTTCCGGCGGGAGGCGACCGCGGCTCAAAAACTCGCCCACCCGAACATCATCGAGATCTTCGATCAGGGGGACGCCGGCGAAGGCAGCCTGTACCTGGTGATGGAGCTGCTCGACGGCGGGAGCCTCGCCGACGTGCTCGACCAAGGATCCGTCCCGCTCGACCGCGCGTTGCCGTTGCTCATCCAGACGGCCCGAGGGCTCGCGCGCGCGCACGACCTCGAGGTCGTCCACCGCGACCTGAAGCCCGAGAACATCTTCGTAGCCCCCCAGCCCGACGGGAGCGATCTGGTGAAGATCCTGGATTTCGGGATCGCGCGTTCGATGACCGACGCCCGGCTGACGGGTACCGGTGAGGTGTTCGGGACTCCGCAGTACATGGCGCCCGAGCGCATCACCTCGATCGACGCGGGCCCCCCCTCCGATCTCTACGCCATCGGCGTCATCATGTTCGAGATGCTCACGGGTCGGCAGCCCTTCGAGGCGGAGGACATCGCGACCTATTTCAAGTGCCACCTGAAGGAGCCGCCACCCAAGCCCCGCTCGTTCGATCCTTCGATTCCGCAGGTGGTGGAAGACCTCATCCTCGAGCTGCTCGCCAAGGATCCGAAGGATCGACCCGTCGACGCGCATCGCCTCCTCGCGGATCTAGTAGACATCGCCGGCGCCATCGGCGCACGCGTCCCGCCCGACCCGACCATCGAGCCCGCCAGCTCACGCGCACCGGCCAAGACGCTCCCTCCGATCGCCCTCGATCGCTGGGCTCAACGCACGAGCATCTTCGAGCAGATGCTCGCCCGCGCCTATCCGAACGGGCGGCCCGCGGAAGCGAGCGGGCAGCTCGACCGCATCAAGGCGCTGGTGCGCGAGATCGGGGAGCTCAGGCACCGCAGCATCGACGCGCAGCACGCGCTCGAGGGCGTGGAGCGGCGCTCCCTCGACTGCCGCCAGCGCTTCGGCAACGCGGTCGACGCGCTCGGCCTCGACGTGAGCCGCGGCCGCGACCAGCTGAAGTCGGCGCTCGCGGCGTCCACGGTGCTCGCCGTCGAGGCGGGCCGCTTCGCGGGTCAGCTCAAGAAGTCCCATCAGAACGTGGTGTTCTGGGAGGGGCGCTCTGGATTTCAGGAGCCCTACGCCGAGCTCGCGGACGCGTACCGCGCCGCGGCCGCCATCGTCGACGCTTGGGTCGCCTTCCGCGCGACGGAGGCCAAGGCCAAGGAGCGCGTCGCCGCCAAGCGGAGCGAGGTGAAGGACCTCGAGTTTCAAGTCCACGAGCTCCGCGGCGCGCTCGGCGCTCAGCTCGAGGCCATCGAAGAAGAGAAGTCGGTCTGCCAGGCCCAGATCGGAGAGATGGGGCAGAAGGCCGATGAACTCGACCACGAGCTACTCGAGCTCGCGACGAACTTCTGCGAGCCGCTCCGCCGGCTGCCCGCGCTCAAACCGCTCTTCACGGAGCTCGAGAGCGACGCCGCGAGCTAGACACCGCGAGGCGTCCGCGACGCCGCGCAGGCTCGCTCACCACGAGGATCTCGAGGATCGGGCCGCGCCCCTCAGCACGTGAATTGATGTTGCGCGCCACCTCGACGAGCTCCACCTGGTAGCCGCGGTAGAGGGCGCGCGTCTCCGGGGTGTCAGAGTTCGAGAGCACCGCGCGCACGCCTCGCCGCGCGAGGTCGGCGAAGGCGCCGGCGAGCCGAGCGTGCTCGGCGGGCCCGAACGGGTGCCGGTCGTAAGCGACGAAGTTTGCCGTCTTCGAGAGCGGCACGTAAGGAGGGTCGAGATAGACGGCGTCCCCGGGCCCGGCCGCCCGAGCCGCCGCCTCGAAGTCCGCCTCCTCGAGGCGCACCCCCTCGAGCACCCGCGCCGCCGCGCGGAGCCGCTCCTCGTCGCAGTAGCGTGGGTTCGCGTAGCGTCCGAACGGCACGTTGAACTCACCCGAGCGATTCACGCGGTAGAGCCCGTTATAGCCGGTCTTGTTGAGGTAGATGGTTCTCGCGGCGCGGCCGGCGAGCGTGCGCGGCTTCATCGCGCGGATCTCGTAGAAATCCTTCTCTGAGTGCTTGAAGCGCCGGAGCCGCGCGATGACGCCCTCGACGTCTTCCTGGAGCGCGCGATAGACGCCCACGATCTCGGGGTTCTTGTCGGAGAGCACCGCGCGCGAGAAGCGCCCCTCGGCGGCGAGCGCGAAGAACACCGCGGCGCCGCCCACGAACGGCTCGTAGTAGGTGTCGATGCGCTCGGGCAGGCGCGCGAGGATGGGCTCGAGCAGCTGCGACTTCCCACCGGCCCACTTGAGCACCGGGCGCGCCTCGCCTCGAGCCGACCTCACGCTCGCTCCTTAGCGTCGTCGGGAGCGTGCGTAAAGGAGGCGCGCCGCCGGCCGCGCCGGACCCACCACCCCCGTCTCCGTCGTGAGAACCACCCGGCAGGGCCGCACCATTCGTCGACCCGCTGCGCCCCAGGTCGAAGGGCAGCGTGAGCACGAGCGGCCGGAGCGGCGCGCGGGCGGGCAGGAGGTGGTCGGTCAGGTCCGCGCTGGTCGACGCCATGCGTCTCTCGGAGCGCGCCTTGCGCGAACGCTCCGTTCGCGCTTCGCTGGCGCACCGGCTGCTACACTGTCGGGTGATGTTCCGCCGTTTCCTCCCCGTGCTCGCACTCGCGCTCGTGCTCGCCGCGTGCAGCGACTCCGCCTCCGATCCGTCGGCCAAGGACGACGATGCCGGCGCCCTCGACGGTGGCGGAGGCGACGCCGCCACGGCCCCCGATGCTACAGCCAGCCTCGACGCCGGCGAGCCCCTCGATGCCGCGGCGGCGGACGGCGGCCTGCCACCCGGACTACGTGATCCACACCTTCGCTTCGATCGCTCTCGTCTCGGGCCGAAGGGCCTCGCACCGAAGGTGGGCTGTCAAGCGACGGGCGCGGGAAGGTGCCGCTGGGTCTCGCCGAGCGGCGCGGGAGACACGTGCACGCAGGCCGCGCCGTGCCGCGTGAAGACGGTGCTCGCCTCGCTCGTCGCCGGAGACGTCGTGCGCTTCCTCGCGGGGACCTACGACGCGAGCCAGGGCGCGCTCGATCGGATCAGCATGGACAAGTACGGCGTCGTGCCGACGACCCCGCAGACGCCGATCGTCTTCGAACCCGAGCCGGGGCAGAGAGTGATCTTCCGCGGCGACGCGAAGGCCCCGTGCGTCTGGATCGACGGTACCGGAAACCTCGTCTTTCAGGGCTTCGAGATCGAGCACTGTTGGGAGGCCGGGATCCGCGTCGGAGAAGACCTGCAACAGGCGACGAGCAACGTAACGGTCCGAAATAGCGAGTTTCGCGATATCTCCTGCGACGACAACATGGGCGCCGTGTTCCTGACCGGGGTGCCAGGCTTCACGTTCGAGAACAACGTCGTCCACGACTTCCATAAGGGTTCGGGTCGTGGGCTGGGGATGGTGATCTTCCGTGCGAAGGATCTCCGCGTCGTAAGTAACGAGTTTTACGATCTCTCCGAGGGGATCTACTACAAGCACGGAGAGAGGACGGCCGGCGACGGCGGCACCACTGGCTTCTACGGCAACTACTTCCACGACATGCCGAACAAGGCGCTCGGGGTGAACCAGAACCGCACCGACGTCGCCTACAACGTCTTCGAAGACACAGGCGGGCTGGTGCTCTTCGAGGCGGACGGCACGGTGGCCGATTTCCTGTTCGACGTGCACGTGCGCTCCACGACGTTCATCCGCTCCGACCTCAAGGCGATGCAGCGCGGCGACGGCTTCAGCGGCGCGCAGAATACGACCGTCGACCACTCGATCTTCTATGATGGAAAGCTCGAGATCTGGCCCTACGGAGTCGACGCGGATTTCACCGAGGGCATCGGCTGGACGAGCTCGGACAACTGCTTCTATTCGTCGAAGGGGCCTCCAGTGTTCGACTACTTCGTGAGCAGCAACCCTGCGTACGGACAGACCACGCTCGGGGGGGCGTACGCCTTCGAGGAATGGAAGGCGCTCGGCTTCGACCTGAGCTCGACGGTCGCGGATCCCGAGTTGGCACCCGGTACGTTCGTCTCGCAGGCGGCCGCGTGCGCCGCCTACGGCGCGTACGGACCGTGAGGGGCTCGCGCGAACGATTCATTCGCCGGCGAACGGACCGTCCGCCTACGAGGTCGCAAGCTGACGGATCCCCTCGTCTTGCGGCGAAAGTTCGGGAAACGCGAGGGCGAAGTCGAAGCCATCGCGGCGTGCCACCTCCAGCGGAGCATGATGACACCCGCCTTGCCCCAGCGCGACACGCCGCTACCTGATTCGCTTCCGCGAGCGCATCCTCTTCACCGACGTCGCGGACGCCACGAAGCCTGCGACGGAGTGGATCGCGAAGTCGGGCGAGGCGAAGATGACCGAGAGCGCGCGCGTGAGCGACGACGAGACCGAGGTGCCGGCCGTCGTCCTCGCTTACGACCGGAGGATGAAGGACGCCGCGCGCCTCGCGGCCAGCCGCGCCGATCTCGGCGCCGCGTCCGCAGCACCGACCGCCGCGTTCGGCTGCTCTTCCTCGGCGCCATCGCCTACGCGCTCTCGACCCTGGTCGGCGCCGCCGGCGAGCGCCGCGGCCTCGGCCGGAGGCTCGAGATCGACACCGTCAAACGACGCACGCTTTCGCTCTACGACCAGGGCTGCTTCTGGTACGATGCAATTCCGGCGATGCCGGATGACCGGCTCGCGCTCCTCAGGACGGCTTACGATGAGTGCGTTCGCGAGCAAGCTCTCCTCCGCGACGTGTTCGGCCTGCCATGAGCGCGAAACGAGGGGACGCTTCGTCCGCTGGGGAACAGGGCATGAAAGCAATTCAACCGGCCGCGGTCGATCGGGAGTTCGTCGAACGTTCGTTCGCGCGAGAGCGCGCACGCGCATCGCGGTCGATCGAGGCACTGTCGCGGGTGCCGCTTGGAAACCTCACGCTCGCGAGCGACGTGAGACTCGTCGCGGGGCTGGCGCTCTCGATGGACAAGGCGGACGAGGCGTGTCGCCTCGCGCGGCTTGGCACGCGAGTGATGGCAGCGACCTTCGAGTTGCGCAGGGCTGAGAGCGTCACCATCGAGTCGCTCTGGCCCGAGAGGACGGCGCTGGTGCTGAAGGGGCCGAGCGCGCGCTGGGACGCCACGCCTGCGGACTGGGTGAACGCGATGTCGCTGGCGGTGGCTCTCGACGATGCCGAGTCACAGAGAGCGCTTCTCGCGCATCAGGACTTCGCGAGCCCGGAAGGCGTTCGCTGGGACGGCTTCTGGGAGCCCTGGGTGGACCTGTGGGTGCACGCGCTCGCGGGACGTACGGCTGAGGCGGGGCATTCGCTCGCGATGTCTCTCGAGTTGACCGACCCGAAGCAGGTGAGCGTCCTTGAGAGCTGTGTACTGAGCGTGTACGTCCCTCCGCTCGAGGTGATGTACCGGGCTCTCGAAGGAGACGCCGCTGGCTTCGACACGGCCATCGAGAAGGCTTTGACTCGACACAACGCCCACTGGGGCGCGCAGCCGGAGGAACTGGAGGCGCTGGTGCCGGGGCTCCTGCTCGGAGCCGTTCGCTGGGGAGACCGGCTCGGCGTTCGCCGCACCGTCGACTCACCGCTGTTTCGTCTCCTGCCCACTGTCTGATCAGGGGCTGAGGTTGAAGTGCTTCACCACGACGGCCTGGACGGAGCTCCGTGGTCCGTTGATCCCGGATGGGTGCGGCGGACAACGAGAAGGTGCGACGAGAGCGGCTCGGCGGCATGCGCGGAGACGGGAATCGACGCCGCGCCCGGAGCCGACAGCCGCGAGCGTCGGCGATTCGCGCCGGACGCCTGGACGCGACGCTCACCGGAGTGGCTAGGCTGGTACCGTTCGGAGCGTACCTGGAGAAAATCGGCCTCGATGCGCAGCTCCGGTCGCCGACCTTGCAGAGCCGCACTGCCTCCGCCATTAGCGCTGCGTCGAACGCGCGACGCTTCCGGCGTCCCTTGTTCCACTTGCCCTTGCGATTGCTCTCGTCCATGGAGCACTCTGGACGCGTTGTCGCGCCTCTTGGGGTGTCCACACGAAAGCGGGGTCAAGCGGCAAGCCGCGCTCCCGTGACCGTTGCCTGCGACCGGCCATTGCGTCGCGCGTCGTTCTGGGCTCCGATCACGAGATGACCTGGAACCAGCACCTCGCGAAGACCGCGGACCTCGACGACGACGACCCTCAGAAGTGGCAGCTCTTGGAGCAGTTCGCGCAGGCGGTCGGCGCTGGGATGCTGAACGGGGCGCAGTGCGTGCAGAACCACACCGACGGCGAGCTCGAGCTCCGTGGGCGCTTCCACGAATACCCGGCGCGGCTCAAGATCACCACCTCCTTCCTCTCTCCCGAGTGGGAGCTCAAGGGCCTGAACCCCGCCGGGACCACCCTCTTCTTTCATTGGGATCCGGACGCGGTGCCGGACGTCGGGCAGTTCCAGGGACAGCAGGCCAGTGACTGGGACGATGACGACGACTCGAAGAAGGTCTTCTTCGCCAAGGGTTACTACCTCGACGCAGACGGCAGCGCGATGGACCGCCAGCTCGCCATCTACCAGGCGCTCCCCGGCGAGGTGCGTCAGGCGCTCTCGACTTACATGGTGAGCGATCGGATCGCGCGCTTCTATTGGTATGATTACGCGAGCCAGCTCCTCGGCTACACCGATGAGCTCAACGAGATGGCTGAGCCGCTGGGCCAAGTCCAGCGCGGGCTCTGGCTGATGGGCCAGGTAGCCTGGGCGCTCTCGCAGGTGAACGTGGCGTCTCTTCCGCCGCCCGTGGGGTCTGCCGTCCCCGGCGTCCTCTACAAGATGACCTGCTTCTACTGCGGCAGCATGTATCTCTGGAGTCAGAGCCAGCGCTGCCCGAACTGCGGCGCGCCGCCCCGGGGCCAGTAGCAGCGCTCGGCAGCGCCGGGGCCGCGCCGCACGGAGCCCCGATCGGCGCGTAGGCATCATCGGGGGTGGCGTCCGGAATCCAAGCTGTCGCGCGTCGGCTGGTAGCGGTGTTCCGCGCCGCGCGCCCGCTGGGCATGGGAGGCTCGCAAGCTGACCGAGGCGCGCGAGCGCCTCCTCGAGTTGACGCTCGCTATCGCGAACCAACGCGCCTAGCGCCATCGGCGCCGGTCACCTCCGTCTCCCGCTCGAGCGGCTCGACCATCGCCTGGCTCTCGCGCCGGACCCACAGCCTTCCGGGGCGCTCGGGCCGCTCGCTTCCGCGCCGGACCGACAGCCTGCCGGCGGCGCTCGGGGAGCGCGCGGCGGCGCATCGGCGGCGAGTCGGCGCGGTGACCCTCGCTCTGTGCCCCTACTGACGCGCGCTGGCGGTCACCAGGTTCGGTGGGTGGCCGGTCGAAAGGTAGGTGACCCCGGCGATCTCTGCGCGCAACGTGGCCGAGAAGAACGCGGTGACGAAGCCGGCGGCGATCTCGCGCGCGACGTCGTTGTCGAGGTAGTTGAACGTCTGGCCGCTCGTCATTCGCTTGCCGGCGCCGCAGCCGGCGGCGAACATCGGGATCAGCCCGGCGATGTCGGAGAACGACCAGTGCCCGGCGTTGGCGACGCGCGACAGCCACGCCGGCGGGCTCGCGCTGGTGAAGTTCTGCTCGATGAGCTGGTTGCCGAGCGTGGAGATGCTGTTGTCTTCCTCGGCGCGGAGGAAGGCCACCGGCACGTGGAGCTGCGCCATGTGAGCGCCCTTCGGGAAAGCCGGGCTCTCCATGGGCACCGCCAGCGCCAGCGCGGCGCGCACGCGTGGGTCCTCCTCTGCCACCGCGGCCGCGGTGGCGCCGCCGTAGCTGTGACCGAAGACGCCGACGGTCGCGGCGTCGAAGCGGCCGCGCAGCGCCGCCGGCACCGCGGCGCTCGAGGCGCCCAGCACGACGTCCAGCGTGAAGCGGATGTCGCCCACGCGTACAGCCAGGAACTTATCGTTGATGGGCGCGGAGTTGCCCGCCTGGGCGTCGTAGACGGTGTTCCCCACGTGATCGGGGGCGACCACCGCGAAGCCGTAGCTGGCGAGCCGCTCGGCGACGAAGGCCTCGGAGAAGCGCGCGCAGTTGTGACAGTGCGAGAAGACGATCACAGGGAACGGCGCGCCGCCGGCGGGCGTGGCGTCGGCCGCCGAGCGCACTCGCTTTCGCGTGCAGCCGCTGGGGGCCGCGGCGACCAGCGCGGCGAGCGTGTCGTGGTGGGCTCCCGAGGGCTCGAGATCCTCGAGCGGCGTCCCCTGCGTCGCCGCCGCTTGCGCCGACTCATCAGCCGGGTACCACACCTCGATCGGCAGCGTGCGCGAGCTCTTGGGGTCGATGGCCTCGAAGTAGGCGTGCCCGACCGGGTAGGCTCCGGGCTGATTGAAATCGACCGGGGACGACGGCGCGTCGTCCGGCGCGTCTGCCGCGGCGTCCGCGCCGACCACCCCGCCGCTGCCGCCCGTGCTCGTGCCGCCGCTGCCGCCCGTGCTCGCGCCGCCGCTGCCGCCCGTGCTCGTGCCGCCGCTGCCGCCCGTGCTCGCACCGCTCGAGCCACACGAGAGGCCAAGGGACACGGACACCGAGCCCACCAAGACCAACCAGGGAACGCGCATGAGGCGCTGCACGATAGCGCACGCGCCCAGGGCCTGGGAAGCGGTCGCCGCCCGGCGGCGACCGCGTCCCCGGCCCAGTTCGGCGCCCCCGAGGCCGGTCCGCCCCGCGACCACTCCCCCCGCGTTCCCGTCGTCACCGGGCGCTCGCAC
>JAPSGB010000005.1:0-204929 GCA_035063585.1 Polyangiaceae bacterium
GCGGGCGGCTGCTCGGGCGGCTCCGGAGGCGGGAGCGGCTGCGCGGGCGGCTCCGGCGGCGCGGGCGCGGGCACCGGCGGCGCGAGCGGCGGCACCGGCGGCGCGAGCGCGGGCACCGGCGGCGCGAGCGCGGGCACCGGTGGCGCGAGCGGCAGCACGGGCGGCACCGGTGGCGCGAGCGGCGGCACCGGCGGCACCGGCGGTGGCCCGACCGACCCTTATGCGGCGGCGCGGCAGGCCTGCGTCGATGGGATCAATCAATACCGGGCGACGCTCGGGCTCGCGCCGTACGCGAGGTGGACCAGCGCGGAGGCCTGCGCGGACAGTTAGGCGGAGTCCGACAGCAAGAGCGGGACGGCGCACGGCGCCTTTGGCAACTGCGGAGAGTTCGCGCAGAACGAGTGCCCTGGCTGGCCCTCCACCGCGTCCATCTCGAACGGGAGCGGGAGTTGCCTCGCGATGATGTGGGCGGAGGGGCCGGGCGCTGATTTCCAGCAGCACGGTCACTACATCAACATGTCGAGCACCAGCTACACGACGGTCGCGTGCGGGTTTTACACGACCGCCGGTGGTGACGTCTGGTCCGTTCAGGACTTCAGGTGACGGCCGGTGCGGAGGTGTCTGCTGAAGACGCCTTCACGCGAACTGGGATCTTGAGCTGCCCGCCTCCTTCATACTGGAGCGCGGCGATGGCTTTGTTGAAGAAGGCCCTGAGGAACGGGATCTCGTGAGGCGGATCGGTGATGAGGCCGGCGCTCTCGGTCACCTTCATCACCGCCACCACCTCGAGCGCTCGCTGCTCGCCATCTCGCGCGAGCACGCTGAGCGCGCTGTCTCGCATCGAGCGCACCAGTTCGTCGCGGCGCTCGGGGGTGAAATAGCGATCGGTGGCCGCCTCGATTTCTTGAATCAGACGCTGGGTGAGCACCTCGCTGTCCGGCTCGCTGCCGGGCTCCAGGCCCTCGCCCAGCTTGACCAGGAGCTCGTCGAGGGCGGCTCGGGCGGGAAACCAATGCCGAAACTCCGGGAGGCCGTGGAGCGACTCCGAGTTCTTCGAGAGCTCTCGTGCGTCCTCGAGCGCGAGCTCGAGCCCCTCCTCCTCGAACGGGTGAGGAGGAGGCTCAGCCGGAGCAGGGCCGAGCAGATCCGCAGCAGAAGTCAGCCCGAGCGGCTCCGGAACCCCGCTGCTCGCGTGCCGCGCCCGCGCCGCCGTGATCCGCGAGCGAGCCCACTCGACGTTCACCGGCACCGCGCGGTACCCCGCGCCCGGGAGCGCGCGGCTCAGATGGTCACGGAGCTGGGACTGGCTCAATACCAGGTTCTCGACGCGATAGATGCCGCGCGCATCGTGTAAGAGCACGAAGACCGTCCGGTAACGACTGGACGGTGAGTGCGCGGTGAGCACCAAGAGCACGTTCCCATCGCCGTCGGGCGCGAGGAGCCAAGCCTCGAGTCGTTCCGCTTGGCGGCTGCCGAGCGACGCGACGCGGCGCCGTTCGGGGGCCTTCACTCCGCGTGAGCCGAGGACATTCAGGCTCCGGCGCGCAGCCTTGCGAACCGCGCCTGCCCCGCGCTCGGCGGCTTCCGCCAGCGCCTCGGCGTTGGGGCGCTGGGTCCACGCATCAATCAGCGCGAGCGCGCGCTCGCCAGCGCCCACGAGCGCATCGATGGCCTGTTCAGCGCTCGCGGTGAGCGTTCGCTCGTCGAAGGTGTGAGAGGTAGTGTCAGACTTCGAGCTCATCAGGGACTCCGGTGCGTTCGTCGATGCGACGACGCTTCAGGGGACTCGGGCCATCGCGTCGATCTCGATGCGCGCGCCCTTCGGGAGCGCCGCGACCTGCACCGTCGAGCGGGCGGGTGGCGCGTGATCGAAGTAGGTCGAGTACACTTGGTTCACGGCGGCGAAGTCCGCCATGTCGGCCAGGTAGATGGTGGTCTTGATCACGTCCTCGAAGCGGCATCCGCCCGCTTCGAGGACGGCGCCCAGGTTGTCGAGCACGCGCCGCGTCGCGGCTGCGATGTCGCCGCCAACGAGCTCGCCGCTCACCGGATCGAGCGGGATCTGGCCGCTCGTAACGAGGAGGTCGCCGGACACGACGCCCTGTGAGTAAGGCCCGATGGCGGATGGGGCGGAGCGAGTCTCGATCAACCGATTCTTCATGGGCTCTCCCGCGCGGGGCTCGAATCCTTATCCCGGAAGCCCGCCGGATCAACTGCTCAGAGCGCCCGGCGGCCGTCGATCGCCCGACCGAGCGTGATCTGGTCGGCGAATTCCAGATCTCCTCCGTGGGGCACTCCGCTCGCGATCCGCGAAACCGAGAGCCCTGCGCTGCCGAGCTCCCGCGCGAGCAGCATCGCCGTGGCCTCGCCGTCGACGCTGGGAGGCGTGGCGATGATGACCTCTCTCACCTCGTCGCTCTTCACGCGCGCGAGGAGCGCTTCCAGCGGGAGCTCCTCGGGACCCACGCCGTCGAGCGGAGAGAGCAGCTTGCCCAGCACGAAATACCGCCCGCGCATCGCGCCGCTCCGCTCGATCGCCATGAGATCCTGCACTCGCGCCACGACGCACAAGAGGCTCGAGTCCCGGCGATGGTCGCGACAGATCCGACAGACTGCTTGCCCGTCCTCGTCGAGCTCGGCCAGGTTTCCGCAGCGCGCGCACGGTCGCACCGTATCCGCGAGAGTCGCCAGGGCCGCCCCGAGCTCGCCGGACACTCTGCCGTCTTCTACCAGGTAGAGCACGAAGCGTTGGGCGGTCTTCTCGCCGACCCCGGGCAGCCGAGCGAAGAGCGCGATGAGATGGAGAATGCGATCCGGGAGCACGCTGCGCTTCCTACTTGCCCGTCAGCTTCAGATCCTTCAAGCGCGCACCGAGCACCTCGATGGCGTCGAGCACGGCCGGGTGCCGCTTGACTTCTTCCATGGCTTCGCTCGAGCGGCGTTGTCGCTCCTGCGCGTTCAACTGGGCCAGGGTCTGCTCATCGCGAGCCCGCTCGCTCGCGGAGTCGATAGTCACGCGCACCGCCTGCCCCGACTCCTCTGCCGCGGCCGCCTCGAGCGCGGCGCGCGCCTCGGGTTCAGCGACTCGCTGGGCGAAGATGCTCCCGGCCTCGAACCCAAGCTGGATCTTGGCTGGCCCGATCTCGAGCAGCACCGCGTGCTCGAGGAAGGCCGCGAGCTCCGGTCGAGTCGTGGCGAGCCGCGCGAGGATGGCGCGCCACCGCTGGAGCTGCGGCTCGTCGGGGAGCGTCGCCGCGGCGGGCGCCGGCTGGGCTCGGGCCGCGCTCGTCGAGGGGGGCGCCGGGTTCGGGGAGCCCGCGCCGGGCGGGGGAGTCGCCGGTGGCGGTTCGTCCCGCCGATCGTCGCTGGGCGTGCCGGGCTTGTCGGGGGCGGAGCGGGTCTCTCTCGCGTGCGGTGGGGCCGGACCGGTCGACTGCGGGCTCGTGGCGGCGCTGCGCGGCGGCGGCGATGGTGTCCCCGCCGCGCGCGCGTCAGCCGTGGGGCGCCCGCCGAGCCGGCGCTCGAGCGCCGAGAGGCGCAGCACGAGGTCGTCTAGGGGTAGGAGTGGCGGGCGCCGCGCGAGCCGGACCAGCAGCATCTCGAGGGCGGCGCGCGGTGCGCTGCTGCGGGCCACCTCATCGAACCCCTGGGAGAACCCTTGGTGCAGGCGCACGAGGTCGTCGGCGTCCGCGCCGCTGGCGAGCGCGGCGATGCTCTGGCGCTCATCATCCGCGAGATCGAGGAGGTCGCTCGAACCGTCACGACAGACCTTCGCAACCACCAGATCCCGGAGGAGGGCCAGCACGTCGCGCGCGACGTGGGCGATATCGAAGCCCTGGCTGGCTAGCTCCGCGATGAGCTCGAGGCTGCGTGCGGCGTCGCCTTCGAGCAGCGCGGCCGCCACGTCGTGGAGCGCCTGATGGCTCGCGACGCCGAGCACGCGAGCCACGTCGTCACCGGCCAACCCCTGGTCGCCCGCCCAGGCGATGACCTGATCGAGGAGGCTCATCGCGTCGCGCATGCTGCCGGCGGCCTCGCGCGCGACGATGGAGAGCGCCGAGTCGTCGCTCGGGATGCGCTCCTCGGAGAGCACGTGGCGGAGCCGACTCGTGATGAGCTTGGCCGGGATCAGCTTGAAGTCGAACCGCTGCACTCGGCTGAGGATGGTGACCGGGACCTTGTGCACTTCCGTCGTGGCGAAGATGAACTTCACGTGCGGAGGGGGCTCCTCGAGCGTCTTCAGGAACGCGTTCCAGGCGTTTTGCGACAGCATGTGGACCTCGTCCACGATGAAGACCTTGTACCGATCTCGAGTCGGTCGATACGGTAGCGAGTCCTGGAGTTTACGAACCTCGTCGACGCCGTTGTAGCTCGCGCCGTCGATCTCCCGGACGTCGAGGTCCGTGCCGGTCGCGATCTCGCGGCACGCGGCGCACTCGAGGCAGGGCGTGGCGGTCGGTCCCGGGTCCTCGCCGGGCGGTACGCTTCCGGGCCTACGCATGCAGTTGAGCGCCTTGGCCAGGATGCGCGCGCTGGTCGTCTTGCCGACGCCACGCACGCCGGTGAAGAGGAACGCATGCGCGACTCGGTCTTGCGCGATGGCGTTGGCGAGCGTGCGCGCGACGTGATCCTGGCCGATGAGATCGTCGAAGCTCATCGGTCGCCACTTCCGGGCCAGGACCACGTAGCTCATCGCCGATCTCGCGTAGCAGATCGCGCGCTCCGCCTCCAGTGCCGGTGCAGCGCCGGGGGCGGGCTTCCTCGCGCTCGCGCTCGCACGCCGGCGCGGCCCCCGGTGGCTTCCGCTCGGCCGTCCGGTGTCCTAGCGTGGGCTCGTGCCGAGGAGCGTGCCCGTGATCGCTGCGCTGTTGCTCCTAGCGGGCTGCAGCCCGAGCGCGCAGCCCCGCGTCGCGTCGCCTCCAGCGCGTCCGCCGCGCTCGGCGCGCGCCACCCCCGCGCCCCCGGCGCGGCTCGTCGCCGTGGCGACCGCGGCGCCGTCGCGGGGTTCCGCGCCGAGCCAACCTACCCTCACTCCTCTCGAGCCCGAGGAGGCGCCGGCGCCCGGGCCTCACGTCGAGATCGCGTTTCCCTTCGCCGAGCAGCGGCTGCGGCCGGAGAAGGCTGCGAGCTCGCGGATCCGACTGAAGCTCGAGCGCTGGCGAGCAGATGGCGTGAGGCTCGCCCTCGACGACTTCGCCCCGCGCCGGCTCTCCGAGCTCTCGCGCCCGGTGACGCTCGGCGCGCTCCTGCCGGACGGCGTGAGCCTGGCGCCGGGCGAGCACCTGCTGGTGGCGGTCGCGGTGGGCGAGGATGGGCGCGCCGTCGCGCATCGGTCTGGCTCGTCCCTCGAGCCGTTCGCCGCCGTGAAGTTCTGGGTCGGGCCGCGGCGCGAGGCCGCCATCGACATGAGCCAGCTCATGGTGAGCTTGAGCGAGCCGAGCGGCCTCGCGGCGAGCCCCGGGGATGACACGCTCCGGTTCGATCTGACGGTGCTGAACGCCTACCGCCTTCCCGCCGCGCCGCGCGTCCGCGTGAGCGTCGAGGGCGGAGGCGCCGCGCTCACCGCGATCGTCGGCGGCGCGGGCGCGTTCGCGCTCCGCGGCTTGCAGGGTGGCGAGTACCAGCTGTCGGCCACCCTGGTCGACGCCGCCGGCGCTCCGCTGCCCGGGCGCTTCGCGACCGCGACGCGGACCTTCACCGTGGGCCCGGAGCCGCCTCGCGCAGCTCACGGTCCTCGAGCCGAGCCATGAGCGCGCGGTTCTTCTTGTGCGGGATGCTGGCGGCCTGGACGGTGGTCCAGGTAGCCCTCGGGATCTTCTTCGTGCTCGCGCACCGGCTGGCGCGGCAAGACGTGGAGTACCGGCTCTTCGGGCTGCTCTGCTTCGCGCTCGCGGCCAGCACCGCCGGCATCTCCTATGGCTATTCGGGAGATCCGCGCGACACCTGGTCCCAGGCCATCCTGATCTCCTTCTTGGGCTCGATCGCCGCGACCGCGCTCAACCTGCATTTCGTGATGCGATACACGCGGCGACCGGAGGCGCGCCAGGTGGCGCTCGGCGCCTATGCGCTTTCCGCCGCGTTCGCGCTCCTGCTCGCGCTCGGTGAGTGGTGGGTGCCGTCGAGCTCGCGCCTCGTCGACTCGACCATCCTCGGGGTCCCCATCCAACAGGTCGCCGCGACCCCGACGATGGTGGCGGTGGGCTTCAACGTCCTGGTCGTGCTCGAGCTCGGAGCGAGCATCGTCCTGCTCGTCCTCGCCTATCGGGCGGGCCAGCGCGAGGCGCTGATCTCGGCCGTGGGAGGCGCGATCGTGATGCTCACGGTGCTGAACGACGTGCTGCTCGTGAGCGGCAAGATAGCGTCTGTGTACCTCCTGCCCCAAGGCTTTCTCGTCTACGCATTCGCGGTCGGGAGTACGCTCCTGGTTCGTTATCGCGCGACTGCGGGGGAGCTCGAGGTCGCCGCGACTCACCTCCGCGAGAAGACCGAGGCGCTGCGCCACTCGCACGCGGAGCTCAGAGAGATCCAGGACGAGCTGGTCAAGAAGAAGCAACTCGCGGCGGTCGGCGAGCTCGCCGCCTCCATCGCGCACGAGGTCCGAAACCCACTCGCGGTGATTGTCAACGCGGTCGCCGGACTGCGTCGAAACCAAGTGAGCGACGCCGATCGCGTCACGCTCCTCGGCATCGTGGACGAAGAGACCGCGCGCCTCAACCGGCTCGTGACCGACCTCTTACGGTTCGCACGGCCGGTCACCATCAAGCGCGCAGAGGTCTCCATCGCTGAGCTGGCGAAGCGAGCCGGTGACACGACGAGGTATGAGGGGCACGCGCGCGTCAGCGTCCACGATGAGTCCAATAACCAGACGGTGTGGGCCGACCCTGGGCTCATGCGCGTGGTCTTCGACAACCTGGTGGATAACGCCATCCAGGCGATGTCGGGCAGCGGCACGGTGGAGATCACGATCACGCGTGAGGTCGTGGGAGCGGAGCCTCGCTTGCAAGTCGAGATCCGTGACACGGGTCACGGGATGGACGAGCGGGTGCGGGAGCGCGCGACCGATCCGTTCTTCACGACGCGGCCGAGCGGCACCGGCCTCGGGCTCTCCATCGTGGGGAGGATCGTGGAAGCCCACGGGGGAGAGCTGTCGATCGAGAGCCAGCCCACCCACGGCACGACCGTGAGTCTGACGTTCCCGCTGGGCTCCGCGGAGTCCTCGAGCGCGACGCCGGCGCTCCGCACTTAGCGAGCGCTAGCTCGAGAACCGCGCGGTGAAGTGCCGATCCCACCGCTCGAGCTCGGCGAGGACGCCGCGACCGACCGCGGTGGGGACGCCATTTTCGAGCAAGGTCGCGAGGCCGTCATGGTTCCCCGCCACGATCTTCCTCAGGCGAGCCGCGAAGCTTGGCGTCCGCGAGAGCTCGTGCCCCGTCTCGAGCAAGCGCTCATAGAGACGCGCGACCGGGACGAAGGCGTGGACCGCCAGCAAGATCCCATGCAGCGGGCGCGGGTCCGGTCGCACCGGCGAGGTGAAGAGCGGCGAGAAGCCGTTCTCGAGGAGCGGATCGGAGAGCCAGAGCGCGTTCAGCTTGTTGTGCGAGAATTCGTGGACCAAGGCCTCGGTCATGGTCATCGGATCTGGGTGCAACGACAAATACGCCGTCCCGACCACCTCGGCGTAGGAGGCCGAGAGGTGGCGGTCCGCGAAGTAGCCGACCGGGATTATGGTTTGCATGACGAGCCGGATCTCGTCGGCGAGCTCGGGGAGGTGGTCCTCGACCAGCTGGAGCGAGGCAGCCAGCGCTCGGGCCCAGTCGGACGCGTCACGTCCGGCGAGATCGATGGGGTTGCCGGATTTCTCCGGGTGCGCCTCGAAATCGGCGAGCGGGTTGTTGTCGCTCTCTGCCAGGAGCAGGTCGCGGTCGATCTGATGATAGGGCCGGGTCAGCGTGACGCCCTCCGGCAGCCCTCGGATCACGTCGAGCCCGTCGAGGTCGAGCTCGACCGTGCGACCGTCGCCCTCGAGCACGAGGCGACCCGGGCGGACTCCGATACGCCACCGCGGATCGAGCCGCAGCTCGACCCGGAGCGCGAGCGAGAGGAGCCGCGCCGGGCGCTCGGTGAGCCGGAGCCCGTCGGGCGGCAGCGTCCCCGCGCGAGCAAGCTCGAGCGCGAGGAGCGCCGTCAGCTCGGTGAGCCAGCCGTCGAGCTTCTTGACGTCCCCCTCGCCCCACAGCTCTCGGTGGAGACAACGAACCAGACCCGAGTGGGTCGGGCGCCGCAGCATCGAGAACACCGCACCCGTCTCGCGCTCGCGCAGGAGCCGCTCGATGACGGCCCGCACGTCGGAGAAGCCGTCGAACACCGGCGAGTGGAATCGACCGGGCGGGAGCGTCATGAGATCGCCGAGGGTCTGCCGCAGGAAGCGACCGAGCGTTCGGCGCGCGGTGGTCGAGCCGGGTTCGGGGAGCGTGATGTCGCGCGGGATCTCGTTCAACGCGCTGCCGAGCGTAGTCGACCGAGGGCCGTGCGGCCAGGGCGAGCCGCGGGCCGCGGACGAGCGCGCCCGCGACGCTTGACCGCGCGCGGCGCGCTACGCGAGATTGCTCGCGCGCATGGCTCAGCGGAAGCGGTACCTCTTCGTGTGCATCAACCGGCGACCGGACGGCACGCCGCGCGGCTCGTGCGCGGCGCGCGGCTCGACCGAGCTCTACGCCGAGCTGAAGGCCATGCTGAAGGAGCGCGGGCTCGCCCAGGTCGAGGCGCGCGCGTGCAGCTCGAGCTGCCTCGACACCTGCTGGGCGGGGCCGACCATCGCGGTCGAGCCGGACGGCTTCTTCTACGGGCGCGTCACGCGCGCGGATCTCCCGGAGATCGTCGATGCGCTCGAGCGGGGGGTGCGGGTCGAGCGCTTGGTGCTCTCCGCCGAGGACTTCGTCGAGCCCCGCGAGCTCCGCGCGCTCCGCGAGAAGGAGCGCTGAAGCGGGCGCTGGCCTCGGGCCGGTGGGAGACGTAGGCTCGCTCGGCTCTCGTGGCGTTCGATGCCTGGCTCCGCAGGTTCTTTCCGCTGGTCGTGCTGGCGCTCCTCGCGCTCGCAGCGTGGTTCTCCGCGCGCGGCGTGAGCGCGCTCTTGGGCGCTCGCGTGGCTGGCGCCCCGGCGCCGTCTCCCGTCGCGCCCACGAACGCGCCGTCGTCGAGCCCGGCGCGCGGGGGCGCCGCCGCTCCGATCCTCGCGCGGAACCCCTTCGACTCGGTGACCGGGCCGCTCGGCTCCGAGGTCGCCCCCGCGCCCGAGCCGGCGACGGCGCCGAGCGACGTCGAGCCGCTCGCGGCGCCGCCGTGCGGCGATGTCGAGGCACGGATCGTCACCGAGGCGGACGATCCGCGAGCGTCGCAGGCGGCACTCGAGGTGAAGGGCGGCGGCGCGAGGCTCTACCGCGTCGGAGATCCAGTGGGGGCGCGCAGGGTCGCCTACATCGGGTTCAACGCGCTCCGGCGGACCCCCGCGGTGTGGCTCACCGGAGCGGACGGTCTCTGTCAGGCGCTGCTCTTCGAGCGCGGCGCGGGAGCCGAGCCGCCGCCCGAGCGCCCCGCGCTGGCGGAGCCGCCGCGCGCGCGCGCGCCGGTCGATCTCGCCGCGGCGATCCGCCGCGAAGGTGACACGCGCACCGTGATCGCCCGCGCCGCCGTCGACGAGATCCTGTCCGATCCGCGCCGGCTCATGCCCGACTCCGCCATCCTGTTCGAGACCACGGGGGAGGACGTGCTCGGGGTCCGGATCTTCAAGATCACCCCGGACTCCCTGCTCGCCCGGCTCGGTATCCGAAGCGGAGATCGGGTGGAGTCCGTGAACGGGGTTCATGTCACGAACCGCGAGAGCGCTCTCGAGGGCTACCAAGGGCTCCGGGGCCCCGGACCGGTCGAGGTCCAGGTGACGCGGAACGGCCGGCGCGTGACCATCGCGCTCGAGCCGCGCTAGCCGGTTTTTGCGTAGAAGCTCAAGCAGTTGGCTCCGTTCGGCGGGCCGAGCCTTGATCAATTGTCGCTCTCCTGACACGATGACGTGATGAGTGACATATTGACTGCGCCTACGGACATCGCGTCAAGCGCGGGGCCCCCGAGCGCGCCGAGCAGCGGGGAGCCGGACATCACCGTGCTGGTCGTGGACGACGAGCCGAGCAACGTCGCTTCGCTCACCAAGATCTTCCAGCGCGAGGGGATGCGGGTGCTCGACGCCGATGGCGCTCGGCAGGCGCTCGAGCTCGTGCGCCGCCACCGGGTCCAGGTGGTGCTCACCGATCTCATGATGCCGGGCACCAACGGAGTGGAGCTGCTGCGCGCGCTCAAGGAGATCTCGCCCGACACCGAGGTCGTGCTGATGACCGCCTACGGAACCGTGGAGACCGCGGTGCAGGCGATGCGGGAGGGCGCCTATGACTTCGTCGAGAAGCCGCTGAAGCGGATGACCATCGTGAAGAGCGTGCGCAAGGCCGCCGAGCGCCAGTCGCTGGTCGCCGAGAATCGGTCGCTCCGCGAGGAGCTGAAGCTGCTCACCACGCGCGAGATCGTGGGGCAGAGCGCGGCGCTCCGCCGCGTGCTCGACGTGGCGACGCAGGCCGCGCCGTCGAGCGCGACCGTGCTCGTCCTGGGTGAGAGTGGCACCGGCAAGGAGCTCATCGCGCGTTACATCCACGGCAAGAGCCTCCGCGCCGACGGGCCCTTCGTCGCGGTCAATTGCGCGGCCATCCCGGAGTCGATCCTCGAGGCGGAGCTCTTCGGCCACGAGCGCGGCGCGTTCACCGGTGCGGTCGGCAAGCGAGACGGCCGCTTCGCGCGGGCGCGCGGCGGCACGCTGTTCCTCGACGAGATCGGCGAGCTCTCGCCGTCCGTGCAGGTGAAGATCCTGCGGGTCTTACAGGAGGGCGAGTACGAGCCGGTCGGAGGGCACACGGTGAAGAGCGACGTGCGGATCGTCGCGGCGACCAACCGAGATCTCGCCGCGGAGGTCGAGGCGGGGCGCTTCCGCGAGGATCTCTTCTATCGGCTGAACGTCATCGCGGTGACCGCGCCGCCGCTGCGGGCGCGCCGCGAGGACATCCCGCTCCTCGTCGATCATTTCATCGGTGTCTACTGCCGCAAGAATGGGCGAGGACGGCTCGGCATCCCGCGCGAGGTGATGAGCAAGCTGATGGACTACTCGTGGCCGGGCAACGTGCGTGAGCTCGAGAACGTGGTGGAGCGCGCCGCCGTCCTCTGCCGCTCGGACACGCTCCGGCTCGAGGATCTCCCGGAGGTGGTCGCGGAGGCGAAGAGCCCGGCCCCGACCGCGCTCACCTTCAGCATCGGCACGCCGCTCGAGGAGGTCGAGCATCGGCTCATCCGAGAGACGCTCGCGCACACCGCGGGAGACAAGTCGCTGGCGGCGCAGCTCCTCGGGATCTCGACCCGGACCATCTACCGCAAGCTCGGTGAGCAGGAGGCCCCTTGAGCAGCGCTCGTGCCAGCCGGCTCCGTGAGAGCCACTTGCCAAATTGTCACGGTGAGCTCGCTCAGGCCGCGTGCCGTGCCAGCTTGGCGCCCGAGCCGGCGTGCCCTCCGGGGGGCTCGGCGAAAAACCCGCGGAATTTCGCGGTGTTCTTTCTCCGTTGACGGCTGGCACGCCTCTGGCTTTATACCCCCCGGACTCGTGGCCTTCGACGCTCTCCTCAAGCGCTGGTTCACCCTGGTGGTGCTCGGCCTGGTCGCCGTGATGGCGTACTTCCAGGCGTCGGGCGCCACCCAGCTGCTCGGCGCCGCGCTCGGCGCTGGCGAGGGCCTCACCGCGCCGCCGGCCGCGCCGCAACCGCCAGACCCGATGGCGGCTTCGGGCGCGAACAAGAGCGCGGAACCGATCCTGGACCGGAACCCCTTCGACTCGGTTACCGGTCCGCTGAACGCGACCCCGATCCCGGTCCCCGAGGCGCGTTCGACCGCGCCGGACATCTCCGATCCGCTCTCGGCTCCCGCGTGCGATGGCCTCCGCGTCGCCATCATCACCGAGTCGCCCGACCCGCAGTGGTCGCTCGCGGCGATTCAAGGCCCGGGTGAGCCGAAGCCGACCATCCGTCGTGTCGGGGACACCGTCGGCGGCAGCCAGATCGCGTACATCGGATACAACTCGAAGGAGCAGAGCCCGTCGGTGTGGGCGACCAGCGGACCGAGCTTGTGCCAGGCGCTCCTCTTCGCCGCGCAGCCTGCGCCTACCGCAGCGCCCAAGGCGACGCCGACGCCGACGCCCGGCAAGCCTGCCGGAGCGTCTCGGGTTCCTTCCGACATCGCTTCCAAGATCCAGAAGGTCAGCGACACCGAGTTCAACGTCGACCGCAGCGTGGTGGACAAGATCCTCGAGAACCAGGCGGAGCTGATGCGCTCGGCGCGCATCGTCCCGGAGCAGCAGAACGGCAAGGTGGTCGGGATTCGGCTCTTCGGGGTCGCGCCGGACTCGCTGCTCGGCACGCTCGGCCTGCAGAACGGCGACCGCTTGGAGGCCATCAATGGCTTCAACATGAGCAGCCCCGAGAAGGCGCTCGAGGCCTACGCGAGGCTTCGCACCGCGCCAAACCTCAACGTCAAGATCAACCGCCGTGGCCAGTCCATGGGTATCGATTTTCACATCAAGTAGAGCGCATGAACCTCCTCCGTTCGCCGCTTCGGTCTGCGTTGCCGGCCCTGCTCCTCCTGTCCAGCCCGGCCTTCGCGCAAGCGCCGCCCATTCGCGCCCAGCGACCGCGGCTCCCCGCGGCTCCTGCGGCTCGGCCGGCAGCTCCCGCCGCGGCCGCGCCCGCGGCCGGCAGGGCGCCGACCACGCCCGCTCCGGCGCCCGCCGCGGCTCCGCCGATCATCCCCGGCGCGACCGACAGCGAGCCGCCCACCAGCATGGACGCCATCGCGCGCGCGGTGGACACGCCGTACCGCCCGAAGCCGGGTGGGTTCCGCGTGAAGTTCAACCTACAGGACGCCGACCTCGCCGAGCTCGTGAATCACATCAGCGGGATGACCGGCAAGCGCTTCATCTACGGGCCCAAGGTCCGCCAGATCAAGGCGACGGTGGTGTCGCCGACACCGGTCACGCTGGAGGAGGCCTACCAGGCGTTCTTGTCGATCCTCGAGGCGAACGGCATGACCGTGATCCCGCACGGTCAGTTCCTCAAGATCGTCGACACCGGCGGCATCGTCGGCGCGCCGACGCCGGTCTACTCGCGCGGCGCGCCGGTGCCGGACACCGATCGCTACATCACGCGGCTCTACCGCTTGAAGAACGTCTCCGCCGAGGAGGTCGCGCAGCTCCTCACCAAGTTCAAGAGCAAGGAGGGCGACATCTCGATCTATGCGCCCGGCCAGCTCCTCATCGTCACCGACACGGGCTCCAACATCCGGCGGATGATCCGCATCATCGAGGAGGTCGACGTCGGAGGCTCGAGCAACAAGATGTGGATCGAGCCGGTCCACTACGGCTCGGCGTCCGAGCTCGCCAAGCGCATCAACGAGCTCTTCGACTTGGGGGGGCAGGGCGGCGCGGCCGGCGGCGCGGGCGGCGGCCTGGTCAAGGTAGTCGCCGACGATCAGACCAACTCGCTCATCGTGGTGGGCAACGAGGAGGCCTATCTCCGCCTCCTCGAGCTCATGAAGCGGCTCGACTCGCAGCCGGCCGCGGAGGGTCGGGTGCACGTCCTCCCGCTCCAGAACGCGGTGGCCGAGGAGCTCGCCCAGACGCTCACCCAGATGTTGAGCGGCGCAGGCACCGGCGCCCGGCAGCCCGGACAGCCCGGCGGAGAGGGAGATCTGTTCGAGGGGACGGTCCGGGTGACGGCCGACAAGGCGACCAACTCGCTCATCATCACCTCTTCGGCGCGCGACTACGCGCAGATGCGCATGGTCGTCGATCAGCTCGACATGCGCCGCCGCCAGGTGTTCATCGAGGCGGTCATCATGGACGTCGTCGTCGATCACTCGACCACCCTCGGCACGTCCTTTCACGGCGGCGCGCAGTCCAACATCGGCGGGGGAGGGGACTCGCTCTTCCTCGGCGGGTTCCAGGCGAGCAACTCGGCCTCCTTCCCGCTGAACCAGGACGCGCTGCAGGGCGCGGCGCTCGGCGTGCGCGGGCCCGATCTGCCGGGCACCTCGAACCTGCTCGGCACCGGGCTCAGCATCCCCGCGTTCGGCGTGGTGCTGAACGCCATCGCGAGCAACAGCGACTCCAACGTGCTCGCCACGCCCCACATCATCGCGACCGACAACACGCCGGCCGAGATCAACGTCGGCGAGAACATCCCGCTCCAGACCAACGTCGGAGGGAGCGCGCTCGGCGGCCTGGGCTCGCTCGCGGGCCTGGCCGGCGGAGCTTCCGGCGCTACCGCCGGGCTGGGAGCGCTCGCCGGGCTCGGCGCGCTCGGCGGCTACGGCTACAGCGCACCCCGGCAGGATGTGGGCACCAAGATCAAGGTGACGCCCCACGTCAATTCCACGAACCAGGTGCGGCTCGAGATTGAAGAGGAGATCAGCAACCCGGGCGCCGCGGTCGGCGCGCTCGGCGCGGTGCCCATCACCAAGCGCACGGCGAAGACGACCGTGGTCGTCGACGATCAGCAGACGGTGGTCATCGGCGGGCTGATGCGCGACTCGGTGGTGAAGACGCGCACCAAGGTGCCCGTGCTCGGTGATCTCCCGGTCCTCGGGTTTCTATTTCGGAAGACGACCAACGAGAATCGAAAGAGCAACCTGCTCCTCGTCCTTACGCCGTACGTCATCCAGAGCCAGGCCGATCTCCGCAAGATCTTCGAACGGAAGATGCAGGAGCGACAGGAGTTCCTGGATCGGTATTTCGTGTTCGGCGGGAGCGACTGGGAACCGCCCAAGGACTGGTCGCGCACCAACGGGCTGGTCGAGGACATCCGGCAGGCGTACTTCCAGGTGGAGGAGCGACAGCGCCTCGAGGCCGAGAGTCAGCCCTCCGAGAAGGCCGAGCACGCGCCGACCGAGCCCATCGATCTGCCGTCCGGGGTGAGGCCGGGCGCGGGCGGCAGCGGCGCACCCGCACCGGTCCCGGTGCAGCAGCCTCAGCCGCGGCGGATCCGGACCCCACGTCCGGCGCCCGCGCCGACCGGGCAGTCCGACCCGCCGATCCGTATCAACCCGATGGCGCGCAGCGTAACCGCGAGCGTAGACCGCGTCGAGTGAGCGCCATGCTGGAACAGCGCGCGCTCGGTGACATCCTCGTGAGACGCGGCGTAGTGACGCTGGACGCGCTCGAGCCGCTCTACGCCCAGCAGCGCGACAGGGGTACTGGGCTCGTCGAGCTGGTCGTGCAGAGCCAACTCGCGAGCGACCATCAGGTCGCGCGGGCGCTCGCCGCCGAGTGCGGGCTCGGCTTCGTCGAGCGGATCGAAGCGGAGTCCGTCCCGCTCGCGATCGCGACCCGGATCCCGATTGGGTACGCTCGCTCGCACAAGCTCCTCGTGGTGAGCGAGACGGACGACGTCGTCGAGGTGATCTGCGGGGATCCGCTCGATACCGCGGCGCTCGACGACGTCCGCGCGATGTTCGAGAAGCCGGTAGTGGCGCAGGTGGCGCTACCGGACGTGGTCGCGGACGCGATCATGCGCGTCTACGAGCGGCAGGACACCAGCAGTGAGCTCGAGTCCTCCCACGAGTTCGGCGCGGACGAGGCCATCGACATCCTCGAGTCCGACGAGGAAGCCCCCATCATCCGCTGGGTCAACAACCTCTTCTCCCAGGCGGTCAAGGAGCGCGCGAGCGACATCCATATCGAGCCCGAGGAGAAGGAGGTCCTGGTCCGCTATCGGATCGACGGTCAGCTCTACGTCGCGCGGCGCGCCAGCCGGCAGTTCATGAGCGCGGTGGTCGCTCGCGTGAAGATCATGGCTGGGCTGAACATCGCCGAGAAACGGCTCCCCCAAGACGGGCGCATCTCTCTCCGGATCGCCGGCCGGGCCATCGACGTCCGCGTGTCCACCATCCCGACCAGCCGGGACGCCGAGCGGATCGTGATGCGACTGCTCCACAAGACCAACGTGCTCCTCGAGTTGACCGAGCTCGGCTTCTCGGAGCGCGACTACCGCTTGATGGATCAGCTCGTCCATCGGCCGAACGGGATCATCCTCGTCACCGGGCCGACCGGCAGCGGCAAGACGACCACGCTCTACGCTTGCCTCAACAAGATCAACCGGCCAAATATCAACATCCTGACCGCGGAGGATCCCGTCGAGTACGAGATCGGCGGGATCCATCAGGTCGCCGTCCAGCCGAAGATCGGCCTCACCTTCGCCAGCGCGCTTCGCGCGTTCCTCCGGCAGGATCCCGACGTGATCATGGTCGGTGAGATCCGCGATCGGGAGACCGCCGAGATCGCCATCCACGCCTCGATGACCGGCCACCTGGTGCTCTCCACGATTCACACCAACGACGCCGCCGGCGCGGTGACCCGCCTGGTCGAGATGGAGATCGAGCCGTTCTTGGTCCGCTCCACCGTGATTGGGATCCTCGCTCAACGGCTCGTGCGCGTCCTGTGCGAAGACTGCAAAGAGCCTTATCAGGCCACCCCGTTCGAGCTCCAACAGCTCGGGATCGATCCCGAGCGCACCCGCCGCCGCGATCAGCGAGTGCTGTCGCCTCGTTACCTCACGCATGACGCCAATTACGTGCCGGTGGGCTGGCGGGAACCGACCATGCCGACCTTCTTTCGTGCGCGGGGCTGCGAGCGCTGTGACAACAAGGGCTACTCCGGGCGTCGCGGCATCTACGAGCTCTTGATCGCCGACGACGCGGTGGGCTCACTCATCCTCCAGAACGCGGATGCCCAGGCCATCAAGCGAGCGGCGCAGGCGCAGGGGATGGATTCGCTCCGCGACGACGGTGCTCGGAAGGTGCTCCTCGGCCGGACCACGGTAGAGGAGGTCGTAGCGGCGACCCAAGAAGACGTGTTTCTCGACTAGGTTGGAAGATGGCCGTCTACGAATTTCGCGGCATCGCGGCCGACACCGGAAAGCCCGTGAAGGGCTACCGGGACGCCGACAACGCGAGAGCGCTGCGCGCCGTGCTGCGTCGAGACGGCATCCTGCTCACGGCGGCCACCGAGGAGGCCGAGCGGAAGAAGCAGGCGCAGCGCAACATAGATTTCTTCGCCATCTTCCGGCGAGTCTCCGCCGCCGACGTCGCGGTCATGACACGCCAGCTCGCGACCCTGGTTCGCGCGGGCGTTCCCCTGGTCGACTCGGTCGCGGCAATGACCGAACAGGTGGAGAAGGAGGTCTTGGTGCGCGTGCTCACCGCGGTGCGCGAGAGCCTCAACGAAGGGACCAGCTTCGCCAAGTGCCTCGAGGCGCACCCGCGGGTGTTCCCGCCGCTCTATGTCAACATGGTGGCGGCCGGTGAAGCCTCGGGGACACTCGAGACCGTGCTCGAGCGCCTCGCGGACTTCATGGAAGGTCAGGCGCGCTTGAAGGGGAAGGTGGTAGCGGCGCTCGCCTATCCGGTGCTCATGACCATCATCGGCTCGGTGCTGGTGAGCGTGCTCATGATCGCGGTGGTCCCCAAGGTCACGAGCATCTTCGACAACCTCGGGCAAGCGCTCCCTTGGTACACGCAGCTCCTCATCTTTACGTCCCACGTGCTGGGCTCGTACTGGTGGCTCATCCTCGGGCTAGGCGGGCTCGGCTTCTATTTCTTCCGTCGCTGGCTGCGGACCGACGCGGGTCGCTTCAAGTGGGACGCCGCGATGATCAAAGTGCCGGTGTTCGGCCGCTTGAACCTGCTGGTCGCGGTGGCGCGCTTCTCGAAGACGCTCTCCACCCTGCTCGCCAGCGGCGTGCCGCTGCTGAAGGCGATGGAGATTGGCAAGAACGTCCTTCAAAACGCTCGGCTGGAGGCCGTGATCGGCGAGGCGATCGGCTCCATTCGTGAGGGCGAGAGCATCGCGGAGCCGCTCAAACGGAGCGGCCAGTTCCCGCCCATGGTGACGCACATGATCACCGTCGGGGAGCGCAGCGGACAGCTGGAGGCCATGCTCGAGAACGTCAGCCGAGCGTACGAAGCGGACGTGGAGACGCGGGTCGCCGCGCTCACCAGCCTGCTCGAACCTCTCATGATCGTCATCCTCGGCGGGGTGGTGGGCTTCATCGCCCTCAGTATCCTCATGCCGCTCATCCAGATGAACGCCCTGGTGCAGTGATGAGACGCCGTCGCTTGGAGGAACGAACCTTCTTCCCGTGGGAAGCTCGCCATGGGCTTCGCCATTGGTTCGGCGTGCGGCGAGTCCGCGCGCTCCTCTTGGGGGCTTCGGCGCTCGGCTTTCTGGTGGTGATTGGTCTGCGAGAGCGCCGGCAAGTCGGCGTCCGCCAGACGCGCGCCGTCTTGCTCGACGTGCGACGCGCGGTGGACGCCTTCATGGCAGGCCACGACGGCGCGTGCCCGCGGGACGTGGGCGCGGCCACCGCGTATGTAAGTCTGAAGGAGCCCCCGCGTGACGCGTGGGGGCATCCGCTCCGGCTCATCTGTCCGGGGCGTCGCGAAGGCTCGCGCTACGAGCTCTTGAGCGATGGCCCCGACGGTTTGCCGGCTGGCCTGGACCGCATCGAATGACGAGGACCCCCATGACACATTCAGCCAAGTCTCCCTTCTCTGCGACGTCGCCCGCACCGGTTCGGGGCGAACAGCGCTCGTTCAGCTTGGCGCGGCTATACGCGAGGATGCGCGCCGTTCAGGCGGCGCGAGGCGCCCAGCGGGGCGTGACGCTGGTCGAGGTGCTCATCGTGGTCGCCATCATCGCGATGGTCGCAGGCGGTGTGACGGTCTTCGCGCTCCCCCGCTATCGAGAGTCGCAGATCAAGCTGGCCGGGACCGGGGCGCAGACCATCCGCGGCGCCGTCCAGAACTGGCAAGCGACGACCAACGAGACGACCTGCCCGACCATCAGCCAACTCGTGCAGGAGAAGTACCTCGATCCGGGCGCCAGCACCTCCGATCCCTGGGGGCAGCCCTATACCTTGACCTGCACGGACGATGAGGTCGTCGTCACCTCCGCGGGGCCTGACAAGAAGAAGGGCAGCTCGGATGACATCCGAGTGCCCAAGGGTACGACCGCGGAAGCGGAATAGCGGGCGCGAATGGCTCTCCGCGGCGTCCGGATGACCGAGCGGAGGGGCGCCGTGACGCCCCGTCGCTCGGATCTACCCGGATGGCCACCGGGAGCGCGAGCGGGTCGCGGCGGAGACCGCGGGGCGCGTGGCCTCACCTTGGTCGAGGTGCTGGTCGTCATCGCGCTCATCGCGCTCTTGAGCGGTGCCATCGTGTTCGGCTCCGGGATGTTCGCGAGCAGTCGCGAGCGAGCTGCCGCGATGCTGGTGGTGAGCGGGGTTCGCCTCGGGCTCACTCGAGCCAACGCCACCGGAAATCCGGTGCGGATGGTGTTCGACCTCGACCACGACCGGATTCAACTGGAAGAGACGAGCGGTCCGATGCTCCGCGTGAAGGAAGAGGGCGAGAGCACTGGCGGCGGCGCCGAGCCGGCGACCGAAGCGGAGCGCAAGGCGCGTGAGGAGTCGGACCGGATCCTCGAGGGGCCGCGAGCGCCGCGCGCCAGCTTCAAGCCGGTCGCGCAGTTCGGCTTCGATGGTGACGACCCGGGTCAAGGGCGTGAGCTCGGCAAGGACGTCCATTTCGTGGAGGTGCAGACCGACCATGACGGCCAAGCCCGCAGCGAGGGGCGGGCCTATCTGTACTTCTGGCCGGGCGGGGACACCGAGCGGGCCGTCGTGCAGCTTCGGATCGGGAGTCGCGACGACGGGCTCACCGTCGAGGTGAGCCCGCTCACGGGCAGAGCGCGGATCCGGCGCGGACTCCACGCGCTCGAGGACCGGCGGGACGACGCCGATTTCGGCGAGCGCAAGGGCGAGGAGGACACGCCGTGAGCCCGGCGGTCGGTCGAGACCGAGGGTTCACCCTGCTCGAGGTGCTGGTCGCGGTGGCGATCCTCGGGCTCGGGCTCACCGTCATACTGAGCTCGCAGGTCGGTCTCTTCGGGAGCGCTCAGCGGTCCGCGAACCTCGCGCTCGTAGACAACCTTGCCCGGTGCCGCATGGGTGAGCTCGAGGTGAAGCTCTTGCGAGACGGCTTCCCGCTCACTGACCAGAACGACGAAGGCAAGTGCTGCGAGGACGATGACGGCGACGCGCGCTTCTCCTGCGCCTGGAAGGTCGAGACGGTGACGCTCCCTCCGCCAGCGGCGCTCGACTCCGCCGGGGATGCGGGGTTGAACCTGGCGACCGGCGACGGCGGACTATCGACCAATCCCACCAGCGCGCTCGGCGCCGGCAACCTCGGGGCGATGGGCGCGCTCGCCTCCGTCCAGCAGACGGGCGGCGCCGCGCTCGGCGACGGCGGGATCGGCGGGCTCGCGAGCATGATGACCGCCGCGGCTGTTGGCGGCACCCAGGGCATGGCGCCGATGCTCATGAGCCTGGTCTATCCGGATCTGAAGCCGATGCTCGAAGCGAGCATCCGCAAAGTCACGGTGACCGTGAAGTGGCGCGAGGGGAAGGCAGAGCGCACCCTCGATGTCGAGCAGTACGTTACCAATCCGCTACAAGGCGGCCTCGACCCAGCCACCGCGGGCCAGATGGAGCAGCTCAATTCCGCGATGGAATCGCAGCAGTCAGGGAAGCCATGACTCGGCGTCGTCGCTCGCGCACGGCCGGCTTTACGCTCATCGAGCTCCTGGTCGCCATCGCCATCCTCGCGATGATTAGCGTGCTCATCTACAGCGCGTTCTCTGGGCTCCAGCGCAGCAAGGCGGGAATCGAGCGACTCGGCGACCGCTATCGCGAGGGCCGCCTGGCGCTCGATCGGATCGGCCGTGAGCTGCAGAGCGCCTACTTGTCCGCTCATCGCCCCATCAACCCGTCGCTCGCCATCCAGAAGACCGCGTTCGTCGGGAAGGCCGGAACGCCTGCCGATCGAGTGGACTTCAACTCCTTCTCGAACCGGCGCCTCGATCGCGACGCCCATGAGTCCGATCAGTGCGAGCTCTCGTACTTCGGCTCTGACAACCCCCAGGAGCCGGGGGTCGTCGACCTGGTCCGGCGCTTCTCACCGAAGCCCGATCTCGAGCCGACCAAGGGTGGGCGCGTGGATGTGCTGGCGACGGACATCGATCTCTTCGATCTGAAATTCCTCGATCCGCTGACCGGAGAGTGGGTCGAGAGCTGGGATACGACCCAGGGCGCTACCGGTCAGCCAGACCGGCTCCCGCTGCAAGTTCGCGTGATCCTGGTGCTGAACGGTGGCCAACGGACGGGCGCGGGGCGCGCGCGTGACACCATCCGCTTCGTCACCAAGATTTCCCTCCCCATCGAGCGCCCGCTCACCTTCGCGACCCAATGACGCGGGAAGCTCGCCTCCGTCGCCGTGCCCGTGGGCGTCGTCGCTCGCGGCGCAAGGAGCGTGGCGTCGCGCTCATCATGGTGCTCGGCGCGCTCACCGTGCTGACGGTCATGTTGACGGAATTTCAGGACCAGACCTCCGCCGAGCTCGGCAGCGCCCTTACCGAGCGCGATGCACTGAAGGCAGAGTACGCGGCCAAGAGCGCCATCAACCTCTCGCGGCTACTCATCGCTTCGGAGCCCACCATTCGTAAGGCGCTGGCCCCGCTCTTCTTGCTGATGCGTCGCGGCCCGCCGCAGATCCCGGTGTGGCAATTCGCGGATCAGGTGCTCGGGGCGTTCAACGACAAGACCGGTGCGGAAGCGTTTCGCCTGTTGGCGGGCGTCGACGTGAGCGAGGGCAAGCATCTGGGGCTCGACGGCGCTGGCTTCGAGATCACCATCGTCGACGAGGACTCGAAGATTGACCTCAACACTGCGGCTCGCGGCGACGCCTTCTCTCAGGCGCGCTTGGCGAGCCAGCTCTCGGGGCTCATGCTCGGGCCCCAGTACGACTCGATGTTCGAGAACGCAGATCCGGACGGCGCTCACTCGGACCGCCAGACGATTTGCTCGGCCATCGTCGACTGGACTGACCCGGATCAGGACGCCTACACCTGTGACCCGCACTCGGGGACCGCTCAACAGGCAGGCGCAGAAGACTCGTACTATGAGATGCTGAAGCGGCCGTATCAGCGCAAGAACGCGGCCTTCGACAGCTTGGAGGAGCTGCGCCTCGTGCGAGGCGTCGGTGACGACTTCTGGAGCACCTTCATCCAACCGGATCCTTCGAACCCGGACAAGCGGACCGTCACGGTGTGGGGTCAGGGCAAGGTGAACGTGAACACCGCCAATGCTCAGACTCTGCTGGCGGTGATCTGCGGCAACGCGCCGGCGGCGCCACTCTGCAACGACCCGCTCCAGGCCTCTTCCTTCCTGAGCGCCGTGACCATGCTTCGTGGCTTCACCATGGGCGCCCCGCTCTTCAGCTCCACGAGGGGCTTCGTCAATACGATGAAGGGTACCGGGCCCATCGGGACGGTCATGGCGGCGGTGGGGCTCCAGCCGGTGGTGTTCCTCTCGGATTCGGAGACCATGAAGGCCATCACCACCGAGAGTCGAGTGTTCAGCATCTACGCGACCGGCTACGTGAAGGCCGGGAAGCGCGAGACTCGCGTGAAAGTCCACGCCGTGGTGGATTTCCGCGGGGCGCCGCCGCCCGGAATGCCGAACCTCGGGCAGCTCTCCTCGCTCGGCTTGCTGGGGAGCGATGGCGCCACGGGCCCCGGAGGGCTCGGGCAGTCTGGGGCGACCGAGGCAAACCCGCTCGCGGGCCTCCCGGCGGACGCCTCGTCGAGCGCGATCGTGGGCGCGCTCCGGCCGAGCGCAGCAGGTAATATCATCTACTACAGGATCAACTGAGGACGTATGGCGAGGGTCGTCGGCATTGACATCGGGAGCTCCCAGGTGCGGGTCGCGCTGCTCCGTACCGGTTATCGACGGGTCGCGCTCGAACGGACGTTCGAGGTGTCGCTCGACGGCCCAGAGAGCGTGGCGGATGCGCTCGCTGCGTGCTCGGGTCCGCTCATCCAGCATGGTGAGTCGATCGCCGTGGGGATCGAGGGCGAGCGCTCCTTCACTCACCTCATCACCATGCCGTCGACCGCGCTCCGTCGGATGTCCGAGGTACTCCCGTTCGAGCTCGAGGCGCAGGTGCCGGTGGACTTCAGTGAGCTCGTCTACGATTACCGCTTGCTTCGTCGCGGCTCACCGACCGAGCCGATCGTGGCGCTCGCCGCGGCCGCGCGCACCGAGCAGGTCCGAGCGCGAATCGGCCTCGTCGCGCGCGCCGTTGGCCGGGAGCCGGAGCGCGTCGGCTCGGGGCCGCTGCCGCTCGCGAACCTGGCGACGCTCTCGGCCGAGCTCGCGGTGCCCGGCCCGATCGCTCTCGTGGATCTGGGCGCGCGACGAACCGAGGTGGTGCTGCTCAGGGACGGTGAGCCGGTGTTCGCGCGGACCTTGTCGCGCGGGGTCGAGGGGGTGGAGGATCCGATGGTTGCCGAGGCTCTGGCCGCAGAGCTCCGGCAGAGCTTCGTCGCCTGGACGGCGCGAGGCGGAGCGGCGGTAGCGAGCGTCTTCCTGATTGGCGGCGGCGCCGCCACGCCGGGGGCTCAGGCCTACCTGTCGAGCGCGCTCGGAGTCCCGGCGCTACCGCTCCCCGCGCTCGCCCTCGAAGGGCTGACCGAGGAGCAAGCTCGAGACATCCCGCGCTTCGCCAAGGCGATCGCCCTTGGCCTCGGTCTCGCTGGACGACCGCGAGATCTCGATCTTCGTCGCGGCGCGCTCACTTATCAACGTGGCTTCGGGTTCCTGAAGGAGAAGCTTCCGCTGCTCTCGGGGCTCGGCGTGGCCATCGCGATAAGCTTTGCGTTCTCCACCTGGGCGCAACTCCGCGCGCTCTCGCAGCAGCGAACCTCGCTCGAAACCACGCTCGAATCGGTCTCGAAGGAAGTGCTCGGCGAGAAGACCTCCGATGCCGCCCGGGCTCAGGAACTCCTCGGCAAGAAGGAGGGCGGGGAAGACACCGACCCGATGCCGCACGCGGACGCCTTCGACGTCATCGTAGCGTTGTCGAAGGGCATCCCTAGCAGCGTGACACACGATATCGACGAATTTGACTTGCAGCGCGGCCATGTCCGCATCGACGGCGTGGTCGGCTCTACCGCGGACGCACAGACCGTGCTGGGCGGTCTCAAGGAGTTTCGCTGCGTGAAGGACGCGAAGATCTCGAAGATAACCCAAGCCGTAAACAGCGACCGGCAGAAGTACGTGCTCGAATTCGACCTGTCCTGTCCGGAGGACGCGGCGCAAAAGAAGAAGCCCAAGAAGGCTGCCGCGTCGGACGCCGACCTGGGAGGCGCGCCATGAGCGTCGGAGACCGCATCGAGCGACTCGAGCCGCGTGAGCGACGGCTGCTCGCGATCTTGGCGAGCGTGTTCATCGGGATGTTGCTCCTCGCCCTCCCGCTCGGGACCTCTGCGATGGTGAGCTCACGGCAGAGCGACAACGAAGAGCTCCAGCGGGTCATCGCCAGCATCGAGAGCGGACGAGCCCGAGTGAGGAAGGCGAAGACCGATCACGATGCTCTGCTTCAGCGTTACGCGACCCCGGCTCCCCCTCTCGCCAGCATGCTTGCGGGATTTGCCAAAGAGGTAGAAATCGAGATCCCTGAGAGCCAGGATCGGGCGAGCGTGCCGCATGGCAAGAGATACGAAGAGCGTTCGACCAAGATCGTTCTCCGTAAGGTAGGGATGCTCGCGCTCGCGAAATTCATGGAGAAGATCGAGACGTCACACTTCC
Source organism: Polyangiaceae bacterium (assembly GCA_035063585.1). Lineage (GTDB taxonomy): Bacteria > Myxococcota_A > Polyangia > Polyangiales > Polyangiaceae > JAPSGB01. The sequence goes on from JAPSGB010000005.1 coordinate 24,837, forward strand.
CCGTGCTCATCTCTCAACTCAACATTCGCAAGCGCAGCACCGAGCCCGACTCCTACGACGTGGACATGACGGTGAGCGCCTACGATCGTAAGGCAGACTCCAAGCCGGAGAAGGCTGCTGACTCCGAGGAGCAGCCCCTGTGACCATCCGGCTGAGAGACTGGGCGCGCTGGGTCGGGTACCCGGCGTTCTACCTCGGCTCACTCCTCGTGTTCGTCTACGTCACGTTCCCGTTCGACCGGATCAAGGAACGCCTGATCGCCGAGTTCAACGCTCGCCAGGCGGACGGCAGTAGGCTCGAGATCGACGACATGAGCTGGTACTGGGGGAGCGGGGTGGAGGCGTCCGGGGTGAGGCTCACGCTTCCGCCCCCGAAGAACGCTTCGACCGACCAGAGCGGCGCGGCCCCGAAGCCACGCGTCGTCGAGCTCGAGCACGTCTATGCGAGGTTGTCGCTCCTCTCATTCTTGTTCGGGACGCGGCACGTGTCTTTCGGCGCGGGCGTGCTCGGAGGGGAAGTATCGGGAGAGGTCACCGACCGGGGAAACGATCGTGAGGTCGCGCTCCGCTTCGAGGAGATGGACGTCGGCGCCTTGCCATTCATGCGCGACGTCTCCGGTCTGCCGATGACCGGAACGCTCACCGGCAGCATCGAGCTCGAGGCGCCGGAACAGAAGCTGGCGAAATCGAGCGGGAAGGTCAGCCTGAAGCTCTCACGGCTCACGGTGGGCGATGGCAAGGCCAAGGTCATGGACGCCCTCGCGCTCCCCAAGCTCGACGCGGGAGACCTTACGCTCGAGGCGGATATCGCAGGAGGGCGCGTCGACCTGAAGCAGTTTTCCGCGAGAGGGCCGGACGTCGAGGTCATCGCGGATGGAAAGATCCGGCTCCGCGATCCCTTCAATAACAGCCTCGCGGAGCTCGGGCTGAGGTTCCGATTCTCGGACAAGTATAAGAGCAAGAACGAGACGACCAAGAGTCTGTTCGGAGCGCCGGGCTCCAGCATGCCGGCGCTCTTCGATCTGGATCCGAAGGCCAAGCGCGCCAAGCGTCCGGACGGGTTCTACTCCTGGCGCGTGACCGGTCCGTTCGAGCACTTGCTCTTCGAGCCGTCGCCGGCGGGCGTCGGCGGCGCAGGCTCTCGAGCGCGAGGCACGATGCGCGGGTTTCCGGCGGCACAGAACCCCGATGACTCCGAGTGAGGGTCAGGAGTCGATGCCGATGGCGAGCTTGCGACGCATCGCGAAGTACGGCTCGCTCACCGCGTAGAGCACGAGCTCCTTCAGACGCTCCTGATTCGGCACTGCGCTCGAGCCCTCGTCCGACGCCTTCACGATCTCGACGGCGGTCTCGAGATCGTGCGCGACGACGAAGCCGGCGCGATCCGCGGTGAGATCCACCCCGGCGACCCAGCGCTTGAGATCGAGCGCGCCGCCAGATTGGAGCAGCTTCGATACGACTCGCGCGAGCTGATCTCGGGCCTGCCCTTGCATGCTCGCCTCGAGCGCCTCCAGCGCCTCGTTGACCGGCCCTTCGAGCTCGGCGGCGACGGGGAAGGCGGGCGCGATCATCTTGATGGCGGCAAATAGCCAAGATTTCAGCGCGGTACCCGAGGGGATGAGATGCCTTACGTACATCCCGGGGCGGAAATACGCGAGGTGGCGAGCCGCGATGAACGCCGCGGCCTGCGCGGGGACGTCCGCTCCGAGCGCGGCCATGCCGAGCACGATGGATGGCGTATGCGCGTGCAGGAACGAAAGTCCGCCCGGGTCGTTGGTGTTCTGGAAGGTCGGCGGCGCCTCCATCCCCATGACCCCGGCCGCGTAGTGCAGCGTCTGGCTCATCGGATAGGGGTGTCGAGCCAGGTCGATGGCGTAGCGAGCGTCGTAGCCGAGCGCGTCGAGCGCCTGACCACGACTGGCGATGACGGCAGGCTCGATGAGGGCGAATACGCTCGTGAGGAGCGGGCTCGCATCGGGATGCATGACTGAGAGTAGCCAGTCCTCGTCGCTGAAGGCCGCCTGGGCCGGGGCGGCGGTCTCGGCGCGCATGCGCTTGAAGAATCGCTCCTCGTCGGGCTCGGCGAGGTTCAACACGTAGAGCGCCTGGCACAGGCACCACGCCGGGTCGGGCTGCTTGACCTCGGTGTAGAGGCGGCGGAGGAGCTTGTAGGAGTCCGGTCGATAAGGGTTCTGGCGAAGCAGCACGAGCTGTGACGTCACCGCCTTGTCGAGGTACTTCTCGGGGTTCGAGGCGTAGAGGTCCGCCAAGTGCTCCGCGCGCTCGCGGTTGTCGGCGTCTAGAGTCTGGGCCGCCTCGAACGCGTCGATGGCCTGATCCATCCACCCGAGGTTCTTCTCGTAGAGGCTCCCGAGCGCGCTGAAGGTCGCGAGCATGAGCGCTTGGTCTTGGGAGCCGGTGGCGCGCGAGAGCTTCTGCTTGAGGAGCTGCTCGACCTTCTCGAAGTCACCCTTGGTCGTCGAGATCTCGATCGCCTCGTCGAGCGCTCGGCTCATCTCGGGATCGAGCTTCAGGACCTTCTCGTAGAATTCGAGCGCGCGGTCGACGTCTCCAAGCTGCCGCGCGCTGACAATCGCGGCGGTGTGCAGGTACTTCGCCTTCTGCTTGTCGTCGTCGACGAAATCGGCGAGCCGGAGCACGACGTCCACGAGCTTCCCCCAGTCCTTCTCCTCGCTGTAGAGCTGCATCAACTTGGTGAGCAGCTTGCGGTCATCGGGTCGCTCCTCGAGTGCCGCCACGAAGCTCTTGGCGGCGCGCGTAGGATCCTTGAGGTGGCTCGCGGCGATGTCGCCCATCTCGGTGAGCACGTGGATCCGTTGGCTGTCGGTCACGATATCGAGTTGACGGGTCTTGATCTTGAGAACCTGTTCCCAATCTCCCTTGGCCTCGTGGACCTTGGCGAGCGCTATCAGCGGCGCTTCGCTGGTCGGGTCGAGGTCGCACGCTTCGGCGAGGCGAGTGAGCGCTTCGTCGTAGCGCTCACTCGAACGGAGCGCGTCTCCGAAGCGGTGGAGCGCCTGCGCCCGTTCCTTGCCCTGGAAGCGCGCATCGAAACGCTTGAAGAGATCCTCGTAGAGCTCGACGGCGCGTTTGGGTGAGCCGTGCTCGAAGGTCACCTGGGCGACTCGCTCGAGCGCCTGGGGGTCGTCGGGCGCAATCCGGAGCAGCGTGTCCATCGCGGTCACGGCTCGTTCCGTCGAGCCGGAGGAGGCCAGCGAGTCGACGTAGCGCACCAGGATCCCGGCGGCCGCCGCCTTGTCGAGGGTGTCGACGCGGTCCGCGATGAGCTCGTAGTGCTTGCTCGCCTCGAAGAAATGCTTTGCATCGAAGGCGATGTCGCCGAGGACGATGAGCGCCTCGAGGTTGGTGGGGTCGTAGCTGATGGCGCGCTGCGCCGCCTCCTCGGCTCGGTCGTCGTTCTTCAGCTTCTCGCGCGCGAGCTTGGCGGCCTCGGCCGCTAGCCGTGCCTTGGCGCGATCACCGTCGGTCCGCTCGAGTTCCCGCTCGATGAGCTGTAGCGCAGCGTTCACGTCGCCTCGCGCCACGTAGGCCGTCCTGAGCTGCGCGGCTGCACCAGAGTCCTCCGGGTTTGCGTCGAGCGCGAGCTTGTAGCGTTCGATGGCGCCGTCGCGGTCACCGCGCTGCTCGAGCAGCTTTGCCGCGCGCAAGAATTGCTCCGCCTTGGCCTCCGGCGTGGTTGCCTTGGCCGCCAGTTGCTCGATCGCCTGCAGGGCGGCGTTGGCGTCGCCGGACGTCTCCCGCAAGCGCGCGAGCGCCTCGAGGGCTCCCGCGTGCCCGGGATCGAGCTCGAGCACCGCCTCATACGCGCGAGTCGCACGCTCCGGAGAGCCGACCTGGTCAGCCAGCACGTGCGCGCGCGCCACCGATAGCGCGAGTTGCCGCTCGGGATCGGTGACCAAGCGAAGATGCCGGTCGTAGAGGGCGACGACGTCCTCCCAGCGATCCAGCGCGCGATAGTGGCGTACCAGCGCGGTGAGCGCGCCGTCGTGCGCGGCGTCGATGCCGAGGATGGCCTCCCACGCGAGCGCGGCCTGGGCATGGTCGAGGAACTCCTCGTCGTAAATGCCCGCGATGCGCTCCCAGAGCGTGATCTTCTGCCGCGGGGTCGCAGCGAGCCGCACCTGGGTTCCGAGGTTCTCGAGCAGATCCTTGTAGCGCCCGTGCTTGCTATAGAGACGATCGAGGCCGCGCAGGGCGTCGAGGTTCTCGGGATCCGTCGCGAGCACGGACAGGTAACGCTGCATCGCCTGAGGGTCGTCCTTCAGGCGGTCCTCGTAGATTTCCGCGATCCGACACAGCGCCTTGTGCATCTCCTCTCCGCGGAGCGCGCTCGCGCGCCGCTCGAGGATCTGTATGAGCCCGGCGAAATCACCGGTGCGTTCGTAAATCGCCGCGAGCGCGTCGCTCGCCTTCTCATGGCCCGGATCTTCGGCGAGGATCTGGAGATAGAGGTCGCGCGCGCCTCCCGTGTCGCTCAGTTGGTGTTCGAGGATCTCGGCGGCCTCGGCGCGGAGGTCGCGCGCCCGGGCGGGTGTGGCGGCCGCGTCGGCGCGGCGGCTGAGCACCATGCCGAGCTCCGGCCACTGCTGCGCCTTGCGGTAGATCTGCGTCATGCCGTCCAACGCGGCTTCGTTCGCAGGCTCGTTCGCGATGATCGCCTGGTAGCAGGGAAGGGCGAGATCCGGCCGCGAGACCTTGTCCGCGTACCAGCGGCCCATGCGCGCGAGGAGCGGGTTCTTGCGCTCGGGCGGCACCTCCTGATCGCCGGCGACCTCCGCGCACGCGCCGAGGACCTCCCCCCAGGCGTCGTGGCTCGTGCCCGCCAACCGCTCGATCTCGTCGGCCAGGCTCGTTTGCTGGGCGTCCTCGCAGAAGGCTTGCGTGAACGCCACCAGCGCTTGTTCCTTGTCTTCGAGCTCCTGCGCGTAGAGGCGACCGATCTCCGCGAGGGCCCGCGCGCGCTCGCTGCGGCTCTCGGCCTGCTCGCTTCGCGCGAGGAGCATCTCGATGAGCTCCTCGTACTTGCCCATGGCGCGCCGGAGATCCTCGAGGCCGGTGGCCGCGATGTCATCGTCCGGATCGAGCTCGACTAGCCAGGTGTAGATCTGCTCGGCCTTCTCGCGGTCTCGGGTCGCGTTCTCGTAGAGCCGCGCTGCGCGGAAGAGGAGGCTCTTCTTGGCTTCCCGCTTCCCCTTGTCGCCGGCGACCTCGATGCCATCGGCCGCCATGCTGAAGGCCTCCGCCACGCGGGCGGCGTCGGCGCCTTCCTCGACCGCCGCTTCGAGCGCGACCGCGGCGTCCTCGTCCTCCGGGTCGGCGACCAGCGCCTCGACGCGCTGATCGAGATCGGCGGCCGAGATGGTGACTTCCTTGCGCGCAGCCTGCGAGCGCCCGAGCGTCTCGAGGCTCTCGAGCAACACGCGGGCGTCGCGCGGTCGCTGGCTGGGATCCTTTGCGAGTAGGGAGAGCACGAACTCGTCGAGCTCTTTGGCCACCCAGCCGCGCGGCGCAACGCTGCTCGGCGGCGCCGGCGCGCGGGTGGTGTGCCCAGCCGCGGACTCGGTCGCGCTGACGTCCCCGAAGACCGGCTTGCCGGTGAGGATCTCGAACAAGACCGCGCCGAACGAGTAGACGTCGCTGCGCGGGTCCGAGGAGAGCCCGCGGATCTGCTCGGGCGATACCGTCTTTGGTGAGCCCACGGTGGAGAAGAGCTCGCTCTGGCCGCTGGCGACCCGCGCGCGCGCGCGGAGGCGGTCCGACCCCGCGTCCAAGAGGACGACCCCTTGGCTCCCATCGGCGTTTCGCGTGACGATCACGTTCTCGAGGCGAAGCGCGCCGTGCGAGAGCCGCCGCTCGTGGATCTTTGCGAGCGGCTCGAGCAGCGCTTTCAGGAGCGCGCGCGCCTCGTTCATGTGCATCGGGCCGGTGCGCGCGATGCGCGCAGACAGCGGCTGCCCCTCGACGTAGGCGTGCGCGACGAAGAAGCGGTCACCGCTCTCGCCGGTCACGAGCTCGCGCGGCAGGCCCGGGTGATCGATCCGACCGACCAGCCGCGTCACCGTCTGATAGCGGTGCAGCCCGCGGCGGTCCCGCGTGGCTTCACGGCGCAGCAGCTTGAGCCGCGCCTCGCGCCCGTCCTTGCGAGCGAGGTAGCTGATGCCGAGGCGGCCATCGCCGAGCTTGCGGACGAGCTCGAAGCCGCCGAGGTTCGCGCCGAGCGGGAGCTCATCGTCGTACGCGAGCCCGTTCATACGGAGCGCGCCGATCTTGGGGTTTACCTCCGCGCGGCTCGCGAGGAGCGCGTCGCAGAGCGCCTCGACGGAGTCGGTGTCTCGGCAGTGCTCGACGAGCGCCTTGACGAACGAGCCCTTGGCCGAGCTGCCGCCAATGGCTTCTGGATCGAAGCCGAGCAGATCGACGGCCAGTGACAGCAGTTCCTCGAGCTCGAACAACCGTTCGAGCTCGGCCCGGAGGATCTCGAGCTCCATCATGGTTCCTTGTGCAGCGCTTTCCGCCGAGCGCGTCCGGTCACTGGACGCCGCCCGGTCTCGGGAGGTGCGGCATGATAGCCAAAGTGCGGTCTTTTCAACACAATCTCTCGCGCGCCGACCGCGTGCGGCGGCGGTTTGCCGGGCGAGGCAGGCGCGCGCGCCTCGCGCCCCGGTCGATTTCTGGTGTTCGGGCGCCCACCCGTGGGAGTGTGGTCGTGTGAGCTCCACGCGACTCCTCGCCGAGCGGGCGCTTCCGATCGCCATCCTGGCCCTCGCCGTGGTCGCGGTGCCGGTCCTGATGTTGGGGCCCACCGGGGTCGCGCGGCTCGAGAGCCTGCGGGGGGAGCGAGCTCGCAGCGACGAGGAGATCTCGCGCCTCTCCCAGCAAATTCGCGAGCTACGCGGGCAGGTGAAGCGGATCAAGGAAGATCCGGCCGCCGTCGAGCGGGTCGCTCGCGACGAGCTCGGGCTCGTGCGTCAGACCGAGGTCATCTTCCAGTTCAAGCGCTGAGCCGGCGCCCCCCTCGGGCAGGTGCCGGTCCGGCGCGGAACCGCGCGGGGCGTCGCGCGCCTCGACGCCGTCCCGACTCGGGCCGCCGCTAGCTCGTCGACGAGTCGTAGGCTGCGGACGCCCCCGGGAAACCGAGCGCCGCGCCCGCTCGGTGACTCCGCGAGCTTGCGGCCCGGACCGCGCCGCGCCAGCATCCGCGGCCGTGGCCATCGAGCTCGCGCGCCGGTTGCTGCAGGGCGGAGTCGCCGCGACGAGCGATGTCGAGCGTGCGCTGACGGCCTCGATGAGTCGCCGGGTCCCCTTTCTCGCGGCCTTTGCCGCGCAGTCCGTCGAGGCTGCCGGGCTCGTCGAGCGCGAGACCGAGCGCGCGAGGGTCCCTGTGGTTCGGGCGGTTCGCGGTGTGTCCGCGCTCCATGACCAGCTGCCCGCCGGGATGTGTGCCCGGCTCATCGCGGTGCCGGTTCGGCGCGACCCGCGCACCGGGACGGTCGACGTCGCCACCGCCGATCCGTTCGACCCGCACCTCGCCGAGGAGTTCGCGTTTCACCTCGGCAGCCCGGTTCGGATCCTGCGCGCCACCGTCGCCGAGCTTCGCGCCGCGCTCGAGGAGCTCGAGTCCGAGCGGCGCTCGCCGCCGCGCGAGTCGTTCGCCGACGAGCACGACGGCCGGACGCCGGCGTTCGGGACCCCGGCGCTCACGCCCGACGCCTCGCGGACGCCGATCATGCCGCGCGTCTCGCTCGGCGCGCTCGCCGCCCGGACCCGCTCGAGCGGGCCGCCGATCCCCTTGGTGACCCGCTCGTTGGCCCCCCCGCCCGCGGGCGCGGAGGCGAGCTCGGTCCTCCGGCCCGCGCGGTCGCCCGTCATCGAGCTGCCCGAGGTGGACGAGGCGGGCCAGCCCGTCATCGAGCTCTTTCGTTCCAAGGCGCCGCCTCCGCCTTCGGCCGGGCCCAGCGCCGGAGAGCCGGACCTCGGGCTCGTCTTGATGGGGCTCGCGAGCGCGGACCGCCCGGACGAGGTGGTCGAGCACGTCCTCTCCGCGATGGCGCCGGTCGCCGAGCGGGTCGTCGTGCTCGCGGCGCGTGCCGATGGGTTCGGGGGCCGCGCCGCGAGCCATGCGGTCGGCGACCCCGAGTCGGTGCGCCGGCTGCGAGTCACCGCGGGCGCTTCTCACGCGATCGAGACGGCGCTGGCGCGCGGGTTCTTCCTCGGTCGCTTGGACGCTGACACCGAGGCCGGGCTCGTGAGAGCGCTGGCCGCTCACGCGCGAGACGCCTACCTGGTCACCGTGAGCGCGTCGGGGCGCCCGGCGCTCCTGGTCGCGGTCGCCGGGATGTCGAGCACGTTCGCCGCGAGCCGGCGCGCCGACGAGGTAGCGCGCGCCGCAGGCGAGGCCATCGAGCGGATCCTTCGAGCCCGAAAGCGCTCCACGTCCTAGCCGTCCGCCGGCGCGCGCCGGCTTCGCGCGCACCGCGAAATGCTATGACCGGGTCGTCATGAGCGATGCGAAGGGTCGGGCCGACACGGCAACCTGGGAAGCGCTGGCCGCGAAGGAGCGGCGGGGCTCGGAGTCGAGTGAGCTCGTGTGGCACACGCCCGAGGGGCTCGAGGTGAAGCCGCTCTACACGCGCGCCGACGTCGAGGGGCTCGAGTTCACTGACACCATCCCCGGCGACTTTCCGTTCCTGCGCGGGCCCAAGGCGACCATGTACGCCGGCCGCCCGTGGACCATTCGGCAGTATGCCGGGTTCTCGACCGCCGAGGAGTCGAACGCGTTCTATCGGCGCGGCCTCGCCGCCGGTCAAAAGGGGCTCAGCGTCGCGTTCGATCTCGCGACCCACCGCGGCTACGACAGCGACCACCCGCGGGTGCTGGGCGACGTCGGCAAGGCGGGCGTCGCGATCGACTCGGTCGAGGACATGAAGATCCTCTTCGACGGGATCCCGCTCGCCGAGACCAGCGTGAGCATGACCATGAACGGCGCGGTGCTGCCGGTGGTCGCGAGCTTCATCGTCGCCGCCGAGGAACGAGGCGTCGAGCAGGCCGCGCTCACCGGGACCATCCAGAACGACATCCTCAAGGAGTTCATGGTCCGCAACACGTACATCTACCCGCCCGCTCCCTCGATGCGGATCGTGAGCGACATCATCGAGTACATGAGCCGGAAGATGCCGCGCTTCAACTCGATCTCGATCAGCGGCTACCACATGCAGGAGGCCGGCGCGACGGCCGATCTCGAGCTCGCGTTCACCATCGCCGATGGGCTCGAGTATGTGCGAGCGGCGCTCGCCAAGGGCCTCTCCATCGACGACTTCGCGCCACGCCTGTCGTTCTTCTTCGCCATTGGGATGAATTTCTACATGGAAGTGGCGAAACTCCGCGCCGCGCGCCTCATCTGGGCGACCTTGATGAAGCGGCATTTCGCGCCGAAGCGCCCCACCAGCCTGATGCTGCGGACGCACTGCCAGACCTCGGGGGTGTCACTCACCGAGCAGGATCCGTTCAACAACATCGTGCGGACCACGGTGGAGGCGATGGCGGCGGTCCTCGGCGGCACCCAGAGCCTGCACACCAACTCGTTCGACGAAGCGGTGGCGCTCCCGACCGACACCTCGGCCCGAGTGGCGCGAAACACCCAGCTCATCCTCCAGCACGAGACCGGGATCACGCACGTCGTCGATCCGTGGGGTGGGTCGTATTTCATGGAATCCTTGACCCACGCGCTGGCCGCCAAGGCGCTCGGTATCATCGAGGAGGTCGAGGCGCTCGGCGGCATGACCCGGGCCGTCGAGAGCGGCATGCCCAAGCTCCGTATCGAGGAGGCCGCGGCGCGCCGGCAGGCGCGGATCGATCGCGGTCTCGACGTGGTGGTGGGCGTGAACGAGTACAAGCTCGAACACGAGCCACCGATCGATGTCCGGGTCGTGGACAACACCCGCGTGCGCGCCGCTCAGGTCGCGCGGCTAGCGGAAATCAAGCGGCGGCGGGACGCTGCCGAGGTCGAGCGCGCGCTCGCCGCGCTCACCCGCGCGGCCGAGAGCGGCGAGGGCAACCTGCTCGAGCGGAGCGTCGTGGCGGCTCGGGCGCGAGCCACGGTCGGCGAGATTTCTCTGGCGCTCGAGCGAGTGTTCGGGCGGCATCAGGCGGAACAGCGTAGTGTCTCCGGCGTGTACGGCGGCTTCTACGCGAATGATCCCGACTGGGCCCGGATGCGCGCCGAGGTCGAGGCCTTCGCGGAGCGGCATGGTCGCCGCCCGCGTATGCTGGTCGCGAAGATGGGGCAAGATGGCCATGATCGCGGCGCCAAGGTGATCGCCACCGCCTTTGCGGACCTAGGGTTCGACGTGGACGTGGGGCCCCTCTTCCAGACGCCGGCCGAGACGGCCCGCCAGGCCATCGACAACGACGTGCACGTGGTCGGGGTCTCGACCCAGGCGGCTGGCCACACGACGCTGGTCCCCGCGCTGGTCGACGAGCTGAAGCAGCAGGGCGGCGGCGACATCCTGGTGGTGTGCGGCGGCGTGATCCCGCCGGGGGACTACCCGTTCCTCGCCGACCACGGCGTCTCCGCCGTCTTCGGCCCCGGTTCGCCAATCCCTCTGGCGGCGCGGCAGGTGCTCGAGCTGCTCTCGAAGCGCGAGGTGTCCGAGTAGCCGTGGCCGACGTCGAGGGGCTCGCGAGCGGGGTGATCGCCGGCGAGCGGCGCGCCCTGGCCAAGGCGCTCACGCTGGTCGAGAGCACTCGCGACGATCACCAGGGCGAAGCGCAGCGCCTGCTCGAGCGGCTCTTGCCGCGAACCGGACGCGCGGCTCGCGTCGGCGTGAGCGGCGTGCCCGGGGTCGGTAAGAGCACGTTCATCGAAGCGCTCGGCATGTACCTGGTCGACGAGGGCGCGCGGGTCGCGGTGCTCGCGGTCGATCCCTCGAGCACCCTGAGCGGGGGCAGCGTGCTCGGCGACAAGACGCGGATGGTGCGCCTGGCAGCATCCGAGCGGGCCTTCGTCCGCCCGACCCCGGCGAGCGGCTCGCTCGGCGGCGTCGCGCGGCGTACCCGCGAGGCGCTCCTCGTCTGTGAAGCCGCCGGCTACGACGTCGTGCTCGTGGAGACGGTCGGGGTGGGACAGTCCGAGTTTGCGGTCGCTTCCATGGTGGACAGCTTCCTCTTGCTCGCCTTGCCCGGCGCTGGCGACGAGCTCCAGGGGATCAAGCGCGGTATCCTCGAGCTCGCTGACGTCTTGGCGGTCAACAAGGCCGATGGTGACGGACTCCGGCGCGCCGAGCAGGCGGCCGCCGAGGCACGCGCCGCGCTCCGCTTCCTCCGGTCGGCGACCGATGGGTGGACTCCTCCGGTGCTCTTGGTGAGCGCTCGGGAGGGGCGCGGGATGGCTCTGGTGTGGGAGCGGCTGCTCGAGCACCGCCGCCTGCTCGAGCGGAGCGGTCAGCTCGAGCAGAAGCGCGCCGTCCAGCAGGAGAGCTGGCTCTTCAGCCTCCTCCGCGAGGGGCTCGAGGCGCGCTTCTTCGCGCGTCCGGACGTCAAGGCCAGCCTCGACGACGTGCTCGCGCAGATCGCCGCGCGGCGCATCACCCCCACCGAGGGCGCCCGCAGGCTCCTCGCCCTCGCCGACGCGTCGGCTTCCGCGACGCGCGGCTGAGCGAGCGCGGTGCTCCCCCCCTGATCGCGCTGTCCTGCTCCGCGGCCCTGCGGGACACGGCCGCCGCCGCGTTCGCGTCGAATATTCATTTTCTTGTTGGCTCGGCGCGTGCAAGAGCGGCCCGCCATGAGATGGCTGGTCGCGGCGATGCTGGCGGGAGGGCTCCTCGTGAGCTCGGCGGCCGAGGCCGCGGAGACGACCGAGCCCGAGTGGCTCTTCGGCGCTGCCGTCTCGTTCGTGAGGACGACGCCGGTCGACCTCGCTGCGATCGCCGAGAGTAACCGGTACGGCACGGGCAACGACGCCTCGGGAGCGGCGCTCGGCTTCGGCTTGCGCGCTGGCGTGGTGACGGCTCGTGTCTTCGAGCTCTCCCTCACCGGGACCATCGCGGCGGGCGGGTTGGCGCTCACCCAGATCGAGTCTCGGTACTACGGCTCCGGACCGGATACGATCGGCGGAACGCTCACCGCGACCGCCGAGCTCTCCGGGCGGTACGTCGCCTGGGACCGCCCGTCACTCAGGCTCTTCGTAGGGCCGGCGGCCGGGCTGCAGCGGCGCGCTGCGTCTTCGGGGGTCGGCAGCGCCTTCCTCGACACTGTGCCGGTGGGCCTCGACGTCGGCGCGCGCGTGCCGGTGAGCCGGATCTCGCGGCGGGTCGAGGGGAGCCTCGAGCTCACGCTATTGGCGAGGCGCGAGCTCATGCCCGCGGCGCAGGTCGGCGGCGGCCGCGCCGGGCCTCCCCAGCTCGCGGGGAGCGGTGGTGGGGACGCCATCTACTCCTTCGGCGTCGCGTTCGGTTACGTCTTCGGACTGCGCTAGGGCGAGGCGAGACGAGCGCTCCCGTCACTCGAGCGCGGCGAGCACCTCGGGGGGCGCCTGAACCAGCTCGATGAGCACGCCCTCTCCGCCGAGCGGTGACGCCTCATTACCCTTCGGGTGGATGAAGCAGACGTCGTGGCCGGCCGCGCCGCGGCGGATCCCGCCGGGCGTGAAGCGCACGCCTTGCTCGGTGAGCCAGGCGACCGCCGCGCCGAGATCGCTCACCCAGAGCCCAATGTGATTGAGCGCCGGCTCGTGGACGCGCGGACGAGCGGACGGGTCGACGGGCTGCATGAGATCGATCTCGACCGCGAGCGGGCCGCGGCCGGCCCGCAGGATGTCCTCGTCTACGTTCTCCTGCTCGCTCCGAAACTCGCTCACCTTCTCGAGGCCGAGCACGTCGAGCCAGAGACGCCGCAGCGCGCTCTTGTCGGAGCTTCCAACCGCGATTTGTTGGACGCCGAGGATCTTGAAGGGTCGGGTCATGGTGGGCTCCGGAGGAGCGACGCGCGACGGGCGCGCCGCGTCGGCAGCATGCGCGGTCAGGGGGCGCGAAACTGCAGGCCGACCGTCAGTTCCATGGTGCTATTGATCGCGCGCACGACGCCGGTGGTGAGGCCGGCATCGAGATAGACGCCCGCGTACTTGGAGAAGTCGTACTCTGGCCCCGCGGCGAGGTGGAAGACGAAATCCTGCTTATAGTCCTTGGTGTCGAAGGGCGCGCGGAGGGTTCCGCGAGAGCCCTCGAGCTCGTAACCTATCGCCGGCTCGAGGAAGATTTTGAAGGCTGAGTCGCTCATCGTGTAGATGCGCGTGCCCACGCCGACCAGGAGCAGGGGCTCCGTGTCCGTCTTCGGCTCCTCTTGAAGCCCAAAGCGGCCCCACAGGAACGGCTCGAGCCCATCCAGGATGGCAAAACTCGCGGCCAGGTCGAGCGCCAGCGGCGCGCTGAACCCGCAGAACTTCTGTTGGTCCTTCTCCGATTTTGCCGGATCCGGAGCGCTGCAGTACGGGGAGCTCGCGTAGCGAAACGCCATCCGGTAGCCGCCGGTCAGTCCGGCCCGCAGCCCGAACTGACGGCCATGGCCGTAGGAAGGAGCCTCCTCGCTCGAGGGCGTACCCTCGCCACCCGCACCCTCGCTGGCCGGCGCCGCCGCCGCGCCGCATGAGAAGAGCAGCACCACCCCGAGCGCTCGCCAGCCCATCATGGCCGCGAGGATAGCCCAACCGTTTCGACCAAGAAAAGACCGTTCGGCGAGGGCCTCGCGGCCCGCGCCGACCCGGCCCGCGCCCGGTGCGGCCCGCGCCGACCCGGCCCGCGCCCGGTGCGGCTCGTGTCGACCCGGCCCGCGCTGCGCGGGCTTCTTTGCGGGCGCGCCCCGCTCGGCTGGCGCCTCAGCGCGGCGCCGCACCCTTGCCGGGTACTCGCGCCGGCTCCGCGCCGCCCGCCAAGGTCCACCGCCGCTCGTCACCGATGGCGAGCCAGCGGAGCTCGACTCGCTTCCCGTCCGCGCTCGCCACGATGGGCGCCTGCCCTTCCCACCGCTCCGGGTCGGAGAGCTCGAGCGAGGCGCTCTTGGCGAGCGCCTCGAGCGTGGTGTCGTCCGCGGTGAGCGCGAGGATACCGAGCCCGGCGAACATCGGGACCATGCCCGCCGGGATGTGGGCTGCGATCACCGCGCGCAGGTTCGGGGCCAAGCGCGCCGCGCGGCGCTCGGCCTGGCGGACGTCGTCAGGCTGCCTCGCGAGCAGGGCGCTCGGCGCGTGGAGGCCATCGAGCGAGCCGACCATCGCGAGCGCGCCTCCGCGCGTCCAGGGTACCGCCGGTGCCGTGGTCATCGAAGGCGCGCGCTGGGTGTCCGCTTCGCTCTTCGTCTTCGACTTGCTCTTGCGCATGATGAGGACATCATCGGTCGGGAGCGTGCGCGGCACGGTGATGCGGACGGGGCGCTTGAAGGCGCGTGGATCGCCGACCTGTCCGGTCGCGACGGCGTAGGCGAGCGTCTCCGCCGAACCGACTACGAATCGCTGATCGCGCGGTAACCCGGGCTCGGGATCGAAGGTGCGCATGGAGATCCCGCCCGGCGTGGGCGGGTAGAGCTCTCCGGTCACCACGCGATGATCCGGTTCGAGCAGGCGTGCGCCGGTGGCGACCAGATCCACCAGCGCGCCGGATTGCGCGAGCACCTCGAGCGCTTGCCGGGAGGGGGGCGCCACCAGCAGATCGAGCCGAGGCGGCACCCGCTTGCTCTTCAAGAGCGCGGCGGCGGCCAGGAGATCGCGCAGCGACGCGCCGGAGTCGCCGCCGAGGATGACCTGCGTCACCGGTTGCCCTGCCAGCTCGCGCACCGCGCGGACCGCCCCGGCCTCGTCCATGATGAGCGGATCGACCGCGGACAGATCTACGCTGATGACGTCGTCGCAGGGCGCTCCCGGATCCGGCGCGAGGCTGCGGTGTGCTTTCGAGCGACGCTGGTCGCGCAGGTAGACCTCCGTCTTCTCGTCGCTCGTGAAGACCGCCGCCGAGGCACCGAGCTGAGGCGCGAGCGCCGACAGGACGGCCCGATCGGCCACCGAGAGCAGCCGCGCGCTCGGACCGGTGAATTCGACGACCACCGGGGTCCCGTGCTCGTGGTCGAGCCGCCGGATGAGGTCGCCGAGGCCGCGCCGGATGAGCTCGAGCGCGACGTCGCGGACGCACACGAACGGGCGGACTCGCCCCGACAGCAACACCTGAACGCTCCGCGGAGGACGGACCAGGACGCTCCCCTGGAGCAGCGCCTCGGCGAGCTGCCCGGGGGGCGTCACCAAGGTCAGCATCCCGATCCCGCCCACCGACGCGAGCCGAGGCTCGTCGGTCAGCGCGAGTCGGGCCGGGCTGCCGAAGCGCTCGAGGTGCACCGCCGCCGGGAAGCCGATCCCCGGACGCGCGACCAGCACTCCGGTCTGGAGCGCCTCGCGAGAGACTCGCTCCGGTACCCCCTGTGCGGAGTCGAGCGTCGGCCCGCCGGTGACGCAGCGAGTGTCGTAAGCGACTGCGACCTCGACGGCGGCCTTCTTGAGGCCTGCGCGCAGGGCTTCGCCGAGCGCACGGGTGGGCTCGTTCGCCAGGATCACCTGGTCGATCTTGACCCGGACGAGATCCCCCTTGAGCTCCGCGTCGTCAGCGCGGCCAGAGAGGATCTTTTGTGTCATTGTGCGGGGCGGGTCCCCCGCTCGCGCACGCATTGGATCTTGGCTACCTGCTGCGGTTTACGTCCGTGCCCCTCGCGAGCCGCGAAGGTAGTCGCAGGGCAACCGAGCGGTCAAGGTCGCTCGTGCGGATAGATCTCCTTGGACCGCATCTCCCAGTCCGGCGCGGGCCGCAACCCCCGATGAGCCTCCGCGGGGATCCAGGCCCGATGGCCGGCCGCGAGCCCTCGTATTTTCAGGATTTTAAGGGAAGGGGCTCGGGAAACATTCACCTCCATCGGCAAACCGGGTAGGCTGAGCGCACATGTTCAAGGAGATGCTCCAGCAGGTCGTCGATGGCACCGACGGCGGCATCGCCGGGCTGCTCATGGACTTCGAGGGCATTCCGGTCGAGAGCTACGCGAAGGACGGCGGCTTCGACATCGAGGCGGTGGGCGCGGAGGTGAGCGTGGTGGTCAAGGCCATCCAGCGCGCCACCGAGATGCTCGACGCCGGCTCGACGCGGGAGGTGTCCTTCAAGAGCGACAAGATGGTGACGCTCATCCGGGTCTTGAACGACAACTACTTCGTGGCCCTCGCGCTCGAGCCGGAGGGTAACTTCGGCAAGGGGCGCTTCATGCTCCGCGTCGCGGCGCCGGAGCTCGTCCAGGAGCTCTCCTGAGAGCGTGAGCGCTGCGCCCGGGACAGCGGGGCGGCGTTCCGCCAGGGCGACGCCGGCCAGGTCGTCGCCTCGCTCGGCGCGCGTGCTCGTCTTGAGCGGACCTAGCCTCGATCGCCTCGGCCGTCGTGAGCCGGCCATCTACGGAAGGACGACGCTCGACGCGATACACGCCGAGCTCGCCGAGCTCGGCGCGAGCCTCGGCGTCGAGGTCGCCTGTCACCAGAGCAACCACGAGGGGGCGCTCATCGACTGGATCGGCGCTGCGGCGGATGAGGGCTTCGACGGGATCCTGCTCAACCCAGGCGCCTACACCCATACCTCCTACGCCCTCTACGACGCGCTCCGCGGCGCCGGGCTCCCGGCCATCGAGGTGCACCTGTCGAATCCCGACGCGCGCGAGGGATTCAGACGACGCTCGCGCGTCGCTCCCGCGTGCCTCGGGCGTATCGCCGGGTTCGGCGCGGCGTCTTATGCGCTCGCGCTCCGCGGGCTCGTCGAGCACCTCCGAGCGTCGCGGTCGACGTGACGCGCTGCGCCGCGAGCGCGAACTCGAGTTCGCGCTGGTTGGCGGTTGTTCGAGCGCGGGTGAGCGAGTACGGTCGCGCGGCTCCGCACGGTACGAGGACGACATGGATATCCCGCTAGAAGAGCTCAAGGGGTTGCTCGCGACGCTGGAAGAGGGCGGCGTCGAGGAGTTCGAGTTCGAAGACGAAAAGCATCGCGTCCGCGTCGCGTTCCGTCGCGGTGCCGGCGTCCCCGCCGGCGCCCCGTTCGTCATGGCGACGGCGCCAGCGACGCCGAGCATGGTCCCCTCGGTCGCGCCGCCGGCCGCGCCGCCCCGGCAGGAAGACGACGCCAACGTGGTGTACGTGACCTCCCCGTTCGTCGGGACCTTCTATCGAGCGTCCGCGCCCGAGGCCGAGCCGTTCGTGCAGGTCGGCGCGTCGGTCGCGGTAGGGCAGGTGCTCTGCATCGTCGAGGCGATGAAGCTCATGAACGAGATCGAGGCCGAGCAGTCGGGGACGCTCCTCGAGATCCTGGCGGCCAACGGCGACAGCGTCGAGTTTGGGCAGCGGCTGTTCAAGATGCGGAAGGGCTGAGCCTCTCGCGGCCGCCATGTTCAAGAAGATCCTGATTGCCAACCGCGGCGAGATCGCGATGCGCGTCATCCGCGCGTGCCGCGAGCTCGGCATCGCCACGGTTGCGGTACACTCGCAAGCGGACGACGGCGCGCTCCACGTGCGGTTCGCTGACGAGGCGGTGTGCATCGGCCCCGCCGCAGCGAAGCAGAGCTACCTCAACATCCCGGCCATCATCAGCGCGGCCGAGATCAGCGGCGCGGACGCGATCCACCCGGGTTACGGCTTCTTGAGCGAGAACGCCGAGTTCGCGGAGATCGTCGAGCGCTGCGGGCTCACCTTCATCGGGCCGAAGGCGCGCGCCATGCGCGCCTGGGGGGACAAGCTCCTCGCCCGCGAGAACGCGATCCGCTACGGGCTGCCGCTCTTGACCGGCTCAGAGGCGCTCACCAGCGTCGCGCACGCGGAGCGCGAGGCGCTCCGCGTCGGCCTGCCCGTGATGCTCAAGGCGCGCGGCGGCGGCGGCGGGCGCGGCATGCGCGTGATCCGCGAGGTCGGCGAGGTCGGGCGCGCCTTCGAGTCGGCGACTGCCGAGGCGATGAACAGCTTCAACAACCCCGAGCTCTACCTCGAGCGGTTCGTGGAGCGGCCCAGGCACATCGAATTTCAGGCGCTCGCAGACGAGCATGGGCAAGTGTGGACGCTCGGTGAGCGCGAGTGCTCGCTACAGCGCCGGCACCAGAAGCTCGTGGAGGAGTCACCGAGCCCGATGATGACCGAGGAGCTTCGCTCGAAGATGGGCGAGCTCATTCGGCGCGCGATCACCGAGAGCGGATACTCCTCGCTCGGTACGCTCGAGTTCCTGATGGACGAGCGCGGGGAGCTCTACTTCCTCGAGATGAACACCCGCGTGCAGGTCGAGCACCCGGTCACCGAGATGGTGACCGGCGTGGATCTGGTCGAGGAACAAATCCGGGTGGCCGCCGGTGAGAAGCTCCCGCTCCCCGACACTCGCCCGTGGCGGTTTCGCGGGCACGCCATCGAGTGTCGGGTGATGGCCGAGGATCCGGACAGCTTCGTGCCCTGGCCCGGGCTCATCACCGAGTATCACCCGCCGGGGGGCGCAGGCGTCCGGGTGGATTCGGGGGTGTTCGGGGGCTGGAAGGTACCTTCCGTATACGACTCGCTGCTCGCCAAGGTCATCGTGCATGCGCCCACTCGCGCCGAGGCGCTGGTGCGCATGCGCCGCGCGCTCGATGAATTCATCATCGGCGGCATTCGCACCAACCTGCCGTTCCAGAAGCGCCTGATGAACGATCGGGAGATGATCGACGGCACCATGACCACCCGCACCGTCGAGCGCGTGGTCCGCGACGCGCAAGCCGCGCGTCCGCCGCGCAGTTGACGTCGTCGGACAACGGAACGAACGTCGAGCCGTGGACGAGCTCGCGCGCAAGGTCTTGACGGGATCGGTGCGCGCCGCCGCGCGCGCTTGCCGGATGGTCGACGAGGAATCGGCGGGGCACCGCGAGCTCCTGCGGGCGCTCTATCCGCGTACGGGCAGGGCCTGGCTCATCGGCGTCACCGGTAACCCGGGCGCCGGCAAGAGCACGCTGGTCGACCGCCTCGTCCAGCACGCGCGCGCGCGCGGGAAGCGGGTCGGAGTGGTGGCCGTGGATCCCACCAGCCCCTTCTCCGGCGGCGCGATCCTCGGCGATCGCATCCGGATGCAGCAGCATTTCGAGGATCCCGAGGTGTTCATCCGCTCGGTCGCGACCCGCGGCGCCCTCGGAGGGCTCAGCCGCTCCACGCTCGACGTCGCGCGGGTGCTCGACGCGTGGGGAGCCGAGCTCGTCGTCATCGAGACGGTCGGCGTAGGGCAAGACGAGCTCGAGGTGACCCGCGCCGCGCACACCACGCTCATCGTCATGGCGCCCGGGCTCGGTGACGAGATCCAGGCCATCAAGGCCGGCATCCTCGAGTGCGCGGACGTGTTCGCGGTCAACAAGGCCGATCGCGACGGCGCCGACGCCACGGTGCGCGACTTGGAACTCATGATCGCGCTCAGCCAGGAGCCGCGTGCTCGCGGGCGGGGGCACACCGCGGCCAGCGTGCGGGTCGAGCCCGCGAGGGACGGTGACGGCTGGACGCCCGAGATCGTGAAGTGCGTCGCCACGCGTGATCAGGGCATCAGCGAGCTCTTCGAGAAGCTCGAGACGCATCGCGCATGGCTCGAGGAGACCGACGCCGGGCGCGCCCGCCGCGCTGCGCGCACCCGTGAGCTCTTCGTAACCATGCTCCGCGACGCGCTCGCGCGCGAGGCGGTGGCCACGCTCGCCAGCGCGATCGACGACGCGGTGGCGCGCATCGAGGAGCGCGCCGCGGATCCCTACACCGCAGTGGACGAGCTCGTCGCCAGCTTCCACGCGCGCTGAGGCGCGCTAGAGGTCGAGCTCTTCGGCCTCATCCGCGCGGTTCATGATGAAGTGGAAGCGCGCGGAGGGGTCCTTGCCCATGAGCTCGCTCACCACGCGATCGGTCTCGAGGGCGTCGGAGATCTGCACCTTGATGAGGTGGCGGGTCTCCGGGTTCAGCGTGGTATCCCAGAGCACCTTCGGCATCATCTCGCCAAGGCCCTTGAAGCGCGTGATCTCAGGCTTTGTGTTCCCCTTGCGGTGCTTCGCCAGGATGCGCTCTCGGTCGGCGTCGTCCGCCGCCCAGAAGGTCTCCTTGCCGAGGTCTATGCGATAGAGCGGCGGCATCGCCACGTACACGCGGCCCTGGCGGATGAGCTCGGGCAGGTGGCGGTAGAAGAACGTGAGTAGGAGCGTGGTGATGTGGTTGCCGTCGCTGTCGGCGTCGGCGAGCAGGATCACGCGGTGGTAGCGGAGCCGCTCGAGATTGAAGTCCTTCCCGATCCCGCAGCCGAGTGCGACGACCAGATCCGCGAGCTCCTTGTTCTCGAGCACCTTGGGCAGCGGGACCGACTCGGTGTTCAGCACCTTGCCGCGGAGCGGGAGGATGGCCTGATAGTGCCGGTCCCGGCCCTGCTTCGCCGAACCGCCGGCGGACTCACCCTCGACGATGAAGAGCTCGCTCTGGTCACGCTGGCTGTCGGTGCAGTCGCTGAGCTTGCCCGGGAGGGTGAGCCTGCCGCTGGTCGCCGTCTTTCGCGAGATGGAGGCCGAGGCGGCGCGTGAGGCCTCGCGCGCGCGGGCGGCGAGGATGATACGCGCGACGATCTGCTCGGCCGTCGAACGGTTCTGGTTCAGCCACTGCTCGAGTGCGGGGCGCACCGCGCCGTCGACCGCGCTCTGGACCTCGGGGTTGTTCAGCCGGTCCTTGGTCTGCCCTTGGAACTGCGGCTCCGAGATGAACACGCTGAGCACGCCGACCATCCCCTCGCGGATGTCCTCCGCGGTGAGCGTGACGCCGCGCGGCGCCAGGTTGTGAGTGTCGACGAAGTTACGCACCGCGCGAACGATCCCGGCGCGGAGCCCATTCTCGTGCGTCCCGCCGCTGCCGGTCGGGATGCCGTTCACGTAGCTCCGGAGGTGCTCGTCGGTCGACTCCGTCCACTCGAGGACCGCCTCGAGTCGCATCCCGTTGTCCTTGCTGAGCGAAAAGGCGCTGTCGTGGGTCGGCCGCGCGCCGCGCTCCTTCAGGATCTTCGCCAGGTAGTCGCTGATCCCCTCGACGTGGCGGTACTCGGTGCGCTCCTTCTTGGCCTCGTCGACAAAGACGATCTTGAGGCCCCGGTGCAGGTAGCTCGTCACCTCGAGGCGTTCGCGAAGGAGCGCCGCGTCGAGCTCGGTCTTCGGGAAGATGGTGGGATCGGGGCGGAAGAACACGGAAGTTCCGGTCCCCCGCGCCGCGCCGAGCTTCTTCAGTTTGCCGAGCGGGCGGCCGGCAGAGAACTCCATCTGCCACGACGAGCCACCGCTCTTCACCGTCGCGACGAGCTTCGAGGAGAGGGCGTTCGTCACCGACGCGCCGACGCCGTGCAGGCCGCCGGAGGTCTTGTAGAGAGACCCCTCGAATTTCCCTCCCGCGTGGAGCGTGGTGAAGATGATCTCGAGCGCGCTCTTCTTGTGCTTCGGGTGGATGTCGACCGGGATGCCGCGCCCGTTGTCGGTCACAGTGACGCTCCGCCCGTCGGCGTGGAGCGTCACGTCGATCTCGGTCGCGTAGCCGTTCATGGCTTCGTCGACCGAGTTGTCGAGGATCTCCCAGACCAGGTGGTGGAGCCCGGTGACCCCGACCCCGCCGATATACATGCCGGGGCGCTTCCTCACCGGCTCGAGCCCCTCGAGCACGGTGATGTCTTGGGACGTGTAGCCGGTGGTCATGCCGGGGTCTCCTCCAGGCTGGGCGGCGCGGCCGGCGGCTCGAGGACGATCTCCACCAGCTTCCCACGCTGCATGATCTCGCGGCCGCGCCCGCCGCGCCCGCTCGTCTCATAGATGGCGGTGTTGATGCGCTTGTCGCCGCCGAGACTCGAGCGCACGATGAGGGTGTCGCGCTCGCTCGCGGCCACCTTGATGCCGAGGAGCTCGTCACCCGCAGCGAGCTTCAGGAGGAGCACGCCCTTGCCCGGGCCGGAGAGGTAGCTCACCTCTTCGACGGGGGTCAGGAGCGCGCGCCGCTCCTTCGAGGCGGCGATGAGCGTCTCGTCGCCGTGTATGCGCTCGACGCCCACCATCACCGCGCCCTTGCTCGGGCGCGCGTAGCGCCTGCCGCTCTTGGTGCTGGGCTCGAGGAAGGCGCCGAGGCCGAAGGCGAGCGCGTAGCCGTCGCTGCTCGCCGCGACCAGATAGCTCTCGGGGAAGTACCCTTCCTTCTCGGTGAGATCGCCGACCACGCGCGGATCGAGCGAGACGGCGGTGAGGATCCGCTCGCCGTCCTTCAGTTTGAAGAGCTTCTGGATCGGCTCGCCGTAGCCGGTGGTCGCCGGGATGTCGATGATGCGGCAGGTGTAGGCGGTGCCGAAGCTCGAGAAGAAGGCGACGGTCGCCCGGGTCGAGCCGGCGACCACCGAGAGCACCTGATCGCCGTCGCGGAGCCGCGTCGTCGAGGGGTCCTTGATCTCCTTCTGGCGCTTGACCCAGCCGTCGCGCGTCAAGAGGACGTGGTTGTCCTCGGCGACGATGAGCTCCTCGGCGCTGAACTCGGGCTCGTCTTCCACCGACTCGATGACCGTGCGGCGCTTGCCCGCGGCCCCTGCGCTCTTCACGAGCTCGTCGAGCTCGCTTCGCACGATCGCCCAGCGCCCCCGCCCCTCGGACTCGCCGAGCAGCTTGCGGATCTCCTTCGCGCGTTTCTGCTTCGCCTTGAGCTCCTCCTGGATGACCAGGATCTCGAGGCGCGCGAGGCGGTACAGGCGAAGCTCGAGGATGGCGTCGGTCTGCTCGGCGTCGAGCGCGTACTTCGCCATGATCTTCTTCGCGGCGTCAGCCTTGCCCTCGCTCGCGCGGATGAGCTTCAAGATGGCGTCGAGCGCGTCGAAGATGGTGACGAAACCCTCGAGGATGTGCATCCTCCGTTCGAGCGCTCCGAGCTCGTGCTGCAGGCGGCGCGTCACCACCTCCAGTCGGAAACGGAGGAAGTGCCAGAGGATCGAGCGCAGATCGAGCCGCTCCGGGCGCCCCACCTCGGGGTTCTCGGTCGGCACCAGGCACACGAGGTTCACCGCGACGTTCGACTGGAGCGGGGTCTGCTTGTAGAGATAGGCGAGCACCTTGTGTTCGTCGGCGTCGCGCTTGAGCTCGAGCTCGATGCGGACGTCGTCGGTCGAGACATCGCGAACGTCGAGCAGGAGCGGCATCTTGCGGCTGGTCACCACCTCGGCGATCCGCTCGACCAGGGTCGATTTGTTCACGGCGTAAGGGATGCTCGTGATGATGATCTGCTTGCTCGTGCGGCCCTCGGGGCCCTTCTCCCAGGTACCACGCACCTTGATCGAGCCCTGGCCCGTCTCGTAGAGCTGCTTCAGCTCCTCCGCGCTCGACACGATCTGCCCGCCGGTTGGAAAATCGGGGCCCTTGATGGTGCGACAGAGCTCGCGGCTGCTGAGCTCCTTTCCCTCGGTGAGTGCGTCGAGCAGGCGGATGGCCGCGCTCGTCACCTCTTCGGGGTTGTGGGGCGGGATACTGGTGGCCATCCCTACCGCGATGCCGGAGGCGCCGTTCACGAGCAGGTTCGGCAGCCGGGCAGGCAGGACGACCGGCTCGGTCTTGGTGCCGTCGTAGCTCGGGCGGAAGGGCACCGTGTCCGCGTCGAGCTCGGCGAGCATCGGCTCGGCGGCTCGCGCGAGCCGGCACTCGGTGTAGCGGTAGGCGGCGGCCGGATCGCCATCGAGCGAGCCGAAATTGCCCGAGCCATCGACCAAGGGGACGCGCAGCGAGAAGGACTGCGCCATGCGGACCAGCGCGTCGTAGATGGCCGCGTCGCCGTGCGGGTGATAGTTGCCCATCACGTCGCCGACCACCTTGGCGCACTTGCGAAACTTGGCGTCCGGGCCGATGTTGCCCTGCCACATCGTGTAGAGGATGCGGCGCTGCACCGGCTTCAGGCCGTCGCGCACGTCGGGGAGGGCGCGGCTGGTGATGACCGACAGCGCGTAGTTGAGGTAGCGGCTCTCGGCGATCGCGTGGAGCGGCGCCGCCTCCTCGTTCCGCGACGGCTCGTGCCCCGAGCCGTCGCCCTTGCGGCCCGCGCCGCCCTTCGATTTTCGAACCTTGGCCAATCGCTCTCCTCGACGCGCGCGGAAGGGGCCGCGCGGGAGGCTTCGCTAGCGTCTTTTCCCGAAAATGGCCAGTAAGTGTCGGGTCTTCGCCGCGCCTGCGCTGCGCCGCCGGCCGCGCCGGACCGGCCTCGGGCCTTCAGGCCCTCCGGGTCGTGCGCTTCCCCGCCGATGGCGGCGAGGGAGCGGTTCTTCCGGCCGGCTTCCTCCCGTCCGGGCGCGCCGGCGGCGACTTCGCGCGCGGCGGGCGCGGGGCTTTCCGGCCGACGTTCTCTGCCTTGAAGGCGCTCGGGCACTCCGCGTTCACCGAGCAGGCCGCGCAGGCAGGCTTGCGCGCGGTGCAGATGCGCCGGCCGTGAAAGATGAGCACGTGCGCGAGCCGGTCCCAGGAGTCGCGCGGGAAGAGCTTCATGAGGTCTCGCTCGATGGGGACCGGCTCGGTCTCCCCGGTCCAGCCGAGACGCTGGCTCACGCGCTGCACGTGGGTGTCGACGACCACGCCCTCGGGTGCGTGAAAGACCACACCGAGCACCACGTTCGCGGTCTTTCGCCCCACGCCAGGGAGCTCGACGAGCGCGTCGAGGGACGCGGGCACCTCGCCGCCGTGGGCGGTGACGAGCTGCTGGGCGAGCCCGGTGATGTGCTTCGCCTTCTGGCGGAACATGCCGATGCTCGAGAGCGCGGACTCGACGTCCTCGAGCTTCGCGCGCGCGAGCTTCGCGGCCGTCGGCCACTTGCGAAAGAGCGCCGGCGTGAGCTTGTTTACAGCGACGTCGGTCGTCTGCGCGCTCAGCACGGTGGCGACCAGGAGCTCGAACGCGCCGCGATGCTCGAGCTCGCAGCGCGCGTCGGGGTGCTGTCTCGCGAGCTTCTCGAAAACCAGGAGCGGGGCCGCTTTCGACTTCATGGGGCGACTCGAACCATAGCCTGCCCATCCAACCGGGAGATAGCTGGCGGAGCCGGCGCGGCCGGCGGCGCGCTGCCGGCCGCCGCCCTCGACCGCGCCGCCGCGCCTCGCGGCTCAGTCCGCGCCATCGTCGGGAGGCGGCTCGCCGCCTCCATCCGGCCCCGGCCCGCCCTCGGGCCGCGCGCCGCTCTCGAGCGCGTCGTCGCTCTCGGCCGGCGGGATCGTGCCGTCATCGTCGAGCGCCGCTCCAGCGCGGCTCTCCGCCACCGCCTCGATGGCGACCACGCGCTCGTCGTCCTCGACGTTCATCACCTTCACACCCTGGGCGTTTCGGCCCGTCTCGCGGATCTCCCCGACCCGGGTGCGGATGGTCTGGCCGCGGTCGGTGATGAGCACGACCTCGTCTTCCGGTTTCACCAGGCTGATTCCGACCACCGGGCCGTTCCGCTCGCTCGCATCGATCAGGATGATGCCCTTGCCGCCGCGGTTCTGGTTCCGGAACTCCTCGAGCATGGTTCGTTTGCCGTAGCCGCGCTCGCAGATCGCGAGCACGAAGTCGCGCTCGGGCTCGGTGGTGGCGAGCCCCACCACCGCGTCACCTTCGGCGAGCTCGATGGCCTTCACTCCTCCCGTGTTGCGACCCATCGGGCGCACCTGCTGCTCGTCGAAGCGGATCGACTGGCCCGCCTTGGTGGCGATGATGAGCTCGCGCGCGCCGTCCGTCACCGCCGCGGTGAGGAGCTGGTCGTCGTCGGCGATCTTGACGCCGATGATGCCCTTTTCGCGATAGTTCTGGTAGTCGCTGAGCGGCGTCTTCTTGATCTGCCCGCCGCGGGTGAGCGTCAGGATGAAGTGCCCCCCGTCGAAGCCGGGCACCGGCGTGATGGCCGCGACCCGCTCGCCCTCCTCGACCCCGATGAAGTTCACGACGGCGCGGCCCTTGCTCGAGCGCGCCGACTGCGGGATCTCGTAGATCTTCTTCACGTAGACCTTGCCGCGGTCGCTGAAGAAGAAGACGTAGCTGTGCGTCGAGGCGATGAAGAGCTGATTGACGAAGTCGTCCTCTTGCGCCTCCATCCCGCGGTTGCCCTTGCCGCCGCGCTTCTGCGCCTTGTAGGTCGAGAGCGGGGTGCGCTTGATGTACCCCTGGTGGGAGATGGTGACGACCATGTCCTCTTCTTGGATGAGATCCTCGATCTGGATCTCCGCCTCGTCGTCGACGATCTCGGTGCGACGTGGGCTCGGGTGCCGTGTCTTCACGTCCTCGAGCTCCTTCACGATGACGTCCATGAGGAGCTTCTCGTCGGCGAGGATGGCGCGGAGGCGCGCGATGTCGTCGGAGAGCGCGCCGTACTCGGCCGCGAGCTTCTCCTGCTCTAGACCGGTGAGCCGCGACAGGCGCATCTCGAGGATGGCCTTCGCCTGGCGCTCGGAGAGGCGATACTCCTTCATCTGCGCGGCCGCTGCGATCTCCTCCTCGGGCCTCCCGGCGCGGCGCACGAACTCCTCGAGCCCGGCGAGCGGGAGCGCCATGAGGGCGAGCTTGGCCGCGTCCGGGTCGCGCGACTCGCGGATCGTCCTAATCACGAGGTCGACCTCGGTGATCGCCATCCCGAGCCCCTCGACGATCTCGCGCTGCGCCTCCGCCTTCGAGAGCTCGAAGCTCGTGCGCCGGCTCACGACCTCGCGCCGGTGATGTATGAAGAGCGCGAGCGTCTCCTTGAGGTCGAGCACCGCGGGGCGATTATTCACGATCGAGAGGTTGATGATGCCAAAGCTCGACTGAAGCTCGGTCAGTCGATAGAGCTGGTTCAAGACGACCTGCGGGAAGACATCCTTCTTCAGCTCGATGACCAGCCGCATGCCCTCGCGATCGCTCTCGTCGCGGCACTCGCGGATCCCTTCGATGCGCTTGTCGCGGATGAGCTCGCCGATCTTTGCGTGGAGACGAGCCTTATTTACCTGATACGGGATCTCGGTGACCACGATTTGCTCGCGGTCCTGCGAGCCGTGCGCCTTCTCGACCTCGGTGCGGGCGCGCATCACGATGGAACCGCGGCCGGTCTTGTACGCGTGGTAGATGCCGGCGCGACCGTGGATGAAGGCCCCGGTCGGGAAGTCCGGGCCCGGCACGATGGTCATGAGCTCTTCCACGGTGGTCTCGGGCTGGTGGATGAGCTTGATGGTCGCGTCGACGACCTCACCGAGGTTGTGCGGTGGGATGTTGGTCGCCATGCCGACCGCGATGCCGCCCGAGCCGTTGACGAGCAGGTTCGGGAATTTCGCCGGCAAGACGACGGGCTCATCTTGCGAGTCGTCGAAATTCGGGATCCAGTCGACCGTCTCCTTGTCGATGTCGTCGAGCAAATCGAGCGAGATCTTGGCGAGCTTGCACTCGGTGTAGCGGTACGCGGCCGCGGGGTCGCCATCGATGGAGCCGAAGTTGCCTTGGCCGTCGATGAGCATGTGGCGCATGGAAAAATCCTGCGCCATTCGCACCAGGGCGTCGTAGACGCTCGCGTCGCCGTGCGGGTGGTACTTGCCGAGCACCTCGCCGACCACGGTCGCGCACTTGCGATAGCCGGCGCTCGGCGTGAGGTTGAGGTCCTTCATCGCGTAGAGGATTCGACGATGAACCGGCTTCAGGCCGTCGCGCGCGTCGGGGATGGCGCGGCCGATGATGACGCTCATCGCGTAGTCCAGGTACGAGGTCTTCATCTCGTCCTGGATACTCACGGGGAGCTCGTTGCTCGGCCCGGACGGCGGCGCCGGAGGCTCGGGGGGGAGGGTCTCGTCTTGCATGCGTCTCGAGGGTGAAGGGGCTCGCGGGCGCTGACGGGTCGCGCCCGGCGGTCTCTCGACCGGCACTCGGCCTACCCCGGGGCGAGGCGCGCGACAACTTGCCACGCCCCGGTCGGCGGGCGGGCACCGCCGAGCGGCGCAGCCTCACCCGAGCGGCCCCGTGACGCTCGCGCTGCTTCAGGGCGCCGGCACGGCACCCCCCCGCGGCGGCGCGGTCCTCAGAAGGCGACGCTCGAGTACGGGCAGCGGGCTCTCAGCGCGTCGCAGTCCGGCGCGGGCGGCATGCAGTCGATCGACTCGGGGCACGACGCGTCTTGTTCGCACCCGCATCCGCACGCGTTCGCGAACTGCGTCGTGTGCTCGGGGCACGTGTAGACCGCGGCGGCGCACTTCGATGGGCTCGAGGCAATGTAGTCGCGCCACCACTCGCGCGCGGGATCACACGCGCAGGCCATGTCGGTGCAGCTCACGCCCGAGGGCTGACAGGTGCACGTGTTGCAGCCGTCGCGCGCCGGGAAGCTCTCGCCCACCTCGTGCTCGACCCCGCCGTAGACGCACGAGGTGCACGGGGTGCTGGTGCACCTCGCCTGGCCGTTCGGCTGGCACTCGCACGAGTTGCAGGCGTCGGCCTGCCAGCGGTCGCCCACCTCGTAGTGGTTCCCTTGCCAGTCGCAGCCGTCGACGCATGCCATCGCGGTGCAGGAGACTTGACCTCCTGGGCCGCACGAGCAGCTGTTGCAGCCGTCGCTCGCGGGGAAGGAGGCGCCCACCGGGTAGGTGGTGCCTGCATAGACGCAGCCGCTCCCGGGGGCGCCGCCCGAGCCGCCGCTGCCGCCGGTCGCGCCCGAGGGCCCGGCGCCGTCCACCGAGCCGCCGCAGCCAGCCGCCAGGAGGAGGGTGACGAGCATTCCGACCGACCATGACGCGCGTGTCTGCATTGGCTCACCTCGTGCCGCTAACTCAGCGAGAAAACCGACCATTCTGCCTATCGGGCGCGGCATGAAAGTTTCGTGCCACACCCCCGGCGGCGTGGCGCTGCTTCCTCGTCACATGAGCGCCGAGGCGAGGCGGCAGACGTTGTCGAGGTAGCGGCTCGTCCATGGGTGACGCGCCCACTCCTCGAGGGTGAGCAGACGGCTCGCCGCCCGGTAGGCGACGTCATTCGCCTGGAGGGAGGCGACCAGATCGCCGTCGAAGGCGAGCAGCGTGAGCTCATAGTCGAGCGCGAACGACCGATAGTCCAGGTTCGATGAGCCGATGACCCCGGCTGAGTCGTCGACGGTGAAGTACTTGGCATGCAGCACGGCCGGCGCCGGGTAGAGATAGATGTGGACGCCCGCCTGGAGGAGGGCGGTGTAGTACGAGCGTTGCGCGTGCCCGACGATGAACTGATCGGAGCGCTCGCTCACGAAGAGCTCGACGCGGACGCCGCGATAGGCTGCGCCGACCAGGGCGGTGAGCACCGACTCGTCCGGGACGAAGTAAGGGCTCGTGATCGTGAGGCGGCGGGTCGCCTGATGCATGAGCTGCACGCACAGGTTGCGGTTCGGCTCGGTCGGGTACGCCGGGCCCGACGGCACCACTTGCATGGCGTTCACGCACGCTCCGACCCGGACGTTCACCATCTCCTCCGCGCTCGGGAGCGAGACCTCGAGCGCCTCGCCGGTCTCTGCGAGCCAGTCGGTGGCGAACACCGCTTGGAGTTGCCCCACCACCGCGCCGCCGAGCTTCACGCTGAGGTCGCGCCAGCGCCGCCCGGTTCGCTGGTTGACGTCGCTGCCGTAGGCAGGGTCGATGAGGTTGTGCGAGCCCATGAACCCGAGCTCACCGTCGATGACCACGAGCTTGCGGTGATTTCGGAGGTCGGGCCGGCGCCACTGACCCCGGAGCGGTAGGAGTGGCATCATGAGGTGCCAGTCGATTCCAATGGCGGTGAGCCGCGAGCCGAGCTCCCTCCAACCCGGGTATCTTCGTGAACCCAGGTGATCGAGGAGCAGGCGCACCGTGACCCCGCGCGCCCGCGCGCGCGCGAGCGCCTGGAAGACCGGCGCGGTCGTCGCGTCCCACGCCACGATGTAGAATTCGACGTGGACGTAGCGCTCCGCGCGCTCGACCGCCTCGGCAATCTCACGGAAGAACGCGGTCGCGTCGTCGTAGAGCCCGAGATGGTCGCCCGCCACGCAGGGCAGTCCGGTCAGACGGTGGTTCATGGTGAGCACGGTCTCGAGCGCCGGAGAGGGCTCGGCTCCGGGCGGCACCACGGGGAAGCCGGCGGTGTGAGCGGCGATGACCTGGTTGACGGTGTCTTGGATGACGCGCCGCCGGCCTCGGACGTATGGGCTACCGATGAGGTAATAGAGAGGGAAGCCGACCAAGGGGACGAGCAGGATGAGGAGCAGCCAGGCGTGCGACGAGCTTGGCCGGCGGCCCTCGGGCACGGTGCCGATGGCGATGAGCTTGAGCCCGTACTCGAGCCCGAGGAGAAAGAGCGCCAGCGCCTCGTGCCAGGGCATCCGAGCCATCTTGGCAGGTTCCCGGGGGGCGGGCCGCCGGGCTTTCGCGCGACCACCGAGCTTCGCGCAGCAGGGCCGTGTATCCTAGGCCGGTGCGGGTGCTTGCTTCGTGGTCTCGGGCGCTCTTCGGATCCCTGCCGCTCATCGCCGCCGCGTTCGCGCTCGCGGCGTGCTCGGACGACTCATCGTCATCGGAGGTCGAGCCGGCGCGCGACGCGTCTGCCGACGTCATGGACGCCAGTGAAGACGCGGACGCGAGCGCGGACGCTGGCGCGGACGCCGACGCGAGCGCGGATGGGCCGCCCGACGCCGTGAGCGAGGAGACCGGCGTCCCCGACGCGAGCGGCGACGCCGACGCGAGCGGGGAGGCGGGAACCATCGCGCCGGTCTTCGACGTCCCGGGGACCCGCGTCGGCGAGGTGTTCTCGGGGACGTATTCTCCGTCGAGCGTCTGCGCCGGTTGTCACGGCGCAACGCTCGACGACGCCGCGAGCCCGCACGGAACCTGGAGCGGTAGCCTCATGGCGCACGCGGGGCGTGACCCGCTCTTTTTCGCGCAGCTCACCACCGCGAACCAGGACGTCCCTGGGGTCGGCTCCTACTGCTTGCGCTGTCACGTCCCCGCGGCGGTCGCGACCGGACACGTCCTCGACTCGACCGGCGGCTCACTCGACGAGCAGGATCGCGACGGGGTGACCTGCCACCTCTGCCATTCGATGGTCGATCCGCTCTATCAGGGGGGGGTGAGCCCGCCCAACGACGAGTCGATCCTCGCCGGCCTCGCCTCGCGACCATCGCATTACGGTAACGCGATGTTCGTGCTCGATCCGACGGGGCTTCGCCGCGGCCCTTACGCGGACGCGACTCCTCCGCACCCGGCCATCCAGTCGCCCTTCTACCGAACGGGTGAGCTCTGCGGCACCTGTCACGACGTAGGCAACCCGGCGGTCTTGAAGCAGCCGGACGGGACGTATCGCTACGCGGATCCCACGAAGCCTGCGTCCGGGGATCCGCTCGCGCAGTTCCCGCTCGAGCGGACCTACAGCGAGTGGAGGCTGTCGGCCTTCGCCCGAGGTGGGGTCGACATGGAAGGGCGCTTCGGTGGCCCGGGCGCGACGACCGTCTCGACCTGTCAGGACTGCCACATGCCGCGCACCGCGGCGCTCGGCTGCATCTTCGGTCCGTCGCGCAGCGATCTCGCCAAGCACGAATTCGCTGGCGCGTCCGCTTGGGTGCTCGACATCATCGCGCTCGCGAACCCCGACGCCGACCAGGCAGCGCTCGCGCGCGGCCGCGCCAGCGCCGTCGACATGCTCTCGCGGGCAGCGACGCTCGAGGTGAGCGAGCTTGGCCCCAGCCTGCGCGTGCGGGTGATGAACCAGTCTGGGCACAAGCTGCCGAGCGGACACATCGAGGGGCGGCGCGTGTGGGTAAACGTGCGCTTCTTCGATGCGTCGAAGGTGCTCGTCGCCGAGCATGGTCATTGGGATTCTGGCACGGCCGAGCTCGATGAGGCCTCGACTACGGTGTTCGAGATGGTGATCGGGCTCAGCCCGGCGGCGGCAGCGAGCACCGGGCTCCCGGCGGGGCCGACCGCGCACATGTCGCTCGCTGACGTGATCGTGAAAGACAACCGGATCCCCCCGCGCGGCTTCGTCGCGAGCGACTTCGCGGCGGCGGGTGCGCCCGTGGTCGGCGCGCCGTACGCCGATGGCGAGCACTGGGCCGACGTCGATTTCCCGCGCCCGGTGGGCGCCACGAGCGCGACCGTGACGCTCTACTATCAGACGGTCACGCGCGAGTACATCGAGGCGCTCCGCGACGGCAACCACACCGACGGGCGCGGGCAGGCGCTCCATGACCTCTGGGAGCAGACGGGCAAGGGCCCGCCCATCGCGATCACGACCGAGGACGTCACGCTCACGCCTTGAGCGCCGGCCGCGCGCGCGAGTCCGCGCCGCCGGCCGCGCCGGCCCGGCACGCTCGTCACTCGATCACGACCCGATCGCCCGAGCCGCGGCCGAAGGTCTCGGGATCGTACATCTCTTCGGCCTTGGGCGGCGGCGCCACGAAGGTGCCCGGCGTGGTGGCGCGGGCCACGTACGTGTAGCTGTAGACGCCGCCCCAGAGCAGTGAGGCGAACGCCTCCACGCGCTCGTCGCGGAGGTTCTGGTGCTCGTACCACGCGCTCGTCCACCACCACGGCGCGCCGCTCTGGGCCTGCTGCGGATCGCGCGGGATCTCGCCCGTCATCGCCAGAGCGGAGTTTTGCGCCTCGAACCCGGCGGGGAGCGGATCGACCAGCGCGACGTGGTAACGCCGCGCTGGCGCGACCAGCTCGAGCCGCACGCGGACCAGCGCGCCGAGCTTCACGTGCCACACGCCGTCGCGATCACGTCGGACGTCCGACGATGACTCCGCTCCCTCGTAGACACGGCTCAGTGAGAAGCCGGCCTCGAAGGGCGGTGGGCGCAGATCCTTCGGCACGTAGCTCATGCCGACCCGGTAGTAGAGGCGCCCGGGTCCGTCCTTCGCGATGGTGACACTCGGCGACCCGGGGAGCTCCGCGAGCGCGGAGAGCGGGACTTCGACCGCCTGGCGATCGGTCGTGCGCCCCTTGAACGCGTGCTCGGCGGCGAAGCGATCGCCGAGCCACGCGCGCGCGATGAAGTCCGGCGTGATCTTCTCGTAAGTGCTGAAGTATCGGTCGAGGGCGAGGAGGATGAAGACGTTCTCCTGAGTCGATAGCCAGCGCCCGCGCTTTCGCGCGGCGAGCAAGCCCTGGGCGACCTTCGGGATGAGATCGCTCGAGGGGCGGTCGCGGATGAACGCCTCGAGTAGGATCCCGTCGGTGCGGCGGCTCGACTCGAGCGTGACGTGTGCCTCGTCGGATACGCCGGTGACGAAGTGAGCCTTACCTGCCGTCTCGGTGACGCGGTTGTCGAGGTAGCGACGGATGTCTGCGAGCTCGGGCGCGGCGGCCGGATCCTTGGCGATCAGCGGCAAGATGAAGCCGAGCGCGTCGAGCGAGAGGTCGTCCAGGCTCTTGACCTCACGGGCCAAGAGGGTGGCCTCGCGGCTCACGTCTTCACCGTTGAGATCGCGGACGAGGAGCGCGTAGGCGCGCGTGGTGCGCCGCTCTCGCGGCGGGTAGTAGGGGGGGAACCGGCTTTGGATGGTGCGGAGGTACGTGAGCGAGCTCGACAGCAACGAGCGGTCGATGGGGAAGCCCTTGAGGCGCGCCCTCACCAGGGCGTGCGCGACGTGCACGCTCACGAAGGGATCCGGCGTCATGTCGCGACGCCAGTAGGACCAGCCGTCGCTGTAGTGCTGGCGCTCGGCGAGCTTCTTCTGGTCCGCGGCGACGGTGGCGAGGAGCGCATCCTTCGAGGGGAGCCCCGGCGCTCCGAAGGCGCCGAGTACGTCTTTCAGAGCGGCGATGGCGAGCATTCGTGAGGCGAGTTGCTCGTTGCAGTCGAACGGGTAGCGCGCGAGGTAGAGCACCGCGTCGGTCAGGCCGGCGAGCGCGGTCGACGAGGTCGTGATGGAGAGCCCGCCCACCTCGGTGAACACTCCGCTCGGCATCTTGACGGGCTGCGCGACCGCGCCCTGATCGAGCTGCCCGTAGGTCGCGAAGGCCTCGGTGGTGGCCGGGGTCCAGGTGGGCAGCTCGAACTCCGCGGCGTCGTTGCCGGTGGGGCTGAGGGCGCCCACCTGGAAGCGCGCGGTGCCGGGCTCTCCGGCCGCCGCCGGGAACCGCACCTCGACGCGATCGTTCGCCGGCACCTGGACGCGCACTGCGGCCGCGCCGGTCACGGCGGCGTTGTCGGCGCGCAGCGCGACCTCGGCGGTGAGCGGCGAGGCGGTCTGGTTCTGCAGCACGACCGGCAGCTCGAAATGGTCACCGAAGTTGAGAAACCGCGGCGCACTCGGACGAACCATGAGCGGAAGGCGCGCGGTGACGTCGCTCTCGTTCTTGCCAAAGAGCTTGTCCCCGGAGCTCGCGACCGCGAGGAGGCGATAACGGGTGAGGTTGTCGGGGAGCTTCACGGTCGCGGTCGCGCGCCCGCGCGCGTCGGTGGTGAGACGGGGGACGAAGGCCGCGAGTGGGTTGAAGTCGGAGCGCACGACGAGCGGCTTGGCGCTCTCGCCAGCAGGGCTCCCTTCGCGCTTCCTCGCGTCAGAGGGGCTGCTCATCGGCGGCGGGGCTGCCCGGCCCGCTGCCGAGGCAGCGGCTGGCGCCGCCGCCATCATCCTCGGCTTGGCCGTCGCCTTCGCGACGCCGCCATTCGCGCCGAACCCCGCGTCATACGCCATGCGTTCCCGCGGCTCGAGCTGAAAGCGCGCGGTGTCCGGGCGTAAGAGCGCGAGCATGAGGCGCGACTCGAAATCGCTGACGTCGCTCCCGCGTCGCGGATAGAGCGCCGCGATCGGGTCGGGGAACTCGTAGCCCGCCAGCGCGAGGATGGACTCGTCGACCGCGACGAGCGCGACGGCAGCCCCGGAGACGGGTCGCCCCGCCGCGTCCTTGACCAGCACGCCGATGCGCGTCGAGCCGCCCGGCGAGAGACGCTTCGGCGTCGGCGCCACCTCGACGGCGAGAGTACGGTCGGTGGGCGGCACCGAGAGCGTGACGCTGCCCGATGCCGCGGCGGGCTCGAGCGGCAAGCTCGGATCCGGGTTCCCGTTCTCGCCCAGGCGCACGCGCGCTCCGACCAGGTCGACGCGCGCTTCGACATCAGGGATCCAGGCCGGGTCGAGCGCGGTCTTCAGCGTATCGGTCTTCTTCTCCAGGCGGAAACGCTGGAGCTTCACCACCCCGCCGCGCCGGAGCGTGAGCACCCCTTCGGCGGGCGCGAAGGGCGCGGCGACCAGCAATTCGGCCGTCTCGCCGCCGGCGTAGCTCTTCTTGTCGGGCACGAGCTCGACTCGCGCTCGCGAGACGGCGGGATTTTCCGGCGGATCGGCGCCGAGCACCCACAGCTCGCTCTCGGTCTGGCTCGCGCGGCCGTGCACGTCCTTCACTATGGCGGTGAGGCGGTGGAGGCCGCCGCCGTGAGTCGGTAGGCTGCAGCGGAGCGCGTCGCTCGCGCTCTCGACTTCGCAACGCTCCGGATCGACCTGGCGCTCGAGCCGCTTGCGCCCTCGGTAGGTGACCTCGACGCGCGCCATCTCGACCGACACCGGACGCCCCGCGACGGCGTTGCCGTCGAGATCCGTCACGATGACGTCGAGCTGCGCGTTCTGCCCCGCGTGAAGGAGCTGGCGCTCGGCGCGGAGCCCGACCGTCACGCTGGCCGGGTGGACGAGCAGGTTCGCGCGCGCCGCCCAGGTCTGTCGGTTCACATCGGCGACCTCGGCGGTGAGCGCGAGCGCGCGCGGATAGGCCGGCTCGAGCGCGTCGAAATCGATGCGGAGGCGATGCCGGCCCTCGCCGTCGGTGGTCGAGGTCCAGGTCGCGCGGCCGCGCCGGGCCTCTTCGTCGCTCTCCGGGCCCCACCACCAGCGGAACGGCTTGCCGAAGTGGTAGCCGTCGCGGTTCGGCGGCGTGAAGCGTGCGTCCTCGGCCGTCACGTGCCAGGTGGTACTTGCCCCGCCGAGCCCGCCGCCGGCGAAGTAGGTGGCCGCGACGGTCGCGAGCGCGTGTCCGCCGACGAGGTGCGGCCCATCGCTCACCTGCGCGGTGACCTCGAACTCCGGGCGCCGGAACTCCTGGATCTCGAAGTCGTGGGTGCTCCGGCTGCCGCCTGGACCCTCGAGCAGGATGGTCGCGCCGCCGAGGTTCGCGCCGGCTGGCAAGGCGAGCGAGAAGTCGAAGCCGTCAGCGTCGTCGAGGGCGGCCTCGCCGTGGGCGAGGTCGGCGCCACGCGGGTCCCGCGCCGACCAGGTCACCGGGCCGCGCGGCGAGACGCGCGCGAGATCGCCGTCCTTCCCACCGGTGAGGCGGCGGAGCCAGCCCTTGACGTGCACCGTCTCGCCCGGCTTGTAGAGGTGGCGATCATCGAAGACGAACCAGCGTGTCTCTTCGCGCGCCGGCCGCGCTTCGAAGGTGCCGACTCCCTTCTGGCCCGGGACGAACACGCGGTCGTCACCTCGCGTCGCGACGAGCAGATCCCCGGCGCTCCCGAGCGTGAGCCGCGCGATGCCGTCGGTTCCCGTCGTGCCCGAGGCTGCGCTCGGTATCGAGACACGTGCTCCGCTCACGGGAGCGCCGGTGGTGAGCTCGGTGACCCACGCGCTCACGTTGGTCCCGTCCTTGAACGTAGTGAGGCCGAGGCGAGTCACCTGTACCCACGCGCGCACCCACTGCCGGGCGCGATGGTCCCAGCGATTTCTCGGCTTGGGCTGGGTGGGCGGCTCGATGAGCGCGATCACCTGGCCAGAGCCGCCTCTTAGCGCGGGCGCGAGTGAGATCTGGGTTCGCGTCAGCGCGTCGCGCTCGCCCTTCGCCGGCACGCGAGTGTCCGAGACGAGCCGCCCCGGAGGGGTGGTGACCCGGCCGTCCCAGTCGTAGGCCTGCCGGAACTTGACGTAGGCGTCGTAGTCGCTCGGCTCGACGCTGTAGAGCCGCACCCGGAGCGTCGGTTGGTTGACGCTATAGGCGTCGAGCATCCCGCCGGCCAAGGGATCGAGGACGACCACGTCTCGCTGCTCGGGGAAGAGCATCGGCTCGGCCTCGGAGACCGTGATCGCGGCTTTCGCGGGGGTGACGAGCGACTGCCCGAATTCGTCGCGGAGCTCCGGCGAGAGCGAGATGGTGTAGCGCGTCCTGCCCTTGCTCTCGCCGCGGACGGAGAGATACCTCCCTCCGACGTCGATCTTCAGCCCAGCAAGCGGCGGCTCCACCGTCACCATCCTCGGGTCGAAGGCGTCGGCGTCGACCGCGTTCGAGAGCTCGACCGTCCACGGCATGAGCGGCGGGCAGGAGCCGGACCAGCCGCAACGCGCGTGTTCGAGCTGGAATGGGCCGTGGACCGTGAACGTCTCCTGCTGCGGCTGCTCGGTCGGCAGGGGGCCCTCGGCGCTCGTCGCGCCCTTCTTGAGCACGAGCGCGACCGAGGCGCCCACGGGCAGATCGCTGGTGGGCACGAGCGCAATCCAGCGATGCGGCTCGGCCTGAGCGGAGAGGTCGCGGATCTCGGGGCTCTTCGAGAGCTCCTCTTCGGTGGCGCGACGAAATGGCGTGCTGACGCCGCTCTCGAGCGCGAGGTGCGCGAGCAGCGTGTCCTCGTCGATGCGCTGGTTGAACGACGCGAAGATCACCGGCCGCACGTCGGTACGGTCGCTGTGGCGGTTCGGAAAGACCTGGTTGAAGGCCAGCGTCGGGGTCGTGAAGGACCAGCGCGCGGCGCTCGCGAGCGCGTGCCCGGAGGCGGCGCGGATCCCGTCAGGAACCTCCACCGCATAGCGGCCGGAGGCCGGGAAACGCTCGCCGGCGGGCTCGAAGAGCAGCGTCTGGGTGCCGACCCAGCGCCATTTCCCTGGCGGCTCGGGCGAGAGTCGGACCGGGCTCTCGCCCTTGGCGAGCTCGCCGAAGCTGGTCACCGGCACCATCGGCTCGGAGAAGGTGATCGAGAGGTTGGGTGCCACCGCGACGTCGCCATCCGGGGCGTGGCGCACCACCGAGAGCGCGCCGCCGCCGGTCGCCGCCGGCGGCGGCCCCGCGGCCGCAGGCGGCGGGAAAGCGGTCTTGACCGTCTCGCCCGGCCGCGGAGGCGGGAGTGAGCCGGGGCGGAGCGCCACCGTGGTCTTCGCCGCGCGCTCCTTGAACGGCGGCAGCCGCGCCATGACTCGCGCGGTCTCCTTCGCGTCGAGGGGAGCTCCGCGCGCCAGACGCGAGCTCTCGACGCGCTCCCGCTCGGCGTTGCTCAGGCGGAAACCAAGCCCGGAGGCTGACGCTCGCCACGTGACCTTCTCGGTCGGAGCGGATCTCGCCGGGCTCGCCTTCGGAGGGGGTCTCGGTGGAGGCGCGCCCGGACAAGCGGCCACTCCGAGCGCCAGGACCGACAGAAGCCATTTCGCGCGCTGCATCGCCTCATTCCTCCGCGCTCGCGACGGTATCACTCCCGCGCGCCACGCAAACGAGGTACGTTCGACGGGCGGTCAGGATCTCACCTCGCTCCCGGGATGCATACGGCCCCGGCGCGGCCCCGCGCTCCGCCGCCTCGTGCCGGCGGCCGGCGGCGGAGGCTCAGCGGTGAAAGAGCAGCCAGCTCACCGCCAAGACGAGGAGCAACACCACCCAGGTCAGCCACTCGGCGCCTGGGCCCTTCGGCGCTCGCGCCGCCGCCCGGCGCTCATCGAGTCGTGCCAAGCGCTCCTCGAGGTCGTCGAATCGGCGCTCGAGCGCCCGCAGCCGATCATCCACCTCGACGTCGAGGGCGTCGGCTGGCGCTGGAGCGCTGAGCAGCGTGTCCCCGGAGGGCTCGCCGCGCGGGCGAGGGCGGTTCGAGGTGCGTGTGGGCGCCGGCGCCGCGGGCGGAGCGGAGGCGCCGGCGTCGCGCGCCGTCACCGGCGCGTCCTCGGGCATGGCGTCCCGCCGATCG
The DNA here is from genome assembly GCA_035063585.1 of Polyangiaceae bacterium. Classification (GTDB taxonomy): domain Bacteria; phylum Myxococcota_A; class Polyangia; order Polyangiales; family Polyangiaceae; genus JAPSGB01. Next base: position 63,792 of record JAPSGB010000005.1, read on the forward strand.
TCGAAGGTAGACGGGGCGTCCGGCGGCTCGGTAGACACGACGGATCAGAAGAAATTGCCGATGGTGAACTCGAACACGCTGCTCTCCTCGTAAGGGAGCGGCTTGAACGGGAAGCCCCACTCGAAACGGAGCGGGCCGAGCGGCGAGAACCAGCGGAGCCCAAAACCCCAGGAGGTCCGGAGATCCTCCAGGCTGGAGAAATCGAAGCACGGGCTGGTGACCGCGTAGGTTGCTCCTCCGCCTGCCGCCGAGCAGTAGTTCTGCTCGAGGTTCCAGGCGTTGCCCGCGTCAGTGAAGAAGACCCCGCGGATCCCGACCTTGTCGAGGATCGGGAACTCGAGCTCGAGGTTCTGGTAGTACATGAGGTTACCGCCGATGTTGGCGCCGTCGAGGATGGGCGCGCTGTTCGGATCGGTGGTCCCCGTGAGCGGCATGCGCGGCCCGATGGTGCGGAAGCGGTACCCGCGCACGTCGAGGATGCCTCCGAGGAAGAAGCGCGCGAAGATCGGCACGCCCTCGCTGTTCGGGCTGGTGACGACGCCGGCTTCGGTGTTGAGCTTGGCGACGAAGCCCGCGCCGAGCGGGTAGTAGAAGCGCCCCGTGAAGCGGTGACGGAGAAACTCGTTCTCCGACGCGAACACCGTGCTCGCGAGCTCGCTCGAGCCGCGCAGGTAGATGCCGCTGGTCGGGAAGAGCCGGTTGTCTCGGGTATCGTAGGTGAGAGCCGGCCGGACGCTGGAGGTGACGCCGTCGTTGAACAGGTTGGCGAGCGGTAGCCGCGTGAACACGCTGACCGCGCTCGAGGTGCCGAGGAAGGTCGAGGTGGTCTGGGTCGAGACCTTGTCGAGCTCGGCGGTGTAGGTTACCGACGCCACCAGCTCCGGGCTGATGAGCGGGTAGCCGAAGGTGAGTGCTCCACCCAGGCTCGACTGCGAGAAGTCGTTGTAGATGCGGAGCTGGTCGAACAAATCGACGCTCATGCTGAACTCGCTGTCGAGGAAGTACGGTTCGAAGAAGCGCACGTCCACCAGCTGCCGGAGCCCGCTCACCTGCGCCTGGAGGCTCAGGCTCTGGCCGTTACCGAACAGGTTTGCCTGCTGCACCTGCGCGGTGGCGATGAAGTTCTCGATGCTGGAGAAACCAGCGCCGACTTGGAAGGTGCCGGTCGGGCGCTCGGTGACCTCGACGTAGAGGTTCATTCGATCCGGCGCCGAGCCCTCCTCGGTCCCGATGTCGACACGCTCGAAGTAGCCGAGCGCAGTGATACGGCGGCGCGATTTCTCGAGCAGCGTCTTGTTGAAGGGGTCCCCCTCCGCGATCTCCATCTCGCGACGGATCACCTTGTCACGGGTCTTGCTGTTGCCGCGCACCTCGATGCGCTCGAAGTGCACCAGCGGCCCGCGTGCGACGGGGACCACGATGTCGACCTCGGCGGTCTCCGGGTTCAGACGCGTCTCGGGGTTGGCGTCGACGTTGGCGAACCCGTGGTCTTGATAGAGCGTCTTCACGGCTTCGAGGTCCTCGAGGAGCTCGGCGCGATTGAAGTAGTCCCCGCTCCTCGCGCGCACCATGTTGCGGAGGTTCCGCCGTCCGTCGATGGGCTCCACCTCCTCGCCGCTCGCCCCACGCTCGAATATGCGAAGCTGACGGATCTTGTAGCGCGGGCCCTCGTCGATGGTGATGGTGATCTCGATGCCGTTCTTGTCGGGCGTGAGCATCACCCGCGGCGTCATGATCTGGACCGACAAGAAACCCCGATCGTAATAGAGCGCGCTCAACATCGCGATGTCGCGCTCGAAGGCGTCTTGACGGAACGGCCCGCCGGAACCGAAGGCGAAGAAGCCCGCGTTACCGGTGAACATGATCTCCCGGAGCTCGTCAGAGGATACGTGTTGGTTGCCGATGAAGGTGACGCGCCGGACGCTCACCTGGCTGTGCTCGGTGATCTTGAACCTTACCGCGACCTCGTTGTTCTTCCGCGCGATGACCTCGCTCTTTACCTCCGCGAGGAAATAACCCTTCTCCGCGTACATATCGCGGATCTTCTGCACGCTCCGGCGCACCGCCGGATAGGAAAGCACGGTGTTGGTCTTCGACTCGATGCCCCCCGAGAGATCTTCGGTGTCGATGGAGCCGTTGCCCTCGAAGAGCACCTCGCTCACGTTGGGGCGCTCGCGCACGAGAAAGCGGAGCGCGACGCCTTCCTCGCGCTGCTCCAGATCGACCTCGATGTCATCGAAGAAGCCGCTGTTCCACAGCTCTCGTACGTCCTCCGAGAGGGCCTCTGGGGCGAACGCCTGTCCGACCCGCTCGCGCAGGTAGGTGAGGACATCATCCTTGGCGACGCGGCGGTTCCCTGCGACGTCGATGTCGACGATGGGGAGCCCGCGCGCCTTCTCGGCCTCGGACTTCGGCACCTCCGCCGCGCTCGGAGGCGTGGCCGGGAGCGGCTGGGCGTGCTCGCTCCCGGGGCCCGCCGGCGCGGTTGGCTCGTCGCCCGCGGGCGGCGCGTCGGCGCGCGGCTGCGCGGCGCCGGTCAGCGCGACGAGCAGGCTCGCGACGAGCGCCAGCCAGCGCGGAAGGCGACGAGCGGCTGGAAGGGCGGCGAGCATCGAGGGAAGGAGCGGCTGGGCGGACCGGAAGAATCCAGCGGCGCGGGCCTGCGTACCACATCCCGCCCGACGATGGCTCGCAGAATGCTGCTGGCCCCGCCGCCGGCCACGCCGCGCAAGCCAAGGAAACTACGCCGGTTTATCTCGGAGGGACGGGGTGAGGTGGGCGGTCCGCCGAGGGCAGAGGGGGCGGCCCCGGCGCGGGGCCGCTCGGGAGCGGTGATTCGGCGCGACCGGGCCGGGCCGCGGCTCGTGCCCGGCGCTCGCTCAGCGGTAATCCTCGACGTCGATCCCGTACCGCTTCATCCAGCGGTGGATCTGCATGCGCGCCTTGCCGAGCTCGCGGCCCACCGCCGCGACGTTGCCGGAGTGCGCGTCGAGGAGCGCCTGGAGCTCTTCGCGCGAAGGCGGCCCTCCGGGCGCGCCGGCGGGGCTCCGCGCGCTCGCGGCCGGCTCGGGGCGCGCGGGCGCGCTCGCCTGGCCGTACTCGCTCATCTCCGCGCGCACCGGATCCGGCAGCAGCTCGACGTCGAGGAGGGGGCCGTTCGCGAGCGCGAGCGCCCGCTTGATGCAGGCCTCGAGCTCCCGCACGTTGTAGGGCCAGTCGTAGTGGAGGAGCCCGGTCATGAACGGAAAGGAGAGGCCGAGCTCGGGCCGCCCGTGCCGGGCGAGGAACGCGCGCGCGAGCATGAAGACGTCCTCCTTCCGCTCTCGGAGCGGAGGCAGCCGGAGCTGATACTCGTTGAGGCGCGCGAACAGATCCTCGCGGAACGTGCCGGCCTTCTGCAGCCTCCAGAGATCGCGGTGTGTCGCGCACACCACGCGCACGTCGACTCGCTCGGGCTGGGTGGCGCCGAGCGGAAAGACCTCCTTGCTCTGCAAGACGCGGAGGAGCTTCGCCTGCGCCTCGAGCGGCATGTCGCCGATCTCGTCGAGCAGGAGCGTCCCCTCGTGCGCGGTGCGGATGAGCCCCGGCTTGTCGCGCTCCGCGCCCGAGAAGGCGCCGCGCTTGTAGCCGAAGAGCTCGCTCTCGATGAGGTTCGCCGGGATCGCGGCGCAGTTTACCGCGGCGAAATGCCCGCGCCGCCCGCTCTTCCGATGGAGCTCGCTGGCGACCACCTCCTTGCCGGTACCGCTCTCACCGAGCAGCATGACGGTGAGGGCGGTCGGCGCGATGCGTTCGAGATCGGCGGCGATGCTATCCATCGTGGAGCCGCCGACCAGCGCGCTACCGGTCGCCCGGCGCGTCGCATCGCCGAGCATGGCGCCGTCGATGCGGTAGCTCGCGTACTCGTCGATGTGGCGATCGACGAACTTCAGGATCGCGTCGCCGACGCGAAGCTCGCTGGTCGGCTCGAGCTCGCACTCGTGCACCGGGTGGCCGTCGACCAGGGTCCCATTGCGGCTGCCCAGGTCGCGCACCAGCCAGCGACCCTGCGAGAGCACGAGCTCAGCGTGGGTCCGGCTCACCGCCTTCACCGGGAGCGGGAGCGTCGCGCTCTCGTCACGGCCGATGACCACGCGGGGCGAGGTGAGCGGCCACGCGGCGGGCAGGGCGCCGTACTCCTCGGCGTAGAGCAGCACGAGGCCGGCGTGCGAGCCCGCGCCCTCCCGCCCGGGGCCGTCCCCGAACTGCTGCATGGCTCCGGTGGTCTTGTCCGACATCGAGGCTCTCGACCAGCGTACCGAGGGCGCTCGCACGAAGCCAGAGGCCACGGCGCGTTTCCTCGCCTTCGGCGCTATGCTCCGGGCTCGTGGAGCGGCTCTCGGCGCGCGAGCCCCGAGCGCTCCCATGACAGGAGCCGTCGATGAGCGAGAGCGTGATCCGCGTGGCCGCCGCGCAGATGAACTGTCAGGACGACGTAGCCGCGAACCTCGGCGTCGCGTCGGAGCTGGTGAGTGAGGCCGCGCGCCGCGGCGCAAGGCTCGTGCTCCTGCCGGAGAATTTCGCCTTCCTCGGGCCCGAGCCGGAGCGGCGCGCGCTCGCCGAGCGGCTCGGCGACGAGCGCGCCCCCATTCAGGAGGCGCTCGCTCGGATGGCGCGGAGCGCTCGGCTCACCGTGATCGCGGGCGGGTTTCCCGAGCGGAGCGATGACCCCGAGCGCCCTTACAACACCTGTCTCGTGCTCGGTCCGGACGGCGAGCGCGTCGCCGCGTACCGTAAGATCCACCTCTTCGACGTCGCGCTCCCCGACGGCACCAAGTTCGAGGAGTCCTCTGCCACGAGCCCGGGCAGTAAGCCGGTGGTCGCCGACGTGGGTGGCTTCAAGGTCGGGCTGAGCATCTGTTACGATCTGCGCTTCCCTGAGCTCTACCGTAGTCTGGTGGATGGCGGCGCGGAGCTCCTGGTGGTCCCCGCGGCGTTCACCCTCACCACCGGCAAGGACCACTGGCACGTGCTGCTCCGCGCGCGCGCCATCGAGTCACAGTGCTGGGTGATCGCCGCGGCGCAGTGGGGGCGCCATCCGCGCGGGCGCGCCAGTTACGGGCATGCGCTCATCGCAGATCCGTGGGGACAGATCGTCGCCGAGTGCTCGGACCGCGTGGGGCTCGTGGTGGCCGACCTCGATCGCGACTACCTCGACCGCGTCCGCGCGAGCCTCCCGAGCCTCGCGCACCGCGTGCTCTGACGCGGCGCCGCCCGCTCGTCGCACGGAAGGGGATGGCGGCCCGGCGCGGAACCGCGCGCCGCGAGCGTCAGAGGTGACGGCGCGCGATCTCGGTCCAGGTCCCCGCCGGCTCGAGGTGGATGTAGCTCTTCCAGAAGGGGCGCGCCTTCTGGGGCTCGCCCACCTGCTCATAGGCCATGGCCAGGTTGAAGTACGCGTCCGAGAACTTCGGATCCGCCTCGATGGCACCGTGGAAGAGCGGGATGGCGACGTCCGGCTTCCCCCGCTCGAGCATCACGTAGCCGAGGTTATACTGAGCCTCCGGCTGGTGCGTGTCGATCTCGAGCGCCTTCTGGTAGAGCGCCTCGGCTCCCTCGACGTCATGACGTCGAAAGCGGATGTTGCCGATGTTCGTGTAGGCGATGGCGAGCCACGGGTCGAGCGCCACCGCGCGCCGATAGAGCTGCTCGGCCTCGTCCATGGTGGCGGGCTCTTCGTCGAGCGCGCTCGCCTGGAGATAGAGCTCGTACGCCGTGCGCGCGCGCTCGCGGCCGGCCGACGGCCTGAGCACCCGCACCACGTCGTCACGGAGCGTCTTCACGTCGAAATCGAGCACGAGCTGGCCGGTCAGCGGCTCGTAGGCGTTCCCGTGGCCCTGCACCACGACCCGCTGGCCATCTGACACCACGCGGAGCTCGACCAGCGGGCGCGTCACCTTTGGCAGCGAGCTCTTCAGCCTCGACACCGCGCGCGTCACGTCACGGAGCCGGATCTGCTGATCGAGGAGCGATTTCGCGGTGCGGAGCGCGATGAGATCGCTGAACGTGTACGCGCGCCGCCCCCGCCGGCGGCCGGTCGGCGAGACCACTCCGGCGCGGTCGAGCGTGCGCAGTCGCGTCGGGGTGATGTGGAGCAAGCGCGCGATCTCGTTGCGAGTGAACAGATCGGTGAGCGGCTCGCGCGTGGACGGCGCGTCCGCCTCGGCGTCCTTCGCGAGCGTCGCCGCCTCGTCTTGGATTCGTCCGCCGCCGGGTCCAAAAACGACGCGGATGATCTTCTCGTCGCGGTGCTTCTTGCGACTCATTGCTCTCGGCGCTGCCACACGAACACGGGTCTCGTTTCCTTCCTCGACCGTTTCTTCCGCACACGCGCCGCTGTCAAGCGTCCCGCGACCAGTTCGCGCGCTACGCGCTGGTTTGACGCGATCTCCGCGCGCGCGGACCGCGCGCGGAGCGCAACCAAAACGGGGCTTGACGATCGAAGAAGTGGGAGTCGTCACGAGCGATGACGTCGCGCGACCACGCGAGCGCGCGTGCGCGCTTGCACCTCGACGTCGATGCGGATGCCGCGCGACTCGGCGCGGACCGAGAGCTCGGCGTCGACTCGCCCGAGCGTGTCCTCGGATCGGACTTGCGCCTCGAGGCACGCCACGCGCACCGCGCGGAGCCGGACGTGAGGATCGACGACGAGGAGACGCTGGAGGAGCGCGACCTGATCGTCGGGCACCGGACCGCCTCGTGAGCTCACCATGAAGAGGATGCTCGTCGAGCCGTAGTACACGCGGCCGTCGGCTTCGTCGCGAAGCGCGCCCTCGCTCATGACGTCGGCGTGCGCGAAGAGCTCGCGCCATCGATGGTCGGCGCCTTGTAGGAGCTCGACCGTGCGCGTGCGCACCCAGGGCGCGCTTCGAGTCTTCGCCAGGCCGGGGCGACGAGGCTTTGCGGGCACCCGGAGATCGTAAGATGGTCGCGCGAGCCGGATGAACTATTCGGCCAGCGAGCCTCGACGGCCGTCTAGATTCTTGCCCGGCGCTCGCTGCTCTTGTCACGCTGAGCGGACCGCCATGGCAGATGAGGTTTCCGAGTACGGTGGGCCGGAGCGTCGGCGCCATCGCGTATGCATCACCCGCAACACCGAGTATCACTTCCGCGACGGCGTCTGCGTCGCGGTCCGCGACCGCGCGACCGGGCGCTGGCTCGGCTCCCACCTCGCCCTCGAGCGTAAGGTGAGCAGCGGGGTGCGGTTTCTCGAGAACGGTGCGGCCGTGCCCTCGCTGGAGGGCCCGACCGTGGGCGAGGCCCTCTACTTCGGGGAGGGCGGCCAGGAGCTCGTCACGAGCTTGCTGACCTCGGTCGAGCGGCCGGAGCGGAGCGTGGTCGCCCGCTATGCCGGGCAGCGTCCCTGAGCTGGCCCGCGAAGTTGTTGAACCAGTTGGGCGCTCGGTGGCCGAGGTGCGGTCGCTACGCACCTGGCCGCGTACCGCGGTTCGCGCACGCTCGGCTCTTTCCTGCGGTAAACGGGGAATTCCGCGCGTATTCGGCGGGCGTGCGGCTCGGCATCCTTCTTGGATCAGGGGCCGCCGAACATGGCGCTCATCAGCGACACGACTCCGAACCCCCGCGATCCGCGTGCTGTGGGGATCCTGGCGAAGAGCATCTACCGTGAGCTTCGCGCGACTGGCTTTAGCGAGCAGGACGTGCTGGCGCTCGCGGGCGAGCTGCTGTCTCTCGTGACGACCGACGTAAAGAGCGGCAGGGACCAGGTCGGCTGACGCCCTCCATCGCGCGCGGACGGTGCGATGCCTCGAGTGGCGCCGCGCCGCCGGCCGCGCCGATGACAAATGGCATGGAAGCACCCGCTTCGCGGAGCGAGGGGGCCTGCCTGAACGCTGCAGCTGATGCAATCGGTTGACAGCGGTCGCCGACTTTCGCGAAAATCCGGACCGAGTCGGAAGTGGTCTCGCCCCTGAAGCACAGCGACCTCGTGTTCACCGTCGTCATCAGCGAGAAGGGGGGGGCGGAGCGGCGCGAGGTCTTCGATCGGCCCGAGATCACCGTCGGGCGCGTACAGGGCAACGATCTCACGCTTCCGAAGGGCAACGTGTCCAAGCGGCACGCTCGCCTGCTGTTTCGGGACGGGCGGTTCATCGTCACCGACATGAACAGCACGAACGGAACGTACGTGAATCGCCGGCGAATTTCGCAGGCGACCATCGTGCGGGAGGGCGACCGGATCTACGTCGGGGACTTCGTGCTCCGCATCGAGCTCCCGGACGGCGTCGAGGGAGCGGCGCCGGCGGACGTGTCCTCGGCGGGCATGGAGCCGGTGGAGGTTCCGCCGTCGTCCGTGCGGGCCGAGCCGCTCGTGTCGGCTCAGCCGGCGGAGAGCGACGTCGCGCCGGTGTTGCCCAAGGTGCCGGGGCCGCCGCGGATGCCCGCGGTCACACCGAGGGCCGAGTCCATCCCCGATGGGGTGGCCGTCACGCCGCTCCGGCACAGCCTCGACGAGCGCTCGCGAGCGACGGCCGACTCGCTCCAGGTAGCGACCCAGGACTCGCCGCGCCTCGGCGACGGCGCGCTGCGCGCGGCGGCGGTGCTGGTCTGTCAGCGCGTCGAGCGCTCGCTCGCGCCAGGGGCCCTCGACGACCCGAACCAGCGTGGCGCAGCCGAGGTGCGCCGGCTGGTCGACGAGCAGCTGCGCCAGCTTCGGAGCTCGGGGGAGGTGCCGCCCGAGCTCGACGACGCCCGCGTCGCGGCGGACGCGCTCGCCGAGCTCCTCGAGCTCGGGGTGCTCGGCCCGCTCCTCGGCGATCCCGAGGTGACGGCGGTCACTGTCGTCCGGCACGATCGCGTGAACGCGTCACGCTCCGGGCGCCAGATCGTCATCGAGCGAGCGTTCTCGTCCGAGGACTCGCTCCGGCGCATCGTTGCCAGGCTCTGCCGGCGAGCAGGCGAGCCGCTCGACGAGCGCGAGACGGTGGTCGAGCGGGTCCTGTCTGACGGGGCGCGCATGAGCGCCGCGCTCGGGCCGAGCGGATCGGCGAGCGCCTTGCTCGCCATCCGGAGGCCGCGCCGTGCCTCGACGACGCTCGATGAGCTGGTGCGGAGCGGGACCATCTCCCGCGCGATCGCCACCTTCCTCCAGTACTGCGCGCAGGCGCGAGCGAACCTGCTCATCGTCGGGCCGCGCGATGCGGGCGTCGAGTCGCTCGCGAGCGCGCTCGCGGCGCTCACCACGGAGTCGCCCGTCATCGCGGTCGAGGAGGCCGGTGGGCTGGTGGCGCCCGCCGCGAACGTCAGCCTGCTCGCGGTTCGACCAGGCACCGACGCCGATCAGCTGTTGCGGGTGGCCGCGCGCGCGGACCAGGCGCGGCTCGTCGTCGAGCTTGCGAGCGGCGAGCTGGTCGCCGCGGTGACCGAGATCGTGGGCGATGGCGTCGACGGGCTCATCGCGGTCGCGCGTGCTCCGGGGCTCAGGCGCGCGACCGAGCGGATGACCGCCTCGCTGGTCGCGACGCGAGGCGGCCTCACCGCGGCCGCGGCTCGGCTGGCGGTCGCGGGGACCTTCGACGTGATCATCGAACTCTGCCGCCTGCGCGACGGACGTCAGCGCGTGCTGCGGGTCGCCGAGCCGCTCGGCGTCGAGGGGGACGAGCTACGCTTGCGAGACGTCTTCGCCTTCCAGATCGAGCGCACCGCGGCGGGCGGCGCCGTGGAGGGCAGCTTCGCCGCGCTCGGGGCGGTGCCGCGGTTCGTCGAGGAGATGGCCGCGCGCGGAGTCGTCGTCGAGACGTCGCTCTTCACGCGCCCCCCCTCGCGGTGAGCGGCGCGCTGGCTCGGGCTCAGACCTCCGCCTGAGCCTTGGCGAGCTTTCGGCCCATCATGCGCTTCTTGATGGCGCTCAGTTTGTCGATCATCAGCACGCCGTTCAGGTGATCCGTCTCGTGCTGCACGGCGACCGCGAGCAGGCCCTCCGCCTCGAGCTCGAACGGCTTTCCCTTGGCGTCGAGCGCGCGAAGCTTCACGTGCGCGGCTCGCTTGATCTCCTCGCTGACGCCGGGAAACGAGAGGCAGCCCTCGTTCCACGTCTGTACGCCGTCCCGCTCGAAGATCTCGGGGTTGATGAAGACGCGGAGCTCGCTCGGCTCGTCTTCGGCGGCGATATCGATGACGAAGATGCGGAGGCTCACGCCGATCTGCGGCGCGGCCAGGCCGACCCCGGGGGCGTCGTACATGGTCTCGGCCATGTCCTCGACGAGCACTCGAATCTCGTCGGTGACTGCCTCTACCGGCTTTGCGACCTCGCGGAGCCTCGGGTCGGGGTAGTGGAGGATTTCTCGGATCGCCATGCGAGCACAGAAGACCTAACACCGGGAGTCGAGCCTCGCAACGGCCCCGCCGCGCGGAGGTTACGCGCCCGGGTTCGTCCGCGCCTTCTTGGCGTAGACGAGCGGACCCGTGACGTAGGCGTCCGAGCCGCAGAGCTCCCAGCGGGCCGGCTCGATGCGCGGCGCGTCGCTCGGTGACTCCGGGCCCGCCCAGTCGACCGCGCCGGGTCGCCCACGCGGCCCGAGCAGGAGCGGCGCGACGAAGACGTGCATCTCGTCCGGTAGGCCCGCGGCGAGCAGGCTGCCTGCGAGCTCCGCGCCGCCCTCGCAGATGACGCTCACCACCTCGCGCGCCGCGAGCTCGCGCAGCGCGACGCGCATGTCGCAGCGACCTTCGGCGGTGGCGGGTACGCGGATCACGGCGACCCCGCGCTCTTCGAGCGCCTCGGCTACCGCGCGCGACGCGTCGAACGTCGTCACCACGCAGGTGGTCGTTTGCTCGGCGCTCGCCACGAGCTGGCAATTTTGCGGAAGGCGGAGCGTGCTATCCACCACCACGCGCACCGGATTTCGGCCGGGGGCGTCCCGCACCGTGAGCCGCGGATCATCCGCGATCACCGTGTTGATGCCGACCATCACCGCGTCATGACGCGCGCGGAGCGAGTGCACTCGTGAGCGCGACTCGGGGCAGCTAATCCAGCGGGAAGCGCCGGTGCGGGTGGCGGTACGCCCGTCGAGCGACAGCGCCAGCTTCAGCGAGAGGAACGACATCTCCTCGGTGACGTACTTCGACCAGGCCTTGATGAGCTCACCGGCCTCCTGCTCGAGGACGCCGACCTCGACCTCGATCCCCGCCGCGAGTAGTCGCCCGATCCCGCCGCCGGTGACGTGGGGGTTCGGATCTCGGCATCCGATGAGGACGCGTCCGATCCCGGCGGCGATGATCGCGTCGACGCACGGTGCGGTGCGGCCGTGGTGATTGCACGGCTCGAGCGTCACGTACAAGGTGGCCCCGCGGGCCTGCTCGCCGGCGGCCGCGAGCGCCACGATCTCGGCATGCTCGAGCCCGGCTTCGGCGTGGAAGCCCTCTCCGAGCACGCGCTCGCGGCTTGCCACGACCGCTCCCACGTGGGGGTTCGGCGATGGATCTCCCTTGGCTCCGAGCTCGATGGCTCGGGTCATGTGCTCGGTGTCCCGGTCGGAGATCATGCGCCCTCGCCGCCGTCCGGGGGCGGCTCCGACTTGCGCCTCACGAGCTTGCCCATCTCGGTCATGAATTCGTCGATGTCGCGGAAGGAGCGGTAAACGCTCGCGAAACGGACGTATGCCACGTCGTCGAGCTTTCTCAAGCGCAGCATCACCCGCTCGCCGATCACCCGTGAAGTGATCTCCTTCACGCCGCTCTCCGCGAGCTCCCTCTCGATCTCGGTCACTTGCTCCTCGAGCGTGTCGGCGTCTACCGAGCGCTTGTTGCAGGCGATGCGGAGGCTGGCGAGGACCTTGGCGCGATCGAACGGCACGCGCTGGCCGTTGCGCTTCACGACCGCGGGCAGGGAGTACTCGATGCGCTCGTAGGTGGTGAAGCGATGCTTGCAAGCGTCGCACTCGCGGCGCCGCCAGGTGGTGGTGCCGCCGGCGACCAGCCGGGAGTCGACCACTCGGCTGTCCATTTCACCGCATACGGGGCACTGCATCGGCGGACCTCACGGGCGCATGCCGCCCCTATCATCCCTCGAACGCCGACACGATGAGCGCCCCGTTGGTCCCGCCGAACCCGAACGAGTTGCTCATCGCGTGCCGGATGCGCCGCTCGCGCGCGCGATGCGGCACGAAGTCGAGCGTGCACTCCGGATCGGGCTCGTCGAGGTTGATCGTGGGCGGCACGGTCCCGGTCTCGATGGCCTTCACGCAAACCGCCGCCTCGACGGCACCAGCCGCGCCGAGGAGGTGCCCCATCATCGATTTCGTGGAGCTCACCCAGAGCTTCTTGTCGAGGGCGTGAGCGCCGAAGACCTGGGCGATGGCGCGCGCCTCCTCGACGTCACCGACCGGCGTCGAGGTGCCGTGGGCGTTGATGTAGTCCACGTCGGTCGGTGCCAAGCGCGCGTCGGCGAGGGCGCGCTGCATCGCGCGCACGGCGCCCTTCCCCTCGGGGGCGGGCTTGGTGATGTGGTAGGCGTCGCTGGTCGCCGAGGCGCCGGTGAGCTCCGCGAGGATGCGCGCCCCGCGCCGCTTCGCGCGCGAGAGCGACTCGAGCACCAGGGTGCCGGCGCCCTCGCCGCACAAGAACCCGTCCCTCCCCTTGTCCCACGGGCGGCTGGCCCGGGTAGGGTCGTCATTGCGACGGCTCAGCGCGAACATGGCCGAGAACCCCGCGATGCCGTCGGGGGTGATGCTCGCCTCTGCACCGCCCGCGATCATCACCTCGGCGCGGCCGGCGCGGATCCAGTGCATCGCCTCGCCGAGCGAGTGAGCGCTCGACGAGCACGCGCTCGTGTGCGCGTAGCTCGGGCCTTGGAAGCCGTGCGCGATCGAGACATGGCCCGCCGCCATGTTCGCGATGAGCGACGGGATGAAGTAGGGGCTCACCTTGCCCGGCCCCTTCTGCTCGATGGTGAGCGTCAGCCGTTCGAGGTTCTCGAGCCCCCCGATGCCGACGCCGATGAACACGCCGACGTCCTCCCGCTCTCGGTCGGTGAGCTCCAAGTTCGCCTGATCGAGCGCCATGCGCGTCGCCGCCAGCGAGAGCTGGATGAAGCGAGCCATCTCCTTCAGCTTCTTTCGCTCGACGAAGCGCGTCGGATCGAAATCCTTCACCTCGGCGGCGATGCGCGTCGGATACTCGCTGGTCGCGTCGAACAGCGTGATCGGGCCGGCGCCGCTCGAGCCGGCGACGAGAGCGGAGAAGCTCTCGTCGGTGCCGACGCCGAGCGGCGTGACCAACCCCAGACCCGTGACGACGACGCGTTCCATGTGAAGCGGCCAGGCGAGGCGGCGGGGCTCGGCCCAGCGCCGCCTCGGTCGTGACTCACCCGCCGGCGGCGTGCTTCTCGATGTAGTCGATGGCGTCCTGGACGCTGCGGATCTTCTCGGTGTCCTCGTCGGGGATGTCGATCTCGAACGCCTCCTCGAAGGCCAGCACGAGCTCGACCAGGCCGAGCGAATCGGCGCCCAGATCCTCGATGAACGTGGACTCCGGCTTGATGTCCTTCTCGTCGACGTCGAGCTGCTCCTTGATGATGCGCTTGACCTCGGCCTCGATCTTCTCACTCATGGTGCCTCCGCGGGGCTCTATAACCGTTCGCGCCCCGATTCAAAGTGGTTTTCCGCCCTAGTCTAGAAGCGAGTGCTTCATCACATGTACATTCCGCCGTTTACGCGGAGCGCGTGTCCCGTGATGCTGGATGCCTCGTCCGAGGCCAAGAACACCGCCGCCGCCGCCACCTCGGCCGCGGTCGAGGGGCGGCCGAGCGGGACCACCGAGAGCATGGCCTCCCGCTGCTCGTCAGTGAGCGCGGCGGTCATGTCGGTGTCCACGTAGCCCGGCGTGATGGCGTTCACCGTCACGCCGCGCCCGGCGTACTCGCGCGCGAGCGTCTTCGTGACTCCGAGCAGGCCAGCCTTGGTGGCTGCGTAGGCGACCTGCCCCGCGTTGCCCATCTCGCCGACCACGCTCGAGAGGAAGATGATGCGCCCGCGCTTGGCGCGCATCATGACTCGCATGGCCGCGCGCGCGCACGCGATGGCGCCCTTCAGGTTCACCGCGAGGGTGCGCTCGAGATCATCGTCCTTCAAGCGCACGAGCAGGCCGTCGAGCGAGATCCCCGCGCTCGCGACCAGGATGTCGAGGCGCCCGAGCCGCTTGGCGAGTTCCGCGATGGCCGCCTCGCTGGTCGCGGTGTCGGCGACGTCGAATCTTGCCGTCTCGGCCTTGCCGCCTGCGCTCGCGATGGTGTCCGCCACGGCCTTCGCCGCGGCCTCGTTCGAGACGTAGTTCACGACCACGGTCGCGCCGCGCGCCGCCAGCGCCTCCGCGGTGGCGCGCCCGATGCCCCGCGAGCCTCCCGTCACGATCGCCACTTTTCCGTCGAGATCGAACATGGTCCAAGCCCGCTCGCTCTTGGGCGGGCGCGCCGTGTTTACCACGCCGCCGCGCGAGGGAAGCCTGAAAGATCGCGCCGGTGGCTCACGCGGCCGCGTAAGCGGCTTCGCAATCGCCGGGGTCTGGAGGTCGGCCCGGCGCGGCCGGCGGCGCGCCTCGCGCCGTCGGGCCCGCGGCGAATGCGCGGCAAATGCGCGATGTTGTGCGGTCTACGCGGGGGCCGGGCGCGCGCCGCGGCGCGAGCGCGGGCCGCGCCGCCGGCCGCGCCGGCTCGGCACCCGAGCGGGGTCTGCGCGAGCACCGCGCGAGGCGGCTCGCTCTCGCGCGCGGAGGGGGACCGCGAGCCTGCGCGCGCGGTCAGGCCTCGACCAGCGCGCTGGCCCACGAGATCCCTGCGCCGAGCGCGCACATCAACACCTTGTGTCCCGGCCGGATACGGCCGTCGCGCACCGCCTCGTCGAGCGCGATCGGGATCGAGGCGCTCGAGGTGTTCCCGTAGCGATCGATGTTGAGCACGAAGCGCTCGAGCGGAATGTCGAGGCGCGCGGCGACCTGGTTGATGATGCGGAGGTTCGCCTGATGCGGGACGACCCAGTCGACCTGCCCGGGCTCGAGCGCGGCGTCGGCGAGCGCCTCGCGGCTCGCGCTGGTGAGGTTCTTCACCGCGACCTTGAAGATGTCCTGCCCGACCATGTGCACCTTGTCGCGCGCCTGCGCGAGCGAGTCGGCGGTGACCGGCTCCTTGCTGCCACCAGCCGGGATGCAGAGCGACTCGGCCCAGGTGGAGTCGGTGTGGAGCCGCGTGGAGAGCACGCGCCCGGTGTTTGCGCTGGACGGCGTGAGCACGGCCGCGCCCGCGCCGTCCCCGAAGAGCACGCAGGTGGCGCGATCGTTCCAGTTCAGCACGCGTGACAGGAGCTCGACGCCGACCACCAGCACGTTCCGGTGCATCCCGGTCTTGATGAATTGATCACCGATCGAGAGCGCGTAGACGAAGCCGGCGCAGGCGGCGGCGACGTCGAAGGCGGGGATCCCGGTGACGCCGAGCTTCTTCTGCAGGAAGGCCGCGCAGGCGGGGAGCGGCATATCGGCGCTGATGGTCCCCACCACGATCATGTCGAGCTCGTTCGCCGCGACGCCGGCCGCCTCGAGCGCGCGCTTCGCCGCCTCGAACGCCATGTCGCTCGCCGTCTCGCCCTCGGCCGCGACGTGCCGCTGCTTGATCCCGGTGCGCTCGGTGATCCACGCGTCCGAAGTGTCGACGAGCTGCTCGAGCTCGAAGTTCGTCACGATTCTGTCAGGCGCGTACGCTCCGGTACCGGCGATGCGGCTCCCGGCGCGGTCCGTCGTCGTCATGCGACCGTCGTACGATCGCCCGCGGGTCCCGTCATTACAAATGGTTGAACCAGCTCTCCGCGCCCGTTCAGCGGAAAGCGCCGCGCCCGCCCGTCAAATGCGAAATACTTTACGCGCCTGCGGCGTGCGAAATGCGGTCGGCATCCGCCGCCGTGAGGGGCAGGCCCTCAGTCTTCCGTCGTCGGCTTGATGATGGCGCGGCCCTTGTAGAAGCCGCACGACGGGCAGACTCGGTGGCCGATCGTGGGGGCCGAGCAGTTCGGGCAGGGGATCACGTTCGGCGCCGTGACCTTGTCGTGCTGGGCGCGGCGCATATTGCGCTTGCTGCTGGACTTACGGCGCTTCGGGACTGCCACGGGACCTACTCCTTCTTCTGACGCAGGCGGCTCGCGATGGCCGCGAGCGGCGCGAGCCGCGGATCGATGGGGGGCGGCTCCTCGGAGGGCGGAGCGATAGCGGGCTTTACCTCGGAAGGCAAGCCTGAACCGCGCACCGTCATCGGGAGCTCGAGCAAGAGAAACTCGCGCGCGAAGTCATCGAGGACGACTCGCTCGCCGCCATAGGTGTCTCGCGAGGCGTCTTCCTCCGTGAGCTCCGGATCTTCGCTCCATCCGCCAGGTTTCCCGGTCTTCGCGGCCGGGTCCGCGGCACCGCTCTTGGCGCGGGCGTGGGCGGCGCCCGCCCCGGCGCGGCCCGACCGCCCCCCGCCGCGGTGAGCCCGCGCCGCGGGCTCCGGCGCCGGCGCGAGGAGCAGGGTGAGCTCCGGCGCGAGCGCGATCGACACGGGCTCGAGGGTGAGCGAGTCCGGCAGGGTGACCGTGGCCCGGATCGCTCCTTGGACGACGACCTCGCGGCCGCTCAGGGTGAGCGTCGCGTCGAGCTCGCCGCTCCCGGCCGGCTGCGCGTCCGTCCCGGCGAACGCCGCTCGCAGCCAGCCTTCGGGGAGCGGCCATACGACCCGCTTCGGGCCGTGCTCCAGATCGGCGATAGGGACGACGAATTCCGGTCTCGACATGGCAGGCGCGCGCGATCCTTAGCCTCCCGCCCGGCGCTCGGCAAATCACCGGCGGGTCCTTGGCCCCGCCGGGCGCGGTGGTCTAGCGTCACGCTCAGCGATGTGGGCGAGGCTCCGCGACGACACCGGCTGGCGGCGCGCGGCGCTCGCGCTCGGGCTCTACCTCCTCACGACGAGCGTGTATTTCGCCTGCGCGGCGCGAAACACCCTGACCGCGCACACGCCCTGGAATCACTTCGCGCTGCTCGCCGACGCGTGGCTCCACGGGCGGCTCGACCTCGGCCATCCGCCGCCGGCCTACGCCGGGAACAATGATTTTGCGAGCTATCAGGGGCGCTGGTACGTCACGTTCCCGCCCTTTCCGAGCGTGCTGCTCCTGCCCGCGGTCGCAGTCGCCGGCTCCGCCGAGCGGGTGCGCGACGGGCAGATCTTCCTCTGGCTCGCCGGGGTGGGGCCCGCGATGCTGTTCCTCGCGCTCGAGCGCCTGCGCTTCACCGGGCGCGGCGGGCGCTCGACCCGAGGCAACCTGGCGCTCGCGCTCCTCTTCGCGTTCGGCACCGTCTATTTCTTCACGGCCGAGCAGGGCACGGTCTGGTTCTCCGCGCACGTGGTCGCGGTCGCGCTCGCCGCGCTCTACCTCTGGGCCGCGCTCGACGCGGCGCACCCGCTGGTGGCCGGCGTCGCGCTCGGGCTCGGGTTCGCGACTCGCTCGCCCTTGCTCTTCGCCGCGCCCCTCTTCATCTTCGAGTCGCTCCGCGTCGCCTTGCGCTCGCCCGAGGCGATGGCTGGCGAGGTGCGGCGGAGCGGCGAGCGCACCGAGCTTCATCGCTGGTGGCGTCGCCTCGACCATGGGCGCGTCTTCCGGGCGTGGCTCTGGTTCGCGCTGCCCGTCGCGCTCGTGCTTGGCGCGACGCTCTGGCACAACGCGGCGCGCTTCGGCGATCCGTTCGAGTTCGGTTATCGCTTCCTCACCGTCGGATGGCGGGGGCGAATCGAGAAATACGGCCTCTTCGACTACCACTTCCTCGCCAAGAACCTCGGGGTCGTGCTGACCAGCCTCCCGTATCGGCTCGAGCCGCCCGAGCCCGCGCCGTTTCAGATCAACGCGCACGGGCTCGCGCTCTGGGTGACGACCCCGCTCTATCTCTGGCTCCTGTGGCCGCGCCGCTTCGCGAGCCTCTCCCTCGCGCTCTGGGTCACCGTCGCGGCGGTCGCCGTGCCGACCCTCTTCTATCAGAATACCGGCTGGGTGCAGTTCGGCTATCGCTTCTCGAACGACTACGCGGTGTTCCTGTTCGCGCTCCTCGCCCTCGGCGGGCGGCGCTTCGGCGCGCTCTTCACGAGTGCCGCGGTGTGGTCGGTCGCCATCAACGCGTTCGGAGCGGTGAGCTTCAACCGCGCCGGCTTCGCGCGGTTCTATTTCCAGGACCACACCCAGCGCGAGCTCTACCAGCGCGACTGACCGCTTCCGCGCGGCGCTCGGTCGCGGCTCACTTGCCGCTGAAGCCCTGGACCCAGCGCGCGAGTTCCTTCGCGTTCGCTTCCATCTGCTCCTTGGAGCCGCCGGCCTCGAGGAGGTAGATGTGCGAGTCGGTCACGAAGATGGTCACCGTGTATAGATGCGGCTTCTGCGCCTCGTCGTGTCCGAAGCGCAGCTCGACCCCGGTGAGCCCTTGCGCGTTCTTCACGTCCCGGCGCCCGAGGAGGGCGTATCCCCCGCGCTGCCTCAGGCTGTTCTCGATGGCGCGCGTCCAGAACTCGAGCGGGCCCTTGGGTTCGTTGGCGATGTCGCGGACCGCGACCACCAGCCCGTCCGCCGTGGTCGCGCGCCAGTCGTAGCCGTAAGATTCCTGGTCCTCGAGCTCGACGAAGCCCGGCGGCGTCGCGGTCTGGAAGGCGTGGCCGCAGCCAGCCAGGAGCCACGCTAAGAGTATCGGCGAGAGGTAGCGTCGCATGGTGGTCCTCACAGGCTGAGCAGCCTCCCGAGCCCGAGATCACCGAGCCAGGGGAAGGGAAGGTGCACCGACGAGCCGAGGTGGTCGCTCGGCTTCGCCTCGAACGACACGGTGATGGTCGAGAACGCGACCAGCTCGCGCAGGAGCTTGAGTTGCCCCTTCATCCGCTCGATGACCTCGGTGACGCGCGCGAGCTCCCGCTCGACCTCGAGGGCGTCCTTCACGGCGTTCGCCTTGGCGAGCAACTGCTCGAGGCGTTCCCGCACGACCTCGGCGTTGCGGAGGCGAATGGCGAGATCGGTGTACTTGGCGGTGACGTCCTCGACGCTCACGTCGCGCTGCAGGACGTCACCGATCTTCATGATCGCCTCGAGGGAGCCTTGAAAGCGCCCGGCCGGGATGCGTACGGTGATGC
Organism: Polyangiaceae bacterium; assembly: GCA_035063585.1. Lineage (GTDB taxonomy): Bacteria > Myxococcota_A > Polyangia > Polyangiales > Polyangiaceae > JAPSGB01. The sequence continues at coordinate 82,963 of JAPSGB010000005.1, forward strand.
TGGTGTCGTCGCGCCGCACCAGGTAGCCGCCCGCGTCGCGCGCGAGTTGCTCGGTCGCGTCGAGGGCCTTGCGGGCCTCGTAGACCCCCATCCGCAGGTTCGCGGTGTAGACCAGCATGGGCGCGACCACGGCGCCCGCGCTCGCACCCTGGGCGGCCTCGACGTTCGCGCCGGGGCTCGGCGGGGTCGCGTCCGTCCCGGTCGGGCTCGGGGCCGGGGGCGTGGGAGCGGTCCCGGTGGCGGCGCCTCCGGTCTCCGCTCGCGCCCGCGCGGACTGCGCCACCATTTGCTTGGCTGGGGGCGCGGCCGCGCTCTCGTCGAAGAGCGCGACGTCTTCCGCGTCGCTGGCTTCGGCGGTCGTCGTCGCTGGCTCCGGCGAGGGGTACCCGGCGGCTGGCGGCGCCACGGGCATCGGCCGCGCGGCGCCATCCGCATACATCGCGCCGCCGCCGCAGCCGCCGAGCGCGAGCAGGGTCAGCGCGCCCGCGGCCATCGTGGAGAGCCGAACCGCTACGTTCATGAGACCTCTCACCGCCGAACGCCCCATCCGGCCGATTCTTACACTAGACGCCCTTCGTCCACCACGGGTCCGTCACTTCTTTCCCGGGGGGCGCGGCAGCCGGCGCACCGTGATCCGGGTGATCGCGGGCGGCTTTACCGCGCGATCGCCGGCCACCTCGACCGCGGCGAGCTTCTCGATGACCGCGTCCGGCTCGCACTTTCCGAAGATGGTGTACCCGCGGTCGAGGTGCGGCGCGGGCCCGTCGAGGATGAAGAACTGCTGACCGTTGGTGTTCGGTCCGCGATTCGCCATGCAGAGGAGGCCGCGCTGGTCGTGGCGGGCACCCGGCCACACCTCGTCCGGGATGACGTAGCCCGGCCCGCCCGAGCCGTTTCCGGACGGATCGCCGCCCTGGATCATGAAGCCCTTGACGACGCGGTGGAAGGTCGTCCCGTCGTAGGCTGGCTTCTTCATCCATTTGCCATCGGGGCCCTTCCACGGGCGGAGGCCGCGCGCGAGGCCGACGAAGTTTGCCACCGTGACCGGGGCGCGATCATCGTATAGCGAGCACTTGAGTGTCCCGAGGCTGGTGCGGATGGTCGCCTCGAGCGGTCCGCTGCCTGCGAGCCCGCGCGTCGCGTCGTCGAGGCTGAACTCGCCGTGCAGCGGGTCGTCGGGGCTCGGCTTCACCTTGGCGACCGGCGTCGCTGCGGGCGTCGCGCTCGCGACGGGGTTCGCGCCGTTGGTCACGGCGCTCGCGCTCGCAGCGGGCGTGGGCGCGGGCGCCGGCGTGGGCTCTCGCTCGACCCGCGACTCGGGCTCGGGCGGCGCGCTCTGGCACGCGCTCACGGCGGCCAACGCGACGAACAAACAAAAACGATCGGCTCTCATGGTTCGAACTCCACTCGTTGTCCGGCCTGGATCCCGTGCGCCCGCGCGTAGCCGGCGCCAAGCTCGAGCACGTGCGCGACCGGGCACGGGATCGTGCGCGAGTCGTCGTTCAGCGTGGGCACCTGCTCGAGCACGCCCGCGATGGTGCCATCCTTGGCGATGAACAGCATGTCGAGCGGGAGGCAGGTGTCATGCATCCAGAAGGTCCGCACCTCTTCCGTGTCCCAGGAGAAGAGCATGCCCTCGTCCTCCGGCATGCGGGTGCGATACATGAGACCTCGCTCGCGCGACTCGGGCGTGCGCGCGAGCTCGACCGCGACCCGCGGCGCCCCGCTCGCCTCGCGGAAGGTGACGTAGCCGCGCGGCAGCTCGCCCGGACCTCCCGGATCGGGCGGGCAACGAGCCGCCTTCGCGGCCGTGGGCGGAGGGTTCGTCGGCGTCGGGACCACGCATCGCGCGAGGCTCGGGGGCCGGTCTGGTTTGGGCGGTGCGGCCGGCGCCGGGCTCGCCGATGCGGAGCTCACCGTGACTACTGATTCGGCCGGGCGAGTGGTCTCGGGCTCCGGTGTGCGACCGCAGGCGGCGAGCCCCACCGAGAGAGCGAGCCATCCAGCGCCGCGCGGCATGAGGCCCGTATAGCGCGACTCTCGCCAGCCTCCCACACCATGTAGGGGGAGGTGTGGCGAGATCGGGCGCGGTCGATTAGAGTGCGGGCATGAAGCAGAAAGGGCGGCTGCTCGTCTGCTGCGCCGCGGCCTGGCTCGTGACGTTCGGGTGCGGGGGCTCGGTCTCGACAGAGGCCGGAGCGGGCGGCGGCGGAGCGTCCGGAGCAGGGGGCTCGAGCGGCCTCGGCGGAGCGGGAACCGGCGGGGCGGGATCCGGCGGGGGAGGGACCGGCGGGGCGGGAACCGGCGGAACCGGTCTCGATGGCGGCGTGGACGCCCGCCCCGATGTCGTCGATGCCGCGCCGGACTACTTCGAGCCCGGCTGCCCGGACGCCGAGGTGCCGCCCCCGGACTACCAGTGTGACCCGCTGGCGACGCCGAGCGACTGCGGGCCGGGCGAGGCCTGCTACCCATACGTAGAGTACCCCTCGCAGCCCTGCGAGACGGAGCGTTACGGCACCTATTGCGTCGTAGCCGGGACCGGTAAGCAGGGCGATCCGTGCGGCGGCGACGTGTGCGCGGCCGGCTTCGTGTGCGCCATCGGAGGCTCGAACGGCGCGCAGTGCATGCAGATCTGCTCGATGGACGGGAAGCGGAAGTGCCCGCCGGGTTTGCTCTGTCAGTCGCTCGACGTGGGGGACCTTCACGTATGCTTCTGAGCCGCTCGGTGCCGCTCGCGCTCGGCGGCGCGACCCTCGTCGCGCTCGCGCTCGCGCCGCTCGGGTGCGGCGCGAAATCCGGTCTGCGTGGCGCGCTCGCTGACGCCGGCGCCGACGCCGGCGCGGACGCTGACCTCGACGCCGGCACCGACGCCGACGCCGATGGCTCGCCCGAGTGCGAAGCGGACTCGGACTGTCGCACGGACGATCTCTGTTCGACGCGCGCCTGCGTAGAGGGTGTGTGCCAGGCGCCGCTCCCGGTCGACTGCGACGACGCCGACGAGTGCACCGCCGACCGCTGCGTGCCCGAGACCGGAGCATGCGAGCGCAAACCGCTCACCCTCGACCAGGACGGTGACGGGCATCCAGGGCCGCGCCCCGGCCACGCTCCCGGCTCGCCCGGCGCCTGCGGTGACGACTGCGACGACACCAACCCGCGGGCGTACCCCGGCGGGAAGGAGGTCTGCGACGGCGTCGACAACGACTGCAACGGTGTGGTCGACGACGACATGTCCTACGTGCCTGCGGGGTCGGGCGATGTCGTCATCTCCGGCGGGCACAAACAGGCCGGGATCGGCGGCGCGGCGTGGAACGGCGAGCTCTATGCCGCCAGCTACACCGCGCAGGACACCCGCTGGCGAAACTACGTGAAGGGGCTCGCCGCGGACGGCAGCACCGCGTTCGACGAGACCGCGATCACCGCCATGACCAGCGACTCCTATTCGGGGCCGGTGGTGTGGACGGGGGCGATGTTCGGCACCGCCTGGGAAGATCGCCGGGACGGCAATTACGAGATCTATTTCAACCGGCTCGGTAAGCGCGGCGACAAACTGTCGGCCGATCTCCGGCTCACCGACGCCGGGAATTTCTCGCTGCACCCGGCCGTCGTCTGGAACGGCGTCGAGTTCCTCGTGGTGTGGGACGATCGGCGCGACGGGGTGGCGTCGATTTACGGGCAGCGCGTGGACGTCGACGGAAATAAGGTGGGCGGCAACGTTGCCGTCTCGTCTACCGGTATCGCCGCCGAGTCGCCCGTGCTGGCCGAGGGCGAGGCCTCGCTCGGGGTCGTCTACAACGTCGGCGATCCGAGCAACCCCTCCGTCATGTTCCGCCTGCTCCGACCGGATCTCACCGCGAGCGCAGCCCCCATCGTCTTGTCGACGAACGACGCCACCGACGCAGTGATCGTCTTCAGCGGCGATCGCTACGTGGCCGCGTGGTCCACGCGCTCGAGCGTGCCCGGCGACTCGATCTGGGGCGCGACCATCGGTGAAGATGGCGCCATCATCCAGCCCGCGAAACGTCTCACCACGGGCGCGAGCTTCGCTCGCTCCGAGTCGCTCTTGCCGCTCGGTGATCGCCTGCTCTTGGTCTGGGCCGACGACCACGACGGCAACTACGAGCTCTACAGCAAGCTCTTGTCCCCCGCGCTCGAAGAGCTCTCGCCGCGCGCGCGTATCACTCACGACGGCGCGGACAGCGTGAACCCGATCGCCGTCTTCGGTCCGAACGGCGACGTGGGCGTGGTGTTCGACGACACCCGCAGCGGCACCTGGCGGAGCTACTTCACGCGGCTCGTCTGCCAAGCCGGCGGCGGCGGAGACTAGCTGCGGAGCGTCGGAAGCCCGGCCTGGTGCACCTTGCCCGGGAGCCGGCGGCCGACCACCGCCTCGGCGACTCGGCCCGCCTCGAGGAGCTTCGGCAAGTCGATGCCCGTCTCGATACCCATCCCGTGCAGCAGGTAGACGAGGTCTTCGGTCGCCAGGTTGCCGGCCGCGCCGGGCGCGTACGGGCAGCCGCCGAGACCCCCGACCGACGCGTCGAAATCACGAAACCCGAGCTCGAGGCCGACCAGGGCGTTGGCGAGCGCCGTGCCGCGGGTGTCGTGGAAGTGCAGCGCGAGCTTACTCGCCGGTAGCTCGGACAAGAAGAGCCGGCAGATGTCCCGCGTCTCGAGCGGAGTCCCGACGCCGATGGTGTCACCGAGGCTCACCTGATAGCAGCCGAGCTCGAGGAGCCGGTGCGTGAGCTCGAGGGAGCGCTTGGGATCGACCTTGCCCTCGTAGGGGCAGCCCCACACCGTCGACACGTAGGCGCGGACGCGCATGCCCGCCGCCAGCGCCGGCGGCACGAGCTCGCCGAACACGAGGAGCGACTGCTCGATGCTCTTGTTGGTGTTCTTGCGGTTGTGCGTCTCGCTCGCGCTCATGAAGACCGCGATCTCGGTCAGCCCGGCCGCGCGCGCGCGTTCGAAGCCCTTGGCGTTCGGGCAGAGCGCGCTCAAGGTCACGCCGGCCGGGGCCCGTACGCGCTGCACGAGCTCGTCGGCGTCGGCGAGCTGCGGCACCCAGCGCGGCGACACGAAGCTCGTGAGCTCGATGCGAGACAGGCCGCTCGCGATGAGCGCCTGGAGGAGCTGCACCTTGCCCTCGAGCGAGATCGGCGCGGCCTCGTTCTGCAGGCCGTCCCGAGGGGAGACCTCATAGACGGAGACGCGATCAGGGAGCTTGTCGAACATCGCCCACGGAGCGAGACACATACCACACCCTCGCGCCCGCGGGCCTCCTCGCCGCACCGCCGGCCGCGCCGGACCGGCATCCCTCCGGGGCTCAGGTGTCGTTCAGGCGGGTGTGGCGGTGGCCCGGATGGGGGGTGACCGGGATCGGGTAGTCACCGCTCCAGCAGGCGTGGCAGAAGCTGTTCGCGTCGAGCGGCTCGCGCACGATGGGGAGCGCGCCCGCGCGCGCCGGCCGATCCTGGGCCGCTCGGTGGGTGCCGAGCACCGCGCCGATCATCCGGTCGAGTGAGAGGTAGGCGAGGGAGTCGCTGGTGATGTAGCGGTTGATCTCCTCGATGCTGTGGCTCGAGGCGATGAGCTCCGCTCGCGTCGGGGTGTCGATGCCGTAGTAGCAAGGCCAGCGCGTGGGCGGGCTCGAGATCCGCATGTGCACCTCGCGAGCGCCCGCGTTGCGGAGCATCTTCACGATCTTGCGGCTCGTGGTGCCGCGGACGATGCTGTCGTCGATCACGATGACGCGCTTGCCGCGCAGGGCGTCGCTCACCGGGTTCAGCTTCAGGCGCACGCCGAAGTGCCGGATGCTCTGCTGCGGCTCGATGAAGGTGCGGCCCACGTAGTGGCTGCGGACCAGGCCCATCTCGAAGCGGAGCTTGGAGCGTTCGGCGTAGCCGATGGTCGCGGGGACGCCCGAATCGGGGACCGGGATGACGACGTCGCCGTCGACCGGGTGTTCGTCGGCGAGCGCGCGGCCGAGCGCCTTTCGTGCCTCGTAGACGCTGACCCCGTCGATGACCGAATCGGGTCGCGCGAAGTAGACGTACTCGAAGATGCAGAGGTGCCGCTGCGCCTTGGCGAACGGGCGGAGCGAGCGCAGCCCGCGGCGATCGAACACCACCATCTCGCCCGGTTCGATTTCGCGGACGAAATCCGCGTCGATGAGGTCGAAGCTGCTCGGCTCGCTCGCGACCACCCAGGCGTCGGTCTTGCCGCGCATGACGCCGAGGCACAAGGGCCGGATCCCCATTGGATCACGGACCGCGATCATGGCCTCCTCGGTGAGGCAGAGGAGCGAGTAGGCGCCCTCCACCTGCCCGAGGGCCTCGGCCAGGCGCTCCTCGAGTTGGTCCTTGGCGCTCAGCGCGACCAGGTGGACCACGACCTCGGTGTCGCTCTCGCTCTGGAAGATCGAGCCGCGATCCTCCAGCCGCTCGCGGATCGCCTCGGCGTTGGTGAGGTTGCCGTTGTGCGCGAGCGCGATGGAGCCGCGAGCCCAGTCGACGGCGATGGGCTGGGCGTTCTTCAGGTATGAGCCGCCGGCGGTCGAGTAGCGGACGTGCCCGATGGCGTTCTCGCCCGTCAGCTTGGCGAGCTGCTCGGGCGTGAACACGTCGATGACGTGCCCCATGCCGCGGTGCAGGCTGAGCTGCTGGCCGTCGCTCACCACGATGCCGGCGCTCTCTTGGCCGCGGTGCTGGAGCGCGTGGAGGCCGAGGTAGGTGAGGTTTGCTGCCTCGGGGTGGCCGAAGATGCCGAAGACGCCGCACATGACGTTGGGGGAGGCTTTGGACCGAAACGACCGGGCGCGCAACGAGGAAACGCGCTGATCCGGGCGCCCAGTCGAATAGTACGGAACTATTGCGGCTTTCGGCGCGGTGCGGGTTATTCTGCGAGCCGCATGGGCGCCCTGGACGAGCTGCTCGCGGCGTGGCGAACCAACCCCGACGCCGAGGCGACGGTCGCGATTTGTTCCTACGTCGGATACTCGGGTCCAGAGTCGCTGGTCCGAGAGATCGGTACCAGTGCCGAGGCGTGGCACGCGCAAGACGGCGTCGTGATGCTCGCCGTTGGTCGCATGTACCTCGACGCGGGCCTCCTCGTGGAGGCGCAGGCCGCGCTCGTGAGCGCGGGGAAGGCGATGGGGCGCGATCCGCGCGCCTATCGCTATCTCGGAGAGGTCCTGCTCCGGCGCGGCGACGCGATGCGCGCGGAGAAGGTGCTCGCGCGCGCGATCGAGCTCGGCGATGGCGCCGACGCCCGGCTCTGGCACGACCGCGCCGTAGTCTACGCGGCGCTGCAGAAGCGGGTCGGTCCTGCCGCGGTCGCGACCGAGGTCGCGCGCACCGCGCCGAAGCAGACGTCGATCCCTCCGCCTTCGATGCCCGCGCGCCCCGCATTCGCGTCGGAGCCTCCGACCGTGGCAAATCGTCCGGCGGTGGTCGAGCCGAAGGCGCGGAGCGTGCCGCCGCCGCTGCCCAAGAGCCCTCTGGCGACGGGCGGAGCGCCGCCGCTCGGAGCGCCGTCGCTCGGCGCGCCGCGCGTGCCGGAGTTCCTCGGCGCGCCGCCCGCGCCGCCGCCGGCCTTCACCCCGCCGCCGGCCTTCACTCCTCCGCCGCCGCCCGCGGTGTCGCCGCCGCTGGCCGCTCCGCCGTCGCCGCCGCTGGCCGCTCCGCCGTTTACGGCGCCGGCTCCCGAACCCGTATTTCATGACGCCGCCGGGGTCGGTGACGACCACGCCTCGATGGTGCTCGAGCACCTGGCGCGGGTCGGCGTCTACGAGCCGAAGGGCGGCGCGCCGCCCGCGTGGGAGACGGCCGCGAAGCAGAAGTCCCGCGGCTCCTGGGTCTTCGCGGTCGCCACCGTGCTCGCGCTCGGCGCGGGCGGCGGCATCTACGGGTACGCGCGCCACGTGCGCCTCGAGCGCGAGGCCGAGGCGAAGAGCATGAGCGACCAGGTCGACCATCTGCTCCACTCGGGCTCCGTGTCGGAGCTCCGCGCCACCGACGACAAGCTCTCGCGCATCTTCGAGCTCGATTCGCGGAGCCAGCGGGCCTCGCTCCTCTGGCTCGACAACCGCGTCCTCGGCGCGCTCGTACTGCCGGGCGAGCCGCGCGGCATCGACTCCGCCATGCAGCGCGCGCTCGCGACCGGAGCCGCGGAGAAGGACGTCGCGTTTGCCCGCATCGCCTCGTTCCTCGCCGACGGCGACCTGGCCGGCGCCGCCGCGCAGCTCCCGAAGTGGGACAAGCTCGCCGGCGACAGCGCGTTCTACCAGCTCGCCGCGGGTGCGGTGCTCGAGCGCGCCGGCGACTTGCGCGCGGTCGAGCGCTATCAAGCCGCGCGTGACCGCGATCCGGCGCTCGTGCTCGCGAAGCTGCTCTTGGCGCGGCTGGTGCTGCTCGAGGCGGGCGCCGAGAAGGGCAAGCCGATGGTCGAGGCGGTGACCGGAGCGCTCGGCCAGCGCGTCGACGCCAAGGCGCTTCGCGCGCTCGCCTGGGTGGTCGATCCGGCGCGGCCGGCGTCCCTGCCGGAGGACGCGCGCGTATCGCCCGCCGACGTCGCGCAGTTGCCCGTGCCGCTCGGCTCGGTGCCGTACATGGTGCAGGCGCTCGAGGCGATGCGCGACGGTCGCGCGACCGACGCGGTGCAGGCGATCGAGCTCGGCCTCCGCTACGCCGACACGCCTGCGGTGGCGACGCGCCTCGGCTTCTTGGCGATCGAGGTCGGAGACGCCGCGCTCGCGCGCAGGGCGGCGCTCCGCGCGCTCGGGTTCTCCGCGATGTATCCCGGCGCGCGCGTGCTGGCGTCGCGAGTCGCGCTCCTCTCCGGCCGGGTCGCCGAGGCCAGCAAAGCCATCGAGGGGCTCGATCCACGGGAGCCGGAGGTGCTCATCGTGCGCGCGGTGCTCGCCTACGAGACGTTCGACACGAGCGAGCTCGAGTCCGCGGTGTCGGCGTTTGGTGACGCGGCGCGCTCTCGGCCCGACCTGGCGGGCCTCGCCGCCGCGCCACGCGTGCTCGCCGGTAAGGAGGAGCCTGCCGCGGCCGAGCTCACCCAGATGGCGCGCCCGAGTGTTCCGTGGGGTGAGGTCATCGCGATGGACGCCGCGCTCGACACGGGCGACCTCGAGCTCGCCGCCAAGCTCGCCCAGGGCTTCGGGAAGGAGACGGCCTCGCAGCCCGCGGTCCTCGTGCGGCTAGCGCGGCTCGCGCGCTACCAAGGTCACGAGGCCGAGCTTGCGGCGCTGGTCGACCGCGAGCCCGACGCCGCCGCGATGACCGCGCGTGAGTTGGTAGAGCGCACCCTCGACCTCTTGGCGCTCGGGCGAGGCGAGAGTGCGCGCGCGCTGCTCGAGAAGTACCCGAGCGTGCTCGGGCCGATGACCGGATGGCTCCAGGTCCTCGCGCAGGTGGCGACTCATCAGAAGCCCGCGGCGCAGGTCAAGGCGTCGTCCCTCGAGCTGCCGCTCGAGATCGCGCCGCTGCCGCTGCGGCTGATGGCCGCCCGCGCGGTCGCCGCGGTCGGCGATCGACGGGCCAAGGGCTACCTCGCGGAGCTGCTTGCGCGCGCGCCGAAGAACCCTGATCTCAAGCTCGCCGGCGACGACCTGGGCAGGCGCTGATGCGCGCGCTTCGAGCCGCGGCGAGCTCGCATCCGGGCGGCTAGTTGGTGGTGACGACCACGCCGAGCGTGGCTGTGAGCTCCGACGTGGAGGAGTCGCGTGCCCGCTTCGGGAACGCGCCGAGCGCGGCGCCATCGGCGGCCGTGGGCGCATCCAGCTGGACGTCATCGCGGGCGTCGAGGCGAATGATGAGGTTGTCGCTCGGCTTGGCCTCGAGCGTGAGCGTGCCCGTGACGAACGACGACTGGTCGAGCCCGGTGCCGAAGAAATCGTTACGATCGTGGAGCGCCTCGCCGCGCAGCGCGACCCCCCACACCGGCGAGAGCTGGTAGCGGCCCATGAGCGAAGCGCCGTACCAGGTCTGGCGCGTGATGGTGCTCGACCCGTGGCTCGGGTCGCGCCGCCCCTGGGTTCCATAGTCGGCGTTCAGCGCCAGCCCGAGCGCCGGCGTCGGGCTCCAGCGCACCGCGACATCGACGAGGTGTCGCCAGGCGGCGAACTGGTTTGCCTCGCCGCGATCGACGGTGACGGTTCCTCCGGGCGCTCCGGCGGCTCCGACGCAGGAGCCCGCGCCCGGGTCGTAAGCGGTGCCCGGCGCGCAGTCGATGGTCGCCGAGTCGGGTTGCTCCGGGCCGCCCATCCAGCCGAGGCGTATCGACAGCGTGTCGGTCGGGGCGACCCCGAGCGAGAGAGCGAAGCTCTTGCCCGTGTTGTCGTCGACGGTGGCGTTCCAGCCGTTCACGACCAGCGTCGTCACGTCGAGCCCGTCCGTGACGTCGTAGCGTGCGCGGAGACCGGTGGTGAAGTTGGGCTGAGCCAGCCAGTAGAGCGCGCCGCGCGTGTAGTTGAAGTTGGCTTGGCTGTCGGCGAGCTCGGTCCCGAAGATCCCGTCGAATTTTCCGAAATCGAGCTGGAGCGCGCGCGTCGGTCGCCAGGCGGCGAAGGCTTGCTTCACCATCTCGAGCCCGTGCTCGGCGTCGCGCCCGGCGTAGCTCTTCGCGCTCGGGCCGAAGCGCAAGTCGAGGGTGCCCCCCACCGGGGCCGGAGCATAGCTCGCGTCGAGGCCGACCCACGAGAGCCCCGCGCCCGAGCTCGCCGCGCTCGGACCGAGCACGGACGTGGCGCGCTCGGGCTTCGGGAAGTTGGTGTTCACCCGCGCATACGCGTCGATGAACGCGCCGAGCGAGAGCGCGTCGTACCACGGTGACGCCTCGGGCGGAGGCGGCGGCGCCACGTCTTCTTGTGCCAGCGCCGCGCTCGACCACGCGAGCGCCGAAACGCAGGCGAGCGCCGCCACGCGACCGCGCCCTCGGGCGGAGACGGGGTGAGGCGCCTTGGCCATTCGAGTGTCAGACCGCGTCATGATCGGCTCCTTCTCTCGAGGGCTCGGGCCGAGCCCCAGGCGCCTCGCGGGGCGCTCCTCGTCCGGGTTCGTACCAGCTTCGCGCCCGAGCGCGCCGAAAAAAAGGGCGCGAGGCCGGCCTCGGCCTCCCGCCCATGGGCACCCGTCAGCGGGGGCGTGCACCCTCGCCCAGCGTCCCCGCCGGCCCTCCCTGCTGAATCATGTTAGTGAGCTCGTCGGGCTCGTTCGAGCGGCCCATCGCCTCCTCGAGGCTGATGAGGCGCCGCGCGTAGAGCGAGTAGAGGCTCTGGTTCAGGGTCTGCATGCCGTGCTTTAGCTGGCCCACCTGCATCTGCGAGTAGATCTGGTGGACCTTGTCTTCGCGGATGAGGTTTCGGATGGCCGCGTTCGGCACCATCACCTCGAGCGCGAGCACCCGCCCGGGCGCGCCTGCGCGTGGGAGCAGGAGTTGGCTCAGCACCCCTTCGAGCACGAACGAGAGCTGCGCGCGCACCTGCGGCTGCTGGTGCGGTGGGAAGACGTCGATGATGCGGTTGATGCTCTGGAGCGCCGAGTTGGTGTGGAGCGTCGCGAAGACGAGATGGCCCGTCTCCGCGATGGTGAGCGCGGACTCGATGGTCTCGAGATCACGCATCTCGCCGACCAGGACCACGTCCGGGTCCTGCCTGAGCACGTACTTGAGCGCGTCCTTGAAGGAGCTCGTGTCGCTGCCGATCTCGCGCTGGTTGACGATGCAGCGCTTGTGCGGGTGGAGGTACTCGATGGGATCCTCCACGGTCATGATGTGTTGCCGCGTCTCACTGTTGATCTTGTCTATGATCGACGCGAGCGTGGTGCTCTTGCCCGAGCCGGTAGGCCCGGTGACGAGGATGAGCCCCCTCGGGCGAGACGACAGATCGGCGACGACCGGCGGTAGCCCGAGCTCGTCGAAGCTCAGGATCTTGAACGGAATGGAGCGGAACGCGGCCGACACCGCGCCGCGCTGCAGGAAGATGTTGGCGCGGAAGCGAGACAGGTTCTTCACGCCGAAGGAGAGGTCGAGTTCCTTGTGCTTCTCGAAGGCGATCTTCTGCTCCTCCGTCAGGACCGAATAGCAGAGCTGCTTGGTCTCGACCGGGGACAGCGGCTGGAGCTTCAGCGGTACGATGGCGCCGTCGATCCGGAGCAGCGGCGGAGAGCCGGTGGTGATGTGCATGTCGCTCGCGCCCTTCTCGATCATGGCGCGGAGCAACTGGTGGAGGTTGACCTTGAGGCCCTCTTGCCCGTCGTAGCTCATGTTTCGTCTCCGCCTATCTCGCTTCAGTCGGACATGGTGACGCGGAGGATCTCCTCCGGCGTGGTCATGCCATCGAGCATCTTGCGGATCCCGCTCATACGCAGCGTGGACATCCCTCGCTTGATGGCGGCCGTCTTGAGCTCGGCGGTGGAGGCGCCTTGCAGTACCATCTCCTTCAGCTCATCGCCGAAGCGCATGACTTCGTAGAGGGCGATGCGGCCCTTGTAGCCGCTGCCGCTGCAGGTGTTACAGCCTGCGCCCTTCAGCACCTTCGCGCCCTCGATCGCATCGGCCGGTACCCCCATGTCGAGCAGCGCCGGCGCATCGATCTCGTGCGGGCGCTTGCAGTCGGTGCACACGCGACGCGCGAGGCGTTGCGCCAGCACCAGGTTCACGCTCGCAGTAATCAGGAACGGCTCCACGCCCATGTTGAGCAGGCGCGAGATGGTCGCGGGCGCGTCGTTGGTGTGTAGGGTCGAGAGCACGAGGTGGCCGGTGAGCGCCGCCTTCACGCTGATCTCGGCGGTCTCGAAGTCGCGGATCTCTCCCACCATGATGATGTCCGGGTCCTGCCGGAGGAACGAGCGCAGCGCCATGGCGAAGTTCAGCCCGATCTCGTCGTGCATCTGCACCTGGTTGATGCCCGGGAGGTTGTACTCGACGGGGTCTTCCGCGGTGCTGATGTTGACGTCCGCCTTGTTGAGATCGCTGAGCGCGGAGTAGAGCGTGGTGGTCTTGCCGGAGCCGGTCGGGCCGGTGACCAGCACCATCCCCCAGGGTTGACCGATCGCCCACTTGAAGTCATCGAGCGGCTTCTGATCGAAGCCGAGCTTGGTCATGTCGAGCTGGAGGTTGCCCTTGTCGAGGAGCCGGAGGACGACCTTCTCGCCCCACATGGTCGGCAAGACCGACACGCGGAAGTCCATCTCGCGGCCCTTGCCGAGCTTCAGCTTGATGCGGCCGTCCTGCGGGAGCCGCCGCTCGGCGATGTCGAGCTGACTCATGATCTTGAGGCGGCTCACCAGCGCCGCCTTGAGCTTGAGCGGCGGGGTCATCTCCTCATGAAGTACGCCGTCGATGCGATATCGGACGCGGAGGCGCTTCTCGTAAGGCTCGACGTGGATGTCGCTCGCGCCCTTCCGAATGGCGTTGAGCAAGAGCACGTTCACGAGACGGACGACCGGCGCGTCCTCACTCTGGCGCTCGAGCTCGAGGGCGTTGAAATCCTCCTCGTCAGCGCCGAAATCGATGTCCTCGTCGCCGAGATCGAAGTCCGCCATCACCTCCTCGTAGGAGGGCCCCGCGTTGAAGTGGCGCTCGATCGCGGCTTGGATCGCCGACTCGCTGGCGACGACGGGCTCGACGTTATAGCTGGTGAGAAACTTGATGTCGTCGATCGCGTGCAGGTTGGTCGGGTCGGCCATCGCGACGATGAGCGACGCGCCCGAGCGCGAGACCGGGATGATCTTGTGCTTCTCGCAGACCTCGCGGCTCACGAGCTTGATGATCTCCGCGTCGATCTCGTACTCGTCGAGGTCGATGGCGGGCAGCCGGTACTGCGAGCTCAGGAAATTCGTGATCTCGCCGTCGGAGATGTACCCGAGCTTGGCGAGGGTGTATCCGAGGTTCTGGCCGGAGCGCCGCTGCTCCTCTTGAGCCTGGCGGAGCTGCTGCAGGCTGATGAGCTTCTCGCGGACCAGGAGCTCGCCGAGTCGATTTCCAGTGCTCATGAATGTTCCAGTTCGAGGTGAATCCGAACAGTCTACCACGCCGCTCGGCACCTCCGGGCTAGTCATTTTCCGCCTCGGTCCTCTACGATTCGGGCGGCCGGCAGATGGGGTTCATGTCACGCATCAAGGCGCTCGTCTCGTCTCGCCGGGGGAGCGCGGAGGCGCGCCGCCAGGAGGCGCTCGGTAACCTCGAAGCGGCGACCGCGCTCTATCTCGAGCGGGGGGAGCGCGCGGAGGCCGCGCGGCTCTACGCGCTCCGCGCCGACGGCGCGCTCGACTCTGCGGCGCGCCTCCTCCTCCTCGCGCAAGCCGCCGAGCACGCCACCGGCGAGGCGAGGCGTGAGCTCCTGGTTCGGCGCGCCGGCCTGCTCGTCGAGCTCGCGCGCGCGGGAGCGCTCGAGTTCGGCGCGAGCGAGCTCCGGCGGCTCGGGGCGGAGCTCGAGTCGACCGGCGAGCACGGGGTCGCCGCCGACCTCTACCGGTTCGCCGGAGATGGCGAGGCGGAGGCGAGCGCGCTGGTCGCCGCGGGCGCGGTGGAGCGACTCGAGCAGGTCCTCGACCAGCGCGCGCTTGCGGAACGGCGGGAGCGCGAGCTCCGCGAGCGCGCGCGACGCGTCCAGGATCTGTTCGAGGCGGGGCGACGTCGCGAGGCGCTCGCGCTCGGCAGCGCGCTCACCGAGCACGCGGACGTGGCGGCGATCGTCGGGCGCATCGAGCGCGATCGCGTGAGCGGGCCCTGCGCGTGGCTCGTCGTCGGAGGCGACGCGCTCGAGGTCGTCTTCGGCGACAGCGTCTCGATCGGTCGCGCCGAGGCGACGCTCGCGGTCGCCTCGCCGGCGGTGAGCCGCAAGCACCTGGTGATCCGCCGCGGGAGCGCGGGACCCGAGGTGCTCGACGCCGGCTCGCACAACGGGACGACGCTCTCCGGCGTGCGGCTCGCCGCGCCGCTCGCGGTGGGCCAGGGGCTCGCGCTCGTGCTCGGCGGCGAGCTCGAGGTCCGCGTTCGCCCCTGGGAGCGCGGGGTCGTCATCGAGCTCGGGCAGCGGACCGTGCACGCGCCGCTCGGTCCTCTCGAGGTCGGCGCGTGGCAGGTCGCTCTCGCGAGCGACGCTTGGCTCGAGCTCGAGTCGCGCGAGCCGGCCTACTTCGGGTCGCTCCGCACCGAGGCGCGCGTCGAGCTCTGCCGCGGCGACGCGCTCTCGCGGGAGCCGGGCGGTCCGGTAGTGCTCGAGGTGCGGCGGTGAGCCCGTCGTGGTGGCGCCGGCTGGTCGGCGGCGCGCGCCCGAAGGCGTCCGCGCCCCGCGCGGCCTCCCCCCCGCCGCCGCCTGTCGAGCCTGCGCTCGCCGCCGTGAGCGGCCAGGATGCGCGCGGGCTCGACGCGCTCGACCCGAGCTCGCCCGCGCCGCTCGCGGATGCGCTCGCCGCGCTGCGCGCGGCCGAGGGCAGCACGCGCGAGCGCGCCGCCATCGAGGCGGTGCTCCGGGCGCGCGGCGCAGGTCGCGCGCCCGAAGAGCTGCTGGTCGCTCTCGCGGGGCTCCTCGGCCGGCGCGGCGAGCCGGAGCGCGCGCTCACCATCCTCCTCGGGCTCCGCTCGAACGCTGCGCTCTTGATGGCGGCGGATCTGCTCGCGGCTCAGGGGCTCGTCGCGGACGCGCTCGCGCGGGTCGAGCGAGTGATGGCGCGCGACCTCGGCTGGCCTGGCGCGCGCGAGCGACACACGCGATGGGCCGAGCGGCTCGGCAGAGCACCGGCGCGCCCGCCCTCTGCGGCCGAGCCGACCGTGCTGCGCCACGAGCTGCCGGTGTCGTCCCTCCGCATCGTGGGCGAGGCTGGTCGCGGCGGCGCGGGGGTCGTCTACGAGGCGGTGGATGACGCGCTCGAGCGCCGCGTAGCGCTCAAGGTATACCATCACTCGAGCGCGGAGCGGTCACAGCTCGAGCGCGAGGCGCGCCTCGCGGTGGAGCTTGCCGGGCCGGGCGTGGTCCGCGTGTTCGACCTGGATCCGGAGCGCGGGTGGCTCATCATGGAGTGGCTCCCGAGCGGCGCGCTGAAGCGCTGGCTCACGCGCGCGGACGTCGAGCTGCTCTGGCCCATCGAGCGTTGGTTCACGCCGCTCATCCGGGCGCTCGCCCGCGTGCACGCCGCCGGGCTGGTGCACGCGGATCTGAAGCCGGCAAACGTGCTGTTCCGCGATCCGTCATCGCCCCTCGTGAGCGACTTCGGGCTCGCCGCGCCTCCGGGCACGCGGTCGGAGGGCGGGAGCCTCGGCTACCTCTCACCGGAGCGCCTGTCGTCGGGCATCCTCGGCTACTCCGACGACGTCTACGCGCTCGGTCGCATCCTAGAGGACGCGCTCGACGTGCTCTCGCGGCCTCGGCCGGCGGGCGAAGCGCTCGCGCGGTGGCGCGAGGTCGCCGAGCGCGCCACCGCACCGGCCTCGGGTCGCCCCGCCGACGCGAGCGCGCTGCTCGCCGTCACCCTGCGGCAAGGCGGGACTGCTTGACGGGATCGGCCCGGCTCACATACTTGCCCTGGCTCTCGCGGCTCGCGCGGCGGGCCGCTCCGCGCGCAGGACTCGACGAGTGAAGAAGACCTTCAGCGAACTTTTCGCGGACGCTCGTGACGAGGTGGAGCTCGTCTCGCTCGAGGCGCTGGCGGCGCGGCTGGAGCGGCCCGCGCCGCCCGTGCTCGTGGACGTGAGGGAGAAGGACGAGGTGCGGAGCGGGATGATCCCGGGCGCCATCCACATCCCGCGCGGCTTCCTCGAGGTGCGCGCCGAGGAGTTGCTCCCTGACCGGGACGCCGAGATCGTCGTCTACTGCGCGGCCGGGGTACGGAGCGTGCTGGCAGCGAAGACGCTCGCGGAGCTCGGCTACACCCGCGTGTCGAGCGCCGATCCCGGGTTCATGCGCTGGCGGGATCTCGAACTACCGGTGGAGGTGCCGCCGAGCTTCACCGACCAGCAACGCGAGCGCTATTCCCGTCATCTGCTCGTGCCCGAGCTCGGCGAGCTCGGCCAGGCGAGGTTGCTCGCGAGTCGCGTGCTCCTGCTCGGTGCGGGCGGCCTCGGTTCGCCGGCGGCGCTCTATCTGGCTGCGGCCGGGGTCGGCACCCTCGGGCTGGTCGACGCCGATCGCGTAGAGCTCTCGAACCTGCAGCGACAGGTCATACATGCGACGAGCCGCCTCGGCCGAATGAAGGTGGATAGCGCCGAGTCGGTGCTCGGCGACCTGAACCCGGACGTGCGCGTGCTCAAGTATCCCGAGCGTCTCACTCGCGAGAACGTCGATCGAGTCTTCGGCGTCGGCTGGGACGTCATCGTCGACGGTTGCGACAACTTCCCGACGCGCTACCTCGTGAACGACGCCTCGCTCCTGCATCGGATCCCGGTCGTGCACGGCTCCATCTTCCGCTTCGACGGCCAGGTGACGACCTTCGCGCCTTTGGCGCCGTGGAGCGGCCCCTGTTACCGCTGCCTGTATCCCGAGCCGCCCCCTCCCGAGCTCGCTCCCTCGTGCGTCGAGGCCGGAGTGCTCGGCGTGCTGCCCGGGACCATCGGGCTGCTCCAGGCGACCGAGGCTTTGAAGCTACTGCTCGGGCGCGGCGAGCCGCTGGTCGGGCGGCTCCTCGCGTACGACGCGCTCGCGATGACCTTCCGCACCCTCAGGTTCTCGAAGGAGCCTCGTTGTCCGGCCTGCGGCGAGGCGCGCGCCCGCGACGGATACCCCGACTACGAGGGTTTTTGTCGAGGCGGCGCGGCACACGTCTGAGCGCGCCGACGCCGCGAGCCCACCGCGCCGAACCGACCACCCTCTCGAGAGGCCTGCCGGCGGTCAGGCGCTGGCGGCGATCTCGCCCGCCGGCTCGCTCTCCCGCACCGGCGCGGGCTGCTCGAAGAACGTCGGCCAGCTCGGCTCGAGCCCGAGCGCAGCGCGCCGCGCGAGCTCCCGGCGGGTGACCAGCACCGTCGCGTAGAGCGCGGTGACGCTGAGCGCGAGCCCGACCACCACATCGATGACGTAGTGCCAGCGGAGGAACATGGTCGCGCCGATGATGTTGACGGCGAAGAGCGCGACGATGGGCCAGGTGTACTTGAAGGGCAGCTTGTCGCGGTGGCGGAACGAGAAGAGCGCGATGTAGGTCGGTGCCGCCGTGTGGAGGGAGGGGAAGATGTCCTTCTGCGCGCCACCCTCCGCGACCGTCTTCATCACCATGTCGAGCCACATCCCGTGCGGGAAGGGGCGCTGGAACTGATCGGCCATGGCCTCGTGCGGGCCAAAGCCGGGCACCACCATGTAGAGCGTGTGGCCGACGCAGAACACGATCAGCATCCCGAGCGCGAACTCGCCGAGCAGCCGCTGTTGTCGCGAGCCCATCAGGATCGGGATCACGTGAAGCGCGAGCACGAAGAAGTAGGCGAAATAGAAGAACGAGAACCACTCGGTGGTGAGCGGCGTGACGATGCGATCGAGGTAGATGGCCGGCTCGACGCCGAAGACCCGCATGTCGAACTGGTAGAGCTCTTGATCGAGCGAGCGCGAGTTCACCATCGGCAAGAGTATCGCCATGAAGAAGTAGCTCAGCTGGACCGTGCCGTAGATCGCCAGGCGGTAGGTGAGGGGCGCGAAGAACGAATGGCGAAGGATGCGGCCGCGCACCAAGAAGAGGACCGCGACCAGGAACGCGAGGAGCGCCGCCACGCGCTCCTGCGACTCCACCTGCGCCGGGCCGGGCGTGCCGCGCCAGGTGGCGACGTTCAAGACCAGGAGATAGGTGAAGACGAGCCAGTCGTGCGGGGCCAGCTCACGCAGCGTCCGCTGCCAATACGGCGGCTCCCGGCGTTCCGCCGGGTCGAGCCCCGAGAGTGATCCTGCCGTCCGCATGGCGAGCCGCGCCTCTAGCGCGACTCCGAGTCTAGCGCGAGCGCGCCCGGCGGAGGTACCGGCGCGCCCGAGCTCGGGGGCAAGGTGCGTAAGTGATTACGCAGCGGCGCGCGTGCGCCTCAGCGCCGCGCGCGCCCGTGGCGCGGCGCGGCGTTCGTCTCTGCTTCGGGCGCGTCTTCGTCGTCGGCGGAGCCGGGGCCGATCCGCATCCGCTCACCCTCGGTTCGGAAGAGCACCTCGCCGGCGTCGGTCACGCGCGCGCGCACGAAGTCTCGCGCGCTCAGGCCGGCGAGCAGCGCCTCGGCGTCGCTCTCGTCGACGCGCATCACGCTCGCCAGACGCGCGGCGGAGAGCTCCGGTCCGAGCTCGCGCATGACGTCCGACGCCACCAGCTCCCAGGCCTCGTCGAGCGCCGTGTCGCGCTCGCGCGCATGACGACCGCCCCGCTTCCACGCCCACGCCGCGAGCAGCATCGGCACGCTCACGCCGAGGAGCAAGCCCGCCGTCGCGAGCGCGCCTCCCGACGCCACGAGGAGCGTCAAGACCCCCACCACGAGCGACACCAACCCGAAGGCCCCGAGCGCGGCGCTACCGGCGCGCCACGCGGTGGAGCGAACGCGCGCGCGCTGCGTGCGCTCGAGCGCACGCACTTCGCGGCCCGTGCGCGCGATGGCACCGTCGTCGAGCGGGATGCGCGGGCCGCCGCACACGCGGCAGCGGAAGCGGAGCTGCGGATCGGGCTCCACGTCGGTGACCGAGCGGCAGTGCGGGCACCGGTTGCGCTCGCCGTAGGTCGCGCCGCACGAGCGACAGCGCAGCGTACCCGGCTCGAGAGCGTCGCCACACACGCGGCAGGTGTCGCCCGGCGCCGGTGCGCCAGCCACGGCTGGATTTCTCGCGGTCAAGCGCTCGGAGGCCTACCGCCGATCCTCGCCCGCGTCACGGCCTTGCGCGAATTTCCCCGCGGGGAGGCTGGCTCGAGCGCCTCCGGTGTAATAGTGTTCCAGCCGTGAAGCGCCTCGAGGCGGTCGACGAGCCACTGACGCCGGAGGGCGAAGCAGCTTGCCGGCCGGAGAGCGAGCTCGCCGCGGCGCTGCATGAGGTGTCGAACGCGCTGACGGTGGTGCTCGGGTGGCTCGACGCCGCCTACGCGGGGTTACCCGCCGGCGCGCCGCGCGAGGCAGTGGAGGTGGCGCGCACCCACGCGCGCCGCGGTCACCGGCTGGCGCGCGAGGCCATCGGCGCGACCGTGACGCTCTCCGACGCGGATCGCACCGCGTCCGCGCTCGCGCGCGAGGTGCTTCGCGGGGTTGCCAAGGAGAGTGAGCGCCGCGGCGTTCGGCTCGAGCTCATGGCTCGGAGCGACGAGGCCCTGGTGCACGATCCGGGCGCGGTGGCTCAGATCCTCTTGAACCTGCTCCTGAACGCGGTGGCGTTCTCGCCGGAAGGCGGCGCGGTCGAGCTCCGTGTGAGCGACGACGGACACTCCGTCGTGTTCGAGGTGCACGACGATGGCCCGGGGATCTCGGCGGAGCGCGCCGAGGAGCTCTTCGCGTCGCCGGGCTCGACCCGCGCCGGCGGTGCGGGCATCGGCCTGCGTCACGCGGCCGAGCTCGCTCGGCGGCACGGCGGCGCGCTCGCGCTCGCGCAGGCGGGGCCGAGCGCGTGCTTCCGACTCTCGTGGCCCATGGTCGCCGCGCGCTCCGGTACCCGCGTGACGGCGGCTCCCCCGCGCTCGATCGCGGACGCACGCGTGCTCGTGCTCGAGGATGACGTCGCGGTGCGCTCGCTCATCGAGCTCGCGCTCGAAGCGCGCGGCGCGCAGGTGCTCTGCGCGAGCAACCTCGATGAGCTCGAGCGGGTCACCGCGCGGGGCGCGCTCCTCGACGCCGCGCTGGTCGATCTCTCACCCATCGCCGCGGACGTCCGCGGCGCGCTCGCGCTGGTGCGCCGCGTGAGCCCCTCGGTCCCGGTGGTGCTCATCAGCGGCGCCGCGAGCGGCGTGCCCGAAGGGCTCGCCGGGGAGTTCGCGGCGTGGGTGCGGAAGCCCTTCGAGCTCGGCGAGATCCTCGACACGCTCGCGGACGTGCTCGGAGCCTGAGCCGAGCGCGGTCGGGCAGTGGTGCCGGTCCGGCGCGAGCGCCTCGCGGCGCGACGTATGCGCTGGACACTATATCGTGAAGCGATATAAGGGCGCCGTGAACCATGACTTGACCGAGGACGATTACGTCCTCCTCTTCGAGCTTCGAAGGTCGATTCGGCGCTTCCTTCGCTTCAGCGAGGAGGCCGCGCGAGCGCTCCGCGTGGAGCCTCAGCAACACCAGGCGATGCTCGCCATCCGCGCCAACGCGCGGCTCGGCCGGGCCCGGATCGGGGATCTTGCCGACTGGCTCCAGCTCCGCCACCACAGCGCGGTGGAGCTGGTCGATCGCCTGGTCCAGCGCGGCCTCGTGGAGCGCTCGCGCGGTGAGGGCGACCGGCGCTTCGTCCACGTCGCGCTCACCGCGGAGGGCGCGCAGGTGCTCGCCGAGCTGTCACGGCACCATCAGGCCGAGCTCCGGAGGGCCGGGCCTGCGCTCGCGCGGGTCCTCGAACAGCTCACCGGCGACGCGGGGTCGGCTGACGCCGCGAAGCTCGCGCTCGAGCACGAGACGAAGGGGCTCGGCGAGTCATGATCCGGATGATCAAGCGCTCGAGCCGCGGGCGCGCTCGCCCCTCCCGCACGTCGATGAGCGCGGGCTCGCCGCGCCAAGACTCCGGCGAGCTCGGCGACTTCACGACCACGCCGAGAGTGCTCTCGATCACGCTCATCGCGCTCCCCATCGGCGTGCTGGGCACCGGGATCGCGTGGGCGCTGCTCCGTCTCATCGGCATCATCACCAACCTCATGTTCTTCGGCCGTTTCGGCACCGAGCTCTCGCCGATCCAGGACCACACGGTCGGCTCGCTCTTCGTCGTGGCGGTGCCGATCCTGGGAGGGTTGGTGGTTGGGGCGATGGCGCGCTTCGGCTCGGACAAGATCCGCGGTCACGGGATCCCGGAGGCTATCGAGGCGATCCTGATGAATGGCGCCAAGGTGTCGCCGAAGATCGCGGTCTTGAAGCCGTTGTCGTCTGCGATCGCGATCGGGACCGGCGGGCCCTTCGGCGCCGAGGGGCCCATCATCATGACCGGCGGTGCGCTCGGCTCGACCTTCGCGCAGCTCATGCAGCTGACCAATATCGAGCGGCGCACCTTGCTGGTGGCGGGCGCCGCGGCCGGGATGACGGCAGTCTTCGGCACGCCGGTGGCGGCGGTCTTGCTCGGTGTCGAGGTCCTGCTCTTCGAGTTCAAGCCGCGGAGTCTGATCCCGGTCGCGGCGGCGGCCGCGGTCGCCGCAGTGCTTCGAGACGACTGGATCGGGGTGGCGCCGCTCTTCCCGGTTCCGGCGCACGCGAACACGATTGGGCTCGGCGGTCTCGGCGGCGCGTTCGTGGTGGGGCTCTCCGCCGGGGTGGTGTCCGTGCTCTTGACGAAGTCCATCGAGCTCACCGAGCACCTGTACGCGAAGACGCGACTCGACTGGGTGTGGTGGCCAGCGCTCGGCGGGGTCGCGGTCGGCGTCACCGGGCTCTTCTTCCCCGCCGCGCTCGGGGTCGGTTACGGGAACATTGGCGAGTTCCTGAGCGGCGCGGGTGGGTGGCACTTCATCCTCGGGATCCTGCTGGTGAAATGGCTGGTGTGGGCGCTCGCGCTCGGCTCGGGCACCTCCGGGGGCACCATCGCGCCGATCATGATGGTCGGGTGCGCGGTGGGCGCGGCCGAGTCGTCGTTCCTGCCCGATCTCGGCGCCGGGCTCTGGCCGCTGGTGGCCATGGGCGCGGTCGTCGGCGGCACCTTCCGCGCTCCCTTTACTGGCATTCTGTTCGCGTTCGAGCTGACGCACGACGTGAACGCCGTGGTCCCGCTCACCGCGGCGGTGTTCGTGAGCTTCACGGTGACCGTGCTCGCCCTCCGGCGTTCCATCTTGACTGAGAAGATCGCGCGGCGCGGCTATCATATCTCAGCCGAGTACTCGGTCGATCCGCTGGTGATGATCCTCGTGAAGGAGGTGATGCGGACCAACGTCGTCGCGTTCCCGTCGAGCTCCTCCATCGACGAGCTCGCGCAGTCGATGTACAGCGATCACTCGCGAAACGCAGGCCAGCGGCTCTACCCGGTGCTCGACGCCGATGGGCTGCTGCGGGGCGTCATCTCCCGGTCGCACCTGCAGGCGCTCGCGGAGGACCCGGACGACGCGGCCGCGGAGCGCACGGTCGGGGACGTCGCCAGCATGGACCCCGTGGTGGCCTTCGCCGACGAGCCGCTCAAGGCGGCCGTCCAGCGCATGGCGGAGTTCGGGGTCACGCGGATGCCGGTGGTCGATCGCCGCTCGCCGAGGCGACTGCTCGGGGTGGTCTCGCTCTATGACCTCCTCGGCGTGCGGCTGCGGGACGCGCGGGGCGAGCGGGATCGTGAGCGGGTGCTCCGACTCCGGCTCTTCGCTGGCCCGCGGCAGCCGGACTCCCGGCCCGCGGTGCGAGCGTCCTAGCGGATACGCGGCGCGGACGCCCTCGTCGGCCGCGCGCCCGAACCGCTCGGTTCCGCGCCGTCCCGACACCCAAACCTCCCCGGGGGTGGCTAAAGTCTATTGCCGAACCCGCCCCGAGTGAGGTAGACCCCCGGTCCCACGAGATTGGAGCGGCAGCCGCCCGGATCCGCCAGGGCTCGGCGATTGTCGCGAAGATCACACGCGAAGGTGGCGGAACTGGCAGACGCACTAGCTTGAGGTGCTAGCGGGGTAACTCCCATGGAGGTTCAAGTCCTCTCCTTCGCACCATCGAACCCGGGCCGGCTCGGGGCGGCTCTGCCGCCTCAGTCGCCCCCGGCCACGCAGCGAGCGTTATCGGGCGCCCGCGGCCCGAACGCGGCGGTGCCGTAGGCGCGCACCTCGGCGCAGTCGAGCTCGCCGTCGTGGTTCGTGTCGAGGTCGAGCGCGCCGTGGAGGCCGTCGATGCGCTCGAGCGCAAACCTCGCGGAGCCCGGCGGGTTACGCGTCTGGTACTGCGACGAGCAGAAGCCCCCGGTGGCGCCGAGCACCACCTGACGGGTGAGGTTGCTGCCGGTGCCCGCGATTCGGGTCGCCGATTCGACGGCGCCGCTCCACTCGGCGATCGCGCGCTGCACGACGTACATCGAGCACTGACCGTCGCCGAGCACGAGCGTCACGCCCGGGTTCCCGTCGTGGTCCTGATCGTAGACCCGCGGGTCCGACGCATCCTTCGGGAGCGGCTCGATTTCCGGCTCGGTGAGCCGGAGGCCCCAGAGCTCGATGACGCGCTGGGTGGTGTAGGCCGAGCCCGGCGCGGTGCCGCCGAGGAGCGCGACATAGCTCGTGGAGGGGATCGTCTCGACCAGGGCGAGGGGCATGGAGGTGGCGACGCCGACGATGGGCGTCTGCTCGATGAGACAGGCGCGCGAGGTGACGCGGACGACCCCGCCCGGGGACGACTCGAGCTTCGCGAGGAGCAGGGTCTCGGTGACCGACTCGAGCTCGGTCGACAACACCTTCACGCAGGTGGAGGTCTCGTTCCAGACGAGCCAGGTGCCGTCTGGCACGAGCTCGGCGCTCGCGCTCGCGTCGCGCGCGCTGGCGTCTTCGGCGACCGCCGCGTCGTGGGAGACGGGGGGGAACTCGCCTGCCGGCGGCTCGGGGGCGCTACACGCGGCGAGCGCGAGGCTCGCGAGGAGCGGCGAGGCGACGAGTCGGAGCGTTTCGCGGCTCATCAGTACCTCCAAGAGATTTGCACGCCGGCGGCCAGGATGAAGCCGCCGCTCGACCATCCAGGGAAGCCGGGATTTCCGGTCTGCAGCCCCGCCGCCTCGGGCATCGGTTTGCCCGTTGCCGGGTTTCGAGTGTCATCGGGGAGCTCGTCGCAGAGCGCCGTGATGCCGTCGGTGCAGTCCGGCGGGTTCGAGCGAGCCCGCTTGGTGTGGGTGCGCGGCACGGCCGCCTGGAGCTGGCCAAAGGCGGCGAGGTCGAGCCTCATCCCCGCCACGGTGACCGCCTGGCCGAGGCCCAGCCCGAAGATCCATGTGGAATTGTCGGCGTAGTTGGTCCGGCCCGTCTGCTCGGGGGTCGGAGAGGGGCGGTAGCCGACGCCACCGCGCACGAACGAGCCGGGCGCGAGCTGCGCTTCGAGGCCGGTCGAGACGGCGACGGTGTCGTGGAAGCCCGCCAGTTGGTCGATGTCGTCGCGATACCTCGACCACTGGCTCCAGGTCGCGTCCACCGCGGCGGAGACCGCGCCCTGCGTCCACGCGGCCGAGAGCGCGAGCTGGTGCGGGAGGTGCTCCGAGACGAGGTTCATGGGCTGCGTGAACGGATACTGCGGCGTCCCCTGGAACCCGTTGATCTGGACCGTGTTGCCGCCGCGGAGCGACTGCTGGAGCTCGCCGCGCCAGGTGAACGAGGCGCGCAGGCGATCGTCGAGGAGCCGCGTCGCTGCCGAGAGCACGGGCGCCGTGTCCACGCCGTTCTCGGTGCGGACGTCGATATACTGGACCGAGTTGTTCGCCTGGCTCGGCACGAAGACGTCATTATGCGTCTTGGTCTCGATCGCGAACCTCAGGCCAGCGCCGATGGAGAGCCAGCGAACCGGGCGCACCGAGCTGCCGAGCAGGATCTGCTGGGTCGAGAGTCGCTCGCCGTAGATCGCCTGGGGAATCGAGTTCGAGAAGTATTGCTCGCGTTCGTCGGAGTAAAACGAGTTCTGATTGCCGATCCCGGTGGTCGGGATGAACGTGAGGACGCCGAGCCGCAGCCAGTCGACGCCGGCCGAGATGGTCGCGCCGACCGTGAACCCCGAGACGCCGGGCGCGCGGCTCTCGGCGCCGCGGGGGTGCAATCGGTAGCGGGACGGGACCGCGGGAGACGACGCCCCGAGGTCCGGCAGATCATACCCGGCGGGCCGCTCGGCGAGCCGGATGGTCAGGCGGTTGACGGCACCGCTGAACCCGACCGAGAGCCCGGGGCGCCCGAAGGCCATGCCGGACGGGTTCGCGTAGATGGCGTAGCTGTCGTCGAGCAGCGCGGCGCCTGCGCCGGACATCGCAGCCGCCCGCGCCCCGGCGCCGAAGGCGCCGAACTCGTCGGCGAGCGCCGGAGCTTGCCAGAGGGAGAGCGCGGCCGTGAGCCAGGCTGCGTGGCGCGAGTGGGGCCTCATGCGACGACGCTGCTTCGGTAGCACGAGTTCGGGTCGCGGAGCGAGGCGCCCGCGCGCCCGCCAAAGGGGCTGACTCGCGAGCACGGTCGCTTGTATGCTCGGCGCCATGTCGATGAAGCGGACGAAGGAGACCACCCGTAAGCGCGCGGACGACGCGGCCGGCGGGTTCTGGGAGAAGAAGGAAGCCGAGCGGACGTACTCGTGGGCGACCGACGTCGCGTCGCAGCCCGACGAACCCTTCCTTCGCTACCAACCGACCGCCCGGTTCGACGCCGGGATGCTGGTCTTTCATGTGAAGTTTGGGAAGGGCATCGTGACCGGCGCGCTCGAGGGCAAGCTCGAGATCCTCTTCGAGGCGGGGCCGAAGACGCTGGCGTACGATCCGACCGGGCACGCGCCCGAGCACGCGACCATCCCGCCGGCTTGACGCTCCCGGGCGGCTCCGCGCGCGGCCTGCGCGCTTCCGCGCCGGGCCGGCCACCCCTCCCGGCTCAGGGAGCGGGGTGGAACGTGCAGAAGGTCGAGCCCACGACGTGATCCGGCGCTCGCGGGAAGTCGCTCGGCATCGCCGTGAGCGGCGGCCCGCCGGCGCGGTGCGCCCAGAGGTACTCGTAGTACATCGCTTGGGTGAGGTCCGGGTCGAGCGTATGACCGAAGCCGTGCTCGCACTCGAGCACCGTTCGCCCGTTCGTGTGGAGAAACGGGAGCGCCTTCTGGTTGGCTGAAAAGAGATCCGCGACGGTGGCGAAGTCCTTGGGGCCGCGCGACCCGTCGCCGCCGTGGGTGAGGAGCGCGCTGCCGCGATCGGCGGGGTCGAGCGCGGGCCACTTCCAGCTCATGATGAAGCCGCCCGTGATGTCGGATTGTTCGGGCGGGTCGTTCAGCCACATTCCGGACTCATGGACGGTGGCCGCGAAGAGCTTCGGGAACTTCGAGACGAGGAGGGACGTGAAGACGGCGCCCGCCGAGAACCCGAACGAGTAGAGGCGTGACCAGTCGAGATCGTACTCGTCCTCGATACACTGCAAGATCGCTTGGAAGTAGGCGAAGTCCTTCTCGCCCGTCACGATGTCCCAGTCGAGCCCCCAGGGCGGGATGAGCTTCTGATCGGAGGGCGTCACGATCATGAGCGGCATCGGGAACGCGTCCGGGTCGAACGGCACCCATTTCCCGAGCGGGACGTCATAGACGATCCCTTTCTGGAAGTCGGCGGGGGCTTGCAGCCAGCCGTGCCACAGGAAGAGGAGCGCCATGGGCTTCGAGGTGTCGCTCGGGAGTTGCACCAGGAAATCCCTGGTCTTGCCGTCGACGCGGACCTTCGAGGTGCCCTCCTGGATCGGAAAGCAGGTGGCCGATACCGAGCCGGCCATACCGCCCGAGCCGCCGCTCGCGTCGCCCGCCGCGCCCCCGCTGCTCCCGCCGCTCCCACCGAGCGCGCCCGCGCTGCCGCCCGAGCTCGTCGCGGCGGCGCCCCCGCCGCTCCCCCCGAGCGCGCCGGCGCTGCCGCCGGTGCTCGCGCCGGCGGCGCCGGCCGCGCTCGGCGCGCCCGCGCCGTCACTGCCCCCGCCGGAGCAGGCAGCGAGCACGAGCGCCAGTGCGGCAAACCCGGCTCGGCCCCGGAGCGTGCGGCTGCTCACTCGGAACGCGTCTCGTTGCATGGTTCGGCCTCCAGGCCGAATCTTGCCGAAATTCCGCGAGCGGTGGAACCAGTAACGAGGCTCGCGTGAAATGTTCGAGACTTGCGCGTATCCGTCCGAGGACCCGGCACACGAAAGAGCGCGCGAGAGGTCCATGGCATACGCCACGACATCACTCGGGGCGCCCGCTCGGCGGTGTACCGTCGCACGAGTTTGTGCGTCAGGAGCTCGAGCAGGAGAGCGGCGTGGTTCGCGTCGAAGGACTGGGTCGGGATCTGGCCGATGCCGATCGCGTTCTTCAGCTCGGCGATGCGAGGTTCGACTTGGGCGCGGCCGTCGTACTCGGCCGCGATCTCCTCCGCCGGAAAGTCGCGGTCGTTCGAGACGAAGACCTGGACTCCGTAGTCGAGGTGCCACGAGAGTTGCACCTGCGTGCCGGTGTCGCGGTCTCGACGGCGCACCGCCACCACGCCGTAGTCGTCGGTCCACTCGCTGCGGCGGGAAGTGACGTTCTAGACCTGCACGAGCGGCACGCCATCCGCATCCTCGTCGACGGTCTCCCATCCGCTCGCGAGCAGCAGCGTGCCGAGCAAGTCCGGCGTGAGACGCGCCTTGGTGACGAAGTACGCGCCGGTGCCAGCGAGTGCTTCGAGGATCTTGGCGCAGTCGCCGGCAGAATCGATCCGCGCCCAGACCGCGATATCCTTCGGCGCGTGGCCGACCAGACGGCTCACGTACCTGGCGAGCACAGGGGCTTGGTCGTTGCCGACCGCCCACGCCGCGCGCGCATGCGTCGGCCTCCGCAGAGGTAAAGCCGCAGCGGATGCCGTCAGGAGACACGTGGTACGAATCGTCGGATGAAATTCGAGGTCCGACAGGAGACGCGGGAGGACGAAGCGGCGGTCCACGCGCTGAACGCGTCGGCGTTCGAGTCGGACGCGGAGGCGCGGCTCGTCGACGCCCTCCGCGCGGGAGGCGCGCTCACGCTGTCCCTCGTCGCGGTCGTGGACGGCAAGGTCGTCGGGCACATCGCGTTCTCACCCATCGCCGTGGAGGCCGCTGGCCGCGTCGTACCAGGCGTCGGCCTCGCGCCGATGGCCGTGGCGCCTTCGCACCAGCGCCAGGGGATCGGCGGGAGGCTCATCGAGCGCGGGCTTCAACGCCTCCGCGCTCAGGGCCACCACTTCTGCGTCGTCCTCGGGCATCCCGACTACTACCCGCGCCACGGGTTCGTTCACGCGAGCCTCCGCGGCCTCCGATGGGAGCAGGGACACGACGAAGCGTTCTTCGTCCAAGCCTTGACTGCAGACGGGCTCAGCGGCGTCTCAGGGGTCGTCCGCTATCGACCTGAGTTCGACGCCGTGTAGCCCCTGCACACGACCGCGAGGGTCGTGCTGCGGCCGAGTTCCTGTCAGAGGTGTCGCTCAGACGAGGACACGCGCTCAACGAATCGCTGCTTCGAGTTCCTCGGACGAGTGGGTGGAAGGGACGCGCTCCCGATCAATGGGCGCGTAGGTGCGACCACCGATGACTCCCAGGAGGACGCCGATGTAGGCGCGCGCAGCTACTTCAGGTCCACGCGTCGATCGACCCGAGTGCAGTCCACGATGGAACACAGGCTGCGGCGAACGGCGAGGAAGTAGTCGAGGACGTCGTCATTGCGGACGAAGCCTCGTCCACCAAAGGAGTGGTCCCGGCCCTGCTGGGTGTAGACCACCGCATAGCCAGCGCTCTCCAGGGAGCCGAGCAGGCCGCGATTCACCCCGTTGCTGAAGATGAGGTCCGGTCGCGACACGCCGCACCGTTGCTCGATCCGCTCGGCGTTGGCGAAGTACCACCCGTAGCTAACGGCGATCCCCGTCGAGGAGGCTCGTCGACGCTCCGCGGGGAGACAAGGCTCCAGCGGTGAGTGTCAAGGTAGTTGTCGCACATGATGTGTCTACGCCGCGCTCCGGGCGGCGTCCTCCTTCCTGCGCGTCGAGCGCCCCCCGCGTCGCTCAGACGCGCGCGAGCGCCTGGCTGAGATCCGCGATGAGGTCGTCGGGGTGCTCGACGCCGACGCTGAGCCTCACCATGTTCTCGCCGATCCCCATACGCGCGCGCTCGTCGGGCGGGATGTCCGAGTGGGTCATGCTCGCGGGGTGCTCGGCGAGGCTCTCGGTGCCGCCCAGGCTCACCGCGAGCCGCAAGAGCTTGAGCGCGTTCAGGAAGCGGAACGCCTCCGCCTCGCCGCCGCGCACGGTGAAGCTCACCATCCCGCCGGCTGCCAGGCACTGCTTCTCGTAGAGCGTGCGCTGCGGATCGCCCTCGCGGAGATGCCCGAGGTAGTAGACCTTCTCCACCTTCGGATGCGCCGCGAGATAGTCCGCGACGTAGCGCGCGTTCTTCATCTGGCTCGTCATTCGGAGCTTCAGCGTCTCGAGGCTCCGGAGCAGGAGCCAGCCCGTCCACGGTCCGCTCATGGTGCCGAGGAACGTCCGCATCGCGCGGACCGGGCCCATGAGCTCGGCGCTGCCGAGACACACCCCCGCGATGACGTCGCTGTGCCCACCGATGTATTTCGTCGCCGAGTAGAGGACGAGGTCGGCGCCGTGCTCGAGCGGCCTCTGAAAGAGCGGGCCGAGGAAGGTGTTGTCCACCGCGACCAGCACGCGTCGCTCCGGGGTGGAGCGCTGCCGGGCGAAGGCCGCGGCGCCCGCGATGTCGACCAGCGCGTTGGTCGGGTTGGCTGGCGTCTCGAGGTAGACCATGCGGAGGCGGTCCGCCTTGCCGGTGGCGGCGAGCCGCGCCTCGATCTCCGCGTCGGTGGCGCCCGCCACGAACCCCACGCTCTCGATGCCGAAGCGCGCCAAGACGTGCTTGATGAGGTGGTCGCTGCCGCCGTAGATGGGCTCGCTGTGCAAGATGAGATCGCCCGGCGAGAGGAACGCGAGCAGCGTGGTGCTGATGGCCGCCATCCCCGACTCGAAGACCGCCGCGGCCTCCGCGCCGTCCCACAGCGTGAGCCGATCTTCGAGGATCTCGAGGTCGGGGTTGTTCAGTCGCGAATAGATGAGCCCGAGCTTCTCCTCCGCGTTCGGAGCCCGGAGCCCGTACGCGAGCTCGAAGAAGCGCTTGCCCTCCTCCGCCGTCTCGAAGACGAAGGTGGAGGTCTGAAAAATCGGGATCTTGAGCGCGCCCTCGCTCAGCCTCGGATCGTAGCCGTAGCTGGTCATCAAGCTCTCCGGGCGGAGCTGCTTGCCCTCGATGAAGGCTTCCGGCTTGAGGTGTGTCTTCATGGCTCGGCTCCTCTCGTAGTTCGCCTCGCGCATGCGACCTTTGCCACGAATGTCTCCGCGCGCGAAGCCGTCACTTCGGGGGCGCCGCCGCGCTTGCCCGCGGGCGGGCCCGACCGCTAGAGTCTCCGCCGTGGTCGGTCGAGGACGATGGCTTGGGAGCTCGCCCCTCGGCTTCGTGGCGAGCAGGGGCTGCCGGTCCGGCGCGGCCGGCGGCGCGGATGCGCATGGTTGACGGCGCAGCCTCGCGGCTTCGGCGCGGCTACGATCGTCGCAGCTTGGTCGCGCTCGCCGCGCTCGTCGTGGTCGGAGGCGCGGTCGGCTACCGCTTCAGCGACCTCATCGACGTCTCGGGCGGCTTCGACTACCTGCTCGCGTTCACCTGGCTCGTGATGACCGCGCTCCTGGTCTGGAACGTCGACGCGCGGCACGATCTCACGCTGCTCGTGGTCGCGTTCGCAGGCGGCGCGGTCATCGAGTGGTGGGGCACGAGCACCCAGCTCTGGTCGTACTTCACGGTCGAGCGCCCGCCGCTCTGGATCCTGCCCGCCTGGCCCATCGCGGCGCTCGCCATCGATCGCCTGGCGGTCGGCCTCCACGCGGCGTTCCGCGCGCGCGGCACCGAACGGCAGTATCGAGCCCTCTACTGGCTCATCATGCCGGGGTTCATCGCGGCGATGACGCGGTTCGCGTGGCCTACCATCCACATGCGGGCGACGCTGGTGGTGGTAGCGCTCATGCTCGCGCTGCTGGTGACCGTCCGCGACCATCGCCGTGACGTGACGATGTTCGCGGGCGGTTCGCTACTCGGGTTCTTCCTCGAGTATTGGGGCACGAGCCGCGAGTGCTGGACGTACTACACGCGCGAGGTGCCGCCGCTCGAGTGCGTGTTCGCGCACGGGTTCGCGGCGATCGCCTTCGCGCGCGGGGCGGCGCTCGCCGAGCGGCTCGTCGCCGTGGCGCTCGCCGTGGCTCCGCGCCGGACCGGCATTCAGGCCTGACCTTCGCGCTCGCGCCCCGCGAAGCCGGTCATGCGTGGTGCCCTAGCGACAGTCCGAGAACACCTGCTCGTGGAGCGCGCGCCCGAGCACCTCGTGACCGGCCGGGCCGAAGTGGAGCCCGTCCTTGAAGGGCTTCGCGAGCTCGGGGCAGAGCCGCTCGGGATCACCGCACGAGAGGAGCGGGTACGCGTCGACCGCGTGCTCGATGGCGCCCGCGTGCGCGCGCTCGACGATGAAGCGATTCAGCGCCACGGTCGAGGCCGAGCGATCGGCGGTGAAGTAGCGGGTGAAGCCGCCCCAGGGCGTCACCGTGATGGCGACGACGCGCATGCCGTGGGCGTGAGCCTGCCGGTAGAGTGCGTCGAGATCCTCCTCGATGCGCGGGTTGGTGCGCCCGGCGGTCAGGTTGCTGTAGAGATCGTTGACGCCGCCGAACACGATGAGGTGCGTGTAGCGCGGCCTCGACGCGCGCTCGCCGCCGGTCTCGCCGAGCACGTCTCGGGCGAAGCGGCGGCGCATCTGGTTTACCATGTTGCCGCCCACGCCGTAGTTGTCGAAGCGGCTCTCCGGGCAGCGCGCGGCGAGGTAGGTGAGGTATCTCCCGCCGTGGGAGCGCGCGTCGGTGAGCGAGTCGCCGAGGGCGGCCACCACGTACTTCCGCCGCGGTCGCTCCGGCGGCGGGGTCGAGGGGGCAGGCGCGGAGCGGGGCGGGAGCGCGGAGGAAGCGCTGCTCGGCGCGGCGCGCACGGGATTCGAGGCTGGCGCGGGCGCGGGAGCCCCGGCGAAGAGGCCGGCAGCGAGCACCGCGCCCGCCACCCCGAGCGCGGAGAGCGAGGGGGTCATGCCGCGCGCCGCCATCCCCGAGGTCTTAGCACGGCGGCCGGGCGCGTTCGGCCGCCCGTGGAGGTGGCCCGGGACCGCGCGCTCAATTAGGCTCGCCTCTCCGATGGGACCGAGAGAGATCTACCTGCGGACGCGCAAGCGCCCGGATCTCGTCTTCAACACCTACGTCGCGCGGCCGCCAGCGGCGGTGGTGGTAGCGCTCGTCGCCCCGACCCGCGTCACTCCGAATCAGATCACCCTCGCCGCGCTCGGCGTCGCGGCAGTCGCCGCGGCGCTCATCATCGGCGCGCCGGGCTACGCGGGCTTGCTCGCGGCGATCGTCGTGTACGAACTCTCATACGTGCTCGACTGCGCCGACGGCATGCTCGCGCGCCTCCGCGGCATCGCGTCCCCCTCCGGGCACCTCCTCGATTTTCTGATGGACGAGCTGAAGGCCTTCATCATCTTGGGTGCCGTGGGCGTGCGGCTCTACCGCGAGCCCGGCGCGCGTTGGGCATTCCCTCCAGGAAGCCCGTGGTGGCTGCTCCTCACGGTGGCGGGGCTGGTCTGCCTGGCGAGCGGGATCGCCCTCACCACGTTTGTTCGACGCCCCGAGATCGCCGGACCGCCGGTCGCCGCTCCCGCCGCGGTGGCGCCGGCGTCGCGAAGCCCCGTGAGGCTCGCGCTCCGGGCGCTCGAGCGGGTCGCCAAGCTCTGTATCCACTACCCCTCGTACATCCTCATGGTCGCGCTGGTCGGGCGCCTCGAGCTCTACTTTTTCCCCTACGTTGCCGTGAACGCGCTCTACGCGCTGCGCGCGCTCGCGCAGGTGGCGCTCCGCTTCGGGCGCAGCGACTGGGCGCCGCGCGACGGAGCGTGAGCGCGGCCCCGCGTCACTGATCGACGTGGCGCCGCTCCGCGGCGAAGAGCTCGATCACGCGCTGGTCGTCGAGGGTGATGATGGAGTCGTCGGGCGGCGCCTCGAGATCACGCGGCATCACGAAGAGCCCGGAGAGGGTGCGCTCGTCGAGGTAGCGGAGCCCGGCAGGCGGGGGAGGTAGGTGCGCGCGCGGCGGCGCGGTGCCGCACAGGAAGAAGCCCCAGTCGCCGAAGGTGGTCACCGCCGCGTGGTACGGCGCGCAGGTGAGCCCGGCCGCGGCGAGCGTGCGCCCGATGAGGGCGTAGGTGCGCGGCGCGACGAAGGGGCTCGTCGCCTGGACGGTCGCGGCCCCGCCAGGGGCGAGCCGTCGTGCGAGCCGCCGGAAGAACTCACGCGTGAAGTTCTTGGCGTCCAGGTACTCGTCGGGATCGAACATCCCGGCGATGATCACGTCGAAGCGGGATGCTCCGGCGCCGAGCCACACGATCGGCTCGGCCTCGAGCACGCGGACCTTGGGCGAACGCAGGCTGTCGGCTGACGCGTGGCGGAGCCACGCGAGCCGCTTCGCGAGCGCTGGGCCGGCGGCGTCGACGGTGACCACCGTGACGCTCTCCACCTCCGGGTAGCGGAGGAGCTCGCGCTCGGCCATGCCATCTCCCGCGCCGAGCACGAGCACGCGCGCTCGCCGCGCGGCGGAGAGCATGGCCGGGTGCACGAGCGCCTCGAAGTAGCGGTAGCCGTCGAGCTCGCTCACCGCGAGCTTGCCGTTCACGTAGAGCTCGAGAGTGCCCTGCCCGCTGGTGAGCGTGAACTCCTGGCGCGCGCCGCGTTGCTGGTAGAGGATCGGGTTCGGGTAGCTGCGCGCTTCGGCGCGCGGGTGAGCGTGCTCGAGCCACGCGAGGCTCGCCGCGCTCCCGAGGAGCGTCGCGAGCGCCGCCGCTCGTGCGGCGCGTGCGTGGACGTCGCGGCGGGACAGGAGCCGCTCCGCGAGCGGAGAGACCGCGACCGCGAGGCCCGCCAGCGCGAGCGCGAGGAAGAGCCCGCTGCGCTCGAGGTCGAGGTGACTCGTGAGCGCTGCGCCGCCGCCGAGCAGCGCGAGCACTCCGAGCAGCCGGAACGGCTCGAGCAGTCGCACGAGCGCGCCGAGCGCGAGGGCGACCGGCCCGAACAGTCGCCAGGTGGCGAGCGCGGTGGCGCCGAGGAGCGCGCCCTCGATCAGGGCGAGCCCGAGCGCGGCGGCATCGAAGACGGGTGGGCTCGTGAGCGCGGTTGCGAGGCCCGGAGCCGCCGCCCCGGTGACGAGCGCGAGCGCGGCGAGGAGCCCGGTCGCGCGCGCGCTGCCGGCGGCGGGGGAGCGCCTCGCCGCCCAGGCGCCCAGCGCGATTCCCGCGCCGAATAGACCATACCCGACCCAGAGCGGAGGCCCGAAGCCCGGGCCGAGGTGGGCCTCGAGCAACCGCGCGGCGACGTGATGCCCCGCGCCGAGCGCACCCGCGCCGAAGAGCACCGCAAAGAGCGCGAGCGGGCGGCCGTGATCGAGCTCCGCCGGTGCGGCGCTCGGGTCCGCGTACCCCGGCGGCGGGCTACTTGCCACCGGTGAACACGCCGCTGCCGCCCCGTGACGAGCCGCTCGAGCCGCCAGAGCCGCAGGTGCCCATGCCGATGCAGAGGACGAGCACGACGATGATGATGACCACCAGGACGAGGGCCGTGGTGCAGCCGCTCGCGCTGGAGCCGCTGGTCGCCGTCTCGGATGCCCCAGCGGGCGAATCGAGCGGGAGCCCGAACCCCTGGGCGATGACCGACCACGGGAGCTGGCGCGAGAAGCTCCAGTGGACCTCGCCCGCGCTCGCCTCGCGGCTCAGCACGTCGGTGCCGTTCACGAAGTCCATCACCGAGGTGACGTCGCCGACCGTCACCTTCCAATAGACCTCGCCGAGCACGTAGTCGACGATGGCCTCGTTCTGGTTGCGAGCGGTGAAGCTTCGCCCGTTCCAGGTCACCAGCCCAGGCATCCTCGAGAGGTCGAGCTCGGCGATGTTCACCTCGACGACCCAGGACCAGTTGCCCTCGTCCTTGACCAGCCAGCGATACCCGATGCCCTGGCTGAAGAGCAGGTACTCGTCCCAGCTGAAGAGCTCGCCCTCGACCTCCGCCATGCGGGTCATGGTCGCCGTGCACACATACTCGGTGCCATCGAACACGCCGCGCGCGCCGATGGGGATCTCCGGTCGGCTTCGCGCGGCCTCCTGCGTCGAGATGACGGTCTGGGCGGCGATGTCGCTCACTGCGCCGCAGAACGGGCAGCCGACGCGGAGCGCCCGCTCGCCCGATAGCTTCGGGATGTCGCCTCCGCAGCTCGGGCAGCGGATGCGGTCGGTCGCCACCTTCTGCACGGTGCGCGGGCCGACCGCGGTCACCTGCATCTGCGCCTCGGGGAAGACCCAACCGATGAAGAGCTCGGGCGGGTGACTCCGATCGCCGTAGTCGAGCGTCGCGAACGCGCCTTGCTGGCCGAAGCAGTCCGCGTAGTAGCGGATCTGCCCCGGGCGGAACACGCCGGGCAGCTCGCCCTCGGCGGAGCTGATGGTGCCTTGCTTGAGCTCGCCGACTCGGAGCGTCCCGCTCGCGCCGAGCGGAAGATCCATCTCGAGCCGGAGCGCTTCGTACGGCGGGATGGGGACCGCGCTCGTCTGCGCCGTCACGTACCAGTTGCCCTGCGCGAACGCGAGCCAGCCCCACGCGGTCCCGTAGTCGAACGCGACGTAGTACTCGTCCCAAGGGCCTGCGCCGTGGTCGAGCTGGACACGCCCCATGACCGTGAACGGTCGGCCCGCGAGCGTGCCCTGATCGCCCACCGCGATGAGCGATGGGGTGTTGGCGATGTCGGCGATCCGCCCGAGGTTCTCGAGGCCGCGATCGGAGCGGAGCACCGTGGCGCGACAGTAGTCGCACACCTTCGAGACCGAGGAACCTACCCCGAACTCGATGGGTGCCCCGCACCCCGGACAGGTCCCTTGCGCAACGGCCATGCTGGCGAGCAGGCGACTCTAGCAAGAACCGCCCGACCCGCGCCAGCCGTTTGAGCGCCGCTCAGCGCTTGATGTAGACGTACCCGTTCTCGATGCTGTGGAAGCTGTTCCCGCTGTTATCGACGAGCTTCGCGCGGAAGTCGCCCTCGAGGTCGTTCGGGCCCCGGCCCTGACGGAGCACGATCTCACACCAGCTTCCGTCGTTGATGGACCAGGTCGTGTCGGGAGCCTTGCCGTCCCAGGTGTCGCTCATGGCGACGCTCATGACGACGTCCTTCTTGGTGGGCGAGCCCTCGTAGCGCCCCGGCGCGAGCGTCTTCAGGAGGAGCACGTAGTTGGCGATCGTCTTGCCGCTCGCGTTCGCCTTGCCTTGGATCATCCACAGCCCGACGCCGTCCTTCAGCACCGGGGGCGTGGGGTCGACGAAGATGAGCGAGAGCCGCGTGCCGGTCGACTCCTTCAAGAAACGGATCGCGATGCCGGTGCCGTTGTCCCAGCCGGGGACCGTCCCCTTGATGCGCGTGACGTCCTCGTCGAAGGTGTCGAGGCGAGTGCCGCCGCCGCTGCCGCTGCCGCTGCCGCCGCCGCTGTCCGACGGTCTCGAGGGCTGGATGGCCTCCGAGTGCTTGTTCGGATCGTCGGGAGGTGCGGACGGTTGAGCCCCGCCGGAAGAGGTGGGCACTCCGTCGAGGATCTGTCCGATGAGGTCATCGGCGTGCCCGGTGCCGTCGTGGCCGCCGTGCGACGACGGCGACTCGGAGCCCGCCGAGTGGCCGTTGCCACAGGCAGCGGCTCCGAAGAGCAGACAGAAGGCCGCCGCATACGCCGCGTAGTTGTGATGAGTCGTCATCCTGCTAAACCTCGTGGTGCTGTTCCTGCGCTGCCCCGGCGACGCCGGGAGACAGAATCCTGAAAGGATACACGACTCCCGACTCGCGCACAAAGGGACGATTTTCTCAGCGGATCACCGGGGGGGTCATTTACAGAATGGCCGGAGCTTTGGGAGAATGGGCGCCATGGTGAGAGACTCTTCACGCGTCAGGATTTTTCGCGGGGCGGTCGCGCTCGTCACGCTCGTCGCGCCGTTCGCTTGCGGCCCCGGTGGGTTTCTGAAACCGCCTTCCGCGCCGGCGTTCATCGACGACACGGACCCCGAGCGCGCGCGGGTCACCATGACCAAGAATCCGTCCGCGCCGCTCATCGTGGACTGGCAGCCCGAGAACCGTGGTGATCTCGAGGTAGCCATCAAGCGGGGCGTCGCGGTCGTGCACTTCGACGAGAAGTCCTTCGTGCTCTTGCCGCAATGCCGCGCGCGCGGGAATTACAACTATGTCGGGTATACCCCGAAGTCACAGAATATGACCATCCGCTCGCGCGCGGAGCTCCAGGCGAACCTCCCGTACGGCGCCTTCAAGCTCGAGGGGAAGCTCGGCCAGGAGGGCGCGGTCATGGTCGCCCTCCGGATGGTGGGCCAGCGGATGTTCGACAGCCCGCACCTGTCGCGGGACAAGCTCGAGGGCGACTGCGCGCGCGCGACCCACTACATCTCGGCGCTCACCATCGGCGCGTTCCGCTACGCCACCACCGCTCACGCGAGCGCGGAGGCCGCGGCGAGCATCTTCGGCGCCGGCGGGGGAGGGAAGACCTCGGGCGAAGCCGAGAACGTGACGACCGACGGCGACTTCGGCGCCTGCGACGGCGCCGATCCCGACGCGGAGTCCGCGCCGTCGCGCTGCCGCGCGCTGCTCCGGATCAACCTGGTCCCGCTGGACGGCGCGGTGGCCTCGGCGAGCGAGGGGCCGAAGTGCGGCGAGGGCATGAAATGGAACGGGCAGATGTGCGTCACCGAGCGGCGCATCCAGCAAGAGGCCCAGCAGTCGCCGACCTCGGAGCCCGCCCAGTCCTCCGCGGTCGCGAAGGGTTACGAGTGCAGCGAGGACGACGCGAACGAGTGCAAGGAGCAGTGCCGGGCCGGTAACCTGCCGTCGTGCAACCGGTTCGCCGGCTTCCTCGCCGCCGGGGCCGGCGGCTTCCCGCAGGACGTCGCGCGCGCGGTGAAGCTCTGGGGGATCGGCTGCCAGAGCAACTATGCGCCAGCGTGCACGTCCCTCGGCATGTACCTCGAGAGCAAGCGGCTCTTCCACGAGGCCGCCGAGATCGGCGGCAAGGGCTGTCGAGCCGGCGACCCCGGCGCCTGCACCAACGTTGCGGTGCTCGCCTATTTTGGCCGCGGCGTCGCGAAGAACCGCCAGGCGGCCTTCCAGCTGTGGCTCCGCGGCTGCAAGCTCCGCGATTGGACCGCGTGCAGCAACGTGGGCGCCATGCTCCTCCACGGGACGGACGGGGCGCCGAACAACCCCGAGGGCGCCCGCAAGCTCTTCACGGCGGCGTGCGAGGCGCCGGGCAAGGTCGGGTGCGGAAACCTCGCCGAGACCTACGAGCACGGGCTGGGCGGCCCGAAGGACACTGCCAAGGCGCTGGAGCTCTACCTGGCGTCGTGCGACGCCGGCGGCGCGACCTCGTGCGTCGCGGCCGGCCTCCTCACCGAGGAGAACAGCACCAAGCTCGAGTCCCGCCAGCGGGCGCTCGCGCTCTACGAGAAGGGCTGCGGCATGGGACCCGGCGGCGGGTGCGCGACGGTACAGGAGGTCCGCGCGTTCTACCCGGGCGAGTACACGGACGAGGGCTACGACCGGCGCGCCTGTGACGACGGCGATCAGCGGGCGCTCGCCTGCTATAACGCCGCGATCGCCACCGAGCGCGGCTACGGCGGCTCGGTCGATCTCGCCAAGGCGACGCGCTACCTCGATCTCGCCTGTCGCCAGGGCGGGCTGAAGAAGGCCTGCCGGCCACCCCGCGCGCGCTGACCGCCCGGGCGCGGCGCGTCGAGCATCCTCGGCGCGCCGCGGCCACGGCTCAGCGCGAGGCCTCGAGCTCCTCGGCGACCAGCCGAGCGAGCTCGTCGTCGGGCTCGGCCGCTCCGGGCGCAGATCGGCGCGCGGCTCCCCGCGCGAGCGATGCCTCGAGCTCCTCGAACGAGCCCGCTGCGGGTCCGCGCCGGCGCCCAATGGCGCGGAGCAGCCACGGCTTCGCGCCATCGAGGGTGTACTCGCCGCGCGCGAGCGCCGCCGGGTCCGATCTGAGCCGCTCGACGAGCCGGGGGTTCGACTGGAGCCAGGTGCTCGCCTCGCCGAGGGCGTCGAGCTGGGTCGCCCCGAGGTGTTTCCTCGCCTGCTTGAGCGGGTGCCCGCCCGCGCCCGCGAACAGCGCGAGGGCGACCGCGAGCTCGGCGACGCCGAGCGCGGTGACCGAGCTCACGCGCGGTCCCCCGCAGCTCTTCGCATAGATGTACGCGCCCTCGAGGAGCAGCGCGCCGAAGCCGAGCGCGACCGCGGTGAGGTCGATCGAGATGTCGAGCGGAGCCTCGAGGGGTTCGCGCTCGTCCCTGGTTTCCATCAGGAAGACCAAGGCGAGCGCGCGGGCGAGGTTGGCGGTGAGCACGGTCGGCTGCGCGAGCTCGGCGGCCGGCACGGTGAGGAGCCAGCCGTCTCCTTCTTCCGCGACTCGGGGCGCGGCCGAACTGCTCGGCGCGGCGCACGCTCCGCCGCCGCAGCAGCCGCCGCTCGCCGCCGCCGGATCGTCGCCGCCGAGCGCGACGCCTACCGGGATGTCCTCCATGCCGGCGTGCTCGAGCATCCGCTCGACCAGCACCGCGACCGACTCGAGATCCGGCGTGAAGACGTCCGGAAAGGACGCGGCGTCGGGCAGCACCATCGGACGCCGGCCGAGCTCGCCGCCGAGCCGCGACGCGAGCCGCGCGTAACGCTCCACCACCTCGCGCAAGACCGACTCTTCGGGCAGGCTCATCGCGCCCCATTGTCTCCCGAGCTCGGCGGGCGAGCAACCGGACGCGCGCCGCTTCGCCGCGCGCTCAGTCGGCGTCGTGCGGGGCGCGCACGCGCCGATGGTCGAGCTCGCCGCGCCGGATGCGCTCGAGCTCCGCGAGCCTGGTGACCACGCCGCGCGACACGATCTCGAGCACCTTGAGCACGAGCTCGTTCCGCTTCCCGGGCGCGCCGCCGTAAGAGATGCGGCTCTTGGCCCCTCTTCCGCTCGGCAGCTTGCCCGACGCCTCGCAGGTGACGCGCAGGACGTCCCCGTCCGCGACCACGCTGAGCTCCTTCACCGCGAACCGGTACTCGATGACGCTCCC
Organism: Polyangiaceae bacterium; assembly: GCA_035063585.1. Lineage (GTDB taxonomy): Bacteria > Myxococcota_A > Polyangia > Polyangiales > Polyangiaceae > JAPSGB01. Next base: position 123,953 of record JAPSGB010000005.1, read on the forward strand.
CCGGCCGGCTCCCCAGTCGGCGCGGCGCGCGTGGTGCGCGAGCAGCCGCTCGAGCCGCTTCACGAAGAACCGTGCCCCGGGTACTTCTGCTGGAAATTCCAGGTGATCGAGCTTGACGGTCGGCCGGCCTCGATGCGGCGCGGCGTCGGCGACGGCGACCGTGAGGAGCACCGCCGCGAGCGCAAGGACTCGAACCGCGACGCGCATGGCGCGCCCAAGCTACCCGCGCGCGCCGGAGAGTGCCCAGTTTATGGGGTGTCGGAGCGGCGCGGCCGGGCGGCGCGGGTCGGTTGTCGAGCTTGGGCGGCCGGCGTACCATCCCGAGCATGTCTTGGCGATACTTCTCGGCGGCGGTCTTGCTCGCCGCGGGCCTACTGGCGATCCCGGCGTGCGGCAGCTCATCGAGCGAGGACAGCGCAGGCGGCTGCCCGGGAGGCTGCGCGGTGGGCGAGACCTGCCGGAACGGTCACTGCACGCCGGGCGGGGGCGGCGGCGCGAGCGGGAGCGACGGAGGCGGCTCGGGAGGTGGCTTCAACGTCGACGGCGGCGGCGGCGCCGGCGGGGACTGTCCGGCGGCTCAGGTGTGCGGGAGCGCCTGCTGCAAGAGCGGTGAGAGCTGCGCGCTCGGAACCACCTGCGCGCCCACTCAGGGGTCGTGCGCGAGCGCCGATGACTGCCTCTACGACAGCTACTGCGAGGGCGGAGCGTGCGTGCCCTACGGCGCGCCGCCCACCGGCAAGACCAGCGACGACACCTGCAAGGCGAACATCACCATCGACTCCATCGCGCCCGCCGAGCAGTGCCGGTTCACCGAGGCGCCCTCGGGCGATCCCTGGCCGAGCTTCGTTCAGGTCATGAGCACGCCGGTCGTGGTCGACTTCAACTTCGATGACGACGCGAAGACGCTGCATCCCTCGATCATCTTCAACACCTTCGCGACCGGCTCGGGCTACGGCGGCCAAGGCGTGCTCCGCGTCATCTCCGGCGCGGACTGCACGCAAGAGTACGTGGACCCTGACCTCGCCAACTCCACCAACGCGCCGGCCTCGCCGGCGGTCGGCGACCTCGACGGCGACGGGCGCCCCGAGATCGTCGCGGCGGCTCAACTCGGGGGAGTCATCGCGCTCAGGTGGAACGCGACCAGCAAGACCTTCGAGCGGATGTGGCGCTCCGGCTCGTGCCCGGGCGGCAGCGGCCCGCCCTCGGCGAGCGACGTGACCGGCGGACCGGACCGCTGGAGCGGTCCCAGCATTTACGACCTCGACGATGACGGGAAGGCCGAGATCATCTACGGCGCCACCGTCTATCGCGGCACCGACGGCTGCATCCTCTCCGACTCGCTCGGCTTCCAGCCCTACAGCGTCGGCTACGTGCCGGTCATCGCGGACGTGGATGAGGACGGCAAGCCCGAGCTCGTGCTCGGCAACGGCATCTACGAGTGGAGCGCCGCGACCAACGACTGGGTCGCCGAGAGCTACTTCACCGCGAGCGGGGGCACGCCCGCCGGCCAGGTCGCGGTGGCGGATTTCGGGAGCTTCCCGCTCGCCTCGCAGGGCGGCGCGGATCGCGCCGAGATCGCCGTCATCTCCGGCGGGACCGCGCGCGTGCAGACCATCGAGGGCACGGTGATCTTCGGGCCGGTCGCGATCCCCGGCGGCGGCACCGGGGGCGCGCCCACCATCGCCGACTTCGACGGCGATGGTCGCGCGGAGTTCGCCACCGCCGGCGGCAAGAACTACGTGGTCTTCGATTTCGACTGCGTGGCGGGTGGTGATGCGGCCAAGTGCAACGGCCAATCGCGGACGGATGGCATCCTCTGGACGCAGCCGTCGCAGGACGCGAGCTCCAACGTCACCGGCTCGAGCGTCTTCGACTTCGACGCCAACGGCGCGGCGGAGGCCGTCTACGCCGACGAGTGCTACCTCCGCATCTACGACGGCAAGACCGGCAACGTCGTCTACAGCGCGCCGCGCTCGAGCGGCACGACCTACGAGAACCCCGTCATCGCCGACGTGGACGGCGACTATCACACCGAGATCGTCTCGGCGGTGAACGACTACGGCGGCAACTACGGCTGTCCCGCAAACGATCCGCTGTTCCCCTCCACCAGCCTCGCGCCGACCCACGGCGTGGTGGTCCTGCGCGACGTGGAAGATCGCTGGGCCGCGTCGCGCCCGGTGTGGAATCAGCATGCGTACTCGGTCACCAACGTCGGTGATCGCGGCGAGATCCCGCGCACCAGCGCGATGAAGAGGAATTGGCGCGAGCCCGGGCTCAACAACTTCCGCCAGAACGTCCAGGGCGGGCTCGACGCGCTCGGTGAGCCGGACCTCACCGTCGGCGGGCAGGTCGGCACGGTGGCGTGCAAGGGCTCCGTGGCGACCATCGAGGGGCGCGTGTGCAATCGCGGCACGCTGCCGATGGTGAGCGGCACCGAGGTCCGTTTCTACGACGGCAGCGAGACGGGCTCCCAACTCTGCGCCACGCCCATCCCGCAGGCGCTCGACGTTGGCGAGTGCACGGTCGTAAGCTGCGAGGCCGACCTCGGCGGGCAAACGAAAGACGTCTTCGTGAAGGTGGACCCGGCAAACCTCTCGAAGGAGTGCCACGAGAACAACAACGCCGCGGTCTACCGGGGCGTCGGTTGCGGCCTCATGCCGCGCTAGCGCGACGGGCGGCTTGCCCGGTCGGAGGGTCGGTCCGGCGCGGCCGGCGCCACGAAGCGGCCGCGCGCCGCGCCGGCAACCCATCCCGAGGCCCGCGCGCTTTACGAGGCCGCGGGTTCGCGCTAGGTGACGCGGCGCGGCATGAGCGTGTCAGACGATACTGACGTCGACGTCGTCGTCATCGGCGGCGGCGTGAACGGCACCGGCGTGGCGCGCGACGCCGCGCAGCGCGGCCTCAGGGTCGCGCTCTTCGAGCGCAACGACATCGCCTTCGGGGCGAGCGGCAATTCGAGCGGGATGCTGCACGGCGGGCCGCGCTACCTCCTCTACGATCCCGAGGTCACCTATACGTCGTGCCTCGACTCTGGGCACATCCAGTCGATCGCGCCGCACCTCCTCTTTCGGATCCCGTTCCTGATGCCGATCTACGCGTCGGCGATGGCCTCCAAGGTCACGCTCACGCTCTACGACGCCTTCTTCGGGCTCTACGACAGGTATCAGCCGTTGAAGCGCGGCAAGCCGCACGTCCGGCTCACCCCGGAGGAGCTCCGCGCCCTCGAACCGGGGCTCCGCGGCGAGGTGGTCGGCGGCGTCAGCTTCGACGAGTGGGGGATCGACGGCACTCGACTCTGCATCGGCAGCGCGGTCGACGCGATGGAGCGGGGCGCCGAGGTGCGCGCGCACGCCACCGTGACGGACATCCTACGTCGTGACGACGGGAGCGTGCGCGGGGTGCGCTATCGCGACCGTGAGACGGGCGAGACCGGCGTGCGAACGGCGCGCATGGTGGTGAACGCGACCGGCGCCTGGGCGCCCATCACGGCCACCCTCGGCGGGCTCGCGCCGAAGGCGGCGCGCGTGCGGCCCGGCAAGGGGATCCACGTCTTCTATGATCGGCGGCTCACCAACTACGCCATCGTCTGCGAGGCCGTCGACGGCCGGCAGATGTTCCTCTTGCCGTGGCAGAACATGACCGTCATCGGCACCACCGACGACGACTTCTACGGCGATCTCGACGACGTGGTCGCGACCGGCGACGAAGTGCGGTACCTGGTGCAGGCGGTCGAGCGGGTGTTCCCCGCGATCCGCGCGGGGCGCATCATCGGCACCTGGGCCGGGGTGCGCCCCACGCTCCACGCCTGGGGCCCGAACGAAGACCAGCTCTCGCGCGAGCACCAGATCGTCGATCACGCCGAGCACGGCGCGAGCGGGCTCTACTCGATGATCGGCGGCAAGCTCGCGAGCTATCGCATCTTCGCCGAGGAGATGACCGACGTGCTCGCCCGGCGCGCGGGCATCGGCGCGCGCAGCCGCACCCACGAGCTCGCGCTCCCGGGCGGCGACGAGCGGGTGGAGCCGCTCGTCCTCGCGGAGCAGGCGCGCATCGAGCCGGTCGCCGCGGCGCGGCTCGAGTATCGGCACGGTGGCCGCAGCTTGCGCGTGCTCGAGCGCATGCTGCGCGATCCGCGCGAGCGCGCGGTCGTATGCGAGTGCGAGCCGGTCACCCTGGCCGAGATCCGCTACGTGGTCGAGAACGAGCTTGCGACCACGGTCGACGACGTCTCGCGCCGCACGCGGCTCGGGCTCGGCGCCTGCGGAGGGATGCGCTGCGCGGCGCGCTGCGGGCAGATCGTCGCGGACGCCACCGGCCGCTCGCCGGCCGACGGCGCGCGGATGGCCTCCGAGTTCCTCGCCCGGGCCGCCCGGCGCCGGCTCTCGACCATCGGCCCCGAGCAGGCGCGTCAAGAGGCGCTCGCGCTCGGCGCGGAGCGCGCGCTCCTCGGGGCTCCGCGATGACGGTCGTCGTGGTCGGCGGGGGCGTCGCGGGCACGGCTGCGGCGTGGCTCCTCGCGCAAGAGGGCGTCGAGTGCGTCCTCTATCATGAGCGCGCCGGCGCGAGCGCGCTCTACGCGGGCGCGGTCGATGGCGACGCGCCCGGCGACGAGCTCGCGGGCTTCGCCGCGGCGCTCGGCCTCTGGCGGCTCGGCCCGTGCACGGTGGCGAGCCCGGACGGTCTCGCGCGTCCCGCGCTCGGCCGCGACGCCGCGCTGCTCGATCTCGGCGAGTGGGCGGGGCGGCGGGTGGCCGTCGCCGACGTCGCGCGCGACGGCTGGGATGCGAGGCTCGTCGCGCGCTCGCTCGGGCTCGAGGCGGTGCCGGTGACCGGGCTCCGCGAGGACTACGAGCGCCGCCTCGGAGACTGGGACTTCGCCGCGCTCCACGACGAGCCGGGGCGGGCCGCCTGGCTCGCCGAGCACCTCGCGCGCGCGGGCGAGGGCGTGGACGCCTGGCTCGTCGGTCCGTGGCTCGGCACTATGCCGGGCGTCGCGGCGCGAGTGACCGAGCTCGCGGGTAAGCCGGTCGGTGAGACGCTCTCCATGCTGGACGGCCCCGCTGGCTCGCGCTTCGAGGCGGCGCGCGACGCGCTGCTCGGCACGCGCGCGCGCCGAGGGCGGGTGACCCGCGTCGCGCGCGACGGCGCGGGCTTCCGCGTGGCGCTCGAGGATGGGGAGGCGCTAGAGGCGGAGGCGGTCGTGCTGGCGACCGGCGGCGTCGCGGCCGGCGGCATCCGGCTCGAGCCACCGCTCGCGGGCCACGCGGGCGGGGCGGGCTTCGCGCTCGGCTTCGACGCGCCCGTCACGCTCGAGCTCGACGGCGTCCTGGCGGACCGCGCCTCGACGCTCCACGGCGTCGATTTCGAGCGGCTCGGAAGGGACGTGGTCGAGCGCATCGGCGCGGTGAGCGCGGTCGAAGGGCTCGCGCTCGCCGGCGATCTGCTCGCCGGACGCCCGCGCAACGTGCTCGAGGCGGTGCGGAGCGGGCTCGCCGCGGCGCGGCGCGTCGCCCGCGCCGTGCGCGCGGCGCCGCCCGCGAGCCGATGTGCGCCGTGACGGTGAAGCGCGCCGCGCGGTTCCGCGCCGAACCGACCTCACCCTCGGAGTGTCGGAGCGGAGACGGTCTCTGGCTCGTTGCCGGCGCGGGACCGATGCGGTAGGCACCCCCGCGATGGAAAAGAAGATCCTCGATTCGTTCAAGACGCGGAGCGAGCTCGCCGTCGGCGACCGGAAGCTCGGATACTTCAGCCTCCCGAAGCTCGCCGAGGCCCTCGGTAAGGATCTCTCGCGGCTCCCCTTCAGCCTGCGGATCCTGCTCGAGAACCTGCTGCGGAACGAGGACGGGAAGGCGGTCCGTAAGGCGGACATCGAGGCGCTCGCCGCGTGGGCGCCCGGCGCGGTGCCCGATCAGGAGATCGCGTTCCATCCGGCGCGCGTCATCCTGCAGGACTTCACCGGCGTTCCTGCGGTGGTCGATCTAGCGGCCATGCGCGACGCGATGGCGGACATGGGCGGGGACCCGACCCGTATCAACCCGCTCTTTCCCTCCGAGCTCGTCATCGACCACTCGGTGCAGGTCGACTCGTTCGGGGGCGCGCAGTCGTTCGCCATCAACGCGCGACTCGAGAACGAGCGCAACAAGGAGCGGTATCAGCTCCTCCGCTGGGGTCAGAAGGCCTTTGACAGCTTCCGCGTGGTGCCGCCGGACACCGGCATCGTGCATCAAGTGAACATCGAGTACCTGGCGCGCGTCGTGTTCGACAAGGACGGGCTCGCCTATCCGGACTCGCTGGTCGGTACCGACAGCCACACGACCATGGTGAACGGGCTCGGCGTGCTCGGCTGGGGCGTGGGCGGCATCGAGGCGGAGGCCGTGATGCTCGGTCAGCCCATCAATCTTCTCATCCCGCAGGTGGTCGGGGTGAAGATCTTCGGCAAGCTCCCCGAGGGCGCGACCGCCACCGATCTCGTGCTGACCATCACCCGCGCGCTCCGCGACCGGGGCGTGGTCGGAAAGTTCGTGGAGTTCTTCGGCCCGGGTGTCTCGAGCTTGCCGCTCGCCGATCGCGCGACGCTCGGTAACATGAGCCCGGAGTACGGCTCGACCTGCGCCATCTTCCCCTACGACCAGGAGACCTTGAACTACGCGCGGCTCACCGGGCGGAGCGAGGAGCACATCGCGCGCATCGAGGCGTACGCGAAGGCGCAGGGGCTATTTCGCACCGACGACTCGCCCGAGCCCAGCTTCAGCGAGGTGGTCGAGCTCGATCTCGGCACGGTCGTTCCGACCATCGCCGGGCCTCGCCGCCCGCAGGACAAGATCGTCCTCAGCGAGGCCAAGGCCGCCTGGCAGAAGACGCTCTCCGGGATCCTGGCGCTCAGCAAGCGCAACGAGCCCGGCGCCCACGCGACCGCCGTGCTCGATGCCCAGCCGGTCGAGCTCACCCACGGCGCGGTGGTGATCGCGGCCATCACGAGCTGCACCAACACCTCGAACCCATATGTCATGCTGGGCGCCGGGCTCCTCGCCAAGAAGGCGAACGAGCGCGGCCTCATGGTCGCGCCCTGGGTGAAGACGAGCCTCGCGCCTGGCTCCAAGGTGGTGACCGAGTACCTCTTGAAGTCGAACCTGCTCGTCGAGCTCGAGAAGCTCCGGTTCAACCTGGTCGGGTACGGCTGCACGACCTGCATCGGCAACAGCGGTCCGCTCATCGAGCCGGTGAGCCAGGCGGTTCAGCAGGGCGATCTCGTGGTCGTGAGCGTGCTCAGCGGCAACCGCAACTTCGAGGGGCGCATCAACCCGGAGGTCCGCGCGAACTACCTGGCGAGCCCGCCCCTGGTGGTCGCCTACGCGCTCGCCGGGCGCATGGACATCGACTTTGCCACCGAGCCGCTCGGTCAGGATAGAAACGGCAAGGACGTCTTCCTGAAGGACCTCTGGCCGTCTCCCGCCGACGTCGCCCGCGTCGTGAAGGAGAGCCTCGATCCGGAGATGTTCGCGCGCGAGTACGCCTCGGTGTTCGAGGGCACCGACGCCTGGCGCGCTCTCGAGATCCCGGAAGGCAGCCGCTTCACCTGGGATCCCGAGAGCACCTACGTGCGAAAGCCCACCTTCTTCGAGAACCTCCCGAAGAAGCCGCGCGCGCCGAAGGACATCAAGGACGCGCGCGTGCTCGCGAAGCTCGGTGACTCGGTCACCACCGATCACATCTCGCCGGCCGGCAACATCTCGAAGACCTCGCCGGCCGCGAAATACCTGGTCGAGCACGGAGTTCATCCGGGGGACTTCAACTCGTACGGGTCGCGCCGGGGAAATCACGAGGTGATGATGCGCGGCACCTTCGCCAACGTGCGGCTCCGCAACGAGCTCGCGCCTGGCACCGAGGGCGGCGTGACGCGGCACCTGCCGGACGGCGCGCCCATGAGCATCTACGACGCCTCGGTCAAGTATCAGACCGAGGGCGTGCCGCTCATCATCATCGCCGGCAAGGAGTATGGCTCCGGCTCGAGCCGAGACTGGGCGGCCAAGGGAACCTTCATGCTCGGCGTCAAGGCCGTGATCGCCGAGAGCTACGAGCGCATCCACCGCTCGAATCTCATCGGCATGGGCGTCCTGCCGCTCGAGTTCCTGCCGGGGGATACCCGCGAATCGCTCGGGCTGAGCGGCGAGGAGACGTACGCCATCACGGGGATCGCCGAGGGCATGAAGCAGCACAAGCGCCTGGTCGTGAGCGCCGCGGGCGCCGACGGCTCGGTGAAGTCCTTCGAGGTCGTGGCGCGCATCGATACCGCCGTGGAGCTCGACTACTACGAGCACGGCGGCATCCTCCAGTACGTGCTCCGTCAGCTCCTCAAGGGCTGACGGCAGCGTCAGCCGCCGCGCGCGCTCACGGCTTGCCGATGAGCACGCCCGCGAGGAGCTGGTAGCCGACGCTGAGCGCCTGGTCGGGCCCCCCGGTCGGGTCGTCGGGGAGCTCGCGCGCGACCCCGAGGCGGGTCGAGGGCGCGGCGGCGCCGCCGTCGCCGGGCGCTGGCGCGCCGGCGTCCGGCTGGGCGCTCCCGGGAGGCCCCTCGGCAGGGAGGTGGTTATCGAGGTCGCTCTCGCGCACCACGCCGAAGCCCGGCTCGGCGGCGACTCCCGCGGCGACCGTCAGGTCGGGCGCGATCCCTTGGGCCTGGATCGAGCGCCCGCTCGGCGTGTAGTAGCGCATGGTGGTGAGTCGCATGCCGGCGCCGCCAGGGAGCTCGAGGATCGACTGCACCGAGCCCTTGCCGAAGGTCCGTGCGCCGACGACGGTGGCGCGGCGCTGGTCCTGCAGCGCACCGGCGACGAGCTCGGCGGCGCTCGCGCTGTACTCGTTCACGAGCGCGACCACCGGGCCGCGCGCGAGCGCGCCGCCGCTCGTCGCGCGCACCGTGTCCACCACCTTGCCGCGGTGACGGGTGGTGTAGATGATCCCGCCTGACAAGAGCTCGTCGGCCACGCCGCTCGCCTCGTCCACCAGGCCGCCCGGGTTGTTCCGGAGATCGAGCAGCACCCCGGCGAGCTCGCCGCGCGCGTGAGCGCGAAGCTGACCCACCGTGCGCATGAGCTCGTCGTGCGTTCCGGTCTGGAACTGCTTGATGCGGAGGTACGCGATGCCTCCGCGGAGGAGCTTCCCGGTCACGCTCGAGACATGGATCACCTCGCGCTCGAGCTTGAAGTAGAGGGGCTCGTCGGAGCCTTGACGGCGTATCGTGATGGTGACGAAGGTGCCAGGCGCTCCCCGCATCAGCCGCACCAGCTCCTCGCCCGACTTGCCGCGCACGGGCGCGCCCTCGACGGCGACGATCCGGTCGCCCGATTTCACTCCCGCGCGGGCCGCCGGTGAGCCGTCGATGGGCGCGAGCACCACGACTCCCTCGTCTCGGAAGTCGACCTCGACGCCGATCCCGGCGAAACTTCCCTCGGTGTCCGAGCGGAAGACCGCGTATTCCTCGGGAGTCATGTACGAGGAGTGCGGGTCGAGCTCGGCGACCATGCCCTTTACGGCGCCTTGGAGGAGGCGCGTGCGGTCGACGGGCTCGACGTAGTCGTTCTCGATGAGCGCGAGCACCTGACCGAGCTGCTGCAGCAGGTCGTACGGGCTCGACGCGCTGCTACGCGCGCGCGCGAGCCCGGTCGCGGTTCCGCCCGCGGCGAAGCCGAGGAGCGCGACGAGCATGACCCGAGCCGAGAAGCGGGAGTTGGTCGCCATGACCCCGAGGCTAGACGAAATGCGCGGCAGTTCGAGCCTGGCGGCGCGCGCGGGAGGGCGAGGAGCCCCGGGGCGCGGGCGGCGCGCTGCGCCTCGGGGAAGCCGCGCCGAAGGGTGGTTGATCTCGCATCCTTCGAGGTGCTAGTGTCGAAGTACGCTATCGGTAGGCACGAGCGCCTACCCGAGCCGGAGGACCGATCCGTGGCTGACGAGTCCGCCAAGACGGGCAGCGACAAACGCAAGCAGAGCCTCTACTTCCCCGAGGCGATGCTCCAGGAAATCAAGGACGAGGCAGCGCGACTCGATCGCTCCCTGTCTTGGGTCGTCCAGCGAGCTTGGAAGATGGCTCGGCTGGAGATCAAGAAGATCCCGAGTGTCAACGACATCGGAGACGAAGAAGAAGAGTCCGAGAACACCTGAGCGCGACGTCGCGGATTCGTTCGCTCACGGCGTGGACGGCACGCGTCTGTTCGTGCATCGCCGGCCCGGCCCCTCCGAGACGACCGCGCTGCTCTCCGACGGGATCGTCTGCGACGGCTTCATCTACAAGTACCTCGAAGAGGATCTCGCGCATCGGCTCTCGGTCGCGCACTGGCACTACCGGGGGCATGGCCGGAGCGCGCCGCCGGTGGATGACGAGCGGATTGGGGTCGAGGACCACGCCGCGGATCTCGACGCGGTGCGCCGTCACCTCGGTGATCCACCGGTCCTCTTGGTCGGGCACTCTTTCGGGGTGCAGGTCGCGCTCGAGGCCTACCGGCGTCGTCCGGAGGGCGTGAAGGGCCTCGTGCTCTTGTGCGGCACCTTCGGGCGGGTCACTCACACCTTCAAGGGGACCGACCTGCTCGCTGCGGTGCTGCCGCGGCTCACCGCGGCTGCTGGCCAGCACCCCAAGATCGCGCGTGCGCTCTGGTCGCGGATGCCGCCGCGGATCGCGCTCAAGCTCGCGCTCCTGACGGGCGACATCGACCCGCAAGCGATCGACGAAGAGGACGTCCGCCCCTATTTCGAGCACGTCGCGGACGTCGACGTGGTGATGTTCTTGCGGATGCTCGCGCGCGCGGGGGAGCACTCCGCGGCGGATCTGCTGCCGCGCGTGCGCGTCCCGGTGCTGGTGGTGGCGGGAGATCGCGACTCCTTCACTCCGCCGGGGCTCAGCGAGAGCATGGCCGAGCGCATCCCCGACGGGGAGTTGCTGATGATCCCCGGCGGAACCCACGTGACTCCTCTCGAGCATCACGAGCTCGTGGCGAGGCGCATCGAGCAGTTCCTCGACGAGCATGGGCTCGCGAGATGAGCGGCGCGCTCGAGCCTCGGCTCATCGGGGAGCTCCTCGCGCTCTTCGTGCACGACCTCCGAAACCCGCTCTCCGCGCTCTCGAGCAACGTCCGATTCGTCGAGCAGTCGTGCGCCACCCGAGACGCCGACGTCGCCGAAGCGCTCCGCGACTCGAGCGCCGCGTGCGTCGGGATCGCTCACTTCGCCGAGAACCTCAACCTCTTCGCGAGGGTGCTCGCAGAGGGACGCGGGCGGACCGCGACCCGGCTCTGCATCGACACCGTGGTCGCCACGGCCGTCCGGCGAATGGTCGCCATCGCGTCGAGCCACCGGGTCGAGCTGTCGCTCGAGGGGACCGCGGGCGAGCGCGAAGGTCACGCCTTCGCGGAGAGCGAGCTCTTCGCGCTCTTGGTGACCAACCTGATCCGAAACGGAATCGAGCACGCTCCCGCCGAGACCACCGTGGTCGTCGCGATCCAACGTGACGAGCACGAGGGGACGGTGTCGGTCATCGACGGGGGCCCGCCGCTCGACGTCGGGCTCCTCGAGCGTGCCTTCACCGCGGAGGGGCAGCTCGTCGCGAAGGGGCTCGCCGCCGGTCGCTACGGGCGCGGGCTCGGGCTCTACGCTGCGCGGCTCGCGGCGGACGCGGTCGGCGCGCGCCTCCGCGCCGAGACGACGCCCGATGGCCGGAGCCGCCTCGCCCTCGCCGTGCCGCTGGTCGCCTGAGCCGCTACGGCTGCAGGATCACCGCGTCGTCGGGCGGTCGGAACAGGATCTTGCCGGTCTCCCCCGGGCAGCCCCAGCAGGTGCTGAAGTGCAGGCGCGGACGGATGCTCGCGCTGTACGCGAGCGCGATCGGCCCGGGCTCACTCTTCATGATGAAGCTCGAGTCGAGCCGGTATTCGTCGGCTCCCGTCACATGATACACGACCACGAAGGACGTCGTGTCGCCCGAGCGCCCGACCGCGACGAGGTACTCGCTCCCCGCCGCGGGTTGCCAGAGGAGCGGAGCCACCGTGAAGTCGAACCCCTTCCGATCTCCCGGTCCCCGGGACACCACGGTGTTCGCGGCGTCCGGCTCCCGGAACAGCTTGATGTCCTTCGCGATCGCCTGGGTCGCCGGATCGCTCGCGAGGAGCGCCTGGAGCCGCTCGGCGTTCACGCGCGCCCGGGCGAACACCTCGCCGAGCTTCGGCTCCTTGACGACCGCCGCGTTCGGCGCGCCCTTGCAGCAGCGAAACCCGAGATCGTCCGCGGTGGTCGAGGGGTCGAGCGCGGCCCGCGCGGCGCAGCGGTGGTCGGGCGCCGGCGCGCCCGCCGGTGCGCCTCGGACCGCGCCGCCGCCACGCCCTTCGCCATCGGTCGGGGCGACATCGCTCGCCGTCCACTCGCGGAGCGTGCCCATCGCCACCACGTCGAAGCCGGAAGCGCAGCTCTCCGGCCGCGACGCGCAGCGCGCGTCCCAGGCGCCCCCGCCGGGGAAGCGATCGCTGCTCGGGCCCTTGCAGGCGCGCTCCCACTCGAGCTCGGTGCAGAGCCGCCCACCCGCGGTCGCGCAGAGCCGCTCGGCCTCTCCGCGGCCGACGCCGACCACCGGGGGTTTGGACGGATCGTTCGGGTAGGGCAGCCGATCGATCTGGTACGGGCCGAGCTCCACGGCGTAGAGCCGCGGCTCCACCCCGGGCTTTCGCCCTTCGCTCCCCGGGACGCTGCCGGCCTGAAACGAGCCTCCCGGGATGTCCACCGTCTCACCCGTGAGGGGCGCCTCGGTGGGCGCGCGCGCCGATGGTGGGGGTTGGCTCGGCGCGGAACCTCGCGGTGCGGGCCCACCGCCGTCGGCGCCGGACGGCTTCTTGCATGCGGACACGGTGAGCAGCGCCGCGGCGCCGACCACGAGACGCGAGCGGCGGCGCGCGACGGCGCGGTTCGCTGGCGAGAGCACCCGCCGGAGATAACTTCCTCCCGCGTCCAGGGCAAGCGGAGAGCCCCGGAGGCGGCGCCTCCTGGCTGCGCGCTTCGAATTCTGAGGTATCGTTGGAGAGCTATATGCCGCACCCGCTCGCTCGCACGCTCGCCCCGCTCATCGATCTCGAGGTCGACGAGCTTCGCGCGATCGTCGCGCGCTGGGTGCTCGCCGAGAGCGATGAGCGGGAGCGAGCGCGCTACCGCCGCTTCGGCGCGGAGCTCCGCGCGCTCAAGGCGCGAGTCGGGACGCGCGTGACTCCACCGACCGAGGAGGAGATCGAGATCGCGCTCACCGCGCTCCTCGTGCTCTCCGGACCGCGCGCGCAGGCCGAGTCGAGCTGAGCCCGACCGGGCGAGGACGCGCGTCGGGGGCGCGCGCAGGCCGCGATGCCCCGGCACCTCGGCTCCAGCGAGCATGACGCGTCGCGGCACTCTGGCGCGCGGTTCTTGAGGGATTGGCGGCGGGTCGGTCTGGTGAACCGAGTGTCCTTGTTCTAGGTTCCCCGTGTAGCCCCGCGAGGAAAGTGGATGAGAAAGAAGAACGTCAAGATCGACGGCCGGATCCTCTATCTCACCGAGGACGCCGAGCTCCTGCGGAGACAGCTCGAGGGCGAGGACCTCGCCTTCGACGCTGAGCGGAAGCTCGTCAACAACATCTCGACCGATGAGATCACGCCCGGCTGGGTCTGCTACTTCTACGACGAGACGCTCGCGCGCTACTGCCTCATCGGGCTTCGCGGCGGCATCGTCCAGAAGGACTCGATCAAGGGCGGCGGCTTCGGGGTCATCGTCAGCGGGCGGAGCAAGGGCTGCGGCAGCTCTCGCGAGACGGCTCCCTACTCCGAGCTCACCGCGGGGGTGAAGCTCGTCATCGCCGAGAGCATCGAGAAGATTTACGGGCAGAACTGCCAGAACATCGGGCTCCTCACCTCGACGGATTTCTCGCTCATCGCGCGGATCGAGCGCGGCGAGGAGATCCCCATCAGCGAGTTTACCCGCGGGCTCGACCCCATCAGCGCCCAGATCGTCGAGGCGGGGGGCCTCTTCACCTACAACAAGCTCCGCATGGCCGGCGAGCTCGCCCCGCCCCCGGTGACCACCCCCGCGCGGCCCATGACCTTGTGCGAGAAGATCATCGCGTCGCGCGCGATCGCCGACGCCAAGACCGGGCGCCTCGGCATCCCCGGGGTGAGACCGGGCGACGCGCTCTTCGTGCGGACGGACGTCCGCTTCAGTCACGAGTACGTGACGCCGATGGCCGACGCGGTGTTTCATCAAGGCTTCGGCGCGGACGCCACGGTCACCGAGCCCGAGAGCGTCTACGCATTTCGCGATCACCTGACGTTCCTCGACAAGGTCATGCCGGAGCAGCACAAGAAGCTCGGGCTCGACCGGCAGGCGGCCTCGCTCAGGATCGTGCAAGAGGATTTCACGAAGCGGTATGGCGTAAAGCTCTACGGCGAGGTCGAGCGCGACGGAAAAGTCGTGGGCAGCGAGGCCATCAGTCACAACAAGGTCATCGAGGAGATCGCGCTCCCCGGGCAGGTCGTCGCGGGGACGGACTCGCACACCTGCATGGCGGGCGCGATGGGCTGCTTCGCGTTCGGCGTCGGCAGCACCGACATGGCGAACGCGTGGTTCACGCGCGACGTTCGCGTCAAGGTGCCCGAGACGGTGCGCTTCGTGCTGAACGGCACGCTCGGCCCGAGTGTCTGCGCCAAGGACGTGATGCTCCACATCCTGAGCCTCGATCATTTCAAGAGTGGAAAAGGCATTGGCCAGGTGCTCGAATTCTCCGGCCCGGGTATCGCCGCCATGTCGCTCGACGAGCGCTCGGTGCTCACCAACATGGCGGTCGAGGCAGGGAGCTTCACCGGCATCATCGAGGCCGATGAGGTAGTCGTCGAGTACCTGGTGAAGATGCGCGGCCTCGACGCCGAGGCGGTGCGGAAGATGGCGGTGCGCCCCGATCCGGGCGCGGAGTACGCAGACACCTACGAGATCGACCTCGGGACCATCGTGCCCATGGTCGCGACGCCCGGGGATCCGCGCAACGGTGTCTCCCTCGGTGAGCTCGTCGCGAGCTCGGGCGAGATCAAGATCGACATCGCGTATGGCGGCTCGTGCACCGGCGGGAAGATGGCCGACATGGACATGTACGCCGCCGTCCTCGAGCGGGCGCTCGAGAACGGTCGGCGCGTCGCCGACGGCGTCCGGCTCTTCATCCAGTTTGGCTCGCAGCACATCCGCGACTACGCGATCGAGCGCGGCTACGTCGATATCTTCGAGCGCGCGGGCGCGACCGTCGTCGATCCGTCGTGCGGCGCGTGTATCCGCGCGGGCCCGGGCGTCTCGTTCACCCCCGACGAGGTCACCGTGAGCGCGCAGAACCGCAACTTCCCGGGACGCAGCGGACCGGGCAAGCTCTATCTGGCGAGCCCGCTCGTCGTGGCGGCCAGCGCGATCGCGGGGAAGATCGTGTCCCCCGACGCGGTGTGACCGCTCCCGCCGGAAGTCGAGGCCGCCCTGCCCTGGAGCGCCTCGGCTCCCGGCGTCGTGGCCCGGGCGCGCAAGTTCGGGCTCGCGCGGCGATGATCCGCTATAGCTACGCGCGATGACGCCTCCCGCGCGACGTCGCCGCGCCGCCCCGACAACCCAGCGTAAGACGGCTACCGCCGCCTACCGCGCGGGACCGGGGATGCTGGTTCGCCTCTCCTACCGGGTGTTCGACGCCGACGGAGAGCAGGTGGGCGAGGGCGAGCCCGCCGCGCCGCTCGGCGCGATCTTCGGCTACGGCGAGCTCTTGCCCGCGCTCGAGCGCGCCCTCGATGGCAAGACGACCGGGGAGCGCGCCACCCTCGAGCTTGCGCCCCGCGAGGCGTACGGCGAGCGGGATCCGAAGGCCATCATCGAGGTCGACCGCGAGGAGTTTCCAGCGGAGGTGGCGCCCGGGGATCGATTCGAGGCAGAGCGCGACGAGGGGGGGATCGTGGTGCTCAAGGTGCTCGACGTCACCGAGGACGCGGTGGTGCTCGACCTGAACCACCCGCTGGCGGGCCAGAAGGTCCGCTACGAGCTCGACGTCGTGGAGGTGCGCCCCGCCACCGCCGACGAGCTCGAACAGGCGGTTTTTCGCCTGGAGGCGCCCGAAGCGCCTGCCCCGGAGGGCTTGATCCCGCTCGGCCGCTTGCTTACCGGGGGCCGCCGGCGCTACGAGGACGATTCCAAGCGCTCCGCGGACGACGAGGAGCCCGGCGAGCCAAACGGAGAAGACCATGAGCGAGAGTGAGCTTTTCAAGTACGACGTCCGAGTGCGCGAGCGGCTGATGCGAAAGGGCCAGCTCAGCGAGGCCGAGGTTCGCGCGCACCTCGATGCGCTACCCGATAGCGTCTCGAACTCCGAGGTGGTCGCGAGCGCGCAGCCGGCGGTCGGTCGCCCCGAAGAGCACGCTCGTGCGGCCCGCATGCGGGACCTGCGGGGTCCGCTCACTCCGCCGCTCGCTCGCCCACCGGCGGCGCCGCCGGTCGCGATGTCCTTCGAGGACGACGATGACGACGACGGCGGTGACGACGCGCTCGAGGCGTCGGCGGCCGATGACGATGACGACTCGGACGATGACGACGACGCGCTTCCCGACGAGAGCGATACGTCCGAGGACAAGGACTCCGAGGAGGAGGATTCGTGAGTCGAGACGAGGCGGGGCCGGACTCCGCGGCGCTCGAAGCGAGTGAGGCCGCCTTCGCGTCGGCGAAGGCGACCGCCGCGGCGGCTGGGGACGCGGAGCTTCCGGCCATCGATTTCGCGACCTTCGTGCTGTCGTTCGCGCATTCGGCCCTGGTCCACCTCGGGGATGCGCCGAACCCCGCAGACGGGGCGACCAGCGTCGAGCTGCCCATGGCGCGCCAGACGATCGATCTGTTGACGCTCCTTCAGGAGAAGACGAAGGGCAACCTGAGCGGCGAGGAGGAGCGGATCGTCGAGCAGGTGCTCTACGATCTCAGGATGCGCTACGTCGAGGTCGCGAAATCCCGGTGAGAGCTCGCTGGATCTCCGTCGCGTCGGTCGTGCTCGGCCTCGCCGCGCAAGACTGCAAGCGCACGAGCGCGTCCGCTCCGGACGCCGCGCCTGCGGAGCCGTCTGGCGCGGTCCCGGCGACGGCTCCGCTCGGGCCGCCCCCGGCGCCGCTACCCGCGTCGCCGCCCGCCAATGCGCCGGCGAGCTTCGCGGAGCTGGCCGCCCGCGCAGACTCGGCGGTCGTGTTCGTGAGGACGGTTCAAGAGCAGCGGGGGCGCACGGGTAGGCGCCGGGTGTTGCAGCAGGGGCTCGGCACGGGGTTCGTCTACGATCCCTCCGGCCTGATCCTGACCAACAACCACGTCATCGAGAACGCGACCGAGGTCACCGTCACCATCGGCAAGCAGCCCGAGCAGAAGGCGACCATCGTCGGCCGCGATCCGCTGGTCGACGTCGCGGTGCTGAGGGTCGAGGGCAAGGCTGGCTTCGCTCACCTTCCGCTCGGGGACTCGGACGTCACGCGCGTCGGTGACTGGGTGCTCGCCATCGGCAACCCGTTCGGGCTATCGCACACGGTGTCGGCCGGGATCGTGTCCGCGAAGGGAAGGACGCGCGACTCGGTGCGAGGGCTCGGCGACAAGTCCGGCTACTACAACTTCATCCAGACCGATGCGAGCATCAACCCCGGCAACTCGGGAGGGCCGCTCCTCGACACGGCAGGTCGCGTGATTGGCATCAACACGGCCATTCGCGCGAACGCCAACGGGATCGGCTTCGCGATCCCCATCAACATGGTGAAGGATCTCCTGCCGGCGCTCATCAAGGACGGCAAGATCAACCGGAGCGCGATCGGGATCGTGGTGTCGTCGGTGCTCCCGGAGG
Organism: Polyangiaceae bacterium; assembly: GCA_035063585.1. Classification (GTDB taxonomy): domain Bacteria; phylum Myxococcota_A; class Polyangia; order Polyangiales; family Polyangiaceae; genus JAPSGB01. The sequence goes on from JAPSGB010000005.1 coordinate 141,834, forward strand.
ATGTCGCGCGTCTCCGGCTTCGAGACGCCTCGGGCGCGCTGATCCGCCAGATCCAGCCCGGCGGACCGGCGGACCGCGCCGGACTGCGTCCGGACGACGTGGTCGTCGGCTTCCAAGGGCAGCCCACGCCTGGGCCGGAGAAGCTCCGGTGGCTCGCCAGCCTCGCGGGCGTGGGGTCCACGGTGACGGTGCGCGTGGAGCGAGGCTCGCGCGCCTTCGACGTCAAGGTGGCGCTCGAGGCCCTCCCCGAGCAGCCGGCAGCCCCGGAGCCGGAGGAGGAGGAGCCGTTCGGCTTCCCGTGAGGTGGGCGTCCGCTCCAGGGTGGGGGGAGCCGGCCCGGACTTTGCGTATGACTTTGCGTGCTGCGCGTCATGGAGGTCGATTTTCACGAGTCGGAGCCGGAGCCGGCGTCTACGGACTCCCCGCGGGCGCGTCCCGAGCGGCGACCCGCCGCGCTCGGGCCCGGGCGGGTCGAGGGGGGGGAGCCGCATGATCGTGATGTCGCGGTGGGTGTGAATAGCGCAGAGGCAGAGGCGTCAAACAAGAGCCTCCGGAGAGCCGAGGCGGAAGAGGACCGTGCACTCGTCGAACAGGCCCAAGCTGGCGATCTCGCGGCGTTTCGCCAGTTGGTGGTTCGCCACCAGCGCCGCGCATTCACGATCGCGCTCGCCCTGGTACGTGACGAGCACGACGCCCGAGACGTCGTCCAGGAGGCCTTCCTGCGGGTCTATCGAGGGCTCGGCGCGTTCAACGGGGGGTCCAGCTTCTTCACGTGGCTCTATCGCATCGTCACCAACCTCTCGATCGACCTCATGCGAAAGCCGACGCGCCGAGAGACGAGCTTGGAGGATTCGTACGAGCCGAGGGACGAGGCCGAGGCCCCGCTGGTCGCTCGAATCGACGGCGCCGACCCGCTCGACGTCGTGCGACGACGTCAACTCGCCGAGCGCATCGGTGCGGCGCTCGATGCCCTACCGTCCTACCATCGCGGGGTGATCTTGATGCGCGAGATCGAAGGCTTGAGCTACGAGGAAATGGCGGAGGCGATGGGCGTATCCAAGGGCACCATCATGAGTCGCCTATTTCACGCGCGTCAGAAGCTGCAACGCGCGCTCGCCGACTGCTACGCGGAGCAATTCGGTCGCGAGCCCGAGTCCGGCAAGGTGAGGGCGCGATGAGCGAGGAATTCGACGAGCAAGAGCTCATGTCGTTCTACGATGGCGAGCTCCCCGATGATCGGGTCGCGGTCTGGGAGGAGCGCCTTCGGAGTGACGAGGAGGCCGCGAACGCGCTCGCGCGGCTCCGTTCGATTGGAGACGCGGTCCGCCAGCTCTCCGACGAGCGTGGAGCGGGGGGCGCCCAGATCGCCGACGCGGTGATGGCGGCCATCGCTCGGGACGGGCAGGGCGCCGCCGCTCGTCCGGCCTCTACCTGGCGCCGCCTCGCGCCGGTCGCGGCCGCGACGCTCGCGCTCGCGGCGGCCGTGACGCTGGTGCTTCGAGGCGCTGGAGAACGAGCGGGCGCCGTCGGGACGCCGGCCGAGAGCGCTGTGTCGGCCAACGGGCCGGCCCCGGCGCGCTCGGAGGCCGTCGAGCCGAGCGAGGCCGCCGAGCCGGAGATGGTCCCGGCAGTCGCGATCGAGTCGGTGGATTTCGGAGCGCATGATGGGACCATCTTCATGGTCCAGAGCGGCGACACCGACACGCCCGTGGTCTGGTTGGTGGATGAGCCGTCGCGGCCCCACGATAGAATCGAGCCCCTATGACCCGTCTTGTCACCTCGCTCTTGATCGCGCTCTCGGCCGTCGCCGCGCCGTCGTTCGCCGGGGCCGCGCCTGAGCCCGCGGCTCCCCCCGCCGACTCCCGTGGTGGCGCCGATAGCGGCGCGTCGCCGAAGCCGGAACCGAAGGCGCCGGTGGCGGTCGAGGTCACCGTCCTCCACGCCACCAACTCGAAGCGGGGCATCGACAAGCGCATCGGCGACATGCCGGAGCTGAAGAAGCCGCCGTTTTCGTCTTACGACAGCTACGAGCTCCTCTCACGGGAGCGTCTCCCGCTCGTGAAGGGGGACGCGAAGGATCTGAGGCTGCCAAACGGCCGTGTGCTGCAGTCGAAGCTGCTCGAAATCCTGCCGAAGGACACCTTCCGTATCTCGGCCAGCATCAACAAACCGGGCGGCAAGACCTTTCTTCCGCTGCTCGAGGTCAAGGCGCACCTCGGCCAGGCGTTCATCGTGGCCGGGCAGAGCTACAAGAACGGGATCCTGGTGCTGGTCATCCGAGTGACTCGCTAGGCGGTCACTGCGCCAGCGGCAGCTCCAGCGTGAACACCGTGCCGTGACCGGGTGCGCTCTCCACGCTCAGCGTGCCGCCGTGCGCGTCGACGATCTTGCGGATGATGGACAGCCCGAGCCCGGTACCTCGCCCGTTCGGCTTCGTGGTGAAGAACGGATCGTAGATCCGCGAGAGTGTCACGGGATCCATCCCGACTCCCTGGTCCGCGACGTCGATGCGAGCCAGCTGCCCCTCGCGTGAGGTGGTCACCGTGAGCGATAGTACCCCGCCGTGCGCGGACATCGCGTGCGCCGCGTTGACGAACAAGTTCACGAACAGCTGCACGAGCTGGCTCGAGATGCCCGTGACGGTGAGCTCGGGGTCGCTCGCCGAGCGCTCGAGCTCGACCCGGTTTTCCAGAAGGTCGTGCTCCGAGAACGCGAGCGCCTTGTCGAGCACGGTTGCCAATCGAACCGGGGCGGCGCTCTCCCCCGATGGTCGCGCGTAGTCGATGAGATCTCGCGCGAAGGCGAGGATGCGCGCAGCCGCCTCTGCGACCCGCCGCAGGCGTTCCTCGTCCTCGGCGTCGCCGCGAGCCTGGGCGCGGCCGAGGAGATGGTCCGAGTACGCCATGATCGTAGTGAGCGGGTTATTGAGCTCGTGAACCACGCCGGCCACGACATGGCCGAGAGAGGCGAGCTTGCCGGTTTGGATCGCCTCTGCTCGAAGCTGCTCGAGCGCCAGCAGGTTCGCGCGCTCACGCGCGGAGCGCCGAGCCCGCGCGAGGCCCATCCGGAACACCAGCGCCGCGCCCTCCGCCGTCCGGAGCAACTCCGGGGCCGAGGAGGTGACGCCGAGGGCGTCTCCGGCGAGGTGCAGCGTCGCCTCTGCCGAGCCGTCGCCGACCGCGAACACTCGCTCGAAGCGCTGCCTCGCGAAGAGGCGCGTCGGGGTCGAGCCGTCTCCCTTGGCGAGCGCGACCGGACTCGAAGCGACGATCTCTGGCTCATCGCTCGGTGAGGCTGCGACGCTCGCGCCGACCAGGCATCCGGGGAGCAGCGCGGCCAGCGTATCGACCACCCGGCGAGCGACCGTGAGCGAGTCGGCGTCCTCCGGCAAGTCGACGGCGAGCGCGAGCATGGCGTCGCGCCATTGCGTGGGCGGTACGGTTCGAGGCCCGGACGGCGCAGGGATCGAATCTCCCTCCCGTGAACCAGGGAGCTCGTCGTCGCGCTGTGCCGTCACCTCTGGCCTCCCTTGTCGTCGGTGGTATCCCCGCTCGATTTCTCGAGGTCCAAGATCCGGGCCTCGCCCACGTAACTCTTGGTCTCGTAACGAGTGATCTTGCCGATCTTCCTCACGATCTCCGCCATGCGCTCCGCCTCGCCGATGATCACGCCGACTGCGTTCTCGAGTGAGGCATCGCCTCTCACGCTACGCCGGAGCAGCTCGGCGTAGCCAATCACGCTCGTCAATGGCTGATTCAGCTCATGGGCCGCCGTCCCGGCGAGCTCGGCGACGATGGCCTGCTTCTCTCGGGCGCGCAGCTCTTCCTGGGCCTCGTGTAGGCGCGTCTCCATCCGCAGCTTCTCCCGGTTGTCCGTGAAGATGCCGACGGAACCGAGCACCTGGTCGCCGTCCATGATGAGCGCCGCCGAGAGGGTGACCGGGAGCGGGCAACCCCTGGCGTCCACCATGTCCACGCGATGACCTTCGAGCCGCCCGGGCCCGCTCAGGTTCGGATCGCGGATCTTCCTCATCACGTCACGGGCCACGCCGGCCGGATAGAGCTTCTCGACCGACATCTTGCCGACGACCTGCTCGGGCGAATACCCAAAGATTCGGCTCGCGGCGCGGTTGAACAAGACCACGGTCCCGCTGAGATCCGCCGAGATGATCCCGTCCACGGAGCTGTCGATGACGCGCTCGAGCGACTCCTTGGTCTGCTTGAGCTCGACCGCCGTCTTACGCTCCTGGGTCGCGTCACGGAACGTGAACAGGATCGCGTCGTCTTCGTGCAAGACCGAGCTGAAGCTGACGCTGATGATGACGGGGTCGCCGCGGCTCGTCAGCACGTGGAGATCGACCCCGCGGGGATAGACACCCTCCGCGAAGCCGCGGAGCAGGCGCGCGCTCGGCGCGCGGTCCGACTCGACGACGAGCTCGCTGAGCCGAAGGCTCATGAACTCGGTCTCGCTGAACCCAAGGATCTCCCGCGCGCGTGGGTTCCCAAATAAGACGTAGCCCTCGCGATCGATGACCACCATCCCGTCGGCTGCGCTCTCGAAGAAATCGGCGTATCGTTGAAAGAGCTGCACGCGGCGCTCAGCCTCGACTCGCGCGAAGGTGCTCTGCTGCGTCTCGTCGCGAAGCGTCTGAAGGATCCGGGCGTTCCTGAGCGCGATAGCGGTAGCGTTGGCGACCGTGTGGACCAGCGCCATCTCATGATCGCTGAAGGCGGCGGAGCGGCGCGAGCGGAGAAAGAGCACGCCCATGGCTCGCTCTTCGGTGATGATGGGGGCGAGCGCCAGCGAGCAGAACGCGAGGGGTGGCTCGGTGCGACGGAGCGCCTCGAAGAGCGGGTGCTCGCTCGAGTCTCGAATGACCAGGGTGTGCCCGGTCCTCAAGACCTCGCGGATCTCGGGATACTTCGCCAGGTCCAACGGCAAGTCACGAACGTGCTCGTCGTCGCTCGTCGCGAGGACGAACCCGACGTTGCCGTGATCACCGATCAACACGATGCTGCACCGATCGACTCGCACGACGTCCGCGACGCGCTTCACGACCGTGAAGAGAATGTCTCGAATGTCGAGCGTCGAGGCGAGGGCCTGGGTCATCTCGAGCACCGTATGCGCGTCTCGTTCCCGACGGCTCAGCTGCTCGACGTACTCGCGCAGGCGCAGTTGCCCCTTGACTCGCGCGACGAGCTCCGCCGGGCGAAACGGCTTGTGGACGTAGTCGTCGGCGCCGGAGGCGAACACCCGCTCGATCTCATCATCCGCGTCGAGCCCGGTCAGCACGACGACGGGCACGTCGGCGAGGTGCTTGCGAGCGCGAACATACCTGAGGATCGCGAAACCATCGGGTTCGGGCATGACCAGGTCGAGGAGCACCGCCGCGGGTTGGTTCACCTCGAGCCAGGCGAGCGCCGCGGCGCCTCCCGCCATGGCCTCGCAGGTGAGGCCCTCCGCGGTCAGCGCGTCGCGCAGGACGTGGCGGCTCACGGCGTCGTCATCGACGACGAGGATGGGGCCGTCCGTCGTCACGCCTCGATCTTAGCCGTGGAGAGGCGATTCGTGCAAACTGGCGCGCGGGCTCGAGGAGCCGGGCACGCCCCCGTGACACCGGCTCCGCGCCGCCAACGCTCGCTCGTGAGCCTGGCCCTGCGTGCGCCCGGGCGTCGCCGGCCCGCGCTCTGCCTCAGCCGCAGGTGCCGTTCGAGAGGCAGCGCTGTCCCGGGCCGCAGGTAGTCGCCCCGCACTTGCACACGCCGCCGCTACAGGTTCCGGGTGCCCCCCCATTGCAGTCGGCGTCTCCGTCGCACGCGCACTTGCTGCTCGCGCACACGAACCCCGGCGCGCAGGCGCGACCGCATGCCCCGCAGTTTGCAGCGTCGCTGCTCAGGGTCTTGCAGCCGCCTTGCTGACAGCAAACCTGCGAGCTCGAACACTTGTCGCCGCCGTTGCAATGGCAGTCGTTGGGGATCCCTCCGCACTTCTCCCCCGGGCGACACGTGTTCGAACCGCCGAGGTTGTTGCAGACGCACAAGCCGCCGTTGCACGAGCGGCTGAGCGACTCGCACTCGGAGTCTTTGGTGCACGCGCAGACGTTATTCGAGCAGCCCTGGAGCCCTTGTTTGGTGCAGTCGTTCGTGCAGCTCCCGCAGGCCGTCTTGCTGCTGGGAGTCTCGCAGGCGTTGTCGGCGGCGGGGGCGGCGGGAGTGCTGCAGTTGGCCGAGCCGAGCGCGCAGGACGACCGGCACAGGCCGCCCGCGCACATCCTGGCCTCGACGTTGGTGCCACCGCACGCGCGTCCGCAGGCGCCGCAGTCGAGAGAGCTCGTCTCGAGGTTGGTCTCGCAGCCGTCGTCGGGAGAGGCGGCAGGCGGCGAGGAGCAGTCCGCAAAAGTGCCGGTGCAGCTCGGCGTGCACGCGCCGCCATGGCACGCCGTGGAGGATGCGTGGGTGAGCGAGCAGGTGCGTCCGCAGGCGCCGCAGTTGGCTGCGTCTTCGAGCGTCTCCGACTCGCATCCATCGTCTGAGGCAGGCGCGGACGGGCGCGTGCAGTTGCCGAATCCGGGCTCGCAGGACGAGGTGCACACTCCGCCCGCGCAGGCCAAGGCGCTGGTGTGCGTGGCGGCGCACGTGCGACCGCAGAGCCCGCAGTTGGCCGCGTCGCCTAGGAGGTCCGTCTCGCAGCCGTCGTCGCTGCCCGTGGCCGGCAGGTTGCAGTTGCCGAAGCCTGGCTTGCAGGTCGAGTCGCAGGTTCCGAGCGTACAGCTCCGAGTGAGGATGTTCGCGCTCGCGCACGCCCGGCCGCACGCGCCGCAATTGTCTGGGTCGGATGAGGTGCGGGCCTCGCAGCCGTCATCGGCGGTGTTCTCGGGCGGGGTGGCGCAGTCGGCGTAGCCACTGGCGCAGGTCGGCGCGCACTTGCCAGCCGAGCACGCGAGGCCGGTCGTGTTCGCGCCGCTGCAGCTGTGCCCGCACGCGCCGCAGGAGCTGAGGTTCGAGGCGAGGTTGGTCTCGCAGCCGTCGTCCGCCACGGGCGCGGCCGGCTTCAAGCAGTTCCCCCAGCCATCTTCGCAGGTGGACGCGCACGTGCCGCCCGCGCAGACGGGCGTCGTCGCATGGGCCGTGGAGCATGCTCGCCCGCAGGCGCCGCAGTGGTCCGGAGAGATCCGAAGATCGGACTCGCAGCCGTCGTCCGGCCCGGTGGCAGGCCGCGAGCAGTTTGCGAAGTTCGCGAGGCAAGCGCTCGTGCAGAGTCCGTCGCTGCAGGTGAGCGCGAGCGTGCCGGCGCTCGAACAGGCTCGGCCGCAGGCGCCGCAGCTCGCCGTGCTCGTCTTTAGGTTGGTCTCGCAGCCGTTGCTGTCGAGCCCATCGCAGTCCGCGAAGCCGGGAGTACAGCTGTCGATGAGACACTGAGACCCCGCGCACTTGGCCGTCGCGTTCGGGAGGTTGCAGATGTTGCGGCAGAAGCCGCAGTGGAGCGCCGAAGAGGTGGTGTCCGTCTCGCAGCCGTTCGCCGAATTCCCGTCGCAGTCGGCCTGGCCGTCGGGGCACTGGGACACGGCGCACTGCCCATCGTCGCAGCTCCAGTTGCCCGCCGACGACGTGCAGTCGTTCGAGCAGGAGCCGCACCTGGACGGATCGGCGAGGATGTTGGTCTCGCAGCCATCCGTCGAGTCGCCGTTGCAATCCATGAACCCGTCGGAGCAGCTGTCGACCGAGCATTTCGCGCCGGTGCACTTCGCCGTTGCGTTCGGCAGCTCGCAGCGGGCCGCGCACCCTCCGCAGTTGGCGGGATCCGCGGCGACCTGCGTCTCGCAGCCGTCTGGGATGAGACCGTTGCAGTCCGAGTAGCCGTCGTCACAAGCGGCGATCGCGCATTTTCCATGCAGGTCACAGGTGGCGCTGGCATTGCGGATCGAGCAAGGCGCGCAGGTCGTCTCGGCGCATCCGAATGCCGGGTTGGTCTCGAGCACGCAGGTGCCCTCGCAGGGCTTGGTTCCGGGGCCGCACGAGGCCCCATCGGGTGGTGCGTCCTCGGCTGCATCCGACGCATCGAGGTCCCCCGCGCCGCCGCCCGCGCCGCCTGCTTCGAGCGAGGCGTCGAGCCCTGCCGTGCCGCCGGCCCCGCCGGTGCTCGGCGAGCCGCTGACGCCTGCGGTCGCGCCCGCGCCTGCGCCCGAGCCGCCGATCGTGAAGCCGTCGAAATCTTGGGTGCAGCTCGCGAGCGCCAGCGACGCCAGAACCAGAAGGAGTCGTCGCATCAGAACCGTCCCCGCACGGTCACGGCCGCCGGTCCCGCCGTGAGCCTCAGGCGGCTCGCGGTCTCGGCGCTCCCTTGGTGATCGAGCACGAGCAGGGTGACGCCGGCTCCTGCGCCCAATAGTCCGACGACGAGCCCGATGTTCGCCGCTATCTGCTCGGTTCGCCCGGTGTCGATGCGATCGGCCACCTCGGGCGGGCACACCCCACCGGGGCACGCGGCCTCGAGATCGCTGTACGTCGAGCGTGACATCGCTCCGGCGACCGCGAACGTGACGAGCCCGAGCGCGCCCACCCCGCCCGCCAAGTACGCATAGGGCCGGAGCGGGTGCCGCTCGCTCGGCGAGTCGCGAGGAGGCTCGTCTACCCCATGTACCTCGCTCTTTGCGGCCGGCGTTCGGCGAGGGGGCGGGAGCGGCGCCGGCGCCGACGCGGTCTGCATGGCTTCGGAAAGCACGTCGAGCTTCACTCGGGTCACGCTGCCGAGCCGAGCATCGACGGCTTGCCAGATCCGCCGTCCGCCGGGGAGCCGCGCGGTGACGTCCACGTTGCCTGCGGTCACGGCGATGGCTCGCCAGCGTTCTCGCGGCACCTCTCGCTTACCGACAGTGAGGGTGACTTGAGAGGAGTCGCCCGTCACGTCGAGCGAGAGGGCGGCGACCCGCCTCGACAAGTCGAGCATCTCCGTCTCGGCGGACTGCGCGGTGCTCGCGTATTTCGGCAGCCGCTGGGCGGCTTCGGCGGCCTCGGCTTGAACCAGCGCGAACTCCTCGTAGGCCGCGTCCGTGTCGCCGGCCTCACGGAGCGCACGAGCGTACATGATGTGCGAGTTCGGGCTCGCGACCACCTCGTAAGAGCGGCTGAACAGCTTGGCCGCGTCGGCGAAGCGCCCAGCCTTGAACGCCGCGACACCATCCGTGTAAAACCCTTGCGCCTGCGCGGTCTGCTCGGCCGTGGCCGAGTCGGGCGAGGCGCCGGCTGCGCGCGCCGCTCGGGCCGAGAGCGCGACGACCAGGACGGCAACGACACCTCCGGCCGACGTGGGGCGAGCGAAGCGCGCGAGCCGCCTGAGCATCGCCTCGTACTCTAGCACGACCCGCCCGTAGCCCGGGCGACGTCCCGGCCCGGACGCTTCGAGCCGGCGGCTAGCCGTCGCGGCTACCTGCGGTTATAAGTGAGCGGTGAGCAAGCAGTCTTCGGAGCCTGGCCCTCGCGCGGCCGAGGGCTCCTCGGAGCCCGTGGCTCCGAGCGTGGTCGTGTCGGAAGCGGGGCGCGGCCGGGCGCTCCAGCCGTACGAAGCCGGCCCCACCGAGACCACCGTCATCGTGCGCGACAAGCGACGTCGTAGGGAGCTCATCGGAGCCGCGCGCGCTCCAGCGGGCAAGAAGCCGGTCGGCTGGGGCAAGGTCGCCGCTTGGGCCGTGGCGGGAGCAGCCGCGTTCGGGCTGGGCGGGCTCATCACCGCGCTACGGCAGCCCGCGCCCTCGCCGGTCGCCACGCAGACCGAGGCACGGGCGCCGACGCCCGCCCCGGCCCTCGCGCCCACTCCCTCACCGGAGCAGACGGCTGCTCCGGCCGACTCCTCGTCGACGCCGCCCCCGGATCCGACGGCCATGGGGCTCGAGCAGCTCCAGGTCGAGCCGGAGCGCCCTCGCCCAGCGAGCCGGCCGGCCACGGCCCCAGCGCGGGCTGCGAAACCCAAGTCGACCGCGGGTCCTCAGGCTGGCGCCATCCCCGAAGGGATCTGAGCCCGCGCCGCCACGGGGCGGTCGCCCGCGCGACGCGCCGCGGCTCGCGAGCACGAGCGGCCGGCCCCCGAGGAGGGGTCGGGTCGGCGCGGCACACGCCGAATCGCGGCGAGGGTGTAGAATGCCCGTGATGAGCCTCGCGGGAAGGGTTGCGACGCTGCGTCGGCACGCGCTGGTCGTCGTGACCGCGGTCGCCACGGGCGTGGTGTCGTGCACGATCGACACCGAAGGGAGCGGGACGGGGTCGAGCCTTCAAGATGGAGGTGACGGCTCGGGGGGTACGGGCTTCGACGGGGGCAATACCGGAGGCGCCTCGGGTTCCACGGGCAACTGCTTCCCCGGTCCTGGCGAGAAGGCGTGCGGCGAAGTCTGTCCGAGCACGAGCGACCCCGCCCACGGCTGCGCGAGCACCTCGTGCGCGCCCTGCGAGTCCCCGCATGCTACCGAGAATTGCAAGAATGGCGCGTGCGACATCTCGGGTTGTGACCCCGACTTCTTGGACTGTGATGGGGACCCGCTGAACGGCTGCGAGGTGAACGTCCAGGCGGATCCCACCCAGTGCGGCTCGTGTGGGAACGACTGCACCGCGCGCGGCGGCGCGAAAGCCTGGAAGTGCGAGAGCGGCTCCTGCGAGGTGTCCGAGTGCGACGTCGGTCGCGGCGACTGCGACGGCGAGGCGTCCAACGAGTGCGAGATCGACACCAAGGCCGACGTGTCGAACTGCGGCTTCTGCAACAATGTGTGCGACATTCCGCACGCTACGGCCAAGTGTGACTCCGGGAAGTGCGTCGTCGATGAATGCAAGCCCGGCTGGAAGCACTGTGATCCGTCGGTTCAGAACGCCTGCGAACAGGACGTCGCGACCGACGCCAACAATTGCGGCGACTGCAACGTGAAGTGCAGCAGCGCGCACGGCACCCCGTCGTGCGTCGCGGGTCGGTGCAAGATCGCATGTCAGGATGGGTGGGGGGACTGTAACGGAGATCCGGCGGACGGCTGCGAGAGCCGGCTCGACACCACCACCAACTGCGGGGTGTGCCGCCATGCGTGCAGCGCCGCGAACGCGAGCGCTACCGCGTGCGTCGCCGGGAGTTGCAAGCCCACCTGCGCTAGCAGCTTTGGGGATTGCTCGACGCCGCCGAGCGGGGCCACCGATGACGGCTGCGAGACCAACCTGAAGACGAGCACGGCGAGCTGCGGCGCGTGCGGCCGAGCTTGTAACTCGAACCATACGGCGTCGCTGACTTGTCAGGACGGCGCCTGCGCGTCCGCGTGTCAGTCCGGCTGGGGCAACTGCAACCGCCCCACGACGGGGGCGGATGACGGCTGCGAGACGAACATCCAGAACTCCGTCAGCCACTGCGGCGCCTGCGGCCGGGCGTGCTCGACCACCAACGTGGCCTCCGCGACGTGCACCAGCGGGGCGTGCACCTCGAGCTGCGCTTCGGGCTTCGCCAACTGCTCGAGGCCGGATGGCTCGTCTGCGGACGATGGCTGCGAGACGAACGTCAACGACGACAAGGCGAACTGCGGCGCCTGCGGCAGAGCCTGCTCGATCGCGGGCGCCTCTGCGGCGTCGTGTGTCGCGGCTGCCTGCCAGCCCACCTGCGACAGCGACCACGCCGACTGTTCGTCGCCGCCAGCGAGCTCTGCCGATAACGGTTGCGAGACGGACATCACCTCGGATTCGGGGAACTGCGGCGGCTGCGGCGTGAGCTGCGATGCCGTTCCCAACGGGACGTCGAGCTGCGTCACGAAGAGTTGTAGCGTAACGTGCGCCTCCGGCTACCTCGACTGCAGCGGCGCGGGCGATGGCTGCGAGACGAAGATCGACGACGACCACTGCGGCGCTTGCGACGTCTCGTGCGACGCGACTCATTCCTGCGAGTGGGACTCCGGCGCGAACGCGTACGCTTGCAACTAGCCGCTCGCCGGGAGGGCAACGCGACGAACCGAGGGGCGCTTCCCCGGCGGAGCGCCCGACCATCGCGTTCATGCTCTGCTCGCGTCGCTCGTGCGTGGGCGTCGCGTCAAGGAGAGCGCCGTCTCGACGATCTCATCTTCGGAGACCAGGACCAGGCGCGCGGCGTCCCCGAGCGGAACGAAGCAGTCGGCCGAGGTGACGCGCGCGAACGAGATCGGTGCGCGGGCGTCCAGGAGCGCCGCCGCGATGCCCTCCGAGACGTTGCCGGTCCTCCGGCACTCATCGACCACGAGCAGCCGCTCGGTGTCGCGCGCGTGGTGGAGGATGTCCGCGACCGGGAGCGGGGAGAGCCAGCGGAGGTCGAGCACCCGCGCCCTGATGCCGTGCTCACGCTCGAGGCGCCGCGCGGCGCGGAGGCTCATCGCGACTCCGTTGCCGAAGGTTGCGATGACCAGGTCTCGCGAGGCCTCGCGATAGACGCGCGCCCGCCCATACGGCGCCGCGCCGAGCGGGGCGCGCGCGAGCCACTCGCCGTCGCCCTCTTCGGCGAGGTCACGGGTGTGGTAGAGCGCGATGGGCTCGATGCTCACGACGACGCGGCGCGCCTCGCGCGCGAGCGCGAGCCCGGTCCGGTAGAGCTCGATGGCGTCGTCGGCGCGCGCCGGCACGAAGACGTCGACCTCGGGGATGTCGCGGAGGACGCCGACGGAGTCGTCGTTGTGGAAATGCCCGCCGAAGCCCTTCTGATAGGCGAGCCCGGCGATCCGCACCAGCATGGGGTTGTCGTAGGCTCCATTCGAGAAAAACCTCATCGTGGAGGCCTCTCCACGGAGCTGATCCTCGGCGTTGTGGAGGTAGGCGAGGTACTGGATCTCGGGGATGGGCAGCAGCCCGAGCGTGGCCGTGCCGAGCGCGAGTCCGAGGATGGTCTGCTCGTCGAGCAGCGTGTTGAACACCCGGGCCGGGCCCGCCTTGGCGAGCAACCCCTTGGTGATCCCGTAGACCCCCCCCTTCTTGGCGACATCTTCACCGAAGACGAGCGCCTCGGGATACCGCTCGAGCGCCTCGCCGAGGACGGCGTTGAGCCCTTGGGCGAGCGTCAGCGGTTCGGCGGCGAGGGGCCGAAGCTCGCGGGTCGCCTCGGCTCCGACGCTCGCACCGGGCGCGATGGCGAGCGGCGCCGCTACCTCCTCGCGGGTGACTAGCCGCGGCCGCGAGGCGGCAATGTCCGCCGCCTCGCGAACGCGCGCGCTCACCTCTGCGTCCATCGCCAGGACTTCACGGGATTCCAGGTGACCCGCGGCGACCAGCGCCATCGCCGCCGTGAGCACCGGGTCCCGCGCTTCGGCGGCGGAGAGCTCTGCGGGAGTCCGATAGACGCTGTCCACGTCGCTGCCGGCGTGCCCGAGCAGGCGAGCGCAGCGCATGTGGAGCACCGCTGGCGTTCGCGTGCGCCGGACGTGCGTCACGGCTGCGCTCGCCTCTCGCCACATCGCCTCGAGCTCCCACCCGTCCGCCGTGAAGTAGGCGAGGTGCGGCAAACTCCTGAGCCGCTCCTCCACCCACCCGGTCGGAGTGCGCGTGCTGATCCCGAGGCCGTTGTCTTCGCAGACGAAGAGGACGGGCAGCTTCAGGTTCTGATGCGCCGTCCACGACGCCGCGTTCAGCGCGCCGAGCGCCGTGCTGTGGTTCAGGCTCGCGTCGCCGAAGCTCGCGAGCGCGATGGCGTCGGCTCCGCCCGCCGGCTCGAGCCCCAGGCGCGGGCGGCGGTCGAGGGCGAACCCGAGCCCGACGGCGCGGGGCAGGTGCGAGGCGATGGTGCTGGTCGACGGGATGATCCCGAGCGGTTTTCCGCCGAAGACCTTGTGGCGGCCGCCGCACACGGGATCCTCGCTGGAAGCGACGAGCCCGAGGAGGATTTGGCGCGCCGGGTCGAGGCCGGCGACCTGACGCGCGCGCTCCACCACGAGCGCGCCGCTTCGATAGTGGAGGAGCGCAGGATCGTCAGGTCGGGTCAGGCGTCCGAGCACCACGTTCCCTTCGTGACCCGAGCTGCAGATGGTGTAGTGCCCAACCCCGCGAGCCCGGAGTTCGTGGGCGGCGACGTCGAGGTGTCGGGTGAGGAGCATCGACTCGAGGAGCTCGCGAGCCATCGTCACGTCGAGGCTCGTCGGGACGCGGCTGGGCTGGGCACCGGCTCGGGTGAGCTCGTCGCGGAACCTCGTGACCAAGCGATGCACGCGCTCGAGGGACATCGGCTCCGGAAATAGCGCCGTCCTCGCGGGCTGCCAATCCCGGTGGTGCCGCGCGGGCTTGTCGGGTCGCGTGAAGGAGGACACTCTTGCGGCGTGGCCCAGACGACGAGCCGAAACGGCGAGGTGGGGACGTCTCCCGCGGCCCACCTCGGGCGTCCTGCCGCCATCGGTGCGCCCACCGTGACGGGAGCTGGGGTCGCCCGCTCGTGACCTCGGCTGGTGAGACGCCGCCCGGGGCGCCCATGAGCGAGGAGCCGACCATCGTCGAGCGCCCGCTCGCGAGCGCGCCGGCCCACGACCGGGAGCTCACCGGCGGGACGGCGCATGGGACCCGCGGCTCGTCAGGGACGCTCACGTTCCACACTGGAATCACCGCGGCGCCGCTCATCTTGCGGAGTGAGGAGGTCGCGCGCGCTCACGCGCTGGTGCGCCTCGTCGCGCTGGTAGGAGGGTCTGCGCTGGTCGCCATCTGGCTCCCGGAGCGCATCTCGCCCGGACGCTGGGTCGCGACCATCGTGGTCACGGCGACCATCCTGCTCTCGCTGTTCTTGAGCGTCGAGTTCCGGGACGCCGAGCGGTTCACCGAGCGCAAGATGCTCACGCACGGGCTCGCGTGCGTCGCCTCGATCCTGTCGGTCGTATTCTACGTGGGGGTCTATTCGCCCGCGGTAACCGCGCTGTGCGTCGGCATCTATTTCTTCGGGCTCGGAGACTCCCCGCGCTCCGGCTGGATGATCTATCTCGCCTGCTCGTTCGGCTACCTCGCGCTCTGCGTGCTCGCCATCTCCGGGCTCATCGACCTGTCCGCGTCGGTCATGGGGCTCGCCCATGCGGACGTTCCCTCGCAGCTCGCCAATGCGCTCGTGATTCAGGTCCTGCTCGCGCTCACCTTCTGGCTCGGGCGCAAGAGCCGGGGGGCGACGTTGATGGCTTTCGAGCGCCTCGAGCGCGCCGCTCTGCAGATCAAGCAGCGAGAAGCCTTGCTCGACGAGGCGCGCGCCGACATGGATCGCGTCAACGCGGTCAAGGTCGGCCGCCACAGCGGAACCCGCGTCGGAGACTACGAGGTCATCGAGCTCATCGGGCGGGGCGCGATGGGCGAGGTGTACCGTGGTCGTCACGTGCCCTCCGAGCGGCCGGTGGCCCTGAAGTTCCTCGGGCTCGCGGCCATGGAAGAGCCGGCGCAGTTCGAGCGTTTCCTGCGCGAGGCGGAGATCACGAGCGCCATCAGCTCTCCACACATCGTGCAAACGCTCGAGAGCGGGCGCCTCCCGGACGGGAGCCCGTACCTCGTGATGGAGCTCCTCGAAGGGCACGATCTCGCCTGGCACCTCCGCGCTCACCAGCGCATGGGCATGTCGGCCGTGCTCACGCTCGTCGCCGAGGTCGCGCAGGCGCTCTCCGCAGCCGACGAGCTAGGCGTCGTCCACCGAGATCTCAAGCCGCAGAACCTGTTTCTCGCCGAAGGGCGCGACCGGAGCCGGTGGAAGGTGCTCGACTTCGGTGTCTCCAAGATGGGCGAGGCCGCCTCGAACCTGACCCAAGGTGCGGCGGTCGGGACGCCGAGCTACATGTCGCCCGAGCAAGCCCGCGGAGAAGACGTCGATCATCGCGCGGACGTCTTCGCGCTCGGGGTCGTCGCCTATCGCGCGCTCACCGGCCAGCCACCGTTCACCGCCTCGGACAGCATCTCGACCCTCTACAACGTCGCGCACGTGCAGCCGCCGCGGCCGTCCGGGCTGGTCCGGGTGACCGAGGACGTCGAGCGCGTCCTCGCATTGGCGCTCGCCAAGGACCGCTCGCGTCGCTTCGCCTCGGCCACCATGTTCGCGACCGCGCTCCGCGACGGGGTGCGACATCGGCTCGACGAGCGCCTGCGCCGCGACGCCGATCGGCTCCTGCTCGAACAACCATGGGGAGCCGACACGCTCGTGGCCAAGCGTTCGGCGTGACGCGCGCGGGGGTCAGCGCGCCGACTTGGCGCGCCCGCCGCGCGGCGGCGACTGTGACGATGCGACTCGGGCTATGGGCGGGGCTCAGCGCGCCGACTTGGCGCGCCCGCCGCGGGCCGGCCGGCGCGGGCGCGGCGCGTCCGCGTTCGCCCGGGTCGCCTCGAGCGCCGCGACCCTGAGCTGCCTCGCGTGCTCCCGCGCGGAGTCGGTGATCTTTGCGCCGCCGAGCATCCGCGCGAGCTCCTCCGCGCGCTCGTCGTCCGAGAGGCGCAGGACCCGAGTCACCGTGCGCCCCGCTTCGGTGTGCTTCATGACGCGAAAGTGCGCGTCGGCAAAGGCCGCGATCTGCGGGAGGTGGGTGATGCAGAGCACCTGATGGTTGGCCGCGGCGTGGCGCAGCCTGAGGCCGATGGCCTCGGCCACCGCGCCGCCGACCCCCGCGTCCACTTCATCGAAGACGTAGGTCGCCACGCGGTCGCCGCCGCCGAGCACGTTCTTCAGCGCCAGCAGCACGCGCGAGAGCTCGCCGCCCGACGCGACCCGACTGAGCGGCGCGAGCGGCTCCCCGGGGTTCGCGGAGAAGAGGAGCTCCACGCGGTCGAGCCCGCGCGGACCAGGCTCGTCGTCCTCCGCCGGCTCCACGCGGGCGGCGAGACGCGCGGAGGCGATGTGCAGCGCGGCGAGCTCCGCCTCGAGGGCGCGCGCGAGCCCGTGCGCCGCGGCCTCCCGCGCCGCGCGCAGCTCGAGCGCCCGCGCGACGCAGCGTCTCCGCAGCTCGAGCGCCTGCTGCTCGAGCGCGCCGAGCCGCTCCTCCACGTGCTCGAGCGCGTCGAGCTCCTCGCGCATCGCGTCGCGGCGAGAGAGGAGCGCATCCGGCTCGACGCCGTGCTTTCTCCGGAGTGACTCGAGCTCGTGGAGGCGCTCCTCGGCGCGCTCGAGCTCCGCCGGATCCAGCTCGAGCTCGTCGCCGAAGCGAGCGGCGAGCTGCGCGGCCTGCTCGACCGCGGCCTGCGCCGCCGAGAGCTCTTCGACGACGGCGCAGAGCCGCGGCGACTCTTCCGCTCCGCGCCGCGCGCGCTCGAGCAGGCCCGCGATCCGCATGGCGACCGAGTCTTCCGCCTCGTAGAGCTGGTCCTGAGCATCTCGGGCGAACTCCACCCACCGGCGCGCGTCACCGAGCAGGGCGACCCGCTGGCGAAGCGTCGTGTGCTCGCCCGGTTCGGGCGCGACCCGATCGATCTCGTCGATCTGAAACCGGAGGTAGTCCGCCCGCGAGCCGCCCTCCGCCGCGCGCGCGCCGAGGGCCTCGATGGCCGCCCGCGCCTCGCGATACTCGCGATATTCGCGCCCATACTCGCCGACCTGCTGGTCGAGGTGGGCGTACCCGTCGAGGAGCTCGAGGTGGCGCGCCACGTTGACGAGCGAGTGGTGCTCGTGCTGACTGCAGATGTCGATGAGGAGCTCGCCGAGCTCGCCGAGCACGCCTTGGGTGGTGAGCTCGGCTTGAACCAGGCTGCGTCCGCGCCCGCTGGCTGGTACGACGCGCTGAACCACGAGCGCGTTCGCGTCGCTACGAGGGAGACCGTGGGCGCATAGGATCTCGCTCGCGCGGGCGGCGAGCGGCGCGGGGAGCTCGAACTGGGCGTCCACCGTGGCGGCTTCCTCGCCGCTCCGCACGAGGTCCGCGCGACCGCGCGCGCCGCGCAGGAGCGTGAGGGCGTCGACGATGATGGATTTGCCGGCGCCAGTCTCGCCGGTGAGCACGTTCATGCCCGGAGCGAGCTCGAGTGACACGTCGTCGAGCAGCGCGAGCCCTCGGACTCTCAAATAGGACAGCATGCGCGCGTGCCGTCCTAGCAGACGCGCTCTTCGCTGGGAATCGGGCGCCGCCTCGGCGCAAAATCAGCGCGAGCCGCGCGCCGCCGCGAGCTTCCAGAGCTCGGACCCGGTGACGCTGAGCGCGCCTGCGGCCGCCGCCAGGGCCGCGTAGAGAGGGTTCGGAGCGGCGAACCGAAAGAGCCGGGAGACGTCCGGCACATAGAGGCTCACCGCGAGGAAGACGAACGCGCCGGCGACGACCCACCAGAGGGCACGGTTCGGCGTGCGAAGCCGCGAGAGTGCGGTCGCGGCGAGCGAGCGGTTCACCAAGATGACCGCGAGGTTGCCGAGCACCATCGTGACGAAGGCGAGCGCGCGGGCCTCGTCCTCCGGGATTCCGCGCCG
This sequence comes from Polyangiaceae bacterium, assembly GCA_035063585.1. Lineage (GTDB taxonomy): Bacteria > Myxococcota_A > Polyangia > Polyangiales > Polyangiaceae > JAPSGB01. Next base: position 160,200 of record JAPSGB010000005.1, read on the forward strand.
CCCCGACCACCAGTAGACCAGCGCGACGACGCCGAGCACGGTAAGCCCCTGGGCTAGCGCGAAGACGAGGAGCGAGCCGCCGAAGAGCGGAGCCTCGACCGAGCGAGGCGGGCGGCGCATCACGTCCGGCTCCTCGGGCTCGGCTTCGAACACGATGGAGCAGGAGGGATCGATGATGAGCTCGAGGAAGACCACATGCACGGGGTGGAGCATCAGCGGCCAGCCGAAGAGCACCGGCAGCAGCGACATCCCGGCGATGGGGACGTGCACCGCCACGATGTAGGAGAGCGCCTTCTGCAGGTTGTCGACCACGCGTCGGCCCATCCTCACCGCGGCGACGATGCTGCCGAAATCGTCGTCCACGAGCACCAGCGCGGCGCTCTCGCGCGCGACGTCGGTGCCGCGGGCCCCCATCGCGATACCGATGTCGGCGGCCTTGAGCGCCGGCGCGTCGTTCACTCCGTCGCCGGTCATCGCGACTACCTCTCGGTCGCGACGGAGCGCCTCGACCAAGCGGAGCTTCTGGATCGGCACCACGCGGGCGAAGATGGTCGCGGTGCGAGCCTGCTCGGCGAGCGTCGCGTCATCCATGGCGTCGAGCTCTGGACCGGTGAGCAGCGGCCCGTCCGGGAGCGAGAGCTCGCGGGCCACCGCGCGCGCCGTCTCCGGGTAGTCGCCGGTGAGCATCATCACGCGGAGGCCCGCGTGATGACAGTCCGCGATCGCGCCCGCGACGCCGCTCCGCACCGGATCGGCGAGCCCGACCAACCCAACCAGCTCGAAGGCGAAGGCGTGCTGGTGTGCGGGGAGCTCCCCCTCGAACCACGCGCGCGCGACCCCGAGGACCCGGAGGCCCTCGCCGGCGAGCTCGGAGGCCGCTGCGAGCACGCGCGCGACCGTGTCGGGGTCGAGGTGGCAGAGATCCACGATGGCCTCCGGTGCGCCCTTCGCCGCTACCACGTAGCGGCCGCCCTCGGGCGAGCGCCATACGTGCGACAGGGCCAGGAGCTCCGGTGAGAGCGGGTATTCGCGCTGCAAGGTCCAGCTCGCGTGCAGGTGCTCGGTGCCGGAGAGCTCGCGGTTGCCGAGCTCGTGAAAGGCGAGCTCCATGGGGTCGAAGGGATCGCGCTGGCTCGCCAGGATCCCGAACTCGACGAGCTCGTGCACCGACTCCGGGAGCGGCTCGCTCCGCGGCGTGCGCTCGTGAGCGCCCTCGCCGCGAGCGCCGGGCCAGAGCCGGCGGATCGCCATCTTGTTCTCGGTGAGCGTGCCGGTCTTGTCGACGCAGAGCACGGTCGCCGAGCCGAGCGCCTCGATAGCGGCCACTCGTCGCGCCAAGACGCGTTGCTTCGCCAAGCGCCACGCGCCGAGCGCGAAGAACACGGTGAGCACCACCGGGAACTCCTCGGGCAGGACCGCCATCGCGAGCGTGAGGCCCGCGAGCAGCCCGTGGAGCCAGTCGTGGCGGGTAACGCCGTAGGTGACGAGCACGACCGTGCAGAGGATGACGCCGCCGATGGCGAACACCTTGACGAGCCGCCGCACCTCGCGCTGAACGCGGGTCGGGCCCGGCTCGAGGGAGCCGAGGGCGGCGCCGAGTTTGCCGACCTCGGTCTTCTCGCCGATGGCGAGGACCCGCAAGACCCCGGTGCCGCGCACCACCAGCGTGCTCGAGAACGCATAGGGCGAGTCGTCGCCCCCCGGCGCGCCCATGGCGCTCGGAGGCGACGACGCGGCGAGCTTTCGCACCGCGAGCGACTCGCCGGTGAGGAGCGACTCGTCGATCTGGAGGTTCATGCTCGCGAGCAGCGCGCCGTCGGCAGGGACGCGATCGCCCTCGGTGAGCAGGACCACGTCCCCGCGCGCGACGTCGCGGCCGGCGACCCGGCGGAGCTGGCCGTCGCGGCAGACGAGCGCGCGCGGGCTCGAGAGATCACGGAGCGCCCCCACCGCCCGCTCGGTCTTGCGCTCCTCCACGATGGTGATGCCCATCACCACGCCGACGAACCCGAGGAGCGTCAAGGCCTCTTCTAGATCGCCGAGCGTGAGGTAGAGGGCGCCGCAGGCGAGCAGGAGCAGGAACATCGGCTCGCGGACCACCTCGAGCGCGATGGCGAACGCCGAGCGCGCCCTCGCCGCTCGGAGCTCGTTCGGTCCCTCGGCGGCGAGGCGCGCTCCCGCCTCGCGCTCGCTGAGGCCGACATGGCTGCGTGGGTCGAGCGGGTCGCGTGCGTCCATGTTCGAGGGAGCCTAGCCGAAGCGTGCGCGGCTCGAGCAGACGCCCCGCGAGGTATTCGCCGCTCGCGACGTGACAGCTGGGGCGGGGGAGGCTAGATCCCTCGGGCTCCGGCTCGTGGCGGCGCCGCGCGCGTCCCGCGACGAGCGTGCCACTCCGTCTCCCAATCGTCGAACGATGCGCCGAACCCTCGCCTTCACCCTGGTCGCCAGTCTCGTCTTCGCCTGTTCGCGCGAGAAGCCGCTCGAGCGCACGAGCGCGGCCGCGCCGCCGAGCGCGGAGGCGCCGCTCGCGTCCGCAGTGGTGGCCGCGGAGCCGCCCAAGCCGGCGCCGAAGCGTCCCTACAACGTCATCCTCATCATGGTCGACAGCCTGCGCGCAGACATGCCGTGGTCCGGCTATTCTCGGCCCATCGCGCCCTGGCTCACCGAGTTCGAGAAGAAGAGCGTGAGCTACACGCGCGCGTATTCGCTCTCGAGCTATACGGCGAAATCGGTCGCGCCCGCGCTGGTCGGGAAGTACCCGTCCGAGATGGAGCGTGACGGGTACTTCTTCACCCGCTGGCTCCCGGCGAACCTGTTCGTCACCGAGCGGCTGCAGAAGGCCGGGATGCGGACCATGGCCGGAAACGGGCACGGCTATTTTCTGCCGAACATGGGGCTCAACCAGGGTTTCGACGACTATCGCCTCCTGCCGGGCACCTTCCTCGATCTCACCGGCGTGCACGACATCACGAGCGAGGCGATGAACAAGCAGGCCAAGGAGATGCTGTCCGACCCTTCCAACGTGAAGCTGCCGGAAGGGAAGCGATTCTTCGCATATTTTCACTTCCTCGACCCGCACTACGTCTACTTCAAGCACGAAGGTCACCCGGACTTCGGCGACCGGCGGCGTGACCTCTACGACAACGAGGTCCACTACACCGACCACTGGGTGGGAGATCTGGTCGACTGGGTGTACGAGCAACCGTGGGGCCCCGAGACGGCGGTCATCATCACGGCGGATCACGGAGAGGGCTTCGGAGAGCACGGGCAGTACCGGCACGCGTACGAGATCTGGGAGTCGCTCGTGCACGTGCCCTGGTTCATCCACGTCCCAGGCGCGCCAGCGCACCGGATCGAGACCCCACGCGGCCATATCGATCTCGCGCCGACGGTGGCCGATCTCATGGGCGTCGCGGCGGAGCCGCCCTTCCGCGGCGTGAGCCTCCTGCCCGAGGTGTTCGGCGAGGAGGCCAAGCCCCGCCCGGTGATCATCGATTTGCCACGCTGTGATCTCATGGATCGGAGGCGCGCGCTCGTCTGGAACGGCTACAAGCTCCTCGCCTTCGGCGATGACTACAAGTTCATGCTCTTCGACCTGGACCACGACCCGAACGAGGAGCACGACCTCGCGAGCAAGCAGCCCGAGAAGCTCGCCGAAATGAAGAAGCTCTACCAGGAGCTCTCGGACGGGATCCCCAAGACGCCAGTGACGGGCGGGGTTGCGCTCAAGGGGGCGCGGCCCTCGCAGCGCTACTGAGTAGGGCGCGCCTTGGCGACCGCTGCCGCGACCGCGTCGGCGGATTTTGCGCGCGCGAGCGCCTCCGCGCGCGTCCGAGCGTCATCGAGGCGCGCCGCGGCGCTCCGGTAGCGCCCGGCGAGACCCCGGAAGAAGCCCGGGTCCGACGCGCCGGGTGGGTTCAAGCCGAGGATGAGCGCGGCGTTCCACGCGGCCATCCCGGCGAGCCGGCCCTCGCCGCGCGCGAGGGCGTCGAGGCGAGCCACGTTGCCGACGCCGCGAGGCAGGAGCGGCCCCTCGAGCATCATCTGCGCGGCGTCGCGCGGCCCTCCTTCGAGCGCGCTCGCCACCGCCTGGATGAGCTCCACCTCGGCGCGGCCGGCGTCGTCGGGCGCGGAGCCGCCCGCGATGGCGGCGGCCTTCACGAAGTCTCCCGACCTCCAGTAGAGTTCGCCGAGCCTCACGAGCGCTCGCGAGTAGAGCATTCGCGAGCCGGCCGAGAGCGCCGTCGACTCGAGGCGCGCCCGCACCGCTGGCGGTAGCCCGCGCTCGAGGAGCGCGCGGAGCACGCGCGGGTCGTCGGCGGCGGTGGCCGGGAGCAGCCGGGAGCCGTAGAACGTCGGGAGCCGCGCCGCGAGCCGCTCCTCGACGGTCGCGCTCCCGAGCGGTGGGAGCGCGGGCAGGAGGAGCTCGTCGAGCCGGTCGATCCTCCGCCCGCCGTAGAGGGCCGAGAGGAGCGCGCGCGCTCGGTCCACCCGCGCGTCGGCGAGCGCGCCGAGCTCGGCGAAGCGCCGGAGTCCGACCAGGGCGGCGTCGCGTCCGCGATCCTTCCGCGGGTCGAGGACCTGATCGAGCGTCGAGTAGTAGAGCTCCTTGAGCTCGGCGTCGCCGGCGAGCTCGACGGGGAGCGGGACGTCGCGCACGAGCTCCACGAAGCGCAGGTCCGCCACCCCAGCTTCCACCGCCACGATGCCGAGGCCGTAGCCGTGGAGCTTCGCGCCGCTGGTCGCCGTCTCGCCGATGGCCCTCGCCTGAGCGCTGATCCACGGCGCCAGCTGCTCGTTGAAGTAGGGCGTGAAGTGCGCCTTGTCGAAGGGGGCTGCGAGCCGGGGCGGCTCGCTCGCGAGTCGTGCCAGTCGCGCGGCCAGCCCGAGGCCGGTGAGCGCGTCACGCACGTCCGCGTCGAGTGCGCCGGGGGGCGCCGCGAGCGCAGGCTCGACCAGCGCGTCCCCGCACTCCGCGGGCGCGAGCTCCGCGCGAAGCGCGCGCATCAGCCCGCGCGGAAAGCTCGCGCACGACTCGAGCCCTGCGAGTCGCGCGTCCCGCTCGGTGACGGCTTCCACCCCGAGCGCTGCGTCGAGCGCGTCGAGCGGCCGCGCGCCGCAGTCGCCTTCGGTCGGGCTCGCGAGGAGCGGGGCGCAGCTGGCCGGCGCGGCGGGGAGCCCGGCCGGCGGCTCCGGCAGCCCGCTCGACGGGGATGAACTTGCTCCTGGGAGGGGTGGTCGGGTCGGCGCGGAACCCCGCGGGTCGGGCGCGGCGCTCGGTCGCGCAGGAGCGACGCCGCAGGCCGCAAGGAAGAGCGAGAGCGCAGCCGCCGCGGAGCGAATCATCTGCCGGCGTTTACCATGCGTGCTCACGGGTGGCGCGTTCGCGCCCGGGGCCCGGCCCCGTCGAGCGCGATGATCTGCGTCACCGGGCTCGGCCTTGTCCGTCATCAAGCTTGCTTCCGGGGAACCCTGGATGGTATGGCGAGGCGCACTTTCGTGGAGGTACTGACGATGAAGATGCTCACCCCGTTGGCTCTCGTGCTCTCTGCCGGGCTCGCGCTCGCTGCTTGCGACAAGAAGGATGCGAGCGGCGGCTCAGACACCTCGGGCGCCAGCCAGCCGACCGCCGCGGCCGCAGCGCCCGCCGATCCGGCCGCTGACGCGAAGAAGATGTTCGCGGGGGAGTGCTCGACCTGCCACGGCGCGGACGGCAAGGGCGACGGCCCTGGCGCCGCGGCCCTCAACCCCAAGCCCCGGGATTTCGCGGACGCGGCCTGGCAGGACAAGACGCCGGACGACGAGCTCAGCAAGGTCATCGTCGGCGGTGGCGCTGCCGCGGGCATGAGCGCCGCCATGCCGCCCCACCCGACCCTGAAGAAGAAGCCCGAGGTCGTGGCCGAGCTCATCAAGATCATCCGCGGCTTCAAGAAGTAGCTCCGCGATATTTGCGTCACGTCTTGCGCGTGACGCAAACTATGCGTGAATGCGACTGGGACACCTCGACATCACTCCTGATCGGTATCAGGTCTTCGAGGGAACGCGTCTTGCCTGAGCGGAGCGCATGGGTCTAGCAGAGGTTCTCGAGCGCGCGCCGTCCTTCACGGGCGTCGATCGCGCGCTCGTCGAACGTCTTGCTGCGTCCGCCGTGAGCCGCAGCTTCGCTCGTGGGGAGTACCTGTGGAGAGCCGGTGATCCCGCTCGGTCGCTCACCCTCATCCGCTCGGGGCTGGTCAAGGTCGTGCGAGCGGGCGCCCGCGGGCGCGCGGCGATCTGCGGGCTCTTCGGCCCTCCGGACTGCATCGACGACGTCGCCGTTCTGAAGGGGATCGCGCACCCGGCAGACGCGGTGGTGGCGACGGACTCCGCGACGGTGGTCGCGATCCCGTGCGACCTCGTCATCGACGCGTCCCAGCGCGATCCGCGGCTCGGAATGGCGATCGCGTGCGGGATGCAGGCCCAGGTCGCGGCGCTCAGCACGAAGATCGACGTCCTCAGCGCCGGCTCGGTCGAGTCCCGCCTGGCGATGCTCTTGCTCCGCCTCTACGATCAACTGGGAGACGACTTCGAGGACGGGACCTCGGTGATCCCCGTGTCGCTGTCGCGCCGCGAGCTCGCCGATCTGGTGAGCACCTCGTTCGAGACCGCGATCCGCGTGATGACCCGCTGGGAGCGCGAGCAGGTCGTGAGCACGGAGTCGGCCGGCTTCACCGTGCACGACATGAACGCGCTCCGGAGCGCCGCCGAGCCGTGAACCGGCGCCTGGGCGTCTCACGCCGCTTGGCGAGCGTGAACGAGGCCCGGCTCTGCTCGTCCGGCCGCGGCGGCGAGGGGCGGAGGGTGGGCGACACGGGGCGCCCTATCGGGATGGGCCAGCTGCTTCCGCGACGCGGTCGCGCACATCGAGGCGCTCGGACTCGCGCCAGCCGTATCGGTCGGGTTCGTCGCGATGCGCGCCGGAGCTCGCCGCCTCGAGCGCGGCCGGGTTCCGCGGGCGCTTCGCTGGCGGCGCCTGGGCGGGGAGGCTAGCCTCACGGGATCGTGTCCACGCTGCGCGAGCTGCTCTCGTATCTCCGGCGCCCCGAGGTGTGCGAGCTCGTCCTCCAGACCGACGCCACGCCCGCGCTCCGGGTCGGGGACGAGCTTCGCGCGCTCTCGTCCGAGCGCCTGGGACCGGGCGACGTCGAGGCGCTCGTCACGGGCTCGCCGCTCGAGCCGCTGGTCCCCTCCGCCGACACCCGGGGTGACACCGCGAGCGTGGAGCTCGACGGCGCGCATTACGCGGTGAAGGTCGCGCGGACTGGGCCGCGCTTGCAGGTTCGCATCGCTCGCGCGCCACGCGTCGCTGCGCGTCCGCGCGCCGATGCGGAGCAGACGCAGCGGGCGAGGTACGCGCCCTCCGGCATCGCCCTCGACGCTCCCGAGCCGCCTGATGAGGTCGTTGCCCCACGCGTGAGCGCCGAGGCATCCGAGCCGAGCGAGCGCCAGCCCGCGCCGCCGGTCGCGGTCACGGCGGGTGAGCCCGCCGCCTCGGAGCTCGCTCGGCTGCTCGCGTCCGCGCGCGCAGAGCGCGCGAGCGACGTGCATGTGATGGCGGGTGACCCGCTGCGGGTGCGGATCGCCGGCATCATGAGGCCGGAAGGAGGGGTCCGGTCGGACGGCGAGGTGCGAGCGCTCCTCGAGCCGCTGCTCGATGCGCGGCAGCGCGCGCGCCTCGAGGAGCTGGGATACGCGGATTTCGGGCTCGAGCTCCCCGGCGCGGGTCGCCTGCGCGTCAACGTGAGCCGCCAACGCACGGGTCTCAAGGGATGCTTCCGCCTGGTCGCCTCCGAGCCCCCCAAGCTCGAAGCGCTCGGGTTGCCGGAGGAGCTCGGCCGGGTCGCGATGTATCACCAGGGGCTCGTCATCGTGTCGGGGCCGAGCGGTCACGGCAAGACGACCACCATGGCGTCGCTCGTCGCTCGTCTGAACGAGGAGAAGCCGATCCACATCATCACCGTGGAGGACCCGGTGGAGGTGCTTCACCCCGTGAAGCGCGCCATCGTGACCCAGCGCGAGGTCGGGCTCCATACCGACAGCTTCAAGGCCGCGCTGAAGGGCGCGCTCCGTGAGGATCCGGACGTCATCGCCATCGGAGAGCTGCGCGATCGCGAGACGGTGGAGATGGCTCTGGGCGCCGCGGAGACCGGTCACCTGGTGCTCGCCACCATGAGCACGCCGTCCGGCGCGCGCACCATCGATCGCTTGATCGACATGTTCCCTCCGGATGACCAGGCCCAGGTGCGCGCGACCCTCGCTGGGGCGCTGAAGCTCATCATCAGCCAGCGCTTGGTGCCCACGGTCGATGGGTCGCGACTGGTCGCAGCGGCAGAGCTCATCACCGGGGGCATCCCGCTCTGGACGCTCATTCGTGACAACAAGCTCTTCCAGCTGCCGAGCCTGCTGCAGCGGGGTCGCGCCTACGGGATGATTCGCTTCGATGACTCGCTGGCCGAGCTCGTGCGCCGAGGCCTGGTAGAGCGCGAGGTGGCGCGCACCTACGCCGACGATCCGCGGCTGCCCCAGCTCGACGCGCTGGACCAGCCGGCGCCTCCGCCGGAGGCGCCGGCGGCGCCGCAGCAGCGCGGGTTTCTCGGATGGCGGGGTCGCTGATGGCCGCCATCGATCGACTCTTCGACCAGATGCTCGCCGCGGGCGGCTCGGATCTGCACCTCTCCGTCGGCTATCCGCCGACCATCCGCAGCCGGGGCGATCTCGTGCCCATCGGTGAGGTCCCGCTCGAGCGGAGCGACCTCGAGGCGCTCCTCTACCCCATCATCGACGCCGAGCGCCGCGCGTGGTTCGACGCGCATCACGATCTCGATTTTGCGTACGCCTACGAAGACAAGGCCCGCTTCCGCGCCAACTACCTCTACAAGACCACTGGGCCGGGTGCAGTCTTCCGAACCATCCCGACCCAGGTGCTGACCGCCGAGCAGCTCGGCCTGCCGCCGGCCATCGTCCGGCTCGCCGAGCGGCGCTCGGGCCTGGTGCTCGTCACCGGTCCCACCGGCAGCGGCAAGAGCACGACGCTCGCCGCCATGATCTCCCACATCAACGCCACGAAGTACGGGCACATCCTGACCATCGAGGATCCCGTGGAGTTCGTGCACGCGGCGCTCCGCTGTCAGATCACCCACCGCGAGGTGGGCGTCGACTCGCCGAGTTTCGCCGACGCGATCCGGAGCGCGGGCCGAGAGAACGCCGACGTGATCCTGGTCGGTGAGCTGCGCGGCCCCGAGACCATGCGGCTGGCGCTGCAGCTCGCGAGCTTCGGCATCCTCATCTTCGCGACGGTGCACACCAACTCGGCGGCGGCGACCATCGATCGCTTCGTGAACGCGTTTCCGGCGGCCCAGCAGCCGCAGATTCGCGGAATGCTGAGCGACTCGCTGGCTGGGATCGTGGCGCAGCAGCTCGTGAAGCGAGCCGATGGCGCGGGGCGAGTAGCGGTCCACGAGGTCTTGGTGGGAAATGGCGCGGTGGCCTCGACCATCCGCGAGGGGAAGACCACCATGATCTCGAGCCTCATCCAAGGCGGCGCGCGCGAGGGCATGCAGACCATGGACGGTACGCTCGACAAGCTGGTTCGAGCCGGGACCATCTCCGCCCGCGACGCGCTCGAGAAGGCGCAAGACGTCGAGAGCTTTGCGCGACTGCCGCACGTCGCGCGAGAGCTCGGCGACCCGGCGACCTGAGTCGGACGCGGCAGACCGCCGGGCGCGCTCGTCTCAAGAGGCGTAGGCGTCTGCGCGTCGCGCGCGGAGCTCTCGCTCGATCTCGCCGCGCGCGTCATCGTCGAGTAGCCGCTCGAGCGCCGGGAGAACGACCGCCTCTTCTGCGGCGAGGTGCGCGTCGAAGAGCTGCGCGAGCTCCGTGAGCCGGTCGAGCTGGGCGGCTCGGAGCGCGCCCCAGGCGGTCGGGTTGGCCGTGAGCTCCGACCACGCCTCGAGGAGCCGCGGCAACACGGCATCGATCCGCTGGTGCTCTGTGTGCATGGTCGCGAGCGCCTGGTCGAGGACCGCGTCGCGCCCTCGGAGCCGCGGGAGCACCGACTCTTCCTCGTCCTGCACGTGCAGCGGCAGCGCTACCGCGAAATACCGGTGGACCTGCGCCGCGACCGCCGAGATCTCGCTCGGCGCCGCGGACGAGTCGGTCATCAGCCCCTGGGCGAGCGCGGTAAACCGGCGGATCCGGGCGTGACAGTCGAGCAAGAGGCCGAGGGCGCCGCGAGCCTCGAGGCGGCTCCGACGCCCGATGGTCGGGATGAGCATCTCGAGGAACGTACCGCTCATCCACGCCTCGGGCAACGCGCCGGCGGCTGGCTCTTGGCACGGCGCGGAGTCGAGACTAAAGTAAAGTATAAAGCGATGCTCGATGGGCCGCGGAGCGTACGGGCCGGGCGCGCTCCCCCGGGGAGCCTCGGAATCCCGGCTTCTGCTCAGGGCTCGGGGGGTGATAGCCTCCGCCGCCATGGTGCTCAGATTGAGCGAGGACGTCGCGAAGGAGCTCTCGGCCCGCCTGCGGGAGCGCGGAGCGCCCGGTTCGGTCGCGCTCACCGCTACCCATGAGGACACCGAGGCCGCCCTCATCGTCGAGGAGTACGGACCGCTGTGCGAGGTGATGGTCCTCATCATGGTGGCGGACGGTGAGATCCACGACGCCGAGCGCGAGGTGCTCCGCGGTGCGCTCCGCCAGCTCGAGCCTCGCGTGCGGACCTCACACCTCGTCGAGATGCTCGCGCGCGCCGAGTCGGCGCGCGCTCGGGAGGGTGTCGAGGCACGCCTCCGCGCGGTGGCGGCGGCGCTGGAAGACGACCCGGTGCGCGGCGAGGTCGCCTACGTGCTCGGCGCCGCCGTCGCGTGGGCCGACGACGACGTCTCGCTCGGGGAGAACGCGCTCCTCGAGGAGCTCGCCGAGGCGCTCGGGATTGGTGAGGCGCGCTCGGAGGAGCTGCTCAGGCTCCTGCTCGCGTGATGGCGCGGGCGAGGTCGTTCGGTATCTCGGGCATCGCGCCGCGCCGAGAGGCGACGAACCCGGCGTAGCGGTTGGCGCGCGCGCCGAGCTCCGCGAGCCCGGCGCCACGCGGCCACAGATGCGCGATGACCGCGCTGAAGGCGTCGCCGGCGCCCACCGCGTCGCCGTCTGCCGTCGAGACGGCGACCCCGGCGCTCTCGAGCCGCTCGCGCGGGCTCGCGAGGAGCGCGCCCGCCGCGCCGCGGGTGAGCGCCACGAGCCCGACTCCGCGCGCGAGGAGGTAGTCGACGGCGTCGCTCGCGCCGGTGGCAGCCACCAGGCGCGCCGCCTCGGCCTCGTTCAGCTTGACCGCGCTCGCGTGCCGGATGGCCTCGTCGATGACCTCGCGCGTGTCGAACGGGGGCCGCACGTTGAGGTCGCAGAGCCTGAGACAGCGCGCCGGTGCCGCCGCGAGCGCCTCGGCGAGCGCTCCTCTGCCGAGCACCGTGCGTTGCGCGAGCGTGCCATAGACGAGGACATCGGCGCGCAGGACGGCGGCTCGGGCGTCCGCGTCGAACGCGATGCGATCCCACGCAGCCTGCTCGGCGATCTGGTAGCGGGGCTCGCCATCGATGGTGGCGACCTCGACTCGACCGGTCGGGCGCTCGGGATCGACTTGTACGAGCGTGGTCTCGACTCCTCGCGCGGCGAGCGCGCCGCGCGCCGCGCGCCCGGGCTCGTCGTCGCCGACGCGGCTGATGAGCGACGCATGAGCGCCGAGCACCGCCGCGTGATACGCGACGTTCGCCGCCGCGCCCCCGAGCCGCCGCGTGTCCGCGAAGGTGTCCCACACGAGCTCGCCCCACGACACCACCCGAAGTCTCTCCACGCCGCCGAGCTTAGCCCGCTCGATTCCGCGCCGGAGCGGCATCCCCTTGAAGGACGCCGCGCGGTGTGGTTGTCTCCTGCTCGTCCGACCTGTCGAGGGAAGCCGGTGAGAGTCCGGCACGGAGCCGCCGCTGTAACCTGTCGCGGCCCGGATCACGAAGCCACTGGCGAAGCTGGGAAGGCGATCCGGGCATCCACGGGGAGTCAGAAGACCCGCTGGTCGGACCTCGGTGTTCCGGGCGCCTCATGTCGGGGCGGCGCGGAATCCCGGGGAACGCCTGCCGGGCGCGAGCCTCGCCCGAGAAGGAATCGACGATGGATGGCGTGTTGCGCGGGTGGGTCGCGTCCGCGGTCGCGCTGTGCTGCGCGTGCGGCGCGCCCGAGCCGCCCGGGAACACCGGCGGGACCGGGGTGGACGCGGGCGTGTGCGGGCGGGGTCTCGTGGTCGTGGAGACCGATTATCAGTCGTCCAACGTGTCGCTGGTCGGGGTCGACGGCGCGGTGCTCTCGGCGTCGCTGCTGTCGTCCGCCTCGACGGGGACCGCGCTCTCCGCGCCGCTCGGCGGCGACGTGGTCGTGCCGACGCCGAGCGCCGACGGGAGCCGGCTCGTCCTCATCGATCGGTATCCGGCGAGCGTGCTCACCTGGGTCGAGGTCGCCAGCGGAGCGGTCTCGGCGCAGCTCCGAGTCGGTATGGGCTTCTCGAGCAACCCCCAAGACTACGTACCGATCGACGCGCGCAAGGCCTACGTCCCGCGCTTCGAGTCGAATCCGAGCCCGGGGCGCGAACCGTTCGACGAGGGCGGGGACGTGCTCATCGTCGATCCGAGCGGGCCGCGGGTGACGGGTCGCGTCGATCTGACGCCAGCGATGGCCGGAGAGGACCCGCGGTTCTTGCCGCGCGCGAACCGCGCGCTCGCGCTGGGCGGCTCGGTGTTCGTGCTGCTCTCGGGGTACGCGCGGGACTGGTCGGCGTCGGCGGAGTCGCGCCTGGTCCGTATCGACCCCTCAGCCGACGCGATCCGCGAGGTGCTCGTGCTCCGCGGACTTCACGGCTGCGGCGCGCTCGCGCCGTCTCCCGACGGGGACGAGCTCGCCGTCGCCTGCACCGGCGGGTTCGAGCGGAGCTCTACCGCGGACATCACGACTTCGGCGGTGGTGCGCGTGGCGCTGGAGCCCGCGCTGCACGAACTCGCGCGCTATCGGGCGGCGAGCTTCGGAGCGGGGCCGGCCGGGTTCGGGCTCGACTACGCCGCGGCGGGCACGCTCGTCGTCACGACCTTCGGCTCCTTCGGCGACGCGCACACCGCGCCCGAGGATGACACCGTGAGCGCGCTCACCATCGCCTCGGGAGAGGTGTCGACGCTGCTCCGCTCGCGCGGCGTGCCGTTCAGCCTCGGTGAGGTGCGCTGCGTGCGCGAGTGCGAGGCGTGCTTCGTCACCGATGCCGAGACGGGAGGCGGGGTGGTCCGGCGCTTCCAGATCGAAGCTGAGGGTCGGCTCTCGCCGGGCGAGGCCATCCTTCCGAACCCGGCCATCGGGATGCCCCCTCGTTATCTCGGCCGGTTCTAGGCGTCGTCACGCGGTCCGGGTTCACGCTCGGCGGCGCTCGCCCGAGCTGGCGCGCGGCCTCGACGAGGTGGGGCGATCAGGGTAGAAGGTCCCGCAGATGACGCTGGCGCTCGAAGGCAGCGGGCACAGCCCGATCGACGTCGTCAACCTCGTGGCGGTGGTATTCGGTGTGATGTTCTCCTACCGCCGCCTCAACGTGTCGCGGCGGCCGTCGTTGATGTACCCGGAGGTCCCCGAGGGTGACTTCGAGTACTGGAAGTCCCTCGAGATGTCCGGCTGGAACCTGGGCGCCATCGCGTGCGTGCTGAAGATCGCTGCGGATTTTGCGTTCCGGTACGCTTACGTCGAGCGGGCGCAGGCGGACTGGCGGATTTACGGCCCCATAGGCTTCCTCATCTTCGCGTCGTGGATCGTGGCCATGGTGATCGCCGCGCTCCGACTGCGGAAGGGGCGCATCGTCCGCGCCGCGCTCGGGATCGACCTCGACCGGCCGATCCCCCTCGACTGAGATCCGGCCCTCGGGAAGAACTGCGCTCGGGGCTCCGTAACATCCGGAGCGACGATGACACGCGCGAAGCTCGAGCGGACCCTCGGTATCCTCCTGGCCGGTATGCTTCAGGCGGAGCAGCAGCTCGCCTCGGAGCAGGCGGGGTCGGGGGTCTACCGGCTCTTGCCGTTCGCCATCGAGCCGGGCCCGAGAGAGGCTGCCGCCAGCCCGAGCCCGCCGCCGCAGGGGCGGGGCTGAGTCAGCTCTGCGCCGGCATCGGGTCTGCGCCGGCGCGGGCACGGAGCCCGGCCCAGATGAGGTCGAGCTGCTCCCGGTAGGCGGTGCGGACGCGCTCCGGAGCCCCAGAGCACAGCCACAGCGGCACGCCGAAGAACGTGCTCACCAAGGCGAGCAACGCCTGGTCGAGCTGAAGCGTCACCGGGAGCTCGCCGAGCTCGACCGCCCGCTCGAGGTGGGGCTTCCACAGGTTCTCGAGGCGGATGTCCGGGAGACTCTCCACGCAGTCCACCGTGGGAAACGCCTGCAGGCACTCGGCCAGCGTGATCCCTTCGCACTCGCGGGTGCACGGCGCGGGTCGCGGCTCGAGCGCCATGTGCCCGATGATCTCCTGCATCATCCGCGGGTGCTCGGCGAGGTGCTGCGCGGTGAGATCGAACACCTGCTCCACGAAGGCGAGCCCGGCGCTCGAGCCGACCGCTTCGCGCGCGCGGAGCGTGACGTCGAGCGTCCAGATTTGGATGAAATAGTGTAGGAGGTCGTCTTTCTTCTTGAAGTAATTGAAGAAGGTCGCCTCCGAGACTCGCACCGACTCGCAGAGCTCTTTGACCGTGATCTCCGAGAGCGGCTTCTCCTTCAGCCGCTCGACCGCGGTGCTCAGGAGCGCCAGCTTGGTGCGCGCGAACTTCCGCTCGCGAAGCGTCGGCCGCGGCTGTGCGGGATCGGAGATGGGGTCGGGCTCGGTCATCGGGGCCGATACGCGGTACATAGTACCGAGGACCCGAGGCGGAACCCCTCGCGTGCTCCCGCGCGCCGCCGAGCGCTCTGCTCGCGCCGCTCAGAACCCGTGGACGGCCGTGACGTACCATCCGAGGCCGACCACGAGACCCGAGAGCCCCGCCGCCAGCCCGAATGAGAGCGCGGCCGCGCGGCGAAGCTCCCGGCTCTCGCGCGGCGCGACCAGCGCCGCGACCAGCGCTCCGATCGCGAGGCACGCGACCGTGACCGCGACGTGCTCCTTCGTCTCGAACGCGAGCCCCGCGCCGACGCTCTTCTGAAACAGGGTGCGCTTCACCAGGCGGCGATAGTCACCATAAATGAACGCCCCAGCGGACCACGCGAGCGCTGCTAGTAGGCCGGCGAGCGCGACCGCCCAGCGGCTGCGGGGGGTGAGCGGCTTGCCGCGCCGCAAGAGGAGCGCCGGGTGAACGAGCGCCGCGGTCGCCAGCACGCCGATCGCGCCGTGGAGGCTCTCGAGCAGCCGCGCGAGGCTCACGGAAACACCCACGCGGCGAGGGCCAAGAGCGGCACCACGATGCCCGTCGCGAGCGCGAGCCTCCGAGCGCGCGCCTCGCCACGTTCCGGAGCCCGACGAAAGTGGGCGTAAGCGATGGCCGCCACCATGAGACCGCACCACACGGCGACCCCGGCGCGCCAGAAATACACCGTGTGGAGCGTCCGCAGGATGAGCACCGGGCTCGTCATCGGCTCGCGCAAGTACTCGTAGAGCCGCTCTGCGGTGTAAGTCGCCGGAGCCGCCAGCCCGAACACGAGCGCGGCGGCAGCGACGGCAGAGGCACGGGCGTCACGGGGTTCGCTGTTCGTCATCGTCTCGGAGTTCTCGCGAGTCTCGGCGGTCATCGTCGCGGAGCTTCGTTCGTGGAGCGAACGCCATGGCGGTGAGCACGCTAGCGCCGATGGTGATGAGCGCGATCACGATCTCGACGGTGCTGTCGCTCGAGCCGTTTCGGGGCGGTCGCTGATGAAGGGGGCGAGGCATGGCGCTCAGTGCAGCCGATAGTTCACGAGGATGGCGAGGAGGACTTGGGTGTGGTCGAGCGCGAGGTACACGGCCGCGAGCTGCGCTGCGATCCCGAGCGCCGTGAGCAGTCGCCGCCGCGACGGTCGAGCTCGGTCTCCCAGCGCCATGCCGGTAACCGAGGCGACGAGGAGCAGCGCCGCAGAGGCCGGCACGATGAAGAGCATGGCGCGCCACGTCTCCGGGCGATGCACACGCGCGGCCGCGAGCGGCACCGCGAAGAGCCACCCGGCGAGCGCGAGCCGCGGCGGGGAGAGGCCGCGCGCGAGCGCGCCGGCTCCGAGTCCACGCCAGCCCGAGCCGAGCGCCGCGGCGAGAAAGGCGACGATGAGCAAGAGCGCGGCGGGCCGCCCGTAGCGCCCAAGCAGCTCGAGCTCGAGGAAGGCCGTCTCGGCGCGCTTGCCGAGCCCCGCCGCACGGAGATCCGCGACCGAGCCGCTGATGTTACCCAAGCGCGCGCGAGCGAGCGCGAGCTCGGTCGTCGCGAGCTCCCACTCCGCGGTCTCGACGCCGGGTTCCTCGAGCCAGCGCTCGAACGCGGGGATCGCCCGCGCAGGCCGATCGAGGCGATTGAGCCAGGCCTCGGCGACCAGCGCGCGGGCGGCGCGGCGGACCGGCCCTGGTGGGAAGCCGGCGAGCTTGCCTTCGAACGCCTCGAGGCGCGCGGCCGTGAGCTCACCCGGCCCGAGGCGTTGCATACGAAGGAGCTCTATGAGCGGACCGTCCGACTTACCCCCGCGCGCCTCGAGCCAGTCGATCCGCGTCCGCGCGCGCCGGGCGAGCCGCGAGCCCGGCGCGAGCGCGGCCGCCTCGCGATAGAGCGCGAGCGCGTCGCGCGGCCGCGCCTCCCGCTCGGCGCGCTCCGCTCCACGAATCAGCTCTACCTGGCGCGCGTCGTCGCGCTCGAGTCGGGACGCGTCCTCGGGGTTCCGCGCCGAGCCGGCATCCTCTGCCCGCCCGAGCGGCGCCACGAGGAGGATGGCGAGGAGGAGGGTCGGCCCGGCGCGGAACCACGGGGAGCGCACCGCACGCTTCTAGCCGCGGGCTCTCGCTGCGTCGAGCGCCCGGAGCGGCGCTCACTTCATGAGCGAAAATGACTCGATTTCGCTCGCGTCGTTCCGAAGCGCGCGATAGTCGAGCTTTTTTCCGTCGATGTCGATGATGACGTAGCCGCGCGTCTTCTCGGTGATCTGTTCGAGCGGGCAGTCCGTCCCGGTGCTGTAGAGCGGCGCGCCGGCGCCGCCGGCCGTGACGTAAATGGTGCCGCTGCCCATGGGCGCCTCGACGCCCGCGCGGATCGGCTTGCTACGCTCGTAGCAGTGGTTGTGTCCCGCGAGCACCATGTCGACCTCGTGCTCGTCGTAGGCCTTGCCCCAGAGATCGACCTGCGTCGCGAGCGGCGAGTGGTTCGAGCAGGTGTAGAGCGGCCGATGGTGTACGGCGAAGACCCAGTCGATCTTGGTGCGATCGAGCCCGTCGAGCTTCGTCTTCATCCACGCGGCCTCGCGAGCGAAGGAGTTTTGATCGGTGACCGTATCGTTGAGCATCAAGAAATACGCGTTCCCATACTGGAACGAGTACCACTCCTCGCCGCGACTATCGGGGCTCTCGCCCTCGGTCTCTTCGCCTGGGAAGGCAAACTGGACGAAGTAGTTCAGCGCGAGCGCCTCGTGATTACCGACCACGGTCATGAAGGGGATCCGCGCGAGCGCCTCCTCGGCGGCGAACGAGCCCGCCTTGGCTTGGAAGAACTCGTCCCAGTTCAGCTGATTGGCGCCGACCATGACCGCGTCGCCGGTGAAGATCTGGAAATCCGCGGCGGCGTCGCGGGCCGCCCGCTGGATCTCGGCGAAGGCGCCCGGATCGCCTCGGGAGTCGCCCGAGAGCACGAACCGGAACGGAGTAGTCTTCTCGGGCGCGGGCGCGGTGGCGACGTCGTAGACCGCGCTCCAGTTCCCGGGCCCGCCGACCTTGTAATAGTAGGTGGTGCCCGGCTCGAGGCCGCAGACGTGCCCCTCGTGGACGCGCGCCTTCTGGTCCGCGTAGAGCGGGCTCGAGCTGCCGAAGATGAACGTGTGACCGAGCTGGACGGAGACGCCCGCGCCCGCGCGGTCAGCGGCCGCTACCGCCGCCGGGTCCGTCCCGTAGAGCACCTGGGTGAGGCGCGTGTCGAGCCCCGTCCCCCAATTGACGGCGAAGCTCGAGCTCGGCGGACCCGCCCAGCTCACGTGGACGTTCTTGGGCGTCGGCTCGGCGCCGACGTCGCGGCCGTCCATCGTCGCGTCCTCCACCGACTCGGGCAGGCTCACCGCGTAGTCGCAGCGCTTCGGCGTGTACGAGGCAACCGGTGCGCCGTTCCCGCCGCCGCCGCTCGGCGCGTCATCGGATGAGCTGCCGCACGCGTAGAGCGCGACCGCGACCAGGGAGGTGAGCGTGAGCCCCAAGCGCAGCTTCGTCATGGCAGAAGCACGTTAGCACGACCGCCGGGCCGGCCGCTCCCGCCGCGACGGGAGCGGGGGCCGCACGGGCCGGTCGCAGGCGGCCAGCGAGGGGCCGCGCGCCCGTCAGACGAGGCCGAGGTCCTTGCCCACGCGGGTGAACGCCTGGACCGCCTGGTCGATTTGGGCCGGCTCGTGCTCGGCGGAGAGCTGCACGCGGATGCGAGCTTGCCCCTTGGGGACCACCGGATAGGAAAACCCGATGACGTAGATCCCGTGGTCGAGGAGCCGTGCGGCCATGTCTCGCGCGAGCTTCGCGTCCGAGATCATGACCGGCACGATGGGATGGATGCCAGGCTTGACGTCGAAGCCGGCGGCCGTCACCCCCTCGCGGAACCGCCGCGCGTTGGTCATCACGCGCTCGCGGAGCTCGCCGCTCTCCTCGAGCAGCTCGAACACCGCGAGGCTCGCGCCGGCGACCGCCGGGGCGAGGGTGTTCGAGAACAGATACGGGCGCGAGCGCTGACGCAAGAGCTCGATGATCTCCCGGCGCCCGGTGGTAAATCCGCCGCTCGCGCCGCCGAGCGCCTTGCCGAGCGTGCTGGTGATGACGTCCACTCGCGAGAGGACCCCGAAGTGCTCCGGGGTGCCGCGGCCGGTCGGTCCGATGAAGCCGGTGGCGTGCGAGTCATCGACCATGACCATCGCCTGGTAACGCTCCGCCAGCTCGCAGATCTGGTCGAGTTTCGCGAGGTAACCGTCCATGCTGAAGACGCCGTCGGTGGCGATGAGCCGCAGGCGCCGCCCCGCGGTCGCCTCGAGCGCGCGCTCGAGCCCCGCCATGTCGCCGTTGTCGTAGCGGTGCCGCTCCGCCTTCGAGAGGCGAATGCCGTCGATGATGGACGCGTGGTTCAAGGCGTCGCTGATGATCGCGTCGTCGGGGCCGAGGAGCGTCTCGAAGAGGCCGCCGTTGGCGTCGAAGCACGATGAGTACAAGATCGCGTCCTCGGTGCCGAAGAACTTGGCGATTCGCGCCTCGAGCCGCTTGTGGAGATCCTGCGTCCCGCAGATGAACCGCACGCTGCTGAGCCCGAAGCCGTGGGTGTCGAGGGCGTGCTTGGCCGCCGCGATGACCTTCGGGTGACTCGAGAGGCCGAGATAGTTGTTGGCGCAGAAGTTCAGGACGCGCTTGCCGTCCGACTCGATGCTCGCCGCCTGCGGCGTGGTGATGATGCGCTCTCGCTTCTCGAGGCCGGCCTCACGAAGCTCCTCGAGCTCGGCTGCGTAGATGGCTCTCGCGTTCTCGAACATGGCTCACCTCGGAAACCGGAACACGACCTTCGGGAAGGTCTGGATCCGTTCTTGGAAGGCGTCGGGCGTGTACGACTCGAAGTCCACCACCGGGCCGTCTCCGCGGTTCAGCATGACCTCCCAGATGAGGTCGTGGATGTTCGGGTCCCGCGACTCGAGGAGGTGGCGGGTGATGTGCCACGTCTCCCAGACGCGGCGCCCGATGACGCTGTGCATGGCGATCCCGTCGACGATGACCCGGTCGAAGCTCTCGATGATGGCGTCGCCGCTCTTCAGGCCGAACAGGATGACGTCCCCGCCGCGCCGGACGATGTGGATGGCGTTGTTGACCGATGAGTTCATGCCGCTCATCTCGAGCACCACGTCGACCCCGACGCCATCGGTGAGCTTGCGGACCTCGGCGGCGAGTGCGGGATCGTGCGCGTAGTCCTCCGCGGCGCGCGCGGCCGGGGTCAGCACCACGTCGGCGCCCAGCCGGCGCGCCATCGCCGCGTTGTTCTGGTTCGGCTCGATGCCGATGATGACCGTCGCGCCGAGCGCTCGCGCGACCGCCACCGCGAAGAGCCCGATGGTTCCGCAGCCGACGATCGCGATGCGCTTGCCTCGCAGGTTCACCTTGGTGCATGCGTGCACCGCGTTGCCGAAGGGCTCCTGGACCGCGGCCACCTCAGGACGGATCTTCTTGGTGTCGGTGCGCCAAATGACCTTCGCGGGGAGCTTCACGTAGTCGGCGAACGCACCGTCCGTGCTGATGCCGATGATGTACTCGTCGGCGCAGACGTGGGCGTCCCCCACGCGGCACTGGTAGCAAGCCCCGCAGAAGATGTGACTCTCGGCGGTGACCATGTCACCCACCGCGAGGCCATAGGTGCGCTCTGCGTCGCTCCCGACGGCGATGACCTCGCCGAACACCTCGTGACCGATGACGCGCCGATCGCGGGCCTGACCGGCCTGCTTCGCCTCCTGGTCGAGGGAGTCGAAGATCATGTCCTTGAAGGCGCGCCGGAACCAAATCCCGCGGTCCGAGCCGCAGAAGCCCGCGTAGTGCGGGCGGATCAGCACCCGCGAGCGGTCGTTGTGGTCCTCTCGCTCGTCGAGGGTGACGGCGGGGAGCCTTTCCATGCGGAGCCCGCGGCTCGAGTCCCACGGATCACGTGCGCGATCGTAAACCAGCGCCTGCATCGAAGCTTCGGTCATGGCCGACTCTTACGACGCGGCGCTGGCGCGGTCGAGCGCCGCGAGTGACGCGGCGCAGCAGCAAAATCGACGCCTTACTTGGGGGCGCCGGGCAGCTTGATGCGAGGGGGCAACTTGATGATGGGTTTCGCCGCGCTCGCGGCGCCGCTCGCCGCAGCCGCCGCGGAGTTGGCAGCCGCCGCGGCGCTCGCCGCAGCCGCCGCGGCGCTCGCCGCAGCCGCCGCGGCGCTCGCCGCTGCGCTGTCGGCGGCTGCGGGGGCCGCGCTGGCGCTGGGCTGTGCCGCCGCCGCCGCGCTCGCCGCCGCCGCGGCGCTCGCCGCCGCCGCTGCAGCGCTGGTCGCCGCTGCGGCGCTCGCTGCCTCGGCCGCGCTCGCCGTGTGAGTGTAGTTCGGGTTCCTCTGGATCCAGCCCAGGGACAGCTCCCCGACGCCGGATGGATAATCCACCAGGTACCAGTCGCTGTAGCTTGCCTTGAGGTTGACCCAGGTCCCCTTGGCCAAGGTCGTGAGCCGCTTCGAGGAGGTGTCGGCCGCTTGGTAGACGCTCAGGTTGGGGATGGCGACCACCTTCGTGCCGCTCTGCTTCACTTCCTTGCCCTCGTAGCGCGTGACCGCGTCGTCCGGTTCAGCGGGCGGAGCGGCGCTCACGGGAGGCGCCGGCTCGGGAGCGGCGATGCTCGCGGACGGTGCCGGCGCTTCTTCCTTCTTCTTGCACGCGACCAGCGCGAGCACCACCGCGCCCGCACTCCCTACCGCCAACCACCTATCGAGCTTCCGTCCCATCATGTACCTCCTTTGACTCACTCAAGCGTCCGTTACCCTACACCAGGAGCCTGCCCCTCGGACAGAGCGGACCTCCGCGTCGACTCCGCGGGGAGGGGAGGGGGCGCGGCGGCGAGGGACGGCCGGCTCGGCCCCGTTCGTTCCGTCTGGGAATTTGCCCTGATCTCTCCTCAGCCCTTGGGCGGAGGGGGCGTCGTGACGGCCGGGCGCTTGGCCAAGCACGACTGGATCCCTTTCACGATGTCCGCCGGGGCTCCCTTCGGCAGGACTGGGCGCCCGAGCACCTCGTGGAGCAGGCGGTCCCAGGTGATCTTCCCGTCGGGCCCGAAGCTCAGCCACACGAACATCGCGCGCCCCTTGATGTTCGCGAACGGCGCGCCGCCACCGCGGTAGTTGTTCCACGCGCGCGAGTCACTGCTGTTGTTGCGGTTGTCGCCGAACACCCACATCTCGCCGGGGGCGACGTGATATGGGCCTTGGTGACCGTCGTAGCGATCATTCTCGTACACCGTCAGATACGAGTAGTCGCCCAGGAACTCCATGACGAGCTGCCCGGTCTTCGAGCCGGCGCCGTCTCCCTCGTAGAAGTCGTACTGACCGACGTCGCAGCTCGGCACCTTCCACCCGTTGATGATGGGGTGACCACCGTCGGCCTCGAGGGTGTCGCCGGGCAGCCCGATGACGCGCTTGATGAAATCCTGGCGCGGGTTCTCGGGGTTCGGATCGGGGTATTCGAACACCAGCACGTCGCCCCGCTTTGGAGGCAGGCGCGCGAACAGGCGGGTGTGCGTGAAAGGGATCTCGGGACCGTAGACGAACTTGTTGACGAAGATGTGATCCTGGATCTGGAGCGTCGGCAGCATCGAGCCGCTCGGGATCTTGAACGCTTCCACCACGAACGCGCGGAGCAGCAGGGCCACCGCGACCGCGATGCCGATCGACTCGACGTACTCGCGGAGCTCGCTCTTATGCCAGCGCCCGAGGTGGCGCGCCACCAGGCGGCTCGCGCGCTCGAGCGCGGCGCCAAACTCGTCGTCGTCGAAGCGCTCGCTCTCCATGCTCGACCGCAGGAACTCGAGCGATTCCTCGAGCTCCTCGCGCGCGCTCGCGGGCACCTGACGCTCGACCGCGCGGCTCTTCCGGGTGAGGATGCGCTCCGCCTCCTCGAGCAGAGCCGCGGCGCGCTCGTACTCTCGCCGGAGGTCCGGTGGCAGGTCGCTGCGGCCCACCACGCCGGCCGCGGCTGCGAAGGGCAGCGCGTGGCGAAAGTGGTAGAGCAGCATCTCGAAGATCGTAAAGAGCACGATCCCGGCGGGCGCGGGCTGGTCCTGCACCAGCCAGCGGAGCTGTCCGACGATGCCGCTCGGCTCGGTGGCATCGGCCGGTTTCAGAAGCCAGACCGCCAGCGCGGCCAGGGCGAGCGGCGCCGCCACGAACCACACCGCCCAGAAGGCATACCTGAGGAGCTTGCTTCTCTGCACTATTCCGGCCTCGCCGGCTCGGGCGGCGGCTCGTCATACCTGGGCGGGGGTGGACGGGCAACCGACGTGAGCGTCCAATATTCCGCGAGGGTCACGGGGCGTCGCCAACCTCTACCAGATAGTCCACCTTGGCGGCGCGATCATCGCCCGGCGCGGTCGTCGGGGCGATCGCGCCCGCCATCGCGCTGTTGTCGAGCACCAGGTAATAGGCGCCCTTCGGTACCCGAACGAACCGCTTCCAGAGCTGTCCGGCCGATGCCGGCTCGGCGATCAGCGCCGGGCCGGCGAGGGGCGCCGCTCCGGCGGTTTGCACGTATCGTGCGATCATCTGATCGCCCACCGCCTTCGGCACCACGAAGGCGTCGACGGCTGGCGCGCCGTCGACCGAGACGGTGAGGTAGAGGGCCTGGTCGTCGTCCTCGACCTCGAAGCCTCCTACGAAGTCCTGCTGGCCCGCGTGGATCTCGGTGCGGTCGTTGGCGAGGACCAGCTTGTTCGCGTGCTCGATCTGGAACGGCCGGTACGGGCGCTCTCCCTTCGGGAGGATCCCGAGGCTGAAATCGGTCTGTCCTCCCGAGTCGTAGCGCACGACGGTGAAGCCACGCTCGAGCTCACTCTTCATGACTTGCCTGCCAAAGGTGTCCGGGTTCGCCCCGACGGCTGCGATGCCGCCGCGCGCGACCGCCGACTCCATCATGAGCGTCTGGAAGGTCGTGTCGTCGATCTTCTTCGAGCGGAAGTAGACGTACAGGGCGCCGTCATTCATCTGGAAATCGGGAGCGAACTCCACCAGGCCCGCCGCCGAGAAGCCGACGCGGCCGGTCACGTTCGACCACGCAAAACCCTTGCCGGCGTACTGGACGACGAAGGACTTGTGCGTCTCGGTGTCGATGACCTGGGAGTTGCAACTGTCGGCGAAGAAGCGCCCGATGACCGGCTGATCGTCATCGAGCTTGAGCGGAGCGCCGAGCTTCAGCATCTCGTGACAGAACTGATCGAGCCCGAACTTCAACATGTCGAACCGGAGGGTGCGGTTCTTCGGGTTGTTGATGACTCCGGCGCCGACCAGGCCGAGCGCGCTCGAGCCGAGCGACTCCTTGGACGGACAGCCCGCGAGCGCGAGCCCGAGGAGCGCGACCGACGGCAGGGCCAGGAGAGCGGAGCGGTGGGCGAGCATCTTCGCGGAGCCTAGATGACCGTGTGCGGTCCCGCCACACCTCTCGAACGTGCCGGCGTCCGAGGCGGCAAAGCCTTCCCTTCGGGACGAGCGGCTCGAAACGCGCAAGACGCCCGCCCTGGGAGTTGACGCAGAGCGCGTGAGCTTCGATTCTCCCGCACCGGCATGAGTCATATCGCGGTGATTGGCGCGGGCGCCTGGGGTACGGCGCTCGCCAAGCTGTGCGGTGAGCAAGGGCACCCGGTCAGCCTCTGGAGCTGGCAGGCGGAACACGCTCGAGCGATCGAGCAGTCGCGAGAGAACGTGGAGTTCCTGCCCGGCTTTCGGCTCCCGGACTCGGTACGCGCGGTGAGCGAGCTCGGCGCTGCGCTCGCCGACGCCGAGCTCGTGATCCTGGTCGTCCCGTCGCACGCGTTTCGTCAGACGCTCACCTCGGCGCGCGAGGTCCTTCCGCGCTCGGCGGCGCTGGTCACCGCGACCAAGGGCATCGAGAACGACTCGCTGATGCTGATGAGCGAGATCACGAGTGACGTGCTGGGCCCCGGCGCGGCGGCGCGCCACGCCGTGCTCTCCGGGCCGAGCTTCGCGAAGGAGGTCGCGCTCGGCCTGCCCACCAACGTGGTGGTGGCCGCGCGGGACCACGGGCTGGCTCAGCAGATCCAGCGCCTCGTCTCGACGGAGCGGTTTCGCGTGTACTCGAGCGATGACCCGATCGGCGTCGAGGTGGGGGGCGCCCTGAAGAACGTCATCGCCATCGCGGCGGGCGCGTGCGACGGCCTCGGCTTCGGGTACAACACCCGCGCGGCGCTCATCACGCGCGGTCTCGCCGAGCTCACCCGCCTCGCGGTCGCCAAGGGCGGTAGCCCGCTCACCCTCTCGGGGCTCTCCGGCATGGGAGATCTGGTCTTGACCTGCACGGGTGAGCTGTCACGAAATCGCACCGTCGGCTTCGAGATGGGCAAGGGCCGCGCGCTCGACGACGTGCTCGGGGGTCTCGGTCACGTCGCCGAGGGGGTGCTGACCGCTCGGAGCGCGTATCATCTCGCGCGGCGACTCGAGGTCGAGCTGCCCATCTGCTTCGAGGTCTATCGGGTGCTCTACGAAGGCAAGGCGCCGAAGGACGCGGTGAGCGACGTGCTGGCGCGGCCGCTGAAGAGGGAGTTTGACTGAGCGGCGCGGCCGGCGGCCGGGGCGCGTGCGCGAGCGTCCACTCGAGGCTCGTCGAACCACGGGCTCTCTCGACGCCTCGCTCGGTCCGGATGGGTCCACCATGAGCCCTCTTCGCGAACCTCGCCGCCGCCTCCCGCGCGCCGCGCTGGCCGGAGTCGCCGTCGCGCTCGCGAGCGGCGTCGCGACGGCGCAACAGCCCGGCTACGGACAGCCCGGCTACGGACAGCCCGGCTACGGACAGCCCGGCTACGGACAGCCCGGCTACGGACAGCCCGGCTACGGACAGCCCGGCTACGGACAGCCCGGCTACGGACAGCCCGGCTACGCGCCGCCGGCCACGCCGGGCTATCCACCCTACTCGCCTGGCTACGGGTACGCGCAGCCCTATCCGTCGCAGCAGCGCTCGAGAGCGCGCTCGGATGGCGAGATCGGCGCGCTCTACGCGGTGTCGGCGGCCTACGGCGGCGGGATGGGGGCGTGGTTCTCGTCGGAGGTGGGGCTCGACGATCCGGGGCTCTTCCTCATCGCGCCGGCGCTACTCGGCGTCGCCGCGCCGGTGGGAGTGTACTTCCTCGACGAGCCGGCGCTGCCGCGGGGGATGCCCGCTGCGATCGCGGCGGGCATGGTGATCGGAGCGGGCGAGGGCGTCGGGATCGCCAGCTATCAGTACGTGACCGCCAGCGAGGATGACGCGTGGGGTTTCCGCGGGCTCAGCCGCGCGACCGCGCTCGGTGCCACGTTGGGCGGAGCGGCCGGCTTCGCGTCGGGGTACTATCTCGAGCCGTCGCCGCGGAGCAGCGTGTTCGCGACGAGCGCGGTCGCGTGGGGTGCCGCGATAGGCTCGATGTACGGTTACGGCGCTTCGAGCGCCGGCATCGGCTACGGGCTCGCCAACGACAGCGCGTCGCTCGGCGGTCTCGTCGGATATAACCTCGGCCTCGCCGCCGCCGCGGGCCTGTCCACGGTGTGGGTGCCGAGCTGGGACGGGCTCGCGTGGATGTGGGGAGGCGCGGGCATCGGCGCCGCGGTGTCGCTCCCGGTCTTCCTGTTCTACGCCGGTGAAGACGCGCCGCCGGCCAAGCGCGGGCTCATCTTCATGGGGACCACCACCGCGCTCGGCCTCGCGGCGGGCGCGGTGTTCGCCCCCGGGTCGGCGGCGGACGGCGCGCTCGGCAGGCGCGACGAGGACGGCGCGCCGAGCGCGCGCCGG
Source organism: Polyangiaceae bacterium (assembly GCA_035063585.1). Taxonomy (GTDB): domain Bacteria; phylum Myxococcota_A; class Polyangia; order Polyangiales; family Polyangiaceae; genus JAPSGB01. The sequence goes on from JAPSGB010000005.1 coordinate 186,964, forward strand.
CTGGCTGTCGTGACGAGCGTGATGCCGATGGCGCTGCCCGGCGGCGCCGGGCTCTCGGTCGGCGGGGTGCTCTTCTGAGGCTCGGGGGAGCCCTCGCGAGAGCCTCCCTCCTTGCCGGAAGCTCGCCGATTCCGCAGGGTTCCTTTCTGCTAGGCTGAGGCCCGCATGGCGACGATCCGCTATTTTCCGTCGGACGGCGCGCCGGTGCTCATCGGCCTCCACAAGCCGATGACGACCATCGGGCGCGGCAGCGGAAATGACATCTGCCTCCCCGATCCGAGCGTCGCCCAGCACCACGCCCAGATCGTGTTCAACGGGCGCGATTTCCAGCTCGAGGAGGTCGATCGCGACGCCGATATCCGCGTCAACGGAAAGAAGAAGCGCCGCACTCGGCTGGCGAGCGGGGATCGGCTGACGCTCGGCAACGCTCAGCTCGGCTTCAGCTTGTTCACGGAGCTGCCGGCCGCCCCCGCGTCGACCGACGGCGCGGATCCCGCGCTCTCGGACATCGCAGGCCTCCGGCGCCTGCATGCGTTCAGCGAGCGGCTGATGACGTCGAGCTCCGTCGACGGGCTCTTGGAGACGCTCCTCGACGACATCATCGAGCTTACCGGAGCGGCGCGCGGGGTAGTCCTGATGCTCGAGCCGGGCGGCGAGGAGCGGCAGCCGCGCGTGCGCGCCTCCCGCAACGTGCAGAAGGAGGCCATCGAGGACGCGGGCGGCGTCATCAGCGACAGCATCGTGCGCCAGGTCGTCCTCACCAAGCGCCCGGTGATCGTGAGCGACGCGCTCACCGACACCACCTTCGGCAAGAGCGAGAGCGTGATCGCGCTCAGGCTATCGAGCGTGATGTGCGCGCCGCTCTTCAGCCAAGGCGACGTGATCGGCGCGATCTACGTCGGCAACGACGAGGTCAAGCACCTCTTCCAACGACAGCAGCTGGACCTCCTCGTGATCTTCGCGGGCCAGGCGTCGCTCATCCTCCAGAACGCGATGCTCTTGAGCGCGCTCCGCGCGGACAAGGAGAAGCTGAGCGCCGAGCTCAGCGACAAGCGCTTCGGCGAGATCATCGGCGCCTGTCCCGGCATGATGGAGGTGTTCCGCAAGCTGCAGAAGGTCGCCGCGACCGACATCAACGTGCTCATCACGGGCGAGACGGGCACCGGCAAGGAGCTCATCGCGCGCGAGCTCCACCGCCGCTCGAACCGTGTCTCTGGCCCGTTCATCACCGTCAACTGCGGGGCCATCCCCGAGAGCCTGATGGAGAGCGAGATGTTCGGGCACGTGAAGGGCGCCTTCACCGGCGCCATCGCCAGCCGCCCCGGAAAATTCCAGCAAGCCGACGGCGGGACGCTCTTCCTCGACGAGGTCGGTGAGCTCACCCCACAGCTCCAGGTGAAGCTGCTTCGCGCCATCCAGGAGCGGGTCGTCTACCGCGTAGGGGACAGCCGGCCGGAGAAGTGCGACATCCGAATCGTGGCGGCGACCAACCGCACGCTCGAGGACATGATCAAGACCGGCGAGTTCCGTGAGGATCTCTACTATCGGCTGAACGTGGTGAACCTCTGGCTCCCACCGCTGCGCGAGCGAGGCGATGACGTCTTCATCATCGCCAAGGCGCTCCTCAGCAAGTACGCGGACGAGCTCGGCAGCTCGGTGCGCGGGTTTTCGCCGCAGGCGCTCGCGGCGATCAAGAAGTATCCCTGGCCGGGCAATATCCGGCAGCTCGAGAACCGAATCAAGAAGGCGCTCGTCCTCTGCGACGAGACGCTGCTCGGGATCGAAGATCTCGATCTCGGCCCGGAGGCGCAAGCGCCCATCGTGCCGCTCGAGAAGGCCAAGGAGGATTTCCAGCGCCGCTACGTGCTCGAGGTGCTCGAGCGCAACAACGGCAACCGGACGCAGACCGCGCGGGATCTCGGGGTCGACCCTCGAACCATCTTCCGCTACCTCGAAAAGGAGCAGAACCCCATCCCGAGCGCAGCCGCGCCGCCCGACCGCGATCCCTGAGCCCGGCGCGAACGCCGGGCTCCGCGCCGGCCCCGGGCTCAGACGCTGATCGCGTTCTTGCGGAACTCGCTCTTGGCGATCTTTACGTTCACGCAGGCGGGCGTCTTGCTGGCGAAGGCCGCGTCGAGGGCCGGGCCGAGCTGCTCGAGCGTCTCGACCCAGAAGCCCTGGCCGCCGAGCGCCTCGACGACCTTCTCGTAGCGGGTGTAGTCGAGGCCGGTCGCCACCGCGCGATCCTCTCCGTACATGGTGACCTGCCCGCGCCGGATCTGCGTCCAGCCGGCGTCGTTGCCGATCACCGCCACGACCGGGATGCCCTGACGGGCCATCGCCTCGAACTCCATGGCGTGCAGCCCGAACGAGCCGTCGCCGTACATGAGAACGGTGCGCGACTCGGGGCGCATCAGGCCGGCCGCCATGGCGTAGCCCGGGCCGATCCCGAGCGTCCCGAGCGGGCCGGGGTCCATCCAGAGCTGCGGCCACTCGAGCGGGATGACGTAGGCGGCGGTCGCGACGAAATCGCCGCCATCGCCGATGACCACGTCGCTCTTGCCGAGCCGTTTCCCGACCTCGTGGCAGACGCGCAAGGGGTTTGGCGGGCTGCCACCGCTCTCGATCTCGGCGGCCATCTTCTGGCGGTGCTTGCTCTCGATCTCGCGCAGCTTGGCGAGCCACGCGGGGGCCTGCTTGGTCCCGACCGCGTCGAGGAGCTGCTCGAGCACGAGCCCGCTGTCGCCATGGATGGCGACGTCCACCGCGCGATTCCGACCGAGCTCGGCTCCGTCGAGGTCGACCTGGACGATCTTCACGTCCGGGTTCCAGGTACCCGGGCGACCGTAGTCCACGCGGAAGTCGAACGGGGTCCCGAACACGAAGATGACGTCGCTCTCGCCGAGCGCTTGACGGCGCGAGCGCGTGAAGAGCGACGGGTGCGCGTAGGGAAGCCCTCCGCGCGCCATGCCGTTCAAGAAGAACGGTACCTCGACCTTGTCGGCGAAGTTTCGAATGATCTCCCGGCGCTCGCTCCAACGAATCTGCGCGCCGATGAGGAAGCTCGGGCGCTCCGCCTTTTTCAGGAGATCGGCGGCGCGGGCGATGCTCGCCGGATCGCCGGCCGGGCGCGGCGGAGCGAGGGGCGCCGTGAGCGGCTCGTCGTCGTCCGCGTAGTTCATCAAGAGGTCGAGCGGCATCTCGAGGTAGACCGGACCGGGGACCCCCGACTGCGCTATCCGGAACGCGGCGTCGATGTACTCCTTGATCCGGCGCGCCTCGGGGACCTGCACGCTCCATTTCGAGATGGGGCGCATCAAGGTGACCGAGTCCATGTCCTGCAAGGAGCCCATGTCACAGAGCGCCTTCGGCCCTGCGCCGCCGATGCAGATCATCGGCACGCCGGCGCGCTGAGCGTTGGCGACCGCGGTGACCACGTCGGTGATCCCGGGGCCGGCGGTGACCAGGCATACGCCGGGCCGCCCGGTGACGCGCGCGTACCCGTCGGCCGCGTGGCCGCTGGTCTGCTCGTGGCGCGTGTCGACGACCCGAATCTGCTCGTCGAGGCAGCCGTCGTAGATCGCCTGGATGTGGCCGCCGCACAGGGTGAAGACGTGCGTGATGCCGTGCCGCCGGAGCGCCTGGGCGACGAGGCGCCCGCCATGGACCTGAGTCATGGCGCGCACTATACGGCGGAGCGAGCCGCCGCTCAACGCCGCTACTTGCGGCGCGCGCGGTAGAGGCGGAGCTGGTTCGCGCCGTCTCGGTTCGAGCTGAAGTAGAGCGAGCAGAGGTCCGGTGACAGGCTCGGCTGCACGTCGTACACGTTCTGCAGGTTGATGTTCAGCCGCCGTCCGAAGCCGGTCGCTTGCCCGTGCTCGTCGAGGCCAACCGCGTAGAGGTCCTGGGTCGAGCCCTTGCTCGAGCAGTCGCCGTAGTACTCGGCGGACGTGAAGAGCAGGAGCCTGCCGTCCGGGGTCACCCAGGGCGCGGCGTCGAGCCCGGCGCTCGGGCAGCTCGCCGGCTCGGTCACGAGGTTCACTTGCGCGGCCGTCGCGGGCGAGGTCGGGCCCACGCTGGCGGTGAAGAGGTCCAAGTTGAGAGCGCCCTTCCGGCTCGAAATCCACCAGGCCCTCGCCGCGAGCGGCGCGAAGGCGAAGCCGAAATTGTTGGTGTCCACGACGTTGATGGGCGCGCCGAGCGGAGCGACGCTGGTGACCTGTCCGGCGGCGTTCAGCACACCGCCGACGAGCTCGCGGTTGAGGCTGCCGCTGCGGGTACCGCGGTCCCAGAAGACGTTGATCCCCGCGAGCATTCCCTCAGAGGCAGCGCGCGTCGAGAGCGGCCCGCTCTCCGGGACCCCCTCCGTGTCCAACGGGGCGGGCATCGCGTGCCCCGCGCTCGTCGTGGGGTCGGGCGTAAACCAGATCGCGGTTTCATTGCCGACCCAGTTGCCGACCGTGTAGAGGAGCCCTCGCTCGCCGGCGGCGCGCGGGTACCTGAGGTAGCTGCCCTGGTGCTTGGCGTTGATGACGTCGAACGGCTCGGGGGGGTCGAACTCGAAGCGGGAGAGCTCGCCGCAGAGATGACACTGGCGATCCTCACCGCAGTACTCGCCGTCGCGGCACGGCTGGCCCTCGCACGACGCGCCTCCGCCGTCGATGCCAGCGCTCCCACCCGTGCCCGCAGCGCCGGCGTCGCCGCCGCCGGCGCCCGCCGTGTTCGCGCTACCGGCCGCGCCCCCCGCCGGCTCGTCTACCGTGAAGTCATCACCGCCGCAGCTCGCGACGAGCGCGCCCGCCAGGAACGCCATGAGCGCGAGGACGCGCGGTCGGGCCGAGCTCGACATAAGCTCTGCGGATCCTACCCGCGAACGCGCCTCAATGCACGTCGCCCGTAAGCCACGCGAAGCCCGGCACCAGCACCTCGTCGGGCGTCGCGCCGCCTTGACGCGCGGCGGCGGTGCCGCCGTCGAGGGGGTCGAGCACGAAGCCGTGGTCGCCGAAGACCATGACCAAAGTGCGGGGCGGTAGGCCGAGCAGGTGCGCCGCGAGCGACTCGGCCACCTCGTCCGCGAGGTCGTCGAGTCGCTCCGCGAGCGGTCCGCCTGCCTCGGCCAGGCGCGACTCCACGAGATCGAGCTTGTAGAGCTCGCGATGACCCGCCTTGAGCCGCCGAATCGTCGCGGCGCTGCGCCCGCGCACGACCGGCCGCGCGGCCTCGACCTCTCCTACGAGATCCTTCAGGCCCGCTGGGCCTCGGCCGATGAGCTCGAGCTGGACCTCGGTGATGGTCGGTAGCGCCGACCAGAGCAAGAGCCGCTCGGTGAGCGCGGCTCGCTGTCCGACCAGCGCGCGCGCGCGCTCCTGCACGCGCAGCCCGAGATCGAAGCGCAGGCTGTCGATGATGAAGAGCTGCACGGAGCGCGCGCCGTGGAGGCGCCCGATGCGCTGGGCCACCTCCGGTGCATCGAGCACCATGGTGGGGCGCTTGCCGCGCAGGCGGAGCGCGTCGAAGGCCTCGGTGTAGCTCCGCTCGAAGCTGGTCGCCCACGCCGCGAGCACCTCGACCGCCCTGGGGCCCGCGAGCCCCCGCGCGACCGCGTCCGCGAGCGGTACGTACGCCGAGGCGAAGAGCCGCTCGATGGCGCCGAGCGGCTTGGGTCCGCGCGCGCCGTCGAGCTCGCGCATCCACTCCGTCCACTGCTCCCGCGCGCGTGGGTGGAGGGGCGTCGAGCGCCGTGGCTCGACCGGGGCTTCGACCCGCTCGGCGCGCTCGTCCCCGCCTGCCGCGCTCACTCCCTCGTCGGCGGGCGCTTCGTCGTCGAGCGCGGCGCCTCCCGCGCCTCCCTGCGGGGCCGAGGACGGCGCTCCCGCCGGGCGCGCGTACTCGGCGAGCGCCGCGTCGAACGACTCGTCGAGTCCGGTGAGCGGCGCGCTCGCGACCGCCTCGTCATCCTCGAAGATCGCCGCCATCGCCCGCGCGAGCTCGGTGCCCTCGAGGTGCGTCGCAGGCTCGCCGACCACCGGTGGCGGCGCGGTCGCCTCGAGCGGTTCCTCCACCTCTACCGCGGGCGGCTGGCTCGTGAAGCGCTCGATGTCGACCGGCGCGAGCGGCGGCGACGGCTCGAGCGCGAGCGGGCCGAAGTCATCGAGGACCGCGCACCGCGGAAGCGGCGCGGAGAGCTCCATGGCGGCGGCGCTCGCGGCCTGTTCGGGCGCCGGCAGGATCTCGTGGGTCGGCGCGTCGCCGGCCACGAGCAGAAGCGCGAGCGCGACCGGCTCGCCGTACACGCCCAGGAAGCGGTTGCGAGCGTCGACGTAGAGGTGCACCGCACGCTCCTGCGCCGCGGCGATCCACCACCTTAGGACCGCGCTGTCCTCGGCGTCGAGCGCGCCCGCGAGGTTCGCGATCCCCTCGAGGGCGGGCAGCGCGAGGGTGAGCCCGCGGAAGCCCGCGCTGCGGGCGCGAAATAGCTGATCGGACAAGGTCGCGTCGAGATCGCTCGAGGCACCGAAGCCGGGTGGTGCGGCGCCGCGGAGCGAGAGCGCGCCCTCCACCGCCTCCTCGAGGAGCAGCGCCAGCCGTCCGCGCGCTCCGGGCCCGGGAGGCATGAAGCTGGCGAAGAGCCGCCCTGCTCCGAGCGCGGCCGCCTCGAGCGAGGGCCGCTCGTCGGCGTCGATGAGGCGCACCTCGCCCGCGCCCGCCTCCTCCAGTTCACTCGGCTCGATCATGAGGCCGATGAGTCGCCAATCAGGCTCGGTTGGCCCAATTTTCTGCGAGCGTCGGCCGGTCTCCTCGACGGGACCGGGTCGCGCCCCTGCCGCTCGGCGGGCGGCCCCGGGCGCCGGGCGGGGCGGCGCGGCCGGCGTCCGTTGCGAAGCGCGAAGAGAAGGCTTAGCTTCCCGTGTGGTTCCCTCTGCAGTTCTCGTGAGGTGCTGGTAACGAATCCCTTACAAGCAAATGAACCCGGGAGGCGAAGCCCCGGCTGAGAGCTAGGCCCGGAATTTTTCACCGGGAAGCCGGAGGTCGAGGCTAGCCGCCCACCTAGCGCTGCTAGGGGTTCGGGCTACGCAATTTCCCACGGTTCGCGCGGTAAGGAACCCATGAACGGGCCGATGCAAACACATCGGCCCGTTCGCCTTGGTGCGGTCGTCGTGCGCGATGCGGCTCGCGCCGCCGGCCGCGACGAGCAGCCATGGGCCCGGAGGAGCCCCCGGCCAGTCCGAGGGAGATCCATCGCTGCTGAAGAGATCCGGTGGGTCTGTTCTTGACGCGAAGGCGGGCTGGTCGGTCCTTCCGCTCCCGGCGGGTCTCGGCTACCGTCGCGATTCAATGCCGAAGCTCGCAGATCCCATCGAAATTTCCCCCTCTCCGCGCCGGCGAGCGGCCGGTAAGGTGCTGGTCGCGCTCGCGCTCGGCGCCGCGCTCGCCGCCCCGGCGACCGCCGACGCCGCCAAGGTCAAGGGAGCCGTGAGCGGCTTCCGGATGCTCTTGAACCCGGTGTGGAACGACGCGCGCGACGCGAAGAAGCACGGCTACTCGTTCCGTGAGCCGGTCCCCACGGTGCGCGCCGAGTTCCGGCACCTCTACCCGCACATTCCGAAGGAGCTCTGCGTCGCTGCGCTCGCGTCGAGCCCGCAGAAGCCCCCGAAGCCCATCCTCGTTCGCGTCGGCGGTGGTCGCACGACGCCGGTGACCATCGTGGTCCCCCCGGGCACCCGGCTCCAGTTCCAGAACACCGATCCGTTCAAGCATCGGCTCTACGGGGTGAAGATCCCCACCTTCCAGCCGAGCGACACGATCAAGGGCGCCACTCGCGACTGGTCGGTCCCGAGCGCCGGCGTCTTCGAGATCCGCGACGAGCTCGCGCCGAGTCTCCGCATGTGGATCATCGGCGAGCCGAACGTCGCCGCGATCGCGTATCCCTCGATGAAGGGCCAGTTCCAGCTCGATCTCGCCGAGCCCGGTGACTACACGCTTCAGGTCTACTTCTCTGGCGCCAAGCTCGGGCCCGCCCAGGCCGTGACCCTCAAGGGCGGTGATGTGGATCTCACGAAGACACCCATCAAGGTCGCCGACGAGAGCAAGAAGCCGAAGGCGAGCGACGACGAGGACAAGGGCAAGTAGATGCTGCTCTCTCGATTCTGGTATGTGCTCTTGGCGTTCGCCCTGGGCGCCGCGGCGTTCGTGCTGTTCCTCGCGGAGAGCATGTATAACCGGGCTGGCGCGCGGGCCATGGGTGAGGGGCTGTCGTCAGACAGTCAGGTCGTCTCCTGGTACCTGAAGGACGACGCGCGTCAGCGCTCCGCGCAGCTCGTGAAGTTCGCGCTGCACGACGACGTCGCGAAGTATCTCGCGAAGTCGAGCGAGAGCGAGGCCGCGGTGCCGGCGGACGCGCGCGAGAAGATCACCGCTGCGCTCCGCAGCGTCAACGAGAAGATCCCCGCGGACGAGGGCTTCGACGCCGTGTTCGCGGTGGATCAAGAGGGCCGCGTGGTGGGATTCACCGGCTACGAGCAGGCGAGCGGCATGGACGGCTTCGAGCTCGGCGGCTACCCCGTGGTCGCCGACGCTCTGCACGGGTACATCCGTGACGACACGCTGGTGCTCGACCGGGTGTATCGGGTGGTGGCACGCCCCGTGGAGTACGACCTCGGCCAAGCCCCGGCCGGCGCGATCGTCGGCGCTCGGATCATCGATGACCGGTTCGCTCGTGCCCTGTCCGGCCGCACGGGCGCGGCGGTCGCGTTCTACGCGAACGGGCAGCGCGTCGCCGCCGGCGCGCCGGAGGGCTTCGACCAGAGTCAGCTCGACCAGATCGTCGCGGATCTGCCGAACCTACAGGGCGACAAGGACTACCAAGAGAAGGGGCGCAGCGAGATGCGCTCGATCGGCGGGCTGCTCGGCGTGGTCTACGCGCGGCTGCCGGGGGAAGCCTGGGAGCTCGGGGCCGGATACGCGGTCGGGCGGCTGCCTTATCACGTGGCCGGCCCGCTCGGGTTCTTCGCCAAGGCCGACGACACCGACAAGAAGAACGCGAACATCCCCATCGTGCTCGTCGTCCTGCTCCTCGCTGGCGGCCTGGGCATCGTGTTCTCCGTGCTCGAGCACACGGTCCCCGTCGGGATCTTCAAGCGGGAGGCGGCGCGGCTCGCCAAGGGCGAGGCCGATCAGATGCAGCCGAGCAAGTTCCGCGGGGTGTTCCGCAAGATCGCCTCCGACCTCAACGACGGCATCGAGCTAGTCGCCGCCAAGGGCGGCGCCCCGCGCCGCGCGGCCGATCTGAAGCAGGTGCTCGGTGACATCCCGGATCAGCCGCAGATGAGCGCGTTCAGCTTCCCGGGTGAGCTCCCGTCGTCGCCGGGAGCCGCGAGCCCCGTCGAACCCGTCGTGCCGAGTCGACCGCGAGGTCCGCTGCCTCAGGCTCCCTCTTCACCGAGCAACCCGCGCGCCGCTTCACCGAGCGCGACCAGCGACGCCGCCGCCAAGTCCGCGCCGCGCCCTCCGGCTCCCCCGCCGCGGCACGAGGCTCCTCCCGCCGCCGGCGCCCCCGCGAGCGGCGCGGACCAGGCCGCCGAGTGGCGCGCCGTCTACGACGAGTTCGTGGCCACCAAGCAGCAGTGCGGAGAGAGCACCGACGGGTTCAGCTACGAAAAGTTCGAGCAGACGCTCAAGAAGAACCGCGACACGCTGGTTCAGCGGCACGGCGCGCAGCGCGTGAAATTCAGCGTGTATGTGAAGGACGGCAAGGCGGCGCTCAAGGCGAGCCCAATCAAGGATTGAGAGGGGACGCGTGAAGAGAGGTTTTTCGCTCACGGGTGCGCTCGTCGTCGGTGTGGTCTCGTTCGCGGGCCCCGCGCGCGCGACGGACGCCATGCGCTTTCCGGACAATGGAACCGAGCAGCTCGGGCGCGGCGGCGCGTGGGTCGCGCGAGCCACCAACCCGCTCGCGACGCTCTACAACCCCGCGGCCCTCGCCACCCAGGAGACGGGCGTGCTCCTCGACGTGAACGGCGTCTTCTTCAAGACCTGCTTCACGCGCGAGGGGCCGGGCAGCAACGTCACCGTCGGCGCGAGCGGGGTCGCGAAGTACCCGACGACGTGCAACTCGAACAGCGGCACGCCGTCGCCGCTCCCGTCCGCGGCGTTCGTCTGGCGCGCGACCGACCAGCTCGGCATCGGCCTGTCGGTGACGCCGCCCAGCCTCTACGGGCACACCGAATTCCCGGAGACGGTGCCGCTCGTCTATAAGAGCGCGTCAGGCCGCGACATCTCGACCCAGGTCGGCTCGCCGCAGCGCTACATGCTGCTCAAGATGGACGGCATCGTCTTGAACCAGACGCTCTCTGCCGGCTACTCGCTCACCGACCGCCTGCACCTGGGAGCGGGCTTCATCTGGGGCGTCGGCTCGCTGTCGCTGCAGAGCGCGGCGATGAGCTTGCCTCCCGACGACCAGACGCAGGACGACCCGACCGCCGACATCTGGGCGAGGGTGAAGGTCGCGGACTGGTTCATTCCCGGGTTCGTGATCGGAGGGCTCTATTCGCCCATCGATCAGCTCGACATCGGGCTCTCGATCACGGCGCAGGAGGCCCTCGAGTCGCACGGCGATCTCACCCTGAAGGCGAACTACTGGACGGGGGATCCGCGGCGCCCGATCGGCAGCAACCCGACGATCACCGAGAGCCCCGGGACCACGCATTTTCGCTTGCCGAACCCGTTCGACGTGCGGCTCGGGGTCCGCTTTCACTTGCCGCGCGCCGAGCGCGGGACGGTTCGCGCCGCGGCGACGGGCCGCGCCGTCCGCGATCCGCTGGTCGACGACGTCTTCGACATCGAGCTCGACGGCTCGTACACGCGAAACCGCGCCTACTCGGCGGTCATGCTGCGATTCCCCGAGGTCCCGCCCATCCCGATCAACGGCACGGGCGGCGTGGTGCCGGGCAATGGTGACATGGCGCTGAACCTCGAGGGTGACACCTTCGGGGTTCGGCTCGGTGGTGACTATAACGTAATCCCCGGGCGGCTCGCGGTGCGCGCCGGCGGATGGTACGAGCCCTCCGTCCAGCGCGCGCGCGACCTCAGCGTCACCTTGGTCGCGAGCCAGCGCGTCGGCGCCGCCGCCGGCGTCACCGTCCGCCTCGGGCGGTTCGATCTCGAGGCGGGCTACCTGCACGTGTTCTTCGCGGAGCAAGACAACGGTGGCGAGGGGAACGTCCGCGCGATGAGCGGCAAGGCTACCGCGCAGCCCGTCCCGTATCGGACCCCGTACCCCATCAACGGCGGGCGGCTGACCGCCAGCGCCAACATCGTGTCGCTCGGCGCGACCATGCGCTTCTGAGCGGCGCAGCGCCCGAAACTCGCGGCCCCGCTCGGGCGTAGGGAGCAGCATCGGCCGCGGCCGCGGCTCGGCTCGCGCTCGTGCCGGCCAGGCTTGGGGCCTGGCGTCGCTTTTGGTAAGAACCGGAACGCCATGACCGACCCCAAGGTTCACAACGTCCTCATCATCGGCTCGGGCCCCGCCGGGCTCACGGCTTCCGTCTACGCGGCTCGCGCGAATCTCCATCCCGTGTGCGTCGAGGGGTTCAGCGCGGGTGGGCTCATTCCGGGCGGGCAGCTCATGTTCACGACCGAGGTCGAGAACTACCCGGGCTTCCCCACCGGCGTGATGGGCCAGGAGCTGATGGCGAAGTTTCGCGAGCAGGCGGAGCGCGCGGGGACCGAGCTCATCACCGCGGACGTGACCAAGGTCGATTTCTCGGCGCGGCCGTTCAAGGTGTGGGTCGGCGAGGACGAGGACGTGCTCCATCTCGCCCAGACGGTCATCGTGGCGACCGGCGCGCGGGCCAACTACCTCGGGCTCGACAGCGAGGAGAAGCTCAAGAACAAGGGCGTCAGCGCGTGCGCGGTGTGCGACGGCGCGCTCTTTCGCGGTGAGGACGTCGCCGTGGTCGGCGGCGGCGACACCGCCATGGAAGAGGCCCTGTATCTCACGGGCCTCTGCAAGAGCGTGACCTTGATCCATCGCCGCGACGAGTTCCGCGCGTCGAAGGCCATGCAAGAGCGTGTCGTGGCAAGCGACAAGATCCGCATCCTCTACAGCCATGTAGTGGAGGAGGTGCTCGACCCGTCGGCGGACAAGGTGACCGGCCTGCGCGTCAAGGATCTGAAGACGGGAGGCGCGCGCACGGTCGAGGTCGGCGCGATGTTCGTCGCCATCGGGCACACTCCGATGACGGAGCTCTTCAAGGGCCAGCTCGAGACGCACGACAACGGCTACCTCAAGGTGAAGCCGGGGAGCACGGCGACGAGCGTGGCGGGGGTCTTCGCGGCCGGTGACGTCGCTGACTGGACCTACCGGCAGGCCGTCACCGCCGCCGGCACCGGCTGCATGGCGGCGCTCGACGCCGAGCGTTGGCTCGCGGCGAACCACTCGCACTGAATGGCGACCGCCGACGAGCGCGCGGAGCGAGCCGCCGCGCGCGCCGGGCCGAGTGGCTTCGCGCCGGACCGGCAGCCCGCTCGCGCGTGGTAGAACCCTGCGAATGAACCGTGAGCCCGACGATCCGGAGGCCGAGCTCGGCTCGCTCGTCTCGGCGCTGCTCGCTCACGTCGAGCGACTCGCCGCGACCGGCGCGACGGGTCTCGAGCGCGCGACCGAGGCGCTCACCCTCGCGCGCGGCGGGAACCTCACGTTCGAGGCGCCGGCCCCGAGGGAGCGGGAGGTCGGTCCGGCGCGGAACCCCCCGGCGCGCCCGGCGCCGGACGCGGTGAGGCCGCCGCCGGTCCGCACCGAGCGCGCTCTCGGTCCGCTCGCGCGTTCGCCGGCGAGCGGCGACCCGACCGAGGGCGCGCTCGAGGCCCGCGCCGAGTCGAGCCTGGCGAGTGACACGACCGCGAGCGCCGCTAGAGCGCGCGTCACGCCCGGCGAGAGCCGCCAGGCGCTCGCGGAGCTCGAGCGCGAGGTCGCCTCGTGCACGAGATGTGCGCTCAGCGAGACGCGAACGCAGACCGTCTTCGCGCGCGGGACGGGCGCTTCCGGCCTCTGCTTCGTCGGTGAAGGCCCGGGCGCGGAGGAAGATCGCGAGGGGATGCCGTTCGTCGGTCCGGCGGGACAGCTCCTCGACCGCATGATCGCCGCGATGGGGCTCGGTCGCGACGAGGTGTACGTGTGCAACATCGTCAAGTGCCGTCCGCCGAACAACCGCAAGCCGCTCCCGGATGAGATGGCCGCGTGTCGTCCTCACCTCGAGCGCCAGCTCGAATACCTCGCCCCGACCGTGATCGTGGCCCTCGGCGCGACCGCGGTGCAGGGGCTCCTCGGCACGACCGAGGGGATCACGCGGCTGCGCGGTAAGTGGAAGCTCTACAAGGGGCGCATCGCGGTGATGCCGACCTTCCACCCGGCGTATCTCTTGCGGGTGCCGGCGGCCAAGCGCGAGGTGTGGGAAGATCTGCAGGCGGTGCTTCGCCAGCTCGGGCGTCCGCTCCCGAACAAGTCATGAGCCGCGCAGGGCGACTCCGAAGAGCGCTGCCGCCGCTCGCGCGCGCCCTGCTCGTCGCGGTGGGCGTCAGCCCGTTCATTCCGTCACTGACGCAGGGCGTACCCGGGCTGTCCGTCATCGGAGAGGCGCTCGGCGGATGGTTCGGGTTCCAATGCAGTCGCGATCCTGGGCGGACGCTCCATGTTCTGGGGGACGCGTTGCCGGTCTGCGTCCGCTGCCTCGGGATCTATCTCGGGCTCGGGCTCGGGGGCGCGCTCGCGCGCCCGAAGCTCGAGGTGTGGCCGCTCCGGCTCTGGGTGGCGGTCGCCGCGCTCGCGATGATTCTCGACGTCATGACCGAGAGCCTCGGGCTGCGCCCGCCCTGGGCGCCGCTCCGCTTGGCGACCGGGCTCGCGCTCGCGTATCCGGTCGGCGTCGCGGTGGTGTCTAGCGCGCGCGACCTGGGGACGGCATGACGACGAGGCTCGTCAGCGCGTCGAGGCTGGACTCGGTCCAGCGCTCGCCGACGTTCGAGTGCCAAGGCTCGAGGGCTCTTGCCACGTTTGGTGGAGGCAATAGTCGTACTATCAGCTTCTACGGTGTCCTGGCGCACCGAGAGCCGAGGTCGTCGCTGCGACTCTGCGGCGGGTAGCCGTAGCGGTACGAGACGAGCAGGCTCGACGCATCGTTGCTGAAGCCGCCGCCGCGGACCGCCTGGTTGTAAGTTGTCGTAGTGTTGGAATAATTCGTGCTTTCCGATAGCGGATACGGATGCTCATGCCCAGCGAGCGCCCACTCGAACACGTCGCCCGCGAGGTCCGATTGACCGTACCTGCCCTTGCCCGCGGCCACCGACCCCACCGGCGCGATGTTCGTCACGCCGCGGCACGAGCCCGTGCCGCCATTGCAGCCGAAGGATGACGCCGATGGATGAGCGACGCATCGACCGTGGCGACCTCTTCTGGATTGCTCCCGACGACTCGCGAGGCCCCGCCCCGAGTCGTTCGCACCCGCACGTCGTCGTCCAGGAGGACGTGTTCAACCACTCGCGCATCTCCACGGTGGTCGTCTGCGCGCTGACCACCCACCTCCGGAAGGCGAACGAGCCGGGCAACGTGCTGCTCGAGCCCGGAGAGGGTGAGCTCCCGAAGCAGAGCGTCGTGGTCGTGTCGCAGGTAACGTCCGTCGAGAAGTCTCGACTTGGCGAGCGCATTGGCGCGCTGTCGGAGGGGCGCGTCGTGCAGATTCTCGCGGGTCTGCGCTTCCTGCAGCGCTCGTTCTTCACGCGGTGACGATGACTACAGGGTAGCGGGCCCGACCGCGTGGGGGTTCGCGGACGGACCTCGACCTCATCAGCGCTCGCGCGTAGAGTTCGACTCAGCGGTGTGCATCGGTGGCTTTGGCAGAGGGAATTCCGTACACGCGACGAGAGGGCTGGGATGGAGGACCGTGAGGATGTGCCGGATCGCGCGCGTTACGTCTTGACGCCGCAGGTGGCGTCGGCCGTGCCGCGCGTATTCATCGACGACTGCTGCGCGAACTGCCTGAACCCTCTGACGCCCGACACGGACGGCCTGTTCTGCTCTCGGTGGTGCCGAGAGACTGCGAAGAACGCACGCTATTTCCGCCGCGCGTTCCGTGACGGCCGGATCGATGACCCTGACGTCAGAGAAGCTCTGCGCACGCGCATCGCGTTCATGCTAGGCGGCGGGTACAGTGCCCTCGGTCGCACCTTGCGGTCGAACACACGCGCGGCGGTCATCGAACGCGACCGCGGGAAGTGTCGTCTCTGTGGCAAGCCTGGCACCGAGATCGACCACATCGAGGGCAGCTCACCCGAACTGACCAATCTGCAACTGCTGTGTCACGAGTGCCACGCCGCGAAGACCGACGCTGCCCTGCGCCCGGCGAGCGAGCAGGAAAAGGCGCTCATCGAAGCATTCATGCGGGGGCGCGTCGAGCCAGAGGAGCCGGTGCTGCTCGCCGACGACGAGGAGTCATGGGACAGGGCGTGGCGGGGGCTGCTGGCCGCACGCCGGGCGCGGGTGAGGTGAACGCAACAGGTTCCGGCGTGGCCGGCTACCCGTCGCCTGGTGCGGGATCACGGTCCTCATAGAACTGCGGCATGGCTGTCATCGGATCGTTTCAGCGAGCGTTCGGCTTGTGCGCCGTGAGGCCCGCGCCGAGCGCCTCGCCGCGGGCGGAACCGTTTCCGGCGCAGCGCGCGCCAAGGACCATCCTCGCCGAGCCTCGCTTGCCGCCCGCGGGGGTTCGCGGACGGACCTCGACCTCATCGGCGCTCGCGCGTAGAGTTCGACTCGGCACGGACGCGTCCAGCCTATTCTGGTAGGCTTGGCGCCATGCGACGCGAGCTTTGGGGAACGGCGGCGTCTCTCGCGCTCTTCTTCGCATGGGGCTGCGGCAGCAGCAACGACGCGACGGCGCAGGGGCAGGGGGGGAACGCTGGCGGCGGCGGGCAGGAGGGGGACGCCGGGCTCGAGGGCTCGACGGATACGGACGCCTCGACGGGTGCCGGGGGCAACCAGCCGTGGCCGGACGCCGGGCTCGAGGGCTCGACGGATACGGACGCCTCGACGAGTGACGGGGGCGCCGCGGTGTGCGATTGCTCGCTCGCAGCGCTCGGCTGCGGCTCGAGCCTGGCAGCAGCGGCGAAGACGGCTGGCTGCAGCATTCCGCTATTGCCCGAACACGACGGCGACCTGCTGGCATGCTCCGATGGAACGTGGAGCGTCCAAGCGGCGTGCGACAAGGGTTGTGAGGTGGGCTCCGGTGCACCCGACGCCTGCGCGGGGCTGCCCACCATCTCGATGGACCTCCTCGTCATCCAAGCGCAGGTCGAGCCCTTTCGCGGCGACCAACCCTCGTTGCCGGGCGACTTCGACGTGGAGCAGGTACAGCAGGCGCTCGTCGACGAGAAGATCGACGTCATCGTGGATGGCTGGTTCGGCAACGACACCGCCGACGCCTACGCGACTTGGCAGAAGAGCCTCGGTTACTCCGGCCTCGACGCCACCGGCATTCCGGGACCGTCATCGCTCGCGGCGCTCGGCACCGGCCGCTTCGAGATCGCGCACAAGATCATCGTGGGCCCGAAGGTCAGCTACTCGGGCAAGACGGTCAACCAGCGCACGAAGGACATGCTCACCGAAGCCGACAGCTTGCTCGCCCACGGCATCGCGCTCACGCAAGGGTCGTACAACCCCGGCGGCGTGGATGCGTCGGCCGGCACGCACGACGGCGGTGGCACCGTCGACATCAGCGTCTCGAGCCTGAGCACCACCCAGCGCTGGCTGACGGTGCAGGCCCTACGCAGGGTCGGCTTCGCCGCCTGGCTTCGAACACCGAGCCAGGGCTTTTCCTATCACATCCACGCTGTCGCGATCGGCGACACGGACGTCTCGCTCTCGGCCCGCAACCAGATCGCCGATTACTATGTCGGCAAGAATGCCCTCGCCTCGCACGCTGCGGACAACACCCCCGATGCCTATAGAGTCCCCTTCACCTGGTGGGAGAAGTATCAGGGCAGGTAGCGAAGCGAAGGGCCAAGGCTCAGCCGCCGCGTCCACCGAAACCGGCGAGGAACACGCCGCCTAGAGTCCGGATGGCGAACACGAGCAGGTCGGGCCCTGAAGGCACGCATGTGAGCTCGAGCGTCCGCTCGGTGACGACGCCGAGCGCCCGCTCGCTGTCGATGAAG
This sequence comes from Polyangiaceae bacterium, assembly GCA_035063585.1. Lineage (GTDB taxonomy): Bacteria > Myxococcota_A > Polyangia > Polyangiales > Polyangiaceae > JAPSGB01. The sequence goes on from JAPSGB010000005.1 coordinate 204,169, forward strand.
CGCTGGTGGAGCTCGGCGACCCTGCTGTTCTTCTCGAGCGCGCCGTACAGCTCGAGCACCTCGCCGCTCGCGAGCCCGAGCCCGAGCCCGAGCACCCAGTCGCGCGCCAGGCCGTAGCGGACGACCCTCACGCCGCCGGCGTTCGTCGCGACGGGGTCACCTGCTCACATGGCGGAGCGTCGCGCGACTCGCCGCCGGCGCCGCACCAAGGCGCCCGCCGCGAGCAGCCCCGCGCCGAGCCACCCCGCGCTGCCGCCCCCGCTGCTCGCCGTGCGGCAGCCGCAACCACCGGCGGAGTCGTCTTCGGACCGTACGAACGTGGCCGTGGCGCACCGGCCGTCGGTGTCGCAGATGAACCCATCGACGCAGTCGTCGATCGAGACGCAGGTCGTCATGCACGTGCCGCCCGCCTGGCATCGATACGGACGGCAGTCGGTTGGCGCCTGACCCGGGGCGGTGATCGTGTGATCGCCATCGCACGACGCGCCGTTCAGGCACTTGCCACTCTCGACGTTGCACTCGTAGCCATTCGTGCAGTCGTCGTCGGTCGCGCACTTGTCCTTACACGCGGTCGGGCCGCACGCGTACGGCTCGCACGGTCGGGTCTGGAGCGCGTCGCTCGCCGCGCCGCACACGCCGTGGCTGGAGACGATCACGCGAAAGCGCGGCGTTTCGATCGCGCTCGGCGCGATCGTTTCTGGTCCGGAACGCACGACGACGTAGCCCCCGGATGAGTGGGAGCCACATCGCGGCGAGCTGAG